>CAZRUS010000087.1:0-1007 GCA_964603385.1 uncultured Anaerolineales bacterium | reverse complement strand
ATTATAGGACATTTTTTCCGTTTTTTCGTGTCCAAATTTTGGGGTCCATTATAGAATGCGAGCTTGTTCAATATCTTGGTAGGCAATAGGGGTATCATCAAAAAAACTACCAAAAGGAGTAAACACTTCTAACTGACCAGCAGCGTTTAAGTTAACAGAAGTCACGCCTCTGTAGGCCAACCTGATTTGATTCGGGTCAGCACCTGGTTTAATAATGAACTCGTATTTGAGTTTGTTGACCGTTCCATAGAAGACCAAATCAATACCAGGCCACAAGTTGGGGTAAACTAGTTTAGTGTAGGTCGCCAAGCCAGTCTGCCATTGATCAGGCGTATTTTTGAAGTAGGATATCGTTGCCTTTGCTTGCTCTTGACCTATCGGTTGGACATCGGGATTAGCATCAACAAAGTCAAGTTTAACGCTCCACCGTTGGGCATTATCTTGATTGAGTTGTCTCTCACTAAATGCCGATCTACCAGCTAAAGCAAAAGTAACACCCTTTGGTGTGAAGTACAGCGTTTTATCTTCACCCTGAATATAGTAAGCCACATGATTATCAAGTTGTCCTCGATTCTCAACAAAGTACAGTGGCATTTGCCCAAAAATAGCCTTTGGGGGACTATTGGTTTTATAAGTATTGGCGAATAGGATATTCTCTGTGAAGCTATTTAAATTACCTGATGAATCACTATCTAACGTTTGGGCATCTAAAATCTGGTTGTTTTGAAGGAAATATAAACCCAACAAAGAAATAAACAGACATCCTATGATAGTCAATCGTGTCACCATATTGCTTTCCTCCCAACTAAACACCTCATACTACTTTGATATTCAATTGTCGAAAAATAATCAATAGAACCTATTGAAACGGAAGTTTGACTGAGACACTGGAAATTATCATGTGAGGAACCTATATTCTGTAAGTTCTATTCTAAAATCATATCGTGAATAACAATATAATGGACCCCAAAATTTGGACACGAAAAAACGGAAAAAATGTCCTATAA
>CAZRUS010000086.1:0-1009 GCA_964603385.1 uncultured Anaerolineales bacterium | reverse complement strand
GCTGGTCCGGACGCCAAGGCCGAGGCCTTGATCGAGTGGATCTACGAGCTGCAGGCCGAGGAAAACGAGCCGGACCTGAAGGTGTTGATCTTCACCGAGTTCGTGCCCACCCAGCAGATGCTGAAGGAGTTTCTGGAAGCCCGTGGCATCTCGGTCGTCACCCTGAACGGCTCCATGGATATGGAGGAACGCGGGGCAGCCCAGGATGCCTTCCGCAAATCGCACCGTGTGCTGGTTTCCACCGATGCGGGTGGTGAGGGTCTGAACCTGCAGTTCGCCCATGTCATCATCAACTACGACATCCCCTGGAACCCGATGCGGCTGGAGCAGCGAATCGGCCGCGTGGATCGTATCGGGCAGCCCAAGAAGGTGCGGGCAATCAACTTCGTGTTTGAGCACTCGGTCGAGTTCCGGGTCCGCGAGGTGCTGGAGCAGAAGCTCGCGGTGATCTTCGACGAGTTCGGTATCGACAAGACCGGCGACGTGCTCGACTCCGCCCAGGCCGGTGAGCTGTTCGAGGATGTGTTCGCCTCGGCCATCCTTAACCCGGACGGTATCGAAACCTCCGTCGATCACACGGTGGCTCGCCTTCGCGATGAAATTCAGCAGGTGCGCGAGGCCTCCGCCATCTATGGCATTTCCGAAGAACCGGATGTGCAGGCGGCTGAACGTTTGCGCTCTCATCCGCTGCCTCACTGGGTGGAACGGATGACTGTGGGCTATCTCAATTCCCATGGTGGGGTGGCCAGCCGCAAGCGTTCATGGTGGAACTTGAAGTGGCCGGATGGCACCGAAAACAATCGCTGTGTTTTTTCTCTACGGGATTTGGGTACTCTGGCGGGTGCCGAGGTTCTGACTTTGGAAAACAGTCGCGTCCGTGGGCTGGCCTTGAGCCTGCCGCAGGTGGCCACCGGTCAACCCTTGCCTTGCGTAAGCGTCAGCGGACTACCGGCCAGCATAACCGGCCTCTGGGGGCTGTTTGAGATTCGGATTTCTACTCTCACCCCTC
>CAZRUS010000085.1:0-1069 GCA_964603385.1 uncultured Anaerolineales bacterium | reverse complement strand
TACACAAGTACAAAGTGTGGGCTGAGGCCCAGGGCTATCTGGATCCGGGGCAGCCTTTACCGGAATTGGCCACACTGTTGGCCGCGCTGGGGCCGGTATCTGAGCCGCCGCAAATGATCTCGAGCCTGGCCGCGTATCAAGAGGTGGTCGAGCAATTGTTGGATCAGGGTGTGGAGATGACGGCCATCCGGCAGCGACTGCAAGAGAACTATGGCTACCAGGGCAGTTACTCGGCAGTGCGCCGTTTTGTCCACCGGCTGCGACCGGTGGAGCCGGACGTCTTTGTGCGGGTGCAGACCACCCCGGGCGAAGAACTCCAGGTGGATTTCACCAATGCCGGCCAATTGTTCGACCCGCACACCGGGCGGCTGCGACCGGCTTATGTGTTTGTGGCCACCCTGAGCTACAGCCGCCACCAATATGCCGAGTTCACCTTCGACCAGAAAGTGCCGGCCTGGCTGGCCTTACACCGCCGCGCCTTTGAAAGCTTTGGCGGGGTCCCCAAACGAGTGGTGCCGGACAATCTGAAAGCGGCGGTAGTGCAGGCCCTGGTCTATGACCCGGTGTTGGGGGAAGCCTACCGGCGGTTGGCCTTGCACTATGGCTTTGTGATCAGTCCCACCAAACCCCGCACGCCCCGGCACAAGGGTAAAGTCGAGAACGGGGTGCAGTATGTGCAGCGCAACTTCCTGGCCGGGCAGGAGTTTGTCGACATCAATACCGCCAACCAACGGTTGTGGGTCTGGGTGCGGGAAGTGGCCGGGGTGCGCACCCACGGCACCACCCGGCAAGCCCCGCTGCGGCTGTTTGCCGACTATGAACACCCCGCTTTGCACTCCTTACCGGAGACGCCCTTCACCCTGCACCAGATCAAGCCGGTCAAAGTCCACCCGGATTGTCACGTGGTCCTGGACGGCAGTTACTACTCAGCCCCCTATCGTTACGTCGGCCAGAGCCTCGATGCTTACGTCAGTGAACAGATGGTCGAACTCTACTGCGGGGTGGAACTGGTGGCCACTCACGTGCGCTGCCCGCAACCCGGCCAGTGGCAAACCCGGCTGGAAGATTA
>CAZRUS010000084.1:0-1128 GCA_964603385.1 uncultured Anaerolineales bacterium | reverse complement strand
CGGTTCTTAGTATACTCGTTTTTCTTCTTGTCTACTAAACCGGGGGAAGTTCAATGACTCTCGCAAGCCTTTAATTGAGTGGATCGAAAAACTGGTTATATACAGCATATCTGATGGTACTGATGAAGTTAATTTCTTGGAACTGTGCGAGTTTTGGAGGACTCTTCTAATTTCTCAAGGACTCTCAAGAGAAAATGCATCATCTTTCATCCACAAAGTTAATCTATTTATAGCTCTTTCTGAGGCAAAGAAATATAGTGGCTCAGCATTTAGTTGGTTACAAAGCTTTGATAAAGCTATTAATTTAGAATATTTACTCAGAAGCTACGGATTATTGCGACCAGACGATTTAGAAGAATATGAAATTCTCCAAGAGGTATTAAAACCAGATGGTCAATTAGCTAACTATTCTTTAGAAGATATGAGAGAGCGAATTCAACAACGTGACCGAGTATTAATAGGTACTTTGCATAGTAGTAAGGGTCAAGAACGTGAAGCAATTATCATTGTAGGGGCAGAGTCTTTAAATACTAGGGATATAGAAAGACAAGAGCAAAACAAGAGGCTATTTTATGTAGGCATCACACGAGCTAAAGATTGGCTATTCGTCTTGCATAACGGAAGATCCTATCTTGGCAACCAACTCCGTGACTCAATTTAAGATTGTAATTGGCGCACCTTTGCGCCCGCTTATTGCGGAGAAAAGCATTCCGCAAACGCTGGTCGCAAAAGTGCGCTGGATTGGGGCAAAAAACAAATCAAAAGAAAAGGCACCGTGCCTTCATTTAATTGGGGATGGCTTTGCCGGCAAAGTTGAGCAAAGGCAAAGTTAATTTTGCCCACAACCACAGCACCGTGCCGCTTTCCGCCGTAGGAGTCTTTAAATTTGAAAGGTGCTGGTAATTGGGGTAAAGTGGGCGTATCATTGCAAACACAGGTTTCAAGGCCAAGCCAAAACCTAACAAATCGTTGCAAGCGAATTGGCAAGCTCGGTTTTTAATCAATCGTATCAAGCCATCAAAGGCACATTCAAGCGGTGTAACCTCGCCACCCTTGCCAATCGCTTGAACTCAGGCGTTAGCCGTTTTCGTTGTTTTTTGTTTTCCGGTTTGTGGCTTTGGAACTGTT
>CAZRUS010000083.1:0-1145 GCA_964603385.1 uncultured Anaerolineales bacterium | reverse complement strand
TCCACTGACGACAGCGGGAAGCCCTGGTTTTACCAGAAAGGCAACTTCGGCTCGACGGCCGGGGCGCCGTATGGGTTGCATGCGTTCGGCCTGAATCCAAACTGGGACTACGAGGATGATTACAGGTCGTACTTCATGCACCGCCCCGACAGAAAGAGGAACGAGACCGACAACTGGGATATCGACTGGGCACACGTTGACTGATTCCGATGGATTCACGCATTCCTGAGAGGAGAACGATCATGATTACGTTGAAAACCGGCGCGCGCGCGGCAATGGTGTGTGCGGCAGTAACGTCGATGCTCTTCGCCAACCAGGCGATAATCGAAATCGGCAAACAAACCTATACGGCACAGGAAATCAAGGCGGTGATGGACGAGAATGGCTTTGAATTGCCCGACCAGGCCGTGGAAAAGCTGAAAGGAGATGCGGTGCTCAGGGAACGCGGCACCGACCGCGACAAGCTTTATCGAAGCTTCTTCGGCAAAGCCGCGCGTATGGATGACGCTCGAGCAAATACCCCGGAACTTCCGGTTATCAGCAAGAAAGCTTCATCCCGCAAGCATATCTTCGACACATGGCTGAGCATGAAGGCGCGAAGGGTACCGGTCAGGTATCTGGACATGGACGCCTACTGGAACATGGTAAAGCAAACGGAGTCCTACCGCGTCCGGATGGAAGCCGGCATGGAGCTGACTCCGGAGCGAATTTCCTATACTTTCGCCGAACTTGTCGTGCCCGACGATCGAACCCTGGCGACCAGAAACGACGAAGTCTTTTTGGACGGGAAGGGGTTCAATCGTTATGTAACGGACAACTACGAGCAGATCCACGCGTTCGTGAAGCGTAAGAAGAGCCTGGTGGAAGCCCGCAATGAACTCATCAAACGGATTGCGGGAGAGCAGCTATTGACCGAGAATTTCGCGCCCGAGCTGCAACCTGACGATGAGATTGCGATTGAGCGCGAACTGCGGGGCTTTATCACCGAGCACATGTTTGAAAACGACCTGGCACTGACCCGTAAGGAGTATCTTTCTCCGAGCGATGCCAGACAGGACCTGTACATGGCCTGCAGAAAGCAGAATGCGGGAAAGCTCAGAGACCTCAGGAAGGTGCTGACCGGTCGCATGAAGCTTGGCGAGGCA
>CAZRUS010000082.1:0-1171 GCA_964603385.1 uncultured Anaerolineales bacterium | reverse complement strand
GGCGGTTTACCGACACGCCCATGCCGGGGGTTACGTACCCTCCGTGGATGTTTCTCGCTGCTACCCGGTGGTATTGCGGGCGTGCAAGGGGGCGTGCTGGGGCATATTGATTTTCTTCAGGTTTTCGTGATCCGGTGGACCCTCGATGTGCACCCAAGCCTGTAACGGTCCAGTATCGGACTGGAAACCTGTTGCCGAAGGGCGTGACAGTCACTGTCTCTCAAAGCTTGTAAGACTGCACCCATTACGTTCTCGGAGACGTATCGGGATACGATCTTACCTGGGATCCTTGGAAATTTCATGGCTTCTTCTACAGTCCCTCCATCGCTGATTCCTCGTCCTTCTTCCTCCCTAATTCCGCCAGATCTTTGCTCGAGTACTCAAGTTTACAGGTGATCTCATAGTTCTCACCAGACAGCGAAGTAACCACGAAAGTCTCTCCGGCGTCCCACTGACTATAGAAGTACGTGTGTCCAATACTGGTCGCCGTGCCCCACTGGTCATAGTCATTCTTAAAAAGATCACTTCTCCAGAGGACTGTGTCCTCCACAGGCTCCCCGTACTTCTTGGTGAGCAACTCTTTCACGTTCTTAAAATCCATGATGTAGTCGTTGCGGTTGGTGTGCACCTCTTGAAACAAGTATACCGCACGAATGAGCTTGTCCTCAGCAAAGACGTAGGCTATCAGGGCATCGAGGTTAGCTACCCTGTGCTTCTTTTTTGAGATGAGTCCTTCTCCTCCTGATCCTGGAACAATCTTAAACTCATGCTCCTCTGAAGCGATAACCTCAGCCTTGCTCATGCCCCATCGCACCTTGCGAAAATCAAAGTCACCGTCCGCGGCAAGTATCGCGCACACCATCAGCAGACATCCGGTCACACACATCAACGCTTTTGTCATGATTAGCCCCTTAAGGTAAAGTCCACCCTGCCCTGCAATATACACTTTGCTGTCACGTTTTTTTCACACTTTTTTCAGTCGGGCGTCCACTCTCTTACCGACAGCACCGATCTCATGTCCGCGCTCAACCGAAGCCCGGAGACGTATCGATCGGACAGCGCCTCCTGCGAAAGCGTCACCTGGTCCCGTGATAAAAAGAGAGGATCAGGCTCAAACACGACAGCAGGATCATATAAATCGTGGAGCGCTCCAAATGAGATCACCAGCCGG
>CAZRUS010000081.1:0-1183 GCA_964603385.1 uncultured Anaerolineales bacterium | reverse complement strand
GCGGTTTACGCTGGTGAATCCGTTTGAGTTTTATGATTTGGGGAATGAGGTGAGGCTTGACAATATCTATTCGGGTCTTGATCGCCTTGGAGGAAAAAAGCCAGAAATGGAAAGTGGACATAGGCGGATTAAAGCGGCATCAGACGAGGTGATACACGCAAGGAGGCATCTTGAATGATCCAGAAGCTTCGCCGCTTGCAGTTGCCGTTTGTTTGCCTTCTTGTGGCATGTTCCTCCCGAGAGCAAAGGACTAATCCCCTCATTGTCAATGCTCTTGGCCGGCCGACACTTAATTGCAGATCGGTTTCAACCAGACATGTCGTGCGAAGCATCGGTCCGTGTGCGTACGATAACAGTGTCGTGAGTGTGCATCCCAAACGAGCACTCAGCTTACTCACATTCCAGGAGAACGACCTGTGTCTGCGAATATCCGCGGTAATACCACGGTCGCTCGCAGGTGGAGCCATTGAGTTCCTTCCAAAGTTCTCTTCCGATTCTATTGCCTATATCGATGGCAGGGGACTGGTCCTTTTCGACATTCCAAAGCACAAGCATAGCTATTTCACGCTAAGCAACGATTTTGGCGTGAGTATCTCCCGATGGGTCGTGGCCGACACCACGGACGCTGTTTTCATTCTCCAGCTAACCAAGTGTCACCTGAAGGGTAAGCGTGAATCTTTGAAAGTCATTTATTTTGATGACGACACCTTCTTCACTCGCTCGACATTTGACGCGGGTCCAAGTTCTGTGGCGTACACTCCGCCCTGGGGCTATGCACACGGAACGACTCATTTCTTTCGACCCGACAGTAAAATGTTGGTATCTAGAAACCTTGAATTCGAGGTGGAGGACCACGCCTTGGCGAAGACCTTCAATGACAACCGGGACCGGTTCAGGCGTCCAACCCAGATACTCGTTCATCCGCGGTTGGACATGGCACTAGTTGTCGAGACCGGCAAGGAACCTGATTGGGAAGCCTACGACAAGGCGCTTCAGACGATGGACCATGCAGGCTTTCTTGAGGTTCGCGACACCTTGATCGACCAACGAAGGACACTCTGGTTGATTGCCTTCGGCGAGTCATCAGTTAAACCAGGTGTTGTGGAACTCATCACGGATACAACCAGCATATTCAATACCTTCACGTCCAATAGCTTGTCGAATCTCGAGTTCTCGCCCGACG
>CAZRUS010000080.1:0-1187 GCA_964603385.1 uncultured Anaerolineales bacterium | reverse complement strand
GCCGCCTGGCTCTCGCGAATCTCAGATCCCCACCCGATCCAACGGTACATCCCGACGGCATAGCATCCATCAACCCCCACCACTCTCGTCCTCGTCCTTCGGCTCTTCCTTGCCCAAAACTACAACCACCGGAATCTGCGTCGAAAAGCACTGAATCCCTCCTCAACCCGCCGACCCCAAAGTCATCATCCCCACGCCCGCCGTCAGCCACGACGCCGATCGGAATACAAGACCATACAAGACGAAAATACGAGGACGAGGGACGACGGACGAGGACGATTGTCTACTACTCCGCTTGCCGCCTGGCTCTCGCGAATCTCAGATCCCCACCCGATCCTACGGTACATCCCGACGGCATGCCATCCATCAACCCCCACAACTCTCGTCCTCGTCCTGGTCCTCGTCCTTCGGCTCTCGGCTCTTCTTTGCCCCCACACCGAAGCAACCTCACATAAAAGCCTCAATCCACTCCCCCCTCTCTCACCATCCCTCTCTCCCGCCAACAGGCCCGCAGCCCACTGATCATGCGTCCCCGAACAGCGGCAAATTTCGATTTCCCGTATCGTCTCGGTCGATCGCTCACGGGAATCTGCCGCACCACGAAACCGTGCCCGCGGGCCAGGGTTGGATAGAAGTAATGCGCCGCGTCGAAAAGCCGCGGATCGAGCCGGCAAAGCCACTCCGCGCAGGGTCTCCGCATGGCGCGCAGCGCACAGCCGGCATCCCCGATGCTGTCTCCCGTCACCGCATCGCGCACGCGATTGGCGATCCACGATGAGGCTCTCCTGTGAAGGCCCGCCTTCCTCCCGCGTCGAATCCCGCACACCATATCGCACTCGTGCAGCGTATCAAGCAACCGCGGTATATCACGCGGGTCGTTCTGCCCGTCGCCGTCCATGGTGATCAGGATTTCACCCCGACTCCGCCGCATCCCACAAATCAACGCCGCATCCTTGCCCCGCTCGCCGTGGAGCGTACAGAGCCTCACCCGGGAATCCTGTCTCGACAACCGCTCAACCACCACCGCGGTATCGTCGGTCGAGTGATCATCCACAAACACGACCTCAAAGCGCGCACCCCTCGGTTCGAGCGTCTCGACAGTCTCCCCCGCCCGAGCCTGCAAACCCCGCGCCTCATTCCGCACCGGAATCACGACGGAAAGGTCCATATTGTGCCAGTATGTGTTC
>CAZRUS010000079.1:0-1199 GCA_964603385.1 uncultured Anaerolineales bacterium | reverse complement strand
CGGTTGGCAAAGGTCAGTCGATTGTTCTGGTCTGCCTCGAACACAACCTCAGGCAGCAGCTCGGCGAGTTCCCGGAAGCGGATTTCGCTTTCGCGCAGCATTCGTTCGGTGGTCTTCTGTTCGGTGATATCCACCATGGTGGCCAGCAGACAGTCTTCATCGGCAACGGAGATCGAACCGATCGAGAAGAGGATCGTCCGGGGCTCGCCGTCCTTGCGCGGGAAGGTCATTTCGCGGTTGTGCAATCGTCCCTCTTTCTCGAGGTCTTCGAGCATCGCGCGGCGCTGCGGAGCGGAGAAGAACTTCAATTCACGGGAGGTGTGACCGACAACCTCCTCGCGGCTGTACCCCGATATCTTGAGAAAACCGGGAGTGGCTTCGAGGTACATCCCGTCACGCCTTCGACTGACCGCCATGGCGACCAGATCGGTGTCGAAGGAGATTCTCAGGCGTTCTTCGGTCTCCCGCAACCGGTTCTCCCGATGCTTGAACTCCGTAATGTCGAGTGCTTCAACCACCACGGAGGCCACTCTGCCCTCCGGAGTCCGGGAGGCCGGTGCGATACGGTAGCGGTTCCATACACTGTCGCTTTTGTCCTCACGAAGTATCGGTGTGCCGGTGTTGAATACTTCGGCCATCAAGGCCCGGCTTTGCCGCTCGACATCCTCGGGGTGACGTCCCCAGACACACGTGTTGAGTATTTCGTCGCGTGAGAGGCCGAAACGAGCGGCGTAGGGTTCGTTGCAGTCGAGTACATACCCGTCACGGTCGAGGAACACGATGGCCGCGAGCGATGCGTCGAGCACGGCGCGCAACTGTTGCTCGGCCTTCCGGAGCCGTGGTTGCCCGGGTTCGGAAGGTGAGTTTTCATGCCGCGGTGCCGCCGGGCGGTGCAGGTCGCCTGCTTGCTTCGCGCTTTGCTGTCCGCGGGAACCTTTCATACACCCGGAGCCCTCTCGGAAGGAGTTTCCCGTGTGTGAAGAGCAATCGGCTGGTACATTTCCGGCGTCCACGAGAGGTTTTCGAGGGTGACACCGCGGGAAGGGCAATCGCCGTGTTTCACCCCACCCATGTAACGTGTCGGCGCGCCTTGTTTCTCAGAAGAAATTACCTTCTGTTGCAAGGTGCGATTGGTGAACTTGGGGTATAAGGAAGCATACCATGGTTTTGGGGGGTTGTGCAAGGGAGATCGGAAGAGC
>CAZRUS010000078.1:0-1232 GCA_964603385.1 uncultured Anaerolineales bacterium | reverse complement strand
CATTATAGGACATTTTTTCCGTTTTTTCGTGTCCAAATTTTGGGGTCCATTATAGGGCGTATAATGACGGACAATTTCTGGAAGTTCCACCAAGGGTAACATAGGCATTCCTCCTCTTATACTTTTTAGGATCATGATACCCCCTCTTGCCAGGAATTGGAAGGGTCACTTCCGGCTCAGCTGCTATTTTATTGTTAATTTTACGATAAAATTACTTTATGATAAGCAAAAGTCGAGGTATGAAGTGGTGGATGATTTGTTGGCCGCCAAACAAATTCTACAACACCACCCGCAGCACGGAAAATTCCGTTCTATTGCCATCTGCAATACAGTGCAGCGCACACAGGAACTATTTGAAGCGGTGAATAATCTCAAGCCGGATGGGATAGAAGTAAAACTTCTCCATAGTCGATTTTATAGAGGTGATCGTACCGAGAAAGAGGAATGGATTCGTCGGGAGTTTGGCAAAGAGAAAGACAAATACCAAGTTGAAAGCGTCATTCTCATAGCTACCCAGGTAATTGAAGTTGGTCTGGATATTACCTGTGACGTACTGCACACCGAGTTGGCTCCGGCCAATGCTGTGCTGCAACGCGCCGGACGTTGCGCTCGTTATCCAGGTGAATTTGGCCGTGTTTATATTTACCGGGTTCCGCTTAATGATAAAGGGAAACCGATTTACCACCCTTATCACGACAAAATACAATCGGCTATTTGCGAAGCAACTTGGGAAGCCTTTGGCGTAAGAAAACAGCAAAAGTTGGCCTTTAGTGATGAACAGGACATGTTAACTCAGGTACACGGCCCCGCCGACGCCAAAGCTTTACAAGATTTGCAAGATACTCGCCATACGCATCGGGAAATGATGCAAATGGCAATGGGCTATCAAAATCGAGGCTTATCTCACGAATTAATTCGTGACGTGGACAGCCGCAGTGTTATGGTGCATCCTAACCCCAGAGAGGATACGGACGAGAAAGAACCATGGCGATTGAAGAATCCCTGGCGCTGGCAAAGCTTTAGTTTGTTCAGAGGAAGTGTCTTTGGCGCTTTCAATACATTGTCCGAATTAGCCGAGGAAATTGACCATGATGATGATTGGATCATGATGCGTTTGACCGAGCTTCCCCCGGAAGGATTTGAGGAATGGGAAAAAGTGGATATTCAATACACCTGGAATGTCAAGTCCTGAAATAAGTTTACACAAAATAGTGACTATTACACATCAAAAA
>CAZRUS010000077.1:0-1290 GCA_964603385.1 uncultured Anaerolineales bacterium | reverse complement strand
ATTTCCTACTCTATCACGGTTTTCTTGGTTTCACCTTAAATACCATATGAGCCTTAGTCAAAATAAGCCCTAACAATCACAATGCAGGCGAATTACTAATCCTGGTTTTTATTGAAGGTGGTTGCGCCCACAATGTTTTAAGTAATTGTGGGTACATTCGCCAACCCGTAATCGCCTGATTGTGGGCGTTATATTTCTTCATTTTAATCCACAATACTTCGGACAGTTTTTAATTGTCATAAAGTAGGTAATAATCCTTTTGATGCCCATATTAAATGGTTTTTGAGCCAAATTTACACGAATTCGAGTTTTTTCAAACTTAGCTCAACCCCTGAGTTGCAAAAAACTCGGATTTCGGGGCAAATTCAGGCAATTTTGGGTCTAAAAGTGTCCGAACCATTGAATCCAAATTTGTCAAATGGTGTCTAATACATCTTCGCCTCACAATAGGGTTCATCCTATGAAGAAAATTTTTCACGAGTTATATATACGTTTTATGGTTTGGTTCATAGGTGCTGCTCCTCCACCTGGATATGAGTATCTTTTGAATAGCCGCCTGTCTAAACATTTTCTATTTAAGTCGAACGATGTACAAGAAAACAAGGTTGAACATCCAAATCCTATTCCGAAAGTTTTTATTATCTTTGTTATTTTGACAGTATTATTTATTTGGAGTGGTCGCATAGGGATAGCACCCAGTTGGACTGGCTTCGGTGAGATTATTAGGTTGAAAGATGATGCAGTTGAATATTTACCCGCAAAAACTTTTTGGGATTGGTTAGAACTCCTTATTATTCCCGGCGTCCTCTTTGGAGTTGGTTTTTGGGTTAATTCAACGGTACGAAAAAGTGAGCGTGAAATCGAGACTGACCGTCTACAAGAAAATGTACTACAGAATTATTTTGACAAAATGACTGAATTGTTGATAGACGAGGAATTGGACAAGTCAGAATTACAGAAAAATGTAAGAGATATTGCCCGAGTACGTACTTTGACCGTGTTAGAACAGTTAGATGGGATAAGGAGAGGTATTCTCGTAAAATTTTTGTATGAAGCTGGTTTAATTAATAGTAGAGCAACTGTGCGTTTACAAGAAGCAAATTTACGTGATATTATTCTGGCTAGCGTTTTGTTGATGAATTCCAATTTAAATGGTTGTGATATGAGTTACGGGGATTTGAGTGATGCTAATTTGCGCGGGAGCGATATGCGAGCAGTTAAACTCAGAAAAGCATTATTAGACATTATATCGATTAAATGAGACAACAAAGGCGAAAGCTGGTAAACTAC
>CAZRUS010000076.1:0-1380 GCA_964603385.1 uncultured Anaerolineales bacterium | reverse complement strand
GCAAAGACGGTAAGGTAAGGTAAGGTAAGGTAAGGTAAGGTAAGGTAAGGTAAGGCATGAGACATCGTCTGTTGCTCCTCGCCGGACGGGTTAAATACGTATCTTATCTTAAAACAGAAAGGGCAAAATAGCAAAAGTCAAGAGTGTATTTCACTATGGGGCGACATGTCACTGCGAGCCTTCAGGCGAAGCAGTCTCCATCCTGGCATTGGAGATTGCTTCGGGCTATGCCCTCGCAATGACATTTATCGCAGGTCGCGTTTTTAACGTGACATTTCTTTGAAATATGGGTCACGCTGCAAGCGCGACCTACTGACTTCTTAATGCCGGAGATAATGCCCCATCCAGCCCAAAATATGCAGGGGATGGCGCACCCACCGCGCCCACCACAAGGCCGGGTCTATCCCGAACTTTGTCGAAGGGCCACTACCCAGGCCGTAGTAAAAACGCAGCCACCACTCGGCGGGGAAAAAGGTGTCGCGCAAAATAGCGGCATAGCCTTTGTATTGTTGGGCGGCTAAAGTATAACGGGGCCAGCCCTGGAATTCCTGTCCAGTTCCTTTTGGGGGAGAGCCAATTTTGAGAGAGGCAGTCCTCAGCAATTCTTCGGAAAGCGGGGTCAGCCAGTGGCACGCGGCCAGCGCATTGAGTACGCGCGGGCTGACGCGCCGCCACTCAATTTCATTGGCGCAGCCTTCGGCCAGGCTGACCAGATCGGCAATCCAGACCAACCGCAGCGAGTCAAGCAAAATGTTGATCCGCGCATGTTGGTAGATGTGGGCGAGCATATCCTCGTAACCCAGGGCGTAGGCCGTTACATTTTCGATAGTGAAGGGGATGGCTCGCGGGCGCAGCGCCTCCAATTCGGCGGCGGGCGGGCCGTTGGTGTAGAGGTTGTGGTGCAGTTCGATGCTGACGGGCAGCCCTTCGACGGTGCGTTGGGCGTTGGGTAAATGTTTGGCGGGCAAATTATCGCCGGGGAGAGGGGCGTTGAAGCCCAGTTCAGCCAGCAGGCTTTGGGCCTGCCGCGCCTGCGATTTGCTGACCAGTAAATCCACATCACGCATGGAGCGCAGTCCCGGCTGCGGGTAAACCAGATGGGCCAGGGCCGTGCCTTTGAGCACCAGCGTATCGATTCCGGCGGATTGAAACGCGTCCAGTACCTCGGCCAGGGTTCTGGCGCGGGCGTGGTTGGCGTGGGTGTGCTGCATGGCGCGGGCTTGTAACTGCTGCTGCACCTCGGCGGGCACAGAAATACCGGCGGCCGGCAGGTGGGTGTAGACCAGCGGCGTCAGACCGTGCGTTTCGGCCTGGGCGGGCAGCGCGTTCCAATCCGAATCCGCCAACGTCCCGGCTTGTTGTTTGAGAAGTTCGTACTGT
>CAZRUS010000075.1:0-1381 GCA_964603385.1 uncultured Anaerolineales bacterium | reverse complement strand
CCGTTTCTGCTGTTTGCCGGTTACTGTTGCCGGGCGCTGAGGAAGAGCTTGACCCAGGAGCCGATACGCGGTTGTTTTTGAGATTTCATTGGGTCTCATGCGCCTTGTAGCCACGAGATTGTTCAGTATAGCGCGAAGAGAGCGTTTGGGATGTTGGGATTTCATCGCCACGATTGCCTCTTTGAGCTCAGACCGCACTCCTCGAACCGCACCCTTATCACAACGCACGCTCGGCATGAGACCCTCCATGCCGTCTTTTCGGAAGTTGTGCAGCCATTCCTCGATGGTGCCGAAGCCGATGGTTGTCTTCTCCGAAAAAGGGATAGTATACCGTCGTGAGCTGAGCTCGGTGATTTTGCGCTTGAGTTCCCCGTGGGCAAGTTCCCCGGAAACCAGGGGCCCCAGCACGCCGAAGCGAAACAGCGCGACCTGCTGTCGTTGTATCTCGTTCATACGGCAAACCTCCGTGAAAAAGGTGATGAAAGCGTTACCGTAAAAAGTAAGGCCTTCTGTGCGATTGCGTAAGGGCAAACTCTGTGGGTGAAGGAAGCGCGGGAATGGCCGCGGCAGTTGCGCCGGGATAATAACGGGACAAGGAGCGCTCGTTATCGTTGGAGCAAGGCTCTATCTGTGCCTGTCGAGCGTCTCAGTCAGTACAGTTGACACCGAAAATCGTCATGAAGGCGACACATGGCCCTGGCGGCCCCGAGTTCGCTTTGCCCCTCACCAATCGTGACGAAGTACCGACATAACGCCGAGGCGAAATCGGTCTCCGGGGGATCGCGGTCGTTGCGGAAAAAGCAGAGGCGTTTTCTTACGGAATTGGAACAGAATCCTCGTTCCCAGTGTCGCAGTGTTCGGGGAGAAATCTCATGTTTGCCGCAGACGGCGTAGCGGCTTCGGCCATGGACAAAACGCTCGGTCAGGAACACGGTCACATGCATAAGCGGATAACGCTTCCGGGTATGAACAAAATCCGGATGCATGGAAATTGTCCTGCGACAGTTCTTGCACAACAGGCGATGAATGAAAAAGATACCGTAGCTTCTCTCATCCCCCGGATTCAGCTCACGTCGTGCATACCACCCATGCCACACAAGCGTATGAGCCATACCGCAGTAGATGCACTTCGTGGGCTTGGGGCACTGAACCTTCTTGCCCTTGCGTAAGTACGCCTTGGTATCGTCCGGAAACGTGAAGTATATTATAAGAGGTTTCTTTGGGGGAGGCAGAATATGGTAGCAGCCATGCGTACATTCTGTCTCCCTTTCCTTTCTCTGAAGCAAAGACCCAACATACTCCGGCACTATCAAGATACGTTACCGCGGAATAAATGCGGAATTACCAGGCTTGATGGCAGGAAATAGTGTGGGTATCTACA
>CAZRUS010000074.1:0-1391 GCA_964603385.1 uncultured Anaerolineales bacterium | reverse complement strand
ATGTATCAGGTATTGCCGGAACGCCGGTCAGTCCCTTCCCGGCTGGCTGTAACCAAAACGATGCTGGCAATCATAGGTGTATCAGTTTTATTTGCGATAGGATTAACCCTATGAAACAACAGGACGTTGTGATAGCCGAACTGGAAAAGAATAAAAGCGGTTTCAAGCTAAAATTTTACTGGTTTATCGGGTTTTTCAGTTTTGTAATAGTAGTAATAGCAATAATAGCCGCCTGGCCCACTGTGGTTGTTTTATCCACCTATCTTGTATTCATTTTGACCACTTTTGCTGCTATTACCGCTTTTATGTGGGGATTATATCTCTTGTGGCTGGCCCAACACCAAATCAAACACAAACGCCGCCGGGATGAGGCCCAAACCCGCAAAATGGAAAATGACGCCAGCATTGTGACCCATAACCATAATGATGTAGCTTACTGCTGGCGCGATAACCAACTGTTACCGATCTATGTACCCAAACCCAACGCCAACTTACTCCCGGCAACCGTTGACCCCTCAACCCCTGATTTTTTGGATTTTTTCACAGTGATGACCCAGGCCAAGCGATGCTTTGCCATTGTAGCCGATCAACAGACCGGCAAAACTACCCTAGCCCATTGCATCGTTGAATACTGGATGCAAAGGGGCATTAAACCGGTTGTTGTTAGCCAAAAGTTTGACGTAGGCGAGTATCTCAACTGTGAAAAGTTTGGGCCGGATAGCTCAAGCATTGTGGCCGGGTTTGACCTTATCCGGCAAGAGGCAGACTACCGCCAACAGTTGGCCGATAGGGGCAGGCCCTACAATGCAATGGGCTTACAGCCCATCTTTTTGGAAGATTTTACAAGCTTGGGCAGCATACTGGATAACAGAACGTTAGAAAATTTTGTAGCCCAAGCCCTAACCGTTTTTGCGGCGCGTGGTTTGTTGCTTTATTTCATTGTCCACAGCCGCAACAAAAACGCCTTTGGTTTGGGTAAACAAGGGGCAGCCCTCAAAGATCAAATGACCCGCCTTGAGATCATCCCGGCCTATGATGCAACCGGCAAAGTTGACCACGCCAAAAAACAGGTAGTATGCAGCATAGGCACAAGTTTTGAGGCCGTGCGCGTGGTTGGCATCCCCTCACACACGCCAAACCTGGAACGCAAAGCACAGCTTGCTATGTACTCATTGGCTTTGCCTGTGGCCCAACCACAGACCGAAATCACGCCCACGCCCACCGAAGGAACCATATTGAGGCGATATGACCGGGGCGAAGGTATCAGCGCGATTGCCGCCGCTGTGTTTGGGATCCAAAATTCACACAACAATGAGAAGGTCAAAACTGTATTGAGCAAATATGGCCGGGAAATCAAAGACCGGCGAGTTAGAGAGGATATACAATTATGA
>CAZRUS010000073.1:0-1421 GCA_964603385.1 uncultured Anaerolineales bacterium | reverse complement strand
TGTTAGGCAAAGATGAAAACTGGACACCTATAAAGTTCAAAAGTGGACACTGAATCCCTGCAATGGCAGGGAGACAGAATGAACCATTTTCGCGTTCCACCAGATGCGGATGTCCATGAGATCCCTCTCTTCATCTGGGACCAGGTGGATATCAACATATTTCATCAACGGGACATTAGGTACTTCAATAATATTTTTGAACAGCGAAATTCGACGGTAGCTATTGACCCGGCGTTTTTCTCTAAGACAGAACACATCTTTCGAGGAAGTATAGGGCGGGGGCAAAGTTAGCTTGCGGAAGAGGCTGTTTCCGGACTTCCTGGCTTTTTCAAAACGAATTTGAGGAATCTCACCGGTGGTGGAATGCACCTGATGGTTGTTGTAGCGGTCCAGCTCAGCTTTCAAGACACTGCGGACTTCATCCCTCTGGGATAGTTTTTCGTAAACACAAGTTCGGACGATGCGGTCCTGCAGCCAGCGATAAGGTCTTTCAACTTTTCCTTTTGCCTGGGGAGAAAGAGCATAGCTGACATCCACTCCAAGCAGGCGCATCATCCTGCGCCACTGCGTATCCACATCATCCGTTTCCAGCACATGTTTGCGCCAGACACTGTCTCTGCCTTGAACAAAACGAAAGACCCGCAAGGAATCCACATAGTACCGCAAGGGAAGCCCATAGCGCTGGATCAAGGCCTCGGTCGACTGAATATGGGCCCAGGTCGTCTCTCTGGGAACAAAATCAGCGTACAGCAGCTTGCGGCTGAAGTCATCGATGGAAGTGATCAAAGTCCACTTCTCTTTCGCAAAGGGGGACCATTTATGCGTAGAAGCATCATGCTGGATCAGCGCTCCGATGGAGGACGTTAACACTTCCCGATCATGTGTTTTTCTCTTTTTTCGCGGTTTATGACAGTCAAGCTTTTTGGCCCGATTGATAATAGTTGTCACTGATACCTGAATTCCTTTCTCTTTCAATCGATCCTTCATCGCGGAGTAGTTGTACCCCGAGATTGGCAGATCCGGATCTTCGACGACAGCCTTCTCTTGCAGCAAGGCTTTCTCGATCTCTGTCTCTGCTGCTGGTGAGATCCTGGGGTGCGTTTTCCGTTGATAGGCTATTGAAAAACGTATTGGATCCCTTCGATATTCTTTCAACAAGACAAAGAAGCGCGACTTACCAATCCCTGTCATTTCTTGCAAATCAGCTCTGCTAACCTTTCCCTGACAGTAACTCTGGAATAGAAGTTTGATTTGTTCATCGGTGAACCGTTTATGAATCTGTGCCATGGGCTCCTCCAGTCTATATTGGAGGAGAAATCGTAAATTATCACTTTATGCTTGTCAAAACAGGTGTCCGCTTTTCAAGTTTAAACTGTCCACTTTTCAGGTTTAAACTGTCCAGTTTTCAAGTTTAAATAACA
>CAZRUS010000072.1:0-1560 GCA_964603385.1 uncultured Anaerolineales bacterium | reverse complement strand
AACGCTCCATTTCACCAGCGCGCTCCGTGCCAAACTACCAAAACCAAAAACCCCACGCAAGGCTCCTATCAAAACAATGCCTTGCTCTTGGCGTCTGGTGGAAATGGTTGTTAGCGAGCCGCCCACGGAGACAAACCTCCGCCCAACTTCTGCCCCACTCTAACACAAAATCAGAACCCAGGCAACCTGCTCCCTTAACTTTATAATAAGTACCATAAAATCTATCGCCTACAAGAACCGAACCCCCCGCGATACAACGGGCACGGTGCCGCACTTCACCGGCAAGACAACTTACAATATTCAGCCAACTTCACCGGCCAAACCCGTTGGACAGCCCGAAGGCACGGTGCCTTTTTTTGAAATATCTTTCCCCTCCTCCCCGGCACATTCTTGGACGCGGCGTTGGCCCGTCGTGTGGGCCATAAGCCGTGACCAAGTATGTGACCGGCTTTCATCTCCGATTAGCTTCTTTTTGACCTCACCCAAATCTCCTGTCCAATTCCGACGGTAATTATCGGATCATTCCTTGATAATTTACCACCGGCTCAATTAACTCAATGACCACGTGCAAGGATAAAATTCAACCCGTTTGGCTTTAGTATCTTTTTACTTTACGGGGAAATGACTCCCTCACCCGCCAACGACTCGTTGAAGATTGCTGTTAGCGTTCCCACCGGCGACAGAACGTTTGAGGCAAAAAAATGTTGATTTTCCAGACCTAATTACGAAAAACGAGCTTGCTAACGCTCGGCATGTGCCGCCCGCTCCGAACCAAACTATAAACGCCAACTTGCCCACGCAAGGCGACACTCATAAAAAGGCGCGGCTCTTGGGGTCGGCCAACATGCCGTTGTTAGCCAGTACTCCGATTTTAAGGATTTTGTTGATTATTCTCAATTTTAATTTTGCTAATTAGTTCGTAAATTTCATCTCCCTGATACTGACGTAGATCAAACTCACCAGCAAGATGTCTTTTGTACGCGACCAAAACTGCCAGATTATTTTCCAAAAACCTGTCAAATTGAGCTATATATTCACTTCTTTTTTCCTCATATGGTTCTGGTAACAAACCTTGACGGATAATATCAATATATCCTTTCAGCGCAACTGTTGGTGCTCTTAGTTCGTGAACAAACGGCCCCCAAATCTCCTCAAATTGAACCCTATCCGAATCTTCTCCAAACTCCCTACTTTCTCTCAAATATGTCTGAATAGAACCATAATGGTCAACTGTGATGGTAACAATACTGTAAAGCAACTCGGAAATTTCTTGCTTGTCAGCAGAAGGTGTTGTCTCATCATACATTTTTCTCAATCGCTTAATTAAATCAAAAGCAAGGAAAAACTCATCTACGAATCTCTTGAATGCTTCGTTAGGCGAGGATATTGTCGAAATATCGGAAAAATTGATGGTAACATTGACATCGTAATATTTTACGACAATTGAAGTACCAGAAATTTCGGCCACAATTTTGAACCTTTAAGAATTGTAAAGTACAGAATTTAAATTTGAATCTTGTGAAAAACCCAAAGTTTGGTTTTCGACGAACTGGCTAACGC
>CAZRUS010000071.1:0-1572 GCA_964603385.1 uncultured Anaerolineales bacterium | reverse complement strand
CCCGGATATTTCACGAGTGGTTCAGTGAGGGGTCTGTACTCAGGTTGAGGCGTGTGATTGTTGCTTTGTGACGGGGAATTGGGTGCGATTGGGTTGGGACAGCGGTTTTTGGGCAGAGGCCCCCTTACCCCCGTTGTTTATTGCGTGCCGGGGACAGCACTCACGCCGGATTTACCCGGGCGCAAGTTGCCGTGCGACGTGGAAGAACAACGGCTGCAAGGGGAACCCACGGGAGCAGATCAACCGGACGCGCCGCGTGTTGCGCAGCACCACCGCACCGATCTTCAGCAATTTCAGACGAATCGTATCGCACTGGGCGCGGGCCAACTCCGTGCCGGTCAGCGCCAAGCGGCGGATGGCATCGATCAACGTGTATGCCAGACTGGACAGCAGCAACCGGAACTGGTTCGGCCACCAATGATGGCAACTGGTACGGTCGGCAAACAGAGCGAGCTGCTGTTCTTTGATCCGATTCTCCATGTCACCGCGCGGGCAGTACCAGTGGTCGTAGAGCGTCTGGGCGTCGCCTGCCAGATTGGTGACCACAAAGCGGGGATTGCTCCCCTGGGGGCCGTGCTCAGCCTTGGCAATCACCCGGCGGGGGTGATCCCAACTGCGCGCAGCGTACCGTATGTCGCCAAAGAGCCGCTGTTTCTCTCCGGTCGCGATGAAGCGGTCCCGTGCACGGTCCATGATCGCCTGCGCCTGCGCCACCACCCGATTGTTCCGGGCCAACCCGACGATGTAGCCCACGTGGTTGCGATCGCACCACGCGAGGGTGCGCCAGCGGCACATGTGGCCGTCCCCGCGGAAGATGATCTCCACCTGGGGCCACACCCGCCGCAGCCGCTTCACCAAAAGAGCCAGAATCGCCCACACGTGGCGCGCCGGGTCGGTCCCGCTCGGCCGCAGGTAACTCACCAGCACCTGCGACCCGCAGTACACGTACAACGGCAAAAAGCAGTAGTGATTGTAATACCCGTGGAAGAACCGCCCCTCCTGCTTCCCGTGCACGGCATCGTCCGTCGGATCAAAGTCCAGAATCAAGCGCCGCGGCGGATGCGTGTGCGACGCGATGAACTGATCCACCAACACCCCATGCAGTGACCACGCCACGTCCCGGTCCGCCCGGTTCTCAAAGCGGCACAACGTGGGACTGCTCGCCAACGGCGTGTCCCGCTCCACCGCCGTCTGCCACGCCGGATCACACCGCAGCGTCTGGTGATCATTCAAATCCTCGTACCCTAACGCCAGGGCGTACACACGCTGACGCAGCAGGCTGCGCACATCGTGCGCGCAACTCGCCGGCCGCCGGTCATCGGACAGCACCGACGCCGCTTGGCGCGTCAGCCCCAGACGGCCATCCGCCTCCCGCAACAGCAGCACACCCCCATCGCTGCTGATGTCCGCTCCCCCA
Source organism: uncultured Anaerolineales bacterium (assembly GCA_964603385.1). GTDB lineage: Bacteria > Chloroflexota > Anaerolineae > Anaerolineales > UBA11858 > B10-G9. The sequence continues at coordinate 155 of CAZRUS010000071.1, read as the reverse complement.
AAATGGGCCTCCACAATACGGCGTTTACAGTTTGGAAAACGATGCGCTGGCGTGTTACATTTTGTCACGGCGAAGCCTCCTCTGAATTCTCGATTACCTGACTGAATATCAGAGGTTTAAAGGGCTTCGCCTAGCTTTTTCGTGAAATTTCCGGG
>CAZRUS010000070.1:0-1574 GCA_964603385.1 uncultured Anaerolineales bacterium | reverse complement strand
GAAGAGATGGAAGACCTTGAAGATGCTCCGGCACTGGAAAAAGCACGGAAAGACGCTACCGGCTTTAAGAAGTGGTAGGACTTTCTCAAGCAAGTGGAAGCGAAGAAAACGTGAGTATGGCCTCCGTCATAGTCGAGAACAAAGCGCAAAAAAGAATTCCTTGAGCTCTCCCCGCCGCATGATAGTTCGGTAAGAAAAGGCATCGATGGGCTGGACAAAGAACCGAGACCGCACGGTGTCAAGAAGCTGTGCGGCACAAAAGACGGGTATCGGGTTCGTGTTGGTGATTACCGGATTCTCTACACCATCGATGACCGCGCGAAGGGTTGTCACGGTCTACAGGATTCGTCATCGCCGGGAAGTTTACCGATAGGGTCCTTCTCTGGTTCGGAGTGAACATAAACCAACTCCCGCGGCAGGACGCCGATGTAATTGCAGCAAAAATTCTTTCGATTCGGGGTAAGAAGGTCATGCTCGACCATGACCCGGCAGCACTGTACGAAGTAACTACCGGGAACCTCAACAAGGCGGGAAAGCGCAATATTGACCGGTTTCCCGAAGATTTCATGTTCCACCTGTCAGAAGATGAATTCAGCGCTTTGAGATTCCAAATTGGAAGACCAAAACGTGGGGGCACCCGCTACATGCCCTGTGTTTTCACCGAACGGGGCGTTTCGATGCTCTCGGCGGTGCTCAACTCACCGGTTGCCGTTGATATCAGCATCCGCATCATGCTAGCGTTTGTGAGACTTCGAGCGGTTCTCACTGAAGATGCCGGTCTAAGATATGCTATCGAGGGACTCGAACGGCGGATGAGTAAGAATGAGCGGAATATCCAGATTGCCATCAAAGCCATTCAATCCATTCTGACCCCAGCGAACCCGCCGACGAAAAAGCAGCGGATGGGATGTCGGTCCGCTTAGCCGAGCAGGTAGGCCCCATCCGGCCTTCAAAGGCCTCCCCGAAGAAAGCGGCTGAAGGGAAAACCATTGTATTTATTTTGGTAAATATTATTTAATTGATAATCGTATTTTTTTTTGGTATAATTGATAGTAGGCAGCCGAATGAAGTTTGAATGGGACGAAGACAAGAACCTCGCCAATATGGCGAAGCACGGCATTTCGTTCGAAGAAGCAATGCGGGCTTTCCTCGACCCGAAGCGGAAAATCAGACTCAACGAAAAGAATTCGGCTGATGAGATGGGCTATTACTGCCTTGGCATGGTTGGAGAACGGGTAATGACCGTCCAGTTTACCATCAGAGGCAGCAAAGTACGAATAATCGGAGCCGGTTTCTGGCGTGAAGGGAAAAAGAGATATGAGCAAGACTAAAGGCTATACCAACGCTCCGGCGGATATCGCCGAAGAACTCGAAAAGTCGGTCGCTATCGACGACTTTCTGCCGTCGCCCGACAGTATTGCGGCCATGCTGAAGAAGCAGGATACGGTTCCGGTAACCATGAAGCTGAAAAAGAACACAGTCAACCGGTACAAAAGATTCGCGGCTAAAAAGGGAATCAAGTATCAGACCTTCCTATCTACACTACTCGACTCATACGCTCAACGGCTGTGACA
>CAZRUS010000069.1:0-1603 GCA_964603385.1 uncultured Anaerolineales bacterium | reverse complement strand
GGCAGAAGGCCGCGCAGGACCTTGATCTCGGAGATATAATCGCTGAGCCGCCTGTTTTCATCGCCGAGCGTGCGGTTCATGTATAGCAGCCCGACATGCGACTCCACCGCATACCGGAACTGGTCCAGGAGCTGTTCGAAGGTCGACGTGTACCGGTTTTCCTTGTTGTCAAGCACGCAGATCGTGCCGAACGGCGTGCCGTCGGGCATGAGAATCGGAAACCCCAGATACGATATCATGTTGAGCTTGACATCGGGGTTGCTCTTCCAGTCATCGTCCTTCAGCGCATTGGGTACCAGCAGCTTCCGTTTCGTTTTGACGACGGTTTCGCAATACAGCCCGGAGCCGAGAAGGTGCTCACGATCGCCCGGCGTGTAGGGGTTGTCGCCGGTTGAGCCGGCAACGAAGACCTCGATGTCGGAGCGCGCGATGCGCATGATCAGTGCGGCCGGAACATTCATCAACTCGGCCGCGATATCGATAATCTTCTGCCATCGGGCAATGATCTCGTCCGGTACTTCAAGGGGTTCGGGCCGGGCAACTTCCGTCATCATACCTCCTCGTCTGCATCGTGGCGGGATGTGTATTTCACGAGATGGACGTTGACGTTTGGTTTTGCGATTTCGAAGGAAAAATACGTGACGGCACCTTCGGGCTTCCCACGCGCTTATCCTTGAGGCTGCCGGCTTTTCAGCCCCACCAATTCCGCACTGGTTGTGTACAACCGTTCGGCCAGGGTGTCATCGTACACCATCGGGTTCGGCGAGCGCATGGGCCAGCCGCCGCCCTTGTCCTTTTTGTTGGAGTAGAAGATACTGATCTGACTATAGTACGCCCCGCTATGATCGGGTGCATCGTCGTCGAGCAGACAATGCAGTTGCGTCTGTGCTCCGTCCTCGGCCGACATCATCCCCAGCAATCCGCTCAACGGTTTCATCAGGCCGTTCTGCACCCAGGTCGGCACGGTGTGCTTGACCAGGTTGGACCGTACCCAGCCGGGATGCGTGGAGAACGCGCTGACCCCGGTGCGATCGAGCCTTCCCGCGAGATGGCGGGCGTATATGACGATGGCCGGCTTTGACTGGTTGTAGGCGGCAAAGCGGTCGTAGGGACGACGGTCGAAATGCAGGTCATCGATGTCAATCGTTCCCCGGCGGTTCAGCATGCCGAAATGGGCGACGCTCGACACGCACACTACGCGGCTCGGCGCGCTCGCTTTGAGGCGCGGGAGCAAAAGCTCGGTCAGAAGGAAGTGCGCGAGATGGTTGACACCTATGTGCCTTTCGAACCCGTCTTCGGTGCGCCGCCGGGGTACGTGCATGACACCCGCGTTGTTGACCAGGCCGTGGAGGTGGTCGTGGCTGTTTTCAAAGGTTGTCACGAAGGCGCGCACCGATGCAAGACTGTTGAGGTCCACCCTCATGACCTCGACCGATCCCTTTTCCCCATCCAGGTGCGCGAGAGCCTGTTCCGCGGCGGCGACACGACGGCAGGCGGCGACCACGCGGGCCCCCTGACGTACGAGCTGCTGGGTCACGGCCAGGCCGCAACCGGAGTTGGCACCGGTGATAATGTAGGTTCGACCGGTCAGATCTTTCTCAAA
>CAZRUS010000068.1:0-1682 GCA_964603385.1 uncultured Anaerolineales bacterium | reverse complement strand
GGGGCTGTCCCAAAAGTCATTGGCACAGCCCCTGATTTTTTAATATAATGGGGGAATGAAAAAACAAATCTTCAAACCCTACACCCCAAAACAAGCTATGCTGCTGCCCCCCAATCTGGAAGATATGATCCCGGAAGGACACCTGGTGCGGGTGGTGGATGAGATGATCGAGCGGTTGAATATTGAACCGCTGAAGAGGCAGTACAAGGGAGGGGGAACCAGCGCCTATCATCCCCGGATGCTTCTGAAGGTGCTGGTCTATGCCTATACCCAGCAAACCTTCTCCTCAAGGAAGATCGCCAAAGCCTTGAGAGAAAATATCTATTATATGTGGTTGAGCGGGATGAGCCAGCCTGATCACCGGACAATCAACCGGTTCCGCGGCGTGGTGATGAAAGAGGTGGTGGAAGAAGTATTCTATGGCGTGGTGGAACAGCTTTTCGAAATGGGTCTGGTAGATTTGGAGAAATATTTTGTGGATGGGACCAAGATCGAAGCCAACGCCAACCGCTACAGTTTCGTGTGGCGGAAGAGCACGGAGAAATACCAAACAAACCTGAAGAAGAAGGTGAGGAAGCTGCTGGATCAGATTGAGGAAATTGAGGAAGAAGAGGACCGCCGTTATGGGGATCAAGACTACCCGGAGGTGGGGGAAGGGGTGGAAATCGATGCCGAAGAGATGAAAAAGGCGGCCGAGAAGATCAACCAGAGACTGAAAAAAGACCCGGAGAACAAAAAACTCAAAAAAGCCAAACAGAAGCTGGAGAAGGACTTCATTCCCAGAGAAGAGAAATATGAACGATATAACGAGACCTTTCAGGGCAGGAACAGCTTCTCAAAAACCGACGAAGATGCCACCTTCATGAGGATGAAGGAAGACCATATGAGGAACGGTCAGCTGAAGCCGGGGTACAACATCCAGATGGGAACAGAGGGACAATTCATCACTGGTTTCAGTATTCATCAGCGGGCGGGGGATACCAGCTGTTTGAAAGGTCACCTGGAACAGCGAAAGCATTGGTTGGGTGAAGATCCGCAGGTCTTGATCGCCGATGCGGGCTACGGCAGTGAAGAGAATTATGCCTATTTGCAGGAGAAAAGGATTACTCCTTATGTGAAGTACAATCTTTTCCACGAAGAGCAGAAGCGAAACTACCGCAAGAAGAAACCTTACCGCCAGGACAACTTTCGCTACCTGCCTGAGAAGGATCAGTATCAATGTCCGGAAGGAAAGGTTCTGACCTATCAGTTCACCAAAGCAGTGACCAGCTACAACGGATATCCAAGCCAGCGCAGGGTGTATGAATGCGTGGATTGTGCGGGTTGTCCGGTGAAAGAGGAATGCACCCGCTCAAAGTACAACCGCAGATTGTATATTGGGGAGGAGCTCCGGGCGATGAGAAAAAGGGCCAGTGAGCTGTTGAAGTCTCCTGAGGGGGTGAAACTGCGTTCCCAGCGGCCCATTGAAGTGGAAGCTGTGTACGGCCGTTTGAAACACAACTGGGGTTTTCGGAGGTTTTTATTGAGAGGAAAAGAAAAAGTGAAAGTAGAGTGGGGTTTGCTGAGCTTGGCTCATAATATGGCGAAAGTGGCGGTTCAATAGCCGCCACTTTTTTGTTTTTTTTATTAACCTCATACTGGATTGTGGGAAAAGCAAAAAGGGCTGCTTTTTAGACAGCCCC
>CAZRUS010000067.1:0-1689 GCA_964603385.1 uncultured Anaerolineales bacterium | reverse complement strand
GAGGCTGTGTCATAATCGTCCGGACTGGTTGCGATATTGTTCGGGAGAGGGTCGATGTGGTTGGCGTTGCCATTTTGGGGTGTTGTGTTGGTTCGAGCGCGTCTTTGTGGCTGTCGTGACCGTCTATGGAGTGTCGGGTGGGGGCGTTCGGCGCACAGACGGGCCTGTCAGGCGGTATTCATCGCCTGCAGCAGCCGCGGCACGCCCCACAGCGTCATCATGCGTTTGAGGTTGAAGCCGGTGGCCAGTAAACTGGCTTCCGCCCGCACACCATCGAGCCCACGCAGCAAGAATGACCGCACGCCGAGATTCCATTTGATGTGACCGATGGGATGTTCCACCCGCGCCTTGCGCCGCTGATAAACGGCTTGGGCGGCCGGTGTCTCATAGTGGGCCTCGAACCGCTGCTTGGCCTCTTCCTCCACCAGTCGAACAATCGACCGCCCCTGAGCGGCGCGTGTGCATCGGCCCAATGACTCGCACTGATGACAGATCGACGGATGCGTGATCAGGTACGTTCGCGTCTGTGCACGGTGATCGGTCTTTCGGTACCGGAGACGCTGCCCGGCCGGGCAACGGTATTCATCCCATACGGCGTCATACACAAACCGGGATTTATCAAACCCGCCGCGGCGGGCCGGCCGCCGCCGCGCCTGGTCCTGCGACGGCACAATCGGTGTGATCCCCTGTGCCTCCAAGCGAATCATCTCATTCGTATTGGCATATCCCGCATCGCCGCACGCCACGACACAGCGCTCCTCCACCACCGCGTTCGCCGCCGTGATCTGGGGTCCCAATTGGCGCAGATCATTTTGGTCGGTCACCACATCCGCATGCACCAGCAGTCCCTGATGCTCATCGGCCACCACCTGCATGTTGTACCCGGCCACCATCCCCTGACGACCCTTCATCCGCCGGCAGTCCCGGTCGGTCGTATTGAGTTCCCCCGACGGCTCTTCCGCCAACTCCGCCAGAATCTGCTGCACCCGCTCCTTGCGGGACTGCGCGTTGGCCAACTCCGCGGCCACCCGCACCGGAGCGGTGCCCTCGCCCTCCGCCCGGTCCGTCGCCTCGCACTCCGACAGAATCGATTCCATCCGGGCGTCCAGCTTCGCCAGCACCCGCTGCGCACGCGCCGCTGTCCAACTCCGTGTCACAGACGCGTTCCCGGCCACCTTGGTCCCGTCCACGAACAACGTGTTCCCCTCGATTAATCCCAGCCGCAGGCACAGACGCGCGCACTGCGACAACACACGCCGCAACGCCTTCCGGTGCGTCCGCCGAAACCGCGCGATCGTCTTGTGATCCGGATGCATGCCCCCCGTCAGCCAGATAAAGCTCACGTTGTCGTAGGTCGCTCGCTCCAGCTTCCGCGAACTCCGGAACCCGTACGCGTACCCGTACACCAACAGCTTCACCATCATCGCCGGATGATACTCCGGCGCCCCCACACGGTCGGACGTCACCGTCATCCCCAACCCCGACAAATCCAACTGATCCACAAACGCGTCGTACAACCGCACCGGCGCATCCGCCCCCACATACTCCTCGATGCTCAACGGAAACAGAAGCGACTGACGACGATCTCCCGACAAAAACGCCATGATCATTCCCCTCCCAACAGACGATCACACCATACAACCACCAACCACACCCCTCAACACAAAAACCGAATTATGACACAGCCTC
>CAZRUS010000066.1:0-1753 GCA_964603385.1 uncultured Anaerolineales bacterium | reverse complement strand
GTTGACCGAAAGGATACTTCCACAGCGCCTCCCACCGGTTGATCGACTGATCGGTCTTCGTGCTCCACTCGGTGGGGTGCTGTACCACCAGGGAGCGGAGGTAGCGTGCGGTGGTGGGCTCGCGTACCGCGCGGCGGATTTCCCTGGTGTGCAGCAGGTGGTCCTGCTCGTTGCCTTTCACCGCTTCGATCTTCTCGATAATCTCCCGCACGTCGCAGTAACCGTCCCCCGTATCGGTCATCTTCGTGAAAAACTCGTTCCAGTTGAAATAGTTGACCGGTGTTACGGCGGGGTCGTTGCCGGCAATCCATGCCCGGCCGCCCGGAGCACCGTCAAGGGGGATTCCGAGCCACTCTTCATCCTCGTACTCCATGCTCTCCGTGTCGGCCCGTTGCACCACCCTTTCCTCCGCAAGCGTCGCATCGCAATCGACAATCGGGATCTCGATTTCGGGGTTGGAAGCGTAGACACGCTCCACATCCAGTTTCAAGGTGTAATAGGGGTCGTCCCAGTCGTAGTTCATCTCGCTTTTTTTTACCCACCACGTCGCACCCTGTACCGAAACCTCGCGGGCATCGTTGTAAGGCGGCGAGTTGAGCAGGGCCATATCCGTAACCAGCCTCAGCCTCGTGCCCGCGGCCAGGCGCCGCCCGGGTTGGGGCTGCGGCGCGGCCAGGCTCTTGAACGTAGCCCCGGCGGCAATTCGCACCGGCGAGGACTGCGACTCGTCACCTTTCGGATTATCCATGAACCCGATATCATCGGTGAAAACTTCCAGGTGAAGAATGTTCTCTCCGTGGTACCTGCCGGCGAAGCCCAGGATATCACCGGCTTTCACCGGCATCGCGCACGTGACAACATCGGGCGACGGATCGACCGACACGGAGGTCGTTTGGCGCAGATTGTTGTTGTTATACGTGTAGCCTTGCGTCTCGCCGCTATCATCCAGCACACGATACCATTTGCCGTCATCGGGCTCGGCCTGAATCACCGTGCCCCGGGGCATGACACGGATAATCGTGGTGTCGTCGAAGTTTTTGGCGCTCCGCAGGCGCAGACCGGAGAGGGCCCGGCGCTGCTCCGGGGTCGGGGGATCCTCGATGGTGATAATGCGGTACTTCCCGTTTTCCGGCCTGGCCCGGGTCTGATCCAGCAGCGCATAGCAGTCGGTATGCCGCGTGCCCGTGTGATCGGTGAAAAAGACTTTCCGGTGGCTGCCGTTGCGCCGCTGGGCCTGAGGATAGTAGCCCTGCGTGGCCATGTTGGTCGGCGAGGAGTCAACTTCGACCAGACTCCCGCACGGGGCCACGGTCACAATGGAGCCGTCGGCCGCACTCCGGATATTCAATCCGCGCGGGGCGTCCTCCTGCGTGGTCACTTCGTAGCCGGCAGCGGAAAAGATCACCGGCGGACGCCGCTTCTGCATGTCGGAGTACAGGCCCCACGGAAGCAGGTGCATGTACAGGGAGTAGAAGGTGATGGATTGCTCTCTGGGCGTCACGTGCTCGTGTTTCAGCAGCACGAAACAGTTGGAGTACTCCACGGTCCGGCCCTGGACTCTGTCGCTGTGGTTCTGCTCCGTGATTCGATACGCCACGGCCGTGCCGTCGGCCACGGCAATCACCGGCCGGGTCTCGTTCAGATGTATGCCGCCGTGCCAAAAGTTGTTGACACCTACCGGATAGTACCCGTGAGGTCCGAGTTCGTTGTTCGCGTAGACCGGGTCGGCTTCGGGGAAATCAAATGGATAGCG
>CAZRUS010000065.1:0-1804 GCA_964603385.1 uncultured Anaerolineales bacterium | reverse complement strand
AGGGCGGAAAAAAGTTAAAAAAGCCCGTATAAACCCATTTTCCCAGAATTTGGACGCACTACTCCCTTGGTGAGCCACAAGCCAGTTGAAAAGTCTTTTGATATTAAGCCCGGTAACTCGAAGAAAGATGGCCAGTTTGGCCTTGTCAAAGCCCCTGACTCGCAGACGCCTGAGTCCCATGGTGTTTTTAAGCTCTGACATGACTGCTTCACCGCCAGATCGAAGCCGGAAAAGCTCTATGGTGCCCTGGTCCTGTTCAAAGATGAGACGTCTTAGCTCCAGCCGGGGTTTGCTCCAGTTCCACTCCACCTTGGCTTTGCGCTTGGTTATCTTGACCGGGCAGTCCTGACTATGCGGGCATGCTCGGCACTTATTGACATCAAAGTAACTGCTGGTCTTTTTATTTTTGTGGTTGACCTTGTTTTCCCGGCATTCTTGTCCCATTGGGCAGGACTTCATGGTGTGATCTGATTCGTCAAGTTCAAAGTCGAGTACCCCAAACCCATCTGGAGCTTCCCCGGTGGGCGGGGCAACAAGGTCAATCCCCTTTTCGGCCAAGGCTTGGTGATTTTCGTCACTTTCATAACCGTTGTCGGTGAGCTCTACTTCGGGTTGAAGGTCTTTTTCTTCTCGGTGCTCAATGGTTTCCTGGAGGATTTCATTATCAGAGACATTGGCCTTATCCACTTCCACGTTGGTGATGATGTGCGGATTGGCAGAATCCTGACTACAGGTTTCGGATAAGGTCACCTTTACCCCAGCCGTTTTCTTGTGCCCGTTGTACTGAGCCTCAGGGTCATGGGGGTTGGAAAGGGCTGAGCCTTTATGTTCATCCTTTATCTCCACCTTAAGTTCATCGTCATCAGTGATGGTGATTTGTTCTTCAATAAGGCGCAGCAAAAGGAGAAACGGTTCGCGTTTAGAGATCTCGGGGTGATCTGCAAACAAATCCCTCAAAGCGAGGGCATCCCTGGCAGCCTGTTGCACATACTCGTCAGATTTTCCAGGAGAGAATCCGGCAAACCAGGTATTAGATTCATCGTTTTGAATATATTGTTGAATTTCCTCGGGGATAATCTGAAAGTCCTGGTTAAATTCCTCTTTGATGTCTTTCAAGACCTTGGTAAGTACAGTTTTAAAGAGTTCCCATTGGGACATCTTCTTGAGGTTTAGGCTGACCAAGGTTGAATCAGTTCTCTGCAAAGATGTGTCTATGTTAATTAACTCATCAATTCTTTTCAGGACAGCATTAAAAACAGTCTGCCCTTTTCCCAGGATTTTTTCCTTGTAATAATAGAATGTTCTAACAGCTAGGTAAGTTTCTCTTTCTTTGAGATCAAGAGCATAGTGAAACCTTTGATCAAAGTTATAGGCCTCAAGTGCTTGATCATTTGTCAAGTCGAAATAGGCTTGCATGATAAAGAGACCAATCATAGATTGGATATCTTTTGTCTTCCTTCCGTTATCATGACTAAAATATTTGTGAAATATATTTACGGGTAGTTTTGGAAGGATAGTTATTCTTATTAAATGATATATAGAGTTTTGAAGGTATCTATATTTTTTGTCGCTTAGCCTTGTGAGATTAGTAGGAAGTTCTATTTGAGACCGATCTTTGTGGTAGAGCATCGGATACCTCCATTTGTAATCTGGAGGTACAATATCCATGTCTGATAACTATGTCAAGTCCATATCCTATTATTTAATAACTTTGATTGTGTTACGGCTGAGACTTTTTGCAGTGCTATCTAGCACTACAGCGACACTTAACTCGGGGTAGACAAGCGGCCTGACTTCAGGTAAT
>CAZRUS010000064.1:0-1905 GCA_964603385.1 uncultured Anaerolineales bacterium | reverse complement strand
CCATCAATCCTTATTTTCTTTAATTTTCTCTGCCCCCAAAAAACGTTATAAAGAGCTGATTTCTACTTCAGGTTTGAGACAAATGTGCTAATGTAAGCTATCTTGCCCCTGTTTTTACTTGATATTGGCCGAAATTGCCCATATTTTATGAAGCCGGGCTATGATTTGGCCCGATATTGGGTTTACTGGCCTTTCCACCGGGAAAGAGGCCAGAGCCAAGGGATTGGCAAGCCATGCTCCCCCAGCCAAAACCGTGATAATCCTCTGAACCGGAGGAGTGGGTCACGCTTGGGTGTGGGCGGCTAACTTCTCCAGATTGGAGGTAAAGGCCACCATCAACTGGGCAATGTGGTCCATCGTCCCCGCCCGGTAGGGGGCTTTGTCTCCGTTGTGATAACGGTTGACGTGGCCGAATAAGCCTTCAGCCGCAAAACGACGCAGGCGTAGCGCCCAGCCTTCATCGCTCCGGCTGCGTTCCCGGTTTTGCTGGGCTCGCTGATGGGCAGCCGTGTTGGTCTTCAATTCCCGTCGGGGGTCCGCCTGCTGTTGTTGCTTGGCCGTCAAGCACTGCTTGAACAAAGGACAGGAGGCGCACTGGGCTCGGGCTCGATAGCGGTCAGTGCCATCCTTGTAAGGGCCAGCCACCTGCTCCATCACCTCCTGTCCGGGACAGATCAATTCACCCTGCTCATTCCAGACGAAGGCATCAGCGTGAAAGACACCCTTGGGGCCAGGCCGACTGCGGACGGTGGCCACACACTCGATATGGCGGGCCTGGCTACCCCGATGAATCTCATCCCGGTCGAAGGCACTGTCAACGCCCAGCCGATTGGGGTAACGTTGGAAGATGGCATGATGTTTATCCAGGGCGGTGATGGCGGTCGGCGCTTCGGGTTGGTTGAGCGCCACAAAGACAACTGCGGTGATGATCCAATGCTTGGCATCAACCAGAAAACCACTGCGGTAACCACACACCGTGCCATCGGTGCGAGTATGCCCCACCGCCGCATCGGGATTGCCAAAGGCTTGCGGCAAAGTGGGGATTAACTCACCCGCTAGCCGGCGACAATGCTCAACCGTTGTCTGGGGTGTCCCCCGCCAGCGGTCGCGCAGCTGGCGGTACTGTTGCTGCAAACGTTGCCACCAGTGCAGCTCACTCTTGACGGTTTGGGCCAACTTTTGATCCAGTTTGCTCTGGCTGGAGACGATTTGCCCTGGCTTGACCTTCTTGAGCGAGGGATGCTGTTCTTGTAACACCTCTAGCGCAATAGCCGCAATCTGTTCCTGGTTGATGACACCCATTTCCCCTGACTCTTCAGCCAGATAGGCGCCCATCGCTTTGGCCAGGATGACGGCCCGTTGATAAGGGGTCACCTGGGTGGCGCTGGCCTCTACCCCGGTCATATCATAATAGCTCTCCAGATGACCGATCAAGCCCGCCTCATCGCAGGCCCGGATCAACTCAATCAAAATTGCTTCAAAGAGAGCAACCCCCAGCCGCTCTCGAAAGTAGCTCAAGGTGGCCGCATTGGGGATGCGCCACAACAAACTCAAGCCAACGAACCAGCGCCAGGCCACATCAGTCTCCAAGCGGCGCAGGGTGGCACTCTCAAAAGGGGTGCCGCTGTAGAACATCAGCACCAATATCCGAAACAGCACTTGCGGTGGATAGGCTGGCGCTCCTTTGACCTGATTCTTGTAAACCGAGGCACACAACTCGTCTATGTTCGACCAATCAATCGCCTCATATAATGTGCGCAAGGGATGATTAATGGGGATCACTAAGGCATAAAGCAGGTAACTCAGCACATCGATACTCATCCGCTTCCAACGGACGGGACGATTGTCTAAGGGAGATAGCACGGCTGAGATAGTGCTGGGGGCGGTCACCCAAGCCACACCCGT
>CAZRUS010000063.1:0-1923 GCA_964603385.1 uncultured Anaerolineales bacterium | reverse complement strand
CCAGGGCAGATTTGTTCTAAGTAAATTTACGTACTTATTCTGGGATTTGAGTTTCTTGTCATATTTAAATAATCAAAGACCATGCGGGTATTACGATTAAGCTGTCGAAGTTTTTCAGCAACGCATTTCGCCCCCTTTGACTTAACAAGACTGATGGAAAATCGCCTTAACCTGGTCATGTTTTCTGGGCCATAACCTTTGCTGATTCGGCTACGATCCTCATCATAAGTCCAGTCAAGGATATTATGACAACCATTCTCAATGCTCCAATGGCCTCGTCGTATCGTTAATAAACGTTTGGCATCTGCTTCTTCCGGAGGACGGCTGGTAATACAATAGGCGACATCCTTTTTGAACTTTCCAGTTTTTTTATGAAATACGTCTCGTTCAATCGCGTAAGCCTGCTGGAGATGAGGAAAGTTAATATATTCATTAAGCTCTGTTGAGGTCCAGATTTTTCTGGTTTCAATTCGTCCATGACCATAATCAACATGCTGAAAATCAGGCTCTTGACGGTCCTCAAAGTATCGTTTCAGACTTTCAAGAATGGTGGGCTGATTTCCTTTCACGGTAAAATGGTAATGGGCGTTTCTTTTTTCAACTATATACTTGGCGAATTCTCGTTGAGTTAACAGGGCGTCGGCAGTGATGTCTTTGCCCTGAATATCGATGGCATCCAAGCTCGGGATTGCCATTTTTATCTCGTTGGTTCTTTTGGCCTCTTCTCCTGCGTCCTGTGGCAAGTTGCCTACTTTTTTTGGGTGTAACAATTGTGAGTCTCATGGCCAATCACGCCAAGTATATGTGCTTGGTATCCTGTTTCATCCAAAGAGTTACGCATGGTTTTACCATCGAGAGCCAATGCAGAGTCTTTGTGCCCCTGAGATTCGTTCCAACTCTGGAGAGATTGGTCGAGCTTCACCGGATCAACCCGAATTAAGGTATCCCTGATCACGTACTCGCTTGGGACCTCAAAACGACCATCGACTATACGGCATCCGAAACGCTGACGAGCTTTCTGTCCCAAACTATTTGCCCACTCTGCGATTTGTTTGTATCCACGCATACCGCAGAGTGTTGCACCTGCGGCGATAGCCAAGACAGTGGGAAGTCGATGCCGCTTGCCCTGAGAACGGCGCGGGTCGGGAATACTCTTGAAGAATGATGGTAAATCCTGCATACATTGCACACTCAGCTTCATTTTGGAGCCTCCTGCATTATGAAATGGTTGAAGAGAAGCCTGAGATAACAGCTGAGGTGCTTTTCTATGTAGTGACTTAACAAAGACCATTTTGGGAAAGTATTTTTGGAAGGTATATCCTTTTCTGGTCCGCCGATATCCCTTTGTATTTCCAACATAGGTCCAGTTAGCTGCTTTGTATACACATCCATGGAAATGTCGAGGGTCGACAAAAGTCTCTACCAGTAAAACAGGATGCCCAAAGTTCTTTTGCCAGTCATCAACAATGCGCTTTTGAACCAAAGAAAGGACTTTTGAGCCCAAATTGGATACGTGCCACTCTGGCAGGATGAGAAATCGACTGTTATTGGTCAGCAATTTGAGGCGATCAAACTGGTACCGGAAGTCCCATCCAATCCATTGGTCACGAGCATTGCACTTCCAAGCTGGCGAGGAAAAACTTATGAGCGCAACCCATTTTTTTTGGTAGGAGGCGATATACCAGATGGTTTCTCCAATTTTAGGCAAAGCCCCAAGGTAATGATAGCTTTGCATAAGTTTCTGGTATTCAAGTTCTTCAGTTGCTTGAACAGGCCTAACATGAACATGGTTCAAATCCACAGCTGTTACCTCCAGGCTCATAAAGGTGGCTTGGAGCATACAGGATGAAGAAGGCCCTGTCCAGGCTTTAAGTTTATCCAGCTGATATTACTTGAACTTTGAATAAGAACCAAATGCCCCTG
>CAZRUS010000062.1:0-1955 GCA_964603385.1 uncultured Anaerolineales bacterium | reverse complement strand
TCTCCAATCCCAAAGCGCAACCTAACAAATCGCTTAACGCCGACCCCAAGTGCCGCGCCTTTTTATGAGTGTCGTCTTGCGTGGGGGAGTTGGTTTTGATAGTTTGGCCTGGGGCGGGCGCGTTAGCTCAACCGTTATGTTGTTTCATTGAAATCGACTGAATCGTAGGACTGAAAATGACTTGGTTTGCAAATTACATCTTCGCTGAACCCAAGCCATCCGTTATTTCAGAATTTTGTAACATACCTGAAGTTTCGGATGGTTTATACGTAGTCGAAAATATAGATGACTTCAAGTGGTTTGATGTGAGTATAAGCCACAGATTGCCACCTGGAGGATTTTTGATTGGTCGAGAAATATGTAATCTAGAAGCGTACGCGGCCAATTGGCATAATAATGAAACAATATCTTGGGAAGTATTTGTTGGGCCTGATGATATCAAAGTCATTGAACCAAGTGTAATCATTTCCAGCGAGGCGGATGAATCTGAACTGGCTCATCTGAATGAAGCCTTACCCCCTATTGAATTTTTGCGTTTTCTGAAGTCGGTAAATTTGGATACTGACAGTGTTGTTGGTTATTACTATTGTGCGATGTGGGCCGGTATGATCGAAGAAGAGTTTGCGTGGGTATTTGACAAAGAGGATAGGGTCTATCGTTTCAAGGATGAGGAAACCATATCTGAGTTTCGGGAAGATGGCTCAAAGAAAATGATGGATGGGATGGTTCTGAATCGCCTTCTCAGCCATTTTGGTCTTGAACTTCCAAGTGGATTTTTTGCTTTGTGTACCAGAGGTTTCAATTGGGAGAGGCATAAAATCAAGTGCAAATGATTGTTTTAAATTCAAAGTACAACATAACAACCACATGCAAGGGACGCCGAAAGCGGCGCTTTTCGTTGAGAGTTGACTTGCGTGGGGGAGTAGGTTATGATTGAATGAGTCGGAGCGCGCCCCTGATGTGGGGCGTTGGGCGGATACGTTAAAATCCAACGTTACTGAAAAAGTAGCGTTTTTTGTTGTTTAGCTTGACAATCATACTTCATTGGCGTATACTGTTTTTATCAAAAAGAGGACACTACTTCACTTATGGTTATTGTGGAAACCTCAGTATTCACCCGCCAAGTACAGAAGTTATTAAAGGATGACGATTATCGGGAATTACAAATCGTTTTAGCCGAACGTCCTGATATGGGTGCAGTGATGGTGGGTAGTGGTGGCACGCAAAGTTCGGTGGGCGGCTCAGGGTCGAGGCAAAAGAGGCGGTGTACGGGTGATGTACTATTGGGCGGTCAAACAAGAGCGGTTGTTAATGTTACTGATGTATCCCAAATCCGAGCGGGATGATCTGACGAAAGAACAGTTGCAGGTATTGAGGAAAATAGTAGAGGAAGAGTACCGATGAATGAAGAATTATTTACAGAATTGATTGAAAGTGTGCGTGAGGGGGGTGCGATTTTACGTGGGGAAAAAGAGCCGTCACGAACGTTTGCGATTGAAGGGCCGGATGTAAAGAGCATTCGGGAACGGTATCAACTATCTCAAAGTCAATTTGCGTCATTACTTGGTATTAGTGTCAAGACGTTACAGAATTGGGAACAAGGGCGGCGGTCGCCGCAGGGGCCGGCACGGGTATTGCTGCAAGTGGCATCTAAACATCCAGATGCAGTTTGGGATGTTGTTCGTGCTGGTGTTCAAGTGTAGTTGGAGGATTTCCATTCAAACAATCCGCCCAACAAAGCAGTGGTGGCGAATTGCTATCGCGGCTTTAATTGAAAGTTGATTGGGCCACAATCAATCGGGTGATTGGTGGTATTGTTGCCAAGCCGCAATCGCCACAACTCAACCGTTAGCCGTTTTCATTGTTTTTTGTTTTCCGGTTTATGGCTCTGAAATTGTTGTGGGGTAAGTTGTTGGAAAACGACGGTTGTTTGCTCTGGCTCATCGTCACCGGGG
>CAZRUS010000061.1:0-2107 GCA_964603385.1 uncultured Anaerolineales bacterium | reverse complement strand
AGCCCGCATTCCGCACTCCGCAATCCTCACTCCGATCCTGTATTCACTTGCCAATTGTCTATGCGGTTCGCATATAGCGACGCGTGTATGCTATTTGGATAACAAACCCCACGTTCCAAGTCAAGCACGAAACAGGGCAAAGGCCGATGGTATTCGGACCGGCGTTCACGCTTGGCGCATCTTGGGTTGCGCGCGAGAATGGCCTGCAGTGAGTCCGACGTAGGGCCCCCGCCCACACGCCGGACGCCCAGACCGAGAACAAGGGGAAAGCCATGGGCGCAAGAGCCGTGTTTCTCGCAGCCGGTTTCCTCGCGGCCGCACTCGCGGGTTGCGGATCGGCCGGGAAGCGCCAGGGCTTGACGGCCCAGGCGCGTCAGGAGTTGCGGCCGGAGACCACTGGGCCCACTGTTGCCGATGTCCTGCACGAGGCCGAGGCCACCGAGCCCGTGCTCCGGTTGCCGCGTCTGCACGGCCTCGATGACTGGCCGACAAGCGCTTCGGGCTCGGTCGAGGTCTGCGCGACGATCAGTATTCCCTCGGCCGAGGACGCAGCGTATCGTGAGGCGTTCGTCACGCATCACGCCCGACCACCCGAGCCGGGCGAGGCGGCCTTCTTCGCGGTTGGGGACGCCCGGTTTGCGACCCAAGAGGCCTACACCGGCATTCGAAAACAACTCCAAGAGCTCGCGAACCGGGCGCAGGAGAAGGGACAGGATCTCCGCGTCCTGCTCCGCGCCGACGGGGAGGTCGGCCTGCCGTATGTCGGCACGGCGATGCTCGCGGCCTTCCATTGCGGCATAGACGGGCTTCACATGATCGCACGGCCTGCCGACGGCGAAGAGGCCGAGACCAAACCCGTGCCCGTTGCTTACCTTTGCCCCCCAGATCCCACATTGCGCGACCATTCCTCCAAGATCCCGATGTCGTGGGACGCATGCGAGGTCTTCATCTACCAACGCGGCGACGGTCGCGGCGCCAAGCCCCACTACTTGGTGTCCACAACCGACGCGGCCCCTACGCACATCGCGCCGCCCCCCGGCCGCATGACACCCGAGCAGCGCTTGGCCCAAGCTGAGCTTCTGCACCAGGCCCTGCGGTACGGCGCGGCCAAGCGCGAAGACACAAACATCGACGTGCGCGTCGAAGGCCCGCACGTCCACTGGCGCTTCGCGTTGGAGGCGTACTTCCAGTGTCAGCGCGCCGGGGTGACCCGGACAGGGTTTGACATATTCCACACCAGCCCAAGCCCGCGCGAAGCCGCCGGGTGGGCCGGCCGTGAATGCATCATCTACGTGGCCGACGCCTCCGGCTCGATGGCGGAAGGCGGGGCCTTTGACACCTTGCGCGTGACGCTGGCCGAGTCCCTTGGCGACCTGGAAGAGCACCATTTCTTCCACCTCATCTTCTTCAGCGGCGAGGGGCTCCACGAACTGGCGCCGCAGCGCCTCGTCCGGGCCGCGGACGGAAATGTGTGGAAAGCCGCCGGGTTTATCAGCGAACTCGTGCCTCAAGGCCGCGGCCGTGGGCTGCCCGCACTGAAGCGGGCGGTCCAGATGCTCCGCAAGTTCCCGCTCCCGGCGGAGCGCCGAAGCATCCACCTGCTCTCCGACGGCAGCTTCCCCGCAATGGCCGGCGGCGCGGAGGATGCGCTTACTTGGCTCACCGAGCACAATACGGACACGGACGGCGACGGCGCGCGCGACGTGGAAGTGCACACGCACCTTTACTTGGACGACGCCTACGGCGAGAAAATCCTGCGCGCCATTGCGGAGCAGAACGGGGGGACGTTCACCAAGGTCGAGCCATAGAACGACTTGTCGCCCCAAGCACCGACTTCTGCAGCCGGTGAAGACCCGGGACAGTCTCGCGGCCCGCAGGGCTGAGTTTCAAGAGCCCAAGGCCAAGCCAGCCGGAACGGAGCGGCGGCGCGCGTCCCGCGCCGGAGCTGCGGCATTGCCGACGCGCTCCACAGCCCCGGCCGGATCGGAGAAGCCCTGAAGGGGCCCGACTCCCCAGCCGGTCCACGCCGTCGGGCCGAGCTTTCTCCTTCGCCACGGCTTCGCCCGGCCGCGCCGATCTCCCTCCGACCTCCGATCTCCGATCTCTG
>CAZRUS010000060.1:0-2184 GCA_964603385.1 uncultured Anaerolineales bacterium | reverse complement strand
CACTACAGCGACACTTAACTCGGGGTAGACAAGCGGCCTGACTTCAGGTAATTTGTTCTTCATTCAATACTTGGTGGAGGACACGTGCATCAACCTGAAGAGGTCCGGTTACCCAAAAGTTCAGTTATTTCTGGTCCCTTGAAGGAGATGCCTCCCATTTGCCTGCAGTTGGTAAGTGGGAGCAAGCTTGAATCGCTTTGGGATGACCTTGTTCATACCCATCACTACCTTGGCTGCAAAAAACTCTTGGGAAAACGACTGAAGTACATGGCCTTTATCAAACAAACTCCTGTGGCTGCCATATCCTGGAGCGCACCGGCCAAAAAGCTGCAAGTCCGCGATGACTTCATTGGCTGGGCAGATGAAATCAGACGCCGGTTCCTCCATAGGCTTGCCGCCAACAGCAGGTTTGTCATCTTCCCTTGGGTGCAGATTTACCATTTAGCCTCGTACCTTCTGGGCAGAAACCTTCGCCGTCTTCGAGCTGACTGGAAGGCCTGGTTCCACCAAGACCTGTGGCTTGTGGAGACCTTTGTCGATCCAAGCCGGTTTCGGGGTACCGTCTACAAGGCTTCCAATTGGCGGCATGTGGGCAAGACAAAAGGCTATACCAAACGTGGTAAAGGCTACATGTACCACGGACAGATCAAAGAGGTTTTCGTCTACGTCCTTGAACCTCGAATCAGAGATATTCTGGGTATTCCCTCCACCTTAGGTGTAAACCGGACACTTCCCAAAAAGGTGGAGGACTTACGCTTGATTTTACACAATGTAGCTTGGGATCCAGATCCTCTCAGTGAGCTCAATCTCAGCGAACAAGATGTCTATAACTTATTGGATGAACTGGCCAATTTTCATCACGAATTTCATTCCTGCTTCGTACGACCAGAACAGGAGCGTTTGGGACTTGCCCATATCACAGGGCTTCTCAGTAACCTCAAAGCCAAATCCATAGAGCCTATGGCTCTGGAAATTGTTGGTGAACAGTCAGTTCGTTCCATGCAGCGATTCATGAAAACGTATCGCTGGGACCACCAAGCTATGCTCCAAATACTTCAAGACATGGTGGCCCAAAGCATTGGCTCTGCCCAAGGCATGATCACTGTTGACGCCTCTGAATTCCCCAAAAAAGGTAAAAAATCCGTTGGAGTAGCCAGGCAGTACTGCGGACGTCTGGGTAAGCAGGACAACTGCCAGTCCGGAGTTTTTGCCGGATATACCAGTGAAAAGGGCTACTGTTTGATTGATTGCCAGTTGTATATGCCGGATAAATGGTTCTCGAATGATTACAAGGAGCTGCGTCAGGAGAACCTGGTTCCAGAAGATCTTGCATTTCAAACCAAACAGGAAATCGGTCTTGAGCTCATCACCAGGGCCAGTCAAAAATTTCCAGCCCGCTGGATCGGGTGTGATGCGGCTTTTGGTTCTGATGAAAATTTTCTGCACTCTCTGCCTGAAGGGCTTTATTATTTTGCCGATGTAAAGAAAAGCGAAAAGGTTTACCTTGAAAAGCCGGAAGTCGGGGTTCCCAAGTATCAAGGCCGAGGAAGACGGCCAAACAAACACAAAGTACTCTCAGAGCACCAACCCTATAAAGTCTCGGAACTGGCAAAGTCGAAAGAACTGACCTGGCATCCGATAAATCTGGGAGAAGGAGCCAAAGGCCCTCTTCTGGCCCATGTCACCTGTTTGCGGGTCTATCCCTCACGCTTGGGCCTTCCCTGGGAAGACCCTGTTTGGCTGATCATAAGAAGACGCACTGATGGCCAGGTCCGCTATGCCTTTTCAGATGCTCCAGAGTCCATTTCTCTTCAAGAGCTTTGCCAAGCCTCCTGTTGGCGCTGGCCCATCGAGCAATGTTTTGAGGAAGGCAAAAGCCATCTGGGCATGGACCATTATGAACATAGATCGTGGCCGGCTTGGCATCGTCATATGATTTACGTGATGTTGGCCATGCATTTCCTGTTTCGTCTCAGGCAACGCTTTAAAAAAAACTCCAGGCTTGACTCTTCCACAGATAAAAATGCTGCTGGAAGTGGTTTTGCCCAAGCGGTCAATAACGGTTGAAGGTGTTCTTGGGATGCTCAAGTATTGCATCAAACGCAACTACACAGCCTATCTTTCGCATAGGAGCACGCGGCTCCTGGAGGCACTTAAGTTGGGGATTGATGTGTCGCTGTAGTG
>CAZRUS010000059.1:0-2258 GCA_964603385.1 uncultured Anaerolineales bacterium | reverse complement strand
GTTTATAATCAAAGGGAACTTGCTGGCCCCGGCCATCGCGTAAATTCCAGCGTTAGCACGTCGAAAAACCTGATTGTGGCTTGAGGCGAAGACACCCGCCAGACAATTGGCGCTGATTTGAGCATTTGGTGCTGGATGGCGGGATAGCGGGCAGGGGTGAGAGCACGTTGGCGTCCGACTGGGAGAAAGCAAGATCTTGAGAATGATTTTGTGCACACAGCGAAAGTGATCAGAAAGGAGGACTGAAATGATAACCACTCCATCAGAGAATAGCGTATCGTGGCTCTGGACTGAACAACTCAGTACCTACCGCTTTTGGGGATTAGTCTTGTTCGGCCTCCTATCAGGCCTGGGTGGGGAGCTAACCTCCTTTTTCCTGGGCATTCTCCTTAATCGGGAACTTGGACTGGCCTCACAAGCAACAATGGAGAGGATGGGTTGGATTATCTCCATAGGTCAGTTGTCCAGTCTCTACGTTGTCTGGGTAGTAAGCCGCTGGCGGGCTAAGCACCTATTGATTGCTGCTGGAAGTCTACAGGCAACGGGAACATTACTCATGATCGTTCCCACACTAACCGTTCCGCTCCTAGGGCGGTATCTGGGTGGGGCCTTGTTTGGAATGGGGATAAGCGTAGTGATGTTGGGTACTCTAGCCGTTCTGGCCGGAGGAAGGGGGAGAATGGAAACCTTCGTTGTGGCTTTGGGCGTGATTGTCACGCTCCAGAATGGAGGGAACGTCGTGTTTCCCTATCTGGCTGGAGAGGGGATAGACCGTTTTGGCCTATCCAGCCTAGTCTGGATAGCTTTGGGACTTGAATTGTTGGGATTACTGGCTCTACTGCCGGCTAACCCCTCTTTCTTCACCGAGCCACCGCCATCACGCAATCATACTTTTCCCCCGATCTATCGAAGCCCAGCAACAGTTTGGCTCAAATGTCTCATCCCTTTCTATTGGTTATACTGGCTCCACAGAATTCATGGTGAAGTGATGGCAATTGCGCCCTCACGCAGACTGCTATCTCCATCAGGGGCTGTTGCGACGGCCGTGGTTCCTTTTCTGTTACCCGTAGGCTTTTTGCTTTGGTTCTTCGACTTATTATCCCCTGTAGGAGCCATCGTTGTTGCTCTTGCCCCGTTCATGGCTCCCATCATGATGGCAACCATTGCTGACGCTTTGAATGGGTACGCCTCAGAGCACGGTGAGCAGCACAGCCCATCATCTCGAACCGTTTTCTGGTTGAGCATTCTTTGTTTACCAGCAGCGGTGGCTCTCATACAAGGGACAGTGAATCGAACGGCAAGTAGGGGTGAACAAATACCCCAGCTTTAACTTGCACTGGAAGGTGTCTATGAGGCGGGCAAACCTACGCTGCACACACCTGAGGCATGAAGGCTCATCATGACTCACACATTGGCAGAGGAAGCAGAGATCTCCTTGAGAGAAACACTCGTCTTTTCCGGGCTGTTCTATTGGCCTATCTCTAGGGCGAAAAAGCATTGATACGTGCTAACAAGCGCGTGCAGTCCGACGCCGCTGCCGCGGCCGGTAGCCGTGCGATTCTGGTTATGTAACGTGGCTCGAAGTGAGGCCGATCTCGGTAAACTCGCGGCGCGGCTGACGCGCAGAGCGTTAGGCGGGTTCGTATTGGGAAATAGAATAACAATGCCTGGGATAATTGTAACTAAAGCAGCACATGCTACGGACAATTTGATGTCCGCACCACGGCCGCTTTGTTTAAGACAAGGAGTGATCTTTAGAATCATTCTTAAGGTGTTACAGTGAACCTCGACACCATACCTTGCTCAATATTCCACCCACCCTCGTTGGCAAAGTCGGGCATGAAATCAACTGCCAAATATTCGCCCGGTTGCAACTCGATCTCACCCCAACTGGTCACTCCCGGGGACAATATGTTCCACATGGTAAAATACTCAAATGGCTCGGGACCCTGTTGTTCTGCCAACCAGATCATAACATCGTCCATGCTCTGGTCCGCACCCAACCGGATGATGGCTACGTTGTGCGGGAACTCACCCTGGTTGGTGAATTGCCATAGTCGCCGGCCGTTGGGCAGTGATTCCGGCATTTCAATGGCGTATTCATTCATCTGCACCGTAACGTCGGCTTTGGGTGGCTGCGCTTGCACCGTCTCGCCTTCCACCTGAAAACTCGCGAACCGCCACGGTTCAACCCAGTTATCCACCTGTCAGTTTACGGCCTATACTACACCACTAAATAACAGCAACAGTACACCACT
>CAZRUS010000058.1:0-2340 GCA_964603385.1 uncultured Anaerolineales bacterium | reverse complement strand
TAGCGTGACCTTTGACCGCACGTTAACAATCGAATAATTAGACATTGCCATCTGGGCGAGAATCGGGTAGAATTGCTTCCAGTGCAAGCGAGTCAAGCATCTGTGTAAGGAGTGAGGCAATGGATTACCCAAAAGCCGTATTGGAAAAAGCAAAGCGCCTGGAGCAGTTGTTGTTGCGTGTCGCTGGCGGTGAGCCGCTGGACGAGCTCAACAAGGAACTGGGCTTTGAGTTGGACGAAGAGGAACTGGCCCGCCAACAGGCGAAATACGAAGAGGGAGGCCGCACCTGGGAGGCAGTGATTGATGGGCGCCACGGGCATTCCCACAAAATCCACTCCGGGATACGCGAATACCTCTACGCGCGCAAGAAGGAGGATGATAGCCTGCGCGCTCCGCAGTTGGCTAGCGAAGTGGAGGAAAAGTTCGGCGTCACGGTGAGCGCCGGGCACGTCAATTACCTGTTGCGCAAGCGTGAATTGACGTCTCCACCAGGGCGTCCGCCCAAGCAGCCAGAACCTGAAGAAGAGGCTCCTGCAGACGTTCCCAGCGAACCCGTGGACAACGCGGGGCTTTTTTTCCCTGGAGGCGGCGAAGGTAGAGATGGGATTGGCGAAGGTAGTTGAGGAAGAAGTGCTCACTGCCCGCGACGAATACTTGGAAGACCATCCTCCAAGCCAACTTCACCATCTGGCGACCGATATTGGCGCATTGTGGCCCAAGCTCGACCATTTGCTCTACTTCCCGATCCTGGGGCTCACCCGCCCGCGGGGCTTGTACTACTACCAGGGCGATGGGCTAGAAGCCCTTTACGGCTTCACCTACAAGTATATGACGATGGAGCATTTCTTGGGCCAACTGACGCGGGTGGAGGTTGGCGTGCCGCTAACCGAGAGATTGGCCTTCGCTTACGCCCAGGCCTGGTATCCGGGCGACGATCCGTTGCTCATCTTCGCCGATTGGCACATCAAGCCCCACTGGACCAAGTCCTACAGTCACGCGGGGCATGTGACGATGTGGGGGCAGGTGATGCCGGGCACAAAGCAGTTGATCCTCAATGGGCCCGCGGGGCGACTGCTAGGCGGCTGGAATCATCCCATCGACACGCACATGAGCCGTATCTTGGTCGATCTGGAACTGGCGTTGGCGAATACTTTGCGGCGTCCGGTGGGGTGTACCATCACCGATAGTGAAGGCGGGGGGCGGCCGTTGGGCGAACGCTACGCCGCAGTCGAGCAGAACTACATCAGCGTCCTGCCCCAGGAGCGGGCCTACGGACGAGCGGACTTCGCGTTGGAGGGTCCCTGGGAGAAAGTCAGAGATGATCCCGACCACAAGGCGGCCTTTGCTAGCTGGGCGGACGCCGAACGGGCGGCTGAGGATCCCCGACGGTTTGTGCTGATGCGGCCCGTCGACCAGGGTGAGCCGACGCGTATCTACACTGGTCGGTTTGCTGAGGATTGGCGGGCCGGCGACGTGCCGTGGCTCCATCGCCTGCGCTGGGCCAACAACGAGTTACGCATCCGCGAGTTGATCCAGGGGGCCAATCTCAACGCGAACTTCGGCTACACCTACCAGGAGGTGCCCCACCGCAGCCGCCAGCGGGAGTGGGAACAGGCCCAGACCAAGGTTGACACGACCGAGCGACAACTGGGCGACCACAAAGAAGCGGTACGTAACCTGCGCCAGCGGTTGGCGGATCTCCAGAACGCTCACGCCAGCGAGCGTCGAGAGTTGGAGCAACAACTGGCTCGCCAAAGATTGGATCTCCGACGCCGCCAACGTGACGGGCGGGCCACGAAACGCGCTCGCCAGCGTGTCGAGCGCCTGCGGCAGGATCTGGAGGATACCACCGCACGTTTCCAGCGTCGACAGCGTAAGTTGCTGTGGCGGCTGTACGAGCACGAGGCCAAGTCCCGCCAGTTGCGCGAGCGGCTCGCTGAGCGCATAGCGGCCCGTGAAGCCATCGACACCGAGACGTTGTGCCGGGAGCGGGATTTAGAGAAGGATCAGATCATGCTGAACTTCCAGATCCTGTTGGGCAACCTACACGATTGGGTGGCCGAAAACTACTTCGCCCCCGAGTGGCGCACGTTGAGCCTGGAAAAAGCGATAGAGATGATTTATCGCAAGGCTGGGTGGGTGACGTGGCACGAGGACCGGATTGAGGTGGAATTGGAGCCGTATCGCTACGCCGACCAGCAGCAGGCGATGGAAGCCACCTGTGAGCGGTTTAACGCCGCGGGGTTGCACTGGCGCGATGGGCGGGCGCTGCGCATCACGGTCGCTGCGCCTGACTGATTTCTAATTATGCGATTGTTAAGGTGCTGGTCAAACCTAATG
>CAZRUS010000057.1:0-2495 GCA_964603385.1 uncultured Anaerolineales bacterium | reverse complement strand
AGTGGTGTACTGTTGCTGTTATTTAGTGGTGTAGTATAGGCCGTAAACTGACAGGGTCATTCAAACGAGCAGCAAACATTCCGTAAGCCAGTGTTTGGGCGTAGATATCGGCAAACTCGTTAGGTTTTAAATCGTGGATTAGAACTTTTTTGAATGATTCATACTGGTCTTTCAGTGATGTATTCTCTCGCGTTACTTCATCCGAAGTGATAGCTGCTTCCAAAATATTTTGTAACAATCTTGCCTTGGATGCCATCATTTCAGCTAATTTCTTGGATGACTTGATTGTTTGCCCAACAAACGTGCAGAAATTTTGGATCAGGTTTTCAAACTCTGCAAAATTGTCTGGTATCGGCTTTACAGTGCCATTTTCAATTTCTGCAATTTTTATTTCGTGAACAAGCTCACCGTTTTGAAAGAACTGAAACCAGATATAATCCGTGATAATTAAATTGTCGAGGGCTTTTCTATAACGGGCAAATTGCTCTTTGTATTGTTTGCTTTTCAAATCTTTGCCGATGTCTTTGGCTTCGATATACCCAACAGGAATTTTGCCCTTTGTAATCACATAGTCAGGGTTCCCACAGTCGGTCACATTAGCGGGTTCATTGGTGATTTCAACGCCTCTTACCAGTTCACGGATCAAATTCTCAAGGTCAGCCCTGTAGGAATGTTCCCTTGAAATGCCGGAAGTAAATCTTTTGTTGACTGTGTTTAGATAACCCTCTATCGTCATTTTATCATTTCTCTATTGTGATTTTATCCACCCAACGTTCCCACTCACGCGGCGCACGACGATTCGTACAACAAAAGGTGATATTCTTCATGAAACACCACCCCACCAGCGAATACAATTTGATTTTACACCAACTTGGCCGGCAAGACCAACTCCAATCAGACGTCACAACAATAAAGCGCTACTTTGGCGCTCGCGTGCAGTGGGTTTGTTAGCCCGCTTTTCTATAAACTGACGATTTGATTTATATATTCAGTTTTTTTTGATCTCTTCTAAAACAGACTTCATGTACTTCAATTTCTCCCCAGTAACTGCAAAATCCATTAGTGGGGGGATCAATAATCTCTTATCACTACTATTCTCATATTCTTCAACCGTACTTAAATCTATTGGCGAAGTGGTTCTCACAACTTCAAGTGCTTTAGACAACTCGCTCTTTAACATATTTTTTGTAAAAATTACTTTTGGTACTCGAACTTCAGAGTGACAGATACCAAACACAGGGTTCTTATTTCCTACCTCACCCTCTAAAACTATTATGATTCCATAAAAGTATCGAAGTTGACCATTATCTAACTTACCTATATACCAACCTTTCCAAGCATGTTCTTGCGGTACAGAGGTGCTAGGATTATCTGAAAAATGTATAGCTTGAGTACTTTGAGATTCTTTAACTGTCCATATAGATGCTTGAAATTGATCCAGTAGTTGCGTAACCATTTCATTATAAGTATCGAAAATTTTTTGACGATTTTGAATCTCACTAAGCGAGATGTCTTGTTCTTCCGCATTGCGCATGTCCACGTAAATTTGGTTAGCAATCTTTTGAGCTTGTTTTTGATTATACTTGAGTGCTATTCTTTTGTAGAAGAAAATATCAATTATCGTTCCAATCCAATAAAAACCAAGTGTAAGAAGGTAAACAAGTCCCAAGATTGGTTGTCCTACAAGGAATCGATTTATACCAGCGAAACCAATAAAGCCTAATAATGTTGCAAATAGAATTACTGCTGGACTTTTTCGCTTTTTCTTATAAGCCTTAACAAATAGTTTGACTTGGTTCTCAGTCATTTCATAGAGTAAATTTTGAACAAAATTTTGCTCATCACCTTTGACTTCTGGTAATACTTGCCTAATATCAGTCATGAATCCGCTCCTTTTGTAACTTACTCAAATACATCTATCTATTTATTGCCTTCAAATCATCCCTAAGTTCAATAAATTTGCCCCATGAATTTGCTTCTTCATCAAGCTTCCTTTGGCAAATAATTTCGTTGTCTACGATGTTAAATACTCTATAGCCATATAACTTATAAACCGTATCAATATCAATCAAACCATCATCAACAAGAACTTTAACTCGTTCGAATAATCCCATATATTTTTCAACAAGAATCCAATCATCATTGGTAACGGGGCCACTTTCCCCATCTGCCCAATCGCCACCAGGCCGTAGCAATCTGTGAACTTTATCATGCTGATAAAATAATTCATCAAGATGTAGAAGAAATTCACCACGGGCGGTTTTCTGTGATGCTTCAAGTTGCCTGGCAGTATAAAAAAGACCGAATAGAGCCAAAATTATACCAATCGTCGTGGCAACACTCTCAATTATAACAAAACAATCGGTGACAGTAATGATTTGCTGGGGATTATTTAACACTTTTTAATTATCCTTTTAGTACTTTGAATATCTTCTTGCGGGCTAACTATTAGTAGCGGGAAAAAAACAGCATCTACTATTGGATGCTTGCATATA
>CAZRUS010000056.1:1564-2520 GCA_964603385.1 uncultured Anaerolineales bacterium | reverse complement strand
GGCATGACAACGAATGAGCCGTTCACACTTCAACTAACTTTGGGATTGACCCGACACCACCTCCCCGGGCACGATGTTGACCGGTGTCCAATACGGTAGCCTCCCGCTCAAGCCCGAGCGATCATAGGCAATCCACCGCTGCTTATGCACAAGAGTTTCGATTGACCCTAGCGGCGTATTACTTAGTATATCAATATTACAGCAATTGCGAATGGTCATCGACCAAGTAGGCGTTTGATGAAAAGAATAGAACTACTTTAATAACACCATCTTCCTTACTACCACATATTTTTGGGATTCCAATCTATAGAAATATATACCACTGGGAACAGGATTTCCGAATTGATCCTCTCCGTTCCAAGCCGCACTCCATCGGCCCGGCTCCAGCGCTACTTTGTCCAGCACTCTCACAATCTCGCGCCCTAGCACATCGTATATTGTCAGGGTCACATTCATATGTGTGGAAATAACAAAGGGAATTTCAGTGCCTGCATTAAATGGATTTGGATAATTCTGTCCCAATTCAAAGCTCTTGGGAATCGGGTTTCCTCCCAGACTACGAACACTGGTATAGATCGGGGGAGACCCACCGGGTTGGCAGATCCGTTTAATGTTCATGACGAGATTAGAATTCAACTGAAATTCGGGATAGACTTCACAATCAGGATTACATTCAGCAACTCTGATCGAATACCTATCTGAGATCATGTCTTCAAAGATGTAGGCTCCATCGGATTCAGACGTATCTGTGTCCACAGCCATATTTTCAGATTGTGCAAAAAGTTGCAACACTTTGCCAGATAAACCCCATTTATCGCATTCATCATACACTCGACCCGAGATTGTGAAGCATTGAGCAGCCGTCCCGTTATCCGATGCCGGATCCGAATTGCCGCAATCGTTGTACGCCCGCACCTGATACGAATGGGACCCCGTCACATTGTCCCGGTAACTCG
>CAZRUS010000056.1:0-1464 GCA_964603385.1 uncultured Anaerolineales bacterium | reverse complement strand
CGCCCGGAACGTTCGACCACGTGATATCAATGTATCCACATTGGTCATCCGTCGCGACGCAGGGACTGGGTGCTGGCGGTGATGTCAATCCCGTCCCGTTGTCCGATGCCGGATCCGAATTGCCGCAATCATTGTACGCCCGCACCTGATACGAATGGGACCCCGTCACATTGTCCCGGTAACTCGTCGCATTCGCCGGACGGGTCGCAATCGGACTCTGACCCCCATCCCGGTACACCCGATACCCCGACTCGCCCGGAACGTTCGACCACGTGATATCAATGTATCCACATTGGTCATCCGTCGCCGCACAGTATCCCGGCGCTGATGGAGTTGTCAGACCTGCACCCCCACCAATTGGGGAGTAGCCGGAAGTACCACAATCGTTGTACGCGCGCACCCTGTACGAGTGGGAGCCGGTGACGCGATCTCGATAGCCGGCTGTATTCGCCGAAGTTACTTCTATCTGATGACCATCTCTGTACACGCGATAGCCATTTTCTCCTGGAACATTCTCCCAAGTGACGTCAATATAACCACATCGATCATCGGTTGCATTGCACCATGAGGGTGGATTTGGCGGGTCACACGTACGAAACCACCGTACTTCAGAATAGTCCCCCACATCCCCACATCGACGCGCGGCAATCCGCCAGTAGTATCGCTGACTTCGATCCAAGTCTATTGTGATCGGCGGAGTGTCTGTGTGTTCCACAATCGGTGAGGGGAAGTGACTATACTCATCAACCTCAATACGATATAGATCAGCGCCATCGACTTCCGCCCAGTTAAATGGTACGGGGGGTACCAGCCCCGTTTTTCCATTAGGCGGGTAATAAAGAACTACCTGCGGCGTTGATCCGTAGTGCGTGACGCTTTCATTGTCTGATTGATATGTACTAAAACAATCACTTTCAATTTTTATGTAAAACTCCCCAGATGATCCAGCATCTCCATCGATCTCTGGAGTTAAATTGACATTAAAGGTATGGGAAAATGTAACTGTTTGCTCTAAATAACCCTTCGTAAATCCCCTCCACTTTGAAGCGACCAGATCATCAGGATTGAAAGCTCCATCTGACTCCCATATGGTGAAGTAAATGTTAACGAAAGTGGTTAGACAACTTATGTACACATTGAATGTGCCGGAGATCTCTACTTCGATCGTTTGGTCTCGACAAACCCGTGGCGGAAACAATTCGGTGAGACCCAACATCTCAGGTGCCAGCAAGTTGTACTGCTGTCCTTTGTAGCGAAGGCGTAGTGAATCACCAACCTTCGAGACGACACCCGCCGTATAATCCTCCCTGAGCGTGTCTGAGGCATCGTACTCAACTTGGATTGTTTCCGCATGCACCGTGGAATGACCCAAAAGGACCGTCGTGCCACATAACCAACAGATGCAGAGGACTATCTCAATTCTGGCTCTGTACCCGATTCGCAAAAGAGCCCAGATGAATAGAT
>CAZRUS010000055.1:0-2771 GCA_964603385.1 uncultured Anaerolineales bacterium | reverse complement strand
TCGGCACCCTGAATTATTTTGCGTCCAAGTCGCTTTGTTGCATAGTGTCAAGCCGCACAAATCGATTTTGACCCGCCGAACCGGCGAGAATACGCACCAATGCCACAGAAACCCGACATCTTCAACCACACCGATTTCCGCGCCTTCCTGCGCGAATCGCACGAGTACCTCAAGTCGGTCGATTCCACGTTCTCCCACCGCTTCATCTCCCAGCAGGGAAAATCGTATTTTATCGGGAGCCTGTCGGCAGCGGACACGGGCGTTGTGCCCCATGAAGGGAGTACCGTTATGGAAAGAAACGAACTGCTCAGACAAATGGATGAACTACCCGGTGAGTACCAAAGACAAGTCCTGGATTTCGTCGGGTTCTTGAGGGATCGGTATGGTCGCGCCAGGCCCGGGGCGCGAGGCAAGATCAGGAACGAACCGTTCGTGGGAATGTGGAAATCCCGCAAGGATATGGCCGACAGCCGTGAGTGGGTCCGAAGCGTGCGCAGATCGGAATGGGCTGAATAGATGGCGGTGAGAATACTGGTAGACTCGGACATACTCATAGATGCGGCATGAGGAGAATCGCAAGCTGTTGATTTCCTAAACTCCAAGGCGAACGAGTGCAGCGTCTGCTTGAGCTGTATCAGCCACATGGAGTTGATTGTCGGTTGCCGGAACAAGCGCGAGTTCGCGGCACTTGACAAGTTCATGCAACGGTTTGAAGTTGTTCAGATTGATTATGTCTGCTCAAGCACCGCGACGGATCTGCTCAAGACCTACCGCCTCAGTCACGGGTTGCTGATACCGGATGCGCTCATTGCGGGCGCCGCTATGGCTCTCGGAGTCGAGTTCTTCACGAAGAATCGCAAGCACTACAGGTTCATTCCAGGCCTTCATCTGGGCCATTACTCCTGAGCAAGGCGCGGATTCCCAATTCCAACTATTCGATCATTTCCTGGTTCCGCCAAGCTTGCGCGCAGATTGGGATGAACGCGAACGCCGATACGCGATCAACTGTCCGGTGTCCAACCTCTCACACGTTCATCGTAGAGGCGCGAACCGCGGAGGAGAACCCAAGTCTCTCAAAGTGACAAGGAACAATCCCCTCTCTTCTTTTGGCTCTACGGGGTTTTGTGTGGATGCATATCGTATGAAGCGGTGACCAGGGCATCAAATCTGTTCAGCACAAATGTCCGCAGTCGTGTGTCATGAATTGTTTCGGCCCAACGCCGCGCTTTTTC
The DNA here is from genome assembly GCA_964603385.1 of uncultured Anaerolineales bacterium. Classification (GTDB taxonomy): domain Bacteria; phylum Chloroflexota; class Anaerolineae; order Anaerolineales; family UBA11858; genus B10-G9. The sequence continues at coordinate 1,539 of CAZRUS010000055.1, read as the reverse complement.
TCTGTCGAAATTGTCGGACAGGCTGAGCTCGGGAAGATGCCCGTATCGCTTTCCGCGGCGCCCGGCAAGATAGCAACAATCAAGGATCGCTTTCTCGGGGGATGCGATGAGAAACTCACCTGCGTTGTTGTACCAGTCGAATCCAAAGAAGAAACCGGGGGCAATTCTATGGATGGGGATGTTCCCGATGCGTGTCCGTATAACACGGCTGTGTGCAAGCGATGCACAGGTCAACTCTCGCGGTATCTGCTCAATCATACCGTGCAGGTGCAGTGCGGAGATGAACGACACATACAGGCGATGCCCCGACGGCAGGTGGGGAAGCAGGCCGGGCAGGCTCAGCGGCTCGGGCCCCGCTTCCGCCCAGACACCGCGATACAGTCTGATAACCGCGCCATGGCGCTGCAAATGTCGCAAGCCCTGTACCACCGACGATAAACTTTTTCCCGAGACTGCCGCTATTTCGTGGCTCGTAAATATCCGCCGCGGGAGTTTTTTTATATACTTGATAAGCGGTTCCCGGTTCATAGCATCTTCTCCAGGATTTGCACTACCGTCAGCCGCATATCGTCCCAGAGGCCTGCATTATCGTACGATGCCCTTTCGTCCTCCGAAATGAATTCAAGGACCGTATCTCTGAACAGGGCAAATTCTACGGAATAGGCGTTTCTAATGGCTTTCTTAACAAGCGATGCATCGACACGAAGAGCCTCAGGGCGGGGCGCCACGAGAGGAGCAAGAAGAAAAAGATCGAAAATGTCGCGGGCCTGAACGGAACCCCGCCCGGCAAGCGCATTGATTTTCTGCAGAAAAGCGGCTTGAGCGCCATAGTGAGGGCATATAAAAGGCGTCAGGCGGTATCGACGCAGGGTCTGCTGATCGACATGCTCGACACACACACCGTCTGCCGCTCCTCGACGGGAACATTCTATTTTGGTGTAGAGATCCTCACCACCTGTCGTGAACAGATGCGTTTTGAATCTCTGTGTTGTTTCGATTTGCTTAGCCTTGCTGAGATCGGGCGCACCAATGTCTCTGATACCATACGTCATAAGCGAACTGCGCAGAGACGGCGAACGCAGGATGCCCATGACCGTGTCCTGCAATTTCATCACATCTACATTTATTACATCAAGGTCAATATGTTCAGAATATCGTGGGCTTCGGAAAAATAATCGAAGATTAACTCCGCCCTTGAGAACGTACATATCCGGCTTGAGCTTTCGCGCCAACATGCGAAGAAATTCAAGGTGGAATACTTCGCGGACCTGAAGAAAGGAGTAAGCAATCTCATTCATATTATGTAATATAATTTAGTTGCGACGAAACTTCAACACATAATTCTTTTTCAAAAGAACGATAGGAATCCCCACAGCTCATAGACGATACCGGCACCGGGGAAACAATCTCACATAAATGTAAGCGTGGGAGGAAGGCATGAAATGTTTCGGGATTGGCGGCGTAGATTGTTGGAAGAGCTTCTCCTAGCGTGAGTTTACGAGTTACGGTTCGCGAAAATGCGTAACCCCTTTTTTGACA
>CAZRUS010000054.1:0-3019 GCA_964603385.1 uncultured Anaerolineales bacterium | reverse complement strand
CTGCTTCCCGCCGCCGTCCTTCCCGGCCGGAGCCCACTTACCAGCCGCTGAATGCCAAAAGCAGCTCGAAGTACTCTCATTAACCCATGGACCGCACCTCCAGGGAGCCCACTTCGCAGGCAGTCCGGACCGCTGGGTCCGGCTGCCTGCTGCGCTTCTTCCTCCCCCCGGTCTCGGTGCTGGTGATGGGAACGGTGCTGGCTCTGTTTCTCAGCCAAATCCAATTCGATATCGCAGAAACTGCCCCTTCCCCAGCCCAGCCCCAAAAAGAGGCTGGGCTGGCACCGCTCTTCACCCCCGAGGTGCTCGCCTGGGAGGAAAAGATTCTGCGCTGGAGTGAACGCTACCAGCTTGACCCTAATCTGGTGGCCACAGTGATGCAGATTGAGTCCTGTGGGTGGCAAGATGCTCGCTCCTCGGCCGGTGCAGCGGGTCTTTTTCAAGTCATGCCCTACCATTTCTCCCCGGGTGAAGATCCCTTTCATCCCGGAACCAACGCCCGCCGGGGCCTCTCATATCTCCGTCAGGCTTTGGAAAGCGGCGGCAGTGTCCGTCTGGCGCTGGCCGGCTACAACGGAGGTATCCAGGGTGCCCAGCGGCCGGAATCCCAGTGGCCAGCAGAAACGAAAAGGTATCTATACTGGGGGATGGGAATTTACCGGGATGCCCGCTCGGGAGAGGCGGTCAGTCCCCGGCTGGAGGAATGGCTGGCCAGCGGTGGGCATACCCTCTGCCGACAGGCTCGATAATGTCAGTTGGTTTTTGGGGGCTGGGCTTCCGAAAGCGGCAGGAGAATACTGAAGGTCGTACCCCGCCCTTCTCGGGACCGAACGGTGATATCCCCCTGGTGGTTGCGAACTATCCAGTAGGCGATGGACAATCCCAGGCCGAAGCCTGATCCCGGAGTCCTAGTGCGGGCTTTTTCTGTGCGGTAGAAACGTTTGAAGATATGGGGGAGATCCTCTTCGGCAATTCCTGGACCGGTATCGGTGATCGTCAGCACAGCTTTCTGCCTGGTTTTGTGAAGTTTCAGGGTCACCTTTCCCCCTTCCGGGGTAAATTTCACCGCGTTGCTGACCACATTCAGCATGACCTGCTTCAAGCGGTCTCGATCTCCCGGGACCATTACCTGGTCGATCTCAGCAATTTCCATTGTCAGTTTCCCCTTCGCCAGCACTTCTGCCTGCTGGACTACTTCCAATAGCAGGGTGTCCAGGGAGATTTCTTCCATCTCCAGAGGAAGCCTTCCTGTCTCAGCCTGGGCAATCAGCAGCAGATCCTGGACCATCCTGGTCAGTCGATTTACCTCTTCATTGATGGAATCGAACTCCTCCTCCTCGATGCAGTCCATCCTGCGAAGCAGGTCGAGGTTTCCTTTGATCACCGTCAGCGGCGTTCGCAGTTCATGGCTGACATCGGAGATAAACTGCCGCTGAGTGTTGAAAAGTGACTCCAATCTTTCCAGAGTGTCATTGAAAGCCGCAATCAGCTGCCCGACCTCATCATCCGGGCCCTGATAAGGTATGCGCAAAGCGAGGTCTTCAGCCCGGGTGATCTGCATCGCTGTCCGGCTGATGCGCTCCAGAGGAGCCAGGGCCCTGTAGGTGCTGAACCAGACGGCAAACCCTACCAGGCCCACTGCTGCAAACACCCCCCAAAAAATAATCGAAAGCAGGGAATTCTGAATCAGAGAAATTATGGTTAGATCCGCCCCTACCATGAGAGTCCCTACCGGTCTTCTGCCAAGCATCAGAGGAACCGAAAGCACCCGCAGTGGATCCTCTTCACCCAGCTGTTCATCTTTAAACACCGGCTCTGTAAGTCCAAATCCATCCACGTTGAGCGGCCTGACAGTTCCGATATTGGGAGAACTCAGCAGCAGCTGCTTATTGCGGTTCCAGATCTGATAGGAAAGGTTTTCTTCCAGCGGGATATCTTGAAAAGATTCCCGATTGATTTCCCCCTGGTCGGTTGCTTTAACAGCAGCCACCACATCCCGGGCTGCCAGCGCCAGCTGCCGATCGATTTGATAAGTCAGGGCCAGACTGACAAATTGATAGGAGACCGCGCCGAATAACAGCAGCAGCCCGCCGACAATCAGCGTATTGAGAAGGGTTAATCTTTTCCTGAGATACATTTAGTCAGGTTTTCTGAGCACATACCCCACGCCTCTGAGCGTATGGATTAAGCGGGGTTCCCCTTCTTCCTCCAGCTTTTGGCGCAGATACCTGACATACACTTCAATGATGTTGCTCTGTCCCCCAAAGTTATATCCCCAGACGCGGTCATAGATGATCTCCCGGGTGAGCACCTGGCGGGGATGTTCCATGAAGAGCTCCAGGAGTTCATATTCCTTTGCGGTAAGTGAGATCACTCTCTCCTCCCGGTATGCCCGCCGGGTTCCCTGATCCAGTGTGAGGTCAGCAAAAGTGAGCTGTTTGGGGGTATCCTGCTTGGTACGACGCAGCAAAGCGCGGATGCGAGCCATTAATTCTTTGAATTCAAATGGCTTGACCATGTAATCATCTGCGCCCATATCCAGTCCGGTGACCCGGTCGCTGGTTTTATCTTTGGCGGTCAAGATCAGGATGGGGACATCATCTTCTTCCCGAAGCTTCTGGCAAACCTCCAGACCATCCATCCCGGGCAGCATCAAATCCAGGATCACCAGGTCAATGGTTTCCTCATCGGCAATCTCCAATCCAGCCTGGCCATCCTCAGCGGTAAGCACCTCGTAGCCTTCATAAGCCAGTCCGCGTTTCACAAATTTCAGAATACCAGGATCGTCTTCAATGATCAGGATGCTTGCTTTCATGCTCCCTCCTCCGGGGTCAGAGACCTCAGATAAAATCCCGATGACGATTCCATCAGGAAATTAATCTCTCATTTATTTAGACTAGCCATCCTGGTGATTTATTACCTGTCCCCAGTGATGCTTCCAGTATAACACAAGCGCCTGATAACAAAAAAAGGGGCTGTCTAAAAAGCAGCCCTTTTTGCTTTTCCCACAATCCAGTAT
>CAZRUS010000053.1:0-3213 GCA_964603385.1 uncultured Anaerolineales bacterium | reverse complement strand
CCCCCATTATATTAAAAAATCAGGGGCTGTGCCAATGACTTTTGGGACAGCCCCGGGTTGGGGGACCGCCTTCCGGGCTCAATCCAGATTGCGAAGCTCGATCCCACCCTTGATTTCCTCGTACAGATCCTCAAGGTCCTCTTTGACTTGCTGGACAGCCTGATCCAGTGGAATCAGGCTGCGCTCCTGCTGATGGCGGAGCTTGGACTCGATCCCGCCCTGCTTGAGGGAGCGGTGCCCCACGGTAAGACGCAGGGGGACGCCGATCAGATCAGCATCATTGAATTTCACACCCGGACTCTCATCCCGATCATCATAAAGCACCTCAATGCCTGCCGCCAGCAGGTCATGATAAAGCTGGTCCGCCGTTTCCTGAACCGCTTCGCTTTCTGTTTTGGCACCGGCCAGTGCCACCAAATGGACTTCGTACGGCGCCACAGTGACCGGGAGGATCAAACCGTACTCGTCGTTATACTCCTCGGCAATTGAGGCCAGCAGCCGCCCGCTGCCGATCCCATAGGATCCCATTACCACCGGTTTTTCCTCCCCATCGGCATCCTGATAGGTGGCGCCTACCGCTTCACTGTACCAGGTTCCTAATTTAAAAATATTCCCGACCTCAATGCCCCGGACAGCCTCCATGGGATGGCCGCAGTTTGGACAGGCATCACCATCCCGGGCCGCGGCAATATCAGCAACCACATCAGCGGTGAACTCGCGGCCGTAATTGACATTGATAAAGTGATATCCTTCCTCGTTGGCACCGGAAACCAGGTTGTTGGAATGGGGAATGAGGTCATCGACCACCACCTGCACCCCATCCAGACCAATCGGCGAAGCATAGCCGGGGACCGCCCCAACCGCCTTGATTTCCTCTTCTTCTGCAGGGCGGAGATGTTTTGCAGCAATGGCGTTGGCCAGCTTGGTCTCATTGAGATCCATATCACCACGAACAATGGCAAAGACCAATTTTTCCACCTCCTCCCCTTTCTCAAGCACCGAGGCCATGATAAACACCACTTTGGCAGTCCGTTTGCTGGAGATCTCCAGGAAATCGGTCAGATCGGCAATCGTTTTTGCCGCCGGTGTGGCCACCTTCTTCAGCTCCGCAGGCGCCTCCGCGAGCGGTTCGGGCTTTTGAAACTCAGCGATCTGACGATTGGCAGAGTAGCCGCAGCTGTCGCAGAGCAGCAAAGTGTCTTCCCCCACCGGGGTGAGATACATGTACTCATGGGCCATGTTGCCGCCCATCATCCCGACATCAGACTCGACAGCAATCACCGGCAGCCCGCAGCGACCAAAAATCCGGAAATATGCCTGGTAATGGGCTCGATACTGTCTGTCCAGACCCTCCCAATCCCGGTCCAGACTGTAGCTGTCCTTCATGGTGAATTCCCGCACCCGGATTAAACCGGCCCGCGGTCGGGGATCATCCCGCCATTTGGTCTGAATGTGATAAATCAGCATGGGGAGCTGGCGGTAGGATTGGATCTCGTCCTTGATGATATCCACCACAGCTTCCTCGTGGGTCATCGCCAGCACCATATCCCGGTCATTGCGATCCTTAAAACGGCCCATCTCCGGGCCCACCTTGTCCCAACGTCCAGTCGCCTTCCAGATCTCCGCCGGATGGACCACCGGCATGGACAGCTCCTGCCCGCCAATGGCGTTGATCTCTTCCCGCATGATATCTTCGATTTTGGTCAAAGACCGCTGGGCCAGCGGCATTGAGGTAAAGATTCCTGCCGCCAGCTGACGGATATACCCGGCGCGAACTAACAGCTGATGGCTGGGAATCTCCGCATCCGCCGGGGCTTCCCTCAGGGTCTGGCTGAGCAGGTTCGTCATTCTCATAAAAGCAATCTCCTTGAATAATCACTGCCTGGTCCTGTCCCCTTGACAATAAAAAACCCTTCGACTTTCCAGTCTGAAGGGCGCTTTGTGCACATCACAGCGGTCACGATCCGCAGACAGAAAGCCTATCGGGACAGGCTGATGATGCTAGGGACGGGAGCTGGGATAGTAAGAGGGGACTTCTTCTCCATAATGCTGGTAGTGTACCAGAGCTGGAAAGGATGTCAAGGTTCCCCTCTCCAGAAACCCTTTCCACCCGTCTCGCTTTGAGGGCCGGCTGGAATCCCCCCATTCATCTGAGTCAGCAGCAAACCCGGGATGGATCCCTATGGTAAAATCAAGTCACCCCGCAATCACGTCAACCGTTAAAGGACACCTGATGATCCCAATCCGCGATGAAAATCCCACCCGGCGAACCCCCGTGGTCACCTATCTGCTCATTATCGTAAATGTGCTGGTATTCATCTTCCAGACCATGCTGGGGCAGGGTAATCAGCAGTTTGTCTACCAATTTGCCCTCATTCCCAATCAGGTTACCTCCTCGTTCTCCCTGGAAAGCATTGGGAACATCTTGACCAGCATGTTCATGCACGGCGGTCTGGCCCATATTGGCGGGAATATGCTTTATCTGTGGATCTTTGGCGACAATGTTGAAGACCGTCTGGGCAATTTTCGCTATTTCATATTTTACATCGCCGGTGGATTCATCGCCTCCCTGGCGCATGTTTTCACCAATCCATCCTCCCAGATCCCGACTGTGGGCGCCAGCGGCGCCATCGCCGCTGTGCTGGGGGCTTATCTGATCCTTTATCCCCGACAGCGGGTGCTCACTCTGATCCCGCTGGGCTTTTTTCTGCGCCTGACCATGCTCCCGGCCAGCATCGTTCTCGGTGTCTGGTTCCTGCTGCAGTTCTTCCAGGGTGTGATGACCCTGGGTGGACCGGATATGGGCGGAGTAGCATTCTGGGCCCATATCGGAGGATTTGTGACCGGGGTGGTGCTGGCATTGATCTTCAGGGAACCCGACCGGGATCGGGATGTGTACAATTGGTAATCCGTTGGAAGAGGTTCCCCTCCCTTTTGTCTTGTAAAACCCGTTAAGCTGCGTTATAATTTCGCGGCATCGGGATGTGGCGCAGTCCGGCTAGCGCGCGCCGTTCGGGTCGGCGAGGTCGTGGGTTCAAATCCCACCATCCCGACAAAAAGAAGAACCGCTGAGGCTTTCAGCGGTTCTTTTCATTCTCAGGGTACGATCTCCAAATGGTCACATCAGCAGCTGGCCATTTCCCCGATCTTCTCTTCCCGCATTCAGCGGCTGGTAAGTGGGCTCCGGCCGGGAAGGACGGCGGCGGGAAGCAG
>CAZRUS010000052.1:0-3666 GCA_964603385.1 uncultured Anaerolineales bacterium | reverse complement strand
GTCGCCCTCCGTGTGGGGGGCGTGGATTGAAACTCCACTGTGCGCCGCCAGTGGGAAAGACCCAGCCGTCGCCCTCCGTGTGGGGGGCGTGGATTGAAACGTCAGCCTGGCCGGTGTCTGGCGTGGCCTCGTCTGTCGCCCTCCGTGTGGGGGGCGTGGATTGAAACATCATAGTCCAGGCTTTTAACGAGTACGCCGGACGTCGCCCTCCGTGTGGGGGGCGTGGATTGAAACGCATACATAACAATCGGTTTGTGCGTCCCCGAAGGTCGCCCTCCGTGTGGGGGGCGTGGATTGAAACTTCTCCAACAAAACAAAACCACAAGCAAGTAAAAGTCGCCCTCCGTGTGGGGGGCGTGGATTGAAACTTCAAACCGTGACCAGTAAGTCGCATCCTCACGTCGCCCTCCGTGTGGGGGGCGTGGATTGAAACAACCTTGCGCCGGAGGTTGGCTTGATGACGTGGCGTCGCCCTCCGTGTGGGGGGCGTGGATTGAAACCCGCTTTACCTTTTTTGCTATTGGGTGCGGAAAGTGTCGCCCTCCGTGTGGGGGGCGTGGATTGAAACCCCTACGGCCCCGGAAGCTGCCCCAACATTAGACGTCGCCCTCCGTGTGGGGGGCGTGGATTGAAACCCCCCGGAATTGATAAAGCCTTGCATCTTGGCCGTCGCCCTCCGTGTGGGGGGCGTGGATTGAAACAATGATGGTTGTCTCAACCGGCTTGTCAATGAAGGTCGCCCTCCGTGTGGGGGGCGTGGATTGAAACGTATTGGCTCCCATATTAGAGCTATTTAAATAGCGTCGCCCTCCGTGTGGGGGGCGTGGATTGAAACGTATTGGCTCCCATATTAGAGCTATTTAAATAGCGTCGCCCTCCGTGTGGGGGGCGTGGATTGAAACAAACCACCACAGATACGCTTGCCATAGTTGAGGAGTCGCCCTCCGTGTGGGGGGCGTGGATTGAAACCCCCGAAATCTCCCCCAACAGAACCACCCCGGCAGGTCGCCCTCCGTGTGGGGGGCGTGGATTGAAACAATGACATAAGTCAAGATGATACCAGCAAAATAATGTCGCCCTCCGTGTGGGGGGCGTGGATTGAAACCTCTATCCGCTGCCCAATATCCTGCACTACCTGGTCGCCCTCCGTGTGGGGGGCGTGGATTGAAACCCGGATCAATAATCTCTTTAGCTATCTTTTTGAGTCGCCCTCCGTGTGGGGGGCGTGGATTGAAACAACCCGCGACATTGAGGGGCGAGATCCGCATAAGGTCGCCCTCCGTGTGGGGGGCGTGGATTGAAACTGATTCCATCGGCTCTCTTTTACCGCCCTTGATGGTCGCCCTCCGTGTGGGGGGCGTGGATTGAAACTGAGCGTGGATATAATGCCAGATGCTTACCGGATGTCGCCCTCCGTGTGGGGGGCGTGGATTGAAACTGGTAGTAAAGTGCAAAGAATTTATACCAGACGTCGCCCTCCGTGTGGGGGGCGTGGATTGAAACCCCTCCGGGTGCTTTATCTCCTTGACGATCTGCGTCGCCCTCCGTGTGGGGGGCGTGGATTGAAACCTTAGACTGAAGACAATGACTGGTACGAGGTGTGTCGCCCTCCGTGTGGGGGGCGTGGATTGAAACATCCGTTTTACCTTTTATCTCCGCTGCCCACGCGTCGCCCTCCGTGTGGGGGGCGTGGATTGAAACCGGTTGTTGATGAGTTTACAAGCGTTGTTGATAGGTCGCCCTCCGTGTGGGGGGCGTGGATTGAAACCAACGATCAAGGCCCCAGTTAAAGGCATATCGAGGTCGCCCTCCGTGTGGGGGGCGTGGATTGAAACGGCCTCTTGCTGTTTGTAGCCAATGCTGCCGGTTGTCGCCCTCCGTGTGGGGGGCGTGGATTGAAACTAGTGGGCGGCTTGTGGGGATGCAGCGCCCAGCGCGTCGCCCTCCGTGTGGGGGGCGTGGATTGAAACCTGGCCGGCGCTGTCCTGATCGGCCCAGAGGTAAACGTCACCCTCCGTGTGGGGGGCGTGGATTGAAACCAGGAAAATACCGGCTCCTGGTTTGCGGTAGAAAGTCGCCCTCCGTGTGGGGGGCGTGGATTGAAACTTCATCAAACGTAGCAGCAGCAACGGAGAAGCCGGAAGTCGCCCTCCGTGTGGGGGGCGTGGATTGAAACAATCGTCTTGGGCGTTACCCGCCCCTTGGCATAGTCGCCCTCCGTGTGGGGGGCGTGGATTGAAACCGGGACATCCATTAAAAACTGGGTCTGAGCCAGGTCGCCCTCCGTGTGGGGGGCGTGGATTGAAACTCTGTTGGTGGTAGAAATCCGTCAAACATCTTAGTCGCCCTCCGTGTGGGGGGCGTGGATTGAAACTTTCATAATCCTGCCAATTTTGAAATTGTTGTCAAGTCGCCCTCCGTGTGGGGGGCGTGGATTGAAACCTCCGTGAAGATGATGGGATAACCCAGTAACCGGTCGCCCTCCGTGTGGGGGGCGTGGATTGAAACGTGGCTATTTGCAGGTCTGGAAAGATTACGCCGGTCGCCCTCCGTGTGGGGGGCGTGGATTGAAACGATTTCAGCCAGTATTTTGATAGTTGTGGGCGTTGTCGCCCTCCGTGTGGGGGGCGTGGATTGAAACACTATGTTATTAGTAAGGAGAACAATATGAACAAGTCGCCCTCCGTGTGGGGGGCGTGGATTGAAACAATTCTATATGGGGAAAGTTTACGGCAGAAGGTAGTCGCCCTCCGTGTGGGGGGCGTGGATTGAAACCCAAAACATCTGCCGATCTGTTTGCTTGTTTGAGGTCGCCCTCCGTGTGGGGGGCGTGGATTGAAACGTTGCGTCTCAATCCCGCTTGAAGCATCAGAGAGGTCGCCCTCCGTGTGGGGGGCGTGGATTGAAACGGCTTCGCGTGCCTGGGCCTCAATCATCCGGCGTGTCGCCCTCCGTGTGGGGGGCGTGGATTGAAACTGGTCTATTGCTATTTGGTTAATCACCGGGCTACGTCGCCCTCCGTGTGGGGGGCGTGGATTGAAACACAGTTTGCCCAGGGCCGCTACACGCTCAAAGGTTGGTCGCCCTCCGTGTGGGGGGCGTGGATTGAAACTCGCAGGCAATTATGGTAGTGCCGGAGCCTGAAAGTCGCCCTCCGTGTGGGGGGCGTGGATTGAAACGCGCCTTGCGAGGTAACATTCGTGGTCTGTATCGGGTCGCCCTCCGTGTGGGGGGCGTGGATTGAAACATTTTCAATATCATCCTCTGCGTTTTTTATGGCATGTCGCCCTCCGTGTGGGGGGCGTGGATTGAAACCTGCCAACGTCACAGGGGGCCCCGGCCGATCAGGTCGCCCTCCGTGTGGGGGGCGTGGATTGAAACAAAACAAAAGAGCCGTTGACCCCTCGGCGGGCCAGTCGCCCTCCGTGTGGGGGGCGTGGATTGAAACCACCATCCTGCGCCCCTACCGGCAACTGGGCCAGGTCGCCCTCCGTGTGGGGGGCGTGGATTGAAACTCTGAGGAAATGGCGATTTAGCACACAGGGCAGTGTCGCCCTCCGTGTGGGGGGCGTGGATTGAAACACTTTTAATTAAGCCGCCCCCCACCGGGCGGTGTCATTGACCGGCCTATACTTTACCAGGCATCATCGGCCGGTGTTTACCAAG
>CAZRUS010000051.1:0-3679 GCA_964603385.1 uncultured Anaerolineales bacterium | reverse complement strand
AAAATATACCGCCCTTGACTTGAACGAGTTACAAATTTAAGAAGAGTGCTAACGCTCCCAGTCACGCGATGGCCGGGTATGGCAAGATACCTTTGATTATAAACCAACTCCACAGCCAACACAACTTCAAAAAATGCGCTGCTAGGCCATTCGCGTGCAGTGGGTTTGTTATGTTGCTTTTTTCAATAACTGCACTTCTGACTCCCCTAAAATTTTCTCAACTTCATCCCAGTATATACCATCTTTCCTAGATATTAGTTTTCTCCCTCTATCCCATAACAATTTATAATATTCCTTGTAGAATCCTACAATATCTGGATGTTGAATAGCCAGATTTCTGGTGTCCTTAAGATCTGATAGAATTATAACTTCTTCGCCATCAATTATCATAAATTGCACAAGTGGAATTTCTACATCCTCAAAATATACGCAAGAATACCCAGGCCACTTATCCTTGATTCGATTACGTAATTTTTGAATTCTTCCTGGTTTATTATGAAAAATCAAAACTTCATTAAATATAACCTTGTGAGCATGCTGTGTTATTATTTCTCGGTATTCTTCATCTAATGCTTTTTCACGATCAAATCCGGGCGTAGTTTTTGTTTCTGAACTCCATGATATATCATCCACCCGTTTTTCAGCCTGTGCAACCCGTTCATTCATATATTTAAGGCAATCAGCATCACTATCAAAGCTTTTAACTGCAACTCCCTGCAACGATCTAATGATAAACTTTTCAGAAACTTCTTGTGCGTGCGACAAACTCTCAGTTCTATCGAGCAAATCATTATGGATGGTTTGTAGTTGGCTACGTCGCTCAAGTATTATGTAACTGGCTATTAAACCTACAGATAAAAGAATTAGAACTGGAACTCTATCTTTTAGCCAAGGGATGCTATCAAGTGCTCCTAAAAAATCCAATAAGGTTACAACAATACAGATAATTGCAGTCGCAGCTAGAATAGAAATCTCTAGCTGATTTAGCCAATTGGAGTGCGAGGATTTATTTTTTGTATTCATCTTCTATTTCACCACTCAATGTAATGATTTCTCGGTTATTACTAAAGATTGGGGGTTTTATGCAACATAACGCCCAAAGTGTGGCGATTGCGGGTTGGCGCAACCACCGCCAATGATTACATACGTTGTGGCCCCAACTAACTACAAAAAACGCAGCTTGAGCAATTCGGCACCACTGCCTTGTTGGGCGGCCCGTTGGAGTGCAGCGGCTACCCACAAAGCCAACGTGTTTCAATGCCCCAACAGCGTGATGAATGACCGGCAGTTAAACTAGCGCGGAGGATTAGCCCCATAATGCGCGTGAGGAATGGGCCACAGAACACACGATGAATGGGGCGGCCCGATTCTTCTTTGCCCTGTTTTTTTGTTAAAAATCACAACTTCAAATCCCGAAAATTTTTGTTGCTGATAGCGGGCGGCCCCAGAACGTGTGATGAATGAGGGCCAGGACGCGCGTCAGAGACGGGGCTATTCCTCTCGCGGGTTTGGCTGCCGGGTAGAACGCGCCAGTTGGTAAACACAAACCCTTTGATGGTTATTGTCCCCTTCTTATTCTACGATTTTCATCTGCTATTTCGTAAAAAAATTCTGTGAAATTGTTGATGAAATTTTCTCCATTTGCCCTCCGGTCCATTGAATCATAAATCATACCCTGTTTTCCGGCAGGCGGCGCAAAAATAGCCAAAACGCTTTCTAGCATTGGTGTCCTTGGAAACATTAGCAATATCTTGGCCTTGGAATTTCCATCAAGAGAAAGATTTACTAAACATTTAGCGTTTTCTTTCTCAAAGGAAATATCCTTAATATCCTTATAAAGAATCTGATTTACAATGTTTTGGCTGATATTACCAAAAACAAGTCGTGCTTCTGTTGCAAAAAAGTATCCTGACTTCAGAAAAGTATTCCCATACTGTATGCTACCAGTGTATATTTCCCAATTTGATTTTTTGAGTTCAGTATTAAATATCATTGCTTCATCTTCTGGAATAAAAGACAGACCAAATCTATTTAATTGGCTACGCATCGTTGCTGAAAACGGCGCACCTACTCTCCAGCACTCAAAGTTAGAAAATATACGCCGCCACTCTTCTCTTCGGTTTGAAGTAAAGGCGTTAATTATCACACCTTTATTATCACGAAATTGGTTAAAATTATGAGGACTACCGTGGACAATGTTGCGAACCATTTTTTTCTCCGTAATTATCGTTTATTTGTTAATAATAATTCCATCATTATCACGGAACTGATTGAATTTTTGAGGATTACCGTAGACAACGTTAACAACTCCCCCTGAATCTTTTACCCCATCAAGAATCCTATTCAATTCCTTGGCAAATTCTTTGTCTTTCCTTAAGGACTTTTTCAATTGAACTCGTAATGCACCTTGAAGATCGGTATCTTTCGGATCATCCCTTAAATCTTTTAAGGCCTCTTTCGCACTATTGTTCTTTTGAAAGTAGGTTTTTAGAAACTGATACAAATCTTCACCTAGCTTTCTACTCACAGTTTCACCAGTCTTTGCCAAATATGGCAATAATGTCATCACCGCTGTTGCGGCAACAGTAGCAATATCCATAAATTTTTAACCTTTCTGTAAATAAATTTGTTTTCTGGGCAAATGAGCCGCCCAACGCCCGGCTTCAAGCGCCCGCGAGACGCCTCACAATTAGAACCAACTCACCCACGCAAGACGATTCTCGTAAAAAGGCGCCACTGTCGGGGTCGCTTGCAAGCCGTTGTTGGGTTGCCCTTACAAAAAAATGCTATTCCTTTAGACCAAGACCACGTCTAACCTTTTTGATAAAATCTTTTCTATGTTCGTAAATTCGTGATGCAGTTGAAGGAACAACAGGGTTGAGTCGAACCGCTTGATCTTTATTAACAGCCTTTTCCCACCTTACTAATACAATCCAGTCTGCTGCATCAACATCGTCGTTTTCATTATAGTTACCCGTAAGCTTACCGGCTCGACGTAGACCAATCAGCTTCGTGTTTCCATCTTCCAATGTCGCTTCTCTAAATGGCATAGCCGTTTTTGTCACTACCCCTACGCCAACATATCCCTTACCAGATGTATAGGCATAAATAATATCGCCTAATTTGAAATTTTGCATTATTTGGCGGTATCTTTTTCCTCCGCCTGCACAAATAAAGGAATATTGTTGGCTATCATTCCAACTATAAGAATCTGGACCCACCTCACCAATATTGAAAAACCAACTTTTTCCATCCCAAACCGATTCCGAAACAACTGCATCAGGCTTTTCTGCATTCTCGTAGATGAAGTCAATTACAGGACCATAAGTTTCATAAAGTGCTTGAACTAAATCAAGTGTTTCTCTATCCATTGCAATATTCCCTCGTAAACTTTCCTGAAACTGATGTAGCAAAAATTTTTCAGTTTCAGTTGTCCAGCGATCATCTTGCAAATCCTTTAAAACATCTAGAATTGTTTGATACGACAAAGAAATGAAGTGCTCATTTTTGGCCGGAACCCCGTAAGGTGAAACATAAATATAAACTCGCTTTGGATAGCTGACATCAGAGAACTTTGAAAAGCTTTGTCAAGTCCTGAAATAAGTTTACACAAAATAGTGACTATTACCTAAATCCGTGATGGAAAGGATAAAGAGATAGCAAAAGCAGAAAATAGCCT
>CAZRUS010000050.1:0-3860 GCA_964603385.1 uncultured Anaerolineales bacterium | reverse complement strand
CCATTATATTAAAAAATCAGGGGCTGTGCCAATGACTTTTGGGACAGCCCCTTTGTGAACCCCATGAACAGGTCAGGCAAGCTCGACAGTCGCTCCTGCCTCTTCCAGCTGCTTCTGGGCATCTTCGGCAGCGTCCTTGCCCACGCCTTCCATAACTTTGGCGCCGGCGGTTTCCGCCAGTTCCTTGGCGTCTTTCAGCCCCAGGCTGGTCAGGGCGCGGATGGCCTTGATGACCTCGATCTTCTTGGGACCGGTTTCCTTGATGACGACGTCAAACTCACTCTTGGCCTCTGCTGCTTCCCCCGCTTCAGCGCCAGGGGCTGCGGCAGCCATGGCAACCGGAGCAGCAGCGGAAACCCCCCATTCTTCTTCCAGCATATTGACCAGCTCTGCTGCTTCCATAACCGTCAGTTCACTCAATTGTTCCATTATCTTATCCAGATCAGCCATTTGTATCTCCTTTTGTTGGAACGATAATTCCAATGCTTATCTTAAAGGCGTCTGCTTAAGCAGCAGCGCCTTCTTCTGAGTATTTTTTCAGAACAGTAGCCAGTGCACGGCCCGGTTCCGCCAGTGTGCGTACCAGCTTGCTGGCAGGGGCTTGCAGCGTGGCTAACAATGTGGCCCGCATCTCATCCATCGAAGGCAGCTCGGCGAGCTGATTGATTTCCTCAATGGTGATCATTCGCTCGTCCAGATAACCGCGCTTGATCTCAATGGTGCCGTATTCCGAAGCGAAGTCTTTGATGGCCTTGGCCATCGCCGAGGGGTCTTCAAAGGATATCCCCAGGGCCGTTGGCCCATCAAACATGCCCTCATCCCAATCCAGTCCACTGTCCTGGAAGGCTCTCTCCGCCAAGGTATTTTTTATTATGTGAAACTCTCCGCCGGATTTGCGAAGCTCACCACGCAGCGTGCCAATATCTTTGACACTCAGCTGGTGGTAGCGGGTCAGGATCAAGCCATCGCTTTCTTTCAGCCAGTGTTGATACTGTTCGACCAGCTCCTCTTTTTTCTTCCTTGAAATAGCCAAAGTACTACACCTCCTTCCAATGGGGTTCAGCAGCTGCCAGAAATCAAAAAGTCTTTACCTAACCAGATGGCGAGGTAAAGACTTGGCTGCAACGACAAGTTTTTCCTCTTTCACCTGGGCTGGAAATTAAGTTTCCTGCGAAACACCAGCTGTCTCTGGCAAAAGCGATCCGTGATGCTGTTGTCTTCCCTGGTCTGGGTTCAGACACCTTCCATTTCAGCGGCCTCGAAGGGATCGACGATGATCCCCGGGCCCATGCTGGTGGAGATAACCACCTTTCTGATGTACTGCCCTTTGGCAGCTGCCGGACGGTTCATGACCAGGGACTCCATGAACGCACCCATGTTATCACGTAACTTCTCAACTGGGAAGGATACTTTTCCAATCGGTACGTGCACATTCGCCGTTTTATCCACCCGGTATTCAATCCGGCCCGCTTTAGTTTCTTCGATTACTCTGGGTAAATCGTCACCGGGAATCATGGTACCGGCTTTGGGATTGGGCATCAGCCCCCGTGGACCCAGCACCGGCCCAAGCCGGCCTACTTTGCCCATCATTTCCGGGGTGGCCAGCACGACATCGAAATCCAGCCAGCCCTCCTCAATTTTTTTGATCATATCATCCCCGTCCCCGACGAAATCCGCCCCGGCTTCCCTGGCGCTGGCGGCTGCCTCCCCCTGAGCAAATACCAGCACGCGGACGGTTTTTCCTAACCCATGGGGCAGATTGACCACATCGCGAACGATCTGATCAGCATGCCGGGGGTCAACGCTGAGACGAATATGCACTTCCACTGTCTCGTCAAATGAGGCGTAGGAAAGTTCCTTGGCCATCTCCAGCGCTTCCAGCGGGTTGTATCGCTTTTCCCTGTCCACCTGCTTAAGGGCATCCTGATAATTCTTTCCGTGTTTTGCCATTCTAAAACTCCTTGTGGTTCCAGCGGATTACTCATCCTCCCACGAGAATTCACTCTACTACTTTGATCCCCATATTTTTCGCGGTGCCTTCGATCTGGCGCATGGCGCCCTCAATATCTACCGCGTTGAGGTCTTTCATTTTGATTTGGGCGATTTCCCGCACCTGCTCGCGGGTTACCTCACCGGCGATTTCCATATGAGGCTCCGCAGCTCCTTTTTCAATACCGGCTGCCTTCTTGAGCAAAATCGAAGCCGGAGGAGTGCGAAGCTTAAATTTGAATGATCCATCCGTGAAGATGGTGATATCGGCGGGGATGATCTCCCCCATACGATCGGATGTGCGGGCGTTGTATTCCTTGCAGAACTGCATCAAATTGATGCCGTGCGCCGCCAGGGCAGGGCCGATGGGGGGGGCAGGGTTGGCTTTGCCAGCCTCAATCTGCAGTCGTACATTTGCCTTAACTTTTTTTGCCACTGTGTTCTCCTTCGTGGTACCAGCGGGCAGATTCTCTGCCCTCCCACAACCTTCGTTTCGTTATGCTTCTTCGACCTGTAAAAAATCCAGTTCGACAGGCGTCTCCCGCCCGAAGAAATTGACCATGACGCGGACGGTGGCCCGTTCCATATCAATCTCGGCAACTTTCCCGTAGAAGTCTTCAAAAGGACCATCGGTGATGCGCACCCGTTCCCCCTGACGGAAGGTGACATTGACCCGGGGGGATTCTGATTCCATGCGCTTGAGAATCCGGGCGACTTCTTCCGGCTGCAGCGGCGTGGGGTCATTGCCCATGCCGACAAACCCAGTCACGCCGGGCGTGTTGCGGACCATGTACCAGGATTCCTCGGTAAGCTGCATGTTCACCAGAATATAACCGGGAAAGACCTTCTTTTCCACAGTCTGGCGCTCACCATTCTTAATATTGACTTCGTCCTCGGTGGGAACAACGACATCGAATACCAGATCATCCATCCCCATGGACTCTATCCGCTGCAGGATATTAAAGCGCACCTTATCCTCGTTCCCGGAGTAGCAGTGCACCACATACCAGGCCCGGCCGTCATCCTCCGGTTCTTCCTCAGCAGCTTGAGAGGCCTGACTGCTTTCAATGGCCTCTGCCAGCTCTTCCATCGGGGTTTCTGGCTCTGCAGAGACCTCAGACTGTTCTATTAATTCTTCCATCGATTCATTTTCAGCATGCATAGCAGTACCCCAACCATCTAGGGAATGCCCGATCTGTTATCAGGCTCCTAAAATCAGACCGAACAGCTGTGAAAACAGAAAATCCAGCACACCCAGGAAAGCACCTACCGCCAGGATGACCACCACCACCACGCGGGTGAGATTGATGGCTTCACTCCGGGTAGGCCAGGTAACTTTTCTGAGTTCGGCGACAGTTTCCCGGTAAAATCCCCGGATGCCGCCGGATTGTTTCCGTGCTTTTGCCACAGTTTTCTCCTTCTACGGTCAAAACGCCGCCTGAAGAGACGGCGTTGAGCTAATCAATGAAGCAGGCCAGGTAGGACTCGAACCCACAACCCCCGGTTTTGGAGACCGGTGCTCTCCCAAATTGAGCTACTGGCCTATATTTTGGAGCTGGGCGGTCGCCGTCCCTATTATACCAGGCCCTGGCGACCACCCGGATGATGCTCAGATTACTTTGTTTCTCGATGTAAGGTGTGCGTGCGACATCGAGGGCAGAACTTCTTCAGTTCTATCCGACTCGGGTCATTTCTGCGATTTTTTTCCGTCGTGTAATTACGCTCCTCGCACTCCGTGCAGGCCAGCGTAATTACCGGGCGGATCCCTTTTTTTCTTGCCATACTATTTTACCACCTCAAAGTTGAGGACTGTTATTCAATGATCTCAGTGACCACGCCGGAAGCCACCGTCAGCCCGCCCTCGCGGATGG
>CAZRUS010000049.1:0-3879 GCA_964603385.1 uncultured Anaerolineales bacterium | reverse complement strand
GCTTGGTAAACACCGGCCGATGATGCCTGGTAAAGTATAGGCCGGTCAATGACAGCCAGCCTGTCGCCCTCCGTGTGGGGGGCGTGGATTGAAACGTTTGTTGCTTTGCTGTGACTATCCGCTGCCTGACGTCGCCCTCCGTGTGGGGGGCGTGGATTGAAACATATTATCTTGGTTGGGAGCAGTATCCCACTCCCAGTCGCCCTCCGTGTGGGGGGCGTGGATTGAAACTGTCCATTAGATCGAGCATCAAACCGACGCCGTTGTCGCCCTCCGTGTGGGGGGCGTGGATTGAAACCACGACAGCCTGAGAGCACAGCAATTGATCGGCCGTCGCCCTCCGTGTGGGGGGCGTGGATTGAAACTGGTTGGCGTCCATAATCGGTAAATAATCGTATAGTCGCCCTCCGTGTGGGGGGCGTGGATTGAAACTTTTCTTCCACAGGCAGGCCAGCGATAAACACGATGTCGCCCTCCGTGTGGGGGGCGTGGATTGAAACTATATATTGTTGTTTTGGTTTGCGATTTTTTGGGTCGCCCTCCGTGTGGGGGGCGTGGATTGAAACATAGCGAGGCGGACCCTCATGCCGCCGACGCTGTGTCGCCCTCCGTGTGGGGGGCGTGGATTGAAACGATTGTCAAGCGGGCATCTTACTCCGGCGCCGTGTCGCCCTCCGTGTGGGGGGCGTGGATTGAAACAAACCGGTGTTTTTTGCTGTCCAGTTGTCGCCGGTCGCCCTCCGTGTGGGGGGCGTGGATTGAAACGAATGGACGTAAAGGCGAAACGTTAGCCCGTGAATGTCGCCCTCCGTGTGGGGGGCGTGGATTGAAACTTTGGACCTTTTATAATTTTCCATTTGTAGGGCGGTCGCCCTCCGTGTGGGGGGCGTGGATTGAAACACATTTTATTTTATGTACAACCTCAAAGTACCGGTGTCGCCCTCCGTGTGGGGGGCGTGGATTGAAACAAATTGATACCAATTATATGATTGCCCTGCTAAACGTCGCCCTCCGTGTGGGGGGCGTGGATTGAAACCTCAAAAGATGCGTCTCTTTGTGAACCTACAGCCTGTCGCCCTCCGTGTGGGGGGCGTGGATTGAAACGTCCCCCAACAGCGCCAGGGTGAGGCCGGGCCGGGTCGCCCTCCGTGTGGGGGGCGTGGATTGAAACATTGCCTCCCGGCCTTTGGTCCACTCCCCCTGGAGGTCGCCCTCCGTGTGGGGGGCGTGGATTGAAACCCAGGCCACGTTGGTGTTGGTCAGCACAATGCCGGGTCGCCCTCCGTGTGGGGGGCGTGGATTGAAACGATAGTTTGGATTGATCTCATCTGAAAGAACGGGTCGCCCTCCGTGTGGGGGGCGTGGATTGAAACATCCAACACGTCAAACGCTCTACTCTCGATGACCTGTCGCCCTCCGTGTGGGGGGCGTGGATTGAAACGGTCACCCCCCGGGGCGCGTGTACCACTGCCTGGTCGCCCTCCGTGTGGGGGGCGTGGATTGAAACTTACAGGCGCTGCTGGAGGTCAGCAAACGACTGCGTCGCCCTCCGTGTGGGGGGCGTGGATTGAAACACGGCGCTGGGGTCAATAGCTACCCGCCCCCGCAGTCGCCCTCCGTGTGGGGGGCGTGGATTGAAACATTGTGTTCTCCTGTCTGCTATAAAAATGTTGTCTTGTCGCCCTCCGTGTGGGGGGCGTGGATTGAAACTTTGGTTCGCCCGCAAAATTGCGGCCGTCTCGCCGTCGCCCTCCGTGTGGGGGGCGTGGATTGAAACCAATTCCGCCCTGGGAACCAGCGCCGCTGCGCTGGTCGCCCTCCGTGTGGGGGGCGTGGATTGAAACAGAACGGTACAATGGTGCCCGGCCAATCGGTCACGTCGCCCTCCGTGTGGGGGGCGTGGATTGAAACCGCTACGACGCGCACGTGCGCAAACCGCCGTTTGGTCGCCCTCCGTGTGGGGGGCGTGGATTGAAACCTGCCGCCCGCCGGCGAGCCGTCGAGCAGTGCAAATAAGTCGCCCTCCGTGTGGGGGGCGTGGATTGAAACTTTGGTAAGTGGCCTCACCCAGCCGCTCGCCGGTGTCGCCCTCCGTGTGGGGGGCGTGGATTGAAACCTGGCTGTCGCCCTGGTCTCCTACGTTGTCCGGGGTCGCCCTCCGTGTGGGGGGCGTGGATTGAAACAATTTTTTAAGGTTGGTGTTTGCCCCGCCCGGAAGTCGCCCTCCGTGTGGGGGGCGTGGATTGAAACTCAGGGAGAGCGGCCCGTTAGTCACAAACCGCAGTACGTCGCCCTCCGTGTGGGGGGCGTGGATTGAAACGCAATGCCCGCCGGCTGTTGAACGCAGCCAAGTCGTCGCCCTCCGTGTGGGGGGCGTGGATTGAAACATCAACTCCTCGATGGCTTTGACGGTGACCGGCGCGTCGCCCTCCGTGTGGGGGGCGTGGATTGAAACATTTTTCCGCGCCGGTATCGGCGGCTCCGGCCTCGTCGCCCTCCGTGTGGGGGGCGTGGATTGAAACCCACAGGCCCAGGGTTAAAATCTCCATCATTATGGTCGCCCTCCGTGTGGGGGGCGTGGATTGAAACGCCACCGTGACCGCCAGCACCAAACGGGCGGCGGGTCGCCCTCCGTGTGGGGGGCGTGGATTGAAACGGGCTGGGTGGGTGACGATACGGACGTGCGCACGTCGCCCTCCGTGTGGGGGGCGTGGATTGAAACTGTGACGCGGTCACGCAAACAAGCGCAATTATTAGTCGCCCTCCGTGTGGGGGGCGTGGATTGAAACTCTTTTTCCTCGGCCATAATGGCCTCCTTTGATAGTCGCCCTCCGTGTGGGGGGCGTGGATTGAAACGAGGAGTTACTGACGCGGATCAGGCAGCGGGAGTGGTCGCCCTCCGTGTGGGGGGCGTGGATTGAAACTTTGCCGTTGCGGTCGTGTTTGGCCTCGATCCAGGTCGCCCTCCGTGTGGGGGGCGTGGATTGAAACGCCGCGGTTGGCCAGCGCGTTGGCGCAGGTGGCGCGTCGCCCTCCGTGTGGGGGGCGTGGATTGAAACGTTCGGGCCGGCGACGGAGTCGCCGCCTTACCCGTCGCCCTCCGTGTGGGGGGCGTGGATTGAAACGGGTGGGTCTACCACCTCTACCGGCAACACATCGTCGCCCTCCGTGTGGGGGGCGTGGATTGAAACATCGTTGGTCATCCGATAGAAATACAGTTTGTGTCGCCCTCCGTGTGGGGGGCGTGGATTGAAACTCATCACTCCTCTTTAACGAATACCCACAGTGCGGGTCGCCCTCCGTGTGGGGGGCGTGGATTGAAACGAAGCCGGAGCCAGCGCCGCGCCCGCGCTGTTGGTCGCCCTCCGTGTGGGGGGCGTGGATTGAAACGTGGTCTCCTGGTACTATCAATGGATTACCGGCGTCGCCCTCCGTGTGGGGGGCGTGGATTGAAACCTCGATGATCCTACTAGCTATGGTATTTCTCATTGTCGCCCTCCGTGTGGGGGGCGTGGATTGAAACCAGAATGCCGGGGATATCTACCTGTGGCACCACGTCGCCCTCCGTGTGGGGGGCGTGGATTGAAACCAGCCCCAGGTAGCCGTCAATGTCACGCTCGTGCGTCGCCCTCCGTGTGGGGGGCGTGGATTGAAACATGGCCGTCTGGATCACGCCCGCGCCGTTGCCGTGTCGCCCTCCGTGTGGGGGGCGTGGATTGAAACTTTGATCTGCTGGCCGGGCAGCGGGGGCCGCCCGTCGCCCTCCGTGTGGGGGGCGTGGATTGAAACCACCACCAACATGCCAAATTTGTCATAGCTGATTTGTCGCCCTCCGTGTGGGGGGCGTGGATTGAAACCGGGATGTCGTGCCCTCGTAGC
>CAZRUS010000048.1:0-3951 GCA_964603385.1 uncultured Anaerolineales bacterium | reverse complement strand
CTGAAATGGTGTTCTTCAAAATAAGCGAAGTTGCGCTTACGACTTGAATCTAAGAGATATTATTATTGAGTTATTTTGAAATAATACATGGATCGTTTTTCAAACCGGCAGAGTTTTATAATGTTCCTGGTGGACCTCGTTCTGGTCTTCCTCGGCCTGCAGCTGGCGATGTGGGTCCGGGTCTGGATCCCCACGGTCGGGGGACCAATGAAGCCGGAGCTGGTGCAGCTGGCCTGGCCGGTTTACCCCCTGGCCCTGGGCGCCTGGGGCATCTCCTTGCTGTTGCTGGAAGCTTACCACCCCCAGCGCATCCTGCGGGCGGTAGATGAGGGCTGGCGGGTTGTAGCCGGATCGATGCTGGCCGTTCTGATTATCGCCGGGGGGCTGTATTTCACCTACCGCGATGTCTCCCGCTTCCAGGTGATTTACTCTTATCTGATAACAACCATTTCCATTCTGTTCTACCGGGCCGGGATTCGTTTGACTTTTAAGTTGTTTGATATCAAGCAGCCTTTGCAGGAACGAAGATTATTAGTGCTGGGGGCGGGAGTGCTCGGCTTAAGGGTGGCCCGGGCCGTGCTCAACCACAGCCGCTGGGGCTATCATCTGGTCGGCTTCCTGGACGATGATCCTGAGAAACAGGACTGGACCCCAGAGGGATTTAATGGGGTTCAGGTCCTGGGTACGGTAGAACAGGTTCGGGAGATAGTCCGCAGCCGCCAAGTCAATGAAATTTACCTGGCCCTGCCCGCCCGGGCCTACAGAAGGCTGACCAATACGGTGGCTAAACTGCAGCGGGATGCGGTCAACATAGTCGTGGTCCCGGATTATTTTTCCCTGGCATTGGTAAACGCCAAAGCGGGGAGATTGGGAGATCTGCCGGTGATCCACCTCCGGGCCCCGGTGATTGAGGGCACCCCCCGGCTGTTGAAACGGATCTTTGACCTGGGGATGACATCCGCCATCCTGCTGGTGATCTGGCCTGTGCTGCTGCTGATCGCGGTCTTGATCCGCTTGGATTCCCCCGGCCCGGTGCTCTTTCACCAGCAGCGGGTGGGCGAAAACGGAGAGCTGTTCTGGATGTATAAATTCCGCACCATGGTGGAAGGGGCCGAAGCCCGCCAGGAGGAAGTCAACACAGTTGATGAGAACGGCAATATCATTCATAAACATAAAAGTGATCCCCGGGTGACTCGCCTGGGGCGTTTTCTACGCCGCACCAGCCTGGATGAGCTGCCCCAGCTCTTTAATGTCCTCAAGGGAGAGATGAGCCTGGTCGGACCCCGACCGGAGCTGCCCTGGCTGGTGGAGAAATATGAGCCCTGGCAGCGCAAGCGCTTCGCCGTTCCCCAGGGGATCACCGGCTGGTGGCAGGTTCACAAGCGGGCCGATTCGGTGATGCACCTGAGCACCAAAGAAGACCTCTATTATGTCTATAATTACTCGCTCTGGCTGGATCTCAAGATCCTCTTCCTGACCTTCGGAGCCCTGTTCCGGGGCTATTGATGTGCCAAATCTCTTCAGCCTTCCATCCTCTATGATGAAAGCATTCCTGAAATTTTTCGCCCGCTGGGAGCCCCTGATTCTGGCCGCTCTGACCGCTCTCTGGGTCCTGGACCGCCCCGGCCTGTTCCCCTTCCTGCTGATTCTCCCCTTCCTGTGGTGGGGCGGGTACCTCCGGAGCGGCCGTTTTCTTCCCCGGACCCCCCTGGACCTGCCGCTGACCCTGCTGGTGGTCTGGACCCTGTTTTCTCTGTGGGTGACACCGGATCTCTCCGCCAGCGCCGGGAAGGTCCTCGGGGTGGTGCTGGGGATCTCTGTCTATTACGCGGTGATCCGCTTCGCCCGGACTGGCCGTTTCTCTCCGCAGGACTCTTCCCCGTCTGGGGGCCGGCTGCAGTGGATCCTGCTGGGAGCAGCGTCCGCGGGGACCGGGGTGGCCGGGCTCGGGCTGCTGGGGGCGGACTGGTTCACCAAGTACCCGATCCTGACCCGCCTGGCGAAGCAGATTCCGGACCTGATCCCCGCTCTGCCGGGGGCACCTTCAGGATTCCAGCCCAACGCCATCTCCGGTACGCTGACCCTGTTCACCCCGCTGACCATCTGGCTGGGATACCGGATTATCCTGCAGAAGGATGCCGGTTTCCGCTCTCCTGCCGGGATCATACCCCCCTGGATGATGAAAACCGGGCTGCTGCTGATGCTGGCCGTCCAGGGGGTCTGGTGGCTGCTGTCGCAAACCCGGGGAGCCCTGCTGGGGCTGGCCGCCGGGCTGCTCTTCCTGTCTGTCCTGGAGTTTAAACCCAGCTGGAAGATCCCCGCGATCTCCCTGCCGCTGCTGCCGGTGGCCGCGGCCTACACCTACTGGTTTTTGGCGGAGGATCTGTCTGTGCTGGAATCGGTAGCCGGTACCAATTTATCCGGGACCCTGGCCTTCCGCTTCCAGGTCTGGGAGTGGGCCTCCCTCACGCTGCAGGATTTTCCCTTCACCGGGGTGGGCTACAATATGTTCCGCGAGGTGGCCCCGCTGCTGTATTTCGGCCCTAATCTGGGGGATGTGGCCCACGCCCACAACCTGTTTCTTGATGTCGGCGTCAGCCTGGGTTTCGGGGGGATGATCATTTATCTCGCTTTGTGGCTGGTCAACCTCTGGACATTGTGGAAGTCCTATCTGCAGAATCCACAAACATGGGTGGGGGGGGGCGCATTGGCCCTGCTGGCCGGCTGGTATGCCTTCCTGATCTTTGGCCTGGCCGATACCATCCCGCTGGGCAGCAAACTTGGAATGGGAATCTTCCTGGCCCTGGGTGTGGGGCAGGGGATAGTTGTTGAAGATTCCAAATTGGAAATTGAAGATGGAGAGAGGTTCAATGGTTAAAGTTGAAGGTTTGATATACAATTGAAAATTTAAAATTGAAGATTGAAAATTGCCTGGTACGGATGGTGCGCAGTGGATATGAAAAAGTTTAAGGTTCAAGGTTCGAAATACATTTGAAAATATAAAATTGAAGATTGAAAATTCAAAATTTAGGCAGTCCGCGAATGGTAAAGTCAAAAAAAAATTCTATTATACATTTTCAATTTGTAATTTTAAATTTTAAATCGTTAACATGATCAACTGGTGGGATTTACTGACAAACGCGATCTGGATTCTCGGGGCGGCGCTGGCGCTGGCCGCAGTCAGCCTGGGCTATTACCAATCGCAAATTGAAAATTCAAAATTGAAAATTGTTTTAAAACGAGCTATGTATGCAATTTGGCTCAATATGGCAGGGGCCGTGTTTGCGCTGGGGATGGCGCTGACCTCAGACCGCTGGTGGGAGATCGGGTTGTGGGCGCTGCTGGTGGGGGCGTTTGGGTGGGAAGTTTATCAATTCAAAATTGGAGATTGAAAATTTAAAATTGGGATTTAAGAGTGTATGATATTTTGCTTTCTTTAACACGGCGGATATTGGGTTGGGATTTAAGATATTTAATAAACCCGTATAACTGACGGCTGCATTCTTCCGCGAGATTAAACATTTGATTAAATTTATCCTGAGATAAATATTCTAGATCCGATGCTACGTAGAGCTGGCAGCGGACTTCTCCTGCGGAGGCCTTGGCCCTGTTCAGATAAGTTACAAAGATCGCCTGGGTTTCACTTTCGAATCCTTCCGCTATATTGGACATGATACTGACGCTGGCCCGCCTGATCTGATCCCTGAGACCAAAATCTCTTGAAAACTTGCCATCTCCAGAGACTCGGTAGATCATCCCGGTCAATGCTCTGGCAGAATTCCAGACTTTCAGGTCCTCAAACCGATTGTAGGTGGGCATAGCAGCAATTGAAAATTGAAGATTGAAAATTCAAAATTATGACAATACTAGGAAATGAATAATCCGATTTCCCCCATTGTAATGGACCCCAAAATTTAGACAATTTTATAGGCCGATTTAAGGTGTAAACTA
>CAZRUS010000047.1:0-4312 GCA_964603385.1 uncultured Anaerolineales bacterium | reverse complement strand
GAGCAAATAAGAAGCCACCGCCGTAGCTTAGAGCGTCTCTTTAAGGCCTTCTCCAGGGATTCCAATCAGCATCATCTGCTTATAACCATCCGCCTCTTGGAAAGACAACTGGCAAGAGGCGCCCTTACCGAGAGCGACATCGAAAAACGCCACGCTCCGCCGGCTGTATTAATCGGCCTCGGCCGCCAGGCCGTCGCCCAAGCCCTTGACCGCGGGCTTTTAGCCAATAACTTTCAAGCCCTCGCCTACAACAAAGAATACCGATCCGCCATTCTTAACCTTCGTAAATATTACATTAATAAGACCTCTAAAGATAAACAGGAATACCTTTTACTGCGCTTAGGAGACCTCATTACCCAGGCCATCTCAGAGCAAATGCCCGAAGATATCTCTTTAAATACATTAAGCAGCCGGGCCAGAGAATTCGTTCCCGCCGGGAAGGCTTCCCAGCCTGTCTCCAAACCTAAAATCGTCCTGTTTACCGGCGGTACGGCCATGGGCACTCTTTATAAGGAAGCCATTGAGAAGGCCGACCTGTTAGGCAAGTATGACCTTTATGGCGTTGTCGGCAATAACGATGACGGCGGCTCCAGTTATGTCATCGTGGTCAGCTTGAATGAAGCCGGCTACGGCATTATTCCGCCGCCGGGAGATCAGGTCAACAGCATTCAGGGGTTTGCCACTGAAGATAAACGGCGCTATATCTTGGGCGACGGCGGCCGCATCGACAAGCAAACCAAGGGCGAGACCATATTTGAGGGTACCTTACCTTTGATCGCCCAGAGTGTTGCCGACCGTGAGCTTATCTTAAATAATGACTTCTTCTACTTCAGCCAGGTACTGCTTGCGGCCGTCAAGAACATCGACAACCTCAATGAGAGACATCAAAAAGAAATCATTCCAGCTGCCGGCGCTTCTATCCGCAACATCCTTCTGTTAGGCTTTTTGGCCGACAGAGGATTTTTCGACACGGCTGATAATGCGAATATCAATCAATCGGCCGTCGCCACCGAAGACCAACAGGCCGCTTACCGCTCCGCCATGAAAGACCTTATCGCCTCGCTTGGCATTGAAGATCTGGAGGTCATGGTCTCAAGCTTTGATCCCAAGACCCTGTATGTGCGCTACCGCGATTACACCCTGCTTGTCAGAAACAAAGATAACCAGGATAAGGCCGAGGCCTTGACCGTACGCGCCGAAGATGGCCGGGTCATCATCCGCAACCCCGCCCCGGCCGGCAGCCGCATCGCTCTGGAAACCATCCTTAATCAAGGCGAAAGCCGTATCTTACAGGACATGTCTATCGGCTTTGCGGCCGCGAGCAATCTGGCCGTTGAAAACGATAAAGGCCGAATCGCCCTTAAGATCAACGGCAAGATTTATCTCATCAAAGAACAAGATAACGGCAATACTACCTTGCTTGAGAATACCGCTAACGCTGAAGATATTATCACACTTGCCAATGACGGTACCGGCCGTGATCAGCAATATGAAAACAGAAAAGACCAAAAGCCGCTTTTTGAAGTCGATGGTCTTGAGGTATTTTTACGCACCCGGCTGGTCAAATGCCAGACCAACATGACCGAAACCGTCAACGAATCAGCCTTTGAAGAAATAGGATTCCTTGAGGGCATGGGCATGGAAGGGACAAGGCCGCCACGCAGGATTTATTCCCAACCCAATATTAAACTTATTGGTATCCTTGAAAATTTACAAGCAGGCGACACGATTATCGCCGGTCCGGGCAGCTATTCCAGCTCGATCCTGCCGCATTTTATGGTAAGCGGGGTGGCCTATCAGATCGAACAGGCCAAAGCAAGAGGGGTAAGAACGATCTTCCTTAATAACGGCAGCGTCGATAACGAGACTATCAACCTGTCGTTTATCGACATGGTTCAGGCCTTTGACCAAGTCGCGGAAGGCCAATTTGAAGATATCTTCTCGCATGTGGTAAGCGGCAGATTCGATATTCTGGATAGAATGCCGGATGTTGTCCAAAAACTCGATGCTGCCGAGCAAACCCTTGAGGATCAATTAGCCAATGATCCTCTGGCCGCGGCCAAAGAGGTAGCCGGGAAGATCATTGAAGAAATCGAGGCCATTGATCCCACGTATAAAGTCTTAGAAAGCTTAGCCCTGCAAACCCTTGAAAGAACCACGCCCGCAGCAAACATGCTTGCGACCATCAAAGGTAATCCGGGTTACCATAAGGACTTCATCGAGCGTATCGCTATCCTCATTAACACCGTCTACGGTAAGCGCAAAGCCGAGATCCGCACCGATCCTTCCGCGGCCTCCAAGACCGCCAAATACAGCGTCGGGCCCATGGTCCTGACGCACCAAGACAGGCAAAGATTAAACCAAGTCCAACGGGTTGAGGCATCTCTCTTAACCTATAAACGGGTTCAGCAGCGGGAAGCCGGGAAGTTTACTGACCGCGCTTTGTATAATCCGGATATCTTCAGTGAGCTTATGCGTGAGATGGTTAGAGGAGATTTAAACGGCAACCCCCTCTTAGCCCTTGATCCGGTGGCTCTAGTCTTTATGTCAGCAGCCTTACTTATAGCCTCAATCTTATCCTCGATCGCTATTATTAAACACCGTCGTCAGCAAAAAGAACTCCGCCTGCGCCAAAACATCCTTAAGCTCATGGGCGTCGAAGGCGGCTTAACCGAAGCCCAGCGCTTGGATGACCAGGCTCAAGCTGAAAAGAACGCCGAACAAGCCATCGCGTATATAATTGCCAAACTCAAAGAACACAACCTGCCGACCGACGGCACCCTGACTCAGGCCCAATTCAACCGGCTTTTTGGCGCGCGCCCGATTGTCATGGCCGCCGGCAACGCCACCCGCTTCAGCAAATATATCCATAAGACCATGGCCTTCTCGGGCATGCCCAAGAACAATATGATGCTGGCCTTAGAAGGCTCATATGCCACCCCTGGAGTTAAACCGGCGGTCTTTATCGGTGAAAAAATCCTCGGCCTGATCGCCAAAGATGAATACCTGACCGGCTTTAATGAAGACAAGCAATACTTTACTCTCGGCGAAGGTCTGCTTGCTGAAATGGACCAAGCCGTGTTCGTTGACCAAGAATATCTTGACCGGGATAAAATCTTATACTACTTCGGTCGCGCCGATCTGATCATGGCCTTCGGCCGCAGCATGGGCCACGGGGATGCCTTTATCCGTTCGGTTAAAAAACTTAACGAGTTACCCGAAGACGAGCAAGTGCCCTTCTCACAAATCGCCTTCGGCGAGATGGCCGCCTCCACCGATAAGAACAAATCCAACGCTTCTCTGATCACTTACCTTAAGATGGTCTCCGGCGACTTTAAGGCGGTGGCCGGCGGCAAAAAAGCAGCCCGCGTCAAAGGCCTCTACGAAGAAAAATCCCTAATCGGTAAAGGCAACTTCTTTATGTTGAACGGCCGCCTGGCCTCATATACCGACTGGGAACAGATCCCGCATCTTAAAGACATGAATAAAGGTGACCAGAGTAAAGCCCGCTGGGACCGGGTATATGCCGACCATGCCGCTAGCTTAAAACAACTCCTTGAGGGAATCAATGAACTTAAGGAAGATTTACAAAAAGAACTGTTAACCCAAGAGGAATTCAAGGAGAAGATCAAAGCCCTGCGCGGCAATGCCGGCTATAAATACTTCCTTATCTCCGATGAAGGCGAGGTTTTCACCCAGGAGAACTTAAAAGATTTAACCAAACAGCTGAACCGCTGGAACGAGTTATCACCGGAAGTTAAAGCATTCATCAAGCGCCATTATGCGGTTGTCGAACACGGCGATAAGGTAGATATCCTGATCTCTTCGAATACCGGTATCTTCCGCAACCAGGCGGTCATGGCTGTGCTTGATGAAATCCAACAAGATTTTACGGAAAATAACTTCGATGACCTCACTCAGGATAACCGCCGGGCCAGCATCTTCTGGGGCGTTGACTGGAAAAATAACGAATCCAAGACCCTGGCCTGGAACGTCATGCGCTTGATCGCCGAAGATTCGCGCGAGACCAATCCGGATAAGGATGTGCCCCTGGCGCTTGTTTATGTCGGTGAGGCGCCTTCCTCTATCAAAGACGGACAAAAGCAAATTGACTTTGCCAAGGCCCGGAAAGAGCCTTTGGCTGAGGCCGCCGGCTTCAACGGACTCGAAGACCTCATCAATGAAATCCGCTCAGGCAACCCGACCAGGGCCGCGGCCATGATGCTTGACGCCCTCCCAGAAGCATCCTCGGCCCCAGAGCAAATAAGAAGCCACCGCCGTAGCTTAGAGCGTCTCTTTAAGGCCTTCTCCA
>CAZRUS010000046.1:0-4778 GCA_964603385.1 uncultured Anaerolineales bacterium | reverse complement strand
TGGGCTGTCGTGTGCCCATAAGCCGTGACCAAGTGTGTGACCGGCCACCGACGTGCTTTGATTTCTTTTTGAGCTCAGTCAAATCATCCGCCCAACTCCGGCAGCAATGGGGTGACAAGTCGAGAATTTCCGATTAGCTCAATCGACCCACTTGCCTGTGCGCGAGACTTAAGCGCAACATCGATCAGCTTCAGACCGTTTCACGTTGGCGGCAAGTGAACCACGTCGACCGGCGAGCCGTTGAAAATGCGGTGAGTCTGCCCGACAGCGACAAAAAAAGAGAAAAACAAAAAGCGCCGATTTTTCAAACCTGACTTTTTCAACGAGCCTGCTAACGACCGCCAATGTGCGGCGGCTACCGACACACAATCAAGGACAAATCCCGCGATAAAAGACTTGAATCGTCCGTCCGCACCATTGGCTTTGTTAGCAGGCACTGCGAACGCAAACACCCGCTACACCTTTACCCACTCTAACACAAAAACTCCAAGCAAGCAACGATCCCCAACCAATTTCAAAAAACACCAACCGCAACTCCGAATACCCCGCCGATGGGCAGGCACTGTGCCGCCACCACCGGCAAGACTACGTTCAATGCTCAACCAACTTCACCAGCCCAGCCCCGCTGAACGACCTGAACGGCACGGTGCCTTTTGCTTTGAAAGGTCTTTCCCCGCCTACGGCACACTCTTGGGCGCGGTGTTAGCGGCGTCGTTTGCCGCTATAAACCGTGACCAAGAGTGTGACCGGCCACCGACGTTGTTGCCTTGTTTTTGCTCGCTCATAAATTATCCGTCAAACTCCGGCGGCAACGGGGTGACAACCTGAGAACTTCCGATCAGTTCAACCCACCCGCTGGCCTGTGCGCGAGACTAAGACCCAACACCGATCAGCTTCAGCCCGTTTCACATTTGACTGAAAGTGAAACGCACCGACCGGCGAGCCGTTGAAAATGCGGTGAGCCTGCCCGACAGCGACAAAAAAAGAGAAAAACAAAAAGCGCCGATTTTTCAAACCCTGACTTTTTCAACGAGCCTGCTAACGCCTCCGTTTCACCCGCCTGCGGGTGGGCAAAGTCGAACACAATCAAAAGTGGCTTTGCCGGCAAGGTATGGTTGAAAATCGCAGCGGTAGCAGGTCGGGTGCAAACGGTTGTTGGGCAGAACTTCAGGTTTAAGTTATGCTTCTTGTGTCAAAATTTTAACGTAATAGCATAAATCATGAACGCAGCCTGTTTTACCTGTAAATTGCGAGTAACAACTATTTGTTCAAGTGCTTTATGATGATTTTCTGCGAAAATTGGAACCTCAAGCTGATCAATCACAGCTTTATTACCAGAATGATTAGTTCCAACCCACGCCGGTTGAGATAAAGAGTCTATTACAGTATCCGCAAGTCTGCCGGGTGGTAAATTGCCAGGAGCCCATTCACGAATATTTTTCCCCAAAATTAGGTCTGTTTGCTGGAAAATATTTTCCTCAAAACCAAATTTAATTATCCCAAATGTCTCGCCTTCATTTTCCTTTAGGCTATTTCCACTATTGATTAAAAAATAAACCGAAGTTACTCCTTTAAACGACTTACTCAGTTTTAGATGCACAGTATCTTTGCCCCGAAGGGCAGAGGTATTGAATATACCTTTTCTATCTTGGCTGATTAAAAACGGTACTCCATTAAACACTACTTCGCCCGTAGGTGGATCGTAATAGTCTGCGGTCAAACTAGCATTTGCAATTTGGTCAAGAGGTATCTTCTGATAACCTATTTGATAATATCTTTCTGTAAATTCTTGTATCTGTGATTTTGCGTCTTCTATTTGATTTAAAATATGCAGAGGTACTTCTCCTGCACCATATCTCGCACTCTGTTCCTCAAGTTTTCTCAAGTTTCTTTCCAGCATAGTGAGACGCTTTTTGAGTGAATCTAGTTCTCTGCCAGTACTCTCATATTGGTCAATTTGTATCCCTGTCACAACATCCCGCGCGATAATATCACCAGCAACATTCACTTGCCCTGTTACCTTTTGCTGTCTTTGGTCAAATAATATCGATTTCTGTAAGCCCAAGGCTGGATGAAAAGCCGGATGTACAACCAGGGTGTTATGTTGTGGAAGAAGGGTTAGAGGGTCATCATAAACAAAAACTTCCTCCCCGTTAACTCGGGTTCCCAAGAAACCAATAATAAAAAGGATTTGCAGCATTTTGCTAGTGCTGATTGTTTGGAGTTCAGGGTATTTTGTAAGAGTTTTTTTAGCTTCTTGATATCGTATATCAAATTCTTCTTGTGTGAATTCGACCTTAAAAGCTTGAAAAAGACCTAATAATTCATCAAGATAAGAATATTGAATAGCATATTCGCTGGCAAGGTCTTTTAGTTTCCAGTTTGAATATTGTTTCTCTGCTTTGAGAATATCGTTTTGGGTAATGCAATAATGGGCTTGGTCCTGAGCCTCGGTGAGTGCGTTATTACAAAACTGAATAAGATCTCTGGGGCGTTTTAGGGTTCGTTCAACTATATATTCAAAAGACCCTGTTCCATGAACTTGACTCTCAAAGATTATGTTCCAAAGTGTATCAATGCCTGTCTCATCCAAGTTTGCCGAAACTTTCCCACGAGTTGCAATGAGATGCTTCAAATCACCATCTTCCCAATTTAACCGCTCCTCAAGACTATGAAACTTATCAGAGTCATTGAATTTGAGCGTATCATAAATATCTGCCCGTAAAAAAACCAAGATATTGACATTTTTAAGAGAGGCATTTAAGGCATGGATTGCTTTCAAGAGACCAACTATCATCATTTCTGATTCTTCTGTTTGGTTCCATATATCATCCACTTTGTCAATTAATAATGCTATCTTAAATTCCTCTAACTCAGCAAGTAACTCAGCGAGAACTTTTTCAAAATCATTTAACTCGTTTGCAGCGTCGTTTTGGATTTGAAGTTGACGAGTTTCCAGGGAGCCTTCAATACCATAAGCTTTGACTGAAAGTTTGGAAAGCGCACTCACTCTTCCAAACAACCTGTCAAAGAATGATTTTTCAATTTCACTATTAGCAATGAGAAAATGGCGAAGTATTTTTAGCTTTTTCTTTATAGACTTTGTTTTGCCATTCTTTACTTTGGCTAAAATTTCTCTCGCAACAGTAATAAGCAGGATGTATTTCCAACTGAGTATGTAAGACTCATCTTTGTTAATACTGCTGATCTTGAGTTGTTCGATTTTTCGTTGTGATAGGGAGTCAGGGGTAATCAGGATAGTGGTAACACCTTCACTCTCAAGGACATTTTTCAACATTAAACAAATTGCGCTTTTCCCCGATCCTTTTCGCCCAATTATGAGTTCACGAAAAGAGTTTCTTACTCGATGATAAATCGAAGTCTTTAGGAATACTTTACCTAGAAAACCGTGTTTTTCATCAAGCTCGGCATCATCACTCCCGAATGTTAATTCATTTATATTCAATACGCTCATCTTTTACCGTGAACCTTATTCTCTAGAGAAATACCCATTCTGCCCAACGTTTCATTTTACCGGCTGCACGCGCAGCCAAACTGGCAAAGGCGACGCCCTGCATGAAACACCACCCCAATCATAACCGATTTTGCCAGCGCGCACAACCCCACCGCAAGCAAACTCCCAGGCGACACCCCCAGCAACAAAAACCTTGAATCGGCAGTCCGGTACAAATGGTTGTTGGGCGGCCCCCTGAACTGGAGCGACTACCCACAAAGCCAACGTGAAACACAACCGAACAAGCGCGATGAATGACCGGCAGGTTAACTGGCGCGAGGGTTTGACCCCATCACGCGCGCGATGAATGGCCACCAGGACGCGCGATGAATTGGGTTGCCAAAAAACGCGGTCAGCACGAAATGAATGGCTACCCAAGAACGCGTCCGTCAGGTAAAATGATTAATTAGACGGCAAGCACATTTTCAAGCCGGTGCCATTACAGACTGAAGAATTCTTCGGTTGCGTGCTTCGATGAACTCAACGGCAAGTTGTTTATATGCAATATAAGCTTCCTTGGTTGAAGGAAGCGGTGATTCTTCGAATCCATTGAAAGGCAAAAAGAACTTAACAGCCGAAAAATCATTCGCGACCATGTCTTGCAACAGAAAGAACTTCACATATCCACGGAAATTTTCGAATAGCCTGAAGAAATCTGCATAGCGCTCCAGCGGATCACTCAGCGGACTAGCTTCCCCAAGGTAATGTCGTCTGATGCACTCCACAGTGAGGTCAAAGCGATCTTTAATCCGAGGATGGAATCCACGTGCACCATTGATTGTCATCTTGCCCCCGATACGATTCCCGGGAAATACCATCATACCGCCGATAGTGTAGCCGATGGTGTTAAATGCTTCTAACTCTTCGACCGGGATCTGATCAATGATGTGCGCGATTTTGAACTCTCGCCTGAACAACGGAATCACTGTATCACTTGCCAAGAAGAACTCACCCATTTCTGATTTGTGATGCAGATAGACTCGCGGAGTGGTATCAACTAGGTCAAAAACAACGCCACCCGGCAATGGTTTGCTCCAGAGGAGCTTGTGATATTCGCGAAGTGTTGGACTCAGGGCGTCCGGGTCTTTACCCGGCGGAGTATCCGACCGAAAATCAAATGTCGTGTCGATTTGACTACTCATGTTCATCCTACGCTATCTCCTTAGCGTGTACTATTGCTGGAAATGTACACGAATCCACTTGCCGCCCAACGCCCGCGGTTCAGCCGATTGCGGGCAGGCGCGGCCAGTTACATTTTACACCA
>CAZRUS010000045.1:0-6184 GCA_964603385.1 uncultured Anaerolineales bacterium | reverse complement strand
GTAGCGGGTGTTTGCGTTCGCAGTGCCTGCTAACAAAGCCAATGGTGCGGACGGATGATTCAAGGTTTTTTATCGCGGGATTTGTCCTTAATTGTGTGTTGGTGGCCGCCGCACATTGGCGGGCGTTAGCTTGTTTGCTCAATTCCGTAAGGTGTGTTATAAAATGGTCAAATACACATCTTGGTAAATCTTCTCTTGGGGCAGAATCCAATAAGAGAAACTGGATAATCCAGCCGTATGGTTGGGAAAATATGGGGCAAATGATGGTCAAGTGACCGATTCAATACTCACAGTTGAGATATAATATGGCTTGGTATCCATAACTGTCTCTATGTTCAATCTTAATTATGGAGGGAGTAATGAAAATAATCAAAACAAACTTGGCAGTATTAATTCTTTTACTGGTTTCAGTCATTCCCGTACACCTCACTGCTTGTGGTAGTTTCCCCTTGGTTCTCCCGGAAAACCAAAGTGATTCCTCAGTAGAACAAAACACCCCGGAGGTAATTGACGGTGGTATCAATTCCCCACTAGCAGTTCCGACGACATCTACAGAATTATCTTTAGAGAATGAATCACCTTCTGAACCCACACCTGTATATTCTCCCACACCAGCACCTGATCCTATCCCAACTGCTACATTTGAACCATTATCAAATAACTTTACACTTGGATTTGTATTTGGCCCTCCGCAAGAATTACAGACAATTGATAATAGTAAAAGTCTTAATTTAATAGGTTGGGTTCCTGGCAATACTAACGACATGATTGTTGTGGGAGATGGTTTTGTTGATCTGGTAAACATTCAGACTGAAACAACCCAACGACTTTTTGAATGGAATCCAGAGATACGATTTATAGTTGACGAACCGGTTCTGTTACCCTCATCTCAAACCATAGCGTTAATATCTGGGAATTTTCAAACAAGCCAGTATGAATTGTGGGTAATTTCATCTCAAGAGGATTCGCCTAAACAACCCTATTTATCTAATATTGAACGCTCTTTTATACCAGTGACAACAGGTAATGGATTAAATGTCTATAACTTAGATACACAGACCTTGATGTCCATACATCCGAATTCAAGAGAAACATCTCAAGTTGAAGCGGTTCCGCTTCAGGAATCCCCCGCCATTAATGATGCAGAATATAAAGCTTTTACATTCAAAAATTTGATTGCTTACTATGATCAAAAAGAACTCTTGATTGTTGATGCAGATACGAATGAAATAAAAAAAGTCCACCTCCCTAATGAAAAAACAACTATTTGGAAAATTCAATGGAGTTTAGACGGGAGTAAACTAGCTCTTCTTCTTTCTGAAGGTCCCCCCCCATTTAATTTTCTTAATCTCTATGTTTATGATTTAAATAATGATGAGTTACAGGAGATCCAAACACCTTTTAGTAATTTTATTGATGAAGTTGCTTGGGGGCCAGATAGTCGTCATATTATGGTCAGTGCTGTTATTGATGAAGCTGAATATCGAACGCCTAATGGTGATACTTTTGTCAGTAACAAAAACGTATTATTTCTTGTAGATACAGCCACCATGAAAAACTCACCTGTACCTATTCTAGAGCCAAATGAAGCTTCTGTAGTTGGTGAGATTTTGTGGTCGCCAGATGGTGAATTTTTAGTCGCGCGATACAGGTTTTATCAAGGGGGAATTGTAACTTATCGCATCCAAGTGAAACATCCGTAACCAAGGGGTATTATAATGAATTTGAAACCTCATCATTTGTATCGAATACTTGTTCCCGGATTTTTGTTTGTAATACTTCTCAGTTTAGGGACTGTACAACATACTCACGCACAAAACTCGCCAACACAAATCACTTTGAACATGTTTGCATTGAGACAAAGTGATGGCGCTATTGACCCGTCTCTGCCAGATGCCAGGTGTTATTCCGTTGTAAGCAATCGTACAAGGTATGGTTGCACCTGTTTTCCAGGGGATTTGAATAGAGACTACCCTTTTCAATCTGATACCATTGTTCTAAACATAGAAGGTGATACCACCCTTGCTGACGACGGTAGCCAGCAAGGATATTTACATAATGTCATTTCACAAGAGATGGCCGAAGGTAGCTCATTAGCCTCTTACACCGCTCAGGCTATAGCCGCTCGCACTTATGCTTATTATCAAACCAGTAATGGTACACTGGCTATAAATAACTCTGCTTCAAAGCAAGTCTATTTACCTTATCGCTATGAGGGTTTAGCCACATCAACACGCAGGCAGATCGTGCATAATGCGGTTACTTTACCAGGGTCGCTTTATATGACACAGCAATTTAGCACTGCTTCTATTAATGCACATTTTGGACAAGATAATTGCAGTTTTACTGAACAAGGTGCAGCGCCATATTTGATGTCAATATATGATCCCATCAGTATTAAACCTAGCGAAACAGATGGTGATCCAGGTACCACTTGTAGCAACAGTACTTATGGCACGGGCTATGGTGGAATGGGTTCTGCCGGGGCCTCTCGTTGGGGATATGGACACACCAGCGAATACAACCGGGATGACTTGGGCGATCCGTGGAGTGTGCGTTGGGGCGATTATCCGGCCAATGCAGATTGGCGCGGCGGTCTTCAGATATTGACTCACTACTACACCGGCGTTGATATTCTCAATCAGTACGGCCAATCAATAGACCCTGACTATCGCTGGGATCCGCTCAAAGTGAGTTGGGGCGGTTCATCAACACCCCCTCCAATGTTTTATGGCGGTGATGCCAATTATTGGGCAACCGTTACCCTGCAAAATGTCGGCAATTATGGGTGGGTACACCCAGACGACGGGAGTTGGTATCGCTGGTATCTTGGTTATCGTTGGCGCAAAGACGGCAATGTGCAAACAGGCAATGAAAATGTTGAAATTGTGCAATTTGGTCTTCCTAACTCAGTCCAGCGGGGGGAACATCGGGCAGTCACGTTGATGGTCCATGATCCGCCCAATTGGGGGTCAGGCACTTACACGCTGGAACTTGACGTATTCTATGAGAACATCCATACCGGAGAAACAAGATGGATCAGCGAGATAGAGAGTAATCGTCCCTGGTTCACTCACAAAATCAGCATTTCACCGGGCATATGCGCTCAAGACAGTAATTGTGCTCCAACGAGCAATCCAATCTATTTGCCTATCATTTTCAAGAGCGAGTCGCCCCCGCCCCCCGATTGTATTTGGGAAGATAACTGGTTGGATAACGGCAATTTTGGTGGTCAATTAGCCAATTGGGATGTCTGGATTGATAGCTCATCATTTGGTGGGTTCCAAAACTCCAATTTGTATACCTATCAGCGATATGACCCCGGCGACAGTGCGCCCGCGGCCTATCTGGGAGGTGAGAATGATCGTCTGCAACCCTCTGGTGGTGATTTTGCCGATCAGTACATTGCTCAATCCATTGTGCTGCCCACGCCCAATAATGTGGAGCAACTGGCGATTGAATACAGCTATTGCTTGACTTCGCAAGAGACAACGACAACATACGAGTATGACAAGTTCTTTGTTGATCTCCAAAAGGGCTTGGGCGGCGGGTCCGTCATTCCCCAGGCATTAAAGTACACCAATCTGAATGCGGCCAGCAGTTGCGACACATCCAGCGGCAATTGGCGGCGGCGGGGCAGACCGTCTACCGAACCCGGCGGTGACGGCTCGTTGATTATCACCAATGTGGATCAATTCAGTCCTAATGAAACCTTGACTTTGGTTTTTTACAGCGATGTAGACGTAAGCTTGATCAGCACCTTCTACTTTGACGCGGTCAAGATCAAAGCATGTGTGGACAACTAAGGGAGAAACTCAAATGCTTAAGCACTCTATAGACCCTCGGCTCAAATTAGTATTTTATCTCATTCTCAGTATTGGTCTGGTTTGGCTGATAGGGATAGACAAGGAAACCCCTGCCATATTATCAGCCCAATCTCCAGTGAATCCATTACCGGCGAATCCTGTACCATCCGGCGCGCTTTATACACCATCCCCCGGTGATATAGTGGTCAATGCGCTTACTGTTCCTCGTGCGCCAACGGCTACCCCCACTCGCATTCCAGATGACCAGCCGCCCGTTACCACGTTGTCGTTGGCAGGAAGCTACAATGCAAACGGTTGGACCCAATCTTCGGTCACGGCCACCTTCAATGCTACCGATGATATGACCGGCTTGAGTATTACTTGGTACAAAGTTTCTACCGAGCCGGAATATCATCACCACGAATACCATTATCCGCCCGCTATTATCACTGCGGAAGGGAAACTGCTCTACTACTACTCTGAGGATAAGAATTCCAATTGGGAGGATGTTCATACGGCCACTATCAACCTTGATACCACCGCCCCCACAGTGAGCCACACCATTGAAGGTGAATTATTGCCAAACGGGTCATATAGCTCCCCTGTGACCGTTGTTCTCAACGGACAGGATAACCTTTCCGGCATTGATTACTATCAGGCCAACCTCAACAACACCGGCTGGCAGGTTGTCACCTCGTCGTTGACCATCGCAGACACCGGCCATCAAGAACTAATCTACAAGACTATTGATCTGGCCGGGAATATCAGCGCCCTCGGAACCGCCAGTTTTGACATCGGTATGGCTGCACCAACCACAATTGGCGAAGTAGGCTACCTCAACGATACCTTGACCCACACCCCCAAAACCATCCTGTTCAGCCAATTCTACGTCAATCCCGTTGTTTTTGCCCAACCGGTATCGCTTGACGGTGGGCATACCTCGGTCATTCGGATCACCGATGTGCAAGCAGACCGTTTCACCCTTTATGTTCACGAAGCGCCAAATCGGGATGGCCCTCATACCACCGAAGCAGTCAGCTACCTTGTTTTAGAAGCGGGAAGTTGGGAACTACCTGATGGTACGCAGTTGGAAGTTGGCGAACTGTCCACAAGCGCGACGGTCGGTAATCAAGTTAGCAATCAGTGGACACCGGTAATATTCAACAATATTTTTCCATCAACTCCGGTTGTTGTTAGTCAGGTGCAAAGCAACAATGATCCGCATTGGGTCAAGACCCGCCAACAGAGTATCAGCACCATTGGTTTTGATGTAGCTTTGGAGGAAGAAGAAGCCAAGACCACTAATCACGGCAGTGAAAGTATCGGTTGGTTTGCCATCACCCCCGGACAAGGGACTTGGGATGGTCATCTCTATGAAGCCGGGCAGACTGGGGATACAGTGACCAGCAGTTGGACACAGTTAACCTTTGGGCAAACCTTTTCCCAGGCTCCGCGCTTTATTGGCGGGTTAGCGACCTATGATGAGGCGGATGGCGCTTATCCGCGTTATAGCCGCAGCAGTCTGACAACGACCGGCGTACAAATCAAGCTGGAAGAAGATACCACCTGGGATGGTGAAAAGGGACATACCACAGAAGTGGTACATTATCTGGCGATTGAAGGAGATGGAACCCTGACTGTAAGTTCTCAGTAGAAAACTTTGGATACCGAAGTAGACTTCCCGGCGCACCATTGCTCCCGGCTTATGGCGGTAAAAGCATCCGCCAACGCCGCTCCCAATCGTGCGCCGGAGCGACGGTTTGACTCTTTTGGAAAGAAAAAGGCATTATGCCTTCCTTTGATTTCAGGTTGGTTGCGCCGGCGAAATTGCCCTAAAGTGAAATTTATTTCGCCGGCAACCACGGCATAATGCCCAGCCCTTCCCCATAGTAGCCATTCCAATCTCAGTCATCTTTTTTCAATCTATCGCCCAATCATCCTTCGAGCATCCTTCGCTGTTCCTATAATCATCCCATATCTCACCTATAGGCCACTTTCAACCCGCCTATATCGTGGCTATAACGTGGGTAAAGGGTGAGTATATTCATCCTATATGCCAACCAAGAATTGCGTATCTCAGAAACAAACATTCATTGCATAATTCTGGCTTTTGTGATAAGGTGAAACTGTAAATTTATTATCAGTGTGGTCTTATAATTCAAAAACCAAGCTAACAACGGCTTGCAAGCGACCCCAACAGCGGCGCTTTTTATTGAGAATCGTCTTGCGTGGGTAAGTTGGTTTAAATTGTAGGGCGTCTCGCGGGCGCTTGAAGCCGAGCGTTATATTGCTTTTTCGTGGACTGACATTTGTTGCTATACAATCATTGTAAGATGGACCCTTTTGTCAAAACACACACTAAGTAAAATAATGTCCGT
>CAZRUS010000044.1:0-7844 GCA_964603385.1 uncultured Anaerolineales bacterium | reverse complement strand
GAGAGGGGGTATCCGTGGGGGGTGGGGTTGCTGAGGGCGTCGGCGTGGAGGAGGGGGTGGGGGTGCTGGTTGGGGTGGGTGGTTCCCCTTCCACGGAAAACGTACCTGAGAGGTAGTAGTCTGTACCCAGGAAGAGCTGGACCTCATAGCTGCCCGGCAGCCACATTTCCGCTGCTGGATCCCATTCGGTGTAGCCGATCCCCCCGCTGCCACCGTTCCAGGGCAGGGTTTCAAAATGGACCACGGTACCGTCCCGCAGCCAGAGCGCGGTCCACTGCACGTCATCTGCCATTCCTGCGTAGCTGAAGACGCCGAACATATGCCCGACCGGGTTGGTGAAGTTGGACCCGGGAGCGATGGGATTGTACTCTTCATCCAGCCCGACGTTGGAAAATTCTATGGCGCTGAAGGCGGCATTCGGCGGCGGGGTGAGCACCCCCTCGAACCGGGCTTCCACCGCCAGCGGGAGATAGGGGGTGGGGGAGGCGGTAGGCGTGTAGGATTCTGCCGGCGTCAAGGTGATGGTCGGGGACAGGGTGATGGTCGGCGTGGTGGTGATGGTGGGGGAGAGGGACGGGGTGCTGGTGATGGGCAGCGTGGGGGAGGGGGTGATGAAGGTATAGGCGACCGGTTCCCCGTAAAAAAAGGCGCCCAGGCCGAGCAGCACCCAGAAGATTCCCAGCAGGATCAGCCGCCAACCGCGCATCATTTGATCCCTGCGGATGCGGAAAAACTTGATCTCCCGCCCGGAGAGGATGGTGCGGATGCCGCTGATCAAGCTGATCAAAAAGAAAATGACTGCCAGGAGGACTGCGGCGGTGATGCCGGCCTGAATATCAATACTCATAACTCATTCCCGCTCCGACTGTTTGACCGGGTTGGTCAGGGTGCCGATCCCTTCTATGCTGATCTCCACCTCATCGCCGTCCCCCAAAGGGGAGACGCCCTCCGGCGTGCCGGTGAGAAGCACATCGCCGGGCATCAGGGTCATAAACGAGCTGGCAAAGGCGATCAGCTGCTCGACCAGAAAGACCATCTCCCGGGTGGAGGCCATCTGGCGCAGGTCGCCGTTGACCCGGCAGGTGATGATGGCATCGGCGGTGCTGAACTCGGTCTCGATCCAGGGGCCCAACGGGCAGAAGGTGTCGAAGCCTTTGCCGCGGGTCCACAACAGATCCTGGCGCTGAAAATGGCGCTCGGTGACATCGTTGCCGATGGTATAGCCGAGGATGTGCTCGTTGGCCTCGTCGGCCGGGATCCAGCGCCCCTGTCTGCCGATGACCACGGCCAGCTCGGCTTCCTGCTCCACCCGCTGCGCCTGGGGCGGGAGGAGGATGACCTCCCCGGGGCCGATCACCGCCGAGGGCGGTTTCAGGAAGAGGACCGGCACCTCGGGGACGGCAGCGTCGTGCTCAGCGGCGTGAGCGGCGTAATTGCGGGCCACGCAGACAATCTTGCCGGGCTGCACCGGGGCCAGCAGCTGCACCTCTTCGAGAGGGATATCGGCGGCTTCCCGCTGGAAGACGCCGAAGATATCCCCGCTGATGGGGCCAATTTTGTCTTCTAGCAGCCAACCGAAAGCTGGTTCCTTGTCGGGGAGTTGATAGCGGAGGATGCGCAT
The DNA here is from genome assembly GCA_964603385.1 of uncultured Anaerolineales bacterium. GTDB lineage: Bacteria > Chloroflexota > Anaerolineae > Anaerolineales > UBA11858 > B10-G9. The sequence goes on along the minus strand of CAZRUS010000044.1, from coordinate 6,223 downwards.
GAAGGTATCCAGAGGCTTGTATCTTGTGACAGTGTATCACAGACCGGGGCGGAATGCCAAAGGGGAGAATCGGTAGGCTGTATTTTCTCACCAGTCAGTAGAAAAGATATCGTTTGATTCGATTTGATTGGTTCTATCCGGGAAGTAGTCAATTTACCAGTCAGAAGGTACCACTTACTGTTGTCCGGGGACAATTCCCTAGCCGGGAAGGGGGCCCGGCGGTATAATATCAGCACACCGACGGGCGGTTAGCTCAGCTGGTCAGAGCGCCTCCCTTACAAGGAGGAGGTCGTTGGTTCGAGTCCAATACCGCCCACTGTCTCCAAAACCTGCATGGTCGTGAGCAATCTCCGACCTCGCAGGTTTTATTTATCCCTATCATGATTCTTCGCTAAGTGAGTCCAGGGAACGGCCGATCTCGCTGCTTGCCACCGGGACCCGCCGGCGTCATTCGAGCGCTGGGCGGCGTCCAGCATCGATCCCTGGCCGCAGCTGGCTCTGCAGTGGTTGTGGATGTCACTGTAAAAGGCTTTCAGGGGACTGAATCACTGCTGGGTTCTTCCGCCCTGGGGCCCGGGAGGATCGGGGGGAGCCTCTTCCGGGTCCGCGGTCAGGCTGGGGATGGGTCTCCGCTGGTGGCGGATCTCACTGGGGGAATGGTAACATCCGATACAGGTTATGAAAAAGATAACCCTGAAATCCATTCATCCAGGGATCTCAACCGCCGAGGTCGGCTGAGATTTCCCTCAGCGGGGTTGGATACTTTAGATGCGGATTACCGTACCGCAGTACTCGCAGGTGATCGAATCCATGCCCCGCAGGATAGGCTGGTTGATAGCCCCTCCACAGGATTCGCATTGGGTGGGCGCATCGGCAACTTTCTGCAGGATGTCTTCGTCGATGGGGACAGCCCGGGTGGCGTCAAATTCCCCACCGCGGGCCCGATTGATCAGCGAGACCCATTCATCGCCGGGCTGCCAGATGTGCAGCAGCGCACTTCCCAGAGGGCTCCCGGACCGGAACTTAATTTCAATGAACTGGTCCTTTTTCAGGAAGCCTTTCCGCTGCGAGCTGACTTCCTCAATTTGTGATACTGGAACCTCCCAGCGTGTTTCCTGGATGAGCTCTTTTTCGGTGGCAATGAAAAGCACTTTCTTGGTGGCCACTTTTTCTTTTTGCTCAAAAATTAACCGCTGGTCTGTCAGGTAGAGCACCCCTTCCGGGTCATTTTTGGTTTCCTCACCGCTCTGCGCCCAGACGGCTTTGACCGCCATAATCCCCGATTCTGAAGCCAGCAGATGGAAGGTGGCCTCACTGAGTTCGGTCAGCATCCATTCCAGATCAGAGAGGTGGGCGCTTGCCTGGTAAAAATCACTGCTGAATTGATCGTACATGCCGCGAATGCTGCCTTCAGCAGCGTCAACGCGGCTTTCCAGCGCTTCCAGACGGGATTCAAGGGCGGTAAGCTGGTTCCGAACGGCAGCTGGTGGGCTGCTGTCCCCCTCCAGTTGGCTGATTTGCATTTCCAGGGGGCGCAGGGAACGCTGTAAGCCGCCAGCCTCTCGATCAATTTCTGCCTTGATGTCCGGAGCAAGTCCCTGCCACTGCTGGACATAGTCTGCAGCCAGCTTTTCCAGTTCTTTTTCAAAGGCATACCCCTGCTCCCGGAGTAATTGAATCCTGCGGTCCATTCCTAGAACACTGGATTCGAGATCTTCCACGCTGTCCCGGATGGTGGTCAGCCGGACGGATGTCTGCAGATTTCCCAGAGAAAACCGCAGGCTGCTGATCTCACTCTTCACCTGCTCGGTAAGGGATTGTTCGGACATAGTTGGCTCCTTTTCAGAAGAGAGGATGGTTCCATTTTACCTGGTTTAATCCCCGGGGCAGATAAAGATCCGGTAAAAAACCGGGGCCTGTCAGATCATCATCCCCGGCTGGCTCGAGAAACAAGCTGAGGAGGAAAGAAAATTTAGGGTAAATTAGTCAATAGTGTTGACCAGGTGCAGCTGGCCAGCTCTGCTGACAACAGCTGGCAGGAGAGAAACAAAGGTTCCCAAGGAGAAAATCATGCCTGTACCCCCCGAAAAAATTACCCCCCGGTCCTTATGTGATTATCTGGAAATCATGAGTAAAGCGGTTTTTCAGTCTGGTATGTCCTGGAAAGTGGTGGAGAACAAGTGGGAGGGCATCCGGAAGGCATTTCAGGGTTTTGATGTCCAGCAAGTGGCTAACTTTCATGAGAAAGACCTGGATGATCTTACCCAGGATAAACGGGTGATCCGCAACTACCGCAAACTGGCTGCCATCGTTGAAAATGCCCGGAGGATGCTGGAGCTGGAAGAGGAACACGGTTCCTTTCGCTCCTACCTGCGGTCTCAGGAGGATTTTGATCAGACCTTGAAAATGATCCGCAAAGATTTTAAATTCATAGGACCGTTCGGGATCTATTATTTTCTGTATGTGGTCGGAGAGCAGGTCCCCCCGCACGAGGATTTTCAGAGCCGTTATCAGAAATAATCTCAATAGCTCAATTAAGGGGTTCTGGTCTATCCTTGCTCCCCCTGCCCTTGGACAGTCTCAATGTATATCCAAAGCTGTATCCAGTGATGATCGACGATCTATAGGCAGCCCCGACAGCTGTGTTACAGTAAGGGCAGCAAACAGAAGGGAGGAGAGCGATGAATACGCAAAATCAACAGGACAAGGACAGGATTTCTCAGCAAACCCCTGAAGACTCCCGCCCGCTTTCGGAAGCCGGTCAGCCGTCGCCCCGGAAGTTAGTGCGCCTGGTCTGGATTTTGATCACGGTACTGGAAGCGCTGCTCGGTTTCCGATTCTTGTTGAAGCTGTTTGGTGCTAATCCACAAAGCCCCTTTGCTGATTTTGTGTATTCAGCCTCAGCGCTGCTGGTTTCTCCGTTTCGCAATTTGGTGGTTAATCCCAGTGTTGGTCGGGGAGTGTTTGAATTTACCACCTTAATCGCGCTGCTGGTATATATATTTTTGGGCTGGCTGCTGGTTCAGGTTCTGGTGCTGCTGTTTCGGCGCTGATCAAAAAATGCCAGCTGTTGAGGACCTGGGGGAAAAGAAATCCGTTATCAATCTACCAGAGGGAGTCAACCGATGTCTGTCACCCTGATCATCCAAATATTTGTTGCCATATTACTGCTGCTGGTGGGCAGACGGCTGTACTGGTTTTTCGTCGGCGCGGTGGGCTTTATCGCTGCTACGGAATGGGCGCTGCTGTATTTCGAGGCCGCTCCCGCCTGGATGGTGATCCTCATCGGACTTGGGGTCGGGGTCTTAGGAGCCTTGCTGGCAGTGGTCCTGCGGATGGCCGGTTTTGCTCTGGCCGGACTGCTTGGCGGGGGATATCTCATGCTGGCTTTGATGGATGCTCTCCAGGTTGCCCATCCCACCCTGCAGTGGGTGGCTGTTGGGATAGGAGCTGTGCTTGGTTTGATCCTGGTGGTTGTTCTGATTGACTGGGCGCTGATCCTGATCTCTGCCATTACCGGGGCGGTGTTCCTGGCCCGGCTGCTGCCGGTGCAAGGGATGGTTTATCTGGCCGCTGTCGTCATCCTGGCCGCGGTGGGAGTTCTGGTGCAGTCACGGGTTGAGCCCGTTGCTGAATCGACCAGGGAGTAACTGGAAATTTTCTCTATCTGCGGTTAACAAAAATTTTATTTTTTTTCAATTTTATTCTTAGATGAATATCCTATACCGTATAGTAGAAATCAAAGCCAATTCCTGGCGACAATTCTGGTTCCGAAGGGATCTCCGGGAATCAAACCTTCAGGAAGCCTGAGGGCTTACCAACAGATGAAAAAAGATCTTCTTCTGGCGGTCAAGCTGTATATATATCGAAAGATGTAACCGGCCAGAAGTTGCGATCTATGGGCAGACTCTTTCCCTGTGCTAGAGTAGAGGAGAAGAAGAAATCTAGTAGAGGAGGAATGGATGTCCATCCTTGATTTTGTCTTGCTGCTGCTGATCGCTGGACTGGCGGGATCCATCGGCCAGGCCCTGGTCGGGTTCAGCCGGACCGGCTGTTTGCTGACCATTGTCACCGGGTTTATCGGCGCATTGCTGGGCACCTGGCTGGCCCGCCAGCTGGGACTGCCCGCCTGGCTGACCTTCAATATTGGCGGTCGGTCCTTTCCGTTTCTGTGGGCCATCATCGGCTCCGCCCTTTTTGTGGCCGTGATCAGCCTGATCAGCCGCAATCGGGTTTGAGATTTTCCAGGAGTTTTCCTTCCTTGGTGGAATGAGAAAATGATGGATTGCCTCTTCCACAGTTGGAAAAATATCCGGCATTAATTTGGGATTCTCCTTTTTCAGGGGTTCCCAGTGAAGGATTGGTATGAATATCAGCATCCCCAAAAAAGTTATCGGATTTTTTATCGCCGCCCAAATTGTGCTGCTCAGCGGCTGCGGGGTGGTGAACCTGGTCGGGGAAGGACTGGAAGCAGCTCTAGACCCTGCCCCCACCGCGCTGCCCACTCTGACGCCGACCGCAGCCCCAACAGCGGTACCGGGATCGGTTGATGCCCTGGAAGCGCTCCAGAGTGGTTTTTCTGCTGTCTACGGAGAGGTGCTTCCTTCCGTGGTCAATATTCAGGTGGTGCGGACTGTTGAGGGGTCTCCCCTTTTTCCTGGTGGGGAGGAACAGCAAAGACCCTCTTTAGGATCCGGATTTGTCTGGGATGAAGAGGGGCATATCGTCACCAATAATCATGTCGTCCGCGGGTCGGATCGCATCCGGGTTACCTTTTCAGATGGCATCAGCGTGCCCGGCGAGCTGGTAGGCACAGATCGGGACAGCGATCTGGCCGTCATCCAGGTGGAATTGGATCCTGATCAGCTGCAGCCGGTACAGGTAGCGGACTCCACGGAGGTGATCGTCGGTCAGCTGGTGGCTGCTGTTGGCAACCCTTTCGGCCTGCAGGGTTCCATGACCATTGGCGTGGTCAGCGCGCTGGGCAGATCACTGCCGGTCCAGGCGGGTTCCTTACAGGGCACTAACTACACCATTCCGGATATTATCCAGACGGATGCACCCATTAATCCGGGGAACTCCGGTGGGGTGCTGGTGGATATGCAGGGCAGGGTGATCGGTGTGCCCACTGCTATACGATCCACCAGCGGTGTGAATGCCGGGGTGGGTTTTGTTGTCCCCTCGGTCATCGTTCAGAAAGTTGTCCCTGTACTGATCGAGACCGGCGAATATCAGCATCCCTACATCGGCATCAGCGGCACCACCCTGGTCAGTGAGCTGGCTGAGGCGATGGGATATGCCAGAGAACAGCGGGGAGTTCTGGTTGCCCAGGTGACCTCGGGCGGTCCGGCTGACGAGGCAGGGATTCAAGGAAGTGACCGCGAGGTGGACATCAATGGGCAGTCCGCCGTGGTGGGCGGGGATATCATCGTGCAGATTGATGATCAGCCGGTAAATGATTTTGAAGACTTGACCTCGTACCTGGCTCGTTCCACCGAAGTTGGGCAGATCGTCACCGTGACTATCTTACGGGATCAGGAGCGCATGACGGTGGAGCTGGAGCTGGAGGCCCGTCCCGACCAACCCCAGCAGGTCCTTGCAGAAGAACAGCCGGAGCAGGCCCGGGTCTGGCTGGGGGTCACCGGGATCAGCTTGATTCCAGAGATCGCGGAGGCGATGAATCTGGAGGAGGATCTCCGGGGGGTGTTAGTCCAGGAAATATTTCAAACCAGCCCGGCGGATCAAGCCGGTCTGCAGGGAAGCAGTGAGTCGATCGTCATTGATGGGCAGCGGGTTTTGATTGGCGGGGATATCATCACCGCGGTGGATGACCAGCCGGTGGAAACCATTGAGGATCTGCGGCAGAGTCTGCTGGAAAAATCCCCCGGCGATGAAATCACCCTGACATTGATCCGGGAGGGGGAAGAAACCACTCTGGAGGTCACGCTGGAAGAACTCCCGGACTAGGCTTTCCAGCAAGTTTTTTTATGCGCCGGCAGCGGTGATCCGCTGCCGGTTTTCTTTTTCTGGTAATGACCGTATTCAGCAGCAATCTTGCTGTGAACTTTTGATAACATCAAGGAGTATCAAAATGGGCAGTCATCAATTTTGAGTTCTGATAGAGTAATTACTGGCTCATCATCATTCTGTCAATATCTGCCGATTCTGTGTTAGGGCAAAGTTAAAATGTCCTATTCTGGCAAAGTTAAAATGTCCTATCAGG
>CAZRUS010000043.1:0-8629 GCA_964603385.1 uncultured Anaerolineales bacterium | reverse complement strand
GCTCTTCCGATCTACGGATACCCCCTCTCCTGAGCCAACTGATACCCCCACCCCTACCCTGGCGCTGACCTGACAGCCGTCCGCTAGAAATTCAATAATTCCACAGCCACCCGCGCAGCCAACCGGGCGTTGTTAAGCAGCAGCCCGATATTGGCCTTCAGGCTGGCTTTTCCGGTCAGCGTACTCACCCGGGAAAGCAGATAGGGGGTCAGCCGCTGTCCGCTGATCAGCTGAGCTTCCGCTTCCCGGACTGCCTGGTCAACAGCTTCCTGCATCTGATCATAAGGCAGCGCATCCTTAATGGGCGGAGGGACCACCAGCAACACAGCGCTGGAAAGTCCCAGCGACCAGTGAGCCCGGGCCAGATAGGCCGCTTCAGCAGGGTCCTCCACCTGTTCGCTGACTGCCAAACCGCTGGAGCGGCTGTAAAAAGCCGGGAATTCTTCCGTCTGGTAACCGACAACCGGGACCGATAAGGTTTCCAGCATCTCCAGGGTGGCCTGCAGATCCAGGATGGATTTCGCTCCCGAGCAGACCACCAGCACTGGAGAGTCTGCCAGCGCAGGTAAATCCGCAGAGATGTCAAATCCCCCTCCCCGGTGCACCCCCCCGATCCCCCCGGTGGCGAAGACTTCAATCCCGGCTGCAGAGAGGGCTGCCAGGCTGCCGGCAACCGTCGTCCCTCCGTTGGCTTTCTTGACTGCTGCTCCGGCCAGGTCCCTGCGGCTGATCTTCCGCACCTGACCGTCCTGAGCAAGCAGCTGCAGGTCCTCACCGGTCAGGCCGACCTGAACCCGACCTCCCAGCACACCGACAGTGGCTGGAACGGCCCCCTCGCTGCGGACGGCATTCTCCATGGCCCGGGCCAGCTCGAGGTTGGTGGGATGGGGTAAACCGTGGGTAACCACAGCGGTCTCCAGCCCAACCAGCGCCTGCCGCGCTTTTCTGGCCTCAAGAACCTGTTTAGAGTAGTGGAGCTCCATCGACTGTTCCCCTCCCTGCCGATCTGTTTTGAATGCCTGTATTGTAGCATTATTTCTCCTCCGGCTTCTCCTGAGATTAACAGACTGTGATCAGCGCCACGGTAGGCTGATAATTTGATAGAATATAGGCGGAATAAGCGCAGAGAATTATCCTTCTTAATAACTGAACGAGGAAAAAAGATGGCAGACTTTCCTGGAAAAGGCAAAGTAGCAGTATTGAAAACCTCCCCGGAGACAGTGCTGGAAGATTACCACCGGCTGCTGGATCTGGCCGGGGTGGAAGCAGCCCTTCCCAGGGGGATTCAAACGGGATTGAAGATCAATATCTCCTGGCAGACCTGGTACCCGGCCTGCTCGACCACCCCCTGGCAGCTGGAAGGTGTCATCCGGGGCCTCCAGGAGCGGGGCTACAGCGATCTGGTGGGGGTGCACAACGACACCGTTGTGGTGGATACCAGCGATGGGGAAGCCAATAACAAGCATAAATTTGTCACTGATAAATATGACGTGCCCTGCCTGTACCTTTACAATCAGGATTTCGAGTGGATCGAGTTCTACCCAAAAAATCATCAATACCTGGTGCTGGACAAGGTCTACCCGGACGGCGTCTTCATCCCCAAAGCGCTGCTGGACATGAACATCATCCAGCTGCCCACTGTGAAAACTCACGTATTCACCACTATCACTGGCGCGATGAAAAACGCCTTCGGCGGCCTTCTCCACCGCGATCGCCACTGGACCCATGCGGTGATCCACGACACCCTGGTGGACCTGCTGGCTATCCAGCGGGAAATCCATCCCGGGCTCTTTGCGGTGATGGACGGCACCTTTGCGGGCGACGGCCCCGGTCCGCGGGCGATGCGCTGGCACGAGAAAGACATCATTCTGGCTTCCTCGGATCAGGTGGCCATTGACGCGGTCTCCGCCAAGCTGCAGGGATTCAACCCCATGGATCTGCGCTTCATCCGCCTGGCTCACGAACATAACCTCGGCGTGGGAGATCCCAGCCAGATTGAGATCGTTGGCTACGACATCGAGCAGGAAGAATCCTGGAATTTCAAACAGGAAGATACCTTTGCCAGCCGGGGGCAGCACATGATCTACCATGGACCGCTGAAACCTCTGGAGAAAGTCCTCCTGCAGAGTCCGCTGGTCCCCTGGGCCTATTTTGCCAGCAACTTCTACCATAACGTCTACTGGTATCCCTTTGTGGGCCGGAAGCGGGTCAAGGAGGCGCTGGATACCCGCTGGGGACGTCTCTTCCGGGAGTACGGCAACGGCGAAGTGGTCATGCCCGGCATGGAGCGCAAAACCGTGCTGCAGGCGGTGGTCGGCCTCACTCTGGCTGCGGCACTGACTGCTGGATTGATCCACCTGCTCCGCCGCTGAGCCCAGGGGGAAATTAAATAGGCTGCGATGTCTGTTTTAGAGAGGCCATATGGTCATCCGTCCTAGGAGAACCACCACTGCCTGCGCTCAGAGACCATCTACCCTGTTTGGAGAAAGCTTTATTTATCGGGACTTTTTTCCGGTAATTCCGCTTTCTCGATACATACTGGCTGCTGCCGTTTCCACTGGCCTTTCCCGATTACCAGGAGCATGATCACCACCCTGCCCAGCGGGTTGGGTCCAGAAGAGTTCTAAACCGTCGGCAGGTCACTGTGCTGCTCGGCCTGGGCAGGCAAGCATCAGCTGCCGCATTCCTGATCCGCTTCACCGCCATGTGAGTTGCCTTATTAAGAGGTATGATGGTTGGCCTATTTGCTAAATAACTTTAAGTCCCTCCTGGGGAAGAAAAACAGGATGCAGTAAACACTGTAAATGATCATCTGCCTATACGAAATAATCTGCTCGATATTCATCCATATTTCCTGTACAATTAGACTACCTTGTTTCCTGCTTTTCCATCTGGAGAAAGATCATGAAAACTTCCCAAAGATTATTCCTCCTGAGCATTGTGATCTTTTTATCAGCCTGCAACCGCCCCACCCCCCCAGCAGCAAATCTCCCCCCTGAGACGGTCCCCGGTCCAACTACGAAAGCAGCATCAACGGATCAAGGGCCAACCCGGACCCCTTTCCCCACCTTCACCCCTGCACCAGCAACAGCCTCTCCGGAACTTCCAACACCGGTACCGCCCACAGAGGATCCCAAACAAGAGAGAGCCCAGAATTCATTTCCTCTCCTGCAACCCGGGCAGGAGTTCAATATCCTAAAAATCAAGATGGTCGATGCGGATACCGGCTGGTCAATAGCCACCGGAGATCCAGGAAGCCAGCACATCCTGCGGACCGGGGACGGCGGAAACACCTGGCGGGATGTCAGTCCTCCCCAACCGACATCACCTGACCGCCGGCCTCAGCAGGCAGCAGCCGCATTTTTCGGTCCGGAGTCGGCCTGGGTGATCTATACCGGTTCAGAACTGATCTGGTCAACTGCAGATGCTGGAGCGACCTGGGAATCAGTCCAGCTGGATTTCCAGACCCTGGGGGGGGCTTTGTTTACCGTCCTGGATCGAGATCACGTTTGGCTGTTCCAATTTCTGGATGCGGGCATGCAGAAAGTCTACACAGCCGAATACCGGACGGCAGATGGGGGGCAGAGCTGGGTGAAGCTGCTGGATCCCTACCAGGATGCATCCATCCAGGCATTCGATAAGACCGGAGCTGTCTTCCATAATCCGCAGTACGGATGGCTGACCCGCGATTTCCGGGGTGTGCAGCCTATGATCCAGCTAGACGTCACCGAAGATGGAGGATCTACCTGGCAGGCAATTCCCCTCCCAGAACCTACTTCCGCTGAGGACCTTTTCAGGAACTGCGCTTGCGGTCTGTACGATCCCCAGCTGACTTCTTCCGAGGAAGGAACCTTCCGTGTCTCCTGCTCCTGCTTCCAAAGTGATGCCCAAATCATAAACAGCTACTATTATCAAACTACAGATGGGGGTGAGAATTGGAACATCCAAGAGATGCCAGAAGGGAAACTCTACCATGTATCCAGCCAAGTTCTCTATGCAGTTGGAAATGAGATCTTCCGCTCGGAAGATGGAGGGAATTCCTGGACGGAGGTTAAGACTGTTTTCTGGGAGGGACAATTCAGCTTTGTGAATCGCGACCTGGCCTGGGCGGTGGCTTACGACCCGGAGGATGAGGAATACGCCATGGTGAAGACCACAGACGGCTGCAGATCCTTTATAGAAATCGATCCTCAGATCCGCTGATCAATCTAATGCTGAGGAGAGCTTGATACCGCAGCTGGATTGTCAGCTGCGGTTTTGACTTTTTGACAACCAGCGATGATAATCCGAACTACGGAAAAAATAAATCCAGGGGTACAATGCTGTACTAAGGAAAATTGATCATCAAGGGTGAATTATGCCAGCATTTATGGATGGAAATCAGGCGATTGCCACCGCGGCCGTGGACGCCGGCTGCGACTTCTTCGCCGGCTACCCGATCACCCCGGCCACCCAGATTCTGCTCCATCTGGCTGACGCCCTCCCGCGGGTGGGAGGGATCGTCATCCAGGGGGAAGACGAAATCGCCTCGCTGGGGTTCTGCATCGGAGCGGCGATGAGCGGCCGCCGAGCCATGACCGCTACCAGCGGACCGGGAATCAGCCTGTACAGCGAGAACATCGGCCTGGCAATTATGGGCGAGGTCCCCTTGGTGATCGTAGACGTCCAGCGCATGGGGCCGGCCACCGGCGCAGCCACCACCGGCGCCCAGGGGGACACCCAGTTTTTGCGCTGGGGAACTTCCGGGGGATACCCGGTGATCGTATTGGCACCTTCCAGCGTGAAAGAATGCTACCAGCTCACCCTCAAGGCATTTGATCTGGCCGAACGCTTCCGGGTCCCGGTCTTTCTGGCTACCGACAAAGAAACCGCCCAAACCCGTTCCACAGTGGACCTGGACCGGGAGCGCCATGCCCCGGTCCGGGAGAGATATACTGCATCCGCGGGAGAAGAGTTTCTGCCCCTGGGCATCCAGGATCTGGACCAGGTGCCCATCATGTCCCCTTTCGGGGGGCCGCATCGGCTGCGCTTTACGACCTCCTCGCACGACAAAGCCGGCTACCTGACCAAGAACCCCGCCGCCCTGGATTTTCTCAACCGTCATCTGAGAGCCAAAATTGAAGACCATCTCGATGAGATTGTCCTGGTGGAAAACGACCTCCAGCCGGGGGCAGAAACGCTGTTCCTCAGCTACGGGATCAGCGCCCGCTCCGCCCGGGCGGCGGTTTTGCAGGCTCGAGCGGCGGACAGAAAAATCTCCCTGCTGACTGTGCAGTCGCTCTGGCCGGTGCCGGAGGAGGCCATCCGGGAGGCACTGGAGGGTGTGAGGACCATCCTGGTGCCGGAGCTCAATCTGGGGCAGTACGCCCGGGAAATCGAGCGCCTGGCCGGAGACGATCAGCTGGTGATTCCCATTACCCGCGTGGATGGTCAGCTAATCTCTCCGGAGCAAATCCTGAAAACAGGGGGGATGCTGTGACCGGGCAGCTGGACACCTATCTCAAGGAAGACACCCTGCCGCTGCCCTTCTGCCCTGGCTGCGGGCACCATACCATCCTGAAAGCCCTGGATCAGGCCCTGGTCCAGCTTCAGCTGGCCCCGGAGGAAGTGGTCATCGTCACGGACATCGGCTGTGCAGGACTTTCCGATAAGTATTTCCGCACCCATGCCTTCCACGGCTTGCACGGGCGCAGCGCCACTTACGCCACCGGGATCAAGCTGGCCCGACCAGATTTAACAGTGATCGTATTGATTGGAGACGGCGGTTTTGGCATCGGCGGCCACCACCTGCTCAACGCCGCCCGCCGCAACCTGGGCATCAAGGTGGTGGCCTTCAATAATTTTAACTACGGGATGACCGGCGGAGAACATTCGGTAACCACACCCCCCGGCGCCCGGACCGCAACCACCCCGGCCGGTAATCTGGAGCGCCCGCTGGACATCGTGTACAGCGTGGGGGTTAACGGGGCTAACTTTGCCGCCCGGACATCCACATTTGACAGCGGCCTGCCGCACTTGATTGCCAGAGCTATCTCCCATCCCGGTTTCTCCCTGGTGGATGTCTGGGAGCTGTGCACAGCTTACTTTGTACCCCATAACAAGTTCAGCCGGAGAAAGCTGGAAGAGACCCTGCAGGATCTGAATTTTGAGACCGGTGTGCTGTTTGAGGCGGACCGGCCGGAGTACAGCCGGACCTACCGGGAAAGCCTGGACAGCGGGTCAGCGCGTGATCAGGTCATGGTTTCCGAGGAGCTGGAAGCAGCTTTTCAAAGCGACCTGGAACAGCAAACCTCACTGGTAATTGCCGGGGCCGCCGGGGCCAAGATCGTCACCGCAGGGACGCTTTTCTCCCAGGGAGCAATCCTTTCCGGTCTGCAGGCAGCCCAGCGGGCGGACTACCCGGTGACGGTGAAAACCGGTCATTCGCTGGCGGAGGTAATCCTCAGCCCGGAGGAAATCCTCTACCCGGGCTCAACAACTCCGGATGTAGTCCTGGCCCTTTTCCCGGAGGGACTGCAGCAGGCTGCCGGGGTGATCAGCGATCTTCCCCGGGAGTCCCTGCTGATCATGACGAAAGATCTGCCGCTCCTGAAAACCAGCGCCGAAACATGGCGGCTGGATTTCAGCCCGGCCCAGCGCTGGGGGCGAAAGCAGGAGTACCGGGCCCTGATGGCGCTGGCGGTCTACCTGCGGGAAAGGGAGCTCTACCCGCTGGAAGCCCTGCAGGCGGCGGTCAAACTCAAACCCCGCTTCGCAGAGGATAACCTGGCGGCTATAGAAGCCAGTTTGGGGATGGGTATTATTTAGGTGTTCTTTACGGAAATATTCCCCAAAGATCGGTAAAATTATCCGGTAGCAAAGACCAAAATACCTTCCTGATCCAGGTGTCGTACTGCTGGCTGGCTCAGGCAGGCTCCTGATCCTGCCCTGCATTCCCCAGCACGTTAGGCTTTCGTCAGTCTGATTTTCCTGTCCAGGGTTCCCCCGCAGCCAGCTGACCTTTATCAAAAGGTGCCGGCCACACCTGGATGATGGCAACCAGGAAAATTTGTCATGAAAAAAATCCGGCCCATTCCTGCAAAATTTGTTCTCAGCCTATTCTGGACCCTTCTAATCGCGGGAGCCGGCGTTTGGACCCTCTCGATATCCAAGGAGAACCACCGGAACCAACTGCTGACCACCGCGAGATCCAATTTTAATCTCATTGTCACCTCGCGGGCCTGGAACGCAGCGTTCGGTGGCGTTTATGTCCCTGTCACCGAAAAAAGCCAGCCCAATCCCTATCTTGAGACAGCTAACAGGGACATTCTCCTCCCAGACGGACAGGAACTGACCCTGATCAACCCGGCATATATGACCAGGATGATCAGCGAATTATCAACAGATCAGGAAGATGTCTCCTTTCACATAACCAGTTTGAACCCTATCCGACCGCAAAATCGAGCCAAGGAATGGGAGGTGGAAGCACTGCAGAGTTTCCGCCAGGATCTGAGCTCCGAATTTTATTTTTACGATTCGAAGAACCATAGGTTCAATTATATGGCCCCCCTGGTAACCAAAAATGAATGCCTGCAATGCCATCAAAAACAAGGATATCAAATCGGAGAAATTCGAGGTGGAATCAGTGTTTCTTTTACCTCAGCTCCCTTTAAATCCTGGCCGATTATCACCAGCCTTTCAGTGATCGGATTGACCGGTTTTTTGGGGATCTTTCTTTATTCCACCAATCTCGACACACGGATGGATGTCCTCCATCTTCAGGCCCATCAGGATGGACTCACGGGAATTGCCAACCGGGCTCATTTCGAATTCATGTTCAAACGAGAATATCTCCGGGCCAGGAAAAACCATTCCCCCCTTTCAATCATTTTTTGCGATATAGATTTTTTCAAACAGTATAACGATCAATACGGTCATCAGTCCGGCGATCTCATCTTACAAAAAACAGCCAGCAGGTTGAAGAATACATTAAACCGCCCGGGGGATATCATGGCCAGATACGGGGGAGAAGAGTTCATCGCTCTTCTTCCAGATACAGATCAGGAAGGTGCCTGCTTTCTAGCTGAGAGAATGCGAAAAAGCATTGAGGATCTTCACCTCCCCCACCACAAGAGTGAGATCTCTCCCTGGTTAACGATCAGTGCCGGAGTCTGGACTTATCAGGGTGAAGAAATGAATCCCAGGACAATAATTAAGAATGCCGACCAAGCGCTGTACCAGGCAAAAGAAAACGGTAGAAATCAAGTGTGCTGCTTCGAATAACAAAGGAATGTTTCGGCAGGTATGTCCCCCACGGCATCCTGCTGGATGCTTTTCTCTTTACAGGCATAACGTTCAATTCATATAGTGTTCAGCACAGATCCGCTGCAGATCAAATAACCCCTTGATGGAAATCCACCAGGCTCTTCCGTTTCGGCAGCCACCGGTCAGATCCGGGATTCCGATTACATGCTCATTATTGGGGTCTGGAGCGGCAATCGACAGCCGATCACAGGCTATTTTGATAAGGTTCGCCTCAAACGCTGAATCACTTCCGAAAATTTTCTTATCGAGCAGGTCCGGAGAAAGGGAATAAACGGCTCCTCCCTGCTGTTAGGCAAAGATGAAAACTGGACACCTATAAAGTTCA
>CAZRUS010000042.1:0-8954 GCA_964603385.1 uncultured Anaerolineales bacterium | reverse complement strand
CATTGACATGCGGTTTCGTTCGTTCAAATTTCTCTTTTGCCATAAGTCCTCTCCTTAATGTCGTAATTCATAAAAGGATTGTTCAGCGAGTACCAGAGCCCCCGATGGGATTTGAACCCATGACCTCATTCTTACCAAGAATGCGCTCTACCCCTGAGCTACGAGGGCTGGTTTTGTTAACGGGCTGGAAAAATGGGCTTCCGTCTGCCCGTAGAAATAGTGGGCGGAGAAGGATTCGAACCTCCGAAGGCGATAGCCAGCTGATTTACAGTCAGCCCCGTTTGTCCACTTCGGTATCCGCCCAGTTTCCTACTGAATCATTATTGTTAAGTTTCGTCGAACAGGAGCCGACGACGGGATTCGAACCCGTGACCTGCCGCTTACAAGGCGGCTGCTCTACCGACTGAGCTACGTCGGCCAGGAAATCAGCCGTTTTCCAGTTCGAAGCGCAGGCATTATATCAGAACCGGATAAGCGAGGCAAGTCATCCTGGACAAGCCTGTTGGCAATGAAAGAGTTTATCAGGTTTCTGACCGGACGTCAATATTTTGCCTTCGCCGATCACCGGTAAGCCCGTGCCTGCCAAACCAGATAAAGTGCGACCGAACCCGCCACAGCTGCGTTCAAGGAATCAATCCGGCCCCGCATGGGCAGCCGCAGCAGGAAATCGCAGGAATCCCGGACCAGGCGACGCATTCCTTTCCCCTCGCTGCCCACCACCACCGCCATCGGACCAGAGAGATCGATCTCACCTGGACCGCTGGCCTGCTGACTGCCTTCCAGACCCACCACCCAGGCGCCCGCTTCCTTTAATACCGCGATGGACTGGGCCAGATTGGCCTGAACGATGCAAAGGAGTTCGCTGGCCCCCGAGGAGGCATTGACCACTGCCGGTGTGATGGTGGCCGTTCGCCGGTAGGGCAGAATAACCCCATGCACCCCAACTGCCTCTGCTGTCCGGATCAGGGTGGCAACGTTCTGGGGATCTTTAAGCACATCCAGAAGGAGTACAAAGAGGGGTTCCTCCCGGGAATTCGCTGCCTCGAGCACTGCCTCCAGATCAGCATAAGGATAACTCCCGGTTAACAAAACAATCCCCTGGTGATGTTCTGTAATCCGATCCAGCTGTTCACGGGGGACCTGATGAACGGGAAGATTTTTCCCTCTGGCCAGCCGGTAAATTTCCTCAAACTGGCCATCCTGATTGGACCCCTGGGCAATCTGGAGCTGATAAAGATGCCGGCGATCCGCCCGGAGGACTTCATATACCGGGTTTCTGCCCCAGATCCACTCTTGCTGTTCTTCACTCACCCAGTAACGCTCCCTGTGACCGCTGCGCGCTGCCGCTTACGATCAATTTCTTATTCCCAATGCCAGATGGTTCCCTGGGGCGTATCCTCGAGGACAACGCCTAAATTCTGCAGGCGATCCCGGATGCGGTCGGAAAGCTCCCAGAGCTTTTCTTCCCGGAGCTTTTCACGGACCTCAATCAGCAGCTCGATAAAGGCATCCGCGTCTCCCCCATTCGCCCCCTGATCTTCCAAATCCAGCCCGAAGACAGCGGTCAGCTTCCTGAGCGTGTCCTGGCCAACATCAAGAGCTTCCTGATCAGCCCCCTGGGCACGAGCTTGATTGATCTCCTTGACCAGCTCAAAGAGGTGCCCCAGCGCGCTGGCGGAATTGAAATCGTCGTCCATAGCCTGGACGAATTGATTTTCAGCCCTCTCTGCAGCCTGCTTTAAGCCATTTCCTTTCCAGCTGTCTTGAGGCAGAGCTGGTTTAAGCGCTGCCCGCA
Source organism: uncultured Anaerolineales bacterium (assembly GCA_964603385.1). Classification (GTDB taxonomy): domain Bacteria; phylum Chloroflexota; class Anaerolineae; order Anaerolineales; family UBA11858; genus B10-G9. The sequence continues at coordinate 7,159 of CAZRUS010000042.1, read as the reverse complement.
GACGCTGAAGCGCCTTCCGGGCATGCTGGATAGTTTCATCATTAAAGGTCAGCGGGCTGCGGTAGCTGGAGTTCAACACCATCATGCGCAGCACATCCGGATGATAGTTCTCCAGAAATCGCTCCACGGTGACCAGGTTTCCCACCGACTTTGACATCTTTGCTCCGGAGAGCTGCATCATTCCATTGTGAATCCAGTAGCGGGCGAACTGCTTATGGGTCAGCGCTTCACTCTGGGCGATCTCATTCTCATGGTGAGGGAAGACCAGGTCATTCCCCCCTCCATGAATATCAATCTGCTCCCCTAAAAAAGTCAGACTCATCACGGAGCACTCGATATGCCAGCCTGGGCGCCCCTCGCCCCAGGGACTTTCCCAGCTGGGTTCATTTGGTTTGGCTGCCTTCCAGAGAGCGAAGTCCATGGGATGCTCTTTCCGGGAATCGACATCAATGCGCGACCCCGCTTCCATATCTTCCAGCTTTCTTCCGGACAGCTTTCCGTAGTCCGAAAACTTTTCCACCCGGTAATAGACATCCCCATCCGCTTGATAAGCAAAGCCTTCCGCGATCAGATCCTCCACGACTTCGATGATTTCGTCGATCACCTGCGTGGCCCGTGGATACTCTGTGGCTGACAGCACATGCAAATCTTTCAGGTGCTGTTTGAATTCATCAATATAGCGCTGGGCGACCTCCAGGGGCTCTTTCCCTTCCACAGCAGCCCGCTGAATGATCTTGTCATCCACATCCGTGTAATTCATAACATGCTCGACCTGAAACCCTTTAAATTCCAAGTAGCGCCGGATGATATCAAAAACCAGCACGGACATGGCATGACCGACATGCGCCTTGTCATACACTGTGGGTCCACAGACATACATCCGAACCTTGCCAGGCTCCAGGGGTTCAAATGGCTCCTTCTTTCTGGTCAGCGTGTTATAGACTCGAATACTCATAGCTTTCTCCCATGCCTTGCCGGTTCAGCCCAAATCAGGTTTGGCAAAAATCATCCTGCCGGCGGCGGTCTGCAGAACCTTGGTGACTATGGTCTGTATCTCATCATTCATATAATCTTTCCCATCTTCAACCACCACCATGGTGCCGTCAGAGAGATATCCCACGCCCTGTCCGCGCTCCTTCCCTTCCTGGATAATTTTCACTTCCACAGATTCTCCAGGGAGCAGCACAGCTTTAACCGAGTTGGCCAGTTCATTGATATTGAGCACCGGCACGCCCTGGATCTCGGCCACACGATTAAGATTGTAATCATTGGTGAGGATGGGACTGTTCATCTGCCTGGCCAGGATGACCAGTTTACTGTCCACCTCCCGGGTGCCTTCGACATCAATATCGCTGATCCGCACTGGAATGGTCTTAGATTCCTGCAGCTCTGCCAGTATTTCCATTCCCCGGCGTCCCCGCTGGCGGCGCAGGCTATCCGCGGAATCCGCAATGTACTGCAGCTCATCGAGGACAAAACGAGGGATGAGCAGTTCTCCCACCAAAAACCCGGTCTTGGCGATATCAGCAATTCTGCCATCGATGATTACGCTGGTATCGACCAGGATGGTGCGCTCCTTCTCCTCTGGCGGCGGGGTGCCGCCTCTGTCTGTCATGGTGAACATCCGGCCACCAAAGATGGAGAAAAGGTCATTCCTGCGCATGATGAACACAGCCACACCGATGTAGCCAAACAGAAGCACGCCTACAAAGGGCAGCACCTGACCCAGGGGAGACGGCAGCAGCGAGAGGGGGAAGGCCAGCAGGGCGGCGATGACCAGGCCCACGGTCAGGCCAATCAGTCCTGCGCTTAATGTTCTGGTATCCAGCCTTCCCAGCAAAGACCGCAGCGATCGCAGCGGACGGGTGGTTAGAAAAGGTGTTAACACTAATCCAAACAGGGCACCCACCAACCCAAGAATGACAGCCCCTTCCTCAGCAGTAATCGTGGTGAGCACTTCACTGATATCCACCCCCAGGTACCCGCCCAGCAAACCAAAAATGATCATCCCAATGATACGAAAAATAAATTCTAAACTCATAGCATCTCTCCTGAAAACGCAAACGGCGATCATCGGTTGCCCGTGCTCGCCGTACCGTCGTAAGAGAGGATATTAGATTGCCAGAAATTTAAACTAAGCTGCCTGATGGATGTGAATAATCAATAATTACCCTTGAGTTCAAAAACGTAGGCAGGTCATAAAAATAATGGCAAAGTAAATATCTTGATGATAATTGCGCGAGCCGGTGCAAAGATAATTCAATAAATCCTGACCTTATCTTAACATGACGGTCTGTCACCGTCAACAACATCCTGCGGGGTTTATATGCTTCTTATACTCCTCCTTCGCTGGTGCCCTCCGGAAGGGAGGAAGCAGATTCACCAAGTGGCTGCCGAGAACTGTCGTATAATTGAATCTTGGTGAGCAGATCCTATCCCGGAGGCATTTCATGGAACTGAAGAACTATAAAAAGGTGATTAATTCCTGGAGCATGTATGATTGGGGAAAATCCGCCTTTGAAACCACCATTATGGCTGCGGTGCTGCCGGTCTATTATTCCTCTGTTGCAGCAGCCAATCTACCGGCCAATCAAGCCACGGTGTACTGGGGGTATACTGCGTCTATCGCCCTGCTGATCATTGCCGTCCTCAGCCCCATCCTGGGGGCCATTGCCGACTTCAAGGGTTCTAAAAAACGCTATCTGACTTATTTTGCTCTGGTGGGGATCGCCGCCACTGCAATGATGTTTTTTATTGGCAGCGGGGATTGGCTGCTGGCCTCTGCTCTGTTCATTATCGGGAATGTCGGCTTAGCAGGGGGGAATGTGTTTTATGACTCCCTGCTCCCTCATATCGCCCGGGAGGACGATATTGACCAGGTCTCCACGCGGGGTTATGCGCTGGGCTACCTGGGCGGCGGGATCCTGCTGGCCATTAATCTGGCCATGATCATGTTTGCTCCCCAGGAGCTGACTGGATTGATGACACGGCTCTCCCTGGCCAGCGTCGCCGTCTGGTGGCTGATCTTCTCCATCCCGCTGTGGCGGAATGTCCCCGAACCCCCCCGGCGAATCCTTCCCGAGGAACAGGGGATTGATCCGGTAAAAGCCGGATTCAAGCGATTGGGGGAAACCTTCCGGGAAATCACAAAATACAGCGAGCTGTTTAAATTCCTAATTGCCTTTTGGCTCTATAATGACGGGATTGGCACAATAATTAAAATGGCCACCATATACGGAGCCGAGATCGGCATCGGTCAAAACTCATTGATCGGCACCTTGCTGATGGTGCAGTTTGTAGGGATCCCTTTTTCCTTCCTGTTCGGCTGGTTGGCCAAAAAAATCGGTACCAAGGTCTCCATTTACATCAGCCTGGGAGTGTATACCCTGATCTCTATCGGCGGTTATTTCATGACCACACCGGTCCATTTCTGGCTGCTGGGCTTCTCTGTCGCTCTGGTCCAGGGCGGCAGTCAGGCTTTGAGCAGATCCTTGTTCGGCCGCATGGTTCCCAAGTCCCAATCAGCGGAGTTTTTCGGCTTTTTCAGCGTCAGCGCCAAGATCGCCGGGATTGTGGGGCCGCTGGTTTTCGCCCTGGTCAGTCAGGCAATGGGCAACAGCCGCCTGGGCATTGTCTCCCTGATCTTCTTCTTCATCGCAGGTGGGCTGCTGCTTACCCGGGTGGATGAACAGGAGGGCATTCGGGTGGCAAAAGCAGCCGATGCCAAAGTGATTGTCCAGTAAAGGCAGGCATGACCTCAGACCCATCTAAAAAGTCTCTTCCCAGCCAGCAGGAGATGTTTTCTCGGATCGCCCCGCGCTACGATCTGATCAACCATCTGATCACAGGATGGCAGGATGACCGCTGGCGGAAATTTGCCGTCCGCCAGTGTCAGCTTCCTTCCTCTCCCCAGCTGCTGGACATCGGCACCGGCACGGGGAAACTGGCTGCCGAAGCCCTGCGTATGCATCCCGCCAGCCAGGTGACGGCAGCGGACATCACCCTGCCGATGATGATATTAGGTCGGAAAAAGGTCGGCACCAGTAGACTCAGCTGGGCTGGAGCCGATGCCGGTAATCTTCCTTTCCCAGAAGGAACTTTTGATGCGGTCATCTCCGCGTTCCTGGTCCGCAATCTCAGCAGCCTGCTGGCAGGGCTGAAAGAGCAGCATCGGGTGTTAAAAACCGGTGGGCGGGTGGTCATCCTTGATACCGCCAAAACACCACGCAGTTATTTCACCCCGCTGATCCGCTTTTACCTTCACCGGGTGATTCCCACCCTGGGCTGGATGTTTACCAGGGACCGAAGAGCTTATCAATATTTGCCCGAGTCCACCGAAGGGTTTCTGCGGCCGGAGGAAATGGCTGCCTTTCTGGCGGCAGCGGGCTTTAAAAAGGTTGCTTACCGGCAGTTTCTGCTGGGATTAATCGCCGTTCACTGGGGAGAAAAGTCATGAAACACCAACCTTCACAGCAGGCAGCTGACCGCGGCGAACCCTCCTATATCTGGCGGGAGGGACAGCAGCGCCGCCTGGGGATGATCCTGGAAGCTGCCGGAGAGCGACTTGGAGGGAGCTGCCTGGAAGTAGGCTGTGGGATCGGTCTTTACCTGGAAAAACTGCGGCCGTTCTCAACCAGCTGCATCGGTCTGGAATACGAGTTCAGCAGGGCATGGAAAGCATCCCAGCGGGCGGAAATCATTCTCAACGCTGCTGGAGAGCAGCTCCCCTTTCCAGCGGAAAGGTTTGATATGCTGCTGAGCAACGAGGTCATCGAGCATGTTGAGGACGATGCCCAGACAGTAAAAGAAATGGTCCGGGTGCTGAAACCCGGCGGGCGCCTGGTGCTGTTCTGCCCCAACCGCTGGTACCCGGTGGAATCCCACGGCATCTACTGGCGGGGAAATTACCGTTTTGGCAACATCCCGCTGGTCAACTACCTGCCCACCCGCTGGCGAAACCGGCTGGCTCCTCACGTCCGGGCCTACACACGAAAGGATCTGGAGGCGCTTTTCCGCGGCCTTCCCGTGCGGCCGGTCACTAAAAAGGTGATCTTCGGCGGCTATGATAATATTATTCACAGAACCCCCCGCCTGGGAAAGCTCCTCCGCTGGATTATGTACCGGGTAGAAAACACACCGCTGCAAGTCCTGGGATTGAGTCATTTTTGGGTCCTGGAAAAGGTAGGGTGATCGTTTGACCACCAAGGTTGAGGAACGCATTGGCAGACTACTCCGAGATCGCGGCTGGAAGCTGGCGGCCGCTGAGTCCTGCACAGGTGGATTGATCTGCCACCGGATCACCAACATCCCCGGTTCATCGACTTATTTCCTGGGGGGAATCACCGCATACAGCTATGGGGCAAAAGTCCGGCTCCTGGGGGTAAGCTGGAATCTACTGGAAGAACACGGTGCAGTCAGTGAGGAAGTTGTCCGGGCCATGGCATCCGGGGTCAGACAGGCTCTGGGGGCGGATATTGGAATCTCGGTCAGCGGCATTGCCGGCCCCGGCGGAGGAACAGTGGATAAGCCGGTGGGAATGGTATGGATCGGTTTGAGTGGAGAGCAGGAATCCCTGGCCTGGCAGCACAAGGGGGAGGGGTCCCGCTTGGAGAACAAGCAAGAATTTGCCCAGCTTGCTTTAGAAAAACTATGCCAATTTCTGGATGCCGATGGAAAAAATTGACCTCACTGTTCGCTACACCCGCAGGGGAGAGATCATTCCTCTGCGTTTTGAAGGGGAAGCTATCTCCGTGCAGATCCGGGAAACCGGCCGGCGCTGGGAGACCGAGCAGGGCAGGCACCTGCTGGTGATGGACTTCCAGAATCAAACCTACCATCTCTTCCACCACCGGGAGGAAGACAGCTGGTATCTGGTCCAGGATCTAAAGCCACCGGGAAGACCGGCCTGAACGAAAAGGAGCTGTGATGAGTACAACCGTCCAGGATGATCAGGTAGTTACACTACATTACACATTAATCATTGATGGGGAGGAAATAGAAAGCACCCGGGAGGGAGAACCCATTCGCTTCATACAGGGGATCGGGCAAATCATCCCCGGCCTGGAGGAAGCGCTTTACGGCATGCGGAGTGGGGACCAGAAAAGGGTGAGCATTCCGCCGGAAGATGCTTACGGGGAGTATGATCCGGATTCGATTGAAGTGGTCAATCAAGAAGAGTTCAGCGAGGAAATCCCGCTGGATGTAGGCACATTTCTTGATCTGCGGGATGATGAAGGCGATGTCTTGAGCGCAGAAATCATAGACGCCGATGAGGAAACGGTCACATTGAATTTCAACCATCCTCTGGCGGGCGAGGAGTTGACCTTTGAGGTGGAGGTGGTCGACCTGCGTCCGGCCACCGCCAGCGAGCTGGAGCACGGCCACGCACATTGACCAACAATCCTGTCCAAATAGAGCTCCGGGAGTCTTAAGGCTCCCGGAGCTCTATATTTTTAAGGTATGATAAAAGTAAGCCAACAGGAAGGGGGTAATCATGCCGCGCAGAATAATCAATTTTTTACCTGGTCAATACTACCATATCTATAACAAAGCCGTCGCCAACGATCTTCTCTTCAGAGAGGAAGAGAACTATCATTTTTTCATATCACGGATTAAAGAATACTTAATTGAAACCGCTGATGTTTTGGCATTCTGTCTGCTACCCAATCATTATCACCTGATGATTCAGCTGAAAAATGATCATCTTTCCAGCTCGATGCGGAATTTTGCGATGTCGTATGCAGCTTCGTATAATAGGAGATATCACCGTGTTGGTCATCTTTTTCAGGGGCGATTTCAGGCAAAAATCATCAAAAGCAACTCCTACCTGATCCATTTATCAGGTTACATCCATTCCAATCCTGTAACAGCCGGTCTTGTCAATCGTGCTGAAGAATGGCCACATTCCAGCTACCAGGTTTATCTGGGCCTAGACAAATCCGACTTTCTAAATCCGATAATGATATTGAAGATGTTTTCCTCAGCTGAAAAAGTTGTCAATGGGCAGGCATGCAAACTTTATGAGAAATATGTCAACAATTGGACTCAGATAGGCTCAGCTGATCGGGGATAATCGACATATTTTTCGTGAAATGGGTATTAAAACGGGGCTGTCCCAAAAGTCATTGGCACAGCCCCTGATTTTTTAATATAATGGGGG
>CAZRUS010000041.1:0-9792 GCA_964603385.1 uncultured Anaerolineales bacterium | reverse complement strand
TTCAGTGTCCACTTTTGAACTTTATAGGTGTCCAGTTTTCATCTTTGCCTAACAAGAAATCACCTAAAATGTGATTTTAATCACAAATCGGGGCTGAGCGCCTCGAGCACGGTCAGCAACCGCCGGTCCCATTCTGGATCCTGCAGATTGAATTGCAACCACAGTGAACTTTCCCCGAAGCGGGCTGGTTCTGACACCATCCAGGGCTGCGGCAGGGCGGCCTCTTCCGGATACTGCAGCAGGAGCTGCCCCCGCTGCAGGCTGATGCTTTCCAATCCAACCTGTTCAGCCAACAGTTTGATCCGCAGGAGCAGAAAGAGGTTTTCCACTGTCACCGGCAGCGAACCAAAGCGGTCCGTGAATTCCCTCTTCAGTCCCTCAATTTCTTCCGCTTTAAGGATGCCGGCCATCCTGCGGTAGAGGCTGAGACGAACGCTTTGATCGGCAATGTAGTCTTCCGGGATCCCTGAGGTCAGCGGTAGATTGATGCGAATTGGAGTTTGATCCCCAGGAAACTCCAGCGCCAGATCAATTGTCCGCTGCGCTGGATCCTGAATCTTGCAGACCGCCTGAGCGAGCAGCTGGGTGTAAAGATGGAACCCCACCGCCGCGATATTGCCATGCTGGCGGGTGCCCAGGATATCTCCCGCCCCCCGGATCTCCAGATCGCGCATGGCCACTGAGTATCCGGCTCCCAGCTGGGTATGTTCAGCAATGGTCTCCAGCCGCAAACGTCCCTCCGGAGTTGGTGTGCCCTGACGCTGTTTGAAGAAATAGGCGTAGGCACGCTGCGCTCCCCGCCCCACCCGGCCTCGCAGCTGGTACAGCTGGGCCAAACCGAACCGATCCGCCTGGTCGATGATGATGGTGTTGGCGTTGGGAATATCCAGCCCGGACTCAATAATGGAAGTGGAGAGCAGCACATCGATCTCCCCGGCGGTAAACTCGCGCATCCGCTCGGCGAGTTCACGCTCGGCCATCTGACCGTGGGCGATGCCCACCCGGGCCTGGGGTACCAGACGTCGGAGATGGGATTTCATAGCATCAATGGTCCGCACCCGGTTGTGAACGAAGAACACCTGACCCCCTCGCTCCAGCTCCCGCCAGATCGCTTTCTGAATCAGCTCAGGGTCATAGGGACTCACCCGGGTGACCACCGGCAGGCGCTCTTCGGGCGGGGTGTTAATCCGGGAAATGTCCCGGATCCCGGTCAGCGCCATATACATCGTACGCGGAATCGGAGTGGCAGTCATGGTCAGCACATCAATATTGGTGCGCAGCCGTTTTATTTTCTCTTTATGGCCAACCCCGAAGCGCTGTTCCTCATCAACTACCAGCAATCCCAGGTCATAGAAATGGACATCAGAGGAAAGCAAGCGGTGGGTGCCAATCACCACGTCTACAGCTCCGCTGACCAGCCCGGATAGAATCTGGTTTTGCTCTTTCGGAGTCTGAAAACGGGACAGCATGCGGATTTCCACCGGGAAGGCGCTCATCCGCTCTGTAAAGGTTTCATAATGCTGCTGGGCGAGCACCGTTGTGGGCACCAGCACCGCCACCTGCTTGCCATCCATTACCGCTTTGAAAGCGGCCCGGACAGCGATCTCGGTTTTGCCGTAACCCACATCGCCGCAGATCAAGCGGTCCATGGGCTTGGGTTTCTCCATATCCCGCTTGACTTCGGCGAGCACCCGCAGCTGGTCCTCGGTCTCAATATAGGGAAAACTAGCCTCTAATTCCTGCTGCCAGGCGGTGTCGGGGCTGAAGGCATGACCCTCCACGGTCTCCCGATGGGCATAAAGCTTCAAGAGATCAGCCGCGACTTTCTGAACCTCTTCGCGGACATGCTTTTTTATCCGGCTCCAGCGCCTGCTCCCCAGGCGGGTAATGCGGGGATGATGATGGTCCGGTCCTACATAACGGGCGATGCGGTCCGCCTGAGGAACGGGGACGAAAAGCCGGTCCCCTTCAGCATATTCCACAGCCAGATATTCCCCTTCGGACTCTCCCAGCTGACGTCGAACCAATCCGGCAAAACGCCCAATACCATGGTCAACATGAACTACCCAATCACCCTCCTGGAAATCACTGTAGTCCAACTCCGGCGCTTTCGCCTGCTGAATGGGCTGCTGGCGGGGCTGAATTTTCCCCCAGCCAAAGATCTCCCCATCGGTAAACAGGTAAAGATTATTCCCTTCTTCCCGTTTCAGTATCCAGCCGCCTTCCAGATTTCCTTTGATAAATACCGGAGATCGCTGATAAGCAGTGCGCTCCTGCCAGATTTCCTGCAGCCGGGAGGCCTGTCTGGAGACCACATAACACGCCGCCCCCTGTTGAACCAGCTCCCCCAGATGGGTAATAAAGGCTTTCAGCTCTCCCCCAAAACGCTGGCTGCTGGCAAACAAACGACTCAAACCTGGACCTTCACTGCTAAGCAGCGGCCCTAAAGAAACAGCTCCCGATGACTGCAGCCGTTCTTGAAATTCTTCCAGATTGAGATAGGGCCGGGGCGCGTCTTCCGGCAGGGTTCCATCCCGGATATGCCCTGCGCGCAGCGAACCGGCCTGCTCATCGATCTCCTGGATGGTGTCCCAAATCAACTCCCTGTCATCCAAAAGGATCAGCGCATTGGAAGGCAGATAATTAAGCAGCGTGGTGCTTTCCGGGTACAGCGTCGGGATGTCCGCCTCCAGCCAGTCCTCCTCCCTTGACGGCCCGTCCCAGACTGCTTCCGGCAGCAAGAATTCCCGGGCAGGTGTGATCAGCAGCTCCTCGATGATTTCGATGGTGCGCTGGCTGCTGGGATCGAAGCGCCGGAGCATTTCGATCTCATCCCCAAAGAATTCCAGCCGGGCAGGAAAGCGATCTGCCGGGGGCCAGATATCGAGAATCCCCCCCCGACGGGCAAATTCTCCGGGCGCAACCACCACCGGAGAGGGCTGATATCCAGTGCGCAGCCAGCTGGCTGCCAGGGTGTTGATGGAAACCCGGTCCCCCTGGTTTAACCGTCGGCTGGCTTTGATAAATTCCCGCCGGGGCAGGGTCCGGGTAATTACTGCCCGGACTGGAGCGAGGATCACCGGTGGCTGCTTTCCCACCGGGAAGGTGGGCACCTGCTGGGCCGCCAGCAGGGCCAGCACACGGACACGGTCCCGCCTCGTTTTGCGGCTCCAGGGAATTGGTTCATAATACAAGGGATCCGGCTCAGGAAAGAACTGCCGCTTCAGGTCAGGATCCCAGAAGCCCCATTCATCCTTCAGCACCAGGGCCCGGTCTGTTCGTGCGGTGATCAGCAGCACCGCCCGGTTGACCCGGTTTTGAAGGGCCACCGCAGCCGGCAGCCTGGCCGAGCGGGGCAGTCCCCCAAAAGCAGCTGCCTTGTCAATCCGCAGCTCTGTCAGCAGGTCTTCAAATGCTGGCTGGCTGTTCAGGGCGTTGATTATTTGCCGTTGGCTCATGGTGTATCTTGCGAATCGGTCGTCTGATTGTAGGCAGTCATCGCCCGCTCAATGCCCTCATCTATGAAAGTGAGCACCGCCTCGACCGCTTGGAGGAGAATGATCTCCAGCACCTCGGCTTCCCGGGAGGAAAAATCCTGCAGCACATAATCGGAGACCTCCATTCTTCCGGGCGGCCGTCCGATACCAACCCGCAGTCTGGGAAAGTTCTCCGAACCCAGGGCTTTGATGATAGATTTGACTCCTTTCTGTCCCCCCGCACCGCCTTCCGGCCGCAGACGCAGGCTTTCAAATGGCAGGTCGACATCATCATAAATGACCAGGATTTGCTCTCTGGGAATCTTGAAATAGCGCTGCAGTGCGGAAACCGCTTGTCCGGAGTTGTTCATATAAGTCTGGGGTTTTGCCAGAAGAAGTTTCTGACCCCGGTATCCCGCTGTGGTCAGAAAAGCCTGCAGGCGGATGCGGGAGAAACGCTCTCCCAGCTTCTCCGCCAGCCGGTCAAGCACCATAAATCCCACATTATGGCGGTTGTGCTGATACTCCTGCCCCGGGTTTCCTAACCCGACAATCAGGTAGGCTTGCTGTTCAGTCATAGATTCTAAGCATCCCCTGCTGCTATCTCAGCCGGTCACCTTCTTCACAGCTGTGTATATCGCCCCCAGGAGGAACAAGCCCCCAGCCGCTCCTAATCCCAGCATAAGCGCCTCAACCATATCTGACCGATCCAGGGCAGCCGGATTCTTCGCAGTCGGTGGTGGCGTGTCCTGGAGGGTGAGCTCGACAGGCTCCGTTTCCCTGGGGAGATCCTGTCCAGGCTGGGGGGGAGCCGGCGTGCTGGTCTCAATCAGCGAATAATTACGGATGCGCAGTCCCTTCACTTCCTCCGATATCGCCACCCGCCCCTCAAAATTCGCTTTCACTCGCAGCCGGTAATCCCCATCCGTGATTTGACTGGTATCCCATTCCACCACAAAGGCAGTGACATCCTCTGCAGCTGTGTCGGGCACAAGGTCAGCGATGAAAAACCAGCTGGGGTCCTCCGCCTGCTGGTGGGCAAAGGAGATTTTTCCGGAAAGAAAACCTTCTCCCCGAATCCGGCCCTCAATGATCTCCACGCCCTGCAGGGGCTGCCCCTCCCGGGGGCTCTGGATAAAAATGCTCCGAGCGGGGGTGGGCTGGGCGGCGAGTCCGCTTTGCGGGGCGTTCCCGGCAGCAGCAAGCAGCGCCAGCAGGACAACCATCTGCAGAATCAGGATCCTTTTCACGGTTTTCTAGTGTAGCATGCGCCGGATGGCAGGTCAACATCAGGAAAGCATCCAGGAGCAGGTGAACAGGAATCAGAACAGCCGCCCTGGGGCTTCGAGAAACCACCCCTTCCGGTGCTGGGATCTCCTGGCTGCTGATTACCGGCAGAATATGGTAAACTCAAGGGAGATACAGCCGTTCAGATGGAGAAGGAGCTTCCTATGGCTGCCTCACGAGCTGAAGATATGGTCAAACGCCTGCGGGAAATGCAGGCCGCTACGCCGGAGATCGAAGCCTCCGCGGTCGTCTCCGTGGACGGCTTAACCATTGCCTCAGCTTTACCGGAAAATGTTGAGGAAGACCGGGTTTCAGCGATGTCCGCTGCCATGCTCAGCCTGGGAGACCGCATCGCAGCGGAGCTCAACCGGGGGGCGCTGGATCAGGTATACATTCACGGGGACGATGGGTATGTTATCCTTTCTGCCATTGGCGAGGAAGCCGTCCTGACTGCCCTGGCGAGAGAGCAGGCCAAGCTGGGTTTGATTTTCCTGGAAATGCGCCGGGCGGCAGAAGATCTCAAAGAGTTCATCGGATGAGCAAGACCATTTTTCGAAAGCCATCACACGGGGAGGACTGGCACACCAGGTCCTCCCCTCTTCTATTAACACCAGGCGGCCGCCAGACAGAGGACTGAGAGATGCCATCAATCCGTAAGCAACGAGGGAGTTTATGAAAACCAAATACATCTTTCTAACTGGCGGCGTATTGAGCTCAGTGGGGAAAGGTGTCACCGCTGCTGCGCTGGGCAGACTGCTGAAAGAGCGCGGCTTTCAGGTCGCCATCCAGAAGCTCGATCCCTATATCAACGTTGACCCCGGTACGATGAGTCCTTATCAGCACGGGGAGGTTTATGTGCTGGATGACGGCGCTGAAACGGATCTCGACCTGGGCCATTATGAACGCTTCATTGATACCAGCCTCAACCGGGTCTGCAACGTCACCACCGGGCAGGTATATGAGCAAGTGATCAGCAAAGAGCGCCGGGGAGATTATCTGGGAGGGACCATCCAGGTCATCCCGCACATCACCAATGAAATTAAGCGCTGCATTGGTTTGGTTCCCAAAACCACCGGAGCGGAGATCGTCCTGGTGGAGGTGGGCGGCACGGTGGGGGATATCGAATCGCTGCCCTTTCTGGAATCGCTGCGGCAGATGCGTGCGGATGTGGGGAAGAAGAATTCCTTTTACATTCATGTCACCTGGCTGCCTCACATCGGCGCCACCGGCGAACTGAAGACCAAACCCACCCAGCATTCTGTCCGGGAGCTGCGCTCCATCGGCATTGCCCCTGATATGATCATCGCCCGCTCCGATTACCCGGTTGAAAAAGAGCTGCTGGATAAAATTGCCCTCTTCTGTGATGTGGAAAAACAAGCGGTCGTTCCCATGGTGACCACGGACACCCTTTACAACATTCCCCTCCTGCTGGAGGATGTGGATGTAGGCAGCTTTATCACCCAGAAAATGAAATTCAAACCCCGACAGAAACCTAACTGGAATCCCTGGCGTCGTATGGTGGAAAAAATGCGGGCGGAAAAGCCGGCCGTGCAGATCGCCCTGGTGGGAAAGTATGTCGAGCTTCACGACGCCTATATGAGCGTCCGTGAGGCCCTGCACCATGCCGGCCTGGCCAATAATCTTGATGTGCAGATTCAATGGATTCACTCAGGAGACCTGGAAAAGGAAAAAACAGTAAATATCGTTCAGCAGGCGGACGGCATCCTGGTCCCCGGCGGGTTTGGAGAACGGGGCACCGAGGGAAAAATTAAAGCCATCCGTATTGCCCGGGAGGAAAAAATACCCTACCTGGGGTTGTGCCTGGGAATGCAGTTAATGGTGGTGGAGTTTGCCCGCCATATTTATCAGGATGATTCCCCCAACTCAACCGAATTCGATCCCTCCACCAAATTCCCGGTGATCGATCTGATGCCGGACCAGCGGGATATCACGGATATGGGCGGAACCATGCGGTTAGGGCTTTATCCCTGCCGCCTGCAGCCTGGAACGGCAGCCGCCCGGGCTTACAAGAAAAAGCTGGTCGAGGAGCGTCACCGGCACCGGTTTGAATTCAACAATGAATTCCGGGAAGAGCTGTCCGAAGCGGGGATGGTCTTTTCCGGGATCTCCCCGGACGGCAGACTGGTTGAAATTGCCGAACTGAAGGACCATCCTTTCATGCTGGGCACTCAGTTTCATCCTGAGTTCCTTTCCCGACCCTACCGTCCCCATCCACTCTTCGTGGCCTTTATCAAAGCAGCCATGGGGAAGACCCGCTGACCTGGCCGGTTCATGAGAAGTATTTATTAATCGCCTGGGATGGACTACAATGGACGGCGCAAAGCAAATATTATGCAGGGAGTGTATTTATGAACACCACGATTAAATCGATTATTGGACGGCAGATCTTGGATTCCCGCGGGAACCCCACCGTGGAAGTCGACGTCATTCTTGAGGACGGCAGCCGGGGCCGGGCAGCAGTGCCCTCAGGCGCCTCAACAGGCGTTCATGAAGCGCTGGAGCTCCGTGATCAGGATAAGGACCGCTATCTGGGGAAAAGTGTCGGCAAAGCAGTCAGAAATGTCAACACCAAAATCATCAACGCCCTGACCGGCATGGATGCTCGAGAGCAGAAAAAGCTGGATGCAGCACTGCTGGAATTAGATGGAACGACAAACAAATCCAGGCTGGGGGCCAATGCCATCCTGGGGACCAGCCTGGCCGCTGCCAAAGCAGCCGCCAGCTCTCTGGGGCTGCCTCTTTACCAGTACATCGGCGGGGTGTACGCCCACATCCTGCCCTCGCCAATGATGAACATCCTCAACGGAGGAGAACACACAGACTGGCAGTCGACTGATGCCCAGGAATTTATGATCATGCCTCTGGGGGCTCCCACCTATGCTGAAGCACTGCGCTGGGGTGCAGAAATTTATCATATCCTGAAAACCGTGCTCAAAGACCACGGCTATGCCACCCTGGTGGGTGATGAGGGCGGCTATGCCCCGGCCCTGGGTTCTAACGCGGAAGCGGTGGAGATCATTCTGGAAGCCATTGAGAAGGCGGGCTATCAAGCAGGTAAGGATATCGCCATCGCCCTCGATCCGGCCGCATCAGAATTTTATGAGGAGGAGAGCGGTCTGTACAATCTGCGAACGGAAGGAAAGAAGCTCTCCAGCGAGGAGATGGTCGCCTTCTGGAAGGGCTGGGTGGAGAAATACCCCATTGTGTCCATTGAGGACGGCCTGGCTCAGGATGACTGGGAAGGCTGGAAGCTGATGACTGCAGAGCTGGGCGAAAAAATTCAGATCGTAGGGGATGACCTGCTGGTGACCAACCCTGAGCGTGTTCGGCGCGGAATCGAAGAGAACGCCTGCAATTCTCTGCTGGTCAAGGTCAACCAGATCGGCAGTCTGACCGAAACCATCGAAGCGGTGCAGGCCTGCCACCGGGCAGGCTGGACTGCGGTGACCTCCCACCGCTCCGGGGAAACCGAGGACAGCACCATCTCCGACCTGGCGGTGGCGCTCAACACCGGACAGATCAAGACCGGCGCGCCAGCCCGCTCTGACCGGGTGGCCAAATACAATCAGCTGCTGCGCATCGAAGAGCAGCTGGGAGACATGGCCGAATATGCCGGATGGGCCCCTTTCCAATAAGCAGTTCAGCAGGATTGAAAACAAAACAGACCCTCAAGCTTATTGAGGGTCTGTTCCATTTAATAGCAGCTGCGGTCTCATCTAGAGATCGTCAAGATCAAGATCATCGATCTCCAGATCCAGATCGAGCTCCTCACCCTCCTCGACCTCTTCGATCTGCAAATTTTGCACTGCTTCGGAGACCGAATAATCCTCCCGGCGCTTGCCCGGTTCAGGCGTGCCGCAGTGGGGGCAGAGACCCCAGGAGAGCTTCATCAGCTCGCCGCATTGATGGCAGTCTTTTTTCAATCGGGTATGGCAGTTGGGACAAATTTTCCAGGCTTCCGCCACATAGCGCCCGCAGCCGGGGCAGACCGGGCGTTCCTCGATGGACTGCAGCAGGGCTTCCTCTTCCAGCATGTACTGATACTCCTGCTCCAGGGTCATCGACGGCCGCAGGATCAAATAAATGACCACACCGGGAAGAAACAGCACAGCGACCACCAGCACAGACAGGATCCGTACCAGCGGATCCTTGGTCCGCGATCGGATATCCCGATAGGTCCAGACCAACAGGCTGAGCCACAGGGCGGCGAAAAATGCCCCACTCCAGGCGGCAGCGATCAGTAAAAAATCACTAATGGAAGAAGGATCAAAATTCATCAGCTGTAACCTCCCCAAAAATTATACCGCAAAGGAAGTGATTCTCCACCAAGGCCCCCTTGCCGGACCCTTTCCCCTGGTGTATAAAGATAAACAGGCGGGAAAAATACCTCCAGGAGGATGAAATGGAGCGGGGACAGCCATCCTACCGGATAAAAGACCTCAAGCAAAGTGAACGACCCCGGGAGCGTCTGGCCAAACTGGGCGCTCCGGTGCTCAGCACTGCCGAGCTGCTGGCAGTGCTGCTGCGGGTAGGGGTGCAGGGAGAAAATGCCATCCAGCTCGGCCGGCGTTTGCTGCAGGACTTTAACGGACTGGCCGGGCTGCAGCGGGCCAGCTACGAGGAGCTCCGCGCCCAGCACGGCGTGGGTGCCGCCAAAGCTGCTCAAATAAAAGCGGCCATTGATCTCGGTCGGCGGCTGTCCGCCCAATCCCCGGAGGACCGCCCAACCATCCACAGCCCGGAGGATGCAGCCGACCTTGTGCAGTACGAGATGAGTGCCCTGGAGCAGGAACAGCTGCGGGTGCTGCTGCTCAACACCCGCAATCACGTATTGGCGGTAAAGACAATCTATCAGGGCTCGCTGAATTCCTCTCAGGTGCGGGTAGGCGAACTATTCCGCCCTGCCGTTCGGCAGAACGCAGCGGCCATCATCGTCGTTCACAACCATCCCAGCGGTGCGCCAAGAAGCGCATTTGTTTAGTGTCGCATTAAGCGACTTGATAAGGAG
>CAZRUS010000040.1:0-12035 GCA_964603385.1 uncultured Anaerolineales bacterium | reverse complement strand
TGCGCTCGCAATGACAAGGAGGGTGGATGCAGGAGGTCGTCAGGCCGGCGCTCCGATTCCGGCGCCTTTCTCATTTCCCGCTCGAGCCGGAGCGCCAGCTCCGGCGGGCATCCAACCCGGGGATCAACCCCGGGGAAGCTGGCGCTTCCCCTCCAGCCTGTTAAACCGAGCCAGCATTCCCGCTGGCGTAAGGGGTTGGGAAACATCCTCCTTTCGGGAGGGTGTTTCCTTGTTGGGTTTGGTGGAGGGTCCCCGGTGCTGATCCAGATATCTCTGGTTTTCTCCATGAAGGAAGCGCCATCCGGGGAGGATGACGCTTCCCTGCATACTACGCTCGTTGGTCTGCGCCGATGGGGAATGAACCCAGGTCCCGGAGCCTGGGAGCGCTCCGGTACCTTTACCTGTCATCGCGAGGAGCCCGTCAGGCCGGCGCGGCGATCTCTGCGGCTGGCGGCCTTGAGGTGGTTTGTCCAAGAAGTTGCCCAAAGTTATTTTCACTGCATCACCTGCTGGACAGAGATTGCTTCGCTGCGCTCGCAATGACAGCAAGAGAGACTTTACCCCCAGAGATTGAGAAATCCCCGCTGGCGGGACAGGGGCAGAACCAGTAATTGGTAAATAGTAAGTAGAGCAGCGCGCCTCCGGCGCGCTGCCAGGTTTAATTGACCGACTGCAGTGGATTTTCGCTGTCCTTTTCGAACCCTGGAAAACTATCAGATGAACAGGGATCACGGATCCCTTACAGGAAAACCTAATTACTATCTCACTATCCACTAAGTACTGCGGCAGCTGCAAAGACCACGCAGGTCCTGGCGGCCTCCGACGGTCTGGCGTTATTCAAAGCAGGTAAGTTGCAAGCAGCTGGTAATACATCGTGAGAGAAACCATCCGGCGATCGACTTACCATTTACAGCTCACAATTCACCGCGCCTCCGGTGCGCTGTCCCCCCGTCTCCGCGCCCCAGGCGCAGCTTCCTCTGATTCCAGCAGATCCTCGGGCCGAACCGGGATCCTGGTGAGAGTTTTACCGGTTGCATTCCTGAGGGCGTTGACGACGGCCGGAGCCACCGGGGACATGCTCATCTCGGCCATCCCCCGGGCGCCATAAGGCCCCGTGGGTTCGGGGTATTCCAGGATGATGCTTTTAATTTTGGGCGCATCTGCGGCCGTGGGAAGGAGATATTCGGTCAGGTTGTCTGTCCAAGTTCCGCTGCCCTTGAGTTTGACTTCTTCCAGCAGGCTGTAGCCCACCCCCATGACCACCCCGCCTTCGATTTGTCCCTCCACACCTGCCGGATTGAGGGCTTTGCCGACATCATGAATGGCGTGGATCTCCTGCACCTCCACCGTGCCGAACGCCGGATCGACCTCAACCCGGGCCACATGGGCACCGAATCCAAACCGGATATGAGGCATGCCGATGGGCAGGTCCTGCGGTGTAATTTCCGGCGGATACGAGAAGCTGTAGGTCTCTTCTCCCAGAATCTCTTGCTGATGGGCTGCTGCTTTCGCGGCGATCTCTGCAGCGGGGATGAGGCGCTGCTCCTTCCCCTCCAGATGGATGGATCCCTGCTGATAGCTGATTTTTCCCCGGGGCACTTCCAGCAGGGCTGCAGCCTGATCGAGCAGGGCTTCAACGGCAGCCTCGGCTGATTTCAGGATGGAGTTCCCCACCATGTAGGTCATTCGCGATGCGCAGGTCACCCCGCCATCCGGGGAAGATGCCGTGTCCAGCGCTGTGACCTGGACCTGATCGTAATCGATCGCCAGCCTTTCGGCAGCGATCTGGGCGCCGATGGTCAGCGTGCCCTGTCCCATATCCGGGGTGCCGATATCTAAAGTCACTCCGCCTTCGGGAAGCCACTGGATCCGGGTGGTGGTATGGTCCGGGAGACCATGCCCCAAGCCCATGGCCTGGATTAACAGGGCGAATCCCACCCCGGTTTGTTTCCCGGGCGCTGCAGGAACTGCCTCCAGCGCCTGGACTGCACGTTCCACTTCATCCAGGCAGGCTCCCAGAGAAGGTTCTTCCTCCAGCAGAACGCCGATCGGTGTGCGGTCCCCTTTGTGAAGGATATTTTTCCGGCGCAGGGCAACGGGGTCCATCTCCAGGGCATCCGCCAGTTGATCCATGATGCATTCCACGGCAAAGATCGCCTGGGGAGCCCCAAAGCCCCGCATGGCCCCAGAAAAGGGAGAGTTGGTATAAACAATTTGATTCCTCACCCGGGTATGGGGGATGTTGTAGGCGCCGGAGGCAATTTCCGTAAAGACCCCGCCAACCGCCGGGCCGTAGGAGGCGTAGGCCCCTGTGTCCATCAGCCCGTTGACTTCGATGGCCTGCAGGCGGCCGTCCCGGCTGGCGCCGATTTTGTACTGCACTTCCATGGGATGCCTTTTGGGGTGCGCCAGGATGGATTCCTCTCTGCTGTTGACCAGTTTGACCGTGCCCCGGATATGATAGGCGGCTAAGGCCGCCAGGATGGGCAGGCTGGAGTCTTCTTTTCCGCCAAACGCCCCTCCAATTTCCGCGCTTTTGACCTGAATCTTTTCCAGGGGGAGGTCCAGGGCCCGGGCGATGGCTTTCTGATCCTCAAACGGCTTCTGGGAACTGACCCAGACCCGCAGGGAGCCCTCTTGCTGCCACTGCGCCAGGGATGCTTCCGGTTCCAGGTAGCCGGGATAAATTCTGGGAAGATGGAACGTCTCCTCCAGGATCAGATCTGAGGATTGAAATCCGGCCTCGATATCTCCCCTGCCCTGATCATATTCCAGCAGCAGGTTGCCGTCCGGGTGGATCCGGGGGGCAGTTTCCTCCAGGGCTGCCCGGGGATCATGGACCGCTGGCAGCGGCTGATACTCCACGCGGATATTGTTCAGCGCGGCCCGGGCTTCCCGTTTTGTGCGGGCGATCACCAGGGCAATCGCTTCCCCCTGGTGCCGGACCACATCCGAAGCCAGCACCGGCCGGTCTGGAATGATGGCCCCGAAAACCTTCTCTCCCGGCACATCGTCTGCGGTCAGTACAGCAGCTACGCCCGGGGACTTTTTTGCTTCCTGGAGGTCCAGGCGCAGGATCCGGGCATGGTGGTGGGGAGAGCGCAGGAGTGCGCCGTGAAAGGACTCCGGAAGCTGGATGTCCGCGGCGTACTGTGATGTCCCGGAAACCTTATCCCAAACATCTTTTCTGATTTTTGATTTGGCGATCTGTTTAGGGGGTGACATGATGCATTTCCTCTGCAGCTGCCTGGACTGCCTGGATGACCTTGCTGTAACCGGTGCAGCGGCAGATATTTCCTGACAGGGCCTGGCGGATTTCTTGCTCGCTGGGATTCTTCGTCTGCCGCAGCAGGGCCACCGCGGAAAGGATCAGCCCCGGGGTGCAGAAGCCGCACTGCACAGCGCCGGTTTGGATGAACGCTTTCTGAACCGGGTGCAGCCGGCCGTTCCCGGTCAGGCCTTCTATGGTGATGACTTCACAGTGATTTGCCTGACCGGCCAGCATCAGGCAGGAATTGACCGCTTGATCATTGACCAGCACCGTGCAGGCCCCGCATTCCCCTTCCCCGCATCCGTTTTTGGCCCCGGTTAACTTGAGCTCTTCTCTCAAGACCTCCAGGAGCGTTTGCTCCGGTCTGATGAAGAGGTTAAGCGGGGTGCCATTGACTTTGAGATCGATTTGATGGATTTCATGCTGCATGGTTAATCTCTCTCCCTGAGTGTTGCCAGAGCCCGCAGGACCAGGTTTTCCACAATTCTTTTTCGGTAGTTCCGGGAGGCCCTGAGATCATCGATGGGGCTGCAGTGCTGCGCCGCTTCCCGGGCCGCAGCCCGGATGGTTTCTGTGCTGAAAGGTTGGGCGGTCAGGAGGGATGCCGCGGAAGGGACCGGCATAGCCGTGGGCCCAACAGCGCCCAGGACGAGTCGGGCTTCCCGGGCAGGGGAGCGGGAATGTTCCGGTGGGATCAGGGCCACCGCAGCACTGGCGACGGCAACCGCCATCCCCCTGCGGCTGCCCACTTTGAGAAAGGTGCTTTTCATGCCCTGAGGAAGTTTTTCCAAGCGCAGATAATGGATCAGCTCCCCGGGTCTGCGGGCGGTCTTTCCGGGAGCCAGGAAAAAATCAATCAGGTCGATGAGACGCTCTCCCCGGGCGCTGCGCAGGGCCACCTGGGCCCGATGGATCAGCAGGGGGGGAAGGGTATCTCCCGCGGGGGAGGCATTGCCGACATTGCCGCCCAGGGTGCCGCGGTTGCGTGTTTGCACCGAGCCGATTTTTTCACAGGCCTCCAGCAGCGCCGGGGCCTGCTCCTTTAGCAAGGAAGAATGAAGGATCTCTGTCAAGGTGGTGCCGGCTCCGATGTGGAGCGAGTGGTGGTCTTCCCGGATGAATCTCAGCTCAGGGAGGGAGGAAATATCCAGCAGGGCCGGGGGGTGGATTGCTCCGGCTCTGAGTTGGGGGATGAGGTCGGTGCCTCCAGCCAGGGGAGCGGCCTGGGTATCCTGCAGAACGGCCAGCGCTTCCGGGAGGGTCTGGGCCTGGTAAAAAGCGGTCATGGGGTGGGCTCCAAAGATCTTTGCGGGTGTGCTTGAAAATTCATCCTCTTGGTGCTATAATCACATGTGCTGGTACGTACATCCGCACATCCGGACCGATTTCGCCCTGATTGTACCATGATCTGGAGGATTATGAATCCGATCGATCGCAATTCTCCGCTGCCCCTGTATTACCAGGTTGCCCAACATCTCCGCAAGCAAATTCTCGGCAGAGAAATCCACCTCGATGAGGTCATTCCCTCGGAAAGAGAGCTCACCAACCGCTACGGCGTCAGCCGTCATACCGTTCGCCAGGCCATGGACCTGCTGGTCAGTGAGGGCCTGGTTCGCCGCGTTCAGGGGGTGGGAAGCTACGTCCTGCCGGAAGGTCTCGAGGTGCGCACCCGGATCGATACCTTTTTTGAGCACCGCTCCTTAATTGAAGAATTTGGGTTTGAACCCAGCGTCAAGCATGTCAAGACGGAAACCATTCAACCGGATGAGGAGATGCGAAAAGCACTCAACCTGGATGAGGGAGACCAGGTGGTTTGTTTCACGAAAATTTTCCTGGCCAACGGCAAACCAGCCATCCTCGGCAGAGACCACATTCCGGCCAGGAATCTCCAGCAGCCCTATGATATCGAAGGCTCCGGGGAGAACTTTTTTTATTTTCTGGAGGAGATCACCGGGGCCCGATTGGAATACCTGCTGTCGGATATTCTTCCG
Organism: uncultured Anaerolineales bacterium; assembly: GCA_964603385.1. Taxonomy (GTDB): domain Bacteria; phylum Chloroflexota; class Anaerolineae; order Anaerolineales; family UBA11858; genus B10-G9. Next base: position 6,773 of record CAZRUS010000040.1, on the reverse strand, counting down.
GTCACCGCCTCGGGAGAGATTGCCGAGCTCTTTCAATGTCCTCCCGGAACGCCCCTGCTGCTGCTCAAAGAGCTTTTCTTAGATTCTTCTCAGAATACCCCCCTGCAGTTTGGGTATAACTATCACCACCCGGATTTTGTTCGCTACAGCATTCTCAGACGGCGGCGGGAACCCTGAGACCCCTGCCCCGGATTCCATGATGTCTATCTGACTCAGAATGAAAGATTGTTTCTTGGGATGGAGGTGATCTATCGACTAACACAAGTGAATATCAGAAAAATCTTTGCCCTACTGAATGAGGAGAAATTACCAATGAAGAAAAAACTGTGGAAGATGCTGATTGTCCTGGTTGCCTTAACGTTTGTGATCACTGCCTGCGGCCCAGGCGCGCCGGCCGAGGAGGAGCAAGCAGAAGAACCAAGCACAGAGGTCACCGAAGTAGAAGAGGAAGCTGCAGAAGAAGAAGCTGCAGAAGAAGAAGCAGAAGAAGAAAGCGCCGCTGAGCTGAAAGTCTGCTTCGTTAACAACACCACCATTAATGATCAGGGTTGGTCCTATTCTCACAATCAGGGCCGCCTGTATCTGGAAGAGAACCTGGAGGGTGTGACCACCTCGTACGTGGATGAAGTCTATGATACCGGCGGTGTGGATGCTGCCAAGGTCTATCAGGATCTGGTTACCCAGGGATGCGAAGTGATCTTTGGCACCAGCTTCGGGTACAATGACGCCATTGCTGAAGTGGCTGAAAAGAACCCCGAGGTCATGTTCCTGAATTATGACCAGTTCAAATTGGCTGAGAACATTGCTTCCTACCGGCTGAAGGCGGATGAGGGGCTCTACCTCACCGGCATTCTGGCCGGCATGGCAACAGAAGATGACTTGATTGGTGTGGTAGGAACCTTCCCCATCCCGCAGCTGATCCGTGAGATTAACGGCTTTGCCCTCGGGGTGCAGGCAGTCAATCCTGATGCGACCATCAAGGTGGTCTGGCTGAACAGCTGGTACGATCCCGCCCGCGCCAAAGAGGCGGCGGAAGGCTTGATCAATGCCGGCGCGGATGTCATTCAGCAGTTCACGACTTCAGCCGCAGCCGTTCAGGCAGCGGAAGAGAAAGGGGTCCTGGCCCTCGGCTATCAGGTGGATCAATCCGAGTTCGCACCCGAATATCTGATGACCAGTATGCTTTATCACTGGGGACCGGTGTATGTGGAACTGACGGAAATGATCCAGAATGGGAACTGGGAATCCGGGGAATACTGGTACGGATTGGCAGAAGAAGCCGTAGGCATTGGGCCTTATGGTCCCAAGGTGACCGACGAGATGAAAGCCAGTGTGGAAGAAGCCCAGGCAGAGATCATCTCTGGAGAGCTGGAGATCTTTGAAGGGCCGATTCGCGATCAATCAGGAGAAATCCGGGTGCCGGAGGGCGAAGCCCTGACCCTGGATGAGCTTCTGGAGATGGATTGGCTGGTTGCGGGCATTGAGGGCACGGTTTCTGAGTGACCCGGATAAGGGAAGCTGAAAATCGTTTGCAATGGTAAGCCCCGGGCAGTCTGGAATGGTATTTGAATTTCAGACTGCCCGACTGTAAGGAGGCAGGCCAGGTGAATATGAGCCCCGATCACGAACCGACACTGCTGGTTGAAATGAGAGCCATTGAAAAGCACTTTCCCGGCGTCCTCGCCAATGACGGCACCTGCCTGGAAGTCCAGCCGGGTGAGATTCATGCCCTGCTGGGGGAAAACGGCGCCGGGAAGTCCACCTTGATGAACATCCTCTCCGGTCTCTACCAGCCGGACGGGGGGGAAATCTGGGTCAAAGGGAAGAAAGAGGATTTTCGATCGACCCGGGATGCCATCCAGGCGGGGATCGGGATGGTCCACCAGCATTTCAGCCTGGTGGAAGTATTTACGGTGGCAGAGAATGTCATGATCGGCCTGGATCAGCAGGGCCTGCTGCTGGAGCTGGGAGAGGTGGGGGAGCAGCTGGAAGCCATGGGGAAGAAGTATGGTTTACAGGTCGATCCCCAGGCGAAAATCTGGCAGCTGTCGGTGGGGGAACAGCAGCGGGTGGAAATCCTTAAGCTGCTCTACCGCGATGTGGAATTATTGATCCTCGATGAGCCCACGGCCGTGTTAACACCCCAGGAAGCGGAGGAGCTGGCCAAAATCCTCCGCCAGATGACTTCCTCCGGGAAGTCCGTGCTGTACATCAGCCATAAACTGGAAGAAGTCCTCCGGGTCGCGGATCGCATTACCGTTCTTCGCCAGGGGAGAAATGTCGCCACCGTCCATGCCCAGGATGTGGACAAAGCCAGGCTGTCGGAGTTAATGGTGGGGAAAGAGGTCCTGCCCATGCCCGGGAAACGGGAGCAGCGCCCCGGGGGAGCGGTCATGCTCGAGGTGGACAGCCTGTGGGTGAAAGGCAGCCGCGGGTATGATGCCGTGAAAGGGTTAAGCTTCCGCCTGCAGGAAGGGGAGATCCTGGGGGTGGCCGGGATCTCCGGAAACGGCCAGCGGGAACTTGCCGAGGCTGTTGCTGGACTGCGCCGGGTGGATCAGGGAAGGATCAGGCTGGCCGATCAGGATATCACCAACAAAAGCCCTAAAAAGGGCATCGAACTGGGGCTCAGCCTGATTCCGGAAAACTGCAAGGAAATGGGCTTGATCCCGGAATTGGGGTTGTATGAGAATGCGATTTTGAAGACCTACAACCAGTCTCCCATTTCCAGAGGCGGGTTTATCGACCTCCAGGAGGTTAAAAAGGCTGCCCGGGAAATTGTCGATCGATTCGATGTCCGGGCGGCGGATTTAGATGAACCGGTCTGGAAGCTGTCGGGAGGGAATTTACAGCGCCTGCTGCTGGGAAGAGAAATCGCCTCCAATCCGCGGGTCCTGATTGCGGCCAATCCTACCCGGGGGCTGGATATTCAGGCGGCAACGGAAATTCGCAAACTGCTGCTGGATCAGCGGCAGAGAGGGGCGGCAATCCTGCTGATTTCGGAGGACCTCGATGAAGTGATCGCCATCTCCGACCGGGTGGCTGTAATCTATAACGGAGAGATCATCGGCGAGGTAAGCGGGGAAGAAGCCAGGGTGGAAGAGCTGGGCTTGATGATGATGGGATCCAAGGTGGCTGGAGAATAAGATGAGAATCCATGTAGAAAAGCGCTTAGAAACACCCCGGGTGATGCGCACGGTGATCCCCGTCCTGTCCGTGATTCTGGCCCTGCTGTTAGGGGCTTTATTGATTGCCTTTACCGGCCATTCGCCTCTGGAGATTTACGGATCCATGCTGCGGGGAACCTTCGGCAGCAGCTATGCGGTCTCAGAAACGATCGTCAAAGCCATTCCGCTGATGTTGACCGGTCTGGGCGTGTCGGTGGCCATGCGGATGAACTTATGGAACATCGGCGCCACCGGACAGCTGCTGATGGGCGCCTTTGCCTCAACCTGGGTGGCCTTGAATTTCCAGGAGCTGCCCTGGTACCTGATGATGCCGGCGTTAATCACCGCCGGGTTTGTGGCCGGGGGGCTGTGGGGGCTGCTGGCGGGCGTGCTGAAAGGTTTGTGGGAGATCAGTGAGATTATCACCACGCTGATGCTCAATTATGTGGCAGCGCTCTGGGTGCGCTACCTGGTCCAGGGCCCCTGGCGGGATCCCGAGCTCGTGCTCTATCCCTTCAGCGCTGAATTCCCTCCGGCGGCGCGGCTGCCGACCATCGGCGATTCCCGGGTTCACCTGGGACTGCTGCTGGCCTTCGCCGCCGCGGCGGTGTTGCTGGTGGTCTTCCGTAAGACCTTGTTCGGGTATGAAATCAATGTCATCGGGTCCAGCGACAGGACAGCGAAATACGCCGGGATGAATGTCTTCCGGAATATCCTGCTGACCCTGTTCATCAGCGGGGGATTGAGCGGGATTGCCGGCATGGCGGAATTATCCGGGGTCTTTTACCGGCTGCAGGATAACCTGGCCGGGAATGCCGGATATACAGCCATCATCATCGCTTCGCTGGCGGAGGGCAGCCCGCTGGGGACCCTGATCATTGCCTATTTCTTTGCGGCCCTGCTGGTGGGCGGCACAGCGGCTCAAACGGCCGGGATCTCGGCTTCCATCGCTTATATGCTTCAGGGAGCGGTTTTGTTCTTTGTCCTTGCCGGTCAATTCTTCCTTCGCTACCGGGTTCGGCTGGATTTGGAAGGGGGGCAGACCGGGACAGCTCAAACATCCTCGGGAGGTTGATGATGGATGCTGAAATTATCACCAATTTTATCGCGGCTACCATTGCAGCCGGCACGCCGATTTTATTTGGCGCCCTGGGAGAAATCATCACCGAGCGCTCCGGCGTCATGAACCTGGGTCTGGAAGGCATGATGCTGGTCGGCGGCATGGCAGGATTTTTCGGGGCCCTGACCTTCGGCAATCCCTGGATGGGACTGCTGGCGGCCCTGCTGGCCGGGGCCCTGCTGGGGCTGGGCTTCGGGGTGCTGTGCATCTCCTTACGGGCCAACCAGGTGGTCAGCGGCCTGGCGCTGGCGACCTTCGGGATCGGCCTGAGCGCCTTTTTGGGCAAACCCATGCTGGGAAAATCGATCACCAACTCCTTCCAGGAAATTAGACTTCCCCTGCTGGGGGATATCCCCTTCCTGGGCCCGGCGTTGTTTCAGCAGGACGCCCTGGTGTATATCAGCTACCTGCTGGTGATTGTGCTCTGGCTGTTTATCTTCAAGACCCGATCAGGCCTGCACCTGAGAAGCGTGGGAGAAAATCCCCGGGCTGCGGACACCCTGGGGGTGAGCGTGACCAGGATCCGCTACCTGTACACCATCCTGGGTGGGGCCCTGGTGGCCGTGGGTGGGGCCTACCTGTCGATCGCCTACATCCCTTCCTGGCTGGAGCACATGACGGCCGGCCGGGGCTGGATTGCCCTGGCGGTGGTGATCTTCTCTGGATGGAACCCGCTGATGGCGGTGGTGGGCGCCTATCTGTTCGGGGGGGTGAACGCCTTCACCCTCTACACACAGGCCTTCGGCTCCCGCATCCCGACCCATTTCCTGGGGATGGCCCCCTACCTGATGACGATTATCGGTCTGGTGATTGCCACCCTGTTCCGGAAATCAGGGAAAGCCCCGGCGGCGTTGGGGTTTCCCTATGACAGCGAAGAGAAGTAGCCGGACTGCAGGGCAGGGGCGGGTTCCCTGATGGTTGGATATCGTGGTGTTAGCAAAAGGAAGAGAGCAATGAACAACAGGCTGTTAATAAAAAATGCCCGGGCGATCGTCACCTGTGATCTGGAGGACCGGGTTCATTATGATTGTGACCTGCTGATTGAAGGCCCCAGGATCCTTCAAATCGAGAAGAATATTCCGGCGGATGCCGGGGAAACCCTGGATGCCCGGGGCAAATTTGTCTACCCGGGACTGGTCAACACGCATCACCATTTTTTCCAGACCTTCATCCGCAACTTGAAGGTGATCGATTTTCCCAATATGACCGTGCTGGAGTGGCTGGACGAGATCTATGAAATTTTCAAGCAGTTAAATGCGGACCTGGTTTACTACTCGTCCCTGGTGGCCATGGCGGACCTGCTCAAACACGGCGCCACCACCGTATTTGACCATCATTATGTCTTTCCCAACTCGGCTGAGAAGGAGTTAATTGACCGCCAGATGGAGGCGGCTTCCCGGCTGGGCATCCGCTTCCACGCCGGCCGGGGGACCAACACCTTGCCGAAAGAGGAAGGAAGCACCGTCCCGGCGGAGATGGTGGAAACCACGGAGGCTTTCCTGCAGGACTGTGAGCGCTTGATTCACACCTACCATGATCCCGAGCCCTTCAGCATGCGTCAGGTGGTCATCGCGCCCTGCCAGCCCATCAACTGCTACCAGGAGACCTTTGTGGAGTCCGCCAAGCTGGCCCGCGAGCACGGGGTGTTGCTGCACACCCACCTGGGTGAGGGAGAGAACCCGGGGATGGTCGAGCGCTACGGGATGAGGACTCTGGACTGGTGTCAGGAGATCGGCTTTGTGGGCCCGGATGTCTGGGTGGCCCACGGCTGGGAGCTGACCCCGGAAGAATATCAAACCATGGCAGCTACTAAAACCGGCCTCTCCCACTGTCCGGCCCCGGCGGCCCTGGGAGGCTTCCCGATTATCGATATCCCCGCCATGGATGCGGCGGGCATGCGGCTGAGCCTGGGCTGTGACGGCTCGGCCACCAACGACGGCTCCAGCCTGCTGGATACCCTGCGGATGGCTTATCTGCTGCAGACCCTGCACGGCAAGCAGCGGGGCGGGTCCCCTTCGCCCTACCAGCTGTTGAAGCTGGCCACGGTGGGGGGCGCGGAAATGCTGGGCAGAGCGGACATCGGCTCCCTGGAGCCCGGCAAGTGCGCCGATCTGTTTATGATTGATACTGAGCGGTTGGAGTTCTCGGGCGCTTTACATGATCCCGCGAATATGATCGCCAAAATTGGGGCCACCGGACCGGTCTGGCTGACCATGGTCAATGGAGAGGTGCGCTATCGGGATGACACCCTGCTGGGGGTGGATGAACGCCAGCTGGCGGAGGAAGCAGAAGCCACCTGGTCCCGGGGAATCAAACAGCATATCCCGGCGGCGTAACCCCGCCGGGGAACCGACCCGGGTCCCGGTGCCTGGTACCGCCAGCGGCCGCAGGTCGACAGAAAGGTCCCGGAGCCTTTTTCATTTCCCGCTCAAGCCGGAGCGCCAGCTCCGGCGGGCATCAACCCCGGGGAAGCTGGCGCTTCCCCT
>CAZRUS010000039.1:0-12200 GCA_964603385.1 uncultured Anaerolineales bacterium | reverse complement strand
AGCCCTGATGGAAGCAGACTCTATGTCACCTGTGAACAATCTGACAATATCGTGGCGATTGACACCAAAACGAATCAGATGGTTGATATAATTGAGCTTGCGCCATAAGTGGCCTGAACTTTAGAAGAAATTCTCAGCCGGCAGGTCAGCCAGTTTGTCGGTTTGCTGCTGCTTGGTTTCACCAGTGTTTATCGCGCAGGGGTTTGAAACAGTACTGTTTCTCCAAGCCCTGGTATTGGATGCGGACACGTTGGTGGTATTGCAGGGTGTAGCGATGGGGCTATTGGGGGTTGGCGTGGTTGGTTTTATAACTTTCAAACTGCAACAGACCTTACCGAAAAAAAATATGCTAATGGCTACCGGGATTCTCATTGGCGGGGTGATGGTGGTGATGGTGGGCAATACCGTCCATATGCTGCAAGCGGTGAATTGGTTGACGTTTACGCCTATTCACGGTCTATAGATCCCCTATCAATTGGGATTATGGTTTGGCCTGTACCCCACCTGGGAAGGCTTTGCCGCCCAGATGGCCGCCGCGATTTTTGTGATTGGCAGTTACTACCTGGCGGAATTTAAGACGCATCGTAAGCGACAATCTGCCCTAATTAAGAGAGCAGAATTGAAAACTATCTCCTAAATATTTCGGTCTTATTCAGAAAGAGGCGTGAGGTCAGATTCTTTAACGTCTAACTTGCCAACAGATTGTGCTGGTTTGTGCCAGCTTGTTCTGGCTAATTGGCTCATCCACCCTCTTAGATGGGGTTTTTGCAGGGGACGAGGGTACGGGAGTTTTTTACCTTACGCTTGTTAGAGCAAAAAGAATGTCCTATCTGCACCAGCGCTTGTTGCCGGGTGATGGTAAACCACACCTTTTCACCATCATCTTGCAGATACGGATCGATGAATTCAGCCAGCGCCTGCCTTTGATCTTCGGCCAGGGAAAAGTAGGGCAGCAGCCAGTCAAGCATGGCCGGCTGGCTGGTAAAGAAATATTGCGTCGGGACGTCGAGAATATCAACTTGATACGATATGCCTAAATCATCCAACACCAGGGTTAACTCCCCCTGCCCCGGTGGCGAAGCTTTTTTCCGGCCTACAAACTGTTTTCGAATGGCCTCAAAAAAAGCCACTTTCTGGCCTGTCCCAATGACCAGCGCCAGGTAGCCTGTTGCTTTTAGCAAATGGGTCAGGACCACGTCGATTTCGGCAATGTTGTAAACGGCATTCGCCGCCACAATGGCCTGGTAGCGACGCAGGCAATCCAGGTAATCCTCAATCTTCAAGGGGATGAGGGTCAGGTTGGCGGCATTTGCCAGGTTGCGCTGCAAAAAACCACGCATCGCCGCCGAGGGTTCCAGCGCGTCAACATGGTGAGCCTCCTTGACCAGGCGTTGGGTCATCATCCCGGTGCCGGCGCCCAATTCTAACACCTGTCCCTGAATGTGTTTTTGGATGGCCGGATAAATGAACCGGCCGCTATCGTTTTCGGCAGTCCAATCGTTGTACCAGGCGGCGTAATCGCCCCACCAGGCCGCGTCACTCCGGCCCCGGTTGGCCCGGTAGGCGTTCAGTTTTTGCGTCCACGTTTCTAAACCGTTCATAAATGGCTGCTCCGTTCTTTAGCGTTATCATAGCCCATAAATTTTACCGCAAGATTGGTGGTCACAATGGTCACGGCAATGGCCAGCCCCGGAAACAGCATCAGATGGGGATGGGTTTGCAAAAAGGGCCGGGCGTAGTTGATCATAGCGCCCCATTCGGCGTGGGGCAGTCTAACGCCAAAACCCAAAAAATTCAGGCTGGAAATGCTCAAAATGCTGCCGGCAAATACCAGCCCAAAAATGGTAATGACCATAAACCAGCTATTGGGGATGATGTGTTTGAAGATAATGCGCCCGCCGGTGGCCCCAATGCTGCGCGCCGCCTCGATGAATTCGGCGCTCAAGAGGGTGTAGACCTGTCCCCGGATAATGCGGGCATACCCCGCCCATTTGATGAGCATTAATGCTATAACCAGGCTGGCCATGCCCGGCGACAGAATGCTCACCAGCAGCAACACAAACAAAAGGCCGGGAATATTCATCAACAGATCGGCAATGCGGGTCATTATTTCATCCACTGCCCCGCCCGCATAGGCCGATACCGCGCCCCACAGGGTAGCGAACAGAACCGATCCGGCGGCAATGATGAGCGACGACCAAAGGGTCACCCGCCCGCCGTACAGGATGCGGGCCAGTTGATCGCGCCCCATGTCATCGGTGCCCAGCGGATGGATGGCGCCGGGCGGCTGTAACTTGTCGGCAAAATTGATGTCGTTGGGTTGGTAAGAAGTCAGCAGCGTGGGTACGGAGCAGACCAGGATGATGAGGGCCAGGACAACCAGGCTGCTCCAGCCGGCCACGGTTTTTAAGCGCACCGTTACTGCCCTCCGGCCAGGCGGGCGGAAACCGTGGGGTCCAGCCGCGCGTACAATAAGTCTATCAGAATATTGAGCAGGGCAAAAATAAGGCCGACAAACAACAGCACGCCCTGGATGGTGGGAAAATCGCGCGCCATAATGGAGTCGATCAGCAGCCGGCCAATACCGTTCCAGGCAAATACAATTTCAATAATGAACGAGCCGCTGATGAGATGCCCTAATTGAATCAGCAGCGCGGTGACAATGGGCAAAAGGGCGGGTTTCAAAATATGCGATGAGACAATGTTGCGGGTAAACAGTCCCTTTGATTTGGCGGTACGAACATAATCCTGATGAGTGATCTCTTTGATGCTGGAACGAATGATTTGCGTGGTCCAGCCGATCAAATGCAGGCTCAGCGCCGCCACCGGCAGCACAAAATGCCGCCAGGAGTCGTGTCCAAAGGAGGGCAGCCAGTTGTATTTGACCGCAAAAAGCCAGATAAAAATATTCGCCACCAGAAAAACAGGCACGGCGTAAGTTAACCACGTCATAGCCTGGATCAAATAATCGGCCAGGTGGTTACGGGTAATCCCGGCGTACAAACCCAGCGGCAGCGAAACGGCCACCGTGACCAAAAAAGTGATTGCGGCTAACTGGAGCGTGACCGGTAGGCTGTTTTTGAGTTCAGTAATCACCGGCAGATGGGTGCGGGTCGAGATACCCAAATCACCTGCCGTGACCACCCGGCCCAACCACAACCTGTATTGTTCCGGCCAGCTTTTATCAAAACCATATTTCTGTCGGATTTTTTCGACCAATTCCGGTGGGGCCTCGGTTTCCCGGCCCTGGTTGGCAATCAGTACCGCCGGGTCGCCGGGCATTTGCCGGCTCATAAAAAAGGCGATGAGGGAAATGGCGAAGATGTAAAAAATGCCCAGCAGCGATTTTCTGATGAGAATGTGGCTCATAGTTGAATAAGGTAGACGAATGGCAGAACGATCAGGGCGTGCCCGCCATTCGTCTTTGGGGTAAGGGTTGGGTTACTCGATAGTTTTGTAAACGGTTGCCAGCGAAGAGTTGAAATTCGGGTCCAGGCTCAGCCCGGCCACATTTTTCCGCGCCGCATACAAAGTGACCTCGTGGTAAATGGGCGTAAACGGCGTTTGTTCAATGAAGATGGTTTGCAGTTCATCGTAGTAGGCTTTGCGGGCGGACGGGTCTACTTCGGCAATGGCTGTAGCGATCAACTCTTCCACCTGCGCGTTGGCGTAACTGATGCTGTACTTTTTGTTGAAAATGCCGTTGCTCCTGGCCCAGTAGGTCATAAAGTCGTCGGGGTCGCCGGACGACATGGTATAGGGCCGCATACTGAGATCGTATTCATCATTGCCCAACATTTCATTCCAGGTGCCGCCCTCGACGGTCTGAATGTCAACATCAAGCCCTAAATCGGCCAGTTCATATTGAATAATCTGAGCAATTTCGGCATAGGGCCAGCGATTGGCCAGGCCGCTGTTCAACACAAAGGTAACACTCACCCGCTCATCGCCCAGAACGCTTTGGGCCAACGCCTTTGCTTGTTCGGGGTCGTAGACCGGTTTGGCATCGGGGTTTACCCAACTGCTTGCCAGGGGGGTGAGATTGCCGGCGGCGGGTACGCCATAGCCGTACACCGCCTCGTTGACCAATAAATCCCGGTCAAGGGCCATACTGACGGCCTGGCGCAGCGCCGGATTATCAAAGGGTGCTTTGTCGTTGTTAAAGAAGAGATAGTGGGTGGTAACTACATCCTGCAAATACAAGTCCAGGTTCTCATCACTTTCCACCAACGCGCCCTGGCTGGGCATAATGGAGCCGACATCGGCAATGGCGTCGATCTCGCCGGATTGCAGCGCCAGCAGCCGGGTATTGGCATCGGGGATGTAGCGGTAAGTGATGCGTTCGGTTTTGGCGGGTTCACCCCAGTAGGCTTCGTTGCGGACCAACACGATCTTTTCCCCGTCCACATACTCTTTGAACATATACGGGCCGGTGCCGTAGGGAACCGGATAATCCTGGTCTTGCTGCTGGTGGGTGGCGGGTGAGAACATGGCCGATTGCCAGCCGCCCAGCAGATTGGGCAGGGCTGGGGTTGGCGCGGTGAGATAGATTTTTACCGTGGTATCATCTACCGCCTCGATCCGATCCAGGGTGGCCAGCGGGGTGTAATTTTCGTGAGCGCCCAGCAGGTTGTAGACCGCCACCTCGGCGGTCAAGGGCGCGCCATCGTGAAAGTAAATGCCTTCTTTGAGGGTAATGGTCCATTCGGTATTATCCGCGTTGGCCGACCACGATTCAGCCAGAACCGGCTGCGGGTTGAGATTTTCATCCGGGTAGATCAACGATTCCCACACATTGAGCGAACCATGGATGGGATGCCAGTCGCTGTGGCCGTAATACAAATTGCGGCCCACGCCGATCACTACTTCCGGGGCAAGGTTAGAGCCGGCATTGGCGGCAAAATAGGCCGTGGCCTGCTCGGCGGTGGGCAGGTAAATGGTCGCGCCCACGTCAATTTGATCGGGATCGTGAATTGGGGTAAAGGCGGTATCTTCTTTGGCCTTTTCATTGGTGTAATGCACAATGGCTTTGTAAGCCAGTATCTCACCGTATTCTTTTTCGGCCAATTTTGACAGCCAATCATCCGCCTGAATGGTGTAGGTCCTGCCGCCGGTTTGGGCCATAGCGGTGGTCAGGGGGAGTGATAATAAAAGAACAAACAGCATCAACAAAATTAACAGATGCTTTTTGTGGCCAAATGTTTGGAACTTATATTGCATGTTGAATTTTCCTCTCAATCGTTAAGTAGTGTTTAATTTTGTCTGGATTTGGAATATAGGGGGATGTTTTTGTTTGGATTTGCCTCCTTTACAGACTGAGCCTTTTGAAGATAAACTCAGGCAAGTGGCGAATGACCAACATAATGTAACGCCACACCGGCAAAACATAAACGTGATCCCGGTTGCGGCGATACGCTCGAAAAATGGCAGCGGCAGCCTGCTCGGGTGTGGCTGTCAGCCGGTTGGGCAACGCCAGGTCAGCCGTCATGCGAGTGCGGACAAAACCCGGTCTGACGGTGATCACCCGGACGTTGGCTTTGAACAACCGGTTTCGTAAACCGGACAGATAAGTGATGAAGCCGGCTTTGGCGCTGCCATACAGATAATTGCTCTGCCGCCCCCGGTTTCCAGCCACCGAACTGAGGCCGATGATGGTTCCCGACCGCCGCTGCTCAAAATCTGCGGCGACCACGTTCAGAATCGATACGGCCCCGGTGTAATTGGTGTGGATGATTTGCGCCGTTTCAGCCCAGTCTGTTTGGGCCGTTTCTTGCCGGCCTAAATAACCAAACGCGCAGATGACCACATCCGGCCTGGTTTTTAGTTGGCTGTAAAAATCGGCGTGGCCGGTATAATCCAACGCCTCAAAAGCAACAATGTGCACCGGAACGTTATGCCGGATATGGAGGTCGCTGCTCAAGGCCGCCAAATGCTCCGGGTTTCTGGCCGCCAGGGTCAAACCATAACCGTGGCTGGCATATTCATAAGCCAGCGCTTTGGCAATATCGGATGTTGCTCCCAAAATTAAGACATGGCTCATCGGGTTACACCTATGCGGTCGGATTGACGTGAACGAAATTTGGCTTGCGGGTTAGATTGTTTGATTTGTTGAATAAAAGCCTCGGCCTGGGGATAACCGGCCAAGAACATATCCCGACTCATTCTTACATCTTTGGTCAGATAAAGCCGGCCGCCATAAGCCAACACCAATTTATCCAGTTCATCCAACAGGGCAAACAGCCGGGGCCTGATCGGAAAGTCCAAAGCCAGGGAATAGCCTGCCATAGCAAAAGGGATATATCCCCGTTGTGGACCGTACAGTTTGAGGATGGCCAAAAAGGAGCCGGCGCCGCTGTCGGCAATAGCGCCCAGCAGCGTAGCCAGTCCGGTGCGGCCGGCGGTCCGAGGCAAAATAAATTGATACTGGGTGAATCCGCGTTTGCCATAGATCCGGTTCCAGTTGGCAATGGTGTCAAGCGGATAAAAGAACGTATCATAATCAACCAGGTGTTTCACCGGTTTGGCCGGATGGTGATGGTAATAAGCCAAATTGAACGCCGTCATGGTCAGCCGGTTCAACGCCAGATTGGGAAAGTTGAACGGCACATTAAGCTTTAGTTTTGATCTTATGGCCAGGGGATGTCGTCGTTGGGTTTCAGTCTCCAAATCTTTGTAGCCGGCGTGTTCGCCGCGCATCAGAATGCCCCGGCCCATCGCCCGACCTCGCGCCAAACAATCAATCCAGGCCACCGAATGTGTCCATGTTTCCGATGTTTCAAACAGGTCCATCAATTCGTCCAGATTGGCGGCGCGAATTGTCTCTTCCCGAATATAGGCCGTTTCGATCCGTCTCAAACGAAACGTGGCGTTTAAGATCAGGCCGCTCACGCCCATGCCGCCGCACGTACTCCAGAATAATTCGGGATTTTCGTGAGGGGAACAACCGGCCACGCGACCATCACTTAAAAGCAGGTCCAAATGGGTTACATGGTCGCTAAACGTACCGTCTTTGTGCTGATTTTTGCCGTGAACATCCGAGGCAATGGCCCCGCCGACGGTGATAAACTTGGTGCCGGGTGTCACCGGCAAAAACCAGCCGCGTGGCACAATCACTGCCAAAACTTCGGCCAGCGTGACGCCGGCCTGGCACGAAAGTAAGCCGGCCTGGTCATCAAAAGCCAAGAATTTATTATGCCGCAGGGTGGAGATAATATCACCGGCCAGCGCCGAGTCGCCATAGCAGCGCCCGTTGCCCCGGGGGATGGCCGTTTCCACCTGCCGCACCAGCGTTTGGGCTTCTTCCACGGCTTCAAAAGCGTGCAGCCGGGCGGCAATTTTGGGATAATTACCCCAGTTACTGATACAGGTTGTTTTAACCGGAGTCTGCCTCCGGTGGTTTTGAGAATTTGTGGTCAAGTTAACTTGTCTCCTGTTTTAATGGGTGGCTTCATCCGGCGTGGTCCGGTACGCCCGGCATAGCCCGGTCAGAAATAAATTTTCGACATCTACCTCAAAGCCGTATTGTTCGTTCAAATGGCGCCTAAACGGTTCAAACTGCTTCAATTCAACGCCCGTAATCCGGCCGCAGCGACGGCATCGCAAATAGAGATAGGGCGCTTCAAGGTCCATCAGGGTATACAGGTGCTGCCCCTCCCCCGATTCGACGCGGGCTAACAGCCGAAAACTCTGTAGTAATTCCAGGGTGCGATAAACCGTGGAGCGGGTCATCGAGGCGCTGAGGAGCTGAACCCGGCTGTAGATTTCGTCGGCGGTGGCAAAGCCGTTCAGTTCATGCAGGGTGGTCAAGATCATTTCCCGTTGAGGGGTCAGACGGAAACCGTTTTCCTGCAATTTTTTCAAAAAGAATGCTTCACAAGACAAACGCTTGTCTCCGGGCTGGTTATTATTGCAACTGTTTGCAAATGCGTCTATTATAGATAGCAAGATATTTTTGTCAAAAATGATGCAAACAACTTTACTTGCAAATAATTGCAACAGGATACTATGATAATCCCGCCCAATCGCCGGAGGCGGCGCTCTTTTCGTTGCATACGCTGCTGGCTAACAGTGTTGGCGATGTGACCAGTTGGGCCCAAATGAGCGAGTGGCTGCTTGATGTCGGTTTTACCCAACCTGTTTTGGTTAACCTTCCGGCAGGGTTTGACATGAATTTGGGTATGGCCGATAAGCCCTTCTCAACAAAAGGTCAAGGACTTGATTATCTTAACGTTGGAAAGAGATGATTAGGTCGCCTTGAAAACCAGCAGGAATTTCTTTGGGTTAACCTAAAGAAATTCCTCATTTGGAATCATATAGAAAACTTCAATTTTTTTCAAAAAAGATTCCCCCCCAGAAGTTTGACCGCTTTTTATTCAAAACTCAAGCCGTTTTTTAATCAAAGTTAAGGTTTAGAATTAACCGAGGTTAAAATACCATGTGACATTTGTCCGTTCGGGTAATGACATTTGTCACTATCGTTTCCCGCAGCTTTGTATTATCCTCCACAATTGTAAAGGTTAGCCTTATAAATTAAAGGTGTTTTTATGGTAAACCATAACGAAAGTATCTCATCGATGAGCGAAAGCATAGAGATGTACCTGGTGCGGGTGGCGCAATTGCAGCAAGCCGGACAACCTGTGCCGCTGTCGCAGTTGGCTCAGGAACTCTCCATCACTTCGGTATCGGCCAACGAGATGTGCCGCAAGCTGACTGAAAAAGGATTGGTTGCGTACGAGCCGTACAAAGGCGTGACCCTGACCCCCGATGGCGATGCCCTGGCCCGGCGCGTATTGCGTTCGCGGCATCTATGGGAGGCTTTTTTCGTCGAGAAGTTGGGGCTGGAACCCACTGAGGCCGATGAAATCGCCTGTCGATTTGAACACGTCACGCCCGATCATCTGGCCGACCGTCTGGCCGATTTTCTGGATACGCCGGAACTCAGTTCAGACAATTATGGGCGCCAAGCGTGCCGCCTGGCTGAATTGACCGCCGGGAAGCAAGGCCGGGTAGTTGACCTGACCGCCGGCAACGTGACCAATACGTTTCTCAAACAGCAGGGAATTGTTGTGGGAGAAACGGTAACGGTGCTGGGTGTCGCCAGCGATGGGGCGCTGCTGCTGGAAGTATCCGGCCAACCGATGTCGCTTTCGAATGCGGTGGCCCAAACGGTAAGGGTTACGACCGAATTAGAACAATCATCATCCGCAGAGGAGTCAACCATGACCACAAAAACAAAACAGATCACGCTTGACCAACTGCCGCTGGGTGAAAAAGGCGTGTTAGTGCGTATTGGCGGCGAAAAAACAACCAAACGCCGTTTGCTGGATATGGGCATGGTGCCCGGCGAAACCGTCACCATTAAAAAGGTAGCGCCGTTGGGCGACCCGCTGGAGTTGGAAGTTAAAAATTACCAACTCTCGCTGCGTAAAAATGAGGCCAAACAGATCATTGTGGAGGTCGCGTAACATGCGCACCGGCCACTACCGGCATCCATTTAAAAGATGTAAAAGGCAGACTCCTCACGCGGGCTGTTTGCCGTTAACAATGGCCGCGCCGGGCGAGCGGCTGACGTTGGTTGAGATCACCGCCAAAAATGGTCTGCAACGCCGTTTGACCGAGTTGGGTTTGACCCCCGGCGTTGAATTTCAGGTTTTACAATCCCAAGGAGGCCCGCTGCTTTTGGCCGTACACGATTCGCGTTTGGCCGTGGGGCGGGGGATGGCCCAAAAAATATTGGTCAAAACTAAGGAGCAGAATTATGACTGACTTAACCATTGCCCTGGCCGGTAATCCCAACGTGGGCAAAAGCACGGTATTCAATGCGCTGACCGGCTCGCGGCAACACGTTGGTAATTGGCCCGGCAAAACCGTGGAAAAGAAAGAAGGCGTGTTGAAACACGGCAGCCAGGAGTTGATTGTGGTTGACCTGCCCGGCACTTACAGCCTGTCGGCCTTTTCGCTGGAAGAACAGATTGCGCGCGATTACATTGTTGAAGAACGACCCCAGGTGGTGGTTGATGTGGTTGACGCTGCTAACATCGAACGCAACCTCTACCTGACCGCTCAGATCTTGGAAACCGGCATTCCCGTCATCATTGCCTTGAACATGAAAGATCAAGCTGATTCGCGCGGCCTGGAAATCGATGCGCCTCAGCTATCGGAAATGTTGGGGGGAATACCCGTCATCCCCATGGTGGCCAGCCGGGGACAGGGTTTGGATGAGTTGAAACAAGCCATTGTATCGTTTACCGGCAATGGCACAAATTGAGCCTGGAAAAAGGAGCTAAGATCATGACAACCGCAGCCATACCCCACTCTCACCTGCCGGTCTACGTAACGTACAATCAGGATATTGAAGCTGAAATCACTCACCTGGAAAAAGCCATCAACGCTGCGCCGGGTTTGGCCGCCAAGTATAATCCCCGCTGGCTGGCCGTACAACTGCTGGAAGGGGATGGCGTCATGCCGGCAAAGGTCAGATGTTTTGAAAACAGCGCCGCTGTTGAGGAAGCCCTGACCCAAAGTATTGCCCGCCTGGAAAAAGTATACGGTGAGGATATTGATGTGGCCCTGGCCGATCACCGTTACGGCTTTGTCAACGGCCTGGTGCGCCGCGTGGTCACCCGCCCCGCCGAACAGCAACTCAGTTTTTCCGACAAGGTTGATATGATCGTCACCCACCGGATTTTGGGCATTCCCATTTTCCTGGCGTTGATGTGGGCCGTGTTCAAATTCACCGCCGATGTTGCCGCGCCATTTTTAGATTGGATCGACGGCGTGATCACCGGGCCGATCACCAACTGGGGCGTGTCCTTGCTGACCCTCGTTGGCCTGGGTGGAACCTGGATAGAATCTTTATTTGTCGATGGCATTATTGCCGGGGTCGGCGGTGTGTTGGTTTTTGTGCCGGTTCTTATGGCGCTTTACCTGGCCCTGGCGATTTTGGAAGACTCCGGCTACATGGCCCGCGCCGCTTTTGTGATGGATCGTTTGATGAACGCCATTGGGCTGCACGGCAAAAGCTTTATGCCAATGATTGTGGGCTTTGGCTGCACGGTGCCGGCCTTTTACGCTACGCGCACGCTGGAAAACGAAAAAGACCGCATTCTCACCGGCCTGCTGGTACCCTTTATGAGCTGCGGGGCCAGGTTGCCGGTGTACGTGCTGTTTGCGTCCATCTTTTTTTCGGCCTATGCCGGGCTGGCTATCTTCAGTATGTATGTGTTGGGCATCATCGTGGCCATTGTGGTAGGGCTGATCTTGAAAAACACCGTGTTCAAAACGGCGGAGCAAGCGCCCTTTGTGATGGAACTGCCGCCGTACCGCATGCCCACCCTCAAAGGCATCTGGTTCCATATGTGGGAGCGCACCTCGGCCTTTGTGCGCAAAGCCTGGACCATTATTCTGGCCGTCAGCATTGTGCTGTGGTTTTTGCTGGCTATCCCGGTTCAGGGTGACGGCTCGTTTGCCGAGACCGAGGTGGACGACAGCCTTTTTGCCACCGCCTCCGGCATTATTGCGCCCGTTTTTGCCCCCTTGGGCTTTGGCACGTGGGAAGCCGGCGGTTCGTTGATTACCGGATTTGTGGCCAAAGAGGTGGTGATTGCCACCATGGCCCAGATTTACGGCATCGAAGAAGTTGAAGAAGAGGCAGCCGCGCCCACCACCTTCATTGAAGATGTCGGCGAGATCGTCACCAGTTTCTTTGGCGCAGCGTGGGACACGATCAAGTCGATCCCACTGATTGTGGGTATCAACTTGTTTGAGGCAGAGGAAGAGGAGGAGCCAACCGACCTTATGACCGCAGTTCAGATTAGTTTTGAGCATTCCAGCGGTGGTTACGGCGCATTGGCGGGGTTGGCCTTTATGGTGTTCGTGTTGCTCTACACGCCCTGTATGGTGGCGATAGCCGCCGAGCGGCATGAGTTTGGCGCAAAATGGATGTGGGTCAGTATCATCGGACAGCTTGTCATCGCCTGGGGCGCAGCCCTCATCGTCTTTCAGGTTGGCAAGTTGTTTGTGGGTTAAGTTGAAACTCTTTCATCTCCTATCAGCTCGATGATGATAGGGGCTGAAATCGGGTCTATCCCAACATCGAGGAGACGTATCGTGTTGCATCAAGTATTACAAGAAATAGAAAATTCGCAAGGCTCGATCAACCTGAATGATCTGAGCCGCAAATTGTCCATTGAACGCAGCGC
>CAZRUS010000038.1:0-13369 GCA_964603385.1 uncultured Anaerolineales bacterium | reverse complement strand
CCTCATACTGGATTGTGGGAAAAGCAAAAAGGGCTGCTTTTTAGACAGCCCCGTTGGTCAATCGCCAGGCACCCAGGGAACCCTGGTCTCCCGGTCCCAAGCTCAGACCACTTCTCCCGTCAGCACAGCGCTGAATTCCAAATCCTCCTCGCCAACATCAACCCGGATGGTATCCCCCACCTGGAACTCCCCGGAGAGGATAGCCAGTGCCAGCGGGTCCTGCAGCTCACGCTGGATGGTACGCTTCAGCGGTCGGGCGCCGTAATCGGGATCATAACCCTGCTCGGCCAGATAGCGCTGGGCTTCCTGCGTGACTTCCAGTGAGTAACCCTGGTTCTGGACCAATGACTCCACCCGGCTGAGCGGAATGCCAACAATCTCCAGAATATGCTCCCGGCTGAGCGGATGGAAGGTGACGATCTCATCCACCCGGTTGAGAAACTCAGGCCGGAAAGTCTGCCGCAGGGCCTGCTGGGTGAACTCCCGGGCTTCATCCATGTCCCAGTTTTGATCGAGATCCGACCAGTACTTGCTGCCCACATTGCTGGTCATGATCACCACCGTGTTGCGAAAATCCACCGTGCGTCCCTGTCCGTCCGTCAGCCGCCCATCGTCAAGCAGCTGCAGCAGGGTGTTGAAAACCTCGCGGTGGGCTTTCTCGATCTCGTCAAAAAGCACCACGCTGTAGGGCCGCCGGCGAACTGCCTCGGTCAGCTGACCGCCCTCCCCGTAGCCAACATAGCCAGGAGGGGACCCAATCAGCCGGGAAACGGTGTGTTTCTCCTGGTATTCGCCCATATCGATCCGCACCATGGCCTCCTCGTTGTCAAAGAGGAACTCCGCTAAGGCGCGGGCGAGTTCGGTCTTGCCCACCCCGGTCGGACCGATAAAGATGAAGGAACCGATCGGCCGTTTGGGATCCTGCAGACCGGCCCGGGAGCGGCGCACCGCGTTAGAAACAGCTTTGATGGCCTCATCCTGACCGACTACCCGACGGTGCAGGCGCTCTTCCATGTGAATCAGCTTCTGTGTTTCGCTCTCCATCAGCCGCGAGACCGGGATCCCCGTCCAGCGGGAAACCACGCCGGCAATTTCTTCGGCATCAACCTCTTCTTTCAGCAGCGCACCCGCCTGCTGGACTTCTTTCAAGCGCTGCTCTTTCTCGCGGAGCTGCTCCTCCAGCTCCCGAAGGGTGCCGTACTGCAGCCGGGCGACCCGCTCCAGGTCTGCTTCCCGCTCCGCTTTCTCAATCTCCACCCGGGTCTGGTCAATCTCTTTCTTGATCGCCCGGACATCGGAGATAACCTCCTTTTCTGTGATCCAGCGGGCATGCAGCTCTTTTTGTTCCTCTTTCAGCTCGGCCAGCTCTTTTTGCAAAGCTTCCAACCGGTCCCGGGAAGCTTGGTCCTTTTCCTTTTTGAGGGCCTCACGCTCGATTTCCAGCTGCATGATCGCCCGGTCGACCTCATCCAGTGCCCGGGGTTTGGAATCAATCTCCGTCCGCAGCCGGGCGGCCGCTTCGTCGATCAAATCGATGGCTTTGTCCGGCAGCTGCCGGTCAGCAATATAACGGTTGGACAGCGTTGCCGCGGCGATCGTCGCCGGGTCGGTGATGCGTACACCGTGATGAATCTCATAGCGCTCTTTCAATCCTCGCAGAATGCTGATGGTGGCCTCCACACTGGGCTCTTCCACCAGCAGCGGTTGGAAGCGCCGCTCCAGGGCGGCATCCTTCTCGATGTGTTTCCGGTACTCATCCAGTGTGGTGGCACCGATCATGTGCAGCTCCCCGCGGGCCAGAAGCGGTTTGAGCATATTACCGGCATCCATGGCCCCTTCCGCAGCGCCGGCGCCGACTACCGTGTGCATCTCATCCACAAAGAGCAGAATTCCACCCGCTGCGGCGGTGATCTCTTTCAGCACCGCCTTGAGGCGTTCCTCAAACTCCCCGCGGTACTTGGCACCGGCCACCAGGGCGCCCATATCCAGCTGGACGAGCTTCTTGCGCTTCAGCCCTTCCGGGACATCCCCGTTGACTATGCGCTGGGCCAGCCCTTCCACAATGGCGGTCTTGCCCGTTCCAGGTTCCCCGATCAGGGCCGGATTATTTTTGGTCCGCCGGGAGAGAATCTGGATCAGCCGGCGGGTCTCCTGATCCCGCCCGATCACCGGATCCAGCTTCCCGCGCCGGGCCAGATCGGTCAGATCCCGACCATATTTTTTCAAAGCTTCGTAAGTATCCTCCGGCGTCTGGGTGGTCACCCGCTGGGATCCCCGCACTTCCTGCATCGCGCCCAGAATGGCATCCTTGGTCAGCCCGAATTCCTCCAGACGATCCCCTTCTGGACTTTCCGTCAACCCCAACAGCAGGTGCTCTGTGGATACATAATCATCATGCATCCCCTTGGCATAGCGTTCTCCCGCAGCCAGCACGTCGCTGGTTTTGCGGTTCAATCCTACCTGCACATTGCCGCCGTATACTTTAGGAACATTTTCCAGCGCCTGGCGGACGTTTTCACGCAGGCCCTGAATGCTGCCGGCGATGCGGGTGACGACGGCCGGCACCACACCCTCATGCTGTTCCAGCAGGGCAGACAGCAGGTGCAGGGGCGCAATTTCTTGATGGTTGTACTCCTCAGCCAGCCGCTGCGCCCGGAGTACGGCTTGCTGCGATTTACTGGTATATTTCTCAAGGTCCATTGTTTTCCTCCATGCACAATCCCCGGAAGGATGCTTGGACTTCCGGTGATTCTTGTGTCAGGAATATTATAGAAAGGCAGTATATGAATGGAATATGAGAAATGTTAAAGAAAAGTATATGATTATCGTGGTTTGGAGCCTATTTCCCGGGGTGAAATATTCATTCTACGACTACTTCAAAGCTGCCGTCCGAGACCCGGATCAACAGGGTTTCTCCGCTCTCCACCTGCTCCACCCGGTACACGGTGGAGCCATCCCGGGCAGTGACCGCCGCATAACCGCGTTGAAGAATGGCTTCCGGATTGAGGCTCTCCAGCCGGGCTTGATAGGCCCGGATCCGTTCCCGGGATCTTTCCAGCTCACGATCCATACCCCTTTGCAGCCGGGTGCTGAGTTCATCCACCCGCTGGCGTCCGTTTTGTATCAAAGTGCTGGGGGAATAACGCCTCACCCTGCTCAGGGACTCCTCCACCATCCTGCGCTGCTCATTCAGGTACCCCTCCAATCTCCAGGTCAGCCGGGACCGCAATTCCTGCAGGTTCGCCTGCAGTTCCACCTGATCGGGGACTGCAAGCTCCGCCGCCGCAGTGGGGGTTGGTGCCCGACGGTCGGCGACAAAATCAGCGATGGTGAAATCAGTCTCATGCCCCACTCCGCTGATCACCGGGAATGGACAGGAGAATATCGCCCGTGCTACCCCCTCGTTATTAAAGGCCCAGAGATCTTCAATCGACCCTCCACCTCGTCCGATTAAAATAACATCCGGTCCGCGGTCCATCAGCCGCTGCAGGGCGGCTACAATCTGACGGGGAGCGTTCTCTCCCTGAACCGTGGTAGGGGAGAGCAGCACCCGCACCATCGGGTATCGCCGTCGGAGTGTGTCCAGCATGTCCTGCAGAGCGGCGCCGCTGGATGAGGTGACAATGCCCACCGTCTCCGGCCAGGGAGGAATCGGCAGCTTATGGGCCTGATCAAAGAGTCCCTCTTCTTCCAGACGGGCTTTTAGACGAAGATACTCCTGATATAAATGGCCTTCACCTCGGGGTCTCAGAAAATCAACATAAAGCTGATATTCTCCCCGCTGCTCATAGACGCTGACGCTGCCATGCGCTTCAACAGCCGCCCCTTCCCGGAGATCGAAGCTCAGCGCCTGGGCTCGGTTTCTCCACATCACGCACCGCAGCGATCCCTCCTGATCTTTCAGCGTGAAGTACAGATGCCCCGATCGGGGGCGGGAGAGATTGGATACCTCCCCCTCCACCCATAAGTCCTGCAGATTGCTGTCCGATTCCAACAGGGATCGCAGATAAGTATTGACCTCCGAGACCGACCAGGTCCGGCTGAAGCCCTCGTCCTGCTCACCAAACTGCGGCTGATCAAACATGAGCACAGTATAGCGAAAGGCGCAGAAAAGGACAAGTTGGAGAAAGCATGCCGGAAGGCGACATCCTTCCTATCTCTCCCAGGATGGAACCCGGTGTCCTACCGCTGTGTTACAATTTTTTCGCTATGGAAATCAAGGTACATCTCCAGGACATCCTGGATTCCGTCCCCAGGAAAACCGGCTGCTATTTGATGAAGGATGCTGCCGGGAACGTGATCTACATCGGCAAGGCAGTGAATCTGCGCAGCCGGGTACGATCCTACTTCCATGCCAGCGCCCAGAAAAACCCCCGCACCAGCCAGCTGGTCTCTCTGATCGAGGACATCGACTGGATTATTGTTGCCTCCGAGCTGGAAGCGCTGATCCTGGAGATGAATTTAATTAAAGAATACCAGCCTCACTTCAATGTCCGCCTGAAGGATGATAAGCGCTACCCCTATATCAAGATTCACTGGGCGGACCCCTTCCCCAAGGTCACGGTGACCCGCAAAGTGGACAAGGACGGTTCCCGGTATTACGGTCCCTACACCAGCGTCTGGGCGGTCAATCAAACCCTCAATGTGCTCCGGCGGGTGTTTCCCTACCTGACCTGCAGCCGTACCATTACCGGGGAGGATCAGCGGGCCTGTCTGTACTACGATATCGAACTCTGCACCGCACCCTGCATCGGCGAGATCAACCAGGCGGATTACCGCTATATGATTGAACAGCTGGGTGATTTCCTCAACGGGCGCACAGAACCAATCGTCACCCGATTAGAAGAACAAATGCAGCGGGCCTCAGAGGAAATGCGCTACGAACATGCTGCCCAGATCCGGGATCAGCTGGACGCTATCCAGAAAATCGTCGAAGATCAGCGGATCATTTCCGTTGATTACTGCGATTCCGATATCATCGCCATGGCCACCTCTGAGGAAGAAGCCTGCGTGCAGATCTTCTTCATCCGGGGAGGAAAGCTGACCGGGCGGGAGTATTTCTTAATTGAGGACGCTGATCAGACCGCAGATCAGGATGTGCTTTCCGAAGCCATCAAGCAGTTTTATGACCAGGCCCCCTCCATTCCCGAGCAGATCCTGCTTCCCCGGGAGGTGGAGGAAATTAAAATCATCCAGCAGTGGCTGAACAGCCTGGATGAAGATCAAAAAGTGAGCATTGACATCCCCAACAAACCCGAGCAGGAAAACCTGATCGCCATGGCGGCAGAAAACGCTGCCGCCATGCTGACGGCTGTCAAAGCCCAGCAGCGTTCTGAGCAGGAGCGCTCCGACCAGGCACTTGATGATCTTCAGGAAAAACTGGAATTAACCGCGCCGCCCCAGCGCATTGAATGCTACGACATCTCCACCACCCAGGGCACAGCCCAGGTAGGCAGCATGGTGGTCTTCCTGGATGGAAAACCGGAGACCGCTCACTACCGCCAGTTCAACATCCGCACCGTCCAGGGACCGGACGACTACGCCAGCCTGGCAGAAGTCCTTCAACGCCGCTTCCGGCGGCTGCTGGCAGCCCAGGAAATACCCGATCGACCGGGGAAGAAGCTCGATCCATCGTTTTCTGCCCTGCCAGACCTGGTCCTGATTGACGGAGGCAAGGGACAGCTCAACCGGGCTGCGGACGTATTGAGAGATTTTGATCTGCTGGATACCATCCCGATCGCCGGTCTTGCCAAGCGCTATGAAGAGGTCTTTCTCCCCGGGGAAGAATACCCGGTTCGCTTTCAGGAGCATTCGCCCGGGCTGCAGCTTTTACAGCGGGCCCGCGATGAAGCCCACCGGTTTGCCGTGTCAGCGCACCGCAAGCGCAGATCCCGGCAGGGTCTGACCTCCAGTCTGGAAAAAATCCCCGGGGTGGGACCGGTCCGTCGGAGGGCTTTGCTGGAAAAGTTCCGCACCGTGCAGAATATTCGTGAAGCGACGGTAGAAGAGATCTCTCAAACACCAAAAATCCCTCTCAAAATCGCTCAATTGATCAAAAAGCATCTGGAAGAAACCTGAGGCATGCTACAATGGGCATGCAGTCAAGCCCTCCGGCAAAGGAGTCGTATGTCCCCCAATAAAAAGCGCTACCGAACCCAACAAATAGTCATGGCCGTGATTGGCATCCTGATCGTACTCTCCATGGTATTCTCCCTGGTTGCCACCGTCTTCTAGCCTGCATCCGGCCTGATTCCTTCTTCTACCCTGACAATCCCATACCTCAAAAGGAGTTGGAGATGTTAAAAAACAGATCCAGGCTGTGGTGGGCTGCCGCCCTGATTGGCTGGAGTTTCGACCTCTTCTACTGGCAAAAACCACCGGGAATCTCCTTCACCCTGCAGCTGCTGCTCATGGTGGGGGCCCTGCTCATCCTGTCCCGCCAGGAAGAGAAACCGCCGGTTTGGCAGAGCCTGCTGCTGATTATCCCGGTAATGGTTTTTGGGGGCCTGGCATTTCTGCGGGCAGAACCTTTCACCAGAATCCTTAACCATCTGCTCAGCCTGATCTTCCTGGCTTTACTGCTGCTCTCCTTCCGGGGCGGACGGTGGCCAGCCTACAATCTGGGAGATTATCTGGTGGGTGGTTTCCGGCTGCTGATAAACACCATTGCCCTCCCCATCGATCTGATCTCTGAAGGGAGAAGGCACCAGGCCGGAGAACCCACAGAAAGAGAGTAATCTCGGACTGGATGGCAGTCGGCCCTGCCCTACCTGCGGGGCATGCTGCTGGCCCTGCCCATTCTGGCCGTATTTGCCGCCCTGTTCTCCGCAGCTGATCCCATCTTTGCCAGCTGGCTGGGAGAGCTGATTGAGCTGCTGCGAATAGAAAAGCTGCCAGAATATATCCTGCGGCTCTTCCTGATCGGGATGTGGACGTTGATCACCGTCGGGCTGCTGCTTTACGCGCTGCTGAAGAGCGAACAGGAATCGCTGCTGGGCATAGACAAACCCTGGCTGGCTCATTTTCTGGGGTTTCAGGAAACGATGGTCATGCTGGGCAGCGTCAACCTGCTCTTTTTATCCTTTGTGACCATCCAGTTCCGATATTTCTTTGGGGGCGAGAAGAACATCTCGCTGGAAGGATTTACGTACGCTGAATATGCCCGGCGGGGCTTTGGAGAGCTGCTGGCAGCCGCTTTCTTCACCCTGCTGCTGATCATTGCCCTAAACTCCATCTCCAGACGATCCACCCGGGGGCAGTCCCGGGTGTTTACCATATTCAGCAGTTTGCTCAGCCTGTTCATTGGGGTGATCCTGGTTTCCTCCCACCAGCGGCTGGCCCTGTATGAAGCCGCTTACGGCTTCACGCGGCTGCGCACCTATGCTCACCTGTGCATCCTGTGGATCGGGATTCTTTTCGCTGGTGTGCTGGCTCTGGAAATTCTCCGCAAGCCGCGCTACTTCACCCTGGCGGCGCTGGGCGCAGTGGCCGGTTTTGTACTGACCATGAACGCGGTCAGCGTGGATGCCCTGATCGCCCGCCGCAACATCCTCCGGGCTGCCCGCCAGGAAGACCCGCTGGATGCTCACTACCTGAAGCGGCTCTCCAGCGATGCGGTGCCGGCAATCATCAAGCTGGCCGAGACGCCGGGGCTGACCACGGAGGAGAAGCAGGAAATCTCCGCTGTGCTGGCCTGCCGGGCGCTGGAAATCAAGGACCGCGAGCGACCCTGGGCGTCTTTTCTGCTTCCGCTGGAACGATCGGCAGGCAGGCTGGAAAACAACCGTGATCTGTGGGAAACGGTGCGGCTGGAGCAGGAGTATTCCTCCTGGTATGCAGATCTGGCGGGGGAAAAATTTTTCTGCGGCTATGCCAGCGGAGGAGACTAGCAAGCCTCTAAGAGGCTGGAGATGAAATCTCTTCCAGGAAGACCTGGCAGCGAACAACCGCGCCTGTCTGGACACGGATGGGACGTCGGTGGAAACCAAAAACAGCCGTACCAGATGCCGGACAGGGCAGGCTGGTACGGCTGTTGTATCAGGGAGAAGGAGGAGCGGATTCTCAGCGGGCCTGCTGACTGACCGAGAGGGCCTTCTGCCGCTCTTGGCGATATTCTTCGATCCAGGGATCCTGACGGTACTTCAGGAACAGTTCGTGATCCTCATTGATGCATTGCCATTCCTGATCTTTCCAGACATGGTAGGTGTGGATCATGCATACCGGGCACCAGGAAAATTTGTTCTTGGGATGCTTATTCATGATCTCCTCTGCCGCTGCTGTCTAGGACGTTTTTTGCCGATTCCGGAGCAGCCACCTGCCGAATTCCGAGGCTGAAACCTGCGGCCAGTCCGCTTTGGAAATCCTTTTGCAAGTGCTGTGCCAGAAGGGCATAAACACCCCACATCTGGTGTAAGTAATCGAAAAAACCCCTCTCCATGGGTGTAATATGCATGGTAAAGGAAAAATTGAAAAATGAAAAGAGGATTGGGAAGCAGTGGACAATATTTTAAGTTTCCAGCAGCCCGGTATCCCCCCGCTTCCCTGCTCCCTTCACCCCGCTACCTTCTCCCGCGCTCTCCAGCTCCTCCTCTTTCCTGCTCGCCTGCTCCCCCTCCTCTTCTGCCAACCACTGTTGACGCTCTTAACCGGGCATGATAGAATTCTCATCGCAAGTGGGCGTGTAGCTCAATGGTAGAGCAGTGGCCTTTTAAGCCATTGGTTGGGGGTTCGATTCCCTCCACGCTCACTTGATTTCTTTAACTAAGCAGTTCCCATAATTTTTTCCAATATCAAGGGCCGGATAGGCAGCAGGCAGATCTTTTGTTCATGCTATAATCCCGGATAACTCAACCGGAAATACGGCCTTCTTACGGGTTGAGCCTCTCCTTTTAACGGTAGCAGCAAACCTCTAACCATCAGGTCCAGACAGGCTGTTTCTGGCTCGGGCAATCCTGCCCGGATCTGTCCGGCCAGTAAGCCTGTGCTGCTGTCCTATCCAACTATCCCGGAGATGATCATGGCCAAGAAAGACCGCTACGAAGACCTCATCCGCTATTATGAATTTCAGATCGGCAGCCTGCCCCATCGCCAGGAATTCAAAGAAGCCCTCCGGGAGACCTTTCCGGAAAGCGATCTGGAAATTTTTTTCCAGCTCCCCTATCTGGGTTTCATCCCTGAAGAAAAATTCCTCACCAGGCTGTCCCGAAAAGGCATCTCCCCCGTTGATCTCCAACAGGCTCTGACCCGGCTGATCCCCCGCGGGCTGGTGGATAAATTCCAGAAAAACGGCCAGTGGGGCTATGAACGGGCCCCGGTGATCGTGGTGCTGGAAATGGCAGTCCGGGAGCGGGAAGATTCCAACTTCCGGGCGGTCACCGCCCGGGTGATGGATGACCTGATCGAAGGAGCAGCCGAAGTTATCCCCACCAGGACCCCCTATTACCGGGTGCTGCCGGTGGAAAAAACCGTCCAGCCCTCCTCCCCGACCACCCGGATCGAGATCAACGAAGATATTTCCATTCCCAACCAGGTGCTGCCGCTGGATGTGATCTCGGAGATGATCAAAAGCGTGGACCGGATCGCGGTCTCCAACTGCTACTGCCGCAGCGCCAAGCAGGTGGTGGGCGACCCTTGTGAGCACCCCCTGGAAACCTGCTTTTATTTCGACGAACTGGCCCAGATGAAGCTGCAGACCGATTACGCCCGGGAAATTGACTACCAGGAAGTCATGCAGATTCTCTATGAGTGCGAGGCAGCCGGCCTGGTGCACAACGTCAGCAACTGTGAAGGCAAAATACAAACCCTGTGCAACTGCTGTGAATGCTCCTGCGGGGTGGTCAAAGCCTGGGTGCGCGGGCTGCGCAACACCACCGCCACGTCCCGCTACCGGGTCCAGCTCGACCGGGAGCGCTGCACACTCTCCGGGGATTGTTTAGCGGCCTGCCCGGTGGAAGCCCTGCAGATCGCCGGAGAACAGCTGGTGATTGACGAGGAGCAGTGCCTGGGGTGCGGCCTGTGCATCCCTGCCTGTCCGCGGGGCGCCCTTGCCCTTGCCGTACGGGAATCTCCCCCGAAAATATACCGGGACAATGACGCCCTCTTCCGGCGGATCTATGCTGAATCCGCGCTGGGGTTGCTGAGCAGAAAACTGGGTCTGGGAAAGTAACCACCCTGACCGCACTAGCAGCTTCTCCGGGAAACAGCTCCGCCGATCAGCTTGTTTGTTGATCGGCCTGCAGGGCTTCCAGCAGGGCCATGGCGCGCTCGGCCTGGCGCAGCGCTTCCCGGGAGGGCAGCTCTCCAGCGGCGGTGCCCCGCAGCTGGCGCAGCTCCCGCCGGGTTTGTGACAAATCAACTTCCGGCTGGGCAGCCAGCCGGGCAGCCTTCTCCGGCCGGCCGTTCAGGGTTTGCTCCACCCGCTCGGCGACCAGTTTGGCAGTCAGCCCGCTGGCCCGACCGAGCTCCTCCTGCATGGCCTGGTGGGTGCGCAGGTCTCCGAGATCTTTCCGGCCGATTAAAAAGCAGGACAGGCCGAGTACGATCAATGCCAGGCCCATCTCACTGCCCTCAAATCTGGCCTCGAAGAATTCAATCACGATCGGTCCGCTCTCCCCCACCTCGGGCGGCAGAAAGATCAACACCAGCCCAATGATCACCAGCGTAAAGCCGGTGCCCACCATTAAATGCCAGAAGCGCACTTTCCTCAGCATCCGCCTGACCATCTTTCCCTCCTTGTCTGCAGCTGAGAGGCTTGTTAATTTTTATAACATAAAGTGAATGCCCTGGTAAAGACCTTCCGGTCTCCGGTCAGACTTCACACCCGGCCTACTGGTGCCAGATAGACCACGTACTCCTCTTCCCCATCCAGCTCCAGCAGCGTGTCCACCGCCCGCTGGTCATATGCGCCGACAGCGCAGGTCCCCAGGCCGAGGGCCTCCACGGCCAGATACAGATTCTGGCCGATGTGGCCGGCATCCAGCAGCATGTTTTTATGGGCGTGGTGCTGGTAGCGCCATTCCGCCCGGTAGGGGTTACAGCTCCACAGAAAAACGCAGGCGGCATCCCCCACGAAGCGTTGACCGAGCGAAGCTGCAGTCAGCAGCCCGGGCAGATTTCCAGTGGATTCGAGCAGCAGCAGCTGGTGAGAAAGCGGCAGATAACGGTAAAGGCCGGAATCCAAATCATCCACGCGGTTGACCGCCAGGTAGGTCTCGAAAGGATGCCGCGCCCCGGCTGAAGGCACGGTGCGGCGGGTGACATAGCCCCTGCCCACTTCTTCTTTTACGCCCTGGGTGGCATAAAGCAGAAAAGCCAGCTCCTCCAGAGTCAGCGGTTCAGCATTGTACTGGCGACGGCTTTCCCGGGAAACCACCAGCCGGGGAAAGGCAACCTCCCGGGCCAGCCCGGGGTCGAAAGCCGGCAGATCGATCACGCCGGCAGGTTGGGCCGGGACCGGTTTCTGCAGCGGCGGGTAAGGCAGGCCTTTCTGCTGGTCAGAGCGTTCCCGGCTGCGCCCGGCAAAGTCGGATTTCATCCACTGGCGAAGTTGATCCATATCACGCATGGGCAGCTCCATTTGTTAACAATAGTTTCCACGGCGGCCGTTATCCCCGTGTTATACTGAAAAAATCCCCTACTGATGATTATACCCGCAGGCAGCCCGACCCTGACAACAGACCCATGAGCGACAGCAGCCCCCCTTTTGATTTTGAACGCAGCTGGCAGGAAAGACTGCTGCAGGCCGCATCCAAACTCACCGAAGCGGACCTTAACGAGCAGGTGGCTGCTGCTGGACAATCTCTCAGCCAGGATTCCCTGGTTGAGGAGAGGATCAGCTGGACCTGCAGAGCCCTGCACTCCCTGGAAAACGATCTCGGGCCGGAAGCCCTGGAAGCCATCCTCAGCAGCTGCGCCTGCCGGTACCCCACGGACGGTCTCAACGCTGTCAGAGAAACCTTTCGGCAATCCGGAGAGATCGACCTCGCCCTGGCGATGCTCCAGGCAATCTTTGAAGATTTCTTGCGAAATGATCTCCAGCTGGATGAGAACCTGATCACCGAGATCACCGCCCGGGGCTGGGGGCTGGCCGGAGAACGGCAGGGGGAAACCATAATTGCCACCAAAATTCCCAAGAGCGGGAATGTCCGGGCCTATTTTCAGGAGTCCGATCCAGAGGTGAAACGCCGGCTGTACTGCCACTGCCCCCGGGTGCGGGAAGGAGTGGGCAGAGAGCCGCACCTGCCGGCTGTGTATTGTTACTGCGGGGCAGGCTTTTACCAGGGAATTTGGCAGTACATCCTCGACCGCCCGGTCCGCGTTCGGCTGCTGGAAAGCGTGATGCAGGGCGGTGACGTCTGCCGGGTGGCCGTTGCTTTCCCTCCAACCCCACAGGGAAAGGGAGAAACCGATAAGGCTGAATGATTTCAGCGGGCAGCCCATCCACACAGTCGGCAGTGAACAGATCCGGGAGGCCCTCAAGAAGGTTTATGACGGTGAGCTGGAAACGGTCAACCTGAAAGCCGAGGACTGCGGCCCGGGCCACTTACTGCAGGTACCCCGCGGCGGGTTCACCCGCAGTACCGCGAAGGCGAGGAAGTGTCCATCCAGGCCGTCAAGGGGGTAGACATGGAGATCGGACCGGATCACAGCGTGACCGACACGGACCTGCTTACCCTTCTGATGGCGCTGGCAGCTGCCGACCGGCCGGAATTAAGAAACCCCCGATCTGGTTGATCGGGGGTTTTTCAGAACACGGCCTCGGGGGGATGACTGGAGAGAGATACCCTAGCGGAGGTAAACACATCCATCCTCTCCCCGTGGTCGTGCCAGGGGTGCGTCGGGTCACCCGACCATGTTAGGTGATGGGTGAGGCGGGCAGTGCATACACCTTGGTCCTGAGAGATCCCGCCGACCAGGCCGGGTAGTTCCACAGCCGCCGTTGTCTGGTCTTCTCCTCATGGCAGTTCGCCGTGGAAACGTAGGAGCCCTCCTCCCGACGATCCGCACCGTTTAACCTGTTGTTAACAGATCATTAAAGTGCACTTAAAAATCTATCATGGAGACCACCCGCTGTCAACAACTACTATCTTAAAGAAAGATATTCTTTAAGAATACAGGCAGGCTGATAGGTTTTCACCACCATGAAATCAAACCAGGACCACCAGTCCGGCAGCCCCTCCCCGGGCTCTGCTTGGGAAGTTCCCACCCCCGCAGGATCCTCCGATCTCCCAGCTGGCTTTGGACTGCGATCTGGCCGCTAGAATAAACGCTGGCAAAACCAGGCAAATAATCTCCCTGGGAATGGCCCGGACATCTTCTCAACATCCCCGGTGTTAGGCAAAGATGAAAACTGGACACCTATAAAGTTCAA
>CAZRUS010000037.1:0-13545 GCA_964603385.1 uncultured Anaerolineales bacterium | reverse complement strand
GAGTCTGATCGTGTCAAGAGGGTTAGGACAATCTCATCTTTCTGTCATGGAAGGGACCGGCTGGGGCCAACCTCCGGGGTTGACGAGGGAAAATGCCCTGCAGCCCCCGAGGTCGGGAAGGGGTGACCCCGGAGGTCGGGTGCTTGAAGGGATCTTATTTTCTGCCTGTTTGTTTTGCTACAATACAAGCAATTCATCCGGAGACCCAGCCTCAAGGAGGTTGAAGGTGGACAAACCCACGCTGCTGAAAACCATATCCCGCGGGATAGGCATCACGGATCTTACGGATCAGGAGCTTACCCTGGCCAAGCTGCGGCAGGAGGGCTTCAACACCGTGCTGGACAGCGCGCTGCTGGTCGGGCTGGCTGCCCTGGTGTTTAACCTCTACACCAATCTCCAAACAGGGAATTGGTTATTCTTCTCTCTAACCCTGCTGATGTACATTGGGCTGCTGGGAATCCGCTTCGGAATTCCCGGGGAGAATCATCATTTGCGGGCCGCCCTGTTTTTGACCCTTACTACCATCCTGGGGCTGACTCTCAGCGCCACCAAAGCCACGGTGGGAGACGGCCGCATCTGGCTGCTGGTCGGCCCGTTGGCGGCAGCGCTCTTTCTGAATGTCCAGGCAGGATTCCTGCTGCTGCTGTTCAACACCCTGGCCTGGTTTGGCATCTGGGCGCTCTTTCAGGCTGGCCTGATCGCCTATCCGCTGTCCCACCTGAGCACTTTGATCTCCGCAGGTAACCAGACTGTATGGATCAATACCGGTGCGGTGTTCCTCTCCGCTGGATTTGTGCTGGTGATCTCCAGCGCCTTTCTGCTCAACTCCCTGGACCATCTCCTCAACCGCAGTCGGAAGCTGGCCGGTGAGCTGCAGGAAAAGGAGCGCAACCGGCAGGAAACCCAGCAAGCGCTGACCAGCAGCGAGCAGCGCTACCAGCAGCTGGTCAAAAATTCCCCGGCCCTGATCATGGAGGTCAGTCAGGACAACCGCATCATCTCCATCAATCCGGCCATGCGCCAGAGCTTGGGATTGGGCGATACCCCGCTGGCGGAGATTCATCTCGAATACATTCTTCCCAGCGCAATCTACCAGGATAGGATGAAAAAGTTCCGCACCGTCCTGGAAGAAAAGCGGATCCTCAGGTTTGAAGATCACCATGAGGGACGGTATTTTGAAACCATCTTCGTTCCCTCCCAGGATGGAAAGAGTGTTCAAATCATTGCCCACGACATCACGGACTATAAAAATACCCAGCAGGAGCTTCTCCGCTATCAGAAGCAGCTGGAGGAGCTGGTGGAAGAACGAACTCACAGACTGCAGCAGGAGATCCTGGAGCGGGAAAAAGCGGAGCAGGCTGCTCGGGCGGCTCAGAAAATGGCCGATATCGGTTTACTGACCACCGGCGTTGCCCATGAGCTCAACTCCCCCCTGCAGGCCATTCTCAGCAATACGGAAATCAGCCTGCGCTGGATAAGAAACCAGCCTCTCCATCCTACCGCCAAGTTAAGGGAGAAACTGAGCACGATCAAAGCGGATATCCTGCGCTGCTCGGATATCGTCCGCTCCCTGCAAAATTACGCCCACACCTCCCCTCAGCCCAGGGAAGAAGAGCAGCTCATTGAGCTGATTCAAGACACCCTGCAGCTCATCCAGCATGAATTCACTGACTGCCCGGAGATCAGCATTGAAACCCGGCTGCCGAAGGTCCTTCCTCCACTGTACTGCGATCGGGATCAGCTGCAGCGGGTGCTGATCAATATCCTGCTCAACGCCAGAGATGCCCTCCCAGCGCAGGGAAAGATCCTCCTCCAGGCTGACCATGATCCCCGGCAGAATCTCTTTACCATCAAAATCACTGACAACGGCAGCGGCATCCCCAGCGACCTGCAGGACCAGATTTTCAAGCCCTTTTTCACCACCAAGGAGGTCGGAGAGGGCACCGGCCTGGGTCTCTATCTGGCTTTGGGGATTATCCAGGCCCACGGCGGGGAGATCCGCTTCGAAAGCGAGCCGGAATCCGGGACCACTTTCACCATCACCCTCCCCGGCGTCCCGCCCGAGTACCCGCTGCCCGAGATCAAAGGGCGCTATGGAAAAGGCATCTAATCACCTGCTGGAATCTCACCAGCAGGATATTCTTAGATCTGGTGAGTTAAAAATTAGGGAGCTGCACCCATGAAATCCAGTGCATACTGGGCGTCCTGATAAGTTGGATTATGTTCCAGGGCTTTCCGGAAGCTGCTCAACGCGCCAGCAGTATCTCCTGATCGGTACTGACTCCAGCCTTTCCAGAGCAGAGCCTCCTCAGCATTTGGAGTCCGTTGCAGGGCATATTCCGTTAGCACCTGCAGATCTTCCAGCCGGTTGGCATGAAAATAAGCCAGGAACGGACCAAATTGATACCGCAGCATCCGCTGGGGAAAACCAATCTCGCGGGCCCAATCATACGCTCTGGCAGCTTCCTGATAGCGCTCCAGAGACACCAGGTTTGTGCCCAGATTGAACCAGGCAAAAGCATCATCCGGATTGTCATCCACATCCCGTTGGGACTGCTGCAGGGCCCGCTGGCGATTTTGCTCCGGATCCCAATCCGGACCCAGCAGATTTTTTACCAGGGCTTCCTGCTCGGGGGGATAGATCAGGACAATAATGCGGTTGAAAGCCTTCCAGTGCCCATCCAACTCTTGATAGGTGATCTGCTGATCAGGACCGACAAAGGAATCCTGAGCAGTGAAGATTTCCATTTCATCATTATAGCCAGTTAGAAGCAGGTAGTGTCCCGCCCAGCGGTCGTCATTGGGCCAGTACTCCCCTTCAAAGTAATACCCCGCCTCGATCATCACCGGGATGCCGGCAGCCAGGAAGCGTTTCAAGGTTGCTAGATCTCCCCCTACCCGGTACTGGGCTTGCAGCCAGCCGGCCTGATTCCTGACGTAATGGACCAGCTCTTCGATATTAACATTCCGGTCGGCCCGCTCCGGCTTCATGGTCTCCGAGATATCAAATTGATCCCCCTCCCAACCGTAAAACCGCAGGTACTGAGCCAGCGTGGCCGGACCGCAGTTGTTCCAATCCTGACGCTCCCAGGCCGGCGGAGAGAGGCTGACAGCCCCGGGCCCTGCCGTTGGAGAAGGAGCTGAAGCCGGAATCTCATCCGCTGCTTCGTCTGTTGAATTCGGCGGGAGGTTGGTAACAACCGCTGTGGGTTGGATCTCAGATGCCACCTTACCACTGCCCGTTCCTGCTGACTTTGGATGGGGGGTAGGGACCGCCTGGACGGGTCGGAGGACTCCACGCAAATATGTTCCTGCCGCATCCATCCGCCAGGACAGCTGATCTGATAATACCGGCATGAGGATCACCAGGCTGAAGACCAGCAGACCGGTTATCATCATGGCCAGGGCAACTTTCCAGACAGGAATATTCACCGTGATATTTTATCAGCGATGGATTAAACTGCCCTTCAAGCACAGCTGTTCTGGCGTTAATATTTGATGAGAGATTTCTTACCAGGAGGCGCATATCGCACCTGTCCCTTCCCCGGTACCTTGAAATTGAGAAGACATCCGGTTTTTCCCGGGATCCACCTAAGGGCGAACTGGGAATCCAAGAATATCACCCATCAAATGGGGGGGTTCAATCATGCTATACTGATTGAAATCAACAGCAGAGGAAAATCAATGGACCTGAAAGTTCTTGCTCTGGATATGGAGCGCACGCTGATCGTCAGTGAGCGTCATCCCCAGCCCCGACCGGGATTGAAAGAATTCCTCCAGTTCTGCCGGAACAAGTTTCCACGGGTGGTGATCTATACCGGTGTGGACAACGACCGGGCCCGGGAGATCCTGGAAATGCTGGCCCGCCAGGGAGACATTCCCCGAGAATTCCCCGACCAGGTAGATTACATCGAATGGCCGGGTGATGTCAAAGACCTCCGGCATATCCCCAACGCCCGGCCAGAAGAAGTGCTCATCCTGGATGATTACCGGGATTACATTCTTCCTGAACAGCGCGGGCAGTGGATCCCGGTCAACCCATACAACCCGCCGGGGATCAATCCCCGGATGCCGAACGACATGCAGGAGGAACCCCTACAGAAAATTGACCGGGAATTCGAGCGGCTCAAGCGGGAAATCCAGCAAAGGCTGGAAGAAGAACAGTAGAAAATGGTGCAGAAATCACAAGTCGGGCAGACTTCCTAATTCAATCCCCGGAAAAGGCAGAACCCATTGAAAGAACTGAAAACAGCCATTAAAGAATTTATCCGCGAGCGGGATTGGGAGCAGTATCACGATCCCAAGAACCTGGCCATGGCCTTGACCGTGGAAGCCAGCGAAATTCTGGAAATCTTCCAGTGGCAGCCCAGCGGGGCACACCTCTCCCCGGCAGAGCAGCAGGCTCTGGTTGAAGAAATCGGCGATGTTTTCATTTATCTGCTGGAGCTGGCGGATAAATTCAGCATTGATGTCATCGAGGCCGCCCACCAGAAGCTCGAGATTAACAAGCAGAAATATCCCGCAGATCAGGTCCGGGGCCAGGCAAAAAAATACACGGAGTACCCCTGATCTGTCTGCCGGGCAGGAACATCCGGTGAGCCTGCCAGACAGCGCTCTCTGGGCTGCTCTCGCAAACACACCCCAAGGATCATCGAGAGCAGGCCGTCAGGCCGATGCTCCGGGGCCTGTGCCTGTCATCGCGAGCGACCGCAGGGAGTCCGGCGATCTCTGCGGACGGCACCCGGGGGATTGTTTGGCTGGAGATATTGTTCAGAAGTTGGCTCACCGCACCGCCTGCCGGACAGAGATTGCTTCGCTGCGCTCGCAATGACAAGGGAGGTGGTCGCAGCAGAACATCACGTCAGCGCTCCGGGGCCTGTGCCCAACATCGCGAGCGACCGCAGGGAGTCCGGCGATCTCTGCGTCAGCTCTGGCGGGGATCCCACCCGGGGAAGCTGGTGCTTCCCCTCGAGCGTAAATTACTGAACCAGCGTCCCCACTGGCGGAAGGGGTTGGATCATTATCCGGCAGCGAGACGAAGACCTGGGTGCTGGTGGGGAGCGGAGTCAGCTACAGCATGACGATGGGAAACATCATCCTTTCAGGATGGTGTTTCCTTGCTGGACCTGGCAGAGGATCCCCGGTGCTGATCCAGGGATCTCTGGTTTTCTCCACGAAGGAAGCGCCATCCGGGGAGGATGACGCTTCCCTGCATACTACGATCATCAGTCTGCGCCGACGGGGGATTAACCCAGGTCCCGGAGCCTGGGAGCGCTCCGGAACCTGTGCCTGTCATCGCGAGGAGGCCGTCAGGCCGACGCGGCGATCTCTGCGTCAGCTCCGGCGGGGTTCCCGCCCGGGAGAGCTGACGCTGACCCTTGCGCCCGTTGAACCGAGCCAGCGTCCCGCTGGCAGGATCGGAAAGGGTCCAGAGCTGCCTCGGGGCCGGATTATAAAAAGGGGCTTGCTGACCCCAACATCCGAGGAACCATCGTGACCGGGGTGGTCGGCGTCGACTTTCCCCTCCCTCCGCTCAACCTTTTCCACCTTTTGATGATGAGCCGGCGGGCCCGCCAGAAATCAGGTTAACGGCGGTCCAGGCAGTCGCCGGGGTGATTAGATTAATCAAAAAAATCCGAAGTCATGAAAACTTCGGATTGTTAGTGCCGGGCAGCGGGGGGAACTTGATCAATCATCATCGTCATCCTCATCATCGTCATCCTCCTCATCATCTTCCTCATCATCTTCCTCCTCGTCGTCTCCATCATCCTCCTCCTCTTCGTCGTCCTCTTTGTCCTCATCCTCCCAGTCCCGGTCATCCTCATCTTCGCCGTCGTCATCCTCATCTTCGCCGTCGTCATCCTCATCTTCCTCCTCATCGTCGTCCTCTTCTTTCTCCCCCTCATCCTCATCCTCTTTGTCATCCTCATCCCCCTCCTCATCGTCGTCCTCTTCTTTCTCCCCCTCATCCTCATCCCCCTCCTCGTCGTCCTCCCAATCATCCTCTTTCTTATCGTCGACATCATCCTCATCATCGCCGCCGTCATCGCCAACATCGTCCTTCCTGTCATCATCCTCCCGAAGAGTTTCCTCCTCATCCGGGGCTGGTTTCGCTCCTGGATCCGCCTCCTCCTCGCTGACCCGATCCTTTTCCCGCGCTGCCTCTCCTTCCCCGGGCAGGACCTGTTCCCCTTCCTCCCCTTCCGGTATCAGCGCCAGTAAAGTCTCCTCGTCCTGATCTGGCTGGGCTATATCTGCCCTGGGAGGAACAGGGATTGGTTCCTGCTCTGAGCCGGGATCCACCCAAACCAACCGATCGGAGATCACCCGCACACGCTGTCCAAGATTTTGATCGGCGATCTGCTGCCGGGCCTGATCCACCCGGCCGGCATCCAGCAGAGATTGGATCTCCTCCAGTCGTTCCTGCAGATAGTGATCTTCCAGTGCCTGGCGCTCTTCTTGGTCCACCGTGATCAGCATTCTGGCCCGTTCCACCACCCGCTTAAGGGGATACAGGCGGTCACCGGGAAGACTGGCTGCGGAGGCATTCCAGGTCAGCATGCCGGCGGTGAGGATCAGCACCCCAGCAATGATCCCCAGGCGGACGGCAGGAGCCAGCCGGGAAGCTCCCCCGAGGCGCATGACCTCCCCCCAGCGTTCCCACCAGGGGCGCTCTGCCGGCTGGGAAACAGGTTCCGGCGGCTGTTTGCGGAAAGCATCGGCCTGCTTCATGGCATTGATCTCATCTAGCAGTCGGACCAGCCCAGCACTCATGACCTCCTGGGAGGGATCCGGTTTGGGCAGCGCCCGGCTGACCATGGCGATACCCAGCAGCGTTCTTAAGCGATCCGCCCGGCGAGGATGATCATCCAGGATGCGCTGCAGCGCTTCCCCGCGATCCAGGCGGGAAAGGGAATCCTCCACAATAAGCTCAAACCGGCGGCGGATCATAAGCAGTCTTCCTTATAAAGCGCCTTTTCCAGGGCTACCAGGGCGCGGTGCTGCAGAGAACGGGCGGCCCGATACTCTTTTCCCAGCAGATCTGCCGCATCCTTCAACGACCTTCCCTCCACAAACCGGTGGATGATCATCGACTGCTGGGGTTCCTCCAGGTGCTGGATGGCCCTCCGGAAGCAGCCCACCGCCTCCGGAACTTCCACCGGCGGATCAATTGCCACTGTATCTTCCTGCTCACCCCCACCCCGGCCGCCGATTGACTCGTATTCACCAACCTGCTTCCTGGCAAGGCTGTACAGCCAGTTGATAAACGGCTTCTGCTGATTTCGATAATCGGGAAGTTCCTGCAGCAGACGGACAAAGACATCGGCACTGATTTTTTCTGCTGTTGTGCTGTCTCTGACTTTGTAGAAGATGTAAGTGTATATTTCCCGGAAGTAATTTTCAAATAATCTTCCAGCTGCCTGACGATCACCGCTCTGCGCCCGGTAAAGAAGCGCTTTTTCATTGATATCCATGGCTTGGATTTTCAAATCACCAGCAACAATCAGAACATCAGTTCTATACCAGCAGGTATACTGAGTTCTTTCATTGTATCAAAAGAAAAACCACCCACTTGGGTGGCGGACCTGATTGTCAGGAATTTTTAAGGCGAGGACCCTTCCGGCTCTTCGGTGGTGAGGACGATCCCAATCAGGGTAGGTAGGTTGCCAGGTGGTGACCATCAGGAAGCGGGAAGTTCCCGGTCGTCAGTTTTTCCCTCATCCCACCGTCCGGGAGCACTTCGGGACCTGTGGCTGTACTCGCTAGGAGGACGTGAGGCCGACGCGGCGATCTCTGCGGACGGCGCCCATCATGTGGTTTGTCCAAGAAATTGTCCGGAGTATTTCTCACTGCATTACCTGCCGGACAGAGATTGCTTCGCTGCGCTCGCAATGACAAGG
The DNA here is from genome assembly GCA_964603385.1 of uncultured Anaerolineales bacterium. Taxonomy (GTDB): domain Bacteria; phylum Chloroflexota; class Anaerolineae; order Anaerolineales; family UBA11858; genus B10-G9. The sequence continues at coordinate 5,644 of CAZRUS010000037.1, read as the reverse complement.
GAGGTGGTCGCAGCAGAACATCACGTCAGCGCTCCGGAACCTGTGGCTGTCATCGCAAGGAGGCCGTCAGGCCGACGATGCGATCTCTGCGTCAGCCTCGGCGGGGTTCCCGCCCGGGAAAGCTGACGCTCACCCTCGAGCGCCTTGTACCGAGCCAGCGTCTCCCCTGGGGGATTAAGATAAAGACTCTGAACACACACCACGAAAGAAGCGCCATCCGGGAAGGATGGCGCTTCTCTGCATACTACGACCATCAGTCTGCGCCGATGGGGGATTAAACCAGGAGCCGGAGCCTGGAAGCGATCCGGAGCCTTTGCCTGTCATCGCGAGCGACCGAAGGGAGCGCGGCGATCTCTGCCTCAGGCGTCCGGGGGATCGTTTGGCTGGAGATATTGCTCGGAGGTTGGCTCACCGCACCGCCTGCCGGACAGAGATTGCTTCGCTGCGCTCGCAATGACAAGGGAGGTGGTCGCAGCAGAACATCACGTCAGCGCTCCGGGACCTGTGCCTGTCATCGCAAGGAGGCCGTCAGGCCGACGAGACGTCCTCTGCGTCAGCCCATCACCAGCCGGTAAAGGGGACTCTTCCAGAGTTCAATGGCATCCTCCGGGCAGGTCTCATGGCAGCAGTAGCAGCGGATGCATCCCTGATCATCGATCCAGGCGTGGGGTCGGTCGTCCCGGTCCTCCACCGTGTGGATCACCTTCATGGGGCAAATGTTGACGCAGTCCTGGCAGGCGATGCAGTCCGCCGGGACCACACGGGGCTTCAGGGTCATCGCTGTTCGGAACAGCGGGTAGAGTAAATTCTGCCACCAGCTGGCGCTGCGCAGATGGGCCATCGGGGAGTGGGTGGAGGGCAGTACAAACCCCTCAACCCGCAGTGCCTCCGGAGCGATGCCCACCAGCTCGATCTCCTCCAGACGGGTGGGTCCCCGGCCCTGCTTCTCCGCCTCCAGCAGCAGCGGGTTGTCCTCCCGCTCCAACCCCATGATCTCGGCAGCAGCCACATCCAGGGCCAGAGGATTCTCCGCCGCCAGCAGCAGTCCCACCTGGCGGGGATCGCCGTTGCCGGGGCCGTCACCTTCCATGCCCACCACCGCATCCATGATCGACAGCCGGGGAGCCAGGCATTCCGCCAGGTCCAGCAGCATCTGCGCAAAGAGCTCCCGCTGCTGCAGCTTGGCATGGTAGCCTGGCTTAATCCGCCCCGGAACGGCGCCAAAGCAGTTCTTCACCGCTCCGGTCATGACCATCAGGGCGTGGGTTTTAAGCTTGCACAGGTTGAGTATCGATCCCGCCTCCAGCAGCGGGGTCATGATCTCAAAATGCTTGATCAGTTTGCCATCCGGAAAGGAGATGGACTGATAATCGGTATTGAAATTCAGCGACAGATCAGCCTCGCTGGCAGCCGTGGTCATCCCGGCAGCCCGGTAGACCTTTTCCAGCGTGGACCGGGCGTGAGCATAGGCGCCGGTGGGGCTGTCGATGAGCAGCGGCTGGGCCCCGCCCGCGCTCACCTGAGCGCCTACCGCAGCAGCCAGCGAGGGATGGGTGGTGACCGCTTTCTCCGGCGCGGCGGCGGAGAGCAGGTTGACTTTGAGCGCTGCAGTCGTCCCCGGTGTAATGAAGGGCTCAATGCCTCCCATCATGTCCAGCAGTTCGAAGAGTTTCTCCTCGATCTGGTCGTAGGTCTCACAGCGAACGGCATAGACAGCGGAATTCATGGTTCACCTCATTGGGGTTCTTTGGGAATATGGTCCCTTGATGGCTCAGGGAAAAGTAAAAACCCCCACCTCCGGGTCCGCTGAGGGAACCTCGGGGGTCGAAGGAGGTCCTTAATCGGAGATCAGGGGGTAGCCAGCGGACTGCCAGGCAATCATGCCCCCCTGCAGGTTATAGACATCCGTGTAGCCCAACCGGGCCAGCGATTCCACGGCAACCTGGCTGGTGCTGCCGGTTCGACAGTAAACCACCACACGGGTATCCTTATCGCCGGGCAGCAGATCTGGGTTCGCCTCTATCTCAGGAAAAGAGATGGAGAGGTCGGTCCCTTCAATGCCAATGGAGGAGGAGAAAACATTGATCAAAAATACCTCTTCATGTGAAAGCAAACCCGCCAGCTCCTCTGATGTGACTGTCCGCAGATCATCCCCTGCGGACTGCAGCACCTGATCCGCAGGCACAAAACTGGTATTTCTGCACCCGGCGATGCAGCCGGCAGTCAAGACAGCGGCAGTCAGCAGCAGCACATACACCCTCTTCATAAATTTCCTCCGGAAACTGATCATCAAGAGAATTATATACCATCCCCCCTCCTGCTGCCTTCTCCCGGAATCCTTTTCTGCTGGCTGCGTACTGCTTCTCAGGAAGCTTCAAGGTCCTCTCCGGGGACATGTTCCGGCGCAATCCCCAAGGACTGAAGTCCCGATTCAGGCTGACGCCGACCGTCGGCCTGCGCCGACGGGGGATTAACCCAGGTCCCGTAGCCGGGAAGCAATCCGGGACCTTTGCCTGTCATCGCCAGCGGCCACAGGGAGCGCGGCGATCTCTGCGTTCGGCGGCAGGGAGGGGTGGTTTGTCCGAGAAATTTCCCGGCGTTATTCTCACTGCACCACCTGCCGGACAGAGATTGCTTCGCTGCGCTCGCAATGACAAGGGAGGTGGTAGCAGCAGAACATCAGGTCAGCGCTCCGGGGCCTTTGCCTGTCATCGCCAGCGACCGCAGGCAGCGCGGTGATCTCTGCGTCAGCTCCGCCAGGGATCCGGCCCGGGGATTTGGTGCCTTTTCTCCCCATCTCCGGTCACCTCTCACCAGTGCTTTATGCTACACTGTCAGAAAGGTCAGACAGCATATGAAAAATCAAAGGGACTTCATGGAAACCAGCGGCACCTGGCTTTCTATCAACCGTCGGGACGTCGAAATCTGCGGGTTGGGGAAGTGGATGTTGCACACCGGGGAACCGCACCAGCTGTACCGGCGTCTCAAGGAGCAGCTGCTGGCGGGAAAGCTGCCGGATGCGGCCGGCATCAAGACCCTTGCCCAGCAGCCAACGGAGGGTGGGGCGGTCTACCTGCACAGCGGGCCCTACACCGACCAGGCCAAACTGCTCCGGGTGGCTGAGAGGCTGCGGCAGATCCACAAGAACACGCCGCTGGGTCTGGATCGCCCGCTGATCTACAAGACAGACCTGCATAACACCTGGTATGAAACCCTGGCCCGACCCGGCGACGGCTACTACGAGCTGCTCAAGCGCAACTGGTTATACAAATATGCAGAGGGAAAATTGATCGTCAGGGCGGCCATCCTGGCTTTGCACCAGATGCTGGAGGACCCCCCCGAAAACGCTGACCCGGAGTTTCTGCTCATCCGCTCCCTGCTTCCGGAGCACATGTTTGCAGGTGTACCTGGGGGGACTGGCTGATAAGACTGCTGTCCGTCAAAGCCCCCTGCCTTGAGTTTCGAAATTAAAGCAGCTGCAGGTAGTTGATCTAAAAAGGACTGGGATAACAGTGGACAGTTCCTTAGCAACCAGGAATCAGAGCCTTTTGAGAAAAGATGCTAGCAGGGCGGCCCGCAAGGTTCCCCTGTCAAATTCCTGCCATGGATGCGCCCTGTCCCCCATCATCCGTCTCCGGTCTTTTTATCAAAGCGGATCTGGCAGACAGGGTGCCCCTGGGCAATGGTCTTCCCCAGGCTGAACTCGAAGGCCGGGAACTGTTCTGCGATGCCCCGGTCGCCGTCCATGGCGATATCGCAGAGCTGCTCAATTTCCTCCTGGCTGGCGCCCAGCTTTTCCCAGGCAGCCACCAGGGGGCAGTAATGAAAATCGAGATGGTAGCGGTGCTCATCCTGGGCGACGACCTCCATCTCGAACACCTTGCGGCTGGTCTCCCCGGCGAAATTCTCCGAGAATTCCACCAGGCTGTCCGCATCGCTGATCTTGTCGCGCTTGGCCTGCCCGTGCAGCGCGCCGGTGCGGCTCACCGCTTCCCGGGCAAAGTCATCCCATTCCAGGCCCCGTTTCTCCGCTTCCTGAAGCAGGAAATACATCCAGGTGGCCCGGTGCTCGATAGCCTTACGGATCTCCTCAACCAGCCGGTCCTCGCTGATGTTCCCAATGTTCTCAGTATTCATATCACACTCCCCGGTAACCCCAAAATAGAGTCTGCCAGCCCATTATACCCTGAAGAAAACCGACCCTGAAAAACCCTCATCCGCCCTTCAGGAACGGTCCAGCTTAAACGAAAACCGCCCGGGCTGCGGAAGGTCCGGGCGGGTGTGGTTCCCCTAGCCTGCGTTCACAAAGTGATGCAGTCAGGTGGGAAAACGAGGGCTTAGAGAGCGACGACGTCGACTGCCTGCAGACCCTTATCTCCCTGCTCTACTTTGAACTCGACTCGCTGGTCTTCACTGAGCGATTTGAAGCCTTCTGCCACAATAGCAGAGTGGTGGACGAAAACATCCTCGCCGCCTTCGCGCTCGATAAAGCCATAGCCTTTTGCATCATTGAACCATTTCACGGTTCCAGTTTCTTTTTCACTCACGGTAGTACTCCTATGTTACATTTTTAATTTGTGAAGCAGTGCAGTTCGTACAAAAAAAACCGCCCAGTTTCCGCAAGTTTGGGCAGTTTCCTGATTGCTGCTTAAGCCTACTTCATCTTTCAGGAAATATCATAGCACACAACAGGTTGTCTAGTCAAGCACCAGTTTTCTATTGCCAAGGCAAAGTTAAAATGTCCTATTGCCCAGCAAAGTTAAAATGTCCTAATTAGAGGCATGGGTACGGTGTCCATCAAGGTTAAATCCATAACTCCGCCAGGGGTGATTGGGAGCTGGTTTCGTTTTCCGGTGTTCGACCTCTTTCGAGGTCACCACCTCTGCTTGCTTCGGTTGTCTATGATACACCTTGAAATCCAAGGTGCTGCCGTTCAACAGTATTCTGATCTTACCACGTTCGCTTTCACAGACCGTGACCGTGCGGCCTCGCAGAGCATAGGAAGGGCGATCTGTGTCGATCTGATAGATCACTTTTTGGTATTGGATTTGGAGATTTTTAGAAAGTTTCCGCTGAGATTGCTTTGAGAGAATAGGGCCGATGTTGTTCTCTGGGCGGAGCGGCTCATGGTAGTCAATGCGACTGCGGGGCTGGACCGCAAACTTCTGTTTATAAACCGGGGTGTATGTTTCCAGAAAGGCATTGGCCTGGGCGTAGTTGTCAATGCCAGCCAATCTCATTTCCTTAACCAGCCGATCCTGAAGGGTCTGATTGGCCCGCTCTACCCGTCCTTTGGCCTCGGGAGAAGAGGCGCAGATAATATCTATCCCCAACTCAGTCATGGCACGGCCAAACTGCGTCAGACTGTCTGTCGTGGTGGTATTTGGGTTATTAACCCGGAAAATGCTGTGTCTGTCGCTGTAGAAGGCCTCTGGGAGGCCATGCTGGTGGAAATAGCCCCTGCAAACCCGGGCATAGGCAAAGAAACTCTCGTGCTCGACGAATTCCGCGGCCAGGATCTCGCTGGTGGCATCATCGACGAACAGGATGAGACAGGCGCTCTCTGCCCGATCTTCCAACCAATGATGGTATGACCCATCGATCTGCACTAACTCCCCTCGATGGGCTTTGCGTTCCCGCATTT
>CAZRUS010000036.1:0-15464 GCA_964603385.1 uncultured Anaerolineales bacterium | reverse complement strand
TTAAACTGTCCACTTTTCAGGTTTAAACTGTCCAGTTTTCAAGTTTAAATAACAGTCCAGAATGGTTATCTTGACAATATGATAAAATTTGTACTGTTTCTGATCCGGAACTGCCTATCTTGGGAGGCATGGATCCCGGGTCAAGGATGCGCGCTCCGCTGGATCTGAAGGTTGAATTCCCAGAGGGTAATCTGTCTTATGACGATTTTGGAGCGCCGAAGCCTTTCGATTCCCGGGATATTGATTTGATGCTGATGATTTTTCCTCTGTCCGTTTTCCAGTCTGTGAAATCCCCGGTCTGTGTGGAGAGGATTGTACCTGCGGACTGGTTGGCTGAGGGATTAGCTGATTGCTGGATGCAGAATGATCCCATTTTTCCCCGGGAGGGGGGATGAACAAACCCATGAAAAGATATCTCTACTTTACGGTGTTTGCTTCTGGCTTGACCACCCTGGGCGTTGAGTTTGCCGCGTCCCGACTGTTGGGCAGTGTCTTCGGAACCAGTAATCTGGTCTGGGCCAGCATCATTGGATTGATCCTGATCTATCTCACAGCTGGTTATTTTTTGGGGGGGAAATGGGCAGACCGGTCCCCGAATCATGAGACATTTTATTCCATTTTGATCTGGGGAGCCTTTACAGCCGGGATCGTGCCCTTCCTTTCCCGACCGGTGCTGATGACCGCTGCAGAAGCTTTTGACTCCCTCCGGGTGGGGGTGCTGCTGGGCTCTTTTACTGCTGTGCTGGTGTTGTTAATCATCCCCATCACGCTGCTGGGAACAGTGTCTCCTTTTGCCATTCGTCTGTCTATTCGCGATCCTGCTTCTGCCGGGCGGGTCTCCGGGCAAATATCTGCCATCTCCACTCTAGGATCATTTTTGGGAACATTCATTCCGGATCTGCTGCTGATCCCGCTGATCGGCACCCGGCTGACTTTTGTGACTTTCTCCGTATTTCTCATGCTGGTCGCCCTGCTGGGGTTCTGGAAAGCCGGCCTGTGGAAAAAGGGTTGGAAATTTTTATGGATGCCGGTGGTGATTCTCAGTCTCGGTTTGCTGTGGGGTAGGGGATCGATCAAAGACCATCCCCATCAGCTGCTGGAAACGGAATCCTCTTACAACTATATTCAAGTGCTGGAGAAGGATGGCTACCGCTACCTGCGGCTCAATGAAGGGCAGGGAGTCCATTCTATCTATCACCCTGACTATACTGCCTTTGGAGGGACCTGGATGCAGGTGCTGGCAGCCCCGTTTTTCAATCCGCCGCCGGTTACCACAGCGGATGTGGACAGCGCAGCCATCGTGGGTCTGGCCGCAGGAACCACTGCCCGCCAGCTGACTGAAGCGTACGGTCCAATTCCCATCGATGGATTTGAAATTGACCCGGAAATTATCCGCATCGGCAGGGAATATTTCGCCATGGACGAGGAGAATCTGACTGCCCTGGCGCAGGACGGCCGCTGGGGGCTGCGAAACAGCCAAGGGCAGTATGCTCTGATCAGTATTGATGCCTACCGCCCCCCGTACATCCCCTGGCATATGACCACCAGAGAATTTTTCAACCTGGTATCAGAGCGGCTGACAGCGGATGGAGTGATGGCGCTCAATGTCGGGCGAACGCCTGATGATCAACAGCTGCTTGCCAGTCTGGCAAAGACAATTGGAACAGTGTTTCCCAGCGTCTATGTGGTCGATGTGCCGGGATCATTTAATTCTATGATTTATGCGACGAAAATACCCACCACCCCTGGATATATCCGGGAGAATTATCGCACTCTGCTGGCGGCTGGGAAGGTGCATCCTACGCTGCTTGAGGCGGTGCGGATTGCCTCCGAAAACGTGCGCCAACCACCTCGCGGTGGGGAGGTCTTTACCGATAACCAGGCACCTCTGGAATGGATCACCAACCAAATGGTCTTGACCTATTTATTAACTGACAGCGATCTGGACGGCGTTGAGGTGCCTTAGTATGAGCAAAAAAATCACAGGCTTGCTGGGTTGGTTGATCAGTCTTTCTGTTCCAGTGGTCTTGACCGCCGCCGTCATCCGGCTGCTGTTGAGCCCGCTGTTTATCAATATCGAGTATAGGCTTCCCCATTTCCCGGAAGATCGATATGGGTTTTCCACGGAGGAAAGACGCTATTACGGAAACCTTACCCGCCGTTATCTGGTCAGCGGGGAGGATATTGATGTTCTCCGCCAGCTGACCTTTGAATCCGGGGATCCCTTATTTCTGGAAAGGGAGCTCCGCCATCTGGTGGATGTCAAGGTGGTGCTGCGGGGATTATTTGCAGCTGCCTGGACAGCTTCAGGAATCCTTATCCTTACCGGCGCTGCGGCATATTATCAAAGAGAATATCTGCCCGGCTATCTCCGGTCTGCTGCCCGGGGAGGGCGGCTGACCGCAGGATTGATTGCTGCTGTGCTGATCCTCTCCCTGATCAGCTTCAATACTTTCTTTACCGGGTTTCACCGAATTTTCTTTGAGGGAGACAGCTGGCTGTTTCGTTTTTCAGATACTTTAATTCGTCTTTTCCCCCTTCAATTCTGGCAGGATGTCTTCCTGGTATTTGGGCTGCTCACGGCCGGATTGGGGGCCCTGCTGGGTTGGCTGCTGCCCAAAAGTGTCAGACCTTAAGCGGACGCCTCTCCGGTACTCTTTCCAGGGATTAATCAAGCAGCACCCCGGCCCTTCATCAGCGCCGGGGTGTTTTTCATCCGATGATTTCCAGGTAAAATGTTAGGCGCCGAATTTTTTCAAGCGCTGGGAATGGGCCAGCGCCAGGGACATGGTTTCCACAGCCGGGAAGGTGCCTAAACCTCCACGAGCACAGTTGCGCTCCCCAAAGGTAGTTTCCAGATCCGTGCGGTGGGTCTTTGGCGCCCAGAGCAGGAAAGGTACCGGGTGCCAGGAGTGAGATCGCAGCACGGATGGAGTGCAGTGGTCCCCCGTGACCATAACCACATCCGGTTCCAGATCGAGCAAGATTGGCAGGGCTTGATCCACTTCCTCAATCAGGTCCGCTTTGGCCTCCAGGTTACCATCCTCCCCATAACTATCAGTTTTTTTGATATGCACAAAGAAAAAGTCGTGTTTGTCCCAGACCTCTTTGACGGTTTCAAACTCTCCTCGCGGTCCCTGGCCAACTTCCTCGATCACATCCATTCCTACCAGTCGTGAAACCCCTTTATACATCGGGTATTCAGCGATGCAGACGGCCTCGAGCTGATAGGCCTCTTCATAACTGGGAAATCCGGGATCAGTGGCGAATCCCCGCAGCAGGAAGCCGTTGGCAACCGGCTGATCTTCCAGTGCCTGATAAGCTTTATCGATCCACTCCTGCATTTTGCTGGCCGCTTTCTGCGCCTGGGGGGACTCCGCTTTCAGCGGCAGGGGCGGAACGCCGGTCTCCTGGGGATCAGTATCATTGAGTTCAGGGCTGAGTCCTTCTCCGCGCATTACCACCACGAAACGGTATTCCTTCACCTGGCGAACCTCAACTTGTACATCGGGCACCTGGACCTGGTTGAGAATCTCCACAACCGGCGCTGCATCCTGATGAGAAATCCGTCCCGCGCGTCGATCTGCTACCTTCCCGGTCTCATCCAGGGTGGCTAAATTGCCTCTGGCGGCAATATCCCCTTTGTTAACTGGAAAATTGATCCCGGCGGCCGAAAGGGCACCGCGGCCGATGTTAAACTCCAGGGGTTCATAACCAAATAATGCCAGATGGGCAGGCCCTGAGCCGGGCGTGATCCCGTGGCGGATGGGGATGGTTTGCCCCAGGCAGCCTTCCAGGGCCAGACGGTCCAGATTTGGGGTGCGGGCGGCTTCTAGGGCGGTTTTTTCCCCTGGCAGGGTGGTGATCCCCCCCAATCCGTCAAGCACCAGCAAAATAATTTTGGTCTGATTTTTTTCCAAGAGAGGTGAAAGATAAGTGTGCGGCATCAATCCTCCTATAAAAAAACATCTCCTTGCCAAACTGCAGACAAGGAGATGCGTTGGCGTTGAGTCAGGGATCCGTCGTCAGCGGATAACCTGCTCAGTCTCTCGATCAAAGATGTGCATGTTATCCATGTTGAACGCCATGGTCACCTGATCACCCATTTTGTAGCTTGTCCGGGGATCAACCCGGGCGACGTATTCATCCTCTCTACTCTTTAGGAAGAGGAAGATCTCATTGCCCATCAATTCCGTGATGTCCACTTCGGCATCCACATTCTGGGCTATGATCCGGGGGGGGGCGAAGTTGGGATCATGGATATCTTCCGGCCGCAGACCGAACACAACAGGTTTCCCAACGTGACTCTGCATGACCTCTTTACGGGATTCCGGGACCTTGACAGAGAAGCTTTCCGTGGTCACAAGAATATCATCGCCCTGTTTATCCAGCTGAGCGTTGAAAAAGTTCATCGCTGGGGAACCGATAAACCCTGCCACGAATAAATTATCCGGTTTGTCATAAAGGTTCTGAGGGGTATCCACCTGCATTAATTTTCCATGGTTGAGCACCGCAATGCGGCTGGCCATGGTCATGGCTTCCACCTGGTCGTGGGTGACATAAATAAAAGTGGTTGACAGGCGTTTGTGAAGTTTGGTAATCTCAGCGCGGGTCTGCACACGGAGCTTGGCATCCAGGTTGGAGAGAGGCTCATCGAGCAGGAAGACCTGGGGATCACGGACGATGGCCCGTCCCAGGGCAACCCGCTGCCGCTGGCCACCGGACAGCTGACGCGGTTTGCGCTCCAGCAGCGGCTGGATGCCCAGGATTTCGGCAGCTTTTTCCACCCGCTTGGCAATTTCATCCTTTGGGTAATCCCGTAAGCGCAGTCCGAAGGCCATGTTGTCATACACGCTCATGTGGGGATAAAGCGCGTAGGACTGAAAGACCATGGCAATATCTCTATCCTTAGGCGCGACATCGTTGACCACCCGGTCACCGATTTTAATTTCGCCCTCAGTGATATCTTCCAGACCAGCAAGAAGTCGAAGTGCTGTAGATTTCCCACAACCGGATGGACCAACAAGGACCAAAAATTCCTTGTCCTGAATCTGGAGATCTAAGTCGTCGACGGCTACCACTTCATCAAATCGTTTGGTGACATGATCGTAAGTGACGCTAGCCATGAACCATTTACTCCTTTTATTCCAAAGATGATACAGAGATTTTTTTTATTATACATCAATAAACGGGATTTTTCCAAAGAACTTGCCGCGGCAGGGTTGATCAGCTGGGCATTTTTCCAGCGTTGATAATCCCCTGGTCAGTGATGGGCTGAGAGGCTGCTTTTCTCAAATAATTTTCTGCTTGATCCAGAGAGGTGGAGAAAGTTGACCTTGTGGAATGACTGCACTCATTTTAGAATGGTGACATGGCTGATGAAAAGGTAACACCTGTCCGAAGACAGTATCTGGATATTAAAAAACAGCATCCCGGTGCGATCATCTTTTTCAGGTTAGGGGATTTTTATGAGACGTTTGATGAAGATGCCCAGGTTGTCTCCCGGGTGCTGGATATCGTTCTCACCTCCCGGAACATAGGTAAGGGGGTCCGGGTGCCCATGGCCGGGATCCCTCATCATGCTGCTGAAAATTACCTCTCTCGCCTGATCGACAAAGGATACCATGTGGCTATCTGCGAACAGGTGGGAGATGAACCAGTTGACGGTCTGATGCCCCGGGAAGTGGTCAGAACAATCACCCCGGGCACCATCCTGGAGCCGTCTCTGCTGCCCAGTGATAACAATAACTATCTGGCCAGCGTGGTCTATGATGAGGATCGGGCAGGGGTTGCCTATGTAGATATCACCACCGGAGAGTTTGCAGTGACTGAGCTGCAGGGTGCCCCTATTGAAGAGCTGATCCGCGCGGAGCTACTGCGGCTGCACCCCGCTGAGACCATTCTGCCCGACAATGTCAGCTGGCAGAAGAACAATCTGCCTACCCATCTCTCCCCCTGGCCGGCCTGGCGCTTTGAACAAGGTCGCTGTCACGAAGTTCTAAAAGGGCATTTTCAGGTAGCTACCCTGGATGGCTACGGAGTTCGAGGTCATCCTTTTGCCATCCGCGCCGCCGGAGCAGTGCTCCAGTATCTGGAACAGACCAGGCCGAATTCCCTGAAACTGCTTACCGGGATCAGCATGTATCACCTGCAGGAGTTTATGACTCTGGATGCTTTTACTCGCAGGAATCTGGAATTGACGGAGACCATTCGTTCCGGAAAAACCGAGGGGTCACTGCTGGGGGTTCTGGATGGCTCGGTAACACCGATGGGCAAGCGCCTGCTTCGTCAATGGGTCAGTAAACCCCTCTTAGACCTGGAAATGATTCACAGCCGCCAGCAAGGCGTGGGCTTTTTCTATGATGACGGTATTTTCCGGAAGAATCTGCGGGAGAGGCTGCAGCCCCTCCAGGATCTTGAGCGGCTCAGCACCCGGGTGATTGGAGAGACCGCTCAACCCCGTGATTTGGCGGCCATCCGGGATATCCTGGAAAAGCTGCCCGGGATTCGAAAGCTGTTCCCTGAAGATCTGGATGAGGACGGCTGTATTGTTAAGCTGCTGGATGAATTTTCTTTATGTGAGGAGGCGCTACATTTGCTGCAGGAAGCGCTGCAGGATGATCCTCCTGCCACGGTAGGGAACATCGGTATCATCCGGCCCGGATATGCTGAGGAATTGGATCAAGTTTTGGAAAACACCCGGGAGGCCAGGGACTGGATTGCCAACTTGGAGAATGTGGAGCGAAAAAAAACCGGAATCGATACTCTCAAGGTCAGCCATAATAAAGTGTATGGATACTACATTGAGGTAACCAAAGCGAAGACGGATCAGGTACCGGAGCACTATGTTCGCAAGCAGACGCTCGTTAATGCCGAGCGGTATGTCACCCCAGAACTGAAAGAATATGAAACGAAAGTTTATAACGCGGAAGAACAGATCCGCGAGATGGAAAGACGGATCTTCCAAGAGATTTGTGAGAGACTGACCCAGTACATCGGTCGACTGCTATCAACTGCCCGCGTCTTAGCTCAGCTGGATGTGCTCTCTTCCCTGGCGGAAACAGCGGCGATCCAGGGCTATCACTGCCCCGAAGTTGTGGGGGAGGATGTGCTGGAAATCCGTCAGGGCCGCCATCCGGTCGTGGAGCAAACGCTGCAGGGATCCCGCTTTGTACCCAATGATGCGGTATTTGATTCCGAAGAACGCATCCGTATCCTCACCGGTCCCAATATGTCTGGAAAATCCACCTTTCTCCGGCAGGTGGCCCTGATCGCCTTGATGGCTCAGATGGGGGGCTTTGTGCCGGCGGAATCTGCCCGCATTGGATTGATTGACCGCATTTTCACCCGCATCGGCGCTCAGGATGAAATCCACGCCGGACAATCCACCTTTATGGTTGAGATGGTGGAAACCGCCAATATCCTCAATCATGCCACCTCCCGCAGTCTTTTGATTCTGGACGAGATTGGCAGGGGAACCAGTACTTATGACGGCGTCTCGATTGCCTGGGCGGTGGTGGAGTACATCCACAATCATCCTGAAAAGCGGGCTAAAACGCTTTTTGCCACCCACTACCATGAATTGACCCAGCTGGCTGACCTGCTTCCTGGGGTGCGCAATTACAAAGTAAACGTCTCGGAATCGGAAGGAAAGGTGGTTTTTCTCTATCAGATCACAGCGGGGGGAGCGGACAAGTCCTATGGAATCCATGTTGCAAAAATTGCCGGCATGCCGGCAGCTGTTGTCCAGCGGGCTGAGCAGATCATGCAGCAGCTGGAGGAAAGCTCCGGGAGGGCGGTGAAGATCCATCCCGAGGCCCCCAAGCAGATGGCCCTGTTTCCTAAGACCAACCCACTGCTGGAAGAACTCCAGCAGCTGGATATCAACGAGCTTTCCCCTTTAGAGGCCTTGAATTTGCTTTTTTCCTGGAAGAAGCATTACTTGGATCAAGCGGAGCAGGGAGACGGCGAGGAGGCTTAGGTAGCAGGGTGGATAAAAAAGCTCCAGCAGTCTGCTGGAGCTATTTTGCTGTAATCATGAGTCAGGATATCTCAACCAGCTGCCGCCTAGAGGTTTTGTTCGACCACCTTGATCACTTCGGGAAGATCAATGCCCAGGGAAGCCAGTTTCTCCAGGGTAGGGATCCCGTTCTCAGTCCATCCCCGGCGTTTGTAAACTGCATCCATCAGTTGATCATACTGCTGCTCTCGATATTCCCGCAGCAGGGTAACCTTCTCATTCGTCGATAAATCTCTCAGATCTTTGTCAGTGATCTCCGCCAGCTGCTGATCATAGCGCTCCTGCCGGGATTCATATTCGCCAGCTGTGACAGGACCGATAGCCCGGTATGGTGGATAATCATGCTCTCTGGTGCCAAAACCCACCCGGAGATTGAACACCCGCTGGAAATTGTAAACCCGCTCGGATTGAGTGATGAGATCCCCGGGATCGACCTGCTCCCCGGTAACCCCTTCATACACCCAGGTGTAGTTTTGCACATGTTCAGGAATTCTCTCCGGGTGTTCTTGTTCTGCGTTATCTGTCGGTTTAATGTCATTCCAGGGCAGTTTGCATAATCCGTGCAGACTGAACCAGGTTCTCCACATCGGGAAGTAATGCAGGGCCTCAGCCTTCTCCTCGAAGCTGGGCAGCTGTTTGTCAATCTGATCCATGAAGATCAGCCAGGCTTCGTCATGCTGGCCGCCCTTGAGAGCCATGCCGTATCCACCCTGCTGGGCGATGGATTCTTTGGTCATATATTCCGAGATCTCCATGCCCTTGACTTCCATGCCGATATCCTCCAGGAAATGGGGATCTGCGTTGAATTCTTCCGCAAAGTGAGACTTCATGTAACGTACACCCTGGCCGACCAGCACGCCGAATCCCTCCCCCCGGGCCATTTGATGGAGCAGTTCAGCAGCCGCTTTGGCATTCCCCCAGGAGAGGTCCAGACCACCGGTGCGTTCTTTGTTGAGGATCCCGGCCGCATAGCATTCCATACAGAAGGCGACCGAGTTGGCAAAGGAGATGGTATCCACCCCGTAGGTGTCACAGTAAAAGTTTAATTCCAGGACTGCGTTGGGGTCGAATATGCCGATATTGGAACCCAGCCCTGCTGCATTTTCATATTCTGGTCCATCCACCAGCACCATTTCGCCGGCGTGAGGGCCGGTTTGCAGCGGGAAATCATCCACACCGTGGGAGCAGGCCAGTGTGCAGCCCAGCCAGCAGCTGTCCATCCGCTGGTCCTGCGTGAAAGCATCATGCCAGGTGGTAGAATCGATGCCTTCATGATCGGGGTGGGAGCCGTAGCGGAAGTTGTGCACGGGGAGGAGATCAAAATGATCCATAATCTCCACCAGATGAGCGGTGCCGATCTCGCGCATATTGTTCTGCTGGGCGTCAAACTGAGAGATTTCCCGGTTGATCCTTTGGCCGGCTTTTCGGATCAGTGCCGGCTTGGCAGGATGGTTGTTCGCTCCACTGATATCGCTGAAGCGCACCACAATCCCCTTAAGGCCTTTATCCCGGAAAACCCGTCCGGAGCCCCCCCGCGCAGCCTGTTTAACCCTGACCTCCTGCCGCTTGGGATCATAAAAGCTCAGATTAAGTCCGGCATAGCGGATATGTTCAGCAGCTTCCCCGGAGGTTACCACAGAGACGTTTTTTTTGTCGCGCTCATCATGGGCATACATTTCAGTGAGTAATCCGGCCAGGGGGTAGGTGTTTAGCACCTCCAGGGGGGCTTTTTCTATCCTGACTTCCTGCGTGTCGCCGTCAATGATAATCAGGACATCATCTTTTGCTTTCCCGGTTATTTCCAGAGCATCAAAACCGGAAAATTTTAAGAACGGGGCGAAGAATCCACCCCCGTTGCTATCGATGACGGATTTTGTCAGCGGGGAGAGGGTGACCACCGTGCTCTTCCCCATCCCTGGATAGGCCGTTGTGCCGCACAGCGGGCCGTTAGCGAACACCAGGGCATTTTCAGGGTCATGCCAGCGTGTATTCGCCTCAACTGCATTCCACAGCAGCCAGAGCCCGAACCCCCTTCCCCCCGTGAAGAGGTCTTTCATCTGCTGGGTGACCGGTTGCTCGTTAATTGTGTCTGTTGAGAGGTTGATATGAAGAGTGCGGTTGGCATACCCCCTGTCAATGGGCCTTTTTTCGTATGGGTACTTGGTGACCAGCTGATGGCTGGCGAGATATTCATTTACCAGGGTCATAGCAAATCTCCCTCGCAATAGCTGCTGGAATCATCTTAAGTGGTAACTGCCTTTTCTGCAGGAGCCATTATACACTTAATAAAAATGATAGTCATCTCTTTGTTAACCCCGGGGTGTGCTGAATTTACCTCCGAGTTTGGAGAAAACAAACCTGATATTAAAATTATTGAATATCAGGCGAAAAGAGATCATGATTTATTGAGCATACCTCCAGGATTTGTACTTATTCCTGATCCGGGGTGAGTCTGCTGACCGGGAAGAGCCTATTGTGTATATCTAAGTTTTCGTATAGAATTATAAGGCACAGGGTAACAGCGCATCTGAAGAAGGGTTTCAGTCACGGGCAGGGATGGTAAATTGAGGAAGATAGTCTCTCTGGGTATCTTGATGGTACTGACGGTAGCTGTGGCTGCTTGTTCTCTGGATGAAAAGCAGCAGTCCAGTTATTATGTCATTGATCCCCGATTTGACGAAATCTACCAAAAGCTGCAGGGGGAGAGCGTGCTGGGCCCGCCCATTTCCAATAAAAAATTTGTGGCCGGGACGAATCAGGAAAAACAGTATTTTGAGAGCGGTGTGCTGGTGTTTGATCCGGATGCTTCCCCGAGCTACTATTTATATCCGGTCGGACAGGATGCCGGCTTTACCGATATCCCCAACCAGGACCCGGAAAACCCTTCTGTCCGCTATCAGAATGGTTTTATCATCCCGCTGGAATTCGCCAGGGTATACGAACAATTAGGGGGAGAACGCTGGGTCGGTCCCCCCTTGACGCGGGCCAGGTTTAATCCCGAGAAAAACACCATAGAACAGTACTTCCAGAATCTGGGCTTTTTCCGGTATGAAGATGACCCTCCCGGAGAAGTTCATTTTATGCCCTATGGATTGTGGAAGTGTGCCGGAGAATGCGCCATGTACTCCGGGGTGCAGAACGCTGCCTTGAGCAGTTCTGCAGCGGCAACCCTGACTTCCCCATTTTCGGAGGTGATCTCCAGGCTGGGGTCCTCCTTCACGGGGGAAGCGATCACCCAGCCCTATCAAGCAGCAGATGGCAATCTGGAGCAGATCTTTGAAAATGTGGTGCTCTATCAGGATCCTACCAGCCCCCTTGGCGTCGGGCTGCGCCCCATCGTGCCTGACCTGGGACTTTCGGACGCGGAGTACCAGAAGCACAATGCAAAATCTGAAGAGTATTTCCGGGAAGTGGAAGGGGGGAAAGGGTATTTTGTTCCCTCCTATTTCTTGGATTTTCTTAACCGCTATTCCGGTTTTGAACTTTCTGGAGAGCCAATCTCCCGCAGTCAGCAAATCAGGGAAGGAGTTTTCCGGCAGTGCTTTGAGAGCTATTGTCTGCTGTTTGATTCCCAGGCTCCTGCAGGAGCCCAGGTCAGATTGGCTGCTCTGGGTCGAAAGTACCAGGAGATCACCAGGACCCCGGCTGCGGCAAACAGTCCGGATGTGGATCAGGATCGGCAGCGTTTCCAGCTGGATATCTGGGAACAGTCTCCTCAGATTTCTTCCTCTGAGACCCAGCAGATCGGGGCCTGCATTCATAATGGGGATCAGGCGCTCAGTGGGGTGACGGCGGTGCTGACATTGCGGATGGAAGGAACTCCCCAGCAGACCCATCAGTTTAATCCCACCGACAGTGGGGGCTGCTCCTTCCTGGAGCTCGAACCTATTCAAGCTAGAAACGGGAGTACGATAGATTACCAGGTATGCTTTCTGGGGATCAGCGACCAGCAGCTGTGCAAACATGACAGCTTTTTAATCTGGGGAAACCGGGAGGAACCCTCCCCATCGGAGCCGGCTGCCGATCATTCTGCGGGGGAAGCTTCCCGGAAATCTGACCACCAGCAGGCAGACACACAGCTGGTCCTGGATTTATGGGAGCTCTCTTCACAGATTTCCTCCTCAGAACGGCAGGAGGTTGGCGCCTGCATTCATCAGGGAAATCAATCGTTGGTGGGGATGAAATCGGAATTAAAACTGGTGACCCCTCACAATGGGGTAATTTTTTACCGCACCTCCCCGACCGATCAGGGCGGCTGCAGCTTTTTCCGGATGGATCCAGTAGAGGCCAAGAATGGAGAAACGGTGCCTTACGAGGTGTGTTTCTTCCAGAAGGATGGTAAAAAAATCTGTCAGCGGGACAGTTTTTTGATCTGGGGGAACCCCTAAATAGTGATTTCCTTTAATGCAGTTCTGCAAACACCCTGACCTCTTCCAGAGCCGGTCCCAGGCTGTACAGCTGGAGTTGATACGCCAGGTTAGCCCCTGGGGTCAGGACGGAGTCACTGACCCATTTTCTTAGCCCGATCACCTGATTATCTTGATACCCCACAGCAGCAATCCACACAATCTGGTAGTCCTCCAGATCTGCCGGAAGCTGAATTGTCCCGGAAATTTCCGCTGAGCGCTGGTTGGATCCGTATTCGATGGCGGGTTCTTCCATTTCTAATCGGGGCGGGGGCTGGTCGGAGGGAAGGGAGGTGACCAGCTTCACGGCTGTTTGATAGTCATCCGGTAGAGGGGGAGGGAAATACCCCTGCAGTGGAAAGGCCTGGTCAGGGGGAAGGTAATTCAACGGGGAAACCGCAAATGTGCTGTTAACAAGCTCACCGTCGGCAGAATAAAGACCAATCTGCACGGTCAGGTTTTCCAGGGTTGTGCTGTGATCGTTATAGACGATGACAAAGCACCATAATCCTCCTTCGGTTCCCGGCAAACAGGAATTTTGGCGAATTTCCAGAGGAAAGGGTGTGGGGGAGGGAACAGCCAGGACCGCGCCATCTTCTCCGGCGGGGATGATCACCTCAGTTCCAATAGTCAGGAGACTGGAGTTGAGACCGGGATTGGCCGCGACCAGCCGATCAAGCGAGACATTATACTGCAGGGCGATCCCAAAAAGGGTGTCCCCGGCCTGGATGGTGTGTGTAAAGGGGGTTGGGCTGGGTAGCTGGGCGGAAGAGGGAGTAGATATTTCCACCCCCGGCGTGCTGCTTGGCGTTGCGGTTGACAGCGGATAAGGTGTCAGCTGAGGCGCAGTGATAGCGGAGGGAGTCCTGATTTGTTCAGGAGCAGGTTGACAGGCGGTGAGAAGGACCCCCGCCTGAAGGATAAGAACAGAAAACCGGACGCTGAATTTCATCAGGCACATTATACCCTCACTTGTCCGTTGGTTCAGCCTATGCTACACTCTGATTAAGTTTTTTTTACCGAACAGGGATGCTCATGGCAGCCACTGACCGCTTCATGCAGGCAAGATTTGTTCTGGACCAGGGGGATCACCACCAGGCGAAAGAAATTCTTTCCGAGCTTCTTCGGGAAGAACCTGAGAGGATAGAATACTGGCTGTGGATGAGCGCGGCGGTTGATAACCGCAAAGAACAAATTTACTGCTTGAAAAAAGTGCTCTCCCTGGATCCGCAAAATCTGGACGCCAGGAAAGGATTGATGCTGTTTGGCGCCCTGGATCCGGTGGAGCTCAAACCGATCGACTTAAAAGACCGGGAATGGGTCAGTGAGCTTCCCGACTTTCAGAAAACGCCCTCTGCGAAGAAATCCAAGCAAACATCTCGCTTTAAACCAAAGAGATTTCTCCCTGTTCTGGGACTGCTGATTCTTATGCTGGGGCTGTTCCTGAGCGGTGTGCTCACCCCGGGAAGACGGTCTATCTTCGCCCCCCGGCTGACTGTCACCCCCTTTACGATCACTCCTTCACAGGACCCAGCGCAGCTCCAGGAGCTGACCGGAACTCCGAATCCTATCCTGCTCACCCCGATCGGACAGGTGTTGAGCAGCACCTATACCCCCACTGCGGTGTATGTCAATACCCCCCATCCCGGCTATGGAACCTACCGCTCTGCGATGGAGGCCTATCAGCGCGGTGATTTCGAAACCATGCTGACTTATATGAGACAGACAGCCGATCAGCTGGAAACAGCCGACATTGTCTATCTTGTCGGAGAAGCGCTCCGGGAATTGGGCAGACATCAAGAAGCTGCGCAGCAATATCAGCGGGCGATCTTCCTGGAGCCGGATTTTGCGCCGGCGTACCTGGGCCGGGCATTAAACGACCGGGCGCTTGACCCGACGGCGGAGATCAAGGACGATCTTGATGAAGCAGTTGCCCGGGATCCTCTCTTCGGGCAAGCCTATCTTCAACGGGCAGAATACTATCTAGACCGGGGGGATTTCTCCCGAGCTCTGGCTGATGCCAATCAGGCTGTGGGGCTGCTTCCTGATTCCCACCTTGCTCACCTGTACCGGGCGCAGGCACTGCTGGAACTGGGTGAGCTGGGTCCGGCCTTTGATTCCGGAAAAAAAGCCCTGGAGATCGATGTCAATCACGTGCCGACATATTTCCTGATGGGGCGGTTATATGTGGAGCGGGGTCAGCCTGCCCGGGCCCTCACCTATCTCACCCAATACGGCAGGTATGTCAGCTCCAAGCCCTGGAGATTTTATTTTGCGCTGGGAAAAGCCTATTACTTGGCTGACCAGGATCTGAACCTGGCTGAAGAGAACCTCACCCGGGCAGCGGAGATGGGCGCAGATCAGGCGGATCTCTATCTGACCAGAGCCAGGGTTTACCAGGAACTCGGCAATCAATCTGCAGCGGTAGCAGATGCCTACAGGGCCAGAAGTCTGGACCGGGATAGTTTTCAGGTCAATCTTTTCTTGGGGAAAGTTTTGTTCGGGAGTTCGCAGCATTCCATGGCGGAAATTTACCTGCGGATCAGTGAGGATCTGGCAGAACAACCGGTGGATTTCGCAGCGGTGTATTACTGGCGGGCTCAGGTCCGGGAAGCGTTGGGTTTACTGGAGGCTGAAATTGCGGACTGGCAGCGGTTGATTGAGCTGCCCGCAGAAGCTGTCCCGGAAGAATGGTTGATCATGGCTGTTCAGAATATCCAGCCTACCCTTTCCCCCACAGCTACGGTGGTCACGCCAACAGTGACACCCACGAGGACTCCGACTCCAACAACCGCACCCACACAGACTCCTGCTTCGTCTGCTTCCAGCACACCCTCGCTGACCCCATCCTCAACTGCCAGCCCCTCTCCCTGAGAGAGCAGGGGCTCAGAAATCGGCTCAGGCTATCCTTGGCTGCCTGTTACAGCGGACGTCCATTTTTCAAGCCCATCCACCCTCTGGTGGAAATCCTCTGGTGGAAATCCCTGTTAGGCAAAGATGAAAACTGGACACCTATAAAGTTCAAAAGTGGACACTGA
>CAZRUS010000035.1:0-16211 GCA_964603385.1 uncultured Anaerolineales bacterium | reverse complement strand
GGTATCCACCTTAACTTAGCCCCATTTTTTGTCAAAATTTGGGGTCCACCTCACACAGCCGGTCGTTAAGTCTTCAATATTCAATTTTAGATTTTACTTCCTATCTGAATACCCGTCCATCTCTGTAACTATTTGTTCTAATAAATTTCTTTTTGAGAAATTTTCAATTTGATATATCTAATTTTGTATTCTATATCCTATACTTACTATTGAACACCCCCTTCCGCCCACAGCACATCCAGCACCTCCCCGGCGTCATCATAAATCACCACTGCCTCGGCCGCGATCCCTCTCCCAAAGCAGTGCAGGCAGATCTGATTGCCGGGGCTGAAACGCTCGGGATCCATCCACCGGCCGAAAACCACCACCTCCGAAAAATGCGGGAATTCCTCCGGGGCTGCTTCCATTGGCAGCACCACATAGACCAGCTTTGTTCCACTCAAATAAAAAGCGGTGTGGTTTTCCCAGTAGACCTCCACGGTGGGGATGACCTCCTCCCCGGGCTCAAAGTGGCGCGGGTACAGCGCCCGGCCGACCTCCGCCGCTCCACCGGAAGCCAGCAGCGCCTCCAGGGCCTGCTGCTCCACTGCGGAGAGGGGACTCGCGGGGTGCTCAAGGAGAGTTTTCACCCGGTTTTCAAGTACCCGGGGGGGATAGCGGTCCGGCATCCAGCGCTCAGCCGCCAGCGGGGACAGCCCCAGCAGCAGGCAGCCGGCCGCGGCCAGGGCCAGGACCACCGGCTGACAGCGGGGGCGGGATGTTCTTTCTTCCCCCTTTGCTTCAGCATTCTCGTCAGCAAGCCAGTTCCCCAATTTCTCCCCCAGCAGCAGCCCGGCCAGCTGGATCAGACCGGCGCTGTAGAATAGGGCCGGGATCCAGTCCACCGGCAGCAGAAAACGCCCCCCCGAATAACGCACCAGCGTGTAGGCGCTGATGTGGCCTAGAAAAGCCAGGCTGGGCAGCAGCAGTAATCTCCCCCGTTTTTCCCGGGCAGCTGTCAGCCCCCCGGCAATCAGCAGCAGCAGGACCCCGATCGGCGTCCAGGAGCTGCGCGGGGCCCGGCCCTCCCAGTCAGGCCGCCAGTAGGGGGTCAGCCGGACGTATTCCTCCAGCCCGTACCAGACCCCGCCGTAGGTCCGCTCCAGATCGCCCAGCGGAGCCCGGGTCAGATAGTTAATATCCAGCATCAGCGGCCTGCTGGGCAGGTAGAGCACGGACTGGGTCAGGCTGCTGGACAGATGATCCCCCAGCACCTCCAGGCCTTCTCCCCGCTCCTGAAACCGCGGGGCCAGCAGCCCACCCGGGCCGGACGTTCCTGCCCCGAGGGCTGGGGAAAGACCCTGCCCCGAACTCCCGGGAAGCGGCGTCCCCCGGCTTTGCCCGCCTCCCCGGTCCAGCCGGCGCAGCGTCTGGCGCACCAGGCCGAAGTTCCAGGGCGCCTCCAGATACACCTGGCCTGTTTTTTGATAATTGCGAATCATCCAGGGACCGGTCACCAGCAAAACCCCCAGCCCCAGCCAGGCGGCGCCGCGCAGCCACCAGCCGGGGTGTTTCCAGCGCATCACCAGCCCGGTGAGCAGCACGGCCGGGATCAGCACCATGACCTCCTGGCGGATGAGCATGGCCGCCCCGATTCCCCCGCCGGCCAGCAGCGGCAGCAGCGGACGATCGGGCTGGTTCTTCAGCCACAGCAGGGCCAGGAAAAGCGCCAGCAGGAAGCCGATCGCTGCTGGGAAATCAGACAGGATCATCTGCAGATTGCCCCCGGTGACCTCCCCACCCAGGAGGATCCCATTGCGCTGGCGGAGGATCATCAGCCCGGAGACCAGCAGCCCTGTGGGCCGGTTGACCAGCTCCTTACTGAACAGATAGACCAACACCGGAAAGAGGCCGAACACCGCAATTTGCGCCGGCAGGATGTCCTGATAGCCGGGGCCGAACAGCCCGTGCAGGCCGCCGTAAAACAGGGTCAGCAGCGGCCGGCGGGCGACCGGCTCCAGCCGGCTGCCGTCCGGATAACTCTGCAGTTCACCCACAGAGAGCAGATGCTGGGCGGCCCGGTCATAAAATATCCCATCCAGCGCCGGAACCACTTCCTGGTTGGGGGGACGGGGAATGTCAATAAAGGCATTGGGTTCCACCGGCAGCCCCTGCCAGGCCAGCTGGGATGCCGCCAGGACCAATAAACTCAGGCCGAGGTCCATCCTCCAACCGCGGGGCGTCCCCACCGCTTTCCCCCTCTTCCGCTGCCGGAACAGCAGCCAGCTGAACAGGATCACAACCAGCAGGGCAGCCGCTGCCTGATAACCCAGCAGCGGGTAGCCGGTCAGCCGGAAGTAGCCCGCCTCTGCAGAGGACCGCCGGTAGCCGCACCCACACCAGGTGATCGCCCCCGCTGTCAGCAGCAGCCCGCCCAGGAAGAGTCCAACCCAGCGCCAGCGGGCAGGGCGCTTTCCCCTCTGCGGTCGGATGGCCAGCAGGGCTGCCGCTCCCTGCAGGAAGACCAGCATTAAAAAAACCAGCAGCGGTTCCAGTTGCTTGAGCAATGCCAGCTGGAATTCAATCAGCCCCTCCCGCTCCTGGAGGAGCAGGTGGGCTGCCAGCAGGCCGCCCCCCAGCAGCAGGAAAAGTGCCCTGTAGAAGCCAGCCGGGGATTCGGCGAGGGCGGCTCCACGGGCGGTCAGGCGCTCGAACCAGGCCGGACGGAGCCAGCTGGCGGCCAGCAGCCCGACCGCCCCCAGCCCCACCAGGACCAGGAGCACCGCGGCCGCAGTCAGCAGCCCGGTGAACCAGCCGGCCAGGGTGGGGTAATCAGCCTGATAGACCGCCGTCAGGTCCTCCAGCCCGGTTTCATGCCCCAGATAGGACGCCAGGGCCCATCCGGCTTCCAGGGCGGACAGGAAAAAAAACAGGCGGAGGATCCATTTCTTGATGGTCATCGCATAGGGTTTCCTTAAAGCTTCCCATCGAATTGTAGCATTGATTTCCAGAGCCAGGGATCCCCTGATCTTCCCGGAAACAGGGTCCGGGGGCTCCCTGCTCTCCACCGCTGTACCCGCCCCGGGCAAGGGGGTTCCCGGTGGGCAGGGGTTCCAACCACCGCCGTGAGAGCTGCTGAAAAGATGGGCAGGAACGAGGAAGGGCTGCCGGTGGACGGCAGGGGCCAGGATCCCCGCGGGAAGATCGCCTGCCCCACCTTGCACCCCGGGGTCAGCTGGCGGGTTCACCCCTTACAGAAAGGGCTTCCAGCAGGGTGTGGGCCTCGGCGGGTTTCCCCTGCCGGGCCAGGCTGATCAGGCGCTCCACGTCCTCCAGGTATCCCTTATCAATCTCTGCCCTGCCCGGGATGACAAGGATCTTTTCATGCGCTGTGCGCCGGGGCTGCTCGGCGGCGGTGTAGAGGCTCTCGGAAAGTTTTTCTCCCGGGCGGACCCCGGTGAAGCGGATTTCCACATCCTCCCCTTCCGTCAGCCCGGAGAGGCGGATCAGATCCCTGGCCAGGTCGATGATCCTGACCTGCTCCCCCATATCCAGGACGAACACTTCTCCGTTTGTACCCATGGCGGAAGCCTGCAGCACCAGCTGCACCGCCTCTTCGATGGTCATGAAATAGCGCTCCATCTCTGGATGGGTGACCGTCACCGGACCCCCATCGGCAATCTGGCGCTGGAAGAGCGGCACCACGCTGCCCCGGCTGCCCAGCACATTCCCAAAGCGCACCGTGACATAAGATTTTTGGTAATCTCTACCCGCCCGCCTGACGATCAATTCCGCAATCCGTTTGGTCATGCCCATTACCGAGGCTGGTTCAACGGCTTTGTCGGTCGAGATCAGCACAAAGTGTTCGATCTGGTGCTGCTCTGCCAGGCGGACCAGATTGCGGGTCCCTTCAATATTGTTGGTGA
This sequence comes from uncultured Anaerolineales bacterium, assembly GCA_964603385.1. Lineage (GTDB taxonomy): Bacteria > Chloroflexota > Anaerolineae > Anaerolineales > UBA11858 > B10-G9. Next base: position 12,306 of record CAZRUS010000035.1, on the reverse strand, counting down.
TGGCATCCTCAATATTTTGTTCCATCAAGGGAACATGTTTATGGGCAGCGGCATGGTAGATGATTTCCGGCCGGTATCGGTCGAAGACCATATTAATCCGGGCTGAATCTCGGATATCAGCCACCACCAGCGAAAGGGTACCCTGCCCTTCAGACATCCAGCGGGCCAGGTGCCTGGGCAGCCGATAAAGGCTGTTTTCGCCGTGCCCCAGCGCAATTAGTGTTTCGGGCCGGCACTGCAGGATCTGCTCGCAGAGTTCAGAGCCGATTGATCCCCCTGCCCCGGTCACCAGGACGCGCTTCCCCTTCAGTAAGCTTTCCACCTCATCGGAAGGAACCACCACCGGATCCCGCCGCAGCAGGTCCCCGATCTGCACCTCCCGGAGGCGGCTGACACTGACCTCTCCGGAAAGCAGTTCGAAGATACCCGGAAGGGTCTTCACACTGACCTGGCTCATCTCCGCCAGCTGGATAATTTTCCGGATGACAACGCCCGGGGCAGTGGGCATGGCGATGATCACCTCATTGATCTCTTCCCGCTCCACGACCTCTGGAAGCTGATCAATTGTTCCTACTACCTCCACCCCGTGGATGAACATCCCCAGCTTGGCCGGGTCGTCATCCAGAAACCCGACCAGGTGATCCGGAACGTGCCTGCTGTGGTGGATTTCCCGGGCCACGATCTCCCCGGCATCGCCGGCGCCAGCAATCAGCACCCGTTTGCCGTCCGTCGGACCGGACCCGCTTCCGGATTGATGCTCGATGACCCGCAGGCTCAGCCGCGTGCCGCCGACCACGATCAGGGTCAGCATACTGTCGATTAAAGGAAGGGACCGGGGCACGGCTGGGCTGCCCAGCAGCCCGGTACCGTACAATCCAAAAACCAAACCAGTAATGATCACACTGGAAACCCCCACACTCCACAGAATAGTCAGCAGGGAATCCACACTGGCGTAGCGCCAGAACTGGCGGTACAGCCCCGATACAAAAAAGGTGGCCAGTTTGATGATCAGGGACAGCAGCGTGTAAAGCAGCAGCGGCGGGGTGAAGCGGTCATCCCAGGGCACCTGCAGCCTTAGACTGAGGGCAATGGTCGGCGTCAGCGCCAGCAGCAGCAGATCAACCAGGAAAAAATGTCGGTTCTTGATGTGTTTCAGCAATTTTGTTCTCCCTAGCAATGATGGCCGGGCTGCTCAGCGGAGAAGTTCCCTGACCGCCTTGGCCACCAGGTCCACCTGGCTTTTTTGCATCGCCCCGGAAAAGGGCAGTGCCAGACAGCAGTCCCCGGCCCGCTCGGTTTCCGGATAATCCCCCCGTCGGTAGCCGAAGGTCTCTGCATAGAAGGGCTGCAGATGAATGGGGGTGAAATAGGGTCGGGAGGGGATCTCCCGGCGGCCCAGCCCTGCCATCAACCGGTCGCGGACCTCCCGGGATTCCAGCTGAATGACATAGACAAACCAGCTCATCCGGGTGGTTTCCGGGGCCAGGTACGGCAGCCGGACGCCTTCCAGGCCGGAAAGCCTCTCCGCGTACCAGCCTGCTGCCTGGGTCCGCCGCTCCAGCAGTTCCTCAATCCGCGCCAGCTGGGACAGCCCCAGGGCTGCGCTCATTTCATCCAGGCGGTAATTGTAACCCAAACGGGTGTGATTCAGCCAGGCGTCAAAGACATCCCGCCCCTGGTTGCGGAGAGATCGGTACAGCTCCGCCCACTTCTCCCGGTCGGTGACCAGCAGGCCGCCCTCCCCGGTGGTGATCTGCTTGTTGGGGTAAAAGGCAAAGACGCCCACATCCCCCAGGGATCCTGCCGGGCGTCCTTTGTACTCCGCACCCAGCGCCTCGCAGGAATCCTCGATGATCACCAGATTGTGGGCATCGGCCGTCCCCTGCAGGGCTTCATAATCAGCCGGCTGTCCGAAGGCGTCCACCGGGAGCAGGGCTTTCAGGTTTCCCTCAGGCCGGACCTCGGTCGGCAGGGTGCGCGGCAGCCAGCGCCGGGCAGCATCGCCGCCCTTACCGATATCCTCTGCTGCCTGATGAACCTGAGCAGGATCGATATTGCAGGTCAGGGGGTCAATATCCACAAAAACCGGGATGGCCCGCTGATAGAGCAGGCAGTTGGCGGAGGCGATAAAGGAAAACGGGGTGGTAATCACCAGGTCCCCCGGGCCGATCCCGGCGGCGACCACCGCCAGGTGCAGCCCGCTGGTTCCTGAATTGACCCCCACACCAAAGCGGCAGCCCGCAAAGGCAGCCAGCTGCGTCTCGAATGCTTCCAGCTTCGGCCCCAGGGCCAGGTGCCGGGTCTGCAGCACCTCCTGGACTGCCTGCAGGTCTTCCTCTGAGAGGACTGGGGATGACATGGGAATCTTCATAATTTTTTTTCCTGATTTTGAATCGATTCCGCAGGAACGCCGGCCACAATATCCCCTGGGGGCACATCACGGATCACACAGGCGCCGGCGCCAACCACACTCCAGGCACCGATCTCTCTCTGAGGACTGACAGCAGCGCCAACCCCCAAAACAGCACCTTCCCCAATGACAACGTCCCCACCCAGATTGACACCCGGGCCAATGTGAACATGATCTGCAATCTGATTGTGATGATCCACCGAGCTGCTGGTATTGATAATGACATTGTTCCCAACCGTCACGGTTGGGTTGATTACTGCCCCGGCACAAATCAACACCCCTTCCCCCATCTCCACATCTGAGGCCAGCACTGCGGCAGGATGAATGATGTTAATCATCCGCTCCTTGCGCTCCTTCATCTCCAGGAAAATGGTTTTTCTGTGCTGATTATCTCCCACTGCAACGAAAACAGCATCATGCTGAATTCGATCCAGCTCTTTAATGGGTCCCATAATCTTTCGGTCAGCGATCACTTTGCCGTGAAGCTGGGGGTTGTCATCCAAAAAACCGATCAGCTCAACTCCCGGGCTGCTGGCTTGAGCCTGGATCAGCGCATCAGCAGCCACCGCAGCATGCCCTCCTGCACCCAGGAGAAGGACTTTTATCCGGTCAGGCTCCATTACTGGTCTCCTTGTCCTTTTCTGAACCCTGAAATCTGGGCATGGTGGCGTATCCTTCCGCGCTGGTGCCCTCCCGTTTCAGCACCTGCAGGGCGGTTTGGAAGAGGATCCTGGCGTCCAACCACAGCGACCAGTTGTCCACATACCAGAGATCCCGTTGAAATTTTTCTTCCCAGCTGAGCGCATTCCGGCCTCCGGCCAGGACAGGACCGGCCATCCCCGGGGGCATCTGATGACGGCGCCACTGCTCCTCCGTATAGAGATCCCGGTACTCCACCAGCAGCGGACGGGGGCCTACCGCGCTCATCTCGCCTTTGAGGACATTGATCAGCTCCGGGAGCTCGTCCAGGGTAGTTTTCCGGAGAATTCTTCCCAGGGGGGTCAAACGCTGCGCGTCAGGAAGCAGGTTTCCCTCCCGGTCCCGCTCCCCGGTCATGGTCCGGAATTTATAAATTCGGAAGACCTGCCCATCTTTCCCCAAGCGGGGCTGGGTGAACAAAATTGGAGCTCCCATAATCAATAATATAGCCATTGAGATCATCATAAAAGCAGGTGCAAAAAAGACGATCATCAATAAAGAAGCTGTAATATCAAATAGTCGTTTGACTGCTAATTGCCAGTTACGGAGTTTCATCGATAAATCACCCAGGGGTAATTCCTGCAACTAATCATTTAACTCTATGATAACCCGGAACAATTTTTCTCCCAATACCGGGTAATCATGCGCTCGGGAAACATACTCAATGCCTCTCCTTCCCAAAGCTTCCAACTCTTTCTTGGAAAGTGAAGCCAGCCTTAATATACCTTCCACCAGGTCATCAGGTTCTGAGGATGGGATTGATAACCCGCATTCTGCCTGGAGGACTGGATTGTTTGATGGTTTTCCCATCAGTATAATTGGTCGGGCCGCTGCCATATAATCGTAGAGTTTATTGAGACTGATGCCATACTGATATAACGGGATATCTGGCAGGATGATGATTGTAGCATTGGCCTGCGCCAGCTGAGACGGCACTTTGGTTTTGGGAATGGGATCCTGAAAACAAAGATTAGTCAGCTCTAATTGCCGGGCCTTATCGATCAACTGCTTCTTCAGTGGGCCATCACCAATTAGTTGAAATTGAATTTCAGGGTGATCATCCTGAACCAGATATGCGGCATCCAGGAGTACATCCAATTGATTGGCTTTGCCGTGGGCGCCAAGATAGATAAAGCTAAATCCATCTTCAGGTTGATGATAATCCCTGGAAAACAACGAGAGATCAACCCCGTTTGGAATCCAAACGATCTTTTCCTGGTCAATCCCAAGTGGAGTGATATATTTCCAGGCATCTGGCAACAAAGAGATGATTTTATCTGCTCGTTTATAAAGATAGATTTCCAGTCGACTTAATAAAGTTGCCAGGATTGAATCTTCCCGGATCACATCCATATCAATCAGCGTTTGGGGCCAAAGATCTCTTACTTCCATCAGGAAATGGGCCTGGTGCATTTTTGCTGCTACCCTGGCAGCCAGTACCGCTAAGAGATGGACAGAGGAACCCAAGACGACATCGGGTTTCTGGATGTCCCAGCGTTCTGCACCCCAGGCACATCCATAAAAAATCACCTTCACCATGTAGGAGATCATACTCAGAATCCGTTTCAGGGAATTCTTCTGATATGGAGTGGTTTTTATCCACACAAAACGGATTCCATCGATGTTTTCTATAGTTGGACCATACCCTGAGTAGGTTTTTGTTTCTTCGTTCAAGACATGATTGAAACTAGAAGCAAAAATGGTAACATCCATCCCCAGGTTTATTAATTCTCTAGCAAGATGATAATGCCTCGTTCCCCCGGGTACCGTTGGTGGATGAGCGTAATGATTCAAGATCCATATGTTCATACCTGATCCCAATCATAAACAAATAAGCGCAACTGTTCTCTACTTCGCAGATTCATTTTGATCACACATTTTGTCATCTATTTTCTCATTAAGAGCTGATAATGGAATAATAGTTTTTCTTCTTCGCTTATCCAATTATATTCTTCTTTGACAGCTTTCCTACCATTCTCTCCCAAAGTGTTCATCCGAGCAGGATCATCAATCAGTGTTTGGATTGCTTGGGCGATCTCTTCAGGTGATAATGGATCAACAAGAATACCGCATTCTTTCCTGGTGAGAATTTGTCTCCATAGTGGAAAATCAGAAGCAATCACCGGAAGTCCAGCTGCCATGTATTCAAACATTTTGACCGGTTGGCTCTCTTGATAACGGGGAATTGGATGCAAACATACCAGACCAATATCAGACGAAAACAAATGCTGATAAACCTGCTGGGGAGGCATCCAATTGAAATATTCTACCTGATGATACCCGGGCAAAGATTGAATTCGTTGATATAAGTCATCCGGATGAAATCTGCCGATGATTTTCAGCCTGATCTTCTTTCGTGATTTGATCAGGGGTAATGCCTCAATCATCTGATAAATACCGCGAGTCTCACTGATCGATCCAACATATATCAAATTGATCGTATCCGAAGGCTTTTCTTGAATTAAGATTTTTTTTGGTAATAGTTCAAATGAAAAGTAATTATTGATAACCACTGATCGGAACTCGGAAAATCCATTTGCGATAGTTTTGGTTGCAAAAATTAATAGATCAAAAAATTTACTGCAAGTTTTCTCCATCCTCCCAAATAAGGCAGCCAAGGGAATTCTCAGGAAGGCCGGGATCCAGTGTTTATGCAGGATTTGCTGGGAATAATCCTCATGAACATCATAAACAATCTTCGCTGAAGTCATCCATGATAACAATACAGCCCAGGGAATAAATTCGGGATCGTGGAAATGGTAAATATCTGCTTTCTGGTTTTTAGCGAGCAAAAAAGCTCTCCAGTTTTTTGTTACCATCCGGGTGAGACGCTTAGGACTTTTTGGAATCGGGAAGATTTTGATCCCCTTGACAATCTCCTCTTTATCATGCGGAGCAATCAGGCAAACTTTGTATCCGGCTTTGGCAAGCGCCGCAGCCTCTTTGTGAAATATTCGAACATCAAAAACCGGGTGAACCGTGGTAATAATACAGACATTAACCATTATGAAGAATTGCCTGATACTGTTCTAGTGTTTTCCTTGCATTTTGATCCCAAGTGTATTCACTGATAACCAACTCTCTAGCCCGCCTCCCCATTTCTTTGGCTTCATCTGGATGATCAAGGATATAGGCAATCCCTTTCACCAGATCATCAAGGTCTTTTGGTTTGACTAATATCCCATTTACCTTGTGTTCTACAAAATCCTCGATTCCCTCTCCTCTGCAACCGATCACCGGCTTTCCAAGAGCCATCGCTTCCAGATACACGATCCCGAATCCTTCTTGCCAGCTTGGCAGAGAAAAAATATCACAGCCATCCATGTACGCTAACACTTGCTCATGAGGTTGTTTTCCCAGGAAGGTCACTTTTTTACTGAGTTTCAGATCCTCTGTCAATATCCTTAGGAATTCTTTTTCGGGCCCATCTCCGACTATATGATATCTCAAGGCAGGAAATGTATTTATAACTTGGTTAATCGCCAGGAGATTATGATCAATACCCTTCGTCCTCACAAGGTTCGAAACGCTCAGAATTACCTTGTTTGATTTTTGATGAGTTCGTTTTCCAGATTGCTTTAAAATTGAGGCGGGATTAATACCATTAGATACCACAGTAAAATCAGAATTCCTACCAAATATCTTCTCAGCACGGCTTTTCAACTTATTGCTTACAAATACAGTCTTTGATGCCCTATCTAGGACAGTTGAGAGTGATTCCTGGCACTTCTGATTAATATGGACAGATTGCTGGACATCTTTTCCATGAATTGTAACCACAAAGGGAATCCGATAATCTTCCGCCAGCAGCATGGCGGCATAACCATCCGGCAGTGCGACATGGGCATGAATCAGATCAAATGGAAATGCCTTATGTATTTCTCGCACCGCAGATTTTATTCCTGTATACATCCGGTTCCCGGACCGTGCAAATAACCAGTTCTTCGGTAAAGCTAGGTACCGGGGATAGATAACATTTATCCCGTCAATTTCATCCTCAGCTGGTATCTTATGGATATCAGTCCATTTGCCAGAAAAATGGTAAACGGGAAACGGCGTCCAAGGAACCGGAGAAATTACTTTCACCTCACATCCTTGCTTAATGAGTTCATGAACTTGTTGTTTGACAAAGATCCCTGATACTTGATTTGCTGTTGAGGGGAATAAATGAGAGACAACCAAGACTTTCATATTCTTATCTTTTATTTTTTACTAAATATTCAACTTGGCTTCAAATTTTTATCTGATTCTGGTCATCGTGTTGACGATCTGATCAACTCTCGCTTGCCAAGTGTGTTGATCTTGAATTTTGATTAGGTTTTGTTTCTTCTTTTCAACCATCTCGGTTTTTTCCTTTATCTGTCTTACCAGGTATAAGGCATCATAGACATTCTCCACTACCCATCCAATATCATTTTTCTGAATAAACCCAGCCATTTCTGTCCCGGTAAAAGTAATCATTGGCAAAGCTGAACCCACAGCTTCAAAAATCTTTACAGGCATGGCAAAACTCAAGTAAGGATTTTCCTGAAGCAGCAAAGAAAAAACATCAGCAGACTGATAAACTTCGATTAATTCATCTCCTGATTTATGGATTACAGTTATTTTATTATTGTCTTCAATATCATAAAGCATTTTGCTCCTTTGCCACTCAGATTTTCGGCAGCAAACTATAGCCTTAACCTCCTCTGTCCTATCAATTACCTCAAATAAGGGCGCAAGATTGTATAAAGGGGGAGTGACTCCTCCAACATAAAGAATCTTTAGGGGCTGCTTGGACTTTTTTTTCTCACTGCTATTGATTTTGGTAATATTGCATCCTGGAAAAAGAGAGCTAAGCCGGTTGTCAGGCCAAGTGCTAGGTAATTCGGACTTCATAGAAACTGAAGGTAAAAACAGATGATCGACAGTAAACAGATATATTAACCAATCAAAGAAGTAAAAAGGAATTGATGAAGTTCTTCTCATTACAGATATGTTTGGCACGAGCTGGGGGAATCTCCAATGAATATCTCTGTAATAAAGTCCGATATTTATATTGTGCTTTTTGCAAAACTGGAAGAATCTATAATCAAGTAAAGGATTGCGCAGGTTATTTTTAGCATATATTGAAGGGATTGTAGCCGACTCGGAATATAAAAGATCAAATCGACGTCCCTGCTTTATTTGCTTCTTGATCCACTCGATTGATCTTTTTCTTTCCCCGGCAAAGCCGGAGATAATTTCCACATGATGGCTGGATTTCTGAAATGCCTGAGAAAGTTCAACCAAACGTTTTTTACTTCCAGAATTCTTTTCAGCTGGCATGGGAAACGGGTAATGAAAAATGATATTCATATTTTAATCACGATGCTCCATTTAGGTGATCAAACTCCATAGTTAACATGAATGATCATAATCTAAAAACAGGATTTACGGACCAAAATTTTTTTATAGCCACCTCCTATAGACATAATAAATTTAATGGATTTTTCAGGTACGAAAAAGTAATTTAAATTCTTATAATTCGAATCCCCTTGAATTTTATCCTTTAGAATTAATCCATCAATGGTAATCCAAAAATATCGGTAATTGGTTCGTTCCAATAAGCTGTGTGGTTCAGATTCTGTTCTGCCGTAAAGAACCTCACAAATGATCAGGGGTTGAAATTTTTGGAGGACTTTTCTTGCCCCATAAAGAACATCAGGTTCTGTGGCTTCCGTGTCGATCTTAAGTAGATCAACTTTTGAAATATTGGTTTTACCAACATAATTATCAACTGTATCAGTTTTCACAGATATTTGGCGGGAATTATTTCTAAACCCCTTCAATGAAGAGGGGCTAGTTGGAAGAAGCCCTCCAGAAACAAAAAAATCTATATAACCGACCTGGCTGCTTAATGCTGTTTGATTGATAATGATATTTGCAAAATTGTTGAGGTGAACTTTTTTTTCAATCGATCAAAAATCTTTGGAACTGATTCGAAGCTATGAATTTTTCAGGATGGATTCACAATGGCTGCTAATAAGGAATAAATTCCTGTGTTGGCGCAAATATCAAATATTGTATTTGATGATTTTACAATTTCTAAAAATAGATGAGTTGTTTCAGGCTCGAACCCTTTTTCCCCTTTGAAAATCAAGCTAGAAATAACTCTATCATCTCCGTTACTATTGAATTTTATGTTATTTCCTTGTGGTGTGGGATAAGAAACAATTCCAAACAAGGGAATCTTCACTAGCATACGCCTAGGAAATAAAAAATTTATCTTCTTTATTATCCAAACCAGAGGAAGATTGATCAATTTAAACGAAATTATTTTTTTAAAACACTCTTAATCATAATATTAATTCTTTATTTAGCTGGCGAAAACCATTTTCACTTTATTAGCTAATAAGGTGCAATGTTTATACTTTCATTTCCCAGCTTTGTTTTGTGATTTAAAGCATTCTGCTCTCACCATAGAATCTTCACTCGCATACTCACTAAAGTAATCAAAAATCGAAATTGCTATTATCTCAGCCTCAGCCCCTTTAACTTGATTAATTCCAATACCCTTCGTAACCATCGGATCCTCTCGTCATCATTTTCCTATTCACATCAATCTAAATATTATCCTGAAATATATGGAAAAATCCTAATCATTATTGATGAATTAAAACCCCTCAACCCTAATTCTCAACTTCGTTTAGCCTAGGAATGTATTCATAATCAAGGGATAACTCGGATTATTTGGAATCATAATATCAAGATCACTTAAATTACATTTAATCGAGTCTATTTCCGTTTCTTATTTTGTTATCAGTCCAAGACGGCGGCAGGTCCATCAGTGAAACTATTTTCATTCCGAATAACCCGCCTTGGAATCAAATACCATTCTATCTAGTTACCTGAATCAACTTTGTTTTCTCGTCTGCAGTTTAAGCTATTGATCAATTTAATATATCTTTGGGATTCATTATCAAAATTGGCCCCATTTTTCACAAAATCCCTACCCGCAATTCCTTTCTTTTTTCTTACTTCAACATTGAATAACTCCAATACTGCAGCCTCAAATTCATCATATGCTAGCGGATCGATACAAAAAGCTCCCCCAGACACTTTTGCGTATCTTTTTAAATTGCCAAAATTGCTTGTAATAAATGGTAATGCAGCAGCCATGTAATCAAAATTCTTTATTGGTAAATTATGTTCGAACTTTTTGATCCTTTTCCACAAACATATACCAACATCATATTTCGGTAGAATTCGCATGAGTTCGGAATAATCCAATGGAGGAAAATGATAAATCTTTCCGTGTTTGACAAGTTTTTCCAGAATTAAATTACTTGAAGAATATGCAAAAAAAGATAGCGTATTTTTTGAACCATGCCTAGAATTAAATTTCTCAACATAATCTGCACATTCGATTACTCCTCGATATTCGTTGACGCTACCTATGTATACTAATTCTAGATGATTTTTATTTTCCTTTTTGACTCTTTTTTCAATTACACTTGCAGGGGGAAAATTTCTCAATAAGGAAACTTCATTATTTCCATATATTGGACGTCTGTATTTATCTATTAAATATTCGTCAGTACAAAATACGCCATCAAAAAATCGAATAAAGAAAATTTCAATCAATTCAAACTTGACTGCTTTTATAAATGATTTTAGTGTTTTCCCTGAATATTCGTATAGTTGATTAAAATAATCTTCATGAGAATCATAAATTAATTTTGCGCCTGTATATAACTTATAAAGCAATGATCTGGTGATTTCTCTTACGTCAGATGTCTGAATCAGATCTGGCTTCAACTTCTTTAAGGCGGAAAGATGGTCAAAACAGGTAAAAATTCCCTTTTCTTTGAATTGATTAATTGGAATATTGTCAAAAACAATCTTTGAATTATGGAATTTAGGTATTATTCGGTAAAGTGTATCTCTTTCCAAGAAGAATATTTCAACATCACTCATGGAACTAGAAATAACACGAATTTGTCTATGAAATAATCGAGGACCGTTCAATCTGTGATTAAAGCCTAAAAATATAATTTTCATAAAAAGTTATTCTTCAAAAAAGAACCCATCCGGAATACGATATATCTCATAAAACCTTGCTGCCAAGGTTTCAGGATCAATTGTATTTCGATTTAATAGATTTAAATCATGATCATAATGGTTACCTAATTGATAGGCTAATGCATTTAAGCTAATATTTTTTGCGTTATCTTGTTTGATTATTGAATGAAAAACTGAATATATATAGGGAAGCTCAAAACCTGGCACATTATATGAGTATGCATATTTGTTATCAGTAATTCTTGTTAAAAACTTTGAACTAAATGGTAAATTTAAACCTCTCTGGAAATTAGAGTTTGCCCAGAATGAATGATCCGGCATGACCTCATAAATTTGAGCCAATCCACACAGTGTAAACAGGTGATAACCATACCGTAATTCATTCCTACGATGAACACCTCTTAACAAATTTATTAAATATTTCAATCTAGATTTGATTTTATTAGTATTTGGTACAGATAGTGGAAAAAGACCATTTCGCATTACCATTTTTCTCTTTTGCAGTTGTGTTAAAAAATTTTCAACTAGCAATCTTATCCGATTATCTTGATTTGAAAATTTTGCCCCCATAGCCGCTAACCAAATTTGTTGATTTAGTGTATTTTCGATTTTGAATGGAGAACCATCTATATCAAGTTGATACCATAATCCCAATGATTCATCAAATACATGGTCTGTGAAAACATCCAAACTAATCTCATAATATTTTTCAATACGCAATACTTTCCATCCATAGTAGAGAGCTTCAATACTCCAGCTCTGACCGATGAGACCATTAAAACTATTTTTATTTATGGTTTTTCGATGCCAAAATGCCCCGCCCATTGGCCTTAGGTCTGGAGATATCAAAACTTCCAAACATTTTACTGCAGCTAATCTAAATACTTCTTGATTTGAAATCTCAAATGCATTTAAAAAAGTAATTGACCAATGACTAGTATTTCGAGCTGCAGTCATCTTATGCAAGTGTGGACCATTAGTACCAGATGGCATAGTTCCATCTTCATTCTGAAGCCTTAATCCGGCCTCAGCGGTATTCACAATTAATTGATTTATAAAATCTCTACTAATTTGATTATCCATAATCAATTTTAATTAATCTTAGATTCAAGTCGTAAGCGCAACTTCGCTTATTTTGAAGAACACCATTTCAG
>CAZRUS010000034.1:0-16843 GCA_964603385.1 uncultured Anaerolineales bacterium | reverse complement strand
TTCAGTGTCCACTTTTGAACTTTATAGGTGTCCAGTTTTCATCTTTGCCTAACAACCAAAATATCCCCGGGGATGTGGAAAAAAGAAAGGTCTGCTGGATGCGCAGCAGCGGACCCCGGAGGGGGGAGCCATGGCGGGATCAATGATCATAGGAATTCTGTTGACCGCGCGCCGGCTGGCAGCGGTCATCCCTACAGTCTTGGTAAGGAAACTCATGATCAGGCGGTTGGAGGCTCCTGATTCTTGTGGAAGAGCAGGGCCAGCAGGGCATTCAAACCGATGATTTCATCGGGGGACGTTTCCGTAGGATGGATCGATAGCTGAGCATGTGGAGGGATGAAAACCCGGAAGCGGCTGCCGCGATCCCTGGTGTAGCAGCTTAAAGTGTGGATATCCCACCGGCCGGCGGATAAAAGAAACGGACAGGGAAGGTGACGGTTGAGCTGCGGACCAACCTTTTCAGTCTCTCTGGGGGGATGATCCCCAAACGACCCACCCTATCAGGCACTCAGGGGAGAGTCATCGCCCTGAAAAATCAGCTCCCTTGAGAGAGTATTCCTCAATCAGTTGGCTCCCTGCTCTCCGCCCATTTTTTGAAGATCCACTCCGCCGGCTTGTTGCGGATGCTGGAGGATTTGTTAAAGGAGGCGTCGTTTTTTTCCCAGACTCGGTTGAAGTCATCCCGCCACCAGAACCCCCAGGTGAATACGCCGGAAACCCAGTCCTCATCTTCCAGTGATTGGAACAGCGCCTCATACATCCGGGCCTGAATAAGCAGATCCTCGCCTACCTCCGGTGCCGGGGCTGCCGGTTCAAACCACTCCTGCCGGGCCCCATAATCTCTGCTCTGGAAGGGAGTGAGGAAGATTGCTGGGTTTCCCGTCTCCCCGCTGAGAGGCTCAAACTGCTGATCATGCAGCTTTTCAAAAGCGGCCACCAGCTCCTTCACCGTTGGGTGTTCTTTTTCACTGAGGTTGTTATAGACATAAAAAATCAGGTAATCCAGGGACTCACCGGGAAACTCTTCCATTTGCGTATAGCCGCTGCCGGTAAAGGCGGCATAGCTGATCGGCCCGGGATAAATTTCCCGCACCTGAGCGATCAGAGTCCGCCATTGTGGTTTCAGTTCAGTCTTGACCGCGCCGTCAATTTGCTTGCCAATCACGAAAAGATCAACCTGACAATCCCGGGCGATTTCTGCCTGATCCAGAACAAAGACACTGTACTGCTGGAACCATTTCTCCCAGTATTGCTGGTTATCAGAAATCTGTTCTCCTTTCTCTTCCAGTATTTTTTGGGAGGCAGTCCAGAAGTCTCCGGCGTGATCCCATCCCTGCCAGCCTCCCATGGCAAGATCAAAGTTCAATTCCAGCATGAGAGCAAATTGCATATTCCGCTGCTGTGCTTCTGCCTTCATCTGGCAGATTTCATCTTTTGTGGCGTTTCTGAACCCGGGCGTGGTGGGAAAAGGCCGGATGACCGGCGGATCGAGGGACTCGTAGCTCCAGTAATTATCATAAACTACCCAGTCGGCGCCGGTGTTTTCCATAGCCTGGATGGTCTGAGTCAGGGAGTGTCGATAAAGCCCGCTGGTGTAGATATCCATAAAAGTATGTTTGAGCATGAAATCTGGGGGCAGCTGGGGCTGCTGCTCCCATCCCGGTTCATTGAATATATCCTGATATTCTGCTGGGAGAGAGTACGGCTCTGGAGCCGGTTGTTCTGTGGGATATAGATCGACCATCTTACTGAGATCGCTCAAAGAGACCTCCGGCAGGCTGGCTGCCTCTCCCGGACTGCACCAGGGGGGTGCCGGCCAGGGTCCAGCTGGCGGACAGAAATCCAGAAGGTAAAGGGCGGAGATTCCAGCAACCAGCAGCAGAGCAGCAGCAACAGAGAGAATCAGACAGGATTTGAAGACCTTTTTCACCGGGAGGCTCCTTTTTGCTCAGGGGGCTGCTGGAAGTATAGGGATCGTCCTTCCAGATGTCAATTTACAGGTCTGATAGTCAGCACCTCCTGCTGCTGCAGAGCAGCAGCAGGAGGCATCTGACCAAATTGATATTTCTGCCCGGGAACCTCAGTCGCTGACCAGCAGTGCTTTAGCAAAACGCCCGTGGGCCCAGCCCACCCAGCGGGCCAGATGCAAAGTCAGGGTCAGCAGCAGGGCGCCTCCGATGGTCACCAGCGGGGTGAGGTAATTCGGCAGGAAATACTGCGTGGAGCCGAACTGAACCACCGGCAGATTGAAGACCATGGTTGCTATTGGAGCAGCGATGAATGCCAGGCTGACAGCGGTGAGGGTGACTGTGACTGAGAAGTAAACGACGCCCAAGGGCAGCATCAATCCCAGATAGAGCAGTCCCAGCCAGGTGCTTTTGCCCAGCAGCAGCTGTTTAAGGCGTTCAATCCAGCCCAGGTTGGAGTCGGTAAAAGCCGGTCGGCGGGGCATACGCTCTCCCAGCAGGGCTTCTACCAGCCGTCCTTCCAGATAAGCCAGGCCGCGGACAGAGAGCAGGAAGAGGATAGTCACCGGAATGCCAATGATGGTGATCATTAAGCCCAGTGATGTGGCCAGTCCTGCGGTAGCCCAGGAGAAATACAGCGAGCCGGTGACCAGCGAAATCAGCATAAACACCAGCCCTCCCCAGGCCCTGGGATCGGCATAGATGCCGAAAAAGCCCGGGTAGCCCGCTCTGCTCTCTTTCTCGGGTGCTGCCGGACGGGCCAGGGCCGGCGGCTGGGTGCTCTCCCAGGAACGGTAGGCCTCGGCCACTTCCCCGGGCGGACCGTATTCCTGGATAATTTTTTCTAGGCGGTCCTCTGCAACTGTCCGGTCCCTGTTTTCCCCCTCTACCGCCAGGGCGGTGCGCAGATGCTCCTCGGCGTCGGACAGCGCATCTTGTATGGTGGCTTTGTCAGCGCCCTTCAGTTCAGCTCTTAATTCCGATAAATAGGTTCGGATGCGTTCCTCGGTTGTCATCACCGGTATTCTCCTCCTAATACGCTGTCCACAAAATCCCGGGTTCTTTCCCAGATGGCCTGCCATTCCTGGAGCACCTGGTGTCCGTCGTCCGTCACGTGGTAGTAGCGCCGGGGCGGGCCGCTGCTGGAAGCCTCCCGTTCGCTTTGCAACAGCCCCGATCCTTCCAGCGACCGCAGCACCGGGTAAATGGCCCCCTGCTTGACCATTACGGTGTCGCTTTCTTCCTCTCCGGCACCGACCAATTTGCCGATCTGATAGCCGTAGAGCGGTTCTTGAGACTGATCGAGGAGGCTGAGCAGCACCAGGGCGACCGTGCCGGCGCTGAGTTCCTTGCGGAATTTTTTGTGAATTTCCTCTCTGCTGTCCAACGGCTCCTCCTTTCCACTGCCACCCAGGTTGTTAAATATATTATTAACTTAGTAATAGTTAGTTAATAATACCCTTCACTTGCTGGTATGTCAAGTTCCTGAAGGGAGATCTGCTCAGGGGAGGAAGGGTAACGGCGCTGAGAAGAACGGGGGTGGGAGGCAGCAAACCCCTCCCCGGTCCTGCTTCCGGGGAGGGTGACTGGAATCCACTGCAATGGGTGTACGGTTTTGGTGTTCGTTAGCGAATGAAATCGTAGGACAGGTCCGGGGCGCTGTCGATCAGCATCCCCGGGGTGCCCACTTGGCGCCAGCGCAGCTCCCAGGTGTCGCCGCTGCGTTTCAGATAAAGGAAGCTGTCGCCGTCCACCCAGGTCACCTCCCGGATGGGGGCCGCACCGATGACCAGCGCCGGACTGCCCGGCTGACCGATGCGGATGGAATCCTCCAATGTGAACACAAAGCGCTCCCCGGTGTGCGCCCAGCGGTAGAAAGTCAGATTTCCCCGTTCATAAACGCTTTCCCCAGAGCCATCCAGCTGGGCGATCCGCAGAGCGCTCAAATTCGGGGTCTCCGGATCCAGCGGGGACTGGTAGGCTACCCGGGCCAGGTCGGGAGACAGCCGGGCTTCGCTGACGAAGAAAGGGATGGTGACCATGGAAAGGCGCTCCACCGCCCCGGAGCCGTCCACGGCCAGCTCCCAGACTTTGCTGGGGGCGGTGGGCTCTCCCAAAGGATCGGAGGGCGGAATGACGACCCACAGCTGACTGCTGTCTGCGGACCAGACCGGGTTGGGGTAATATTGGTATTCGCTGTAGGTGAGCACATTATCAAAATTGAGCAGCTCCCGACGTCCTCCCCCGTCGGCGTTGACCACGCTGATTTGGTCCGGCCGTACCAGGGCAATCTGGCTGCCGTCCGGTGAGAAGTGGAAAGCTCCTCCCTGGCCGGGGCCCAGCAGCACGCTTTGATCACCGCTGTCAGCGTCTGCCAGCCGGAGGTCATCCTGGGGAATCAGTCCGGGCCCTTCAAAGATCAGCCGGGTGCTGTAGATCACCGTATGGCTGCCGGGCATCCAGTCCAGCTGATAGGGAACGGCGGTGAGGGCTTCCTCGTGGGTGCTCATGGCTGCCAGCTGATCGGAGCTGACCAGGGTGCGCTGATTTGTGCCGTCAATATCCACCGCCATCAGCTCCACCTGACCGTCCTCCAGCTGGCGCGTGAAGGCAGCCGTTTCCCCATCCGGAGAAAGTATGACATCCACCACACCCCCCAGGGAGGTCAGCGAGCGGGGCGCGCCGCCCTCTTCCCAGTACCAGACCTGGCCGTTTTTGACGTAGGCGATGCGGAGCAGAATCACGGCCGGCTTCTCCTGGTGGGCCGGGGTTTCTGTACTCAGTGTCGGGGTGTCGTCTGGGGAGGCTTCCCCATCAGCTGCGGCCAGGGTGGCGGCCACCGAGGTGGCCACTACATCTACTTCCGGGGTGGGCTGGGGCAGCAGGGTGCAGGCCAGGCCGACGGCCAGCAGGATGGTCACTGCGAATGGAATACCATATTTGGGAGCCATGGATCCTCCTGGTATCACCAGTAAATATTAGTTTCAGGGGAGGTGATTTTGTACCATTGTACACCACATCTCCAGCGGCGGTTGGAAATGATTGGGGTGCTCGATCCGCATGATAGAATGAAAAAATCATATTAATTCTATTGCGCCCGGAACAAACCCTGGGTTTTCCCGTTATTCACGGTGAATGAGATTTTATGGATAGAAAAGTAACAGCGCTTATTCGCAAAGCCCAGCAGGGTGACAGGCAGGCGATCGGTATGATCTATCAGGAAAGTTATGAAGATATCTATAATTATATCTTCTACCGGGTCAGCGATCAGCAAACGGCCGAGGACCTCAGTTCGGAGGTCTTTATCCGCATGATCCGGGGTCTCGCGGATTATCGGGACCGGGGGAAACCGGTGCTGGCCTGGCTGTATACCATCGCCCGTCATCTGGTGATCGATCATTACCGATCGAAAAAAAGCCAGCATGTGCTGCCGTTGAAAGATCAACTGCTGGAAGATCACCGTCCTGGACCCGGGAAAAGAATTCAGCAAGAGCAGGATGGCAAATGCTTTCGGAGAGCGCTGTATACCTTGACCGATGATCAGCAGGATGTGATTATCCACCGGTTCATTGAGCAGCGGAGCACGGCGGAGACGGCGGCCTTGCTTCAGAAAAGCACCCGGGCAGTTCGGTCGCTGCAGCACAGAGCGCTGCGGTCGCTGGAGAAAGCCCTGGTAAAGGAGGATTGCTTATGAAAAGTGAGGAATTTGACCGCATCCTCGACGAAGGACTGTCCCGGATCCAGAAGGGGGAGGCTCTTCAGAATGTGCTGGCAGATTATCCCCACGCGGCAGAGCGGCTGAAGCCGCTCCTGATAACCGCCTTGATGGGGGACAAGCTGCCCCGTTACCGACCGTCGGAATCAGCCAGGGAGGAGGCCGAAATCCGTCTCTTCCAGGAATTCACCGCCATGAAAGAGGGGGGAATACTCCCTCCCAGCGGAACAAACTGGTCCCTTTTTCGTTATCCAGAGCGCTGGTGGAATGGCATCACTCAATTTATTCGTAAAAAGGAGAATCTTGACATGAAATTGGCACCGCGTTTGGCAGCATATCTATTAATCTTCGTTTTGGCAGCGGGATTTTTTACGGTCAGCGCCTCGGCATCAAGCCTGCCAGGGGATCCGCTGTACGGCGTGAAGCGGGGCTGGGAACAAGCCCGGATGACCTTTGCTTTCCGTGAACAGGCCCGGGAGGAGCTGGAAATCGAACTGGAGCAGGAGCGCCGTGAGGAACTGACCTCGCTGCTCCTGGCAGGTCGCTACGAGGAAGTTGAATACTTCGGTGTGATCGAAGAAATGGAAGCGTCTCAATGGGTGATCAGCGGTTACACGGTGCTGATTAATTCTGATACCGAACTTTCCGGAGCGCTGGAGGTCGGTACCCGGGTGAAAGTCGAGGCGGTCACGCAGGATGATGGATCCCTGCTGGCGATCGAGATTTCCGCAGAAGGTGAAGATGAGTCAGACGACGTCATGGAAAATGACCTGGATGACGACATCGACGATGAGGCCGATGAGGACGACATGGACGATGACGCCGATGAGGACGACAGGGACGATGACGTCGACGATGACGACATGGACGAGGACGACATGGACGATGACGCCGACGAGGACGACATGGACGATGACGCCGATGAGGACGACACGGACGATGACGCCGATGAGGACGACATGGACGATGACGCCGATGAGGATGATGATGAGAATGATGATTCCGATGGGGATGACTCGGATGACGACTCCGATGATGATTGACCCCTGAAGATCATCCTTCCTTTCCAGCCATGTTCACAGAGCACTCCCGGAGGAGTGCTCTGTGCTTTTCCAGGTCGCCCGAGAGAGGGTAAATCTGGCAGAGAATAGTTCCCGCTGGAGGCGGTCTGACAATCTTGATAAGTCTGCGGATGTCATAGAAATTAGTGATAGAATTCAACAATCCTCATTTCCCGGTTTCAAGGAGAATGTCCATGTTGAAATCCATTTTGCAAGCTCTCCACCGCTTTGCTCGCAGAGGCTTGATGAGCCTGCTTGTGCTTCTGATTTGTCTGTCCCTCCCCGCCGGGCCGACCAGCGCTGCTTCCTCCCTGGCGGAGGAAATTGAAGCCCAGCTGGTGCTGGACCGCCTGTCCGCCTATTTTGGCAGTTTTGGCGGGATGGAAGCTGTCCAGCGCGGCTGGGTCAGCATCGGTGATATGGGCATCGTTCGTGGTCGTCTGGATGACTGGGATGTGGAAGTTTACATCGACGCCGACTACCTTGACGAGACCGGGGCCAATGCCGCCTACGTGGATTACACCAACGCCGGGCTGGGCTATTTCAACGACCTGGTCTTCGCCGACCGCCCGGCCAATGTGGCCGGGGTGACCGTCTGGCACGAGGTTATGCACGCTATCTTTGATGTTCATGATGATGAATTAGTTGTTAGCAATGATGAGATCTATACCTGGTTTATGGAAGGACAGGTGCGCGGGTTGGATTTCCTGGAGGGTTTCGAAGCCGAACTGCGCAAACCGGACTGCGATCCCCAGCAGCTGGAAAAATTATGGACCCGCTACGAATTTTTCAGCACCAATGTGGCGCCGGATTTCGGTGGTTATGGGGCCATACCCAGCGGAGGGCGCCAGCAGCTGGCCCGGCTGACCGGCTTCCAGGTCCCGGAACCGGCTGCGCTGCGCGGTCTGTATGAGTCCAGCGGGATGATTGAGAGCTGCGCGGGCACGCCCACACCGGGACCCACTCCCACAGCCCGTCCACAGACTACCTCCACCCAGTCGGCTGCCAACAATCAAGCCAGGGCTTCGCGGATGTTCCTGATCGATAATTCGGGGAGCATGGACGGCGGGCGTATTCAGGCGGCGATCAGCTCAGCCCAGTCCACCCTCAGCGGGCTCTCTCCGGACACCGAAGTGGCCGTGCAGTTCTTCGGCACCTCGGGCTGCGATGTCGCGGTAGTTCAGGATTTCACCCTCGATCATGCCGCAGCCAGCGCGGTGATCGCCAGCGCTACCGCCTGGGGAGATACCCCGCTGGCGGCGGCCATCTCCCAGGGCGGGGCCTACCTGAGGGCCAATGCCAGCACCCGGGATATGGTGATGATCCTGCTTTCCGACGGGGAGGAAACCTGTCTGGGGGACCCGGTCGGAGCAGCCCGGGATTTGAACGGCACGTCGGTTTTGCCGGAGACCATCGGCGGCGCTTTCCAGCTGCTGACTGCCCCGGCTGCTTACTTCCAGGGCTCGGGGACCATCACCCTCCATGTGGTCGGCTTCGGGATTGCTCCGGGTTCCTCCGCCGAACTGCAGCTCCAGGAGATCGCCCAGGCGGGCCTGGGGAATTATTACCAGGCGGATGACGAGGTCCAGCTCACCGAAGCCCTGCAGCAAGCGGTGGAGGACAGCCCTGCCAGCCGGCGGCAGATCCCCAGCTGGCTGTGGCTCTGCGGCGGATCGCTGTTTGTGCTGGCCAGTCTCGGGCTGGTGATCGCTGTCCTGGTCGGACTGAACCGGCGCAGGAAGAAGAGGGAGGAACCAGGGCCGGCGCCGGCCCTGCCGCCGGAGCAGCTGGACCGCGCCCCCGCGGGAGGGCCGGAATCCCTGAAAGAGAATCAGGCGGAGACCGGCAGGGGGAAAGCCTACTGCACCAGCTGCGGAACAGAGCTCCAGGCGGACGATAAATTCTGCAGCGCCTGCGGCGCGCCGCGGGGAGGAAAGTCATGAAATTTTCAGAGGCACAGGAACGCTACCAACGACTGCACGACCAGCATCAGCGCGGCGAGATCAACGCCAAGCAGTTTGAAGCAGCGGTCAATCAGATTCGGCCCCGGGACAGCCGGGGCCGCACCTGGAGCCTGGGGGTGGAATCCGGGGATTGGTATGTCTATGAAGACGGTGCCTGGCAGGCCGGGCAGCCGCCGGGAGAGGAGAGCAGCGGACCGGATTACGGCACCACGACGGTGCAAGCGCCGAAGAAGAACAGCTGCCTGGGGCGGGGATGCCTGATCCTGGTGGTCCTGGTCGTGGTCAGCGCCGTCTGTCTGGGCAGCCTCTGGCTGCTGGTCGACATCAGCGGTCTGAACCTGCTGGCGCAGGCCTCCGATTTTCTGGGGCTGGAGCTGAACGAGTGGTCTCCTTTTCCCGACGGCGGGGGAGCGGATAATTTTAACTTCCAGGTTCCTACCCCGGGACCGCTGGCACCCACGCGGCCGGCTCCTGCTGCCCGGGCGGTCGATCTCACCCCGTACAGCGGGGGAGAACTGGGGATCGACTTCAGCTATCCTGATGGCTGGGAGGTTCAGGAGGCGGATGGGCAGGTCAACATTTTCGACCTGGACAGCGCCACCATGCTGTTTGTGGGCGCCTTTCCGGTGGAATCCGGTAGCACCGCGGCAGGGATCTCCGCTGAGGTGGCGGACTCGCTGCAGGCGGACGCTCAGCCGGGCACCTTCCGGGAGATCGAGTCCGTTCCCTGGCAGGTGCCCACCGGGGATGACGCCTACCTGAACGCCTGGGAGTGGACCGAGGGGGACGGCACCTACCAGTGGGCCTTTGACCTGGAGATTGTCGTCGGAGAGATCAACTACTTTTTCTTCCTGATCGGCGAAGACCCCGGGCTGGCCTACCAGAACGCCGAGCTGATCGAGCGCATCGGGGCCACCTTCCGCCGGTAGGGAAGATAGTAAAAACTGACCTCCGGGGATGCTGATGAGTCCCCGGAGATGGCAGCAGGGGAAAGTGGTAAATTGCGGTTTGTATCAGATACCATGACAGTGTTGACATAAATCCGGTTTTTCTGTACACTGAAGGTACATCCCGGGCCACAGGGGAATTTCTATATCGCCGGGACTCAAAGCGAAGAAAGCTGGCAAAGGCTTAATCAAGGGCGGCGTGGTTGCTCTGGATGTTCGCTGCCTGGGGCAGCGGCAGAAAGCAGGGGGATTAAGCAGCGCGGCGCCGTGCTGGGGGAAAAATGGCTGGGAAAAGTGCCCCAACCACAACACCTGATTGGCGGGCTGCAGCGCGTCGTCGAAGCCGATTTTATCTCACGGCGGCGGTCCTTCTGGCTGTTTTATTTGGGGTTCTGGTCTATCAGTTTTTCAAAGCTCAGCGGAGTGCCGTTTCTGGACCCCTTCTTCCAGTTGTTTTTGCCGCCCAGGATATTCCTGCGGGAGCCACCCTTTCCGCCGAGATGATGGAGAGAAAACGGGTCTCCTCTCGGGCTGTTCCGCCCTCTCATATCAGCTATCCGGAGCAGCTGATCGGAAGAAAAGCCTTATATCCGCTGGTCCAAGGAGAGGTAATTTTACCTGAGAAGCTGCTCGGGGAGCAGGGCAGCCTGATGGCTGAGCGCTGTCCTGGGGGAAAATGGTGTGTCAGCATTCCTGCAGCGTGGTTTAGCGCTGAACCGGCGGATTTAGCTGTGGGTGATCGGGTGGATATTGCCTCAGCGCTACCCGGAAGCGGCCGAGAGGAAGCTGGCTTTATCGCTTCTGAAGTCCAGGTGGTGGGTGTCCCTGGTGGGGAAACCAATCCCGCCTATGTCCTGGCCTGTGATGATCAAGAAGCCTTATCTTTGTTATTTGCTCATATCAATGAATTCCACCTGCTGGTGCTGCTCAGACCGGCCGGGAGCTGATCCATGGGAGCGGTGATCGGAGTGTTCTCCCCAAAAGGGGGGGTAGGGAAAACCTTATTAGCCACAAATTTGGCTGTGACCTTTGGGGTTGGTCAGCGAACACGCACTCTGCTTGTGGATCTCAATTCAGGGTTGGGGAATGCTGATCTGCTGCTGGATCTCGAGCCGGAGCGCTCCTGGGAGGATTTGCTTCCCGTACTGGAGGAAATTCACCCCCACCACGTCGAGCTCGCTGTTACCTCTTACCGGGCTGAACTGGATCTTCTCTGCTGTCCCAGGCAGGTGAATCCGCAGAGCAAACTGACTCCTGATAGTTTGACTTCACTGCTGAGAGCCCTCCGGGAAGACTACGAAATGATATTCCTTGACACGCCGCCAGGGGATGAGGAAACAGCCCGAACAGCTTTTTTATTCGCTGATCTCCGGTTGCTTGTGATCACCCCGGATGCCCCTGCCCTCAGAGGAGCAAGTCGCTTTTTGGATTCCCTCCCCAGCAGCAAGAAGAGGACCGGACTGGTCATCAATCAATATGTCAGTGGGGCGGCAATCTTTCCAGAGGAAGTCAAGAATCATCTCAAAAAGCCACTTTTCGCCGTTCTGCCAATTGACTCTGCCGGGGTGTGGGCGAATGTCAGCTATGGAGATCCTTGTGTTTTCAGCAAATCTTCTCCCCTGGGAAAAACCATACGTCAGCTGGCGGTGAAAATTAATACCTGTCTTGAGAGTCGGTGAGTATCACCATGAAAGCGCACTGCTATGTGGATTTGGAAGATAAACTGCATCGCCTGGCCAGTGATTTTATCCAGTCACGTTCCGCTGCAGAGGATGGTTTTCCTGATTTACTGGGAGACCGCCGGCAGCTGCAGGAGATTGTCACTCGTTTTCTCCATCAAGAAAACCAGATTCTTTCCCGGCACACCGCTGAGCGTGTTGTCCAGTCTGTGGTCAATCGCATCACCGGCCTGGGACCACTGCAGCCTTTGATGGAGGATCCGAGCATTTCAGAGATCATGGTCAATTCGCCGAAGAAAATATTTGTGGAACGGCAGGGCAGCCTTGAGCCTGTCAAAGCATCTTTTCGAAATCAGGATCACATTTTGAATGTGATTGATCGCATCGTCTCACCGCTGGGGCGGCGGATCGATGAATCGGTCCCCTTTGTAGATGCCCGACTTCCGGATGGCTCCCGGGTGAATGCCATCATCCCCCCGCTGGCGCTTCATTCCCCTGCTTTAACGATCCGCCGATTTTCCAGTAAACCGTTCACGCTTTCCAGGCTGGTGGATCTGGAAACCCTCAATATTGAAATGGCCCGGTTTCTGCAGGCCTGCGTCCGGGCAAAAATCAATATCTTGATTTCCGGCGGGAAAGGCTCCGGAAAAACCTCAACCCTGAATGCCCTGGCACGGTGCATTCCAGATCGGGAGCGGCTGGTTACCATTGAGGACACAGCGGAACTCCAGTTGGCTGCGGAAAACATGGTTTCTCTGGAAGCACGACCGCCAAACATTGAAGGGGAAGGAGAGGTCAGTATTCGCTCCCTGGTGCGGAATGCCCTGCGTATGCGGCCGGATCGAATTATCGTCGGCGAGGTCCGCGGTCCGGAAGCATTTGATATGCTGCAGGCTATGAACACCGGCCACCCGGGTTCCCTGACCACCGTTCATGCCAATTCAGCTGCAGATGCTGTCAGAAGGTTGGAGTCCATGGTGCTGATGGCAGGGCTGGAGCTTCCTCAACCGGCAATCCGGGAGCAGATTGCCAGTGCGGTGGACATCATTCTTCAACAGGAGCGGGTTTCCGGGGGCAGCCGGAGAATTACCTCGATCTCTGAGATCCTGGGCAGGAAAAAAGACCCCCAGGATTCTTTCCGTGTAGAAGCCAAGGAAATATTTTCTTTCCAGCGAAAAGGGATTGATCAACAAGGGAACACGGTGGGTTCCTTCCAGGTGACCGACTACCAACCGGACTGTTTAGAGAGATTACACCGCTATGGGTGCTCCCCTATGGAGGCATTGGAGGCTGAATGAATTATCGGCAGCTTGGAATTGTGATCTTTACCGCATTGATAGCCTGTTTTTGGTTTCAGAGGGAGCGGCTGGAACGAGCGCTGATGATCCACCTGCCATTTTTTCTGGGGCTGACCGCTGCGCTTTTGTTTGGGCTGCTTTTGCTGCCGATCTACCATCGCCTCCGGGAGCGGGAGCTTCGAAGGGTGTTCCGGGACCGGCTGTCCATACGGGAAAATTTTTCCTCCCGGTCTTTGAAAAAACAGATCCGTTTCTGGGGGAATTCACTCAATTCCCATCTACATTCGATCTTCAGACGGGGACCCGGTCAGGGGATATTTTCTCTCTGGGTGGATGGCGGATTTGACAGCAGCCCGTTATCATTTTTATTTTGCCTGGCAGGGATTACAGGAGGAGGGCTGATCCTTGGATCCCTTGTCCTGGAAAGGGTGCTGTTAAGTTTGTTTGTGACCTGTCTTCTCCTGATTGGTTTTTTTAGTTTGATTTATTCCCGGGCCCGGTTGAACCGGCGCCGGTTTCAGGACCAATTTCCAGATATCCTGGACCGGCTGGTGGATTCTCTTCAAGCAGGCTTTTCCCTGCCTCAGGCAGTGGAATTTGTGGCTCCCAATCTCCCTCAGCCCGGAGGGGAAGAAATGCAAAGGATTGCTGAGGGAATAAAGCTGGGGTTTACACTGGACCAGACCCTTCATGACCTGTATAAACGACGGACGAATGATGATGTTCGGCTGCTTGTTGAAGGGCTCAGTTTGCAAAAGCAGGTGGGAGGAAATATGGCAGTGATGATGCGGGAGATGGCCGCTTTAATCCGCCGCCGGGTGGAATTAAAAGATGAAGTAAAGACCTTGACAGCCCAAGGTCGTCTTTCTGCGATTATCATCGCCTTTCTGGTGCCGGTCTCCCTGGGATTGTTATCTTTTTTTCCAGGGTACACTGATGTGCTGTTCTTTACCACCATCGGTAATCTCGTTTTAATTGCAGCGGGAATTCTGGAGCTGCTCGGTGCAGCCTTAGTTTCCCGGTTAATCCGGATTGAGATATGATCATGGCTATTCTCTCCTGGACAGCGCTGGTTTTCTCAGGATTGATGCTGGTGATCTTCCTTTTCCTCCGCTCCTTGATAGATCATCAAGCCCGGCTGCGTATCAGAACCCGGTTCCTGCGGTCAGAGAAAGAGGAAAAAAACCCCCGGGATGATCCCTGTAAAACACTCCTGGAAAGCCTTCAGCCCCCAGAGATCCTGAGGACCCTGATCTCCCAGCAGGAATTCATCTGGGCTGACCTGATCCTGACCTATGATCAATTCCTTTCCATGTGGTGGCTGGGTATCATGATCAGTTCAGCAGGGATCGGTCTCTTGCTGATTATCCCTGGAGCATCGCGAATGCTGAAATGGATGGCCATCCCCTGTCTGGCGGCTGGAAGCTCCCCCTATCTTTTTCTGAAATGGAAAATCAGAGAGCGCAGAAAAATCGTCTCCCGGGAATTAGCGAATTTCCTTGATCTGCTGACTTTTACCGTGGAGGCGGGATTGGGACTGGTACCTGCTCTGGAAAGGATCAAGGAATCCCATACCGGTCTGTTGCAGAAGGAGATCGTTCTGCTGTTAGAGCACCTCAGGTTAGGGTTCACCCGGCGGGAAGCGCTGGATGATTTTGCCCGCCGACTGCCCTCTGCAGAGGTTCACAACCTGATAGAAGCGATACAGCTTTCCAATCAGCTGGGGACATCCCTCTCGAGGACCCTGCGTGTTCAATCGAATTTACTGCAAACACGCAGATACCAGCGGGCCGAGCTTCAGGCCCAAACAGCACCGATCCGGATTATTCCTGCGCTGGTATTCTTTTTCCTTCCCGGACTGCTGCTGATTTATCTGGCGCCGCCGATTATCAATTTTTTCCTGCAAAGATGATCAGGTACACGGATTTCAGAAAGCACCCATCCTCTGGACAATCACTGGTTGAATTTGCTTTTGTTCTTCCCGTGCTGCTGCTGTTAATGGTGGTATTGATTGAATTGGGCATCTTGTTTTATACGCAAATGGCTGTTTGTAATGCTGCCTGGGAGGGAGCCCGGGCGGGAGCGACAATTGTCAATCCGGCGGTTGGAGACCAGGAAATAATCGGAGCCGTAGAGGCAGCTGCTTACGGATTGGATCCCCATCTGCTGACGGTTGATATTGAACCGGATCAGCATCAGCCCCCTCGAAACCAACCGTTTCCAGCTCCGCGTGGTTTTTCCCTGACTGTGATAGTTACTTACCGGGTCAGATTGACCTTTCCAGATGTGATTGTCCCGGTAACAGGGCGGGCAGTGACGAGGATGGAGTATCAAAATCCATGAAAAAAACCCAGGACGGACAGGTAATTGTCATTGTTGCTGTTCTGCTGCTGCTGGGTTTATTCCTGCTGGCCCTGATAATTGATGGTTCAATACTGATGATGGAACGCCAGCAAATGAAGAGAGCCGCTGACGCTGCCGGCAAAGCTGGGATGATGGTGGCTGCTGATCGGATGGTTACCCAGGTGGCTGCGGCTCAGACTGTATCTGCATCCCAAACTCCTTCCCCGACACCGGACAGTCCCTCTGCGACAGTCGGAGAAAGTCCCCTCCCTTCAGCGGATGATTTCTATCCCTGGCTGAGTGATGATCACCGGGCAACCCTTGTCTCCCCTCCCCTGCAAACGATGGTGGTCTCTCATATCTATCAGCACCTGGAGAGGGTCAACAGCGATTATCTTGATCCAGGATACTGCGAACTTGAGGTGGAATATCCTTATCACTATCACCCAGAGCAACAACAGTTACAACTCTCTATTCAGATGAGAAGGAACGTCAGTTTGATCTTTGGAGGACTGCTGGGCTCAAATAAAGGAATGATCCATGTCGAATCCCGCCAAAGTCTCCCCCAGAGGGCTCCCTGAATTGCTGGGGATCGGTCTCAAAACAGCCCCCGGTCTTTTCCTGGGGGTGGCTGCCTCTGTATGGGGGGGAAGTTGGGCGGGCCGCATGCCCTGGGCCAGAAGTATCTATCAGGTCGCTCTGGCCTGGTTCTTACTGGCAGGGATGGTTGCCACCCGGGCGAGGAGGGGCTGGAATCTGGTACTTTTTTTGACCTTTGCCTTTGTATCCGGAGGATTGATTGATCCTCAAAGCATCAGTGTGCTTGCCGTGGCGCTCACCTGTCTATTGATGATCGGCATGCTGTTCCTGGGTCTGCAGCTGAGTGAGATCAGCAGGATAGGAGACACCATGTTATTGCTGCTGCTGGGAGGTTATTTCCTGGGCTGGATGCTGTTTTGGGTTCTGGATGCTCCTGGATTTATGCTTATGGGGTGGTGTGTCCTGGGCACAGCTGTCTTTTCCCTTCTTGTTGTCCTGGCCGGGAACCGGCTAAAACGTGGTGGATCGACACCATCTGCGATTGCTCTGGCTGGTGAATTTTATATCGTCAGCTACAATCTTTTCTGGTTGATTGCAATGATTATCAACCCCGGATAGATTGGGCAGTTTCCCCTCTGGAAGTAAAGCAGTGTTTCCCTGCGCGGCAGAAAAACAGCTAGTGCCTTCCCTGCAGCATCGGCCAGCGCAGGTCAATGGTCACCTGGTGCCCTCGGCGCGAAGGTGGAATCTCGCACAGGATCTGCCGGGCGCCGGCGGCCGGGGACAGCAGCCAGACCTCCCAGCACTCACCGCAGGGCAGGAGGACTTCAGCGCAGCAGGTGCAGGAGCTGACCGGATGACTGTCCGCCAGGTAGCCGCGGTGCTCCTGGCAGCCGTTTCCCCCATAGCGGCGGGGGTGCATGGAGCGACCCTGCGGAAGAGCTTTCCGGCGGGCGATCAGGGTGAAAGGCAGCGCCTCACGGGCAGCCAGCACAGAGAGGGTGGTGGGGGGAGACATGGTTTGCTCCTTGACAGACCGGTTATGTGGAACCTGCTCAGCGGCCAATCATCTGCCGGCAGCTGCCATCCGGCTCCAGGGACGCGCCAGTGGAGGAGAAAGCTGATAGGCAGCTGGAGGAAAGCAAAAACCGCCCGGGGGAAGACGGGCGGTGGATTCGTTGTATGTACGGCGGGCCGCATCAGCCCGGGGATTTTGTTTTCTCTACACTTCATGATAGCATAATCTGAGACGAATCTCAACCGGGGATGTTGAGATTGTTATTTAAACTTGAAAACTGGACAGTTTAAACCTGAAAAGTGGACAGTTTA
>CAZRUS010000033.1:0-20567 GCA_964603385.1 uncultured Anaerolineales bacterium | reverse complement strand
GTCAGGGTGGACGGCATCAATCGGAATTACTGGATTTTTTCACCGGAATTTTGCAACAGCCAGCCATTCATTTTCCAAGTTGTAATGTTTCCGTGGGATGTTTTCCTTTAAAATGGTTATGAAGTCCCTGGCAATCGTTCTTTCAGTCGCCCCCCTATTATCTTTGGTTTCGACTTTACTGGGTAGTCTCAACTGAACAAAGGCTTTCCGGAATCGGATGGCAGTGGAGGAAAACCGCTGGCGGCTCTGGAGCATTCTCCTTCCGAGCGGATTAATCACCGCCGCCTCCGGATTGCTGTACCTGACTGGATTCGCCGGATTTCTCAATCAGGAATTTGTCACCACCCACCAGATAGAATCCCAGCTGGGTTTTGAAGCCACCCAGCCCCAGGCCATCCTGCTGTATGTGGCCATCTCCGGCATCTTCGGCATGCTGGGAACCACCTTGATCGCTGCGGGAGAGGAAATCGGCTGGCGGGGGCTGCTGGTCCCTGAATTGAACAAGATCACGAACTTCACCCGGGCATCCTTGATCAGCGGCGGTTTGGAGGTCGTCTATCACTTTCCGGCCATGATCTTTGCAGACTACCCTGGCGCAGGCTCGCTCTGGTACAGCATGCGCTGTTTTTCCATCATGATCCTCTCATTCCGTGTGATAATGACCTGGTTTCGGCTCAAAGCGGGCAGGGTGTGGACGGCTGTATTTCTACATACAGCTCACAATGTTTTTGTTCAGGCCATCTTCACGCCCCTGACCTATGACACTGGGCCCGCAGAATATCTGATCGCGGCTGTCGTCTTTTGGCGGCTCCGTGACCGGGCAAGTGAAGGGAAGTCATGAGAAAACAAGGAAAGGGCTAACCGTCCGCCTTCCCCGGATAAACCGGTTTCCGCTCTTGACAGCATGACTCTCCTTTGCTATTCTATAATTGACTGACTGGTCAGTATAGAGCCCAGGGAGCATCAACATGTCGCCCCGAAAGGATGTCAGCGAAAAAAGAAAAGCCCAAATCCTGGAAGCTGCGCAGAAAGTGTTTTCCGAGGTGGGGTTTCATAAGGCCCGGATGTCGGATATCGCTGAGACATCCGGGTTCAGCAAAGGCACACTTTACTGGTATTTTGAAAACAAGAACGCCATTATCATCCACCTCCTGGAGCGAATTTTCCAGCCGGAACTGCGGGAGGCCCAAAAGCTTGTAGGCGATCAGCGGCCCGCTCTGGAACGCCTGGAAATCTATCTGGATCGGGTCATCCAGAATATGGAAAAGATGATTCACTGGATGCCTCTGGCTTATGATTTCATCTCCCTGGCTTTCCGGCAGAAAGCCGTCCAGCAGACCATGACCAATTACTACCAGCAGAACATGGACATCCTGATTCCCATCATCCAGGAGGGGATGGACAGTGGAGAGATCCAGGCAGCTTCCGCGGAAGAAGCAGCCATCGCTATCGGCGCTATCATCGAGGGAATTGCCGTGCTCTGGGTCTACGATTCTGAATCCATCGACGTCCGCCGCCACATTAGGTCCAGCATGGAGATCCTGCTGGAGGGTTTGAAAGCAGAGACCTGATTCAGCGGAGAGCAAGCCAGCAAGCTTTCAGAAAGGAGCCTGTGATGTTTGCCCTCATCCTTATTCTCGCCCTCGCCGCCGCCGGCCTGCTGATCGGCTGGATTGCCGGATTGATATGGAAAGAAAGGCCCTACGGTCTGCTGGGCGACCTGCTGATCGCGGCCGGTTCCACGGTGCTGATCGGCTTATTCGACTGGTACGTGATCCCGGCCCTGGGTTTCAGCACCACCCTGAGAAACATCGGGGTGCTGATCGAGCCGCCCCTGGGCGCGCTGCTGATCCTCTGGCTGGTCCGAAGGGCCAATCGAGCGAATTCTTAAGCCTTTGGGGATCGGCAAACCCCCGGAAACGGACGTCCCGGCAGAAGTAGAAACCTACCAGACCCCGGGGAAAGGATTTTTCTCACAGCGCTTGCCAGCCCCTTGCCGGGCCCCCCCCTGAAACACCGGTCCGCCCAAGTTCCCACCAGCTTCTTCCGAAACTGCAAACCTCCCAGGAAGATCATGACCGAAAAAGACTACATCCAGATCAGCAGCCTGACGAGAACATTCGGTGAGCTCACCGCCCTGGATGAAATCGACCTCTCCATAGCCAGAGGAGAGCTTTTTGGGCTGGTCGGGCCGGATGGGGCTGGAAAAACCACCCTGCTCCGGACCCTGGCCGGTTTACTGCACATTCAGCACGGCTGGGTGACCGCCGCCGGGTGGAGACTTACCGATCAAGCCGAGCAGCTGAAGCGGCGGATCGGCTATATGGCCCAGGAGTTCAGCCTGTATGAAAAGCTCACCGTACGGGAGAATCTGTCCTTCTTTGCTGAACTGTACGATGTAGACTTGCAGGATCAGGAGACCCGGATCAACAAGCTGCTGGAATTCGCCGGATTAGGGAAGTTTCAGGACCGCCGGGCAGCCCATCTTTCTGGAGGAATGAAGAAAAAACTGGCCCTGATCTCCACCCTGCTTCATCAGCCCCCTCTGCTCCTGCTGGACGAACCCACCACCGGGGTGGACCCGATCTCGAGAAGGGAGTTCTGGAATATCCTTTCCGGTCTCCATCTGGATGGGACCACCATCCTGGTCAGCACGCCCTACATGGATGAGGCTGACCGCTGTTCCCGGGTCGGACTGCTCTTCCAGGGGGAGCTGGTGATCTGCGGGACCCCCGAGAATATCCGCGGTCGGCTGGACGGGGAATTGATCAAGATTATTGCGGATGATTGGCTGAGAGCCCGAGAGGTCCTGGAGGGCCTGGAAGGCGTGCAGGAAATTCAAACTTACGGGGAATCCCTCCATGTGCTGGTCGACTCCCAGGAAAAAAGGCTTTCCCAGGTGAAAGGGCGTTTGCATGAGGCCGGCCTGACCCTCCAGGAAGCCCGGGCGATCTCCCCGCGGATGGAAGAAGCTTTCATCTCCCTGATCCGCAAGATGCGCCGGAGGGTCGTCTGATGAACCTCCGCCACCTCTGGGCTGTGACCCGTAAAGAAGTTCAGCACATATTTCGGGATCGGGGGACCTTTATTCTGGTCCTGATCACCCCCACCGTGGTGCTGCTGCTGATGACCTATGCCCTGACCGTCGATCTGGAGCATCTACCGATCGCCGTGCTGGATTACGACCGCAGCGCCCTCTCCCGGTCCTTTGTACAGCAGATCAGCGCTGGAAAAGATCTCGAGCTCCACGCTTCGGTTTCGTCGCCGGCTGAGCTGGAGGATCTGCTCATCGACGGAGAGATCAAAGCCGCGGTGATTATCGCCCCGGGGTTCAGCCGGGAGCTGCTCTCCCTCCAGGGCGCTGACCTCCAGGTCGTCATCGATGGGACCGAACCGGAGAGCGGCGGCTTCGCCGTGGAGCAGATTGGCCTCCGGACAGAGGCTTTCTTGGATACAGTTCTCGTCTCTCAATTTCAGCATCAGAGCCTCTCCCTGGATACCCTGCAGCCCATTGACCTCCGGATCCGGGCCTGGTTTAACCCCGGATTAGAATCGATCGTCGACCTGGTCCCCGGCCTGATCTCGATCGTGCTCGGCCTGCCGGCTTTTTCTGTCTCCCTAACCCTGGCCAGGGAGCACGAACACCGCACCATGGAACAACTCCTGGTCTCACCGGTCACCCGCTTGGAGCTGCTGTTGGGGAAAATGCTCCCCTATGTGCTGGTGGGCCTCTTCAACGTGATCTTCATCCCCCTCTTGGTCATCGTCTGGTTCGGAGTCCCGTTCCGGGGTAATTTTTTGCTCTTCCTGGCCCTCTCCGCTGTGTTCTTATTTGCCGAACTGAGCATGGGGATGATCATCGGCGTGTTCATGAAATCGCAGTCCGCCGCCCTGGCCCTGTCATTCCTGGTGGTGCTCTTCCCCGGCTTTTTCCTGACCGGGATCTTCTTTCCGATCGCCTCGATGCCCGAGATCGCCCGTCTGGAAGCCATGTTCCTGCCGGGAACCCACTATGCGATCATCACTCGGGGCATATTTCTCACCGGTACAGGCCTTGACGTTCTCTGGCCTTACACCGTGATGCTGGGTGTGATCGGCGTGGGCTTCACCCTGGCGGCCTCGCTGTTCTTCAAGAAAAAACTGGCGTAAGCTTATGATACAGCGGATTCTGGCTCTGGTCAAAAAAGAATTTCTCCACCTTCGGAGTGATTGGTGGCTGCCGGCCTTCATGCTCCTCGGCGGGGCCCTGGAACTGCTCTTGGTCGGCTGGGCGACCTCCCGGCCGATCACCAACCTGCCCATGATGGTCTGGGATCAGGACCAGAGCCCCCAGAGCAGAGCGGTGGTGCTGGCCCTGGAAAACACCGGGACCTTTACCCTGGAAGAACAGGTCCAATCCTATCGGACCCTGGAAGACGCTTTGGTGCGGGGCGAGATCAACGCAGCGGTGATCATCCCTCCGGATTATTCCAGCCAGCTGCTTTCCCAGGAGGGAAAGCCGACCCTGGGCGTGATCCTTAACGGAGCAGAAACAATATCCGCCCGGGAAGCCAGACGGGCCATCCGCGGGGCCGTTCAGGATCAGGGGCAGGAGATTGCCCTAAGCCGGACCGGCCTGGACCGGGATCTGACGGAGGACTTCCTGTTCAGCCTCCGGGTCTGGTTCAACGAAACGCTCAGCGAAGCCTACTACACCACTCCGGCCGAACTGGGCTTGATGCTGGAATTCACTATTCTGCTTTTTGCCGCCCTGACCTTTTCCAGGGAGAGGGAATTCGGCACCCTGGAACAGCTCTTGGTGATGCCCTTTACATCCTTGGAGATCATTCTTGGGAAATCCCTCCCGGTCATCCTGGTCGGCATGGCTGATTTTTCCCTCCTGCTGGGCGTGGTCCATTTCGCCTTCGGGGTGCCGGTGCGGGGCTCCCTGCTTCTGCTGTTTATCCTGGCTTTGGGGTACACCATGGTGGAATTGGGGAAAGGGATGTTCATTTCTGTGATCTCCCGAAACCAGCATCAGGCCTTCCTACTCGTCTTCATGGTGGGCATGATCGATTTCATGTTTACCGGGTACGCGGCCCCGGTGGAATCCATGCCCAGAATCATGCAGCTGACCGCCCAGCTGGTTCCCGCCCACCACTGGCTGAATATCCTGCGGGGGCTGCTGCTGAAGGGCGCTGGGCTGCCCACCCTCTGGCCTTCGGTTGCGGCCCTGATCCTGCTGGGTTTGCTGATTACGGCCGTCTCGCTGCGGTTTATACGCAGAGCACTGGATTGAATTATGGCTGATCAAGACATCACCATCCAGGCAGACAGCCTGGTCAAGAAATTTGGCGATTTCACCGCCGTGGATGGCGTTTCCTTCCAGGTCTCCCGGGGAGAAATTTTTGGCTTTTTAGGCCCGAACGGCTCCGGAAAAACCACCACCATTCGAATGATGCTCGGCCTGCTGACCCCAACTTCCGGGACGGTCCGCATCTTGGGATCAATCATCACCGGAAAGAACCGCCGGATCCTGTCCAGGGTGGGCTACATGTCCCAGCAGTTCTCACTCTATAACGATCTCACCGTTCTCCAGAACCTCAACTTCTACGGACAGGCGTACGGCATCCAGGACCGCCGGGAAAAGATCGAAGAAGCGGTTGAGCGGGCCGGGCTGGAAGGGTATCAGCACACCCCCACCAGCGACCTGGCGGGGGGCTGGCGGCAGCGGCTGGCATTGGGCGCAGCGATCCTCCATCAGCCGGAGGTAATTTTTCTGGATGAACCCACTGCCGGGGTCGACCCGGTCTCTCGAAGGTCATTCTGGGATCTGATCTACGCATTGATCGCGGAAAGGATTACCGTGTTCATCACCACCCATTACATGGATGAAGCCGAGCACTGTCACCGGCTGGCTTTCCTGCAGCGGGGACAGATCATCGCCCGGGGATCCCCGGAGGAAATCAAGCAAAAATACCTAAATGGCGAGGTGCTGGAAATCCATAGTGAGCAGCCGGACCGGGTGATGGACCTGCTTCAAGACCCGGCGAGGTCAGCCGCCCTGGGTATCCAAAGCCTGGAGCTGCACGGATCCCAGGTTCATGTGATTGTGCCCCGGGCAGACCAGATTTCCGACAAAATTAGGCAGATCCTTAACCAGAGAGAGCTGGCCGTGGGCTCCATGGCCGTTGTTGAACCCTCTCTGGAGGATGTGTTCATCGCCTGCATGAGAGCTAGTGAACCGGAGGTAGAAGATGAATAAACGAACGCGCCTGACCATGCTCTTGATCCTGCTCCCGGGGCTGATGCTCAGCTCCTGCGAGGTCATTTCCGAGGAATTAAGCCAGGGAGAACCGGAAGGACTCCTCCAGGCCTCGGGGATAATCGAAGTCCAGCAGATAGCCGCTGCTCCGGAAATGTCCGGAAAGGTCAGCGAGGTCCTGGTCAGCGAAGGAGACCGGGTGGAGGCGGGGGATGCGCTCCTGCGCCTGGATCCCGAATCAGCAACTCTGCAGCTTCAGCAGGCCCGAGCCCAGCATCAATCCGCCCTGGCTCAGCTGAAAGGTGCCCGGTCCGGTCTGGATGCTGCCGAGGCCGCCCGAGCCGCGGCAGAAACCCGTCTGGCATCTGCAGAAATCAACTATCAGCTCACGCTCAGGCAGGCCCGGGCCGCAGAAGCAGAAACCCGGGCGGCCGACTGGCACCAGAATCAGGCGGCTGAAATCGATCTGCCCGCCTGGTATTTTAATCAGGAAGAGCTGATTCGAGCCGCCAAGGTGGAACTGGAACAGGTCGAAGAATTTTTTCGTGCCGAACAAGAGCACCTGAACGAACTGCTGGATGAAATCGACAGCGAGGAGATCCTGAACGCTGAACAGCGTCTGGCCGAAGCCCAGGCGGCGTTCCAGGTCGCGGTCGATCTGCAGAACCGCCCGACCGGGGCGGAAGGCCGGGAAGAAATTGACGCTTTTGTCGAAACGCTCTCCGAAGCGGCAGAGGCCGAACTGGAAGCAGCCCAAACGGCGTTTGACCAGAACCTAACCGACCCGGAATTCCAGGAGCTCCTGGAAGCCCGGGTCAGGCTCTCGGTCGCTCAGGAGCGGCTTGATCTGGCCAGGGATGCTTATGCAGCCCTGCAAACCGGTGAACATTCCCTGGAAGTCCAGGCTGCCAGGGCTGCGGTCAGGGAAGCTGAAGCCGGCCTCCGGCAGGCCGAGACCGGCATCGACCAGGCAGAGACTTCCCTGGAGAGCGCCCGCCAGGGGGTGCACCAGGCGGAATCGGCCTTGGCACTCGCCGAGCTGCAGCTGGACAAACAGGAGATCATCGCACCGGCAGCCGGAACCGTGCTGACCCGGGCAGTTGATCCCGGGGAAACGGTCCAGGCTGGAATGACCTCTTTGATGCTGGGAAATCTTGATGAACTCACTGTCAAGGTGTATCTGCCGGGAGACCGGTACGGGCAGGTCAGCCTGGGAGACCGGGCCGAGATCTCGGTGGATTCCTTCCCCGACGAGACCTTCTCCGGAACAGTCTCACGTATTGCCGATCAGGCCGAGTTCACTCCCCGCAATGTCCAGACAAAAGAAGAAAGGCAGCACACGGTGTATGCCGTGGAGCTCCGGATCGAGAATCCGGACGGCAAGCTCAAACCGGGCATGCCGGTTGATGTCGTCTTCCAGCCGTGAATCCAGCCTGGCTGATCCGGATCCACTGCTGCTCCCGGCTGAATATCAGCCGGGAGTGGCTTTCGAGTTTACAATATAGGTACAGACAAATCCGTCCGCTGAAGGAAGGCCGCCATGCGCCAAGACCGTTTCCTGCAGGGCATATTAATCTTTATCCTCGTCCTGGTGACCGCCGCCCTGGTCAGCTACTTCGGATTCCAGAGGGGGCAAACCTATCTTCCGGAGACCACGCCGGAGAGCATCAGCAAGAACTATGTGCTCGCCCTGCAGAGAAAAGATTACCAGAAAGCTTACGGCTACCTCAAGCAAACGGAGGAGACGCCTTCCTACCAGGTATTCCAGGAATCCTTGCTACGTACGCGCCCCTCGATGGCTGAGACCGGGGTGCAAATCGTGGATGTCTCCCGCCAGGGAGACCGGGCGTTCCTGGAAATTGTGCTGGTCCATGGCGGGAACGGACCGTTCGACCGCACCTGGAGGGAGGAGGCTGCCGCTCTGCTCGTCAGGGAGGGTCAGGCCTGGAAAATCAGCCGCTTTCCGCCTCCTTACTGGGGCTGGGGTTGGGAAACCCCGCCCCGTCCCGCCCCGGAAGACTGAACTTCCCCACCTGAAGCCTCCGGAGGAGCCCTATGAAAACCATCCGGCAAATCTACATCTATCTGACAGCCCTGGTCAGCCTGGAGGTCGTGGTCTGGGGCGTGATCCGATTAGCCCGCACCCTGGCCAACCCCAGCCTGGCTCTGGATGCCATCGAACTGGCCGGCGCCTTGGCCCTGCTCGTGGTCGGGGTGCCCATCTTCTGGTTCCACTGGAGGATGGCCCAGCGCCAGGCCGGGCAGGAGGAAGAGGAACGGTTCTCCCTGGTCCGGGCCCTTTTTCTGTACAGCGCCCTCCTGGTCACCTTCATCCCGCTCGTCCAGAACAGCTTGGCCTTGATCAACCGGCTGCTGCTGGAGGTCTTTCAGCAGCCTGCCTCCCGAGCGGTTTTCGGGGGAGAGCAGATCTGGAGCGATAACGCGATCGCGGTCTTTGTCAACGCCCTGATCGGGACTTACATTTTCACTGCCGCGTGGAAGGACTGGAGCCTGGGGCCTGCCAACGATCACCTCCGGAACATCCGTCGGGCCGCCCGGCACATTTTCCTCGTCTACGGCCTGGCTCTGACGGTGGGCGGGGTCCATGAAATCATCCGCTACCTACTCGGCGCCGCGAACACCGTGGGAGAGACCCCGCTGGGGTGGTTGGCCAACGGGTTGGCCCTGCTGGTGATCGGGGTCCCGCTCTGGCTGATTGTCCGGGGGATCATTCAACGGTCTCTCGAGGAGCACACCGAGCAAACAGCTGCCCTCCGTCAGGTGGTCCTGTTCCTGCTCAGCCTGGTCAGCGCGGTGGGCACCCTGGTCTCGGCAGGATTTATCCTGCACATTCTGTTAACACTCGTGCTGGGAGAGCGCCGGGGCTGGACCGCCCTGCTGGCAGAACTCGCCCAGCCGGCCGGTTTTGCGGTGCCCCTGGCCGGCATCTGGACCTACTACGGCCGGGCCTTCCGGCAGACCTTTTCCATGGAAGCAATTTTCGGACGGAGCCGCACCTTTCGGAAGCTTTACAACTACCTGCTGGCTGGATTGGGGATAGCGGCTGTGGTCATCGGGCTGCAGACCCTGCTCACCGTCCTGATTGACCTGGGGTTGAGAAGCGCGTTTTTGGGCGGGCCTGCCGTGCGGAACCGGCTTTCCGGGTCGCTCGCTGGGTTGGCGGTCGGGCTGCCCACCTGGCTGATTCCCTGGGGACGGCTGGACGCGGATATCAAACGCAAAGACGCTTCCGGAGACCGGGCGGAGCGGTCCTTGATCCGGAAAGCCTACCTCTACCTGATGCTATTTGCGGGTATCATCGGGGGGATGGTCAGCGGCGGCCGGACGGCCTTTATCCTTTTCAAGGGCCTCCTGGGGGAGCCTGTGCCTGACCTGGCGGTCGAGGCCCTGGCCCAATTCAGCCTGCTGCTGATCTTCAGCGGCCTGTTCGCCTACCACTTGGTCATTCACCGCCGGGACCTCCGCCGGGAAGAGCAGGCCCTGGCCGCCCTCCACGCCCGGTATCCGGTCCTGATCCTGGACCATGATGAAGGAGACTTCGCTACCTGGCTGACCGAGGCCCTCCAGCGGGAAGCGCCCACGCTGCCGGTCACCCTTCAGGTCCCGGGGGAAGCTCTCCCTCCGGCAGACGAAACAGAGGCCAGGGCGGTGATTCTGTCCGCCAGGCTGGCGGTGGATCCCACCCCGGCGCTGCGGAAATTTTTGGAAGGATTCAGCGGACAGCGCCTGGTGGTGCCCGTTGAATCCGGAGACTGGCACTGGGTGTACGGCAGCGGGCGGCCGTCAGCATCCCTGGCCAGCCGCACCGCCCGGCTCGTCCGGGAGCTGGCGGAAGGGGAAGGTCTCCCGGCCGGGCCCGAAAACTCTCCTCTCAGGACTGTGCTGATGGTTTTCGGGGTCCTGTTCAGCCTGCAGCTGCTCTTCTCCCTGGTCGCGTTTTTGATCTCCACAATCTTTGTTTGATCAAGGCCTTGCTCGAGCAGATCGATTCTAAGTGATTGTGCCGCTGAACCACTTCACTCCCCGCAACACAGGAACGGGATCACCACGTCGGATACTTCTCCCAACTTCTCAGCACTTCCGGGGCATCTTCTGGGCTAAGGAAAGTCGGACTGTCCCTCACCAGGCGGGGATTGAATCGGACCATCCCGTCCTAGTACACAAGGCAAAGGAATTGTGCCCAGAACAAAACGGGGAGACCGCCTACCTTACCTATCAATTCACATCAGCTTACCTCTCCTGGCCAAAAGATTCAAGAATCGGAAAGGAACCTTCCACTCTGGCCGCTTATCAAAATCAAACCGACGTTTGCGGTGAATTCGCCAACCTGATGATGGCGCGAAATCGTGCCTCGGTAATTGTGGTCGGTTTGGAGCGGATGGTTTCTCTGCTGCTGTGAACCCCAGGAGAAATGTGTGTATAACTGGACAGTTTCTAGGGGTGGGAAAAAACGGTGATGTTTCAGTGGCAGAGAGCACTGCCATCGTTAGCTTTAGACCCGCCCCGGGATTCTGTATCAGGAAGACCATGTCTGAGACACTGGGTAATGAGGCGCTCCAGCGGCAGGATATTGACGTGAGAATTGACTGATATTGAGCTCGCTATTCCTTCCTTTACTTCGAAGGTATTGAAAGGAATTCCCTTCTTTTCTGAATATCCGTCCGATACGAAATATGCATTACGCGTCTAACTAGACATATGTCATGACATATGTTATACTCTTGGTGTGGAGGTGCAACCATGACAACCGTGATGCTGGTAGATCCGAAGGACATGAGGAAGGCGCGAAACATTTTGGGGTTCACTCAAATCCAGGCAGGCGTGGCGCTAGGCCATGTGCGTCCGGAGACGGTCAGTCGGTGGGAGCGCGCCTCAAGAGATAATCGGCCAAACATGAGGGGGATCCATGCCGAGACCACCAAGCAGATGACGGAGTTAGGCAATCTGTTGGTGGAGCTCTATCCTTCAGAAAAAGGAAGAACCAAATTCTTACATGAGCCTCAGCGAGAACTGGGAGGAAAATCTCCCAAGGAAGCCATCCTGGAAGATGCTCCTTATGGTCTCCGAGATGTCATCCGGCTGCTTGGAAGAATGGCAGAAGGTATCCCCACCTGATAAATGGCGAACCCCCTGGAGATCTGGCGTGATGTTTTATCCACATACAAGCCCCGCAAAATCAGCGGGGCCTTTTGGTTTAGAGCCGTCAGCCCTTCCAGGAAAAAGACGATTTTGAATATGGATGGAGCCTTTCTCTATGGGGGAAGATACAATACCCCCAGAAAATTTGGAGCTCTTTATTTGTCGAGGACAAAAGAAATGTGTATCGCGGAAATTAAACGCCGGGCGGCTTATCCACCGAGATATGTGTTGGGAAAGATCAAAGTCTACTTGAGTAAGGTCTGTGACCTCACTGATGAAACCCTGCTCAAGAGCCTTGGGATCACCAGGGAACAGCTAACAGCTGATGACTGGGATGAGACGCAAATTCTGGGGGAGATCATTCGAGATGCAGGATTTGAAGGGATGATTGTTCCCTCGGCCGCAGGAGATTTCAACAACCTGGTTGTCTTCAAAGATCAACTGAGAGGAAAATCCAGGGTGGAATTAGATGAAAGCACCCCTCTTGATCTATCCTAGGCTGTATGAAATCCTCAAAGTCCCGTGATGTCCAAATCCATTTCTCAATCAAAAATAAAAATTCACCTTTTCATTGCTTGAAGACACAGACCTCTCCCTTCCTGATCTCAGAAAACATAGCAACTACCAGAAATAAGCAGCAGTGAGATGTTTCCAGGTTGACCTGGAGCTGTTTCCTGTTGTGATTTCTTCGTAAACTTGGACGTACCGTTTCCAGGATTGGGTGGTTGGCTTCTTGCGCTAAAGGGACTATTTTGTATAATAAAAATAGTTAGCATAACGTGTAAATTATGTAATGAAGCGCGTCCACCCGAAGTTGAGCAGCACCCGTCAGGAGCAGGGATGGAAGACCAGCAATTCTTGAAAGTGTCCAGGACGGACCTGATCCGAGATGCCGGAGAGATCTTTGACAGTCTGCTGCGGGGAAGTGTGGCAGTGATTGAAAAGAGGGGGAGACCCCAGGCGATCCTGATGGACATTTATGATTTCTACAGCCTGCGGGCGGCCGCGCTCTATGGTATCCAGGAGGCAGAAGCAGAACCCGAGAAGCTGAATGACTTTATGAAAAGCGAACCGGGAGAGTATGCGCTGCATGTCAAAGTCATCGGCCAGTACCTGGCAGATGAGATCAGCCTTATTGAAGCAGCCGAGCTTCTCGGAATTCCAGCGATAGAGCTCACGACAAGATTTCTGAGACTGCAGATACCGATCAGGGGAGAGGGGGGCAATGGATAAAATTGTCCGGATCAAAATCGATCGGGACATCGCAGCTGACAACGTAATCTATGCCGACACAAATCATCTCAGAAGAAAAGGCGTCTTACAAAGGGAGGAGATGGCTGAGAATGAAGGCGTCTTGCTGGTTATGCCGCCCAGGCCGGGCCTTTTCCTGTTTTATTCCATCCACATGTTTGGCGTGCCTTTTGAAATTGCGGCCGCCTGGCTGAATCACCGTGGAGAAATCCTCGATCTCAAAAAAGCCCGACCAGGCAGAATCTATTTTCCTTCCGGTTTCCTTACCCATCCAACCCATATTTTAGAACTGCATCCGGCCCATCTTCCGCAGCTCCGCAAAGCGGAGCGCGTGTCCTGGGAGTTGTCTGATGGGTGATGAGAAACGTGTTCCTGAAATTGATCTGGAAACGGTGCTGGACTGGGCCTATTGCGAAGCCAAGGTCTGGTGGAAAACCGTGGGGTGCACGATTGAAGAAAAAGCAGAACAGCTGATTTCTCCCAGGACCGGTTCCCAGCTGTTACAGGAATCCATGCAAGGTGCGCTGAAGCTGGGACTGAAGAGCCATCAAAAAGGGAACAAGTTTGATTTTCACACGGTTCTTGGATCTGTCTGGAAAGCAAGATTGACGAAATGGGGCATGGGGCACCTCCGGGAAAAATTGGCCGCCTATGCCGTGCTGTATGAAGAACTCATGAGCCGCTTTGGTGAGCAGGGAGATATCCGGAAAAAAGATGGGTCCCTTTATGAAAACCCGACCTGGTCTCACCGCTGGAGGAGTTTGGCCATCTCTCTGGGGCTCACTGAGCTGCGCCTGGAAATTGATGCCGAGCAGCACTGGGCTGGCCTGGGAATCCAGCAAGACGTCTCAAAAATGGATCTCTGGACAGAACCGATCGGCATCGCTGATGCCTTTGCAAGATCCGTCTGGATCAGCAGGAAAAATGATTTTAACTTTGAGGATATTGTTGGGGTGGGGGAAAAGGTGTTCATCTCGCTGCCGCATATCAAAATCAGTGTAACGCCGGATTTGTTGATCCAATCAGGAAAAGAACTAATCTATGAGGCGCATCTGTACCAGATGAGAAACCCCAGTGTGCCCGGACTGCTCTCTGACTATAAGATCAAAGCCTTGTTCAGCGCCTATCACAGAGAAAGGGAAGAGGCGGCCGGATCAGTGATGGTGAGGCACTTGATGACGGGAAGATCTGTCAGGCTGAATCCCAGACGGGCGGCCGGGCTGAACGAGATCGCGCCCATGGCGGCGGCAATCAAAAGAAGGATCAACGCCAAAGACTTTTCCGGACCGCGGATGGTCAATGGGTGGGACGCGTGCGGGGACTGTGAATACAAACTGCTGTGTTTTGATGGGGGAGGGTTGATGCAGCGGTACAACCTGCCACTCTCGGGAAGGATCGCTGCGGCGGATGAGTTTCTGGAAAGGACCCATCAGGAACTTGCTCAATACACGGAAGAGGAAGCACAAATTGGTATCCAGTATGCCCGCGTGATTCTGCCCTGGATCGCTCAAAACCCCGGGATGACAGAAGAGCAGATCGAGTGGATGCTTCAGGGGCTCAGCAAATAAAAAGAAAAATGATGAGAGGGGAATACTTTCGGACTAAAGTTGCGGGACTGGCGGTGATAATCCTGGCGGCAGTTGTTTTGGTCTGGCAGCTGGCCCTGGCTGTTTTTGTCAGGCAGGCCTTTGTTTATTTTGACCTGTTTACCGGACTATTTATGCTGCTGACGATGATGGTGGGAGGCGTGATTCTGTTTACTGCCTACCAGAAGGAATATTTACAGGAGCTGGGGGAATGGCTGGATGACCTGGGTGCGCAGATCCGGAAAGCAAGCTGGCCGATCGACAGGGAAATGCTGGAAAGTGTGGCCAGCCGTTTTGTGGAGCACTACCCTGAAGGGACAGAGTGGGTCCTGTACGGGCTGCTGCACGGCTACATGTTGAAAGATCGGCCGCGGGACATGAGAAAAGGAAGGTTTGTTCGTGTCTTTCCAAAAGGATCTCTGGAAAAAGTAGAGGAAGTGGACAACCACTTACGGGAACTGCTGACCGATCAAAGTTCCAGCTTCCCCGAGAAAGGCTATCAAATTATTGAGAACGAAAAAGGGAGGATCGCCGTCTTTGTGGCGGGATCGAAAGGCTTGGGGCTGAGCCTGGCCATCGAGATCTCCAGGGAAAGTTTCTGGAAAGGGGGAAACTGGCGCGCCAGACAAAAATTGAATTTCATTCGCAAGGCGGTTGATCAATTTGCCCAGCGCATAGGCCTGCTGCAAAAAGAGTGGACAGAATTTCAAAAGACTATCAACGACGAGGAATTGGGCATGATTGTCCGGATGCTGTCTCATGAAATCGCCGGAAACCTCACCCTGGTTTTAGGATGCGAGCGCCTGATCGAGCGGGAAGAAAAAGCTCTGGCAAGAACAGTCCACCTGGTAAGGCAGCTGCAGGAGGTGCCTTCTCTGCGAACGGGGTTCTTTTCTGTTGAGCCTGGGGAGATCCTCCTGGAGCAGATGGTGAGAGAAGTGATCGACGGGGTGAGGGAGGTTTGGGCTGACAAAACCTTTGAGATCAGAAACAGCATTCCACAAACAATCAAGGTTGTTGGTGACCGCAATCTTTATTCAGTTTTGCAAAACTTGATCTACAACGCCCTCAGCTTTTCCCAGGAAAAAATCCTTGTCCAAATGGAGCCGGGGATTCGTAAGGATCATGT
Source organism: uncultured Anaerolineales bacterium (assembly GCA_964603385.1). Classification (GTDB taxonomy): domain Bacteria; phylum Chloroflexota; class Anaerolineae; order Anaerolineales; family UBA11858; genus B10-G9. The sequence continues at coordinate 5,197 of CAZRUS010000033.1, read as the reverse complement.
ATTAATCAAGGTCCGGGACGACGGCCCAGGCGTACCTTACGAGAAGAGAGACTGGATCTTTGAGCCGATGGTTTCGGAGGGAACAGACTATCGTCCCAGGGGAGAGGGGGTGGGTCTCTATATTGCGCGGAGGATTGCCCGGGAGGTCAGCGGCGATTTGTATCTGGATCAGCCCGAAAAGGACAATGGACGATCCAATCAATTCGTGATTCAGCTGCTGGCAGCCAATTCTAAGTAGGGAGGTAAGGAAGATGGTTTTATCCATGAGCTCTGTGGTGATTGCTGAAGACAACCTTGAGATCACCGGCGTCATCAAAGAGTACTTCGAACGGGTGTACGGCCTGACCGTCGAAACCACGGACAGGGTGGAGCAGATCCTGCCGCTGGTGAGGGAGACAAAAGCTTCCGTATTGATCATGGACCTCGAGCTGAAAGACGGGGACGCCTCCGGTGTTGTGAAGGAGGCTGCAGCCATTCCGGGGCTAATTGTGATCATCTTCACGGGCACCTGGAGCAGGCGGGAAGAGGCGAAACTGCTGGAACATGGTGCACAGGTGGTGATGCGAAAACCCCAAAAGCCCGCAACGATCTGGCAGCAGGTATTAACGCTGCGCAGAATACAGAACCCGGTAGGAGGAAAAACTTACAAGGTTTCTACCCGAAGGGGAGATTTTTTCTACGAAAGCGAAAAAGGGATTCTGGGAATTCGAGGAGGAAAGAAGAAGCTGCTGGTCGATACCACCAAGCAGCTGATGGACTACCTGGCTCACGGGCTGGCGGAGTTCATCAACCTGTCGGAGGAGGAATTCAAAACCAAGGGGTTGTCTGCAAGCTGGTTGGAACGAGAGGACATCATTCAGTTTATTTTTGATTGTGATCATATGGAGGTTGCTGGGTATTCCCGGGGCCTTCAATATCAGATGGCCAAACTCAAGGAGATCTTGAGCAATTATGTTGAGCAGGAGGATGGCTGCGAATTGATCGAATTCAAGAGAGAAGGACGCTACAAAACCTTTTATCGTTTGAATCCGGAAGTATTCCGGGCCGGAGTAATCTCACCTGCTGCCGAGGAGGTGTACGGTGCCTGAGCCCCGGCGTGCTTCCAAGCTTCCCATTAAAGTGCCTCATCCCCTCGATCTCCACGAAACGACGCAAGAGGTAGCCAGCTACATCCGGAGGGGAGACACATCGATCTTCGAGCCGGTACCAACCGGTTTTGCGGTTCTCGATCGACTGCTGGGGGGCAGCGACGAGATGCCGGGAGGCTTGTATCCTGAGGATCTCTGGCTGCTGGCCGGCACCCAGGGAGCAGGGAAAACCTCTCTGGCCCTGCAGATGGCGCATAACATGGGGAAGGAGGGGGTCCTGGCGATCTTCATCTGCTACGAACATACTCCTATCACGCTCTGGGAAAGGATGATCTGCCAGGCGTCGGGGTTGGTGGCCGGAAAGGGCAAGGGTAGAGACGACTCACAGCTGGTCCGGATGGCGGATCTGCGCCAGGCTTACAGGGATATGATTGCTTCTCATTCAGGGAAGGAGCTGGAGCGGGAGAGGCTGATTGATGAACTCCTGAAGTATTTCCCGGAACCGAAAGCTATCTGGGCAGAATTTTCGAAAGCTGCCTCTCATGTCTGGCTCATTAAAGGAGATCCCTTATACACAACGCCGGAGGCGATTGAAGCCTATGTCAAGATGGCCCAAGAAGAAGGGCACCGACGGATAGTGCTCTTTGTTGATTATGTCCAGCGCATTCCCGTGGCGCCTCAATACGGCCGCCTGCTGGAAACCATGGAGCGGATTGAGTATTCCCTGCGGGCGCTGAAAGGCTTGGCCATGACGCACTTGCTCCCGGTGGTGGGCATCAGCGCGGCGGATGCGGAAGGGCTGCGGCAGGGGCGAGTTCATCTTGAGAATGTGTGGGGGAATGCCACCATGCAGTATGAACCGGACGGGGCCCTGGTTCTGAACCGGGACAGACCGCAACAGGGGGTGGAGCAGGTGCGGCTGTCGATTGAAAAATCCCGCCGGGGAGAAAGTGAAATTGAACTTCGGTATCCCTTCTGGGGCAGCGTATACAGTTTTGGCTCGCCGGGCAAGCGCGTACCGCCAGGGGAGAGCTGGCAGATAGAACGGGGTGCTGTGCTGGCCGCGGACCCCGATCGAGAAGGGACGGCAAAACCCAGCGAGGAGCAGCAGGGATGACGATCCTTCTTGGAATCTGGAGCGAAGCTCATCAGGCGTATGTGTGTTGGACCAGCTCCCCGGAGAAGTCGCTCTATCTCTGGTGCAGGCGGGGATATCAGCGGCCGAATGAAAAGATGGTGCTGGTTATCTCGCGGGGCAGGGAACGCGAACCGATTGGTGAGAGGATAACGACAGCGGGTTACAGTAAGGAGACCATCCAGCAGCTGCTGCATGAGCTGGATACTCTAGAACAAGAAGGGCTCTGGGGTTTTGGGGTAAGACGGTATTTGTAGGAGAGATGGAACATGTTCCTTCGCAGCTTTTCACTTTCACCCACCATCAACCTGGTCCTGAAAACTGGGATCAGCCTGCTGCTGATCTATGCGGCTGTGATCGATGTTCAAAAGCGGGAAGTGCCGTACACAGCCGGGATTGGATTGATGCTGTTCGGGGGGTTCACGCTGATCTGGAACCAGCACTGGCTGCTGTCTGTGTTTTATTTTTCCGCCGTGATCGGCAGCCGGGGGGGAGTGTTTGGATTGATTCCCGTTTTGGTGGGACTGGTGGTCTTTGCAGTTCCCGGGCTCATGGCCGAGGCTTATCCCTTCATCGTGGCCATTCTGTTTGTGATCACCATGTTCGTGTTCAAGGCCATTGGTGCAGGTGACGCGGTATTGGCTTTTGGGCTGCTGGCAATCGCATATGAGAGCAGGGAGTGGATGCCGCTGGTGCTGCTGGGGGCAAGCCTGGTCGGTGTGATCCCGCTGCTGTGGAAGCGGACGCCTCAAGAAATCTGGGAAAGAACCAGGAACATCCTGGCCAATTTTGGAAAAATCGAGCAGGACGAAGAGGCGGTTCTCTTCCCCTGGGCGGTCATCGCGGTCGTGATTGGATTGGTTTATGTCTGGGTGATACGAGGGGAGATATTGTAATGGTGGATAAGAAACGGACTTGGCTTATGGGGTTGGTCTACGGCCTGGCGTTTGTGCTGCTGGTGGCAGGGGTTCTGCTGTTTACCGATGTGCTGGGGGGAGGGGAAGGGAATGAGGTAATTGACTTAGGGACTCAGGCTCCTGGAGGTGACACCGCGGCCGCGAAGGAGGTTGGGGTAGAGGTATATGATTTTTCAGAATACAAAGAGAGCGGCCGGGCATATCAGGAGGCGCTCGCTCATCGGGAGGATGAGTGGTTTCCGAGGAAAGCTGTCGTGGAGCCGAAAGGACCAGAGGGAGGGGAGTATCCCAATGCGCCGCTGCCGGTCTATACCTTCTATCCCGGGAAGGATTTTGTCACGGAGGCAGGGGAGACCTACGAAATCGACCGGACCTGGATTGGGGATCTTGCGGTAGGCACGGAGGTCACGCTAGAGAATGTGGGCGCCCAGGGGGAGTGGTGTTTTGTGACCGCAGAGACGATCGGGGGGTGGGTCTCTTCGGGCTGGATTTGGTGCTACCGGTTGTATATTCCGTGACGGGATCAAAATTTCCGCTATTTCGTATAGGCATTATGAGGTTCTAGTATTATCTATTTAGAAAACCAATGGCCTTTGTCCATTAATTACATACATGCTGTCCACAGCCTTTCTGCAAAGGCTGTTGAGCTAGAAACAATGCAATTGAATAGTGGGCTGAACTCATTATAATAACCTTAGGCCTCATTTAAAATAACTAAAGGGAAAGGTATGTCACATCCACAAATTACAGATCAGCCCATTACCTCCAAACAAATTCAAAAGCTAAAATCAGCAGAAGAAATTGCGAAATTTTTTGATATGTTGGGCTATCCAGTTGATGATCGAGTAGAAATGACGCCAGAGGCTCTGAACTTTTCTGATGATCTCAGCGAATCTGTCCAACGCATTGAAAAAATATCCTCTGTGGAAGAAGAGCTTGAAGTCTATCTGGTTGAGCTGCTTTCACTTACTGTGGCCCGGCGCAAGGCGCTGGCCAGATCTTTCCGTGATTTCCCCATGGAGTTCTTATTCGTTTTGACAGATGATTATAATCGGATCGATTTTATGCTTTTGGAACGAAAGATTCCAGCGTACAAAGACTTTGGGATTGGTAAGAGGAAAGCATTAATTCATCATCATACCTTTACGGTGGACAGAACCGAACCCGATCAGGTTGCCCTGCGAATTCTGCGGCGTTTCAGTTTCACCGCATACGACCAGCAGGGAGAGCGAGACCCATTGGGGCAGTACGATAAGCTGAAGAGTGCTTTCGCGGCCGCCCGCTGGTCGGAGCCTTATTTCAACAACCGGGCGCTGTTTTCGGATTATTATCTCACTGAGCGGCTTCCTGATCATCCCGCTTGGGACGCAGAGGATCGCCACCAAGCATTTAGAGGGATACGGGCCGTGTATGCCAACGCCGGATCCTTGGCGGGAAAGGACCGCCAATCCCTGCAGCGTGAATTAATCGTCCCTGTGCTTGAAGAACTTGAGTTCGCTGTGGAAAATGTTGGATCTCCAAAAGGCCCGGACTTGAAACTCTTTTCGGATGGCAATATGAGTGGAGAGCAGTTGGTTTTTGCTCTTTGCTATCCCTGGAACCGATATTTGGATGGGCGCGATGCTGGCGGAACCGATCCCGAACGGGGAGATGAAAATCCTGGGGCGGTGATGGTTGGTCTATTAGAGGAGGGGACAGCTTCTTGGGGGATTCTCACTAACGGAAAAATCTGGCGGCTTTACAGCGCGGGAGCACACTCCAGGGCGACGAACTACTACGAGGTTGATCTGGAAGAGGCGCTCGCTTCTCAATCCCCGGGAAAGGCTTTCCGCTACTTTTTCCTCTTTTTCCGGACGGAAGCTTTTATACCTCAGGAGCAAAGCTTAGAAGGGGAAACCCGTGAGTTGTCTTTTCTCGATCTTTTATTAGAAGAAAGCGATCTGTACGCAAGGCAGCTGGGTGACCGCCTGAAGGATACTGTATTTGAGGAGGTATTCCCTTCTGCCAAGGCAAAGTTAAAATGTCCTATTGCCCAGCAAAGTTAAAATGTCCTAATT
>CAZRUS010000032.1:0-26464 GCA_964603385.1 uncultured Anaerolineales bacterium | reverse complement strand
CCTCATACTGGATTGTGGGAAAAGCAAAAAGGGCTGCTTTTTAGACAGCCCCCTGTTCTGCCCAGGATCCCAGTTTCGCGGTTTAATGCTGGTCCCGCTTGGGGGTGGTAACCAGCTTGAACACCTCGGCGAAAATCGCCGGCACGATCAGCAGCGGCAGGATGTAGCGCCACTGCTCCCACATCAAGGGAACGGTCTCAAACACCCGCTGCAGGAAAGGGATATAGATGACAATCAGCAGCAGGAAAATCGAGGAGAGCACCGCCAGGTTCATGTATTTGCTGTTGAAGACCCCCATCTTCAGCACTGGATAGCGCTCGGAGCGGGCGGTGAAAGCCCGCAGCAGCTCCGAAAAAGACAGAGTGACAAAAGCCATGGTCTGAGCCATTTCCGGGAAATTTCGCAGGCCAATCCAGTAGGCGAACAGGGTCACCCCGGCGATGGCTACGGTCTGGGTGGCGATGCCCTGCTGCATGTAGCGGTTGAGAATGGGCTCCTCGGGGTCGCGGGGTGGTCGGTCCATCAGGTCCGGCTCCCCTTTCTCCATCCCCAGAGCCAGGGCGGGGGCGCCGTCCGAGATCAGGTTCAACCACAGCAGCTGAATGGCTTTCAGCGGCGAGTTCCAGCCGAACATGATGGCCAGGAAAATGGTCATAATTTCGGCGATATTGCAGGAGAGCAGGAAGTACACAAATTTGCGGATGTTGCTGTAAATTACCCGTCCCTGCTCCACCGCGGAGACAATGCTGGCGTAGTTGTCATCAGTGAGCACCATATCGGCGGTCTCTTTGGCGACATCGGTGCCGGTGATGCCCATGGCAATGCCGATATCCGCTTTCTTGATTGAAGGAGCGTCGTTGACCCCATCGCCGGTCATGGCCACAATCTGCTTATTGGCTTTGAAAGCGTCCACAATGCGCACCTTATGCTCCGGGGAGACCCGGGCATAAACATCCGTGTGGTTGACCTCCTCGCGGAGCTGTTCATCGCTGATCTCATCCAGCTCCCGGCCGGTGAGCACCTGGTGACCTTCCTGCATCAGACCAATCTCACGGGCAATGGCTTCCGCCGTGTTGGGGTAATCCCCGGTGATCATCGCCGTGCGGATCCCGGCATGACGGGCTTTGTTGAGTGCCGGCATGACCTCGGGCCGGGCCGGATCAATCATGCCCAGCAGGCCTACAAAGATCAGCTCCTCTTCCACATCGTGATCCAGTTCGCCGTTCTCCCGGAACCTGTCCAGGTCCTCCACCACACGGTAAGCCACTCCCAGCACGCGAAGGGCGCTGCTGGTCATGCGGTCGTTGGCTGCCAGGATCCGCCGCCGCTGTTCCTCATTGAGGGGCACTGCTTCGTCATCGCGGGACTGGTAATGCGTGCAGCTGTCCAGCACCACATCCGGTGCCCCTTTCTGGGTGACCACATACCAAGCTTTGTTCTCCCTCTCGTCATAGAAAGGGGAGACATCCTGGGCGTTCGGGGTCTCAATGGCATGGACGGTGACCATGCGCTTGCGCTCGGAGTCAAAGGGGATCTCCTCCACCCGCGGGTAAGCCTGGGCCAGCGGCGCGGGGGTCGCGCCTGCCTTGGCCGCGGCCACCAACAGCGCGCCTTCGGTGGGGTCCCCCACCATGCGAACCGTTTTCCGTCCCTGCTCATCATAATCCGTTTCCAGACTGGCATCGTTATTGAGCGCCGCGATCCACAGTGCGGTGAGAATGCCGGGATAATTTTCAGAGAGACTGACTTCCTCCCCGTCACAGAGGAATTTTCCTTTTGGCTGGTAGCCGGTCCCCGTGACCTCCAGGAACTCCCCATCCACCGCCACCTGGGTGACGGTCATCTCATTCTGGGTCAGGGTGCCGGTCTTGTCGGAGCAGATAATTGTCGTTGACCCCAGCGTTTCCACTGAGGAGAGCCGGCGGATGAGAGCGTTGCGTTCGATCATCTCCTGCATCCCCAGCGCCAGGGTGATGGTCACCACGGCCGGTAGGCCTTCCGGCACGGCGGCGATCGCCAGGCTGACTGCGATCAGGAACATTTCCAGGGCGTCGATCCCGGTAATGAGCCCTTCCACAAAGATAATCCCGCAGACGGCCAGCGCCGCCCAACCCAGAGTGCGGCCGAAGCTGTCCAGCCGCTTCTGCAGCGGGGTCTGCTCATCCTCCACGCTCTGCAGCATTTCGGCAATCTGTCCAATCTCGCTGGACATGCCGGTGCTGACCACCACGCCGACCCCGCGCCCGTAGGTGACCATAGTGCCGGTGTAGGCCATGGTTTTTCGGTCCCCCAGGGCAGCATCTTCGGACAGCTGGGCCTCGGTGGACTTGGAGACAGGTACGGACTCCCCGGTCAGCGCTGCCTCATCAATGCGCAGATTGGCGGTTTCCAGCAGCCGCAGGTCGGCGGGGACAAAATTCCCCGCTTCCAGAAAGACAATATCGCCGGGAACCACCTCGCGGGCCGGGACATCCTGACGGTGCCCACCGCGGAGCACATCGGCATCGGGAGAGGCCATCTTCTTCAAGGCAGCCAGGGCTTCCTCAGCGCGCCGTTCCTGAACGACACCGAGCACGGCGTTGAGCACGACAATGGTCATGATCGCCACCGCTTCAATCCAATCCCCCAGCACGGCGGAAATTACAGCAGCTACCACCAGCAGAATGACCACAAAATTGGCAAACTGCTGATAGATCATCGTCCAGATGCTGGTCGGCGGCGCTTCCTTGAGCTCATTGTGGCCGAAGGCTTCCAGCCGCTCCTGGGCTTCATCAGGCGCCAGTCCGTCTTTCCGGGACACTTCCAGACGGCTCAATGCCTCTTGCGCTGAAATGGCAAACCAGTTGGTAAATTCCAGAATGGAGTCTTTTGTGATCTTCATAAGGTTCCTTCGCGGGTGCTAATCCTGAATAAAATGATCTTTAAAACAATTGAAAGCGAATTATTCATCCCCGGTGGGGGGGACCGCTGTCGGCTCCAGTCCTCCCGGCACTTCCACAAAGTAATACCATTCGGCGATGGTATTCAAGCGGTCTGCCGGTTCAAAAATCGGCCCGATGCGCACCCCTTTGACATCTGCCGAAACCCCATAGGTATAGACTGGATAGTAAAGCGGCAGTGCCGGCAGTTGATCATGGAAGCGGACCTGAAAATTCCGGTACAGCCGCTGCCGTTCCCGGATATCCTCAACAATGCGGGCTTGCTCCAGATATTCGCTGGCCCTGCGGTCATTCCACATCGAGTAGTTCTGTCCGCCGGTAGTCTGGGCTTGGTGCCAGAAGGGGTAAGGGTCCGGATCCGGAGAGCCGGTAAAATTCAAGTCCACCAGCGCGGCTTCATAATCGCGGGTTTCCAGCCGCTCCGTAATCAATGCTTGATAAGGCAGGGCTTCCAGGCGCACATCCATCCCCAGGGCTGCCCAGTTTTCCTGAAGAGACTCCGCCACCCGGGTGTGCAGCGCTTCATCCGGGTGAATCAGGGTAAAAGAGAGCCGAACCTCTTCTTCGTTCTCCCGTACATCCCCCCCGTCCGCCGGAAAAGTATATCCCAGGTCGCGGATGGTTTCTTCCGCCTGTTCGGGATCAAAGGAATAGGGAGGCAGGGCGTCATTGTAGGCCCAGGTCTTGGGGAATACCGGACCGCTGGCCAGGATGGCTTGGCCCTGATTGATATGGTCCACCAGAAAGCGGCGGTTGATCCCCTGAATCAGAGCCTTTCGCATCTCCACATCCTGGAAAAATGGGACCTCCGGGTTGTCCAGATTGAGGAAGATGATCGACATCTGCGGCAGGCGGCTGGTGTACAGATTCAACTCTGGATCCTGCAGCGCCATGGACAGCAGATCACGGGTAATCCGGCCGATCCCCTGGATCTCCCCCGCCTGATAGGCTTCCCAGGCAGCCTGATCATCGCTGTAATAAAGAAATTCCACCTGATCGAAAAAAGCTTCTTCGCCGTAATAGGCCGGATTTTTTTCCAGCACTACGCCGGTAATCTGCTCCCCTTCAGTCAGCAAACGCTGGAACCGGAACGGACCTGTGCCCACCGGGAGAAGGTTGAAGGACCCGTTGATGATCTCTTCCACGGGTTCCCCGTCCAGCAGATGGGCAGGCAGAATGCCAAAAGTCAGATAATCCAAAAACGGTGCGTAGGGTTGCGGGAGCCGGAACTGCAGATCGGTCTCATTGGCGGCTTCCACTTCAATCTCCCGCCAGAATTCCCGCAAATCGTCTTGAACCGGAAACTCCTCATTCTGGAAGAGCTCCACAGTGAAGACCACATCTTCACTGGTCACCGGCTCGCCATCATGCCAGACAGCATCCTCACGAAGAGAGAAGTTGTAGACCTCCCCGTTGCGGGAGATTCCCCAGGCAGTGGCCAGATCCGGCTGGGGAAGACCGGTAGGATCAAACTGGACCAGACCGTTGAACAGCAAGCTGGTGACATCCTGATCGGGGGGGTTGAACTCGGCTAACAGAGGATTCAAGCGCATCATCTCCCCGACCACCCCCTCGCGGTACACCCCGCCGCCGGTGGGTTCTGGGGCTTCCACCACCACCGGCTCGGCCTGCTGCCCCCAGAGCACGACGGCAATAATGGCCAGGGCCACGATGAGGATGATGATCTGCCAGCGCATTTTCTTGATAAATGTCATGGAATAAACGCCTGTCTGCCATCAGGACCGCTTGACGTTTCAGGTTGCATACGGAACCGGAAAATATGAGAGTTCATATTTTCCGGTGACCTGGGCAGTAATGCAGCGGCCCAAACCGGACCGCAGTTGGGATTAACCTGTTACAATAACGGTGGCAATTGCCAGTGCAAAAAAGACCACACTGAGCACGATTGTCACCCGGAAGAGCGTTTTTTCAATCCCCCGGCGGGCGGAAAAAACACTCCCGGAATCTGCGCCCGTCAGACCGCCCAGTCCCGCTCCTTTACTCTGCAAAATCACGCTGGCAATCAGCGCAATTGAAGTCAAAATCAAGCCAATGTTGAGATAAACTATCACAGCTTTCCTCCCAAACCAACCCCGGAAGGGACCTTCCCACCGGTGGAGAATAATCCAATACGAATATGGTATCCGCATTTCCAGCACGGGGATTATACCTTCTCCAGCCGGATGGCGTCAAGAAGCTCATCCTCTCTGGGAACAGCCCCCCGATGAGCTGGAAGCGGGATAGATGGCGAGCTATTTAGAAAACCATGAATGAATATCTGGTCAATTTACACATCCATACCCATTATTCAGATGGAACCGGCAGCCACCGGGAGGTTGCCGAAGCCGCTCTGGAGGTTGGTCTGGATGCCGTCATTGTCACCGACCATAACGTGCTGGTCCAGGGATTGGACGGCTACTACGAAAACCTGGATCGGCGGGTGCTGCTGCTGACCGGAGAAGAAATCCACGATGTCCAAAGAGACCCCCAGAAAAACCATCTGCTGGTGCTGGGCGCCGGGCGGGAGCTGGCTGATCAGGCCGGGGATCCCCAGCAGTTGATTCAAGCGGTGCGTCGGTCCGGGGGTCTGAGCTTTCTCGCTCATCCTATCGATCCCGCGGCTCCGGCAGTAGGAGAACCGGATATCTCCTGGGTGGACTGGAAGGTGACCGGCTTCACGGGGATCGAACTCTGGAACGGCTTCTCAGAATTCAAGTCGCGCATCCACAGCAAGGCACACGCTGTCTTTTATGCCTACCAGCCCCACCGCATCGCCCGCGGTCCACTTCCTGAGACGCTTAAGCTGTGGGATAATCTGCTGGCCACAGGCCGGAAAGTTGCCGCCGTGGGCGGCTCCGATGCTCATGCCCTGCACGCCAGTCTCGGTCCGCTGAAGCGGACGCTGTTTCCTTACCGCTTCCATTTTCAGGCGGTGAACACCCACGTGCTGACCCGGCAGCCGTTATCCGGCGTGGTCAGCGCCGATCGGGACCTGCTGCTGGGAGCCCTCCGGGAGGGTCACGCTTTCATCGGCTACGACCTCCCTGCAGACACCCGGGGCTTCCGATTCAAAGCGGTGGGGAAAAACCAGGCAGCAATCATGGGAGATGAAATATCTGCCCGCCACGGCGTCACCCTGCAGATCACCCTGCCCGGGAGGGCGGACTGCCGGCTGATCAAAGATGGGATAGAATTAAAAACCTGGCACAAGCAGGAAGTGATTGCCCATACCACTGCGGAACCCGGGGTATACCGGGTGGAAGCAACCCTCCCCTACCTGGGACGCAAACGCGGCTGGATATTCAGCAACCCAATTTACATACGGGATTAAGGAAGCCATGGACTTTGAACTGCAAGCCCCCTTCCAACCGATGGGGGATCAACCCAAAGCGATTCAGAAGCTGGTAGCCGGCGTCCAAGACGGCCAGCAGCATCAGGTGCTGCTGGGGGCCACCGGCACCGGAAAAACCTACACGATTGCCAATGTGATCCAGCAGGTGCAGATGCCTGCCCTGGTGATCGCCCACAACAAAACCCTGGCTGCCCAGCTGTACGCCGAGTTCAAATCCTTTTTCCCGGAAAACTCGGTGGAGTATTTTGTCAGCTATTATGATTACTACCAGCCGGAAGCTTATGTCCCCCACCACGACCTCTACATCGAGAAGGAAACCGATATCAATGAGGAGATCGACCGCCTCCGCCTGGCCGCCACCACCGCGCTGATGTCCCGGCGGGATGTGATCATCGTCGCCTCGGTCTCCTGCATCTACGGCCTGGGCAGCCCCGATGCCTACGGCAAAGTGGTCATCGACCTCAAGATGGGCAGCATCTACCGCCGCAACGCCTTACTCCGCCAGCTGATTGAAGGCCAGTACACCCGCAATGAGATTGAACTCAAGCCGGGCACCTTCCGCGTCCGGGGCGACACGCTGGAAATTGCCCCGGCATATGAAGATGAATACCTGTACCGGATTTCCTTCTTCGGCGATGAGGTGGAAGAAATCACCCGCATTCACCGGGTGACCGGGGAGATCCTGGGGAATCTGCAGGAGATCAACATTTATCCAGCCAAGCACTTCATCACGGAGGAAGAAAAGCTGGCTCAGGCCCTGGAGGATATTGAGGAAGAGCTGAAAGACCAGGTCTCGTATTTCAACAAACAGGGAAAGCTGCTGGAAGCCCAGCGCATCGAGCAGCGCACCAAGTATGACCTGGAAATGCTCAACGAGGTGGGCTACTGCTCCGGGATCGAGAATTATTCCCGCCACCTGGATCAGCGCCCCCCCCAGTCTCCCCCCTGGACGCTGATGGATTACCTGCCCCAGGAGTACCTGCTCATCCTGGACGAATCCCATATGACCGTGCCCCAGATCCGGGGGATGTACAACGGCGACCGCTCCCGAAAAGCCACCCTGGTGGAGCACGGCTTCCGGCTGCCCTCCGCCCTGGACAACCGGCCGCTGAGATTCGAGGAATTTGAGAAAAAGATGGGCTACACCATCTACACCTCGGCCACGCCCGGACCGTACGAACTGGGTAAAGTGGATCAGGTCATTGACCAGGTCATCCGCCCCACCGGCCTGATTGACCCCGAGGTGATCGTCCGCCCGGTGGAAGGGCAGGTGGACGATTTGATCGGGGAAATTTACCAGCGCGCCGATCGGGGTGAGCGGGTGCTGGTCACCACCCTGACCAAACGGATGGCGGAGGATCTCTCCGATTACCTGCGCGACTCCGGGATCAAGGTGCACTACCTGCATTCAGAAATCGACACCCTGGAGCGGGTGGGTATCCTGCGCGACCTGCGCCGCGGCGTGTATGATGTGGTGGTGGGGATCAACCTGCTCCGGGAGGGGTTGGACCTGCCGGAGGTCTCGCTGGTGGCCATCCTGGATGCCGATAAATCCGGCTTCTTGCGCTCCGACACCGCCCTGATCCAGACCATTGGACGGGCTGCACGCCACGTGCACGGTAAAGTGATCATGTACGCCGATGAGATCACGCCGGCGATGCAAACCGCGCTGGATGAGACCAACCGACGGCGGGAGAAGCAGATCACTTACAACGTGGAACACGGCATCGAACCGGCCAGCATCGTCAAATCCATCAGCGATATTACCGAACGGGTGAAGCAGAAAGCAGTCGCTGAGCGCGGGCCCGGATACGCCGCAGATGGGGAGCAGATCCCGGTTTCCGAGCTGCAGCAGATCATCCACGATCTTGAGGAGCAGATGCGGGATGCCGCCGACAGACTGGAATTCGAACAGGCTGCCGGTCTCCGGGATCAAATATTCGAGCTGCGGGAAATGCTGGCTGATCAGACCGATCTGAAACCCTGGCAGAAAATCAACCTGCTGGCAGGCTCAAAAACCGCCGGGGATTGACGCCCCAGGCCCGGTCAGCGGGCTCTGGGCAGATAGTGCCGGAAGGTGTGGGCGAAATCGTTGTGGAGATCGGCCGGCTGATGCTGCTCACAGATCAACCGCCAGTCCCCGGGGTCAAAAGGGGGAAAGAGGACATCGCTCTCTGCCGCTGTGTGCACCCGGGTGAGGTAGAGGTGATCACAGCGCGGCAGGGCGATTTCAAAAAGGGAACTTCCCCCGATAATAAACAGCTCCTTTTCCCCGCGCTCCTCCGCCAGCTGCAGCCCTTCCTGAAAAGAGCCTCTGACCAGACAGCCCTCGGGCTGATAGTCGGGATTGCGGCTGAGCACGATCATGGTCCGACCCGGGAGCGGTTCCCCGATGGATTGATAGGTTTTTCGGCCCATGAGCAGATGGTGCCCCATGGTCAGCTTCTTGAATCGCTGCAGATCCCGGGAAAGATGCCAGGGCAGCCTGTTCTCGATCCCGATCCCCCCCTGCTCATCCACGGCAGCAACCAGAGAGAGAATCATACCGATACCTTCGCTTTGATATGAGGATGGGCCTGATACCCCTGCAGCTCAAAGTCCTCGTACCGGAAATCAAAGATCGAATCCACCTCAGGATTAATAATCATGCGGGGCAGCGGCAGGGGCTCCCGGCTGAGCTGCAGCTCCGCTTTGTCGAGATGATCCAGGTAAAGATGGGCGTCCCCCAGGGTGTGCACGAAATCTCCCGCCTGCAGTCCCGTCACCTGGGCCATCATCATCGTCAGCAGGGCATAGGAAGCGATATTAAAGGGCACTCCGAGAAAGACATCTGCCGAGCGCTGGTACAGCTGACAGGAAAGCCGTTCCCCGGCGACATAGAATTGAAAGAGCAGGTGGCAGGGGGGGAGGGCCATTTTTTCGATCTCGCCCACGTTCCAGGCGCTGACCAGGATGCGCCGGGAATGGGGGTTGTTCTTGATCAACTCCACCGCCCGGCTGAGCTGATCGATTTCTCCCCCGTCAGCCGATTTCCAGGCCCGCCATTGAGCGCCGTACACCGGACCGAGCTCTCCCTGCTGGTCGGCCCATTCATCCCAGATGCTGACACCGTGGTCCTGTAAATAACGGACATTGGTCTCCCCCCGGATGAACCAGAGCAGCTCGTAAATAATCGATTTCAGATGCAGCTTCTTGGTGGTCAGGATGGGGAATCCCTCAGCCAGGTCAAAGCGCATCTGGTAACCGAAAACCGATCGGGTCCCTGTCCCGGTGCGGTCGCCTTTCTGCTGCCCTTCCTCAAGGATCGTTTCCAAAAGTTGAAGATATTGTTTCATGGTTTTCCTCAATCACCCATCAGGAAACCCGGCAAACTGCGGGCTATTCTTCGGTTTCTTTCAATTCTCCTCATAGCGGTCATCATAGCGAAAAAAGACATCATCATAATACACCCTGGTCGAGGTGCCCTGGGTATTTGACAGACACTGACGCAGGCCCAGTTTCCCGCTGGTCACGCCCTGCAGTTCCTCCGGGCTGACCTCAATCCAGAGCTGGAACCATTCTCCGCTGGGGAGATCCCGGCACCCTCCCCCCTTCCCATGAACCAGATTCCCATCGGCATCCAGCAGTTCTAATGAAATGCTGGCATCGCCGTCATCCGGGGTATAGGCAAAGACACTGAACAAATAATGATGTCCCTGGTCCAGCGCTGCCGTGGTTGAATAGAAAATCCCCGGCCAGCCCTGATTGCCCGTAGTAGTCGCTTCCAGCTTCACTCCATACTCGCCGGAATGGGAATGGGTCGTCGTCCACTCCATCCACAGATCGGTATTCCTGGGTTCGACCACCCAGCGCGGATCTGTCGTCCGGGGGTCGATCTCAAAGGAGAGGTTATCCAGGAAATTCTCGTCCTCCGCTGGTTGACTTTCTTCTTCAGCCGGGGTGGGAGAGACGGGAGGCGGCCCGGTAAAGACCTTGCCCTGACAGGTGAAGGGGTCCCAATCCTCCGTTGAGAAGCTTCCCGCTTCCCAAGTTTCCAGCATGGCAATCAGGTCTGCCGGTTTCCCCCGGCAGGTATCATCGAACCCAGCTGCCAGCTGCTGTTCCTGGACGGATTTCAGCTGAGCTTCCAGCTGTTCTTCGCTCTGGCCGCTTTCCAGCATCTGCTGTCGGGCTTCCTCGCTATAACTGGCCTGCACATCTTCTGTGAAAACCCGGAAAACGCACATGTCCTCAACCCTGCCCTGCAGGGTGAGCTGGGTCGTGGTGGTGACCATCATCCCCATCCAGTCCAGGCTGGTTTTATAGTGCAGGTCTGCCTGCTGGCAGGTCTCCACTGCTGTTAAGAAGCATTCCAGATTGTCGCTGCAGTCTACCATCCCGGGAGTTTGTGAGGGAGAAAGACTTGCAGTGGGTTCCGATCCGGCTTCCTCCTCCCGGTCGCCCTCCTCGACAGCCTCCGGGGAGGGCGGAGCGGATGTGTGCTCCCGATCTACAAACAGGGGGGGAAGCGTACAGGCCGGACTGAGCAGCACCAGTGAGATCAACGCCAGGGAAATAACTTTCCTCTTCAGGTCTCCTCCTCAAGGGATCAATAGGCAGGAAAAATGGCTTCAGGCACCGGTCATTGCTGCATTTGCTGCACTAAATCACGTTTAAGATTCCAGAGCTTTTCTGTCAGAGAAACATGGTAAATATGGGGATTGGTCAGCCGCACCACACCGGGATCCAGCCGGGAGAGATCTTCTTCCCTCCTGGCCCGGATCTGCTCCAGGGAGGCCGGCTCCAGGAGTGGATGCTGATCTTCCCAAACCTTGACCAGCAAAGGTTCTACGCCGGAGAGCTCCTCCTCCCGCAGCGTACGGGAGACCGCATGTTCCGAGGGGTGGTGGATGTTAAACTCCTCCATCTCCCGGAGATCCTCCTCCGGTAAACTCATGATATCCGCGGTGGCTTTGCCGCGTTCGTCATAGGCCCGCCAGACGTGCTTATAGCCGGGATTGGGAATTTTGGCCGGGTTTTCGGAGACTTTGATGGCCGGCTGCCAGCTGCCGTCATCACGAACGGCCACCAGTTTATAGACCCCGTCCAGTGCGGCGTCACCTTTGGAAATGATCAGGCTGGTGCCCACTCCATAGACCAGCGATTGAATGACCCGGTCCGGCTCGACGTCGAAGTTGGCCGCTTCCTGCTGTATCTGGGTGAGGATCTGCCACAGGGTGAGCTCATCGAGCTGATTGGAAAGGATGATGGAAGCCCCTTCAAAACCGGCATGGTCGAGCATCTTCCGGGCCTGAATGCTCAGGTGAGCCAGGTCTCCTGAATCCAAGCGGATGCCGATCGGCTGATGGCCTTTCCGGCGCAGATCTTCAAATACCCGGATGGCATTGGGAATGCCGCTCTCCAGGGTATCCACCGTGTCCACCAGCAGCACGCAGTCATCCGGGAACACCTCGGCATAAGCCTGGAAGGCCTCCAGCTCGCTGCCGCCGAGAGCCATAAACACCTGGACCATGCTGTGGGCATGGGTGCCTTTGGGACTGAGCCCCAGCAGGTGGGATTGGCCGACATTGGAAGAGAAATCCGCCCCACCGATCAGCGCCGCCCGGGTGCCGGCGTTGGCCCCCAGCTCCGGTCCCCGCCGCAGCCCGAATTCCAGCAGCGTGTTCCCCTGCCCGCTGAGATGGATCCGGGATGCTTTGGTGGCGATCAGGGTCTGGTAATTGAGGTGATTGAGCAGAGAGGTTTCCAGGATCTGGGCGTAAGCCAGCGGGCCCTGGACCACAGTCAGCGGAACATTGGGATGAACCACCCTGCCCTCCGGGACGGCCCACATGTTAATCCCGGCAAAGGGCGGGGTTTTCTGCAGCCAGGTGAGAAAATCCTCCCCAAAAAGCGGCTCCCCATTATTGGACTGCTGGGAGCGGAGCACAGCGATGTCCTCCTCCCGGACCTGAAGATCAGCCATCCAGTCCAGCAGCCACTGCAGCCCAGCGTTGATGCAGTAGCCGGCTTTATGCTGTCCGTAATCCGGATAGCTGCGGAAGAAATGGTCGAACTGAGCATCCTTCTCATGCAGGCCCATCCGGAAATAGAGCTGGGCCATGGTGAACTGATATTGATCGGTAAACAAAATCCCCTCCGCAGTCTGTCGTTCCCTGGAATTCATACCTTCTTCTCGCTTTGTGTCTAAACTTGCATCCCGATCGGACAGGCTCAGCTGCCCGTCCTGTTGGTATTATATCCGCATTCCCATGTGGAGATGGGCCCCTCCCGGCATTTCCCTGTGATAAGATCGTCTTCAGAACGCTGGACACGGAGAAACTGGAAAGGTGCTTATGCCAACCAACAATATCACCCGGTTCCTGGACAGCCGCCAGGTTTCTTATACCGCCTATGCCCTGCCCAAGCGGAAGCTGAGTGCAGAGGAAACCGCTCAAGAACTGGATGTCCCCCTGGCGCTGATTTACAAGAGCATCGTCGTGGAACGGCGGGCGCAGGGGAAACCCATCCTTGCCGTGGTGCCCGGCAACCGGGAGGTGGATTTAAAAGCGCTGGCCAGAGCGGTGGGGGAAAAGAAGGTTTCTGCAGCCACGCAGGCGAAGGCCGAGCAGCTCACCGGTTTGCAGGCCGGAGGGATCTCCCCCCTGGCGCTGATTAACCGGGGATTTGAGATTGTCTTTGATCTCAGCCTCAGGGAGCACGAAGAGGTGCATGTCTCCGGTGGGGAGCGCGGCGTCAACCTCCGCATCCCAGCTCAGGATCTGGAAGCGCTCTGCGGTGGCTCGGCAGCAGCCATCACCCGCTGATCCCCTGTTTTCCCCCCATTTCATTGCGGTCAGCCTTTGATGACTGCCAGCGGTTTCAGCAGGGCAACTTTTTCCGCGATGCCGCTGCCGGCTACCGTACCGACCACTTCATCTACATCCTTATAAGCCAGGGGGGCTTCCTCGGCCAACCCAGCCATCGATCCGGCCCGGATGGCAATACCTTCATTTTCCAGGCGGTCGCGGAGGTCCTCCCCCCAGACCTTGCGCTTGGCTTCTGAACGGCTCATCGTTCGCCCCGCCCCATGACAGCTGGAACCCAGGGAGCGCTCCATGGCGGTCTGAGTTCCTTTCAGCACCCAGGAGGAGGTACCCATGCTGCCCGGCACCAGCACCGGCTGACCGATCTGGCGGTATTCTCCCGGCAGATCCTCCGCCCCGGGTCCAAAAGCCCGCGTAGCGCCCTTGCGGTGCACGCAGACTTTGACCTTCTCGCCCTCAATGACGTGGGTTTCGATCTTGCCCATATTGTGGGCGACATCATAGACCTGATGCAGCTGCCAGCGGTCGACATTTCCGGCCAGCACGGATTCAAATGCCCGGCGGGCATAATGGGCCAGCACCTGGCGGTTGGCAAAAGCATAATTGGCCGCACAGCGCATGGCCGCGAGATAATTCTTTCCTTCCTCTGAACTCATCGGCGCGCAGACCAGCGAGCGGTCCGGCAGCTGGATCCCGTAGCGTTTGACAGCTTTCTGCATAGTGTGCACATAGTCCGAGCACACCTGGTGGCCGAAGCCCCGCGATCCGCAGTGAATCTGGACGGCCAGGTCTCCCTGGCGCAGCCCCATCACCCGGGCTGCTTCTTCATCGAAGATCTCAGCGATGAGGTCAATTTCAATAAAATGATTCCCCGCCCCCAACGTGCCCACTTGATCCCGGCCCCGCTCTTTGGCGCGGGAGCTCACCTGTCGGGGATCCGCGCCGGGAATGCTGCCCCCTTCTTCGGTGCGCCGGAGATCCTGGTCAGCTGCATAGCCGGATTTTTTGGCCCACACCGACCCCTCCCGGCAGACCTGCTCCACTTCCTGGACGGAGAGCTGCAGGTGTCCTCCCTGGCCCACACCGCTGGGGCAGTAGTGATTGAGCGCATCGGCCAGATCCTGCAGATAGGGTTCGGCCTCCTCTGCAGAAAGCTGGCTGGAGAGCAGCCGCACGCCGCAGTTGATGTCGTAGCCGATGGCCCCCGGGGAAATCACCCCATCCGGGAAACGCGTGGCAGCTATTCCCCCGATGGGGAACCCGTATCCCTGGTGCATATCCGGCATAACCATCACCGGGCCAACCAGCCCCGGCAGGGTGGCGGTGTTGACCGCCTGGGGAAGGGATTTATCCTTGTTGATATCCTTGAGCAGCTCCCGGGAGACAAAGATACGCACCGGCACCCGCATATCCTCCCGGAAGGTGACCGGGATTTCCCATTCATATTCGCTGATTTGAACCAGATCTGATTGTGAAACCATTAGCTACCGCCTTTAAGACTGGGAAGATGCCCGGGGTTAAATATCGAAAACGATATCCACTTCCAATCCATCCTCCGTGGAACGAATTTCCAGATTATGATAGGTGACCGCTTTGATATCCCGACGAAAACCTTCGATTTCCCTGCCGGTCAGACTGGCCTGGAGCGTCTTGTCCGGGCTGATGGTCAGGCTGTCGATCCGGAAGGCCAGCCCCTTTTCAACAGCCAGATAGAGCAGCTCTTCCAGCAGCTGGACCAGCAATCCTTCCTCATCCATAGCCTGCAGGGAGAGATCCCTGCGGATGGTCTGCTCTCCGCGCGGATCTTCCTTCATATCCAGCAGCTGAAACATGCCGCTGGCTGCCTGCCGGAAAAGGGTGGTCATATCCTCTCCCCAGACATGCAGCTCCAGATCCGCTGTGTGAGGGACCTCTTCAAAGCCGGCTGTTTGAGTGGCGTTCATTAATTAAAGTATAGCAAAACCGGCGGGGATTTCCATTTCATCGCGGTCACAGATTTCGATACATCTTTCCGGGCAGCTGGGACACTTGGTCAACAAAATCTTGTAGAAAGCATACCCATCTTCTATAATGCAGATGAGCCTGGATGGTACCCCCCCGGAGCCGCATCACCTGGGAACCGGTTCCTGTGGAAGGAAACCTGCGCCTGCTCAGCCGAACAACAGCTCGATCCAGATAGCCATTCACCGGCTGAGTTGGCACCCGCTCAGCGCTGGAAGGGATTGTCAATGTGCCGCTGCGCTGCACCCTGGGGCTATCCCTGAAGCATTTTCCCCGGCGCTGCAAATAAAACCATCAGCTGCTTTCGAGATCCAACGATCAGGAATAGCCTATGCCTGAAATCTCTCTCCCCATCAGTCCGGACACCATCCGGGGGCTGCACGCCGGCGATACCGTTGCCCTGACCGGGATTTTAGCCACCGGCCGGGATGCGGTCCATCAGTGGATGATTGATACCTTCATCCGCAAAACCCGCCAGCCGGAGTGGGATGACCTCGCGGTCTATGAAGCCATCCGTCCGGTGTTCAAAGACAGCCTGATCTATCACTGCGGACCGGTGGTCTCCGGACTGGAGGAAGGAGAATACCAGGTTGTGGCCGCGGGTCCCACCACCAGCATCCGCGAAGAGCCCTACCAGAGCGAGATCATGCGGCACTTCAACATGCGGGGGGTGATCGGCAAGGGGGGAATGGGGCCGGACACGCTGCAGGCCTGCCGGGAAATCCCGGCCTGCTACTTCCATGCTGTAGGCGGCGCCGCCACCCTGATCGCCCGCTCGGTGGAGAAAGTGCTGGCGGTGCACAAGCTGGATTTCGGGGTTCCCGAGGCCATCTGGGTGCTGCAGGTGAAGCAGTTCCCGGTGATTGTGACCATGGACTCGCACGGGGTGAGCCTGCATGATCAGGTGGAAGAGGCCTCACGCCGGAAACTGGCAGACCTGCTTCAGTAACGGGGCCGCGCCAGAGAAACCTCTCCGGTATCGGCGGTGAGTAAAAACAGACAGGGCCAGGAGCTAATCACCAGGCTCCGGGGTTTTTTATCTGGGCAGCCACCACCCCCGTCAGCGTTCCGCTGACGGGGGCTATTTTTTCTTCTCCCGGCCGGACCCCACCGACGCCCAGGAAAGGATCGCTCACAAACGATCCCCCCCAATGAGACATAGTTTCACCCACTCGCAGGGCCGCTGGCGGGTTTCTGCCCGGGGAAGCTGGCGTTTCCCCTTGAGCGTCAAGTTCAAGGCGCCAGCTTCAGCCGGCGAGGTACATCGGAGGCAAACATGATCGGTCCTGGAACTTTTCCCGAAGCTCCGGGACCTAGTATTCGAAGCAGGGGGACTTCTTATTTCTCCCGGCCGGTCCCCTGACCGGCCGCACCCACCCCTTCGGCTGGGAAAGAATCGCCGGCCTATCCGCACCGTCGGCCCCGTTTGGAAGACCGGAGACGAGTACGGAATAATGTTCCAGCACTCCCGTCAGCGGGCCGCTGACGGGAAACCCCCTCCTTCTCCCGACCGGCCCCCGCCGAGGCTCAGCACAGGATCCCTAGGGCAAGAGAGCAAAGCCATCCTCAACTTGAGTCTCACTGCACCAGCTCCGACTCCCCCGAAACATTAAAGTTTCATATAAAATTCTCCTGTAACATGCCTAAAATAGGTTCTTGACATTCTCCCGTGGTTAAATATCTGATGATTACGGGTTGGTTGCACCGTCGTGGGGAGGAAGGACCCGGGGGTTTTGATCCCGGGGAAGAGCCTGACCAGGAGCGCTTTTTATTGGAGGATAATCAGATGAATAACAACTGGGATACCAGCTGTGATGTGGTGGTAGTGGGCAGCGGCGCTGCCGGACTGACCGGGGCCATTACTGCATCGCACCAGGGTTTAGATGTATTAGTCGTTGAAAAACTGGCGGGCTGGGGCGGGACCACCGCCTATTCCGGCGGCGGGATGTGGATCCCCGACAACTACCTGATGGCAGAGGACGGCGCCCGGGATTCCTTCCAGGAAGCCCTGCAGTATCTGGAAGCCATCATCGAGGATGTCGGACCGGCCAGCTCCCGGGCCCGGAAAGAGGCCTACCTGCGCAGAGGCCCTGAAATGGTCGAGCTGCTGCGGGACCTGGGGATGAAGTGGTCCCGTGTGGCCCTTTATCCCGATTACTACCCCTTCGTGCCGGGCGCAAAAACCGGCCGGATCATCGAGGCAGAGGTCTTTAACGCCCGCAAGCTGGGGGATCTCAAGGACAGCGTAATTGATGCCCCGCTGCCGCCGATGGCTTTTGGGACCGGGGATGCAGCACTGCTGCCCATTGCCACTCGCACCTGGAAAGCTTTCCGCCGGCTGATGGGCATCATGGGCAGGACAATCGGCTGGCACCTGACCGGAAAAATCCCCTTCCCGCTGGGGAAAGCCCTGGTTGGAAATATGATGCATGTCCTGCAGTCCAATTTCAACGTGCCCATCTGGCTGGAAACCCCGCTCAAGGACCTGGTGATGGAAGACAGCCGGGTGGTCGGCGTGGTGGTGGAGCAGCAGGGGGAAATCAAACGCATCCAGGCCAACCGTGCGGTGCTGCTGGCAGCGGGTGGTTTCGCGAAAAATGACAGCTACCGCCGGAAATTCCAGCCGGTTGGGGAGGAATGGTCTTCGGCCCCTCCCGGGGATGAAGGGGATGCCATCCGTATTGCCGAGAAAATCGGCGCCGCGCTGGCGATGATGGAACAGGCCTGGTGGGGCGCTTCGATGGAGATCAACGGGGAGATTTCCTTTTCCGTCTATGAGCGCTCCCTGCCCGGATCGATGATCGTGGACCAGACCGGCCAGCGCTTTGCCAATGAGTCCACCTCCTATGTCGATCTCGGAGAGGAGATCCTCCGCAGAGAAGCAGAGACCGGTAAAGCAGTCCCCTCCTGGATGGTGTTCGATGCCCGCTATCGGAAGCGCTACCTTTTCGGCATGCTTCCACCGGGCTACACCCCCCAGAAGCTGGTCGAGGACGGCTCCCTGATCAAAGCCGACAGTCTGGACGATCTGGCCCGCCAGACCGGGATGGATGGGGTGACCTTGAAAGAGACCATCGAGCAATTCAACAGCTATGCCCGGCACGGCATTGACAAAGATTTTCGGCGGGGCGACGGGATTTACGACCGCTTTTACAGCGATCCCACGGTGAAGCCCAACCCCAATTTAGCGCCCCTCGAAAAAGCACCCTTCTGGGCCGTTCGCGTCTATCCCGGGGATCTGGGGACCAAGGGTGGGCTGCTGACCGACGAATATGCCCGGGTGCTCCGGGAAAACAACTCGGTGATCGAAGGCCTGTATGCTTCAGGAAACTCCACCGCCTCGGTAATGGGTGGGACCTATCCCGGACCGGGAGCCAGCATTGGTCCCGCAGCGACCTTCTCCTACATCGGGATGAGACACGCTGCCGGAGAACCCGCTGCTGAACAACCGGGAGAGCCGGGCTGAGGACGTAATTATGATCGGTCCCGGAGCTTGGTGATCAGCTCCGGGATCTTTAATGCTGTGAAGCCAGCACTCCCATCAGCATCTCGCTGATGGGGGGACTGCTACCTGTTTTCAGCCGGTTCCCTGACCGGCTGCACCAATCCGGCAGCAAGCAAAGCATCCCCTACCGGCCATCCTTGGATGCCATTTATCAAAAACGTAACGTCCGGAACATTTTCGCGTCGTACAATAAGTGAACATGGCTTCAGACAAAGCGTTGTTAAAACGAGCCCATCAGCTGGAGGAAGCGGCCCTGGCGGAGATTTACGACCGTTTCAGCGGCCCGCTCTACGCTTACGCGTACCGTCAGCTGGGCAGTCAGCAGCTGGCCGAGGATTTTGTCGCCGAGACTTTTGAACGCTTTCTGAAAGCCCTGCAAGGGGGCGGCGGTCCCGACGACCACCTCCAGGCCTATCTGTACCGCATCACCCACAATCTGATCACCGACCATTACCGGCGAGAACCCCCTCCTCCGCTGCAGCTGGAAGAAGAGCGCATTCCGCAGGGGGAAAACCAGCCCGCCCTCCTTGTTGAGCAGCTGGAGCAGGCCGACCGCATCCGCCGGGCTCTCCAACTGCTCACCGATGAGCAGCGCCAGGTGGTGGTTTTGCGCTTTCTGGAAGGCTGGTCCACCCGGGAGGTCGCCCGCTCACTGGGGAAATCCCGCGGGGCTGTCCGGGCCCAGCAGCACCGCGCCCTGGCCTCTCTGGAACGGATCCTCTCCCAGGGGGACCTCAACCAGGAGTCCGACGGCAATACCATCTCCAGCCCCTGAACAAAGCTGCTGCTGGATATTAATCTCCCTCCCCCGTAACGTTTTCCCAATTTTTGCGTCGTAATCAGTGAAAGAGGACAGCAAACGCAGCTGGACTCGATCAGGAACAACCATGAAAGATCATCAGGACAATCAGGATATCGAAAGTAAGCTTTCCCTTCTCCAGGAGGTTCCGGAGAGGAACGCGGATCAGGCAGCTGCCGGTCGGGCAAAATTCCTCGCCAGAGCGGAAGCCCTGCGCGCCGCAGGCGCCAGAACGCCGGTCCCCGGAAGCCGCCGTCAGCGGGTTCCTGCAGCGAGAAAGCGCTGGCTGCCCGCCCTGGCAGGAATCCTGACCGCCCTCCTGCTGGCATTGGGGAGTGTGGGCGGCACGGTCTACGCCTCCCAGGGCAGCCTGCCGGATGACTTTCTTTACCCGGTAAAGACTTTCGTCGAAGACACCCAGCTGCGGTTGGAGAACGATCCCCGGGAAAAGCTCGACCTGGAGACCGCCTTCGCCCGCCGTCGGATCCAGGAAATCGACGCCCTGGTGAAGGAAGGCAGGGACGTTCCCGAGAAGACCGCCCGCCGGCTGGAATCTCACCTGGAGGGGATGCTCCAGCAGGCCGCTCGAATGCAGAATCAGGGCCGGGGGGATGAGATCTCCCAGGTGCAGTTTGCGCTCCAGGAAATGAATCAGGTGATCCACAAGCTGCAGACCAGCAATCCCGGACTGGGACAGGAAGCGCTCAATCAGGCCCGGGAAAAAATTCAGCGCGGTCTGGAGGAAGCCGGAAAAGGACCGCAGGATTCTCCCCCCGGGCAGGATCAAGGCCAGGGAAACCAGGATCAGGCCCCCGGTCAGGATCCCGATTCGCAACCCGGAGACGGCCCCCCGGAGAATCCCGGGCAGGGCAGCGGCAGCCGGGAAGAACATCCTGGAAAAGGAAATCAACCTGGACAGGATAATGAAAAGGACAGGGAGGAAAAAACTCCTCCCGGTCAGGATCCGGAGTTCACACCCGGGAACGGTCCCCCCCATCAGCAGTAAGGGATTAATCCCATAATTTTGTTTCCTGAGAAGCAATTCGGATAAGGAGCTGGACATGAGAAGTAAATCACGGTTTTGGAAAGGCATCACAGGGGTGCTGGTACTGATCGCTGCCCTGCTGGTAACCGGTGCAGCAGCAGCGCAGGAAGAAGAAATTGAATTGGTAGGGGCCGTCACTCTGGTCTCGCCGGAAAATGGTTCTTTCCAGATCGAGGTGGAAGACGAACCTGGAGAGCTGGAGCTGATCACCGTTCTGGTACCGGAAGACTTCAACTTTGACACCCTGGAAGTGGGGGATATTGTTGAAGTGGAAGGACTCTTCAATGAAGACGGGGACCTGGTCCTGATTGATTACTCGATTGAAGAACGCAGTGACGATCTGGACGATGAAGATGATGAAGAAGGGGAGGACGAAGAGAACTATTTCTGCACCAGCACGGAGGATCAGCATCCGGTAGCTGCCAGCATGGCGGAAACCTACGGGGTCAGCTATGAGGAGATTATGGCCTGGTTCTGCGGTGTGGAAGGGGAAGAAGGAGAAGAAGGGACGGAATCCGTCGGCCTGGGGCAGATCATGCTCGCGCTGCAAACCGCAGAAGTAACCGGGGAGTCCGCGGATACCTACCTGCAAAGCCGCAAAGAAGGTCAGGGCTGGGGTCAAATCTGGCAGGAAGCCGATCTGATCGGCAAACCCGATAAACAGGATCCCCCCGGGAAGATCGAAGAACAGGAACAGAAAGGCAAGCCCGAAGACAAAGTCCCCCCCGGACTGGAAAAGAAACAGGGTCCCTGCGAAGAAGGCGAGAATGACTGTCAAGGCTGGCTGCCCCCGGGGCTGCAAAAGAAACAGGACAACGCCGACGGCGAGTGGATTCCCCCAGGACAGCGCGGCCGCTGATCCTCCCTGAGAGATCATTTCCGAAAATCAACAGACATCTGGAGAATTCTCCAGGTGTCTGTTTCCATCATTACAAGGCCTCCCATGAAAACGAAACTGCTTGCCGTGATCCTCGCTGCTGGACTGCTCCTGGCAGCTGGCTGCCGGTCGCAGCCGAAAAGATCCAGCTTTGATATTCCAGACAGAGACGGACAACAGACCAGTTCCAACCAGTCCTCAGCTGATGGGGACCCCGTCCCCACCAGAACACCATCCTACCAGTGTACGACAGAGGATCCCCATCCGATGGGAGAGAGCATTGCCGGGCGGTTTGAGGTCAGCTACCAGCAGGTGATGACCTGGTACTGCGGCGGCGACAGCTTCAGCGACATTTTATTGGCCCTGGAGACCGGCAAACTGGCTGCAGACGTCGAAGCCGGAGACCTTCTGCGGCGTCTGGATGAGCAAACCTGGGAGCAGATCTGGGACGATCTGGATGTGAGCCCTCCCTGATTGGTAAGCTGTCGGCTGAAAACAGACAGGATTAACCTCCGGAGAGCAGGCAGCCGGAAGCTGTTCATTCCATTCCGACCCTCTTTCACCCCTTCTCCTCATCTCCCCTTCCGCCATTCTCCACAGCCTCCCCCCGCTGTTTGTATCATCCGACATCCAGCGGGCTTTTCACCCCTCTACCCCCCTTATTGAGCACATGGGTATAAATCATGGTGGTGCTGACATCGCTGTGGCCCAGCAGCTCCTGCACGGTGCGGATATCGTAGCCGTCCTCCAGCAGATGGGTGGCAAAGCTGTGCCGGAAAGTGTGCGGGGTGACGTGTTTGGTGATCCCCGCTTTCCGGGCCGCCGCTTTGATGCTGCGCCGCAGGCTGCTGGCCCCCAGATGGTGCCGGCGAATTTCGCCGGTGCGGGGATCCGCGGAGAGGTTGGAGGCCGGGAAGACATACTGCCAGATCCATTCCCTGGCAGCGTTGGGGTATTTGCGGGCCAGGCCGCGGGGCAGGTAGACGCTGCCGTAGCCTTCGGCCAGATCCTCCTGGTGGAGCAGCCGGGCACGCTGCAGCTGGCGCTGGAGGGGGGTATGCAGGCAGTCCGGGAGCACAGTGACGCGGTCCTTGGCGCCTTTGCCGCAGCGGACGATAATCTCCCCGCGCTGAAAATCGAGGTCCTTGACCCGCAGGCGGAGGCATTCAGTGATCCGCAGGCCGCTGCCGTACAGCAGCTGGGTGAGCAGCTTTTCCGTTCCGCGGAGGCGCTCAATCACGGAGGAAGTTTCCGTTTTGCTGAGCACCACCGGGAGGTGTTTGGAGCGTTTCGCCGGTGCGGGGAGGATTTCCTCATCGAGGGGGATATGGAGGACGTGCTGATAGAGAAACTGCAGGGCAGCCAGAGCCTGGTTCTGGGTGGAGGGAGCGACCTCGCGCTCCACCGCCAGGTAGGTCAGGTAGGATTCGATCTCTGCCGCCCCCATCTCCCGCGGGTGGCGTTTATTATGAAAGAGGATAAAGCGGCGGATCCAGCTGGTGTAAGTCTGTTCGGTGCGGTAGGCGTAGTTCTTGCGCCGCAGGGTCTCCCGCACCCGGTCGAGAAGTTTTTTCTCAGACATGATCACCCCCTGGGTGAGAACCATGAGAATTATGCTATACTTCGATTATACAGCACCAACGGTTTCCTGCGGGAGATCTCCCCCCGAAACTAACCCCTTATTGGACTATTTACCAGTTGAAACAGAACAGCAGATTGGACTAATTAACATCTTCAATCTAATTAACGTTATGTGGCTAAACAAAATGAGAAGATTATGACATTTAGCGAATCAACCAGAAAACAAATTGAAAAAATCATGAATGATTATCTCAAAAAGTCGAGACCTCCAGTTCATGTTCGTGACAAACTTGATATTGGTTATCGGATTGAAAATCAAAGTGTTGAAATATTTGAGATCCGCCCTGCATTCAATAAGCCTGGTGAAATTACTGAGACACCCGTATCTAAAGCCACATATGTAAAACGATCAGGAATTTGGAAGATTTATTGGATGAAATCTGATCTTAAATGGCACAGATATGACCCAACCCCCGATGTTGATGATTTAGAAAGATTTCTTTCTATTGTTGAGGAGGACCAATTTGGTTGCTTTTTTGGATGAGCCACATAACCACCGCTGCATGGGACCGCCTGCGGCGAGGGAACGCGGCAGTTTTGGGCAAATTTGGCAATAGTGAAATCACCACTAAGAGCCAGCCCGGCGGCCCATGAGCTTTTACGTTATGTGCCCTGTTTTAAAATGAGGTCACTATGAAAAGAAACCTTTCTATCTTAGGGCCATTGATATTGTTTGTTTTGCTTTCCATGGCATGTTCATTTTCTGTAGACCTTGGCAAATCATCTCATTCAGAAATTATTAATGTCAAGGCAGATCAAGTATGGACTAAAACAGGTATTGATATTCAAGCCGGAGATCTTCTAACGATTAGTTACATTTCAGGTAGATGGTCGCCAGGACTTTATGAAGAAGTAGATGCGCTCGGCATTGGAGGAAATCCTCGAAGTATCAATAATGTAATCATGGGAGTATCTCATGCTGCATTAATTGCTCGGATTGGTGACCATGATCCATTTTTTGTTGGTGATCACTTCAGTCATACTGTTGGAGAAAGTGGGAAGTTGTTTCTTGGTATTAATGATACTGATCTAGGAAACAATTCAGGAACTTTAGAAGTTCAAGTTCAAGTGACCGACAAATAATTACCTGGCACATAACCCCCGCTGCATGGGACCGCCTTCGGCGTCGGGAACGCGGCCATTTTGAGCCAACCAGGCATTGACCAAATCATCACCAGGAGCCAACCCGGCGGCCCATGAGCTTTTACGTTAGGCTTTTCAAAAAAAATTGTAAATTGAATGAAGGTTTCAATTTCTATAAAGGAACTTCAATGGAAACAACAAGGTTAAATATATTTTCAAAAACCACCTATACCTATTCAGAAGAGGACCGAGTAACTAATGCTTTTTTGATTGTGCTTCAACATTCCAATGAGTACGTACTAAATACATTTATTAGATCACTAGGAATAACAACAACTAAGACCAGGACATTTTTTATTAGGGATCATGTTCATTATGATGAACATAATATTATTGATGGAGAAATATCAAATGAATCACTACTTATAGCAATTGAATCAAAAATCTTCAGAAATCAATTTATTGATCACGAACAAGTTAATAGATATTTGTCCCTAATATTTAAAATGAAACATGATAAGAAAATCTTGTTGTTGATCTCACCGGACCATACTCAACCAAAAATAATTTCTGAATTAGAAATGGAAGATCAAAATACCCGCTTATTATGGTTTCCTTGGAAAAAAATATCTTCTCAATTAAATGAATTAATAACAATAAATAGCACTGGGCAAATTGAGAAATATCTAATAACTGAGTTTAACAAATACCTTGAAGATCTTGAATTGACAAAAACCTCGGAAAAAGATTCTGAAAAATTAAAATCACAACTAAATGCCATACTTGGAAATGATACTGCAGAGAAGGTTTTATTGCATATCTATCATTTTGGTTCTTCTTATGCTACACAAATTGCGCGAGATCATGGAATACATTTATATTCAGTACAAAACCAACTCCAAAGATTTGAAAAAGGAGGGATTCTCAATAAGGTTCGCAGGGGGCGAACAGTGATGTACTCCTTTGATTATGAAAATCAATTTACAGAACCTCTCGTTACTTTAATTGGAGAATTGTACGAATCTATTCCCCTTCAAGAAAAATCAGATTTGTTTTCACCTGAATACAAACGGAGAAAGTCCTGAGGTTTAGTTTTCTTTAGCAATATTTGTTTTTACTCAATAATTACTCAGCCTAACATCCGCTCCACCTGACCGCCTCTGGCGGAGGAAAGCGACGGCAATATGCAAATTAATAGCTTCAATAAAACAACCGAAATTGGCCAACCCGGCGGCCCATGAGCTCTTACGTTAGGTATTTAGTTCTTGATTGACAAGACACATATATTGATGTATAAAATATGTCATATGACCTAATATAAAGGTCATATGACATATTATTTAGGTCTTTGGGAGTTGGTCTATGTTGCTAGAACCAATTATTGGATCTACAAATCGTGAGCGTGTCCTCATCTTTCTTCAGGCACGAGAAGAAGGTTATGCCCGAGAAATTGCCCGTTTTTTTGATACAGATCTATTCCCTATTCAGGATCAATTAGAAAAACTTGAAGCAGGAGGGGTCATTGTAAATAAAAAAGTAGGCAGAACAATTTTATTCCGCTTCAACCCTCGTTATGCTTTGTTGGACGAATTACAATCCCTGTTAAATAAGGCCATATCCTTTTACCCAGATGATCTCCAAGATAAATTACTGATGAATAGACGTCGCCCCCGACGTCGCGGGAAACCTGAATGAAACCAATTAGTAAAATGAATCAAGCTGAGCTGGCTGCTTTTGTAGTCCAACATCTTTCGGACTCAGGACTGTATTTTGTATTATCTGGTGGCGCAGCTGTCGGGATTTATAGCAATGGTGAATATGTATCAGGTGATATTGATCTAGTTAATGCCCGTTTTGCCAGTCGAGACAATATCGAAAATTCGATGAACAAGATAGGCTTTATACTTTATGGTAGGCATTTTGAGCATCCAGAAACTGACCACATAGTTGAATTTCCCCCTGGCCCGCTTCAATTTGGTGATGGTATGGTTCAGTCTACAAATGAGATAGAGTTTGATACTGGCACACTACGAATTATCTCCCCCACAGATTGTATAAAGGATCGCCTTGCTCACTATTATCATTGGGGAGACCGCCAATGTCTCAAACAGGCTATTCTAGTTGCCTCTAAACATGAAGTAAATCTTGATGAAATTCAAGAATGGTCAAAACTAGAAGGCAAGTCAGACGAATTCGATAATATCAAACACAATCTAACAAGAAATACCTACCGATGAATTGCAGTGTCAAGAGTAAAAGTCAAAATCTATAAAAATTCCTTCAGAGATCAAAAAATATGGGTCCTCGGCACATTTTCACTCACGTGGGAGGACTCTTTTTTATGGGGTAGTTAATATCCCCAACGCCTGCCAGCACCTTCGGCCAGCAAGCAGATCAAAACAATATTTCAAAAAGA
>CAZRUS010000031.1:0-27276 GCA_964603385.1 uncultured Anaerolineales bacterium | reverse complement strand
GAGTCTGATCGTGTCAAGAGGGTTAGGACAATCTCATCTTTCTGTCATGGAAGGGGCCGGCTGGGGCCAACCTCCGAGTTTGACGAGGGTAAATGCCCTGCAGCCCCTGAGGTCGGGAAGGGGTGACCTCGGCGGTCGGGTAGTTTTTGGAAGGAAGATATAATGAAGGTCGTAATTGGATGGAATTGGATTTCAGGGAGGCAATTAAAATGGTTGATCCGCAGGAATATCTTCTGGAAGATGATGGCAGGATCCCCAACAACCCGCACCTGCCGCTGCTGGTGTACCCGGAGGGACTGACTCCGGCGCAGCAGAACGCGGCCGCCTGCCGGGAGCTGCTGGCCGGGAACGGCTGGACCGGCAGCTGGGTGAACGGCATCTATGACTACCATCACTACCACAGCACCGCCCACGAGGTGCTCGGTGTGGTCAGTGGACAGGCCCGAGTTCAGTTCGGCGGACCGGAGGGCGAGGTACTCGAGGTCAGCGCCGGGGACGTGGTGGTCATCCCGGCCGGGGTGGGGCACTGCAACCAGGGCAGTTCAGGGGATTTCACGGTGGTGGGCGGCTATGCCGGCGGTCGTCAGTGGGACATGAACACCGGCAAACCTGGAGAGCGACCGCGTGTCCTGGAGAATATCCAGGCGGTCCCTGATCCGGAGGCCGATCCGGTCTACGGGGATGAGGGGCCGCTGCTGGCGGCCTGGGGGTAAGGAGAGGAGTTCGGCTGCTGTGGATCCAAGGACTGCCCTTCCAGGGACGTGAATAAAGGTCCAATGCAGGGCTGCGCCGACCGTCGGCCTGCGTTGAGGGACAGCAGGGTGCATCCCCTCCAAAAATCAATCTCCATCCACCAGAGGATGGAAAACATCCTCCTTGCAGGATGGTGTTTCCCTGTTGGATCTGGCGAAGGATCCCTGGTTCTAAATCAGGTTCTCTTGATTGAGACCATGAAGGAAGCGCCATCCGGGGAGGATGACGCTTCCCTTCCCTGCTAAAGGATCTCGGAGCAAGGAAATCATTCTCTGTCTGTCATCGCGAGGAGGCCGTCAGGCCGATGCGGCGATCTCTGCGTTCGGCGGCAAGGGGGGGATCTGTCCAATAAATTGCCCGGAATTATTCTCACTGCATCCCCTGCCGGGCAGATCTCCCTTCGCTGCGCTCGCAATGACAAAAAGGGTGGTCGCAGGAGGCCGTCAGGCCGGCGCTCCGGGATCATTGCCTTTTCCCGCTCAAGCCGGAGCGCCAGCTCCGGCGGGCATCAACCCCGGGGAAGCTGGGGCTTGCCCTCGAGCCGCAATAACTGAGCCAGCGTCCCCGCTGGCGGGAAAGGGTCAAAACCAGTAATTGGTACATAGTAAGTAGAGCAGCGCGCCGGAGGCGCGCTGCCAGGTTTAATTGACCGACTGCAGTGGATTTTCGCTGTTCTTTTCGAACCCTAGAAAACTATCAGATGAACAGGGATCACAGATTGCTTACAGTTAAAACTAATTACTATCTCACTATCCACTAAGTACTGCGGCAGCCGCGAAGACCTCGGAGGTCCTGACGGCCTCCGATGGTCTGCTTTTGGAATTTAGGGCAGCCAAGGCAGCGTCCCGCTGACGGAGATTCTTGGGGGTGGCCCCAACCAGCGGTGACAAATTCCATGAACTTCACCCAAAGGTTGGGAAACATCATCCTTAGAGGATGGTGTTTCCTTGTTGGATTTGG
Source organism: uncultured Anaerolineales bacterium (assembly GCA_964603385.1). Lineage (GTDB taxonomy): Bacteria > Chloroflexota > Anaerolineae > Anaerolineales > UBA11858 > B10-G9. Next base: position 25,563 of record CAZRUS010000031.1, on the reverse strand, counting down.
TGGAGGGTCCCTGGTGCTGCTCCAGGTATCTCTAGTTTCTCCATGAAAGAAGCGCCATCCGGGGAGGATGACGCTTCCCTGCTGGCAATCGACCTCCGAGGTCCCCGGGGCAACCTCGGAGGTCGGGTTTTGGCCTTACATCGGCAGCAGATAGGGGTACCGATCGCGCACGGTGATCATCAGGTCGAACAGACCCTGCAGCTCGCCGTCCACCGGCAGCTCGGCATCCCAGGGGATCACCCGACCGTTGCTGTAGGTCAGCTCGTGGATCTTTCCCTGATAACGCAGGCGCAGGCTGCCGTCCGGCAGCGGCAGGTAGCCTTCGTTCTCATTCTCCAGGAAGGCCTGTTCATCCCAGAAAAGGGTGAATTTGTCCCGGTAAGGCGCACCCTGATAAGGGCAGAAGGTCTCACAGTTGCCGCACTCGTTGCAGAGCGCATCCAGATGGAGAATCTGATTGACCTTTTTGAGACCGCTGTTCATCTCCACAGCCACGTTGGCCCGGTTGGGGCAGACGCTGACACATTTGTTACACAGGGTGCTGCATTCCAGGCAGCGCTCGGCTTCTGCCAGATAAGCGGCCTCGAACATCTCCGGGCTGACCATGGGGTTGAGGACGGCTTTCTTCTCCCGGGCTTCCTCCAGGCGGGTTTCTTCATCAAACTCGATTTCCGGGAGGGTGAGCAGCCGTTCAGCTGCCCGCTCCCGCCGCAGCACCCCGTCAGCCACCTTCCGACCGTCGGCGATGCCCTCCACCACCGTGGCCGGGCCCCGGTAGGCATCCCCGGCGATAAATACATTATCCACGCTGGTTTCGTTGAACTCATCCACCAGGATCTCCCCCCGCTCCCCAACAGCGATGCCGTTTTTCTCCAGCAGGTGATAATCGACCAGCTCCCCGATGGCAGTCAGCACGGTGTCTGCCGGGAAGCTGACCGTCTTGCCGATCACCGGCTCCGGCCGGCGGCGGCCGCTGGCGTCCTTTTCTCCCAGCTCCATCACCTGGCAGGTGAGCTGCCCGCCTTGTAAAGAGACTGGAGATACCAATTCATGGAAAATCACCCCGTCCTTGAGGGCGTTTTCCAGCTCCTCACGGTCGGCGGGCATCTGCTTGATCGTCCGCCGGTAAAGGATGGAGACCTCTTCCACCCCAGGCACCCGCAGGGCAGCCCGGGCGCTGTCCATGGCGCTGTTGCCGCCGCCGATCACAGCCACCCGCTTGCCCAGCTGAATGGCCTCGGGGTCAAGCTTGAAGGAGTGCAGGAAGTTGATCGCTCCCCGCACCCGGTCCTGGTCCCCCTTCACCTGCAGACGGCGGGATTTCCAGGCCCCGATGGCCAGGACGATGTAGTCATAGCCCTCCGCTTTCAGCCGCTGCAGGTCGAAATTGGGATCGCAGTTGAGTTCGAATTCCACCCCGACCTGTCTGATCAGCTCAACATCTCTTTCCACGGTATCTTTGGGATAGCGAAAATCGGGGATGCCGTGGGCGACCATTCCGCCCGGTCGGTCCATCTTATCAAATACCCGGACCTGGAAGCCTTCCCTGGCCAGGAAGTATGCTGTGGAAAGACCAGCCGGCCCGGCGCCGATCACCGCCACGCGTTCCTCGCGCAGCTCCGCCGGCGGGGCGATGGTGTCGATGACCTGCTCAAATCCCCGTTCCGCTGCGATGTGCTTCAGATCGCGGATCTGGACAGGATCCTCATAATCATTACGAACACATTTCAGCTGGCAGTTGTGATCGCAGATGTAGCCGGTGATAAAAGGCAGCGGATTCCTGGCGGTAATCAGCCGGTAGGCATCGGCGTAGCGCTCCTCGCGGATCAGCCGGATATATTCCGGGATATCCTGGTGAATGGGGCAGCCGGCTGTGCAGGGGGCCAGGAAGCAGTCCAGCAGAGGCAGCGGGTCCCCGGTTTTCATTGGAGCAGAAGATTTTCCTTCAAACGCATAACGGGGATCGCTGAGGGCACCTTCGGCGACCTGTTTGAGGACCGCCAGATCCACAGTGTCCCTCTCCAGGGCATCGACCTCGGTTTCCAGCAGTTCGGCCAGCTGGGTCATGCGGCTGTAGCCGCCCGGTTTGAGAAAGTAGGTGGCCATGGTGATCGGCTTCAAACCGGCGCGCAGCAGATCGGCAATGTTGAAATAGTCCGCCCCACCGGAGTAGGAGATGGTCAGCCGTCCATCAAATTCCTCGGAGAGCTTGTGGGCCAGGTTGACGGTCAGCGGGTACAGCGCCCGGCCGCTCATGTACATCTCATCGCAGGGCAGGGTCCCTTTGTCGTTGACCACTGCCAGGGTGTTGGAAAGCTTGACACCAAACTCCAGACCGGCGCTTTCCGCCTGATCGAGCAGATTGTGAAGCATCTTCACCGCATCCGGGTACTGCATATCATGAGTGAAGCTTTCATCACGCAGCTGAATGTGGTCGTAGCCCAGCTGCTGAAAAACTTCCTGGACATATTCGTACCCGTGCAGGGTGGGGTTGAGCTTGACGTAGGTGTGAAGGCCCTTCTCAGCCATTAAATAGGTACAGATCGCCTCCTGATCTTCAGGCGGTGTGCCGTGCATGGTGGACAGGGTGACAGAATGGGAGATCTCGGGGGAGATCTCCTCTACAAACGCTGCGCTGGTCACGCCAGGTATGTTCCCGGCATGGACGGCCCGGGTCAGGGTCCGCCGGCATTCCTGAAAGATGGGGGCGTTGGAGGCATCTTTCAGCCCTTCGATAAAGCGGTCAATCTTGGGCGACTGGATGCCCTCCAGATCATAGCCCACACTGATGTTAAAGACAAAACCTCGCGCCTCCGCCGGGGAAAAGCCGAAGATTTCATTCAGCAGATGGAGCAGGAACCAGGCTTTGATGTATTCGTTGTACGCCTGGGGGACGGTGAGCTCGGTGGACCATTCGGAGTTGTAGGTCTCCCGCTCGGCATCGATACAGGGCTTGTCAATTTCCAGCTCATCCATAATCTGAACAGTTTTCAGTTCGAAAAAACGCCCCCCGGTCAGATAGGCGGCGGCAAGATTCTGGGCCACCTGAGTGTGCGGTCCGGCGGCCGGTCCGAGCGGGGTCTGGCAGTGTTCGCCGAAGACCTGCATGACGGAATCATCTTTCTTGTAATAGAAATTTCCCTCCGGGATCCCGAAAATGGTCCCTTCATTGTGGTATTCCTCCAGGGTCCAGTTAAGCAGTCGGGAAAAGGGGATGGGCACCATGACGTCGCTCATAGATCACTCCTCTGCTAATGATGGGACTGCCGGCGGATTGCGTGCCGGCGTGATTGTATTGTAGCGAAATTTGTCTGACAATTACAGTGAAATATGTCTTAAGTCAAGCCAGTGCGGGATTAATGCGGTTGGCCGCCCGGCTGATGATGAGATCGGGTAATTATCGCGTTGAAACTGGGAGCTGATCAGCAATCAGCTGGAAGAAGAACTGTGAAATTTCCCGGTCCCTGGAAGCAGGTTCAGGGAATCAATGCCAGGATGGTTGCTCCGACCAGACTATCGAAGTATCAATCTTCAACCGCTGAGAGCTAACCAGATTGCAAACCGAAGGACTATCCCCAGGTTGGTTGCCTTACCGTATAATCAAAGTTGATTCATGAGGAGGAACCTGATGTCAACCAGACGTAACTTGATTATACCGGCTTTACTGGCCATGCTCAGCCTGGCCTGTTCTTTTTCGATAGACCTCGGCCGGTCCACAGAAACCCCCGGTGATCCGGTGGCCACGGCGGTGGCAGCCACCCTGGCGGCATCCGGGTCAGGAGATTCCGGCGCCGAGGCCGCCGGTACTGCCGAACCTCCGGGACCGACGCCAACCTATACCATCCACCCCACGGTGACCGCTTCCCCGGATTTCACATTCCAGGGAGTGAGCCTGCATTGGGTGGACCAGGTTGCTGCCTCAGCCTCCCCCGAGAACCAGCCTGCCATGCTGGAAGGACCTGCTCCCATGCCTGCCTTCCTGGATATCCAGCTTGGGGGATATTCCATGCCGGGAGGATATTTTGAGCCCACGGTCCGGGTTATCTCCGTGGCAGAATTCAGCTCTGTGAATTCCTTTGCAGGGGAGGCACTTGATGATCTGGAAGCACTGCTCACGTCCCAACCCGCGGACCCGGAATATATTCCGATCCCGGATTTCTGGGGGGCGGCTCAGTTCCTATCCTGCCAGGAGGATTATGTGCGCTTTCAAAATGGAAGTGGCGTCCGTTATGTGACCCAGTGGGGACAGGCTGCCTACCCGGTCGGTTTTCCGCAGATGTTTTACAGCTACCAGGGTTTGACCGATGACGGGGCTTATTATCTGCATGTGTTTTTCTCGGTCGGTCATCCCTCCCTTCCGGACCCGGACAGCGTGGTCCAGGATCAGGCATTTTATGATAATTTTGAAAACTATATGGACCAGGCTGAAGCCCAGCTGGATGGGGAATCACCGGACAGCTTCCAGCCCTCGCTGTATTTGCTGGACAATTTTGTTCGTAAGATCCGGGTGGAAGGGCCGTAGGGCAGCGGAGACAGATAGATGTCAGCTGGGAGGCGGCCCGGCGGGCTGTCCCCTCATCTTTCCGTTTTTTGATCTTTCTGTTAACTTCCCTTCATCCTTTTTTAAGCTGTTTCCCGTATAACTATCCTTAGATCCCGCGGCATCCCCCCCTTACGTTTTGCTACCCGCGGGGTCTTTCTCTTTAACATCATGGACTGGTTTTCCCTGGCCCCAGCGCCTGGGCGCGCTCCGGGACCTGTGTCTGTCATCGCGAGGAGGCCGTCAGGCTGACGCGGCGATCTCTGCGCCAATCGGCAGGGATGGATGGTTTGGACAAGAAGTTTCCCGGCGTTATTCTCACTGCTTCCCCTACCGGGCAGAGATTGCTTCGCTGCGCTCGCAATGACAAAAAGGGTGATTGCAGAAGAGCGTCCGGCCGACGCGGCGATCTCTGCGCCAGGCGGCAGGGATGGCACAGCGAAGACCCCGGAGTTCCCTGCTACCTCTGATGCTCTCGGGTTGGTTTGCGCTCCTTATCCACCCGGCTGCTAAAGCAGCGGGCTGGGAATAAACAAGTCCCACCTACGTGGGACTATAAACGAAACCACTGCCATGATCCCGCTGGTGGTTGATGTTCAGAGAATGTCCGTCAGCGAGACGCTGACCTGGGTGCTGGTGAGGAGCGCTGGTGGACAACCTGGCTGCATCTCCTCCTAAAATCAATCTCAATCCCCCAGAGGATGGGAAACATCATCCTTTGAGGATGGTGTTTCCTTGTTGGACTTTGCAGAGGAACCCCGATTCTAAAGTAGATTTTCCTGAATACACATACCGAAGGAAGCGCCATCCGGGGAGGATGACGCTTCTCTGCAGATTCCAACCTCCGAGGTTCCTTCGTGACCTCGGAGGTCGTTAATCTCCCTGGGCCGGCGCCTGGAAGGCAGCTACTCCGCTTCTTCCAGGGGGAAGGTGAGCTCCAGGGTCATGCCCCAGCGCAGATCGGGATGGCTTTCCTCCAACTCAATCAGCACCGTGTAGAGGATATCCCCCGCCTGGGTGGTAAAGGAGTGGCTGATGCGCTCCACCCGTCCGGTCAGGGTGACATTTGGGAGGGCATCGGGAACGATCACCACCTCCTGCCCCGGGCTGACCCGGACCACTTCCAGCTCGGTCAGATCGCTGGTTTCCACCCGAAACCGGGTCAGGTCCGCCAGCTGCAGGGCGGTGACATTGGGGTGGACAAACTGTCCTTCCTCCAGGTAGATGTCAGTCACCGTTCCTGCAAAGGGGGCTTCCAGGGTGTAGCGGTCAAGCAGGTTTTCCGCCGCGGCCAGCTGGGCTTCGGCAGCGCTGACCCGGGATTCTAGAATCCTGCGCCGATCGGGATCAACGCCCTCCTCGAGCAGCAGCTGATACTCCCGTTGAGCTTCTTCCTCGGCGGCCAGAGCGGCGTCCAGCTCGGCCCGCACGCTGTCGATCTCCCGCTGGGCTTCTTCCAGCAAACGCCGGGCTTCGTTGAGGTCTTCCTCGGCCTGCTCGACGTCCTCCTCGGCGGCTTCGCGGAGGATGTTGTCCTCGTCCACATCCAGGTAATTTTCCAGCTCTTCCTCGGCATCCTCGAGGTCATCTTCTCGCTCCTCGACCTCGATGCGCGCGTCGTCGATCTCATCCTCCAAGCGGTCCATGTCCAGGTCCTCCCACTCACGCTCGGCTTCCGCGCGGCGGATCTGGGCTTCCTGGTAGGCCTGCCAGGCCCTGGCGGTCTCCAGCTCTCCCAGCCGGAGGAGATCCTCCAGCTCCTGTTGGCCGGTGGTCAGGGAGAGCTCGGCTTCCCGGAGGGCGGCCTCAGCCTGTTCGCGGTCAGCCAGGTGGATGAGCACAGCGCCGCGGCTGACTTGTTCTCCCTCCTCGACCAGGATTTCCGCCACCCGGCCCTCAGTGGAAAAATTCAAGCGCAGATCGCGGCGGGGCACAACCCGGCCTTCGACAATTACGGCATCCAGGCCGGTTGGTTCCACCTGCGTCGGGAGCGGTGTTTCCTCTCCCCCGCAGGCGGTCAGCACCAGGGCTGCCGCCAGACTGAAAATGATCAGGAATATCACTTGTTTGTTCTTCATAGATGTTTCCTTTTCTTCTGGCAGGGGAGTCCCCGCCTGGGTTTACTCATACGCTAACACCTCGCGGATGGTCAGCCGGGCGGCGTTGCGCGCCGGCAGGATGCTGGCCAGCGAGGAAAGAATCAGCACCAGGCCCAGCCAGATCCCGTATCCCGTGGGGGTGAAGGAGACAGCAATGGGCGTTTCAAAGATGGCGCTGCTGACGATAGTGGACAGTAAGTAGGTGAAGGGAACAGCCAGCAGGATGGCCAGCAGGAAAGACAGTCCGCCGATCAGGGTCCCCTCGAGGATGACCATGCGGAAGATCTCCAGGTCAGTGGCCCCAATAGAGCGCATGATGCCGATCTCCCGGGTGCGTTCCAGCACGTTCATGCTCATCGTTCCGGCCAGCCCCATGGAGCCCACCGCGGCGGTGAGCAGGGCCATGATCAGCAGGAAAGTGATCAGGATGTCCAGGCTTTCGGAGGCGCTGTCCAGGGTGGACAATCCGGGGGTGGCATCCAGCACGTGGAAGCCCTGCTCCCGGAAATAGGCATCCAGGGACCGGGCCATCACTTTTTGACTTTCCCGGTCGTGCCGTTCGGTAACGATCCGGTAGGAAAAGGAGCGGTTGGCCAGGTTCTGCTCCCGGGAAATGTATTCGTAAGGGGCATAGCCGAGCATGCCCTCCAGGCCGATAAACTTAAATATACCCACCACCTCCCAGGGCTCTTCTTTACCGGCCAGCTTGAGCGGGATGGCCTGCCCGACTTCCAGGTCAGGATAGTAGTCATAGATGCCCTCACTGATGGCCACTTTCCGGCGGTCGCCGGGCTGGATCCAGCGCCCCTCGACCAGCAGAGGGGAGACCAGACCGCTCTCTGCCGGGGGAGCCAGGATGCTCAAATTGTCGGCCAGGGTGCCGTCCGGCGAGAGAATCTCCGCGGTGGTGAAAGACCAACCTTCAACATGGGTGACCCCGGGATGCTCGAGAGCGTACTGGCGAATTTCTTTCAGCCGGTAGGGTTGTTCGAAATCAATGGTGACATCAGCCAAAAAATAGTTGCCGATGGTCTGGACATACTCATTCAGCGTGACCCGGACGTTGAAGACGGAAATGAAGATCGCCCCGCCCATGGTCAGGGTGAACAGCGTCAGCAGCAGCCGGCTGCGCTGCCGGAAGGTGTTGCGGAGGGAGACCAGCCGCTGGCGGGGGATGCGGATTCCCCGGTCGGCCAGAAAGCGCGCTGCCTGCACCTGGAACTGCTCAAAACGGGCCTGGCGGCTTTCGCCAGGCTGTTCTTCGCCCCCGGAACTGCGGGTTTGATCGCCGCTGAGCGCCTGCTGCACGGTGACCCGGGAGCCGCGGATCACGGGGATGAGACCGGCCACCAGCGGAACGAGCAGTCCAACAGCTATTTGAATGATGAAAGACAGCGGGACAATCCGGTATTCCAGTACAGAGAAGCCCACCTTGTCGGCGATGTACTGCGCCAGGGCATAGGCACCCTGGCCCCCGGCGGGCACGGCCAGCAGCAGGGCCAATAGGCCGAAGATCAGCAGCATGACCAGATACATGCGGAAAATCGCCTGGCTGCGGCCGCCGATCAGCTTCATGACCCCGATATGGCGCAGGTGCTGGTTGAGCAAAGCGCTGAGCGTGTTGGCGATCAGGGCGCTGGACAGGAAAACAATCAGCACACCGAGGGCGAGCAGGATGCCCAGCACGGCGTTGATGGTCGGCTCCAGGGGGTGCTGGTTGGTCTTGGATCGGAAGGTGCGTCCCACGGTATAGCCGTTTTTCTCAATTTTTCCGGTCAGGTCAGCCATTACCGCCCGGATGTGATCCTCATCATTCTGCCCCTGCTTGACAGTGGCAAAAAGCCGGTTGTAGTGGTCGGGCTCGTCGAAGTAGGACAGGCTGTCCCGGGTGATGTAGGCCAGCGGCGGCGAGAGGAAATCGATCGCCCCCGTGGAGGTGTCCCGGACGATGCCGGCTACGGTGATGGTTTTTTCGCTTTCATCCCGCAGCTGGATCTCGATGGTCTCCCCCGGGGAGGCCTGGAAGTCGTCCAGGATATCGCGCTCCAGCAGGATCTGATTTTCCTCCGGCACGGTGGATCCGCGGACGGGCTGCAGCAGGTTGATGTGGTTGTCCTCGAAATCATCAAAGGCGAACACGTCGACGGCTGTCCATTGGGTCCCGCCCTGCGGCCGGAGGCGGACGGTGAAGACCCGGCGGGCTTCGGCATCCTCAATGCCCTGAAAATTGCGCACGGTTTGGAGCAGATCCTGGTCAAAGTCATCCAGTCGGATTTCTATATTGGCGGGGTTGTTGGCCGCGTAGCTGATGCCGATGTCCTCGGAGATGATCTGATAGGCGCCGGCGATGACGCCGATGGCAAAGACACCCACTGCGATGGAGAGCACCACCAGCAGAGTGCGGGCTTTGTTATTGATCAGATCGGAAAGGACTTTTCGCCAGCGGGGGCGCATGCTGTGCTCCTTGCTTACCTGCGTTTCTTCCTGCGGCGGTCGGAGCGCTTTTTCTGCGCCATCCGCTTCTGGACCATCGTGGAGATGGCCTCTTCGGTGAGGGGGGACCGGTCCATCAGCCAGTGGAAATCTTCCCGGTTGAGGGCCAGCAGCTCCACCGGCGTGTCCGCCGAGGCCCGGACGCTGGCAATGGACTTCCCGCCCTGTATGAGTTCGATCTCGCCAAAGAAATCGTTCTGCTCCAGGGTAGCGATGACCAGTTCAGACCGCCGCCTTCCTTTGAGGACAATATCCACCTGTCCCTGCTGAATAAGGTAAAAATTTTCCACCGGTTTATTGCGCTGCAGGATGGTCTCCCCGCGGTGGAAGCGGTGCAGCTCCACGCGGCGGCCGAGCTCCTTCATCAGCGGATGGCTGAGCAGGGGCAGGGCCTGGGCGATGGTCTCATTGACCAGCTCGCCGTCGGAGATGAACACCGTCCGGCTGGCCCGTTCCGTCATGGTGGGATCATGGGTGACCATGACGATGGTTTTGCCCTGGTGGGAGAGCTCTTCGAAGAGGGCGATAATTTTGGCCGCCGAGCGGGAATCGAGATTGCCGGTGGGTTCATCGGCCACCAGGATGGGGGCATCGGTGGCCAGGGCGCGGGCGATGGCCGCGCTCTGCTGCTGTCCCCGCGAGACCGACCGGGGCAGCATCTGGGACTGCTCCCGGAGCCCAACGCGCTCCAGCAGCCGCAGCGCCTTTTTGGGACGCTCTTCAATTTCGTACATGCCCACATAGTCCATGGGCAGCATGACGTTTTCCAGCAGGTTGAGCATGGGTAAGAGCTGGAAAAACTGAAAGATGATTCCCAGGGTGCGCCCGCGCCACAGCGAGCGCTGGCTCTCGTTCATGGCATGGACATCGACGCCGCCGACCAGCACCTGACCGCTGGTGGGGTGATCAATCCCGGTGAGCATGTTCAGCAGGGTGGATTTCCCACTGCCGGATTTGCCGATCACAGCGGTGAACTCCCCCTGCTGAAGCTGCAGGTCAATCCCCCGCAGCGCGGAAAACTCGCCGGCGGCGTTGACAAAGGTCTTGACCACCTTTTCCAGCTGGATGATTCCGGCTGGCTGCCCGGTCTGGTTGGGTCCGGTGTTATTCATCGGCTTCCTCTTTCTCGACCAGTCTGCCGTCCGCGATATTTATGTGGCGGGTAAAGCGCGGCAGCAATCCGCGGTCGTGGGTGACCATCAGGATGGTGTGTCCGGCTTTAATCAGATCCTCAAAGATGTGAAAGATGGAGTCCGCAGTGACCGAGTCCAGGCTGCCGGTGGGCTCATCGGCGACGATCAATGGGGGGTCATTGGCCAGGGCGCGGGCGATGGCCACCCGCTGCTGCTGTCCGCCGGAGATCTGGGAGGGCAGCTTATCGGCGTGATCCTGCAAACCAACGCTGGCCAGCAGGTCCCGGGCCCGCTGCTCACTTTTCCGGGGCTGGTAGAGGCCGCTCATATCCATGGCCAGAATCACGTTCTGGACCAGGCTGAGCATGGGTAAAAGCTGAAAGCTCTGGTAGATCACCCCCATGGTCCGGCCCCGCCAGCGGGCGAGCTGGTTTTCAGAAAGCTGATCGATGCTCACCTGCTGTCCATTGGCCCGAAAGATCACCTGCCCCTCGGTGAGCTGATCCACCCCGGTGACCATATTCAGCAGGGTGGATTTGCCGGCGCCGGATTTCCCGATCACCCCCAAAAATTCCCCGGAGTAAAGCTCCAGGTCAATCCCTTTCAAGGCCGGAAAGGCGCCAGCCCGGGTGTAGTAGTGCTTGACCACACCGTGTAATTCGATCAGGGGAGAGGGCTGCTTATCCATTTCTGTAGCTCACTGTTCTCGAATAGGTTTGTCATTCTCTGCTGCCTGAGCGGGGTCAGACTTCCTGGGTCATCACCAGCCAGGTGGGTTTGACGATCAGCTCGGTGAAGATCTGGCCCATTTTTTCCGGGGAATGGCGCATGTCATTCTCCAGCCACCAGCGCATCAGCGAGAAGGCGGAGGAAATGATGTGGTTGGCAGCCACCCCGGCGGGGATGGTCTCCTGGGGGAGACCTTTCAGCAGGGTTTCCGCTTTCTGGCAGGCCTGGATCATCACCGGGTCGAGCACAAAGCGGGTGCTGTCATCCAGCAGCAGGAAGCGGAAAATTTCCTCGTTCCGGAGGATATGCTCAAACAGGGTCTGGCCGATCTCCTGGAAGAATTCTACCGGGTCCTCGATCAGCTCTCCGGGCAGAGGCAGGTCAAGGATCTCGTAGAAATCGTCCAGGCGGTCCTGGGCGACGCTGAGCAGCAGCTCGTCCAGGCCGTTGTAATGGCGGAAGTAGGTCCGGTAGCCGATATCGGCCTGCTCGGTGACGTCCTGGATGGTGATGTTTTTATAGCCCTTCTGAAGGGCGACGGCGATCAGGGCCTCCCCGAGCGCCTTCTGAGTCCTGCGGATACGTCTGTCCTCGCCCATTGTTGTGGCACCTTGACTGCAATATGGCATTTAAAGTGCCATAACTGTATCACGCCGGGAAAGGGCAGTCAAGGGGGGCGGCCGGATGAGGGGTTACGGTTTTGTTAGGAGGTGGAGGAGAAGGGGGGAAGGGAGCAGAGGAGAGGGGATGGGCGGATGGGGCAGAAGAGGTCCCGGAGCCTGGGAGCGCTCCGGGACCTTTGCTTGTCATCGCGAGCGACCGCAGGGAGCGCGGCGATCTCAGCGTTAATCGGCAGGGCGGGGTGGTTGGTCCGAGATAGTGCCTGGAGGTAGGCTTACCGCGCTGCCTGCTGGACAGAGCTCCCTTCGCTTCGCTGGCAATGACAAGGGGGGGGCGCAGGAGGACGTCAGGCCGGCGCTCCGATTCCGGCGCCTTTCTTATTTCCCGCTCAAGCCGGAGCGCCAGCTCCGGCGGGCATCCAACCCGGGGAAGCTGGCGCTTGCCCTCGAGCCGCAATAAATGAGCCAGCGTCCTTGCTGGCGGAAGGGGTGGGATGAATGGCCAGCAGCGAGACGCTGACTCCGGTTATCTTGTCATCCGCCGCAGCTTAGCAGAGGATTAGAATCCCCGGGAGATGCTTTCAGGTACGGTGCGGTTCCCCCTATACTGAAAGTGTATTTTTAATGGTAGTGGAGGTTTCCGGGCCTTGTTTGGCGGGATCCCTCCAAAGGAGACAGGGGTGCGATCAAGAGTTCAGAAACGGTTGTTCTTTTTGGGTTTCATTCTCATTCTATCCACTGCGTTGAGCGGCTGTGCGCTGATTGAAGATATCTTTGGCGGATTTGCCCGGCTCTGCGAACAGAATCCGCTCCGAGTGACCAAGACCGAGGACACTGATGACGGTCTGTGCACCGGGGAGGACTGCTCACTTCGTGAGGCTGTGATCACTGCCAACGCCTGTGAAGGCAGACAGCGGATTGAAATCCCACCCGGCACCTACCCGCTGACCATTACCGGTAGGGATGAGGATCAGGCCCGCACCGGGGATCTGGATGTCACTGACACAGTGGCCATCGTCGGCATCGGCAGCGAGGTGATCATTGATGCCCGGGGTAATGACCGGGTTTTCCACGTCATGGATTCGACAGCCGAACCTGATGTCAACACTATTGCTGAGCTGACCATCACCGGCGGCCGGGCGGATTTCACAGGTGGGGGTATCCTTCACGATCTGGGGTGGCTGAATCTGCAGGATGTTGAAATCAGCGGGAACGTTGCCGGCACAACAGGAACGGTAGGCGGTGCCGGTGGAGGCATCTATGCCCGCGATCATCTCACAGTGACCAACCTCATTCTGGCAGAGAACACCGCCTATGGCTCCGGCGGCGGCGCCTATCTAGAGGACGCTTACCTGCTGGTCAATGAGGGCCTGCTGGTCCGCGATAATCAATCTCTGGGGGGAGAAGGCGGGGGTGGATTGTTCCTCTTTGGTGAGACCAGAGCCGATATTTTTGATTCCCGCTTTCTGGCCAATGAGACGGCTGCCAACGGCGGGGCGATCTGGAGCCAGGGAGATCTGCAGATTGAGCGCACTAAGTTTGAGGAGAATATTGCTGCCTTTCGTGGGGGCGGGTTATTCCATAAGGGAGATGAGATTGGGGTGCTGACCGAGGCCTGGTTTACCAATAACAATGCCGAAGAGGGCGGGGGGATCTATAATGAGGGACTGGTCCACCTCTACCAGTCCGGCATCAATAACAACAGCGGATTGGGCGGCCTGGGGGCGGGGATCTATAACAACGGCGGCGCCGCTCTGCTGCTGATCCGCAACTCGACCATCAGCGGCAACATGAATGTTCCGGCCGATGCAGGCGGCGGCAGCGGGGTCCTCAATCAGGACGGAGAGATGCGGTTGGAGTCCAGCACGCTGGCTTACAACAATTCCAACGGCATCGAGAACCGCGGGGGGCTGGTGCGGCTGGAAAACACCGTGCTCGGCCATCACAGCGGAGGGAACTGCGCTGGGACCCCGATTGACTCCGGCGGCCACAATCTGGAAGACGGGGTTTCCTGCAGCTTCCCGGAGAGCAGTGACCTGGAGGATCTGCCGGTGGGGATTGACTTCCTGGCCAGCAACGGCGGCTTCAGTCTCAGTCATGCTCTGCTGGCAGACAGCCCGGCCCTGGACTCCGGAGACCGGGATACCTGTCTGCCCGTGGACCAGCGCGGTGTGAGTCGGCCCCAGGGTCCCCGCTGCGATCGGGGAGCTTTTGAGTCCGAAGAACTGGCCGGGGGCGGTTCGGATTCCCTGCCCGCCACCGACGGTCCATCAACAGCCGCAACCCCGACGGAGACGCCGACAGCGACCATCCCGGTCACTCCAACGGTTACAATCACACCGACACCCGATGAAACCACCGGCACGCTGGACCAGAACGGCTTCTGCCGCACCGGCCCAGGCACGGTCTACCCCCCGGCCACGGCCTATGAGGCAGGGACTGAGTTGATCATCGAGGCCCAGAACAGCTTTGAGCCGAAATGGTGGGTTGTCCTGGTGCCCAGCACAGGAGGCAGCTGCTGGATTTCGGATGCGGTGCTGACCGTGAACGGACCGACGGGTCAGCTGCCGGAAATCCCGGCCCCGCCAACCCCGACTCCGACTGTGCCCACGGAAACCCCAACACCGCTGACGATTACACCGACTTTTCAGCAGTAGCTGTCGTGGCGAGGACTCCTTGGAAGCTGGACAAAGAGCCGGTCACAGGGCCGGCTCTCCGTTTTTTCCGGGACAGTTTTCGCTGCCGATAATTCGATTATCAAGGACTCTACTCCCTCCGGGGTCTGAAACAACCAGGTCCCGGGGCTTGTCATCACCAGGAGTCCGTCAGGGTGGCGTTCAGGCGGGTGGTGCCATTCCAGTAGGGATGCCGCTTCCTTTGCGCCCAGCTGATCGAGCCGGAGTCCCCGCTGGCTGATTACAACTAACTAATTCCGATTCACTCCAGATTTCTCCACCCCTTCGCCCTATCCAGGGAATCCAGCGGGACCCAGCCGACCAGGCTCTGGTACTCGGTTTGCCCCCGGGTCCCCTGCGGATTTTTCGTCATCAGGGTGCCGCAGTCCCCGCTGACCAGGCCGCCGACCACATCGTGCTCGGTGTCGGGCGGTCGGCAGCGGCGGCCGCAGTTTACAGAGGTGTTAGATGGGGGTAAAAACCATGTGCAGCCCTTCACAAGAAGAACAACCTGGAGTATAAACATCCCGGACCCCGCGCGCTGTCGTTTCGTCGATCCCCCCGCGGGGTCTGCTTTTTTAAAATTAAGGACTAAAGTCCAGTTCGGGGCTTCGCCGACCGTCGGCCTGCGCCGACGGAAAACTAATTCAGGTTCCGGAGCCTTGAAGTGCTCCGGAACCTTTGCCTACCATCGTGAGCGAACGCAGGGAGCGCGGTGATCTCTGCCTCAGGCGGCCGGGCGGTGTGGATGGCTCAAGAAATTACCCGGAGTTATTCTCACTGCATCACCTGCTGAACAGAGCTCCCTTCGCTGCGCTGGCAATGACAAGGGGGTGCTCGCAGAAGGCTGTCAGGCCGGCGCTCCGATTCCGGCGCCTTTCTTATTTCCCGCTCAAGCCGGAGCGCCAGCTCCGGCGGGGATCCAGCCCGGGAGAGCTGGCGCTTCCCCTCGAGCCTGTTGAACCGAGCCAGCATTCCCGCTGGCGTAAGACGTTGGGAAACATCCTCCTTGCAGGATGGTGTTTCCTTGTCGGATTTAACAGAGCATTTCTGGATTGTCTCAGGTTCCTCTGATTCGTTCCACGAAGGAAGCGCCATCCAGGGAGGATGACGCTTCCCTTCATACTATGACCGTCGATCTGCTCCGATGGGGAATGAACCCAGGTCCCGGAGCCTGGGAGCGCTCCGGGACCTTTACCTGTCATCGCGAGGAGGCCGCCAGGCCGACGCGGCGATCTCTGCGTTCGGCAGCCGGGAGGGGTGGTTGGTTGGAGATATTGCTCGGCGTTAGGCTCACCGAGCCACCTGCCGAACAGAGCTCCCTTCGCTGCGCTGGCAATGACAAGGGGGTGCTCGCAGAAGGCCGTCAGGCCGGCGCTCCGATTCCGGCGCCTTTCTCATTTCCCGCTCAAGCTGGAGCGCCAGCTCCGGCGGGGATCCAGCCCGGGAGAGCTGGCCCTCTCCCTTGAGCCCGTAGAACCGAGCCAGCGTCCCCGCTGGCAGAAGGTTGAATGAATGCCCGTCAGCGAGACGCTGACATGACATCTGGCGGATGCAGAAAAGTATGGTACAGGCAGAAGCAGCGCTGAAGGTGGATTATTGTCACCAGGGGTGCTGTCTTTAAAAAATATCAGAACTCTCCCTGAGGAGACTATAAACCCACCGGGTAAAAAATTAATTAAAAATATCCTCTGGCGAGAATGTTGGGGAAATCCTGCTGTAAAATAATACTAGTCCTCTGAGGCAGTTGCCCTAGCACCGCCTCATGGGGTGTTCTTTTCCTGCAAAATGAAAGCTTTCCTTGGAGAGTGAGCCTTGACAGCACAAGCCCTGGGGCGGAAGATCGAGCAGCTGCGGCAGCAGAGCAGAATGTTTCCCGCCTGCACCGTGATCATTTTGGTTTACACCGCAGTGCTGGCAGCCTTCAGCGGGCTGATAATCACCCTGAATTGGTCGGAAACCCTGCTGTTTCTATTCCTGATCCCCTGCTTGCTGGGGGCTTTTCTTTTCCGCCGCCGGCAGTACCTGGCCATGCAGATCCTGCTGGCGGGGTCAGCGGTCTGGGTCACCTCCCGGGTATCGGAGAGCTTCCAGTCCTCCCTGCTGAATATTGGGATGCTGCTGATCTGCATGGTGGCGGCCTCTGAAGTGGTCCATCTGCTCTCGGATACCTATATCCGTCAGAGCCTGGAGCTCCGCCACAGCGAACAGCGCTACCGGGATTTATTTGAAAAAGTCCCCCTGGGGATGTACCGCACCACACCTCAGGGAGAGATCACCGAAGTCAACAATGCCTTGGTCGAGATCCTGGGGTATCCGGACCGGGAGACACTCCTGCAGGTTAACGCTTCTGATCTTTTTGTCGATCCGGCTGATGAAGAAGAATGGGCGGAGCAAATCGCTGCCGAGGGGCTGGTCCGGGGATTTGAAACCCGGCTGCGCCGCTGGGATGGTTCCATCATCTGGGTCAAAGATGACACCCGGGCATTGTTTGATGGGCAGGATGCGGTTGTCGCTTACCAGGGCAGTATCGAAAATATTTCCAAACGCAAAGAGCACGAAAAGCGGATTGCTTTTCAGTCCCACCTGCTGGATCAGATCGAGGATAAAATTACCGCTACCGATCTGGAGGGAAAGATCACCTATGTCAATCAGGCGGTAGCCCGGGACCTGGGACTGGCTCCGGAGGATCTCATCGGTTCGCATGTCGAAGAATATGGAGAGGATCCTGACTACGGGGCCACCCAGCAGGAGATTGTTGAGCAAACTCTCCAGTCCGGAAAATGGCGGGGGGAGGTGGTCAATTACAGCCGGGAGGTAGAGAGGCTGGTGCTGGACAGCCGAACCCAGCTGATCGAAAATGATCAGGGAGAGCCCATAGGTATGCTGGGGGTGAGCACCGATATCACCGAGCGCGTCAAGGCCGAGCAGGAGACCCAATCCCAACGTCAGCGGTTGGCTTCGATCATCGAGGGGACCCATGTGGGAACCTGGGAATGGAATGTGCAGACCGGAGAGACCATCTTTAATGACATCTGGGCAGAAATTGTTGGTTATTCCCTGGAGGAGCTGGAGCCGATTACCATTGACACCTGGCTGAACCTGGTGCATCCCGAGGACCAGGAAGTCAGCAGCCGGCTGCTGCAGGAGCATTTCCGGGGGGAGCTGGATCAGTACAGTATAGAAGCCCGCATGCGTCATAAGAAAGGTCACTGGGTCTGGGTGCTGGATCGGGGTCGGGTGATTGAGTGGACAGAGACCGGTGAACCGCTGTGGATGTTCGGGACTCATACTGATATCACCGAGCGCAAGCGGGTGGAATCGCAGTTGAAAGAGTATTCCGAGCGCCTGGAAGAAATGGTCCAGGAACGCACCAGGGAGCTGCGGGAAGCCCAGGAGAAAGCCGTCCGCCAGGAACGGCTGGCTGTGATGGGGGAGCTGGCCGGCAGTGTGGCCCACGAACTGCGCAATCCGCTGGCCGTGATCATGAATTCAGTTTACTATCTGACCATGAGCCTGGAAGATGCTGATGAGAAGATCCAGGAATACCTGGATTATATCGAAGAGGAAACCCGCTCTGCCAATAAGATCATCACCGAACTGCTGGATTTTGCCCGTGAAACGGATCAGCACCGGGGGCGGGTTTCTCTGGCACCGTTGATAAAACAGGTGCTCACCCAGCAGCTGGTTCCTGAGGGGGTGAATTGTCAGCTGGACCTCCCCGATGACCTGCCTGACCTGCTGGTGGATCCGGACCAGATCAAGCAGGTGCTGGTCAATCTGGTCAGTAATGCCTGCCATGCCCTCCCGGAAGGAGGGGAGCTGCGGATTTCCGCTTTTTCCCAAGCGCTGTCGGGCTCACCGGGGGTGGCGGTGGAAGTGGCAGATACCGGGGTGGGGATCCCTCCAGAGAATCTGCAAAAAATCTTTGATCCCTTATTTACCACCCGCTCCCGGGGCATAGGCCTCGGTTTAGCGATCAGCCAGAAGCTGGTGGAAGCCAACCAGGGTGAAATCAGCGTCACCAGCGAGGAAGGGAAGGGAACCCGTTTCCGGGTTGCCCTGCCTGCGGCTTTCGCGGATCCAGGGGAAGGCAGCTCCGTCGAGGGAGGATAGGCCATGGTATTCAGAAGATGGTTCAGCGGCTGGCGGGAAAAATGGGAGCAGGTTTATACGCTGCCGGCCGCCCGGGAAGAGCTCATCCGGAGTATGCTGGTGATTTTCTCCGTCCTGGGGGTGCCGGCCGTGATCATTGGAGGATTGGAAGCCCTCTCCCAGGACCATCCGGAGACCGGACTGCTCTATCTGGGTTTGTATCTGCCGGTGCTGCTGACGGCTGTGTATTCGGAATCAATCAGCTACCGCTGGAAGGCGCGCATTCTGATGGGGATGTTGTATATTTTGGGGGTGACCAACCTGGTTATCTACGCCTTCTCCGGAGCCGGCATTCATATTTTGATCTCCACCAGCGTGCTGGCTGCCCTGCTGCAGGGGCGGAAAGGAGGATTAATCACCATCGGGATGTCGATGTTGGCAATCCTCACTGTCGGGAGCTTGTTCTCTTTGGAAGTGATCATCCTTGATCCTCAACTGAGGAACCTATCTGATTCTTCGGTGACTTGGCTGACCGCCCTGGTGATCTTTTTGATGCTGTCCAGCGTAGTCGTGGTGGCCACCAGCCTGGTGCAGTCCTGCCTGCAGCGCTCCTTAGAAGAGCTCAATCGAAAGCAGTCCCAGCTGGAATCATACTCCGAGAGATTGGAGGATATGGTGGCGGAGCGCACCCAGGCTCTGGAGCGGGCCCAGGAAGAGGTGCTCCGCCGCGAGAAGCTGGCCGCAGTGGGGCAGCTGGCCGGCGGTGTGGCTCATGAGCTGCGCAATCCGCTGGGGGTGATCTCCAACGCGGTTTATTATCTGACCACCACCGCGGAAATTGATTCTGAGACGCTGCAGGAATACCTGAGCATCCTCAATCAGGAAACCCGCAATGCCACCAAGATCATCTCCGACCTGTTGAGCTTTTCTCGCGGTCCGGTTATCGAGCCGGCAGAGGTCCCTCTCGATGAGTTCCTGCCGAAAGCAATTTCCCGACAGCCGTCCCAGAAGGGCATCCAGGTGGAGGTGGCAGTCCCGCTGGATCTTCCTCCGCTGTATGTCGATCCCGATCATCTCGGTCAGATTATCGGCAATTTACTCCGCAATGCCTGCGATGCCCTCCAGGAGGGTGGCAGAATTGTTTTGTCAGCTGAGCGAACCGATTGGGGACAGCTGCCGCCGGAGCGGGAGGATGGGTTCCAGGCTCCGGAGGGGGGATACCTGCGGCTGTCCGTGGAGGATGACGGCATGGGCATCGAAGCCTCAGATCTGGAGCAGATCTTTGAACCGTTGTTTACTACCAAATCCCGCGGCATCGGGCTGGGCCTGGCTGTCACCCGCCGCCTGGTCCAGGCCAACAGCGGCTGGATTGAGGTCAGCAGCCGACCCGGGCAGGGGACGAAATTTATGGTCTTCCTCCCGGCGGCTGATGGAGATTAAGGGGGCGGTTTTCCCCGGGAGTGCAGCTGTGGAGCGCAAATCAATTTTAGTCGTAGACGATGATTACAATATGGCCCGGACTGTGAGCGACATTCTGGAGGACCGGGGCTACCGGGCGGTGATGGCCCGGAATGGAAGGGAAGCGCTGGCTGCAGCTGGAAAGGAGCGCTTTTTCTGTGTGATTTCCGATATCAAAATGCCGCAGATGGACGGGGTGGCGCTCTTTCATGCCCTGCAGAGGAGCCAACCCAACCTGCCCATCCTGCTGATGACCGCTTATCTGCCCGGAGAACTGCTGGACAGCTGCGTGGAAAACGGCGTGGTGGCCGTGCTCACCAAGCCGCTGAACATCGATTTGCTGTTCACCTACCTTAAGGCGCTGGGGGAGGGGTGAAGGTCCCCCAATAGTCGTTGTCTCTATATCGTATGATCTGGGAGGTCCTACCCTCCTGGTCCCGGCGCCTTTGTCATTTCCCGCTCGAGCCGGAGCGCCAGCTCCGGCGGGCATCCCGCCCGGGAGAGCTGGCGCTCTCCCTTGAGCCCGTAGAACCGAGCCAGCGTCCTTGCTGGCGGGAAAGGGTCAGAATCAGTAATTGGTAAATAGTAAGTAGAGCAGCGCGCCTCCGGCGCGCTGCCAGGTTTAATTGACCGACTGCAGTGGATTTCCGCTGTTCTTTTCGAACCCTAGAAAATTATCAAATGAACAGGGATTCCAGATTACTTACAGTTAAAACTAAGTACTATCTCACTATCCACTAAGTACTGCGGCAGCCGCGAAGACCACGGAGGTCCTGACGACCTCCGACGGTCTGCTTTTGGAAAACAGGGCAGCCAATGCAGCGCCCCGCTGACGGAAATTCTTGGGGGTTGCCCCAACCAGCGCCGACACACTTTATCCTCTTCAACCAGGGGTTGGGAAACATCCTCCTTGCAGGATGGTGTTTCCTGGTTGGATCAGGAAGAGGTTCCCTGGTGCTGTTCCAGGTATCTCTGGTTTTCTCCAAGAAGGAAGCATCCTCCGGGAAGGTTGACGCTTCCCTTCCGGGACCTTTCCCTGTCATCGCAGCCAAGCGGCGGCCTCTGGGCCGGGTCCCCCTTCAGCGTTCCCCCAAAATTAACCCTGCCGCCGGGCAGGTCACTGCGGATATCAAGCCCGTTCTCCACTATAATAACTGAGGCATCAGAGGCGTATTTTCCACATGCCTTCTGGCTTTCTGGTAGGATAGAATCAACTTCTCCAATCACCCTGAGTACCATCGGGAGCGCCGTATGATCCGTTTTCTGCATCTCGCCGACCTCCACCTGGGAGCCCAGCCGGGATATCTGGAAGGACGATCCCGGGAGCGCCGGGAAGACTTTTTGCTGGCCTTCGAACGGGCGGTAGACTACGCGGTGGATCCCGGGAATGAAATCGATTTTGTGGTCATCGCCGGGGATTTCTTTGACAGCTCTCACCCGGAGCCCCCCCTGGTCAATTTTGCCGTGCAGCAGCTGAAGCGGCTCCAGCGGGAGGACATCCCCGCAGCGGCGGTGCCGGGAAACCACGACTCGCTGAGCATCCCGGGCTCGGTGTATGCGGATCCGGCCTCTCCCCTGCGGCAGACGCTGCTGATGGCAGTCTCCCCGAATCCGGAGCGCTTCGCCACCCTGGACGTCCCGGGCGGCCGGGTGCATGTCTACGGCATGGCCTGGAGCCCCGGTTTGTCCGCACCCCCCTACGATACCTTCAAGGCGGAAGACGCCTCCGGGATGCATATATCCGTTCTCCACGGCACGCTGGAGGGGGCCCAGTACGGCGAGCTGCACTCCCGGGATGTTCCCCTGCGTCTGGAGAAGCTGGCGCAAACCGGGATGGATTACATCGCCCTGGGGCACATTCATGCCCCGCAAAGCCATCAGGCCGGCGAGATACCGGTGGTCTACCCGGGCACCCTGGAAGGCAAGCGCTTTAAGGCCGGGGAATGCGGCCCGCGGGAGCTGCTGGTGGTGGAGATCCAGGAGGACCGCTCCGTCAGCATGGAGCGCATTCCCTGGAACCGGCGGACACTGCTGATAGAAACCCTGGATCTCAACACCCACCCCGTGGAAACTCAGGAGGAGCTGGCGGGGGAAATCCGCCGCCGGTATGGATCGGAAAACCACATCCTGCGCTTGAACCTGGAGGGCACGATCCCCTTTCTGATTGATGAGGAAACCTTGTCCGGACAGCTGGCAGGAGAGTTTTTCCACCTGGAGCTCCATGATGACACCGATGTTTTTGACAGCGCGGTGATAGCCGAATGGCAGGGGGAGAACACCATCCGCGGATTGTTCATCCGCAAACTGCAGCAACGGCTGGAAGCCGCGGAGACCGGGGAGGAGCGGGAGCAAATTGAACTGGCCCTCAAACTGGGCGTGCAGTCCTTTCAGGACAGGGGAGGGTAGCCACCCATGATCATCAAACACCTGGAAGTGGAAGGGGTTTGCCCGCTGGATGAGCGCAGGTTGGACCTGCTCCCCGGGGGCATCAATGTCCTCCTGGGACCCAACGAGAGCGGTAAGTCCACCCTGGCGGAGGCGGTAATTGCGGTGATTTTTGGCATCAACCGGAAGATCCAGCTGCAGCCCATGCCGGGCGCAGCGGACCGCTTCCGTGGGGCGCTGGAGCTGGAGCTGGAAGGAATTCAATATCGGATTGAGCGGCATTTCGGCAGTGATGCCACCCGGATCCTCCGGCGCTCAAGCGGCGGGGAAGAGCTGCTCTTCGAGGGGGATGCCAATCCGCGGGGTAGAACGGAAGAACCGGAGCTCTACCGGGAGATTCTGTCCGATCGCCTGGGCCTGCCCTCCGCCAGTGTGATCAAGAACAGCGCCTTTGTGGGCCAGCTGGATATTTCCGTGGATCTGGATGAGGAGCTCCGCAAGCAGATTTCCGGGGCCGGGCAGGGCGATTACAAACAGGCAGCGGAGCGACTTCAGACGCAGTATTATCAGCTGACTGCGGAGGGACTGCCGGGCGACCAGGACCGCCGCAAGGACCGGGAGATGGAGGCCCTGGAAGCGGAGCTGGAAGCATTAGGGCAGGAGTTGGATCAGGCCAGGGAAATATCCCGGAGTGTGAACACGCGGCAGGAAGCCCGGGCTGGGTTTCAGGAAGCGCTGAACGGGAGCAGAACAAAACGGGACCGGGCCCGCCGGGAATGGCAGGCGCTGGATGATTTCCACACCCTGGTGGAGCAGGCGGAATCCCTTTATCAGCAGAAGCGCATCCAGCAGAAAAACCAGGAGCAGGTTTCCAAGCTCCGCAAGCAGATAGACTCTCTGGAAAATGAGCTGGAGAAGGAACGGTATCAGATTCTGCGGGACCTCACTGCCGAGGAACGCAGCCAGCTCACGAAATACGTGCAGTCCGATGCGGAAGAAGCCTGGCAGGAGCTGCAGAGGCTGATGGAGGACAGAACAGCCCTGCTTGAGGAGCTGGAGGATCCCCGCTATCAAGCTTTTTCCGGCGCGGATGAGCATACCGGCGAATCCCTGAAAGGGCTGCTCAAAGCCAGGCAGGCCCTCTCCGGGGTTCGAGAGCAGCTGGAGGCCCTGGCGCCGGCCCAAAAAACGGCCCCGGCCAGGCTGGCCTGGCTGATTCCCATTCTGCTGACGCTGCTGGGCTTCCCGGCAGGCTACCTGCTGGGCAGGCAGATCCTCCCGGGGTTGGCGATTTCCCCGGACCTGGACACCGGCAGTCTGATTGCCGGCGCAGTGCTGGCTGCAGCCGGCCTGATTATCGGCTTAATCCTCCTTCTGCTGATCAGGCTCAATACCCGCTCCCCGGAGCGCAGACAGATAGAGCTGGAAAGCAGGCGGGAAGACCTGGAAGGGGAGATCGGCCGGCTCCGAAAATCTCTTAAGAAGGTCTATCAACCGGAGAAGGAGGAAGTGCCCCTGGAGGTGCTGATTGACCGCTGGGAGCAGTGGGCTGCATTACAGCAGGAGGTAGAACCCCTCGAGGAGAGAATCAGCCTGCTGCAGGAGAGAGAGATCTTCCGCATCCGGGAGAATCCACGTCTGGGGGAGATCATCGAGGAAGTCGGCAGTCAGGTGCTGGGAGAGCGCCTTGCCAGCTATCAGGATCTGCACGGGAAGCAGGCCAATTTGCAGGAAACGCTGGAGACTCTGACCGGTGCGGAGGAGATCAGCAGCGGGGATGCGGCCCAGCTGGACCGCAAACTGCAGGAAGCGATTCTGAAAATCGATGCCCTTGAGGAGGACTATCCCTCCTTCAAGCTGCTGAAAGAAGAGGAAGCCCAGCGTTTAGAGAAGCTGGCGGAGAGCAAAGAGACCTCCCAGCGGCTGGAAGAGGAGGTCGAGAACCTGCAGGCCCAGCTGCACCAATCTGAAAAGGAGCTGGCCGTGAAGCGGGCTGCCGAAACCCGGGATCCGGTGGTGATCCGGGAAGAGATGGAAGAAAAACAGCAGCTCCTGGAGCGGCTGCATCGGCGGTCAGCAGCGCTGCAGACCGCTTACGTGGTGCTGGGGGAAGCGATCCGGGAATACGAGGCCGATCACCTGACCCGGCTCTCGGAGCAGACCTCGGCGTTATTTCAGGCCTTTACTGACGACCGCTACCTGGGGGTGGAGATCAGCGGGGAGGACCCCATCCGGGTCCAACCCGCCGGGGGAGAGCCCTTTGGGGCCGAACTGCTCAGCGCCGGCGCGGTGGATCAGCTTTATCTGGCCCTGCGCATCGCGGTCACCGATCTGCTCTCTTCTCAGGTCCGGCTGCCCTTCCTGTTCGATGATTCTTTTGTCAATTTTGATCAGCGGCGGCTGGCCGCCGCCCGGGAGATCCTGGAGGAGATCGCCCAGCGCCGGCAGGTGATCCTGCTCAGTCATGATCCGCGCTACCGGAGCTGGGGGGAGCGGGTGATTGAGCTGGCAGCGCCAGGATAAGCAAAGGGGCTGAGGCCGATGGGGACCTGGGCCTGTCATCGCCAGCGACCGCAGGTCGAAAGAAAGGTCCCGGAGCCTGGGAGCGTTCCGGGACCTTTGCACGTCATCGCGAGGAGGCCGTCAGGCCGACGCGGCGATCTCTGCGTCAGGCGGCCTTGAGGTTGTTTGTCCAAGAAATCGCCCGAAGTTATTTTTACCGCACCATCTGTCAAACAGAGATTGCTTCGCTGCGCTCGCAATGACAAGGAGGGTGGATGCAGGAGGTCGTCAGGCCGGCGCTCCGGTACCTTTACCTGTCATCGCGAGGAGGCCGTCAGGCCGACGCGGCGATCTCTGCGCCCGCTCCGGCGAGCATCCAAGCCGGGGATCAACCCCGGGGAAGCTGGCGCTTCCCCTCCAGCCCCTTGAACCGAGCCAGCATTCCCGCTGGCTTAAGGGGTTGGGAAACATCCTCCTTGCAGGAGGGTGTTTCCTTGTTGGATGTGGTGGAGGGTCCCCGGTGCTGGTCCAGATATCTCTGGTTTTCTCCATGAAGGAAGCGCCATCCGGGGAGGATGACGCTTCCCTGTATACTACGACCGTCGGTCTGCGCCGCTGGAGTAATAACCCAGGTCCCGGAGCCTTTGAGCGCTCCGGGACCTTTACCTGTCATCGCGAGGAGGCCGTCAGGCCGACGCGGCGATCTCTGCGCCAGGCGTCAGGGTGGGGTGTTTGGTCCAAGAAATTTCCCGGTGGTAGGCTCACCGAGCCGCCTGCCGAACAGAGATTGCTTCGCTGCGCTCGCAATGACAAGGAGGGTGGATGCAGGAGGTC
>CAZRUS010000030.1:0-27886 GCA_964603385.1 uncultured Anaerolineales bacterium | reverse complement strand
TGATAGGACATTTTAACTTTGCCAGAATAGGACATTTTAACTTTGCCCTAACAGTTAATCAACAACCGGCAGCAGAGAATTGACATCGTGAAGGCGCTGGTCCGCCAGCTGCACAACGGTTCATCGGAAAAAAAAGTCCGCCGCCAGCTGGAGACCATGCTTGACGAAGCCGACTACTCCGATGTCTTTTTAATGGAAGTGCAGTTAATCGAAGAAGGCATTTCTGAGGAAAGCATCCGCGAGCTGTGCGACACCCATACCCGGGTGCTCTCCCAGCATCTTGACCTGCAGGAGACACCCCGGACCACACCGGGTCACCCGGTGCACACCATTGTGGAGGAGAATAAAGCCCTGACCATTCTCTGCCAGGAAATCCGCTAGCTGGCAGCAGAAATCGAAAATATTCCCCCGGGGAAAAATGTTCTGCCCCGGATGCAGGAAATCCAGGCGAAGCTCAACGAGCTGATGGATGTGGATAAACACTACCGTCGGAAAGAAAATCTGCTCTTTCCCTACTTTGAAAAAAACCGCATCCCCGGGCCACCCGCAGTGATGTGGGGCAAGCACGATGAAACCCGGGAAATCCTCAAAAAAACCATCCAGGGGCTGCAGGAAACCGAAGACATCCTTTCCGCGGAAGCCCAGGCCTACAACCAGCTGGTTGTCAGCACTGCCCTGGAATCCGTAGAAGACATGATCTATAAGGAAGAGAAAATCCTCTTCCCCACGGCTCTGGACCTCCTTTCCGCTCAGGAGTGGTACGAAATTTATCTGGAGAGCCCGGAGATCGGCTACTGCCTTTATGTACCCGAATTTGAATGGCTTCCGGAGGGGGTTGATCTGGAAGCAGTCCAGGCGGAAGCATCTGCTGGCGGACGCATTCAGATGCCTACCGGTGCTCTGCGTTTGGAAGAGCTGCTGGCGCTTTTCCAGGTTCTTCCGACAGATATCACTTTTGTGGACGCAGAGGATACTGTGCGCTACTTTTCTCCCGGGAAGGACCGTGTTTTCGACCGCAGCCGGGCGATCCTTGGCCGCCAGGTCCAATACTGCCATCCACCGAAAAGTGTCCGCACCGTGAATCAAATTCTGGATGATTTCAACTCCGGTAGGCAGGATCAGGCTCGGTTCTGGATCAACCTCGGCCCGCGGAAAATTCTCATTGAGTATTTCGCTCTCCGGGGAGAGGACGGCGGTTACCTGGGAACCCTTGAAGTCACCCAGGATATTACTGAGCTGCAAGCACTGAAAGGAGAGCAGCGGCTGTTGGCCTACGATCAATAAACGTTCCTGCAGAGAACGTCCCGGAGGACGAGATGGAAATTAAAAACGCTACCCCCCTCAAAGCGCTGTTGGAAGAGCGCCCCCAACTGGAGTTATCTCTGGCGATGCTGCTGCCATCCTATGGAGATCTTCAGCAGCCCCATCTCAAGGAAACAATGCTGGCTGTCACCACCATTGATCACCTGGCGAAAAAAACCGGCCAGGAGCCCGCGGAACTGATTCAAACCTTCCAGCGCTCCCTGGGTATCCAGGAACCCAATGATCCAGGGGCTGACGAGCTCCAGTTTCTGTCCTCAGATCCTCCCTGGATCCAGGCTGAACCGGCGGCTGTGATCGACGGCTCCGCTCTCCTCCTCGAGGGCAGGCATCCTCTGGCTTTGATTCAATCCCGGTTGGAAGAGCTGGACTCTGGAGAAATCATCCTGCTGAAAACAAACTTCCACCCCCAGCCGATGATCGAGACCATGGAACAGCAAGGGGCGGTTGTTTTCAGCCGGGAGCGGATCTCCCAATCGGAGAGCTATCTTACATTTATCCGAAAATAGCCCTCTTTCCCCCTGCTTCCCGCCTGCAGTCCCGACTCGGAACTGCTTCGATTAAGGAAAGGATGATTGCCTGCCGCTGGGCAGTTGGGTGAACCCTAAAACCTGCCTGGTTCAACCCAGTGTAATTCAGCCGGGGGATACACTCATCCTGGCGTCCCATGTATTGGTCGCCTCCAGCCCTCTCTATCCGCTTAATGATCTCATACGGTCGCTCACTCTTTGGAGATTTCCCCCCTGCCAATCTTATATCTATACGTAATTCTTCCCGACCTCACTCCGGGATCTGCAGCCGGTAGCACCACACCCAGCCCGAAGAAGACCACCCGCCGATCGTCTCGCCGGTCACAAAACACCACTCCCCCTGGGCGCCCACATCTTCCAATTTAACTTCCGTGCCTACCGCGAGATCTCCGATCCAGGTCCTGTCGATTTTGTAGGTCTCCCCTTCCTCCGTGACAAAATCCTTCCCGGGATAGGAAGTGTAGACCGGCAGCGGCGCATTGGGATACTCCCCTCCCTCTGGCCCTTTCGGTTCCACGACAGCGTTCCTCGGAAACCAATCTTCCTCCTGCTGCGCAAGTGCTTCCTGATATGCCTTGCTGCTCGCTTCATATTCAGAAAAATCATACACCTCTGCCCCAACCTCCTCCGCGGCCGCGGGTTCCCCGTCAGGAGCCTGGGTCGCTAGTTCAATTAACTCGCTCCCCTCCCCTCCCTCCAGCACATCGGTAAACAGCAGAACCCCTGCCAGCAGCAGCACAAACACCAGGACGTAGACCAGCCCCATGAGCAGAGACCGTTTCTTATCCGCCATTACAATATCTCCCCTCGTATCACCCAGACATAGACCACTCCAATCACGACCGCGATGACCTCCCAGGGGAAGGGAACCGTTCATTCGACCTGTCCGATCTTTCCAAAATTGGCCAAGATGTTTCTTGGTTCTTTCCAAAATCTTTTTAGGACATCGCTTCCACAGAAGCGGAATCACCCCAATCAGGCTTAAACCCAGCAGTACCAGCGTCATCGACGCTTAGATCTCATACACGATCGCCAACAACCCAAAATCCCATACCGCATCCCCGTTACCGGTGGCCTTGAATCCAAACATGAAGTTCACAAACAGGTTGGCCAAGATTACGGGATCACCCTCGATAAAAAACCCAGCGCTTATTGACTTCTTCAGATTATTCGCTACACTGAACATGAAGGACTACATTCGCCGGTGGAAAGGAGGGAATCATGATCTCCCGGGTCAGTCCAAAGATCAAAGATTGTCTATTCATCAGCGCCGTTCTTCTCGTTCTGCTAAGCTGCCGCACTACACTCCAGGGCACTCCACCCCCAGATACCCCACTCCCCACACAGACTGAACGGGTGGTGGTAGTCACAGCCACCCCCCAACCTGCTGCAGAGGTGACCAAAACACCGCTTCCCACTGACGCAACGACAGACACCGCTCCTCCCTCACCCTCTCCGACAATCACTATCACGCCCAGCTCCTCAGCGGGGATGATCAGGGAAGAGCTCTATACCTTCAAAAACCATCAGGGGATGGCCACCTCCCTCTCCTGGAGCCCAGATGGTACCCGGCTGGCCTCGGGAGACGGGATAGCCATGATCTACATCTGGGATCTGGAGACGGGCTACCAGGTCAACTCCATTGAGGGGTATCCGGAAGGAGGCGGCGCGGACAACGTCGCCTGGTCACCTGCGGCCGACATTATTGCGGCCAGCGTCCTGGACTATAAAGTGCATTTCTGGGATGCAGAAAGCGGCGCAGAACTTTATTCCACAGAACCGCATCCCGTCCGGGTGGTCTCCCTGGCCTGGTCGCCGGATGGCACCATGATAGCGACCGGAGACGATGCCGGCTTCCTGGGTTTCTGGGATGCATCAACCGGCGAGTACATCTCCGGGATTGACGGCAGGGAATTTTTCTTCTCCACCAACGATCTGCACTGGCACCCAGCCGGCACCCACATCGCCTGGGGTGGCCTGGACGGTAATGTCTGGATCTGGGACCAGGAGGAAGATTTTGTCACCCTGGAGGGACACGAAGATTCTGTGTATGCCCTGGACTTCTCTCCCGAAGGAGACCGCCTCTGCTCCGGCGGCTATGATGATCAGCTGATCATCTGGGACGTGGAAGAGGAGGAAGTGATCCGGGTGCTGGAAGGGCATGTGGGCGGCATTGATGCGGTAGACTGGAGCCCCGACGGCGAGGTGATCGCTTCCGCGGACACCTCAGGCAGCATTATCCTCTGGAATCCATCCACTGGGGACATCCTGAAAAAATTGCATTCCCACGATGGCTGGGTGGTGGATCTGGAATGGAGCCCGGATGGAACTACCCTGGCTTCGGCCGGGGATGACGGCGTTGTCCGGGTCTGGGGCAGTAGCGATCAGCCAAACTAATCTCCATGTCCAGGCAGGATGATCAGATCCCCCCTGCACTGGCCCTCATCCTGGAAACTTCCTGATGGAGCCATCCTTCCAGATTCGCCCTACCAGCAAACAGCCGGCTTTCTGTGCACAATATTCACCGGGAGGGACAAGAGCCAGCCCAACCAGGATGGTTCATGCTCCCCTTTGTATATCGTATATCCGCCCCGGTAACTGGTTCACCATCACACTTCACAAAAAAGGTATTCCGGGACTTAATCCCAGAAGAGCATCCTGCCGGCAAAGCCTATCCATCAAGGGTCGGTCAGTGGATCAAATCTATCTCCCGAGGGATTCTTTTTCGGCGAAAAACCAGCCCGGCGGGTGCGGAGATCGACCGGGCGGTGGAGCTCTTCCGCCGCGCGGCGCTGTAGACAAATCACAACGAGTTCGCCAGAGGACCGCGCCATGATGGATTATCCGGGAAGCTCCCGGGGTCAAAAAGGTGGGGTCCCGCCCCGCCGGCAGGCTCAAGGCAGCGTCGGGCTTGCTATCATGCCCTCGCTGGCAGCAAAGGTCCAGCCAAACTTCAGGAATTAAGCGCCTTGACAGGGGAAGCCGCCTTTCCAAGAACCAAACCAGCTCCCTCCTGCATCAATAAAAAAACCGTCTGCGATCGGCTGGTGAAGGATTTTGAAATGAAATTGTACAACTGCCGAAGGATGAATTTGATAGCATAGAAATGTTCCGGTTGTCTGACAGCTGCATTTTGCTGCCAACTCTCCGATGGATAAGATTGTTGAGTTTGTTCTGAAGGACCCTGCCATGACCAAAGTGCTGCACATCGAAAACGATCCCGACTGCCTGGAGCTCTCCCGGATCGTGCTCCAGCGCCAGGGCTATGAGTACCTTTCCGCCACCAGCGTCGAGTTCGGCCTTTTACAGGCGGAAAACGAGCGCCCGGCGATGATCATCCTCTCCGCAGCCTACCTCTCCCACAGCGGAGAAGAGCTGGCCGCCCAGCTGCAGAGCAACCCGGCCACAAAGCATACCCCATTGGTCTTTTTCTGCTCCCGGGATGAATTCAGGCAGATAAAAGAGAAAATCAAGATTCAGAACGGCGCCCCCGTCCACCACATCGAGAAACCGACCACCTACCAGGATTTCGTCAGCGGGATCAAGGCTGCTTTCGAGCAGATGACATAATTGCCCCCGATCAGGCCTGAAGACATCCCCCGGCATCCCTGCTGGGCTGATCCGCTGCTCCCTACAGCGCCATCCTCTCCAGACGGTCCACTGTCTCCGCCAGCACCCGGAAAGCCTTTTTGACCGGCTCGGGCTGGGTTAAATCCACCCCGGCTGCTTGGAGCGCGTCCAGCGGGTAGAGCGAGCTGCCCGCTTTTAAGAAGGTCAGGTAGTCCTTTGCGGCGGGGTCCCCCTCCCGGAGCACCCGGTCCGCCAGGGCATGGGCCCCGGAGATCCCGGTGGCATACTGGTAAACATAGAAGTTGGCGTAGAGGTGGCCGAACTGAGCCCAGGTGATGCCGATCCGCTCCCGATCAAATTCCACCTCATCGCCGTAGCCCTCTTTGAACAGGTCCGCTGTGAGCTCAATCATCCGCTCGGCGTTGACCGGTTCGCCGCGCTCCACCCGGCGGTGCATCTCCAGCTCGAAGCGGGCCAGGGTGGGCATGATGAAGAAATAGCGGTGGAAATTGGACAGGGTCTCCTCCACCAGCGCCAGACGCAGGGCTTCCTCCTCCAGGGTGCGGAAGAGATACTCCCGGACCAGGGCCTGATTAAAATTGGAGGCCACCTCGGCCACGAACAGCGAGTAATCTCCGTATACATAGGGCTGGTTGTTCCGCGTGAAATAGGAATGCAGCGAGTGTCCCAGCTCATGCGCCAGCGTGCTCAGGCTGAACAGGTCATCCCGGTAGCTCATCATGATGAAAGGCTGGCTGTCATAGCTGCCGGCCGAGAAGGCTCCCTGCCGCTTACCTTTGTTCAGGGAGCGGTCCACCCAGCGCCCCTCCAGACAGCCTCTCCGCAGCACCTCCACGTACTCCTCCCCCAACGGCGCCATGCCCGCGCAGATCCATTCCACGGCCTGCCGGTAAGGTACCTCCGGTTTTTCCTCAGCCAGCGGAGCTTTGAGATCATAGACATGCAGCCGGTCATACCCGAGGATCTCCCGGCGGATCCGCCAGTAGCGGTGCCAGGTGGGCAGGTTGTCCCGGAAGACCGCGATCAAATTGTGAAAGACTTCCAGGGGGATGTTGACCGGGAACAGGGAAGCTTCCACGGAGGAGTCAAACCGCCGGGCGCGGGCCCGGAAGACATCCCGCTTGAAGGCCCCGGTCTGCACAGCGGCCAGCGTATTCCTGTGCGCCAGATAAGCATCCGCGTATCCCTCCCAGGCGGTGCGCCGGATTTCCCGGTCCGGGTCCGTTTTCAGGCTGTCAATATTGCTCTGCCCCACTTCCTGTTCCTCACCCTCACCGGTCATCGCCGGCTTAAAAGCCAGGTCGGCATTGGTCAGCGCGACGTAAGCCTCCGGCACCGCAGAAAGCGGATCCGCCGACAGAGCCAGCACCTGCTCCACTTCCGGAGAGCGGTAGTGTTCCTGCTGGCGCTGCAGGTCCGAAAAATACTGCCGGTATACAGCCAGCGCCGGCTCCGCCTCCATCCATTCTTCCAGGGTCTGCCTGCCCAGGGACATGATCAGCGGTTCATAGAAAGACACCGCCGCTCCGGCACGGGCCATCAACCCCCGGCCCTGTCCGGAGCGGGCCAGCTTTTCCTGGTCGGACATATCCACCGCGCTGGCCAGGATGCCGTACATGCCCACCTGCTCCGCCTGGCGGAGCACCTGCTCGCGGAGCTCCAATCCTTCCAGCAGGGTATTTGGGCTCTCAGTGAGCGTTTCCCGGTAGGCATCCAGCTCAGAAAGCCTGGATTCCAGCCGCTGGTAAGACTCTTTCCAGGCGTCGACATCGGGGAAAATGCTCTCCAGATTCCAGGTCTCTTCCAGGGGGATATCCTGACGGGCGGGTAAGTCTTTCCTGGCCATGATCACTCCTTAATAAAATTCTGCGGGGAATTCCTCAGCGGACCACCTCATAGTTCGGACCGGTTTCCACGGTGAGATCCACCACCACTTCCTGGCCTCCGAACCCGTCCACCAGATCGTGAGCCCGCACCCGCACCTTGCTCACCCCCTCCGGGATAATAACGCCGCCCTGGCTGCGGGTGAAGGGCTGCTCGTTTTCATGGGGATGGAGCAGCAGCCGGGTGAAAGGTGAGTCCGGATCCGGTTTGACCACCTCACCGCCGGGCAGCACCACATCCCAGCCGTCAGCATAATCCTCCCAGCCGGTGTCGGGATGCTCCACCGTGACATGAAAGGTCCAGCTGTTGGCCTGCTCCTCTTTGACAGCACGGACAAAGGTGACATCGGCATCTGCTGAGGACGGACCCCTGGCCTCCTTCCCTGGGGCGGCTGTCGGAGAGGGCTCTGTCTCCTCCCCTGGTTGGGGCGAGGGGGGTTGACCGGGGGACGCCGGGGGACTGCCCTCTGGGTCTCCCCCGCGGCAGCCGGAAAGGATCAGCAAAACGATCAGTAAGCCGCAAATAAAAAGAAGCCGGAGGGACTTAATGGATTTCACTCCTTATTGAGAATTATCGGAATAGAAAGGCAGTTCTTCCAGGTCAGCTACCGGATACTGACCCACCGATCCGCTGGCGGGGGGAGTGCTCTTGAAGCGGTAGGTCTTCATCCGCTGGATGACCTGCTGCACAAATTGTTCCTCAAATCCCTGCTCCAGGCATTCCTCCGCGGTAGCGCCCTCTTCCACCAGGGCATACAGCAGGCGGTCAACGTCATTGTAAGTGAAGCCCAGCTCGTCTTCATCAGTTTGTCCCACCCAGAGATCAGCGGAGGGCGGCTTGTCAATGATCTCCCGGGGGACTCCGACGGCAGCAGCCAGCTGGCGCACCTGGGCCTTGTAAAGGTCACCCAGCGGATTGAAGTCAAAGGCCCCGTCCCCGTGCAGCGTGCTGTAGCCCAGTAGGGTCTCGGTTTTGTTCCCGGTGCCCACCACCAGTCCCGGAAAGGCCGCGGATTGATCGTAGATGTGAATCATGCGCATGCGGGCCATGACATTCCCCCTGCGCACCTGATCCGCATCGGGAAAGTGCTCCAGCACCGCATCCACCGCCGGGGTGATATCGTAGGTGGCGGCCTGCGCCCCGGTCTTCTCAATCACCAAGTCGGCATGGACCAGCGAGTCCGGTGAGGAGGTTTGATAGGGAAGCCTCAGCAGCAGCACGTTTTCCGGTCCCAGCGCCCGCACGGCCAGGAAAGCGCTCAGCGAGCTGTCTACACCGCCGGACACCCCCAGGACCGCTTTGCTGTAGCCGGCCTCTTCCACCATCTCACGGATGAATCCCACCAATGCGTCCACGGCTTGATCCGTGTTCAGTTTTAATTTTTCCATCTCATCATCCTTTTTAAGCAGCCAGACCATCCCGGAAGCGACCAACAAGCACAACCAGGAAATCCAGGTTTCCCAGCGGACCCCGATCCATCTGGGCGCAGGGTCCACGCGGAAGAAAGACAGCAGCCCATTGATCAGCAGCAGACCGGCCAGGCCGGCCAGGCCCCGCCACCGCTGCCAGCTCCCCCTACGGAAGGACGGCAGCAGCAGACAAACCCCCGTCCAGGCCGCACTCAGAGCAGCCCCCACCAGGGGCAGCGGCCAGCGCAGTGCCAGCTCCCCGGTCAGATCGCGCACCGGGATGCCGAACCAGGCCTCGGTCCGCGGCCCATAGCCGATGCCGGCTCCCCAGCCGGTCAGCCAGAGCGCCCCAGCAGTGGTTCCCCACAGCGGGAGAAAAATATCCAGCAGGGACAGCAAGGGAATCCTGCCCACCCGGCGAATCAGGACCAAGACAAGCATTGCGCCAATCAATGCGCCCGGCCAGGTTAAACCGCCCAACCAGATCTGGGGCAGTTCGATCAGATTTCCCCGGAAATACCCCCGGTTTTGAAGCCCATAGCTCAGCCGCGCGCCCAGCAGCGCGCCCAGCAGCAAGGCGCCGCCCGCCAGGGTGACAAAAAATTTCCGCTCCCCTGTCCGCCACACGGAGAGGATCAATCCCAGCACGGAGAACAGGGAAATCAGCAGGGAATATCGGGAAATCATACCGTCAAACAGTGGTTGGCCTATCACCCTAAAATCATACCATAGGGGGTGCTTTCTAGTATAATCAGGGGGCAGGTTCAGATCATTTTTCTCACCCCCGTTTAAGCGAACGACCGCCTGCAGGTCAACCTCCTGCTGGAACACAAATGATCTATAGGAAGGACATTTCATGCAGCCATTAAGTATTCAAAAAGTGGAGACTACCGAGCAGCGCAGAGAATTTTTAAGCTTCCCCTGGAAAGTTTATACCCATGATCCCTACTGGGTGCCCCCGATTTTCTCCGAGCGCATGCACTTCACCAACCCGGAGGAAAACCCCTTTTTTGACCATGCCGAGGTAGATTTTTTCACCGCCCGGCGGGGGGCGGAGATCGTCGGCACCATCGCTGTCTTTACCAATCACCTGCACAATGAGTATCAGGATGAGAACGTGGCCTTCTTTGGTTTCTTTGAAGTGCTGGAGGATTTTGAAGCCGCCCGGGCGCTCTTCCAAACTGCCGAATCCTGGGCCCGGGAGCACGGCCACAGCGCCCTGCGGGGTCCGGCCCAGTTTTCCACCAATGATGAATGCGGCCTGCTGGTGGACGGCTTTGAGGATCGGCCCCGCATCCTGATGACCTACAACCCCCGCTATTATGTCGATTTCATTGAAAAGCTCGGCTATCAGAAAGCCCGCGACCTCTGGGCCTATGCGCTCAGCGTGGAAGATTTCATGAGCAACACCGGCGAGCGGTTGGATAAGCTGACCAACCGGGTGCTGGAGCGGAAAAAGATCACCATCCGCAATCTGGAGATGAAATTTTTCTACCAGGAGGTCAATAAGGTCAAAGAGCTCTACAACAATGCCTGGTCGAAGAATTGGGGATTTGTCCCCATGACGGATGCGGAGTTTGACCAGCTGGCCGAGGAACTGAAACCAATCCTTGATCCGGATGTGGTCTTCATCGCCGAAAAAGACGGGCGTACGGTGGGATTCAGCCTCTCCCTGCTGGATCTCAACCAGCCCCTGCAGCTGGCGAACCCCAAACCAGGGACCCCGGAGTGGTGGCTGATGGTCAAGCTGGGTTGGCACTGGAAAGTGCGCAACAAGATCGATTGGCTGCGGGTTTTTGCCCTGGGCGTGATCCCCGAGTACCGTAATCTGGGAATTGACGCACTTTTCTATTATAAAACTGCCGTGGCGGCCAGGAAGAAAGGCATCAAAATGGGAGAGATGAGCTGGATCCTGGATAACAATGAAGATATGAATAAGCCCATCCTCGCCATGGGTGGAGAAGTCTATAAAACCTACCGGTTTTATGAGAAAGACCTCTGATGAAAGCGCAGCGGCTCTGGGATGGATAGAGATCTGGCGATCACGGGACCTGAACAGCGCTGCTCCTTCCCTGGTTTGGTTTTTCTTTCTGGCTGGCATGGTTCTTCTCATCCCGGGAGTCGTCCCGGCAACAGGCAGCGAGCGCGGGGTGCTGACCAGGCTGGAACAGAGGACACAATCCCGCCGCTGAAAATTCGCCCGGGAAGAGAAGTTGACCGCCATTCTGCGGGCGGAAGGTTGTCCCCCGACGCGGGATAATGGCTCCCCAGCGGCAGTGCCCCTCGATCCCAATTTTGTCCTCCTGGAAAAAATGCCCGACAAGCAGCCCCCCGGTTTCCTTCCCCGGAGAGATACTCAGTCCGCTGGATACCTTTCCTGAAGACAATGAATCCTCCCCATAAGAAATGAACTTTGAGAAGCACATCCCAGGCAGCGGATTGAAGATCCTCCCCGCCTCCTGGCGTGATTTCGGGGAGCTCTACCGGCTGGAAAAAATTTGCTTCCAGGATGACGCCTGGCCGTTCCCCGATGTGCTCGGTGTACTCACCCTGCCCGGGATCGTCCGGTTGAAAGCGGTGGACAGCAGCACCATGGTGGGCTTCATCGCCGCCGACCTCCGGCCCCGGCAAAGGACCGCCTGGATTGCCACCTTTGCGGTGCTGCCTGACTACCGGAGGATAGGCGTCGGAACCGCCCTGCTGGAAGCCTGTGAAGCTCAGATTCCTCAGCCGGTGGTCCGGCTCAGCGTCCGCCGCTCCAACAGCGCAGCCATCCAGCTCTACGAAAAACAGGGCTACCAGCGGGTGAACGTCTGGCCGAACTATTACGGGGGAAAAGAAGACGCCCTGATCTTTGAGAAACACCAGCCTGCTGCCCTTGATGATTAGCCTCAACCCCGGTCGGGAGATCAGGGTCAAGATCGCTCCATTTTGCTCGAGCTCGAGCGCCAGCTCCCGCAGGAACAAACCCGGGAAAGCTGACGCTTCCCCGCTAGCGGATATCCTGAACATCTCGCCGCAGGCGCATCCCCTGCTATAATAAGTCACTATGACCACCAACCCTACCGACATCCCTCCCCCGCTGTTCATCAAAGACCAGCAGCAATTTGCCAAAGCGCTCGACGATCTCGCCCGCCAGGACACCCTGGCGGTGGACACCGAAGCCAACAGTCTCTATGCCTACCAGGAGCAGGTCTGTCTGATTCAGATCTCCACCCGGGAGCGCGATTACATTCTCGATCCGCTGACCATTCCCAACCTCACCCCCCTGGGCGACATCTTCTGGGATCCGGAGATTGAAAAAATTTTTCACGCCTCCGAATACGATATTCTCATCCTCTACGAGGATTTTCAGTTTGAATTTCAAAATTTGTTTGACACCATGATCACGGCTCAGATCTTGGGACGGAAGAAACTGGGGTATGATTCCCTGCTGGAAGAAATCTACGGCGTGAAAATCAGCAAAAAATACCAGCGCGCCAATTGGGGAAAACGGCCGTTGAGCGAGGAAATGCTCCACTACGCCCAGGTGGACACTCACTATCTGATCGGGATCCGGGAAGCGCTGGGGGAAGAACTGCAGCGCAGCCGCCTGGAACCCATCGCCCGGGAGGACTTCCAGCGGGCTGCCCGGGTTCACCTGGAGGATCGAGCGGAGAAGCTCGCTCCCTGCTGGCGGATCAACGGTGCCAGGAAGCTCCCTCCCCAGAAAGCAGCTGTGCTCCAGAAGCTCAGTGAATTCCGCGACCAGATGGCCCAGGAGCTGGACCGCCCGCTGTTCAAGGTGATGAGCACCAAAACGCTGCTTGTTCTGGCAGAAAACAGCCCCACCACCCGAAAGGAATTGAACCGCCTGCAGGTCGCCAAACAGCGCAATATCCAGCGCTTTGCAGAGGGGATTCTGGCTGCCGTCCGGGAGGGGCTGCAGGCCGAACCTATGCGGCCGCCGCGCAGAAGACGTCCTGATGAGGATTTCATCAACCGCGAAAAAGCACTCAAGCAGTGGCGCAAACACACCGCCCGGAGAATGCAAGTCAATTCAGCGGTGGTCCTGCCGCGGTCTTTGCTGGACAATCTCGCGGCGGAAAACCCCCGGACCCCGGAACAGCTGGCCCGGCTGCTCCAGGAGGTCCCCTGGCGCCTGGAACAGTTCGGGGATGAGATCCTCCGGGTGCTCAACAAAGCGTCATAATCAAGGAGGACTGTTGTGAAAATCCATTTTCTCGGTGCTGCCCAGACCGTCACTGGCTCAATGCATTTACTGGAAGTCAACGGCAGCAGGATTCTTCTGGAATGCGGGCTCTTTCAGGGCCGGCGGAAAGAGACCTACCGCCGCAACCGCAATTTTCCCTTTGATCCCGGTGAGATTGATGCTGTCATCCTCTCCCATGCTCACATCGACCACAGCGGCAATCTGCCCAATCTGGTCAAACAGGGCTTTAATGGCCCGATCTACACCACCTACGCCACCGCCCATCTGGATAATATTATGCTCCTGGACTCCGGATACATTCACGAAAAAGACGCTGAATACGTCAATAAGAAAAGATCCAGGCAGGGCAAAAAGCCCATAGAACCGCTCTACACCAAAGAGGATGCCGCCCGGGTTGCGCCGCTATTCCACCCGGTGGATTACCTGCAGAAGTTCCATCCTGCCCCGGGAATAGCAGCCCATCTGGTGGATGCCGGCCACATCCTCGGCTCGGCGGCTGTTTCCCTGGATATCACCGAGAATGGGCGCAGCACCCGGCTGTGGTTTTCAGGCGATATAGGCCGCCACGGTCTGCTGCTGCTGCGGGATCCTGTGCTCCCTGATCAAGCGGAGTACCTGATCATGGAGTGCACCTACGGAGACGAGAAAAAACGGGATCCGGAGACCGCTTTTGAGGAATTCCGGGAGGTGGTTAAGCGCACAGTGTCCCGGAAAGGCCGGGTCATTGTCCCCGCCTTTGCGGTCGGCCGCACCCAGGAACTGGTCTACAGCCTGCATAAAATGATCGACGCCGGCGATATCCCCCCGATCCCGGTATTTGTGGACAGCCCGCTGGCCATCCGGGCTTCCAACATCTTCCGGCAGCACCCGGAATGCTTTGATCGGGAAACCCAGAATTTCATCGCCAGCGACCAGTTCAACGCCGCCCTGGACTTTGAAAACCTGCATTACACCATGTCGGTTGAGGAATCCAAGCAGATCAACTTCGCCGATCCCCCATTCGTGGTCATCTCAGCCAGCGGCATGGCCGAGGCCGGACGGATTCTCCACCACCTCAAAAACCATATCGAGGATGACCGCAACACAGTGGTAATCGTCTCCTGGCAGGCGCCTCACACCCTGGGCAGACGGCTGGCAGAGCAGAAGAAGGAGATCAGGATTTTCGGGGAAACCTATCACCGGCGGGCCAAAGTAGCCACCATAAACGGCTTTTCTGCGCACGCCGGACAGGAGCTGCTGGTGGATTATGCCCGGGCCACCGCAGACACCTTGAAAAAAGTCTTCCTGGTGCACGGCGAGCCCCGCGGTGCCGAACCGCTGATGGAGAAGCTCATCCAGGCCGGCATCCCGGAGGTGCGCTATCCGGAGATGGGGGATTCTTTCCAGCTCTAAACCTGGAGATGAAAGAAAACAGCCTCTGCCGGCAGCCGGCAGAGGCTGTTCGCTGCTCAGTGAAGCCGGGTGATGTTCCACCAGATATGGAAATTATTTGTATCCCAACCCAATGGGGTGCCATCCGGACAGTCGTGCCAACCTTCAGAAGCAAAATGGTACTCATCGGAACTGTGGCCGTAATTAACCTCCGGTCCGTAACGCTGGTCCACCCGGCCAGCATAATCATTGGCAGCAAGTCCACTGTCAACCTCGTAACCATCCGCATGGATGACCAGTGTGTGATCAGCCGGCATCTCGAACTCAAAACTCATCAAGGAATCATCCCGAGTGTCCCAGTCTCCGATATGCTCCCAGGGGGTATCCGTCCAGTCCAGTTCCAGCACTCCAGCCCAGGGGTATCGTCTGGTTCCTACCGGAGTGATTTCTCCCTCCGGGGAGCGGTGGCTCACTGAAACCCGGAAGAAAAATTCCGCCCGCTGTCCAGCGGCCAAGAAGCTTTCACAGGGGCCATTCCGGATCTGGAAGCTGTTGATCTGCACGACCATCTCCACAGGAGTTTCGTAGACATTATTAAGCTCGTCGGTCTCCCGGATCCCATCC
The DNA here is from genome assembly GCA_964603385.1 of uncultured Anaerolineales bacterium. Taxonomy (GTDB): domain Bacteria; phylum Chloroflexota; class Anaerolineae; order Anaerolineales; family UBA11858; genus B10-G9. The sequence continues at coordinate 12,944 of CAZRUS010000030.1, read as the reverse complement.
TCCCCGGACTCATCTACCGGATCGAGCAGCAGCCGCAGGTCATAGGGTTCTGCAGCCGCGCTGGGAGAGACCAAACGGCGAGATCCGCCGGCAGGAATGGTGACGTCCTGCCAGGTGAGAAAATCGATCTGCTCATCAGTGCTCATCTGCACCACAGCAACGTTGATATCTTCATCCAAAAGATCGGCCGCGTTGTTATAGACATGCACCTCGAGCTGCCCGGCGTCGTTCATGGTGACATCGGTAATCGTCAGGTCAGGCAGCCGCTCTTCCCCACCCGCTTCCGGCCCGACGATGATGTCAATGCCCACCGTCAGGGTGATTCCATTCTGGGTAATTGAATAGACACCTGGAGAAATTTCCCCCGGACGGAGGGTGAGGAATTCCTCAAAAGCCCTTCCATCCCGCTCGGTCCAGATGCTGCCGCCAAAGGTCAGGGACTGGGTCGGTCCCAGCTCGACCTCCAGGTAGTTCACCGTGGGCGCATAGTTGGACGTACAGTTCAGGCAGGACCAGGCTTCCTGTTCAATGGCTTCAAACAGGCTGGCCAGGTTGTAGTCCCCTCCGGCATCCAGGTAAATCTCACTATCATCCGTGGCATCGAAGCTGGGCGGTCCATCCCGGTAATCCGCCAGCAGGGTCTGGTCATTGGCAATCATCGTGCCGTAAATGGGTCCTATCCGACCGCCGAGACCGTACCCATCCAGGGAGAGAAAAGAGACCAATACCGTGCGGGGGCAGGTCCGTCCATCCCAGATGACTGAATTGCTGGGGGGAGACTCCAGGACAGCTCCGGTCTCCGGATCTTCTCCGCGGGCTGAGAGACTAAATTCCAACACTTCTCCGCACTCGGGTAGAAATTCTTCCAGGTCGAGACTGTTCTGATCAGCAGGAATGCTGGTCACGGCATCATAGTAGGTACCATTGACCATCATCATAAACCCACGCAGCCGATCCTCTTCCCCCTCCCAGCGCCAGCGGATCCGGTAAGGGCCTTCTCCCCGCGGGCCGGTGGTAACATCCGAAAGCAGCGGCGGTGGAAAACTGGTCTCGTCGCAGGTGGGCGAACAGATCCGGTAGGCTGCTGCAAATTGCTCCCCTCCCTCACCAGACCCGTTGGCGATCAGCTGCCTTCCATCCCATTCCGAAGAATTGTGGGCAGCGGTATAGCTTCCAAGGTTATGGACCACTCCGGACCCCCCACCTGGGCCCAGATCCACCGTGTCCCCCCCACATTCCATCATCACCTCCAGCGGTTGCTCTTCAGGCACGCTCATCACCCTGCTGTTCTCCCCAGCCAGCTCCCGGGTAATATCCCAGCGCTGCTCACCCTGGGGTTCAAACTCATAGCGTTCCACCTCGCCTCCCGCTACCTGCAAATAGCACCAGACATGGTCCAGATCCCGGTTAACCAGAAATTGATAGGCTTCGATCTCCACCATTCGTGGGATGGTTTCTACTTCCAGCACCCCAAAGGGCGGTTCTTCCGCCGGCGCGGGATCATCCGCCGGCGGCGGACAGAAGCTGTCCTCCGGTGCCCCAGGTTCATCCGGGCAGGGATCAAAGTCATCCGCTGCGCCGTCCCCGTCACGATCTCCTGCACCGCTGTCTGGGGCTCCTCCGCTTCCGGGATCTCCCGGCTCCCCAGGGTGGAGATCATCTCTGTCGGCTACTCCATCACCATCGCTGTCGGGCGCGCCATTCGTATCTGCCGGACCGGCTGCATCTGGATCGGCATCCTCTCCATCCGAGATCCCATCGCCGTCCCGGTCTGGACAGCCCTCGACATCCTCTAACCCGGGTTCCTCCGGGCAGAGATCTTGTTCATCAAGAACTCCGTCCCCATCCACATCCCCTGCCAGGGGACAGCCGGTATTCTCCTCCGCTCCCGCCTGATCTGGGCAGGCATCTTCAGCATCTGCAACACCATCCAGATCGCGGTCATCTCCCAGTCCAGCTTCGACGCGGATGGAAGCATGGGCTCTTCCTCCCCGACTGTTGAAAGCCCGAAAGGTGATGGTGTGCTCCCCTGCAGCATCCGGCTGCCAGGAAACCAGCATGGGAAACGGGGTGATCCCGGACTCAATCTCACTGCGCTCGACATCGTGAAGCACGCCGTCCACCCAGAATTCCATCCGGGTGATATGGTTCTCATCCCGGGATGTGGCGTGAATGACCACCTGCTTATTGAGACTCACAGCTGATCCATGATCTGGGCTGTGAATAAACACCAAAGGACGGGGAAGCATCTCCCGGGGGACCAGCAGATAATACCCCAGCAAAATCGCCAGGGTGAACAGAATCAATGCACCGCTGATGATCAAGATCAGCTCTGGAAATTGTTTTTTGTTTTGATTGCCCTGTGTGCTGCCGGCTGCAGTGTCATTTGGGTTCTTGGATGAAGACATGGTATTATCTCCCGAACATCAATCCAGACTGACTGAAAAAAATGAATAGCCGGACCAGGGGCTGAAATTTCCAGCTCCATCCTCTGCCCGTACACTCCAGCGGTAGCGCAAGCCGCAGTCCACTTTTACCGGGTGCTGTTTCCCGACAACTGGACCCCAGCTTCCCGCACTCTGCCAGCTGCCGGCGGAGACCTCCTTCTCCAGCCGCAGGTAATACCCCTCAATTCCACTGGGATCATTCACCGGCAGCCAGACCAGATTCTGACTGGCACTGCAGTCAATCTCCAGGCCATCGGCGGGCACCATCGGTTCAGGTACCGGGGGAGGATTGAGATCCCCCTGATCGGGAGGATCCGGCGGGGTAAATACCAGTACCTGACAGGTATCGGCGCTCAAGGTGACCAGCCCGTCCCAGATCCAGCAGTTCCCGGCTGCATCGGGACGTTGAATCACCCACCAGCTGCTGTCCTCACTCCGCCCCTTGACAATTGCCGCATCCCCGGCGGAAAGCACGGTCAGCAAATCATAAATCTCCCCCGGGCCGGCGCGGCAGTTGGCATTGGTATCAGCGGTGAGCAGCGGGGGACAGGATGGCACGATCTGCTCTTCCGGTGTGATGGTGACCACCGGAGTTGGTGGTTCAGTCACGACCGCTTCCTCAACCTCCTCTGCTGTCCGTTCTGCCGCCACAGAAATCGAAACCATGTCCGGAGGGGACACTGACCCCTGGCGGTCATAAGCGATCACCTCCAGGCGGTAGTTGCCCTCCTGTGCAGGGCTCCACTGCAGTCTGAATTCAGCGAACTCAGCCCCCTCGGGATCAGGCGCGGTCTGCTGATAGGCCTCCCCATTGATAGAGAAAACCACCTCAGCGAGGCCGTCCACTGCATATGCGTGAGAAACAATTTCGATTGTGGATCCCGGCAGAACGACCGTGTTTCCCCGGGGAGCATCAAGCCACACACGGGGCTGAGAAGCCGGTTCTTGGGCACAGGCAGCGATCCCGGCTGCTGTTATCAACATCAAAGTCCCCGCTGTCAGCTGCCGCAGTATCAATCTCCAATTCATATCTCACTCCTTTCCTGCAGATTGAATCATTCCTGAGAACGGATAACCAACCGGTTAAGTGATCACCTTCCCTGCGATAGCAGGGGCAGCGGCAGGGAAATTTCCGGCATCAATGAGCAAAAAAGAGGCACCACAGAGAGATGGTCAGTCCCGCGAAGCCGTTATCTCGCTACAGTGCTTGGTAAGGGAGAATTAAGGAGCAAGAAATCTATGTTGATTGTAGCAACAAGTGTTAGCGGTTTCAACACTCAGATAAATGAATATCTTTCTCAGAATGGAAGGAATAATACAGCAGCAAATGTCAGCAGGAAGGTTCAGCAGCATTAACCAAGACTTCAAATGATCTTCATCTCTTCTTGACAGCTCCCCGATACACTCTACGCTGCAGGAAGCAAAAAGGAAGAATTTAAATATTTCAATTAAAGGAGTTGACCATGAAAAAGAACTTGACAATATTCTTGGGAATCCTGACAGCCGCATTAATCACCCTGGCTGTGACCACCCCGGCCCAAGCTGGTGAGTCCACCCGCAGCGGTCCCGGAGACCAGCAGGAATGCAGGTTTGCTGAGGATACCTTCCGGGAACCGCGCTCCAGGAAGCTCAATCTGGATGGCGCTCTCGAGGTCTACATCCACAATGCGCTGGCTGCCGCCCTTGAGATCACACCTAAGGAGCTCTCTGCCCGGGAGGATGCTGGAGAACGCTTTATCGGGATCGCTCTCAGCAGGGGAAACAGCTTCGATGAAGCCAGGGAGATCATGAATCAGGCCCAACAGGAAGCGCTTGAAAAGGCTGCTGCCGGCGGTGTGCTCACCCAGGCAGAAGCTGACTGGTACTCTTCCCGGGGTAACCGGGGTCCGAGGAACGGCACCGGCAGCGGGGCTCTTCAGGGAACGGCTGGCTTGGGACACCCGGAGAGAGCCGGGAGGCCGTCAAACTCGGTAACCAGCTGGCCGAACAGCGTAATTCCCCTGCAGCGCTGAATGATGCTGCGGGGGTTTTTTGGTTCCTGCCAGGGAATGATCCGGGGGCTGCTGGGATCAGCCTGCAGTCCAGCCGAGTCCGATCCGTCCTCTTTCCGGATCGACGTTCAGCACCCGTACGGGAAGGACATCCCCCACCTGAATGGCGGCTCCCTTCGGAATCTGGCTGCGGTGCAGCAATCCATCCTGCTTGACGCCGATGTCAATAAAGGCCCCGAAGGCGACCACATTTCGAACCGTCCCCTGAAGCTCCAACCCCTCCACCAGATCCTCCATTTTGAGCACATCCCGGCGCAGCACTGGTTTGGGCAGATCCTCCCGGGGGTCCCGCCCGGGGGCAGCCAGCTGCTGGAAAATGTCCACCAGGGTGGGGACCCCGATATGAAGTTCCGCGGCCAGCGTTTGGGCTGTTTTTTTCCTGCTCAGCTGCTGCAGGGCTTTCCTTTTCTGATCCGGCGGATCCCCTGCTTCAATCCCTGCCAAACGCAGCACCTGCCGGGCGGCCGGATAGCTTTCCGGATGAATGGCGGTGTCATCCAGCGGCTCCGTCCCGCCTGGAACCCGCACAAAGCCGGCCGCCAGCTGATAAGTTTTCGCCCCCAGCCCCTGGACGTCCAGCAGCTCCCTCCGACTGCAGAAAGGCCCCTGGCCGTCACGGTGCTCGACAATGCGGTCCCCTAGAGCCGGCCCAATGCCGGAAACATGAGTCAGCAGCACCGGGGAGGCAGTGTTGAGATCCACGCCAACCTGATTGACCACGCTCTCCACCACTTCTTCCAGCTTCTGATTTAACCGCTTCTGGTTGACATCGTGCTGGTACATGCCCACCCCGATTGAGCGGGGGTCAATCTTGACCAGCTCCGCCAGCGGATCCTGCACCCGGCGGGCGATGGAGACCGCTCCCCGCAGGCTGACATCCAGCTCGGGCAGCTCCCTGCCGGCCAATTCGCTGGCGCTGTAAACGCTGGCCCCAGCCTCACTGACAATCAGGTAAGACAGCTGCTCATAGCGGCCGATCAGGTCAGCCACAAACAATTCCGTCTCCCGGGATGCGGTCCCATTGCCGATGGCAATCAGGCTCACCTCATGGGTCTGGATTAACCGATCAAGCACCTTCCTGGCCCTCTCAAGGTCACTTCGGGGAGGAGCGGGGTAGATGGTCGCAGTGTCGAGCACTTTTCCCGTGGGGTCAACCACGGCAGTTTTACAGCCCGTACGGAAGCCGGGATCCATCCCCAGCACGGTCTGCCCGGCCAGCGGGGGCTGCAGCAGCAGCGCCCGGAGATTGCTGGCAAAGACAGCAATGGCTTCTTCCTCCGCTTTCTCAGTCAGTGAGCGCCGGACATCGCGCACAATGGCCGGCAGCAGCAGTCTGGCGGCGGCGTCTTCCCCTGCCTGACGAAGGTGGTCTGCATAGGCTGAAGACGGGTCAATGGGAAAATGGGCTGCCACCGCGCGGCGCCAGTCCCGCTCCGGAATCTCCAGGCTGATCTTGAGGATCCCTTCTTCTTCCCCGCGGTTAAGTGCCAGCACCTGATGGGACTGCAGGCGGTCCACCCGGGATTTGAACTGGTAATACGTGCGGTAGACCTCCCGGGGGTCCTCTGCATCCGCTTTCTTGGAAGAGATCAGGTCTGCATGCAGCTGGGCTTTTCCTCGGATCTGTCCCCGGACGCCAGGATGTTCGCTGATTTTCTCGGCGGCGATATCCCTGGCCCCCTGCCAGGCTTCCGCCGGCGTTTCTACCTCTTCGGAAAGATAGCTGCGGACTTCCTCCTGGGGGTGAAGCCCATCCACCGGCTGGGTGAGGATCAATTCCCCCAGTCCCTGTAAGCCCCGTCGGCGGGCCTGATCAGCGCGGGTCACTCTCCGGGGTTTGAAGGGCTGGTAAAGATCTTCCAGCGCTGTACGCGTGTCTGCCTCGCGGACAGCTTGTTCCAGCTCGGGGGTGAGCTTATCCTGCTCGCGGATAGTTTTCAGAATGGTCTCCCGCCGCTCCGCCAGAGCCCGCAGGCGGGAGAGCTCCTCCCGGATCCGGCGCAGCTGAATTTCATCCAGCCCCCCGGTGGCTTCCTTACGGTAGCGGGCGATAAAGGGGATGGTGTCTCCGCCATCAAGCAGCTTGATGACTGCGGATACACTCTTTGGCGTCAGATTAATTAACCTGGCAATCGTTTGATCAATACTCATTGGCTGGGCTTCGTTTCTGCAGCTTCCCTGGCCCACAGGGAAGCGTGCTTCCAAATATGGGCATAATTCTACTTTTTCTTCCCTTCTGAGACAAGGAAACTCTTTTCTGCCGGGTCCTGGTTCTTATGCTGCGTTTACTTTCGTTCTCTATAATGAAAATCCAACCAATTCATTTGAGATCACGTCCCGGGAGGATGACCATGCTGCCAAACAGAAAAATTCACTACCTCTTAAGTGCCGGTTTGCTGGGTATCCTCCTGCTGGCCGGCGGCTGCTCTGCCGCCAGCTCCCCCTCTCCCACCATCTCTGCCACCCCTTTTTCACCGGCAACCAGTACAGCCCTGCCTCCGTCCCCAACGACCAGCCCTTCCCCCGCGCCAACCTCCCCGCCGACTGCGACCACAGCTCCCACAGCCGCGCCAGACTCGGTCAGCAGCCTGCCGGACCCCGCCGGGGTTACCTGGTCACCGGTGGCTGCTGGTCTCACCCAGCCCATCGGTCTGACCTCCGCAGGAGACGGATCGGGACGGCTGTTCATCATTGAACAGCCCGGGACGATCCGCATTTATCACCAGGGCCAGCTGCTGGATTCGCCCTTCCTGGATATCCGGGATCGGGTCGGGGACAGCGGCTCAGAACAGGGTCTTTTGGGACTGGCGTTTGATCCCGATTATCAAGACAACGGCTATTTCTTCGTCAACTACACCAACAGCGGGGGAGATACGGTAGTTTCCCGCTTCCAGGTCTCTGATAATCCCTCTCAGGCGGATCCAGCATCAGAATCCAACGTCCTCACCTTCAACCAGCCCTTTCAAAATCACAACGGCGGTCAGATACTCTTCGGTCCGCAGGGATATTTATGGATCGCCACCGGGGATGGAGGCGGGGCTGGAGATCCCCAGGAAAATGCCCAAAACCTGGATAATCTGCTGGGAAAGCTGCTGCGCATCGATGTCAGCCAGCAGCCCTATGCCCTTCCGGAGGGGAACCCATTTGGCAACGAGATCTGGGCTTACGGACTGCGCAACCCCTGGCGTTTTACCTTCGACCCGGTCACCGGGAGCCTTTACATCGCTGATGTTGGGCAGGACCAGGCGGAAGAGATCAATTTCCTGCCGGCGGATGCCCAGCCGGGAGCCAATTTTGGCTGGGACTACTATGAAGGCAGCCTGCCCTATGAAGGGACACCCCCGGAGGATCTCGAGCTGACCTTTCCAGTGGCAGAATACCAGCACCCCACCGGCTGCTCAGTCTCCGGAGGGGCCGTATACCGGGGAGCGCTGCCCGCCTGGCAGGGGGTCTACCTCTATGGAGATTTCTGCTCCGGCCTGATCTGGGGGCTGCTGCAGACTCCGGAGGGGGAGTGGCAGAATGAGCTGCTCTTCGAAACCGGCCGCCGGATTGCTGCCATTGACCAGGATGAAAACGGGGAAGTCTACCTGGTGGATATCAACGGCGCTGTGCTGAAACTCACCGCCCGGGAATAAAATCCGCCGTCACCATCACCCCCCGGGCAGGAGCGCTGGAACGGCCCGGGGAATTTTAAAACCTGCTGCGCTGCTCAGGACGGATAACCGCACAGGGCCACCGCCCCCGGGCCGGTGTGCACGCCCAGGATGGGGGAAACAATGCTGAGGATGATCTCTTCCGGCTGAACCTCTTCCTTGAGTTTCTCCACCAGCTCTTCTGCCGCTTCCAGAGCCGCATTGTGCAGCACCGCCACCCGGAGACCTTCCGGGGCCGGGAAGTGACTTAAAAAATCCTGATAAAGATCTGAGAGCGCTTTTTTGCGCGTCCGGGACTGGCGCTCAGCCTCCACCTCGCCGGTTTCATGATTGACGCTGATCTGCGGTTTCAAGTTCAGCAGGGTGCCAATAAAGGAGCTCGCTCCCCCGATCCGCCCTCCCTTATGGAGGAATTTCAAGGTATCAAGACTGACCAGATAGACCATATTCTTCCGGGCCCGGTCCGCTGCCGCCAGCATCTCTTCAGCCCCCCCTCCCTGCTCACGAACCCGGGCTGCCGCCAGCACCTGCCAGCCCAGGCTCATGGAGTTGGCCCTGGAGTCATAGACACGTACGGGGATCTCCATCCTTTCCGCTGCTTTTCTGGCCGATTGGTAGGTCCCGCTCATCGCCCGGCTGATGGTCATGATGACAATCTCTTGCGCTCCCTGTTCTCTGACCCGCTGGCAAACTTGAAGGAAATCCTCCGGGGTGGGCTGGGAGGTGGAAGGCAGCACCGGGTCTGCTTCCAGACGCTGATAGAAAGCCTCCGCTTCCAGATCGACCCCATCCCGAAACTGCTCCTCTCCCCAGATGATGGTCAACGGCACAACCTCAATCTGGTATCGATTCAGGTATTCCTCCGGAATATCGCAGGTGCTGTCCGTGATTATAGCGATGTTATTCTTCATGCCGTCTCCTTTAGTAGGGTACTGGGGAAGGGGTATTTCTCCCACGGAAACGCCGCGGCTGAGGGATCAATCCAGCGAGCTATTCCTGAGTCTCCGTGGCGGTGGGGGTGAAGGTTGCTGAAGGGTCCGGTGTCTCAGCCTGGGTGGCCTCTGTGGTGGGAGAGGGGCTGGGGGTTTGCGTCGGTTCCGCAGCGGTGGGAGCCGGCGTAAAAGTCTCCGTAGCGCTGCTGGTGACCACGATCTGGACATAGAACAAATCACCAAAAGAGATTCCGTTCTGGTTGCGGATCGTCCAGTAGGAAGTGTACTCCCCGGCCAGCAGGGGGGCTTTCATCTCCACCGAAATATCCAGCGTTTCATTAATCCCGATTGTCCTGGGCAGGGAGGTGGTCTTCCCCCCCAGCTGGTTTCCGCTGACAAAGGCGACCGTGTACTCCTCCGTCCAGGCGCAGCTGCCGGTATTGCGCAGGCGCCAGGTTTTCGTGAAGCTTTCTCCAGGGGCGAATGCAGTGTTATCTGGAACAGTGACGTCCGTGATAAAACTGGCCTGATCACAGGAAATCCCGCTGGTGGCGGTGGGCTGCTCATAAAAGGGGACCCGGGTGGTGGCGGCCGGAGAGGGAGTGGCCAGCTGCCAGTCAGTGGCCGTAGGGGAGGAAGTCCAGGTCGGCTGGCTGGTGGGGGTGACCTGGGCAACTTCGGTGAGGGCAGCCTCGGCCGTCAGGAAGAATTCCGCTGTTGCCGTGGCCTCCGCTGCCCGCTGCCCACCGCAGCCCGCCAGCAGCAGAACACATGTCATCAGGAAAATTATTTTTGTTTTCATAATCCGTTCCTTCTCCTGCCTGAACAGTCAGCTGCCTCCCCCCGTCAGCTGGCCGGTAAGCGCTGTGCTTATCCCCCTGAGCTGCAGCCAGCGCAGGATGTGGGAGAGGCGGAGCAGGAGCTGCAGGAAGATGCCGCTGCCGAAACCCGCTGCCCCCTTCCCTCCCGGCGAAAAACAGCCCCAGTGGACAGATTCCGGGTGGTATCCGAACTGCCGCAGTGCTCACAGGCGGGGGGATCGCCTTCCAGCAGGGAAAAGGAGCCCAGAATTTCAAACCTTTCCCGGCAGTGCTGACAGGTGAATTCATATAACGGCATGCAGAAACTCCCACCAAATACAATTTTTTCGACAGAAAGATTCTACCAGATAACAACCCGGCGCTTATTCTCAAGAGAATTTTTCTCGATAATTCTTAATCCGAAAAAAAAACAGGCTGCCGGAGGACAGCCTGTTCTGCTTCTGCAAGGGGGGAAGACATCTCAGGGATTGCGAATTTGTTTTAACGCCGCCTCAGACGCCTTGATGAAGGGATAGGCTGTGGGGGGCGCAGTCAGCAGTGGATGGGTACCGATCTGGGCGGTGAGCACCTCGCTGACCGTCATCCGTTTCTGAATGGCCAGCCCGATGACATTGACCACCTCTCCCACGGTGGCCCCGCCGGAAACGCTCCCACCGAGGATCAAGCCGGAGTCCCTGGCCACCACCAGCTTCACCCGCTGCTTGTGGGTTCCGGCCAGCTTGCCCGGGTGATGGTCCACCCCCTCAAATTCGGCTGTGACAATATCAAAGCCCTCTTCCTTGGCCGTGCATTCAGTCACACCGGCCACACCGAAGGCATGCTCCCCAAAGGCGGTGGCAAAATTGGAGATCGTCCCGGTAAAGGTTCGCACAGCTTCCAGCTGGAAGAGATTCATCCCGGTAATGCGGGCCTCCGCACAGGCGGTGGATGCCAGCATGGTTGGAATCACTTTATTGGTGACAAAATCTCTCTTTTCCGCGCAGTCTCCCACAGCAAAGATATCCGGGACTTCAGTTCTCATGTATTGATCCACCCGGATAAACCCGAGTTTGTTGACCGGGATGCCGGCTTCCTGAGCCAGCTGGGTATTGGGACGATAGCCCATGGAGAGGATCACGGCATCTGCAGGAAGCTCACGCCCGTTCTGGAGCTTCACCCCCTCCACCCTGCCATTCCCGAACAGCTCTTTGACACCGGAGCCGGTTTCCACCTGTACCCCGCGCTCCTGCAGCACCGTTTCTGCTTTTACGGCCAATTCTTCGTCAAAGACTGCGCTCAAGACATGGGGCAGCAGTTCGACCACGGTGACTTCCTTGCCCCGTTTGCAGAGCTCGTCGGAAAGCTCTACACCGATAAACCCCCCACCCACCACGACCAGGCGTTCTTTGTCCTCCAGCTGCTGCAGCATCTGATCCAGATAGGCCTTGTTTTTCGGCACGGTGAAAACATTGTCCAGATCCGCCCCCTGCAGCCAGTCAGGCACCACGGGGTTGGAGCCGATGGACAGGACCAATTTCTCATAATTCACGGTCTGCCCATCGGCCAGCTGGACGCGCTTCCCTTCTGGATCCACCGCGGTCACCTCCCCGACCAGCAGATCGACGCCCATCCCCTCCAGTTTGGCATCCGGGATGACATTTTGATCACTGTTTTCCAGCGATCCAAAAATGTAGGGAATGCCGCAGGGCACGACCACTTTTTCCTCTTTGCGGATGAGCAGAAACTCTTTTTCTGGATAGTGGCTCTTGCCCGTCAGCGCGGTTACCAATCCCGCGGCGCTTCCGCCGATCACCAGCACATCGACCTTATTCATGGAGACCTCCTTCTATTTTGTACAATATTAATTTACAAGCGTCATTATAAATTATACACCCTTCCCCCTCAGCTCAGGGGAATTTTGCAGGTGAAATTCCTCGCCAGCTCTGCTGACAAACGTACCTCCCCGCCCCGCTCAGGGGAGCCTGTCAGGAAACGGGTCGATTGCAGAACGTCACTGCCCAGGCCAAAAGCATCAGCTCAACCAGCAGCTTTGATCAGATTCAACCGCGCCTTCCCCGGTCCCGCTCACTTCAGGGGGTAAGAATTCCCCTGGCTGTTGATTGCGGTGGATCCCGCCTCCCTGTACTGTGCTTTCGCAGCCTATCTTGCTCCTTTGTGAACCCGCCGGATCCCTTCCTGCGGCAGCCGCTCGGCGGCTGTTTACGATGCCTCCGGCTGCTGGTATAATTTTTCCGGAAACGGAGGGGTGCCAGAGTGGACGATCGGGGCGGTCTCGAAAACCGTTGTGGTCTTCGGGCCACCGTGGGTTCGAATCCCACCCCCTCCGCCTGATTTCCCCGACAGCATTCCCCTGAGACCTGCTTCTCATCCGGGGCAACCCTCAGCCCCCTGCGCCCAGCTAACAAAACTAACATCCCCTGACGTCCAGGGTCTGTTACAATCATGAGCAGTGGACAGCTGCCCGCCTGCTGCCTGGCGGCGGTCCGTCAGATCTCATTCGGGGAGGAAAACCTGATGTCAAACCTGCTGATGATTGGAATAATTGGCGGCGCTGTGCTGCTGGTGGTGTTTATTATCTTTGGTCTTTTGATCAGCTCATCCCGGAAAATTGACCTGGATGCCGTTCCCGAGGGCGAGTCCCCGGAATGGATTCAGTCCGACATCCCCGAGGAAACCCGGGAAGCCACTCTGGCAGACAGAGAAGGCATCACGCTCTATGACCATGACCCCGGCGAAGATCTGGCTGCTCCCTTCGCGGAGCAGATCGAGGATATCGTCCGGGCAGCCGTGCAAGCCGACCCGGATCTCCGCATGTATGATGTTGATTTTGGCACTGCACCGGACGGGGGCATAGAATTTCACATCCGGGGAGAAACCTACACCTCAGTGGACGAAATTCCCCACGACGAGATCCGCAGCGCCATCAAGAAAGCCATCGCCCGCTACAATCAGCAAAGCTGACCCGCTGTCCCTAAAAAAAATAAGGGGCTGTCTAAAAAGCAGCCCTTTTTGCTTTTCCCACAATCCAGTATGAGGT
>CAZRUS010000029.1:22511-28705 GCA_964603385.1 uncultured Anaerolineales bacterium | reverse complement strand
ACTACCCGCTGGCCCGGCCGCTGTTCATCTACTCCGATGCCGAGATCATGCAGTCAAAACCGCAGGTCGCCGGCTACATCAACTTCTTCCTGACCTATGTCAACGATGAAGTCACCGATGTGGGTTACTTCCCGGCTTCCGATCAAGCGCTCGGTTTATCAAAACTGCGCTTTATGGAGGCTGTGAGATAAGGGAGATTAGGAAAGAGATCTCAATTTAACCTCTCCTCAACCTGTTTATGAGGAGAGGTTTTTGAAAATCAAACCTCTTTCCCTGACAACCCATCGTCATGAGACTTAACGAAACGCCCGATTTGATCACCCAGGAAACACCCATGGAAGAAGAAAACCGCCTTACCCCTGGACAAACCAAAGCCCAGATCCAATCTGCTGGTTATCATCGGTCTAACAACCTGAAGAAAAAACGCCGCTGGGGAGAATTTATCATCCAGACCTTATTGTTTATCAGCGGTGCCATTTCCATCCTGACCACCGTGGGCATTGTCTATGAACTCGGCAAAGAATCGTTGACCTTTTTTACCCGGCAGAGCTGGGAGCAAACCAATCATACCCTGAAAGCCTCCATTGATGCCGAGGCAATCCAATTTGACGTGGGAACGAGCGGCTTCACCCTGGAGCCCGATGACAAGATCCGGATCGATGAAGAATTGATGGTTATCACCGACATCACCGCAGGGATAGTCAAAGTGGAGCGAGGAGTGGAAAAAACCGCAGCCGCTGAACACCGCATCGGCAGTGAGGTTTTCCTCTCCTCCAGCGTCACCCTGGTGGAGTTCTTTACCGGAACGAAATGGAACCCCCAGATCGGCCAGTTCGGGATCTGGCCGTTGCTGAACGCCACCCTGATGGTCTCCCTGATCGCCATGCTGGTTTCCCTGCCGCTGGGATTGAGCACCGCCGTTTACCTGAGCGAGTATGCGAGCCTGCGGGCCAGGAACACCATCAAGCCGATCCTGGAGGTACTCTCCGGGGTCCCTACCGTGGTCTACGGCTACTTTGCCCTGACCTTTATGACCCCGCTGCTGAAAACCATCCTGGGTAACGATGTCGTCGAAGTCTATAACGTGGCCTCTGCGGGGATTGTAGTCGGGATTTTAATCATCCCGCTGGTGAGCTCGATGAGCGAAGATGCCCTCAGCGCGGTCCCCCGCTCGCTGCGGGAAGCTGCCTACGGGATGGGCGCCACCAAGCTGGAGACCGCGGTGCGGGTGGTAGTTCCTGCGGCAACCTCAGGGATTGTGGCTGCCTTCATCGTCGCCATCTCCAGGGCAATCGGAGAGACCATGGTGGTCGCTCTGGCAGCCGGGGCCGGTCCCAATTTCACCTTCAATCCCTTCAAGCCCGCCGAAACCATGACCGGGCACATCGTCCGCATCAGCGGCGGCGATATCAGCTACGATTCCATCGACTACCACAGCATATTTGCCATCGGACTATTTCTGTTCTTCATCACTCTGACCCTGAACGTGATCAGTCAGCGGGTAGTCCGCCGCTTCCGCGAGGTATATGAATGAACCAACCAAACCAAACCAGGGATGCGCTTCCTGACGTCACCTATCAATCCAACCTTCCCCAGCGCCACCGCATAGGCAGGATCTGGAAAAGGCTTTTTCAGGCCTCCACCTGGGTGGGGATTCTCACCCTGATCGTGCTGATCCTCAACGTGATCAACTCCACCTTCGGGATGATTGCCCTTGAGAATCAAATCAATCCGGAAGATCTGGCCATCAACAACATCCCCATCGAGCAGCTCCATCCGGTGGATCTCACCCATATTCTTAAAGAACACCTCTCCCAAGGTTTAATCCGGCGGCTGGAAAGTGAAAAACCCTGGGAGGAAAGATCCCGGGAAGATTTATACAACCTGGTGGTGACCAGGGTCGTGCAACCCACCGTGGTGGACACCTGGTCGCTGGTTGATTCGCTCTTCCACCGGGACAAGATTGCTGCCGAAGCAGCGGCCGATCACCCCCAGGCTGCCCTGGAATTTCATTCCTGGCTGGATCAAAATTTTCTGGTCACCCCGCAGTCACCGAATCCTGAACACGCCGGGGTCCGAACCGCTATCCTCGGCTCCCTGTGGACAATCGCCATCACCATCCTGTTTGCTTTCCCTCTGGGCGTCGGGGCGGCGATTTATCTGGAAGAATACGCCGCCGATACCCCCCTCAACCGGCTGATCCAGACCAATATCAACAATCTCGCCGGGGTGCCTTCGATCATTTACGGGATGCTCGGCCTGGCCATTTTTGTGCGCACCCTGGAGCACATCACCAGCGGTGCAGCTTTCGGGCTGGTCGATCCAACCACGGCCAACGGCAGAACAGTGCTCTCTGCGGGGATGACTCTTGGCTTGCTGATCCTGCCCTTGATCATCATCAACGCCCAGGAAGCCATCAAGGCCGTCCCCGGATCGCTCCGCCAGGCCAGTTACGGGATGGGCGCCACCCGCTGGCAAACGGTCTGGCATCATGTGCTGCCCAACGCCCTGCCCGGCATCCTGACCGGAGCGATTCTGGCCATCTCCCGGGCGATCGGTGAAACAGCCCCCCTGGTTGTGGTCGGGGCCTCCACCTTCATCACCTTTGACCCCAAATCGCCTTTCTCGAAATTCACCACCCTGCCCATTCAAATCTGGCAGTGGACGGCCAGACCGCAGGACGAGTTCAGAAATATCGCCGGGGCCGCCATTCTGGTCCTGCTCGGACTGCTGCTCTCCCTGAACGCACTGGCGATTTACCTGCGCAATAAATACAGCACAAGATTTTAATTTCAAACCCTCACTCTGGAAAGAGGAACTAGATCATGACCCCGAATCAAACAGCAGCCAATTCATACGCCATCCAGGCCAGGAATCTGAGCATCTTTTACGGAGGTTTTCAGGCCGTCCGGGATGTGGACCTGGATATTCACCTCAACAAGATCACCGCCATTATCGGTCCTTCCGGTTGTGGGAAAAGCACCGTACTGCGGGCCTTTAACCGCATGAATGAGCTCATCCCTACCGCTCGAACCAAGGGTGAAGTTCTTTATCAAGGTCAGAACATCTATCAACCCGAGGTGGATCCGGTAGAAATTCGGCGGAGGATCGGGATGGTCTTCCAAAAACCCAACCCGTTCCCAAAAAGCATCTATGATAACGTCGCCTGGGGAGCCCGAATCAACGGTTATCAGGGCGATATGGACGAAATGGTCGAGGAATCCCTCCGGAATGCAGCCCTGTGGGAGGAGGTCCGGGATAAACTGCATCAAAACGGGCTCAGCCTGTCCGGCGGACAGCAGCAGCGCTTGTGCATCGCTCGGGCCATCGCGGTCCAGCCGTCGATCATCCTGATGGATGAACCGGCTTCAGCCCTTGATCCGATCGCCACCTTGAAAATTGAAGAGTTGATGCGGGAACTGGCCAAGAATTACACAATCATCGTGGTAACTCACAACATGCAGCAAGCCGCCCGGGTTTCCGATTACACGGCCTTTTTCAATCTTGGAGATAGACGGGCCGGGATCCTGGATGAGGTCGGAGAAACCGAAAAATTGTTCACTAACCCGGAAAAGCAGACCACAGAGGATTACATCACCGGGCGTTTTGGATAACCACTCCGCCAAGATCAGCTATCTATTAACTCAACATGAACCCTAAAAAATAAGAGCAACACGATGAACTCATATGAAACTCAGCCTCAAAAAGTTCTCTTCCTGTGCACAGGAAACTCCTGCCGATCACAGATGGCAGAAGCCATCGTCAATGACACGCTTGCCTCCTGGCAGGCTTTCAGCGCCGGAACAGACCCCGCTGGATTTGTCCACCCGGTGGCCCTGGAGGTCCTGAAAGAAATTAACATAACCCATACGGGGACCTCCAAAGACGCGGCTGTATACCAGGAAACCGAGTTCGATCTGGTGGTCACCGTCTGTGATGATGCCAGAGAGACCTGCCCGGTTTGGCTGGGTGAAGGCCAGGTCGTACACCGGGGTTTCGAGGATCCGGCCCAAGCGGCTGGGACGCCGCAAGAAATCAAAGCCGTGTTTCGTCAGGTTCGGGATCAGATTCAGGAAGCCATCATTCAACTGCTGCACGAGCAGTATCAAAGAGGATATCATGCCTAAAGACACGAGAGAAACATTCGACCGCCGTATTGAAGAGCACCTAAAATCCATCGTCATCCTGGGCAACATGGTCGAGCAGTCCCTCCTCGACGCGGTGGAGGCCCTCAAGGAGCGTGATCTGGACCGGGCTCGAGAAATCTATCGACAAGACCAGCTTATCAATGAGAAGCGTTATGAAATCGAACGCAAAGCCCTGATCACGGTCGCCACCCAGCAGCCGCTGGCCACGGACCTGCGCCGGCTGGCTTCAATCATCGATCTGGCCGGAGAACTGGAGCGGATCGGGGATTATGCCAAAGGCATCGCCCGGATCGCTATCCGCCTGGGAGACCAGCCCCCCCTCAAGGAGCTGGTCCATATCCCCCGGATGGCTGAGCTGACCGCGGACATGCTGCACCGGGCCATCGGGGCTTTCGCCCAGCTGGATGAGGAAGCCGCCCTGTCCATCCCGGATGAGGACGACCAGGTCGATGAACTGTACAACTTTCTCTACCGGGAGCTGCTGGAGATCATGATGGCAGATGAGGACAACATCGACCGGGCTACCTTCCACCTCTGGGTCTCCCACAACCTGGAGCGGGCGGCGGACCGGGTGACCAACATCTGCGAGCGGACTGTGTTCACCGCCTCCGGGCGGCTGACCGAATTTGACCGCTCCGACGACGAGCAGGAGGATTTTTAATTTAAAAACCTTTGCTGACCAGATTATCTATGCTTCAAGCGTATGTTCTGGGATAGATAACTTTTCCTGAAATCTACCCTAAACGACCGGTGATGTAATCTTCGGTCAGTTCATGGTCAGGATTGGTAAATAGTTTTTCAGTTGGATTAAATTCGATTAATTCCCCCAGCCAGAACAGCCCCGTAAAATCTGATACACGGGCGGCCTGCTGCATATTATGGGTCACAATTAATATTGTATACCGGTCTCGGAGTTCCCGGATTAACTCCTCTACTTTTCTGGTATCAATAGGATCAAGGGCTGAGCAGGGTTCATCCATCAGAATCACCTCAGCCTGAACAGCCAAAACACGGGCAATACACAGCCGCTGCTGCTGCCCGAGCGATAGGCTTAACGCATCATCCTCCAGCCGGTCTTTTACCAAGTCCCACAGCGCCGCCCTTCGCAGGCTGTCTTCCACAATCCCATCCAGATCTTTCCCGTTTTGAACAGAACCCAGGACTCTGGGCCCATAGGCAACATTATCGTAGACTGATTTCGGAAATGGGTTAGGTTTCTGGAAGACCATCCCCACCCGTTGTCGAAGGGATACCAGATCCACGTCGGGATCGTAAATATCCTGACCCTCCAGCTTGACCTCACCTTCCAGCCGGGTGCCCTCGATGGTATCATTCATCCGATTCAAGCACCGCAGGAAAGTGGACTTCCCGCAGCCGGATGGACCGATCAGGGCAGTGACCCGCCTGGGCAGGATATCCATGTTGATCTGGTGTAAGGCTTGATTCTCACCATAAAAAAAATTCAAATCCCGAACCTTGAAAGTAACCTCAGCTGTATTCATAGTCAGGATTATAAACTAATCCTCGGGGCTTTCAAACCTCTCTTTCATCCCCCAAGTTTCGCAAAGGGAGCTTATCCTTCATTCGCTTGTTGGCTCTGGTTTTTGAAGCTATAATCGGTAGCGATGAAAAACAGATTGACGACCCTATTCCTTTTGCTGACCTTGCTGGTGGGTGCTGGCTCCTGCCGCAGACCAGAAGCAGACTCCTCTGCTCCTCAATCCAACCTGACCATTCAAAACAAGGGATCTGACACGATTGTCAACCTGGCCCTGGCCTGGGCTGAGGAATATCAATCTCAAAATCCCGAGATCAGCCTTTCTGTCACCGGGGGTGGATCCGGAACCGGAATCGCCGCCCTGATCAATGGAACGGTGGATATTGCCAATGCATCCCGAAGCATGAAACCGGAAGAGATCGCCACAGCGGAAGAGAATGGAGTCCAACCGGTTGAATTTGTGATTGCCCGGGACGCGATCGCCGTGATCGTCCATGTCGATAATCCTGTCGACCGGCTGACCCTGCAGCAGATATCGGATATCTACA
>CAZRUS010000029.1:0-22411 GCA_964603385.1 uncultured Anaerolineales bacterium | reverse complement strand
AAGAGTTCAAAGTATGGATTCTCAATTAAATTTCCGAGAAACAATTGTCACCAGCCTGATCAGAGTGTCAGGTATTTCCGCCATCATCTTCGTGGGGATGATATTTTATTTTTTGCTACAAGAGGGAATTCCAGCCCTGAATGAAGTGGAGTTTTCTACGCTGTTTTCCACCCGCTGGTATCCGATCGAAGATTATTACGGCATCCTCCCTTTGATTGGAGGATCTCTGCTGATTACCATCGGAGCGACCCTGATTGCGGTCCCGTTTGGAATCGGGGCCGCCGTCTATCTTTCGGAAATTGCTCCGCGCTGGGTGCGAGAAGTCTTGAAACCATTGATAGAAATCCTGGCGGGCTTACCTTCGGTTGTGCTGGGTTTTCTAGGGATGGTGGTCCTTTCCTCTTTCCTGCGTCGGTTTTTAAATCTGCCCACCGGTTTAACTGCACTGACAGGTTCGATCCTGCTGGGCGGAATCGCCATCCCCACAGTTGTCTCTGTGGCTGAAGATGCCCTGGATGCTGTTCCCAAATCATATCGTGACGCCTCACTGGCCATTGGAGCCACCGAGTGGCAGACCATCTGGAGGATCACTCTCCCCGCTGCTCGCTCAGGGGTTCTGACTGCCGTGATGCTGGGCGTAGGGAGAGCGATTGGAGAAACCATGACCGTGATGATGGTTTCTGGAAACGCCCCTATCCTGCCAACCAGACTCCAGGATCTTTTTTCACCAGCCCGGACTATGACTGCAACTATTGCAGCTGAAATGGGAGAGGTCGCTCAAGGAGGCGTTCACTATCATGTGCTGTTCTTTATCGGGATGGTTCTCTTTCTGATTTCCCTGGCAGTTAATATCACAGCCTCCGCAGTCGTTTTCCAACAGCGAAAGCGGCAGGAAAGGATCCTTTCCTGAACCATGCCCAAAGCTACTCGCTCCCGCCATCTGATCCAAAGAATTGGTTTCAGCGTGCTCACGGTAGGCACAATCCTCACGGTGATCCCGATCCTCGCTGTGGTAGTCTATATCATCATCCAGGGGTTGCCTGCCATCTCCTGGGAGTTCATCACCGGATTCCCAGAAGACGGCATGAGAGCTGGGGGTATCTGGCCTGCCATCGTAGGGACTTTTTACCTCACGTTAGGCACCGCGGTCTTTGCCGTCCCCTTAGGTATTGGAGCCGCCATTTACCTCGCTGAATACGCACCCAGCAACCATTTTACCCAACTGATTCGAATCGCAATTATCAATTTGGCTGGTATTCCCTCCGTGGTCTACGGCTTGTTCGGCCTGGGATTATTTGTGCTCTTCCTCCAGTTTGGAACCAGCATCCTGGCCGGATCGCTGACCTTATCCATCATGACCCTTCCCGTGATCATCAGCACGACGGAAGAAGCCCTTCGAGCCGTTCCTCAGGCCTTTCGGACTGTAAGCATCTCAGTGGGTGCGACCAAATGGCAGACGATCCGGAAAATTGTTCTCCCCGAAGCCCTACCAGGCATTCTCACCGGGGTGATCCTCGGGCTGGAGCGGGCAGCTGGAGAAACCGCGCCGATTCTTTTTACCGTGGCGGCCTTTTTTCTCCCCCAGCTTCCGGACTCCCCTCTCGATGCCACCATGGCCCTCCCCTATCACCTGTTCGTGATCTCCACCCAGGTCCCGGGAATGCCCATTAAAATTCAGTACGGAACAGCGCTGGTGCTATTAGTATTCGTTTTAGGGATGAACACTAGCGCAACGATCATTCGATCCAGAGCCCGGTCCCGAAGACAGTGGTAAATTGATATGGCAAAGATTTCTATTAAAAACCTATCCCTGGAATACTCCGATGGGACAGAGTCCCTTCAGAATATCAGCCTGGAGATTCCGGCGCGAGCGATCACCGTGCTGTTTGGACCAGCCGGAGGTGGAAAGTCCAGCCTGCTCAGGGTGCTCAATCGACTGAATGATCTCGCCGACGTGATCCGCATCGAAGGAGAAGTCCAACTCGACGACTTAGACGTGCTCTCCTCCCAGACCGATGTGATCAAACTCAGGAGAAGAGTGGGGATGGTATTCGCCCGACCTGTTGTTCTCCCCTTTTCAATTCAAGAAAACCTCACCTATGGACTGGAAATAGCCGGCGAAAAAGATCCTTATGTCCTTGAAGCTGCGGTCGAAACAAGCCTAAAAAAAGCTGCCCTCTGGGATGAAGTTAACCAGCGGCTTGACGATCCAGCCACTTCTCTCTCCGGCGGTCAGCAGCAAAGGTTATGTCTGGCCAGAGTGTTAGCCCTGGAACCCGAGGTCATCCTGCTGGATGAGCCCACCTCCGGACTCGACCCTATTTCGACGGCAAAAGTTGAGGAATCCCTTAAAAAACTGAAGGAGGATTATACGGTGGTCCTTGTGCCGCATTCCGTCCAACAAGCGGCCAGAACGGCGGATATCGCTGCTTTTATGCTCCAAGGAAAACTTATTGAAGTTGATTCTGGTGACAAATTATTCACTAACCCGGAAAAGCAAACCACCCAGGATTATATCGAGGGTCGTTTCGGCTGATCCCTCCAAGCGGAAAGAAAAATCTGACCTCTCATAAGAAAAGGCAGGTTCAATATGATAAGTGATACTCGAGAAAGTTTTGACCGAAAAATTCAGGAGCATCTGGAATCCATCATCGTCCTGGGCAGCATGGTCGAGCAGTCCCTGCTCGACGCGGTGGAGGCCCTCAAGGAGCGTGATCTGGACCGGGCCCGAGAAATCTATCAACAAGACCAGCTTATCAATGAGAAGCGTTATGAAATCGAACGCAAAGCCCTGATCACGGTCGCCACCCAGCAGCCGCTGGCCACGGACCTGCGCCGGCTGGCTTCAATCATCGATCTGGCCGGAGAACTGGAGCGGATCGGGGATTATGCCAAAGGCATCGCCCGGATCGCTATCCGCCTGGGAGACCAGCCCCCCCTCAAGGAGCTGGTGCATATTCCCAAAATGGCCGAGCTGACCGCGGACATGCTGCACCGGGCGATCGGTGCCTTTGTTGAGCTTGATGAGGCCACCGCTCTGTCTATTCCTGAGGAAGACGATCAGGTGGATGATCTTTACAACCGTCTCTATAAAGAGCTGCTGGAGATCATGATCGGCGACCGTAATACCATCGACCGGGCCACCTTTCATCTCTGGGTTTCTCACAACCTGGAGCGGGCGGCCGACCGGGTGACCAATATCTGCGAACGCACTGTGTTCACAACCTCCGCGGAACTGGTGGAATTTGACCGCACGGATGATGAAGACAAAGCATTTTAATCCCTGAATTAGCTCCAGGAAACGGAATTGATGATCATTCCGTTTCCCTTTTTGTTTACGGAAGAGAAGAGATGATAACAGAAAAACATAATCTGCCTGTATTCGACGGCCACAACGATATCCTTGAGGACATATACAGCTCATCCGATGCCCTTGATCACCGCGCTTTCCTGGAAGGGAAAGACGGGCACCTGGATTTGCCCCGTGCCCGCCGGGCGGGGTTCAAAGGGGGCTTTTTTGCTGTCTATCCCCCCAACCCTCCCCACATCCCCCCGGCAAAAGACCGCCTGATCGAGACGGATGAGGGCTACTATGTCCCCTTCCCCCCACCGCTGGACTTTGATTATGCCCGGGACGCCGCAGCGGCTATGATCGATTTAATCCACCAGATAGCTTCCCACTCCCAGGAGGATTTTCAGGTTGTGCTGGATTACCAGGAATTAGAGCGCTGTTTCCAGGAGGACATCATGGCAGCTGTGCTGCACCTGGAGGGCGCCGAGCCCATCCTGCCTGATCTCTCCAATCTGGAGCATTTTCTGGACCGCGGGGTGCGCTCCATCGGCATCACCTGGAGCCGACCCAACGCCTTCGGCCATGGGGTCCCCTTCCAGACTCCTTCCTCCCCAGACACCGGTCCAGGGCTGACTGAGGCCGGCAAGGAGCTGGTAAAAGCCTGCAATCAGCAGGGAATCCTGATTGACCTGGCCCATCTCAATGAGCAGGGGTTCTGGGATGCGGCTGAGATCAGCACGGCCCCGCTGGTCTCCAGCCATACGGCCGCCAATGCGCTCATCCAGCGGGCCCGCAATCTGACCGATGATCAGCTTCGGGCTGTGGCAGATTCCAGGGGGGTGGTGGGCGTGATTTTTTCCGTCAACGATCTGGACGGTGGGAAACGCCCCAAGGCTGACGCCCCGCTCTCCGCTATCGTGCGTCACATTGCCTATATCGCCGAGCTGGTCGGGGTAGAACACGTTGCCTTTGGATCGGATCTGGACGGCACAGTAATTCCGTCGGAATTCGGCGATGTGGAAGGGTTCCCACGGCTGCTGACCGCCTTAAAGGAAGGGGGGTTTAACCAGGAAGAACTGGAAAAAATCAGCTGGCGCAACTGGTTCCGGGTCCTGAAAGATACCTGGCACGGCGGAGAAGCCTGAGCGACAGGAGCTGAGCCAAAGCGCAGTGCCTGGGCATTCTCCAGACGGATTCCAGGAGAGGTTATTTAGATATTGATCAGGGGCAGGGTAAGCAAGGCCGGGGAATCTTCTCTGAGCAGCTTTTTTCCGGCTTCTGAAAGCCGGCAGGCAAAACCTTCCTAGTTTAACCTGAAAAGAAACGCTCCTTGAGCCTGGTAAACAGCGCCGGGAGCGTTTCAGATTATTCTACAGGGTCCACATCAACCAGCACGGCCTGCACAACCAGGCGCCAGCGGTAGCCCTCCAGCTGCTCGGAGTACTCCTGACAGGTAAACAGGGTCAGCCAGTCCCGTTCCTGAGGACCCAGGATGGAAAGGTCATCACCGCTGACATATTTCTTCTCCCGCACCTGGTAGGTATAGACCTGTCCGTGGCTGATGATCTGCACCTCATCCCCCCAGCTGAGCTCGCCCAGATCCACAAAAGGTCCGGTGGCGCCGCTGGAGAGATAGGCATGGCCGGTCAGAGCCGTGTTCCCCTGCCAGGTGGGGAAAGCTGTGCCTTCCAACCAGCCGGCCTCCTGCCACAGCCAGGTCAGATCCCAGCCCTGCGTGTTCTGGGGGACACTGACAATAGGCAGCGAAAGGTCGAGCAGGGGGATTTCCAGCCGGAGATCTTCCAATGCAGCATAGGGCAGGTCAGACGGCTGCTGAGGGAGGTCTGTGACCACACCGGGGGCAAAGCCAGTTTCCGGCAGAGCCGGTACCCGGATGGTGGCGGAGGCTTCCAGGCCGTAGACATTCACTGCGCTTCCGGGATCGTAAAACCTCTCTGTGGAGAGGATATTAAAGGCAGACTGGGGGGAGGATACATCCCCGGGCAAACTGGTCCAGGAAAGGGCGGCGGTGTTCTCCACCCGGTCGCCCCGCCGCAGGGTTCCATCCAGGGTGACCTGGAAGGAAATCACTGACTCCTGGCCGTTATTCAAAAATTCGTCCCAGATGACCGTCAGGTCAGGAGCGGCGCTGTCGTCCAGGGTATCCGGTGTTTGACCGCTGACATGCTGAAGGGTGCCGGGGACATAGGTCAGCCCAGCTGGAATGGTATCGGTCAGGGTGGCGTCATAGGCCGGCGTTTCCGAGATCCCGGTGTGCTCCACAGTGATCGAAAAAGTCACTGTTTGTCCCGGGAAGGCAGAGCGCGGCGAGACGCTCTTGCGGAAGGTCAAATCCGGCTCCCGTAAGATGACCTGATCGGCGCTGTCGCCCAGACTGCCGCCGGTCCAATTCCAGTCGGCCTGGTTGTTGAGGTTTACTCCGCTCTGGTTGGCCAGATTATTGAGCACAACCGTCCGGTAAGTGATCACCAGATCAAGATCATCCCCGCTGCCGTTTTCCACAGTGCCGAAATCATAAACCACCTGCCGCCCTTGATCCTCATTCGCCGCGCTGCCTCCGGGCAGCGCACTGACCGCCGGGCTGCTGCAGACCTGGTCAAACCCACCCGGAATGGTGGTGGTCAGGCTTCCCCCGCTGATTGTCTGGCAGTCCAGGTAGGCCAGGCCCTGCTCCAGCTGATCGGTCAGAGTCAGATCCACCATCTCGCCGGGCGGCACGCTCAGGGTGATCTGATAGGTGAGGATCTCCCCGATAGCCACCTCAGGAGTGGTGGTGAAGGTCTGGTTGGTGCTGGCAAGGACCTTACTGTGCTCCGCAAACAGATCGGTATCCGAAGCCGTATTGTTGGTCAGATCGCTGTCGGTGACACCGGTTGGCGGGGTGATGATAACCGTGTTGGTCAGCGACCCGCTGGCGGAAGAAGACACCTGAGCGGTCACCGTGTAGGTCAGCGTCGAGCCCGCTGGCAGGTCGATGGTGTCGCTGAAGTCCGCTGAGGATCCGCTGACACCGGTGCATTGATCCGCTCCGCCGGTGGCGCCGGTGCAGGCCCAATCCCATGTGGTGATTCCCGCGGGAAGGACATCCTCGATTTCCACGCCGAGGGCATCGCTGGGGCCGGCATTAGCGGCGACCACCGTGTAGGTCAGGGTGGTACCCGGAGCGATGACCGTCAGGCCGTCATCCTTGGTAACGCTGAGATCGGCCTGGGAGTTCTGAGTATCCGTGTCGCTGTCCTGGTTATTGCCGGGTGTGGGATCGACCACCCCGGAGGGCGGCGAAACAGCCACCGTGTTAACCAAAGCTCCTCCCGCGGCGCTGGAGATCTGAGCTGTGACTGTGTAGCGGATGGATGCTCCAGCTGGAAGTTCGATCAGATCGCTGAAGTCAGCACTCGTAGAGGGAACACCATCGCATCCATCAGCGCCGCCGATTTCTTCCGTACAGGCCCATTCCCAGCTGATAATCTGTGGGGGAATGACATCACTCACTTCTGCATCAATCACCTCTTCATTGCCCACATTAGAAACGAGAATATCGTAAACCAGGCTGGTGCCTGGAGTGTACTCGCTTTGTCCATCTGTTTTTGTGACCGTCAGATCAGCATTGGTGGACGTGCTGCTGGCGGAATCTTCCGCATAGTAATCATTCAAACCGCTGCTTCCATCTGCTCCGGTACGTTCCTCTGCGGAGGGACCAGAGATTGAGGTCCATTCCAGCAGGGACGTGTTCGTCAGCACTTCATCAGGATCAACATCATCATCCAGCACTGCCTGGTAAGTCAGCCTGCTGGTGCTTCCTCCGGGGAAGATGCTCCATTCAGCAGATAGATCCGGTGCAGCACCGTCTTCCAACAATGTGGGGGCCAGCCCGGATTCAAGACTGAGGCTTCCTGGAACATAGCTAAATCCCGCGGGAATGGTGTCGATCAAGACAAGATCAAAAGCATCATCCGTACTGTCTGGTGTGTGATTGATTTCCAGGGTGAAGGTTACCGTTTGGCCGTTTGCCGGGGTGTTATCATCAACTGATTTACTGATATCCAGGTCCGGTTCCACCAGATCCAGATCAAGATCTGAGGAGCTGAGATTACTGCCGATGGTGACCTCTGCTTGATTGACAAGCTGGTCGCTATCCTGGTTTTCTGATTGATTGATCACCCGCGCCCTGACCAGAATGATAATCCGGTCCCCATTATCAACTGCATTATCTGGAGCATTTTCCACCCGCCCAAAATCATAGGACACCTGATCATTCAAGGTATCAGCGTTAGTGTCTTGATAAGTACCGCTGATAACGGGGCATTCAGCCAGCTGATTTTCTATGGAGATCAGCTGACTTCCATAGGAAAACACACAGGCATCCAGCAGCTCCAGCGTTCCATCTGGCAGGACAGGCAGATTATCGACCACCTGTACGGGGTCGGATACTCCTTCTGGAAGAGTGACAGTGAGGGCAAAGGTAATTTCCTCTCCTATCGCCAGATCTTCCACACCAGGGCGATGTTCGCCGTCCCCTGTGCTGACTTCGCTTGTACTGGAGATGGTTTTTTCGATTACCGGACCATCGATAGTGATATCGGCCCCATCTTCTGCTTTGTAATTATTTAATCCCCCCGCTCCATCCGCACCGGTACGCTCCTCAGCAGGGGTTCCGCTGAGCGAAGTCCAGGTAATTGTTCCAGTGTTGGGAATATTTTGACCCGGAGTCACGCCGCTGGAGATCGTCGCCGTGTACTCAATAACCACAGTACTGCCGTCATTGGGGATGTTATTGACAGAGATATCCACCGTATTTCCGGAGGAATTATCGACAGATCCTGCAGCTGGATTCACAGTGACCGTGCCCAGGATTAAATCCGCTGGCAGCGTATCAAGAAACTGGATGTCATAGGCATCGGCATTGCTTCCGGGGGTGTGTTCGAGTACTGCCTGGTAAGTGACCTCCCCGCCAGCATCCACCTCGGACGGCAGATCAGATACATTTTTATCCACTTCAAGTTCAGGCTCAATCAGCGTGATCTGGATAGCGGAGGTTTCATCCGGTCCATCATCATATTGAACTCTGGCAGTGTTCAGAAGGGAATCCCCTGACTGGTTACCAACTTCATTGAGGACCACAGCGGTAACTGCAATCGAAAAGCTATTATTACCTGGATTATTATCATCATCAATTATCGTTGGATCTGGATCCTCAAAGGTCAGAGTCAGGTCTCCTCCGCTGCCGCCGGTCGAGGAGGTTGTTGGCGTGCTGTCAATGGTTCCAACGAAACCTGTGGTGTCCACCGAGTGGGAAAGATACTCCAGACCCGCCGGAATCTCATCAATCACCTGCAGACCGTTTACAGTTCCTTCAGGCAGAATGACTTCGATGGTATAAGTGAGCTCCTCGCCGATGGTGTACTGTGAGGGAGCAATCGTCTTCTGCACTGCAATATCATCGATGGTGACATCATCGCTTGCGCTGGCGCTATAATCATTTTCTGCTCCCCCCGGATCACCCGGATTTCCTGTGCGCTCTACGGAGAGGGTGTTTTCACCGGATTGTGCACCGGTGACATCACCGGGTAAGCTGGTCCAGGTCAGATCAGCGGTATTGTTTATTACCTGTCCGGGAGTGACCGTTTGATCCAACCTCACCTGGAAGCTGATTTCTGAATTTCCCCCACTCTGCAAGAAACTGTCCCAGGCCACTTGAAGCCCGGGAGGGCTGCTGTCGTCAACCGTGGAAGGGGCTTGCCCGCCGGTATGCTGCAAAGAATTGGGCACGTAGGTCATGCCTGAGGGAATAAGATCATCTATGACAACATTGAACGCATCGGTGTTCTCAGCGGCGCCGGTATGAACCACTTCCAGAGTGAAGGTGATCGTGTCTCCGGCGTCCCCACCGCTGCTGGAGGCCGTTTTGGAGACAGACAGATCCGGTTCCAGAATGTTGACGTTCGGCGCTGAAGCCGTGATGGAACTGCCGTCCCAGAACCAAGTTGCTTGATTGTTGCGGTCCACGCCGCGTGAAATGGTCGGGCTGTTCAGCACCACCGCGGTGTAGGTGACTGTGATGGTTTCGTCGGTATTGTTATCGATATTGTTATTGGTGATCTCACCCAGGGTGAGGGTCATCCTCCGCCCGTGATCTTCTGGATCTGCGCTGCCGGACGGCTCCTCGCTGAAAGATGCTGAAGCGCAGGTAAAGGCTGAGTCGGGCTGCAAGTCTGTCGAGGAAGCAACCACAGAATTGCACCCCACAAAGGACAGCCCAGGGTCCAGAATATCCTCCAGCTGGGCAGACGCTGAGGTGCCTTCCGGAACTGTGAAGGTGACCTGATAGGTGATCTGCTCACCAACGGCAACATTCGTCCCTGAGGTAAAAGCCTGATTGGTGGATAGGATGCTCTTCACGGCTGTGGGACTGTCGATGGTGACATCATCACTGCCGCTGGCATTGTAGTCATTCTCCGTAGCGCCCGGATTTGTAGGATCTCCTGTGCGTTCTACCGAAATGCCATTCTCCGTCGATTGGGGAGAGGTGATATCTCCTGGCAAGCTGGTCCAGGTCAAATCGGCCGTATTGGTGATCACCTCTCCCGGTGAAACCGTGACATCCAGAGTGACGGTAAAGGTGATTGTGGCTGATTCCCCCACCGGGAAGGGGCTGCCGGCACCATTCCAGGCCACGATCAAGATCCCGCTGTTAATCTCGCAGGTATCCGTGGGGGACAGCCCTGGGGATGTGGCACAGTTCAGGCTGGTGCCGTCATAGGTCATATCCCCAGGGAGCGTGTCTTCAAGGACCACATCGAAGGCCGGGCTGTCGCTGGGGCCGGTGTTCTCTACGGTAATTGTGATGTCAATCTCATCCCCAGAGTCTCCTCCATTGGGAGAGACCGATTTGGATACTGTCATCGCTGGTTCAATCACGGTCAGGTCATCGGCTGAGATCGAAGTTGAATCCCCATCCCAATTCCAGACCACGTTGTTATCCAGCGGGGCACCGCGGGTAACGCTGGCGCTGTTCAGCACCACCACACGGTACTGGACAGAGATGGTTTCATCCACCAGGTTATCGGTGTTGCTGTTGACAACTTCCTGAAAGTCAAACCTCAGCCTGCGGCCCTGGTTCTCAGGATCGCTGTTGGGGAAATCCGTGATCACAGCGGAATCGCAGCTGAAGCCATCAGGCGCTGTAGTGGATAGATCAGCAGACGCTGCAACGTTATCGCAGCCGACAAAAGCCAAACCTGGATCAAGCGTATCCACAATGCTGGTGGAGGTGGAGGTCCCTTCCGGTACAGTCAGTTGGGCTGTGTAAGTGATGATCTCTCCCACAGCCACGTTCGGGAGAAGAGTAAATGTCTGGTTGGTAGCAGCTATTGTCTTGTCTATAATGGGGCTGTCAATGGTAACATCATCGCTGCCGCTGTCCTGGTAATTATTTAAGCTTCCGCCGGGATCTCCGGTATTTCCTGTTCGCTCCACAGAGAGGGGATTATCCCCTGGCGTAGTTTCATCCCCCGGCAGACTGGTCCAGGTTAGATCAGCTGTATTGGTTATCACCTCACCAGGAGTGACGCTTTGATCTAATAAAGCGTCGAAGGTGATCACCGCTGTGTCTCCCAGCTGGAAGGGGCTCCCCGGGCCCGTCCAGGCAACAACAATGGTCCCCCCATTCTCAATGCAGATCGACGGAGACCCCGTGCAGTTAAGACTACCGCCAATATACGACAAATCAGCGGGAATTATATCCTCAATAACTAGATCATAAGCGTCCACATTGCTGGCTGCCGCATGCTCCAGTTGAATCGTGAATGTAATGGGGTCGAAGTAATCTCCGGTGTTTGGGGTGGCTGTTTTGGTGATCTCCAGCTCCGGCTCCACCACGGTCACATCAGGAGCGGCATTTGAGGTCGAATTTCCATCCCAGCGCCATACCGCCAGGTTGTTCAAATCCTCTCCCCGGCTCACACTGCTGCTGTTCAGAACTACTGCCCGGTAGGTGACGGTGATGATTTCGGCTGTGTCATTATCTGTATCAGGATTGGTGACCTGTCCAAAATCAATGGTCATCCTCCTGCGCTGGTTCTCCGGATCGCTGTTGGGGAAAT
Organism: uncultured Anaerolineales bacterium; assembly: GCA_964603385.1. Taxonomy (GTDB): domain Bacteria; phylum Chloroflexota; class Anaerolineae; order Anaerolineales; family UBA11858; genus B10-G9. The sequence goes on along the minus strand of CAZRUS010000029.1, from coordinate 10,996 downwards.
CCGTGATCACGGCTTCAGAACAATCAAGAGGGATGGAAATATTAAGCGCCGGGGAAGCAGCAACGCTTAGGCATTGATCGAACGCCAGACCAGCGTCCAGCGTGTCCTCAAATTCCGCCGAAGAGGAAGTCCCTTCTGGCACGGTGAACACCGCCTGATAGGTGACCATTTCCCCTACCGCAACATTCGTCCCGGAAGTGAAGACCTGATCGGTCCCGGTGATGGTTTTCAATGCTGTGGGGCTGGTGATGGTGACATCATCGCTGTCGGAATCGCTGTAATCATTCTGGATCCCTCCCGGGCCGACGGTGTCGCCGGTGCGTTCTACGGAAAGGGGATTTTCACCAGATCTTGCTGTGGAGCTGAAATCACCCGGCAGGCTGGTCCAGCTCAGATCCGCCGTGTTGGTAATCACCTCACCCGGGGTGACGCTGAGCTGAAGCTCGACATCAAATTCAACAGACGCTGTCTCTCCTGGTGGAAAGGGATTGGCGGCATCCAACCATTCCACAGTCAGCGTATCACCGGTAAACTGGCAGGTGTCCGGGGCATCCAATCCAGCCGAAGTTGTACAGCTCAGGCCGGATCCTGTGTACGCCATATCCGCTGGCAGCACATCACTGAGAACGACATCATAAGCGGTGGTCTCACTGTCCCCAGAGTGGACCAGATCCAGAGTGACCGTCAGAATATCCCCGGAGTCCCCGCTTCCCGGGGAGATAGTTTTCGTTACCGAGAGATCCGGTTCAATCACTGTGATTATTTCGGCAGAAACCGGTCCTTCTGATAAAGGTACCGTGCTCCCCTCCGCGTCAGTCGAATCCCAGGAAAGCACCGCCGAGTTATCCAGATCAGTCCCGGTTTGATTTCCGGAAGTATTCAGCGTCACCACAGTGTAATCAAAGGTCAGCGTTTCAGCCGTGTTGTTATCCCGGTTGGTGTTGGAGATCAAGCCCAGATCCCAGGTGATCGTTTGTCCGTTGTCCGTGATTACAGGATCCGTGCTGCCGGAAATAGAAACATCACTGCTGTTGGAATTGGTGAAGCTGTCCTGCTGCACGAAAGCCAGGCCGCTGTCCAGGGTGTCAACGATCACCGTGTTCGGGCTCTCCCCCTCAGGAATGGTGACTTCCAGCTGGTAGGTGACCAGCTCTCCGATGACAGCCTCATCGGCCGCATTCTGGGGATCATCAAGCTCCGACCCGGTGAGCAGCTTATTAATTTCCGGTGCTGCTGTTGTGACCGTGGTCTCCGCGGTCAGATCGGCATCTTCTCCGGTAAAATCCGGCCCGTCCGGGGTATTGGCGTAATTAAAGACCTTCCCCAGGTTTTCATGCTCCGAGAGCGGGGCAATGTCATCGTCCGCCACCAGATCGTAGGTGAGGATGATGATGTTCTCGCCATTGTTTTCATCATATTCCTGGCAGGCGCCGACAGAACCGCCGTTGAGATCCTCCAGTTCCAGCCCCCCAGCAAACAGGTTGCTTTCATCCCCAAGAGGATCTTCATTCCCGATTCCATCCAGCGGGATGAAGTCAATCAGGGTTCCATCCCCGCGGTAGATGCTCAGATTCAAACCAGCGCCGGATGACGGTATGGAAAAGCCGTAAGGCAGCTGATCGCTGACTTTGATATCAAAAGCGCCGTTGCTGGCTCCCCCCTCATTTTCGATCACCAGAGCAAAACTGACCAGATCCCCACCATCAACATCACTGACCGCACTGCTGATCGGTGTGCTCTCCAGCGCACCAGAATTGATTGTTCCCGACCAGCGCTGACCTGGACTGCCGGGAGCGGTAAATGTCAGCGGTGCCGGTGGATCAGGGCTGAAAACCGCATTGGGATTATCCGAGGCCACCACCCCTTTATCCAGCACCAGGAAGGGCTCCCGGAGGATGAAATCAACAATGGTATCCGTAAACTGGTTGCCCGAGTTGGTGGATCCCTCGTGCACCTGGGCCTGGTTGGTGAAAAACAGTCCATCTGCATAGGGCTGATTGTTGACTGTTACTGTGAAAAGGATATCAATCCGGGTGGATTGATCCCGGGGGTCATCAAAATCCCCATAGGTAAATTCAATCGCATTCGCGGGGACATCGACATCAATCGTGGGAATAATTCCCGGCGGATCAGTATAGTCATAGAAGGTATCGGTGGGGCCAAAACAGACAATCCCGGACTGGGGCACTCCGGGAGTAATCTCCTCCCCCGCCGGCAGGTTAGCGCATTTTCCGTTGGCGCCGGTCGTCCAGGCCCAGCTGTCACCGCCGGCCCCGTCAGCATTGAAATCATCAACACTGAGCACCGGCAAAGGGAGGAAATCGGTAAAATAGAGGTCCTCAACATCGCTGGTGATCAAATCATAGGCAAGCTGGAAGGTGATCTCGTCCCCTGGCTGGACATTAATCGGCGGACCCCCTGGTGGCAATCCATTGATGGCATAGATAAATTTCTCGGGGTCATGGCGGCTGATGGACAGCCCGGCCTGGCTGCCGTCCTCTTCAATAAATGTGGTTGGCAGCAGGGTGCTGTTATCCAGCACCGAGCCCGTGATGGTCACCTGGTTGTCAAGCACATCCCCCTGATCCACGCTGGGATCCCCGGAAGGAAAATCATTTACAAATTCCTGCAGGATCTCTGTCCGGTAGGTGATAGTGATGGTGGTGGGGCCGTCATTCTGGGCCGAGCAGTCTGCTGTGCCCCCTGCGGTTGGGATACAGCCTCCGAGCAGTTTTCCATCCGGCCGACCCTGCGAGACCAGTTCATCAGATATCCGCAGCAGCAGCGCAGTATCCCCAGTATCCGCAGCCGTATCATCTATGGTGCACTCCGGTCCCTGGGCAGTGCTGGTGTAATTGCAGCTGACATCATAATTGGCAGCCGAAAAATCGACCGGTCCCAGCGAATAGCCGCCGTTCCCGCTGACAGTCAACTGCGGCACATAATCCGAAGCAGGCAGGACATGCTGACCGTCGGAAATCAAATCAGAGATCTCCAGATCCTGGAAAGCGAAAAAATCGGAGATCTGGATGCTGTAGGTATATTCCAGAATGTCTCCCGGCGAATTCGGCGGGGTGGGATTGCTGACGCTTTTCTGGATGGCAATGGATTTATCGGTGATGGTGTATTCAGCCGGCGGGCCGGTCGATCCCGCTGTGACCGTGCCGGGACCATCTTTGGTGTCAATCGGAACCCAGGTCCCGGCCCCCTGGGCGTTGTTCAGGGAGGTGACGTCATCCCCGCTGTCCGGGTCAATCACCCGGTTAGAATCCGCATCATCGCGGGGAATGTAAAAGGTAAAGGTCAGCGAAGCATCGTTCCCGCCGGCGGTGCCCACAATCTGATCAAATTCCCGGGAAATCGTTCCCCCCGGTGTGCTGGTGCTGGGCGTGCTCAGATCGGTGATCGTCGTATAGCCGTTCCCCGAAACATTATCCAGGCTGACAAACTGCAGGTTATCCGGCAGCACGTCCTGGAGGACGAAGTCCTCCACCGTCTGGCCCTCAGCGACATCGACTGTGACGGTGAATTGATTCTGATAATTGGGCCCGGTGGCCGTTTCGTCCTCCGGGCCGGAATAGGACTTACTCAAGGTCAGCACAGTCGGAGTGACATCAGCCTGGCTGGTCCAACCTGAGGAATTTCCGGGATATGGACTGGGCAGAGCATCATCACAGCACCAGTTGTCCAGCGGATCCGCCCCGAAAATAAACCCACCCAAAGCCCGGATCGGCAGCGGCGTTCCGGCATCTGCCAGTTCACTCAACGATGCCTGAAACGTAACTTCAACCGGGGGCTGCTCCGGAACCACCGACCCGAAGGGCAGCAAACAGGAGACAAAGGTATCTCCTGGGGTGCCGGATACGGTGACATAATCCCCTGTATTGTCCCGGTAATAGGGATGTGTCAGTTCTCCGCTGCCGTCGAAGTCCAGGGTTTCACAGGTCAGGTTAATCCCTGCATACGTTCCGCCGCTCAGATAGGCAATCCCATCGGCTGGAAAAGCGGGATCCCCCAGGACCCCATCGGCACCCTGGGTGGGGAAGACCACATCAATAAACGGACCGTAGCCGGGATCAGCTCCAACATTATCAAAGGTCACTGTGAAAGCAAAATCCTCCCCGATCATCATCTGGGAGGGTGCGTTTACAGTGACGCCAGGTGCGGGGGCCTGCAGCGGTTTTGCCTGAGCGATGTTCTGCTGATCGATGGGCAGCACTGGGAACAAAGAAAAAATCAGAAAACTGGCTCCCAGGAATCGGGTCAGATGCTTTTTAAGGACAGGAAAGCAGGGAAACTTCATGGAAAAATCCTTTAAGTGATTATTAATAAAAAATTATAACACCAAGCTCTGCTTAATCCGGGAAAAATATGTCAGGGACTGCCATTCAATTCTGCTCTTATTAGAACTCCAGTTCACATTCCAGGATGGTATCGTTTCCCCCTCCCCCGGAGCAAACGTCCCACCCAGGACCGCCGATGAGAACATCATTTCCCTCCTCGCCATAGATCCCCGGAAAGATAAAGAAACGGCTTTCACTCCCGGCGCCCCCCAGGATGCAGTCATCCCCGGCGCCACCGCGAATGACCCGGTCGCTGTTCGCAGTTCCCAGGATGAGATCATTGGCGCTTGTCCCGCTTTCCCCTGCTCCGATGTCTACAATATTCTCAATATTTATCCCCCTGCAGGCATCGGGTTTGAGATCATTCCCGGTGACTGCTGCGCTGTTGACATCGGCCCGGGAACTGGCCACGGTATTGCCTGCCGCCACTGCGGTGAGCACGCTGATCAATACAACCGCAGCTGCCAGTAAAAGCATATATAAGGCGGCCTTACCAACGATGCGAACGCTCACGGAGTCCCCTTCCCGGCGCTGCTGTCTTCAGCGGAGGCTTTCTTTCCCAGCTTCCAGCCCATCTCACGGGCCGGGACCGGGTCCCCCAGCAGGTAGCCCTGGGCCAGCAGGACCTCCTGTTCTTCCAGCATGGCAATTTGTTCCAGTGATTCCACCCCCTGAGCAACCACCTCAATCTGCAGGCTGCGGGCCATTTTCACCACAGCGCTGATCAGACGCCGATTATTCTGATCGCTGGAGACGCCCTTCATGATACTGCGGTCGATCTTCAAACTTTGAATGGGCATCTTCGAGACCTGATCGATCTGATTGGCCGCATCGGTGGCAAAGTTATCGATCGCCAGCCGCACCCCCATTTCCCGCAGCTCCAGCAGCCGCTGCTGGATTTTCTGATCCCGGAACACCTGGTTGGAGCGGTTGATTTCCAGCTGCAAATAGTGAGGATCACATCCCCCCTTCAGAATTGTTTTCGAGATCTGACGGGCGAAAAGGTCGCTGAGGATGGTATTCGGGGAGATATTTATGGAGAGCGGCACCAGCGGCAGGCCGAACTGCTGCCATTCCTGCAGCTGCCGGCATCCCTGTTCGATCACCCAGCCGTCAATCATCGGCACCAGACCGTTTTCTTCTGCCAGATGGATGAACTCAGCTGGATAAATCATGCCCAGCCGGGGATGATTCCAGCGCAGAAAAGCTTCAATGCCCACCACCTGCTTGTTAGCCAGCAGGACAATCGGCTGGTAATAAAGCTCAAACTGATTTTCCTGAATGGCGGCTTGCAAGGCCGACTGGAAATCTTGTAGATCCGCAAAATAATTGTGCTCTTTGATCGAATCCAGCGTGTATTGATAGACGGTCTGTTCATCCTGGATGGAGTAGCGGTGAAAATTTCCCCTGGATTCATGGAGGATCATGGCCCCATAGCGTTCCGCCATCCTCGATAGATCCTCAAAACTGGCCACTTCCACAATCTGCTGGGCATTTTTCCCGGGACTACCCATTTTTACATCCACCAGCATGGGGTGGTACTGCACCTGGATCCGGGAAACATCGGAGGTTTTCCAATCTCGATACAGTGAACTCAGGGGCCAAATGCTCACCAGCAGGGAGGCTGCCAGCAGCGACCCGCCTGCCCAGCGGGCCCCTCTGACAGGGATCTCCAGACCGAAGATCTGCAGAGAATTGCTGACCATCTGAGCGTTTTCCAGGCTGTCCTCCTCCAGTGCGATCAAAGCTTCAGCCCCATCAGGAAGGCGCATCAAGGATTCGTCAATCTGAAATGTGAATTCCGGTCTGATGATTCCCTCCATCGATTCATCCTGGAGAACCCCCTGATAGCTGATCTCAGGAGCGATGGTCAGGGTGTACCAGCGGTTGCTGGTGCCGGTTTTCTGCTCTTTTTCCTGGATCAGATCCCGGATCTGGCAGGCATCTAATGTGGTCTGGGTGCTGAAACCGGCTCCTGAAAAGTCCCTTTCTGACTGCAGGATAAGAGAACGCTGCCAGCCGTCAGCATCCTGCACCAGGGCACTGATTCCATATGAGCCTTGAAACTGGGTCTGATCAGCCGGGGTCAACCGGGGGGCCGAAAATTGATAAACCAGGTCGAGAGCCACCTGGCAGGTCAGCTGAAGATAAACTGGCTGTCCGGTCTGAATCCGGGAGGAATCATAAATTCCCCCGGCATCCTGGGCGCTGTAGGCCAGCTCGGTGCGGTGGTTGTACTGCAGGTCATCTGAAATTTCGATCTCCAGCGGCCTCATCAGGGCCACCACCAGCAGCACCAGCGCCGCCAACCCGATTACACCCAGAAGCAGCAGCAAATCCTGACGATACTCTTTTATGGAGGATTGAGATTGTCTGTCTGTCTTTTTCATCCGTTTCTGCCGTTTTTTATTGATCTGGTTGTCTCCTTTGAAGAAAACCAGCGAGAGAACTACCCCGGCTGCGCCCAGCGAAAGCAGGGCAAAATACACCGGCTTCCGGAGGTTGGAAATCAGGGAGCCTCCGCCGGGGAGGTGCAGCCAGTAGCTGCCAATGATCTGATCTTCACTGGGTTGATAGCTGTCCACCCAGTCATTATTATCTCCCTGGAGCAGGAAGGTATCTCCCTGGCGATCAATGATTCTGTGAAAGACATACCCCACCTGGGGATGTTGATAAACGACGGCTTCCCCGATGGCAGGTGTCGTTTCCTTCCTGGCCAGGATCAAATCCCCGACTGCATAGTCCGGCTCCATGGAATTTCCGCTGAGCATGACATAGGCAACTGGACCGCCAATCTGAACGGGCGCAAACCCGATCCAGACCAGAACAGCCAGCAGGAGCACGACCATCCAGGAGAGGAGTTTGGATTCTTTGAGCATCAAATGCTTCCCTATTGAGGAAAAGGCGTGGACTCCGGGAGAGCCCACGCCTTGCTAATTTTCCTCGACTGTACTCTACCAGTAAAGTTGGGAAACTTTATTCAGTAGAAGAGACATGCAGGGACGTCGCGTCCCTGACACTGATCGTGGAAGCGCTTAAGTCGCAGGTCCAGACGGTTCCACCGGAGTTGGTGCATCCGGTCCAGTAGATGCTTCCTCCGGCATCCCCCAGGCCGGCATAGACATCTGAAGCCGCCGCCTGCAGGTCAAAGGAGACGCTGTCAAAACTGGTTGGGTCAGAGCTGTCCAGAACGTACTCCACGTCGATCACTTCATAGCCCGAAATCACCCCGGATCCTTCCCCGGCTGTAGTGTTCGGGACCGTATTGGCAGCAGCAAAACCATAAGTGGCTGCGGCCAGAACCATGCCAAGCACCAGCAAAGCCGCCAGTCTGTAGCGCATTTTGATGACCTTAATCATTTTTCCTCCAATGAACCAAATAAATTTTTACCGTACGCGCCCAGTTTATCACCGGGGGAAGTTTAAACAACCCCCTTTTCCTAACAATCCTGTTAGGAAAAGGCTTGATCGCACCGCTGAGGAGGATTTGTCGATGATTTAACTTTATGACGTTCAGGTTTTGTCTGGTTTCCCTAACAGGCCTGTTAGGTTAATCATGAAAAAATTGACGGCCAACCACCCAAAAAAGCAGGCGCCTGCGGGACAGGCACCTGCTTTGATTGTTTTCGAATTGCCCGGAGCTTCAATGAGTTCAGGGCGTCGGGGTCCAGGTCGGCTGACAGGGCCAGTTGAAATCGTCGGGGGGACAGGCGGGTGTCCAGGTAGGAATACCGGTATTCGTTGCGGGAGGTGCCACGGTCTCAGTGAAAGTAGGCAGCGGGGTGAAGGTGCTGCTGGGCAGCGGTGTCCAGCTGGGGATCGGAGTGTTGCTGGCTGTCGGGCTGGGTGTGTCCGACGGGGGAATCGGTGTGTTGGTCGGCGGAGGAGGCGTGTTGGACGCCGTCGGCGTATCAGATGGTGTCGGGGTGATCGTTGCGGTGAAGGTCGATGTGGGGATGGCGGTTGCCGTAGCCGTGTTGGTGACGGTGGGCGTCATGGTCGGCGTCCAGGTAATGATCGATCTGGGAACCGCACTGCGGGAGATCTGGCAGCCGTTGTCAAAGTCAATCACAAAACCAAAGTCTGAGTTCTGCAGATTCGTCAGCGCCCCGCCCCCGCCCCAGTCATTGTCAAAATCAATCTCCCATTTATAGTTACCGCCGGCATTAAAATCCCGGCTGCCGGTCCACACAGTGGAAGAGGAATAATCCCGTCCACCAGGGCCGATATTGCTCCCGGCCCATTTGAACCAGTCAATATTCAAACTGCTGTAACCGTTAGCCGACCCAAAGTCCTCTGCATAATCCCAGAACAGCTCGATCCGGGTGACATGGGCATCCACGATATCATCATTGCGGACATAAAGATGCTGCATGGCCCATTTTGTGAAGTTGAATGTGCCGGCACTGTACTTGCTGCAGTCCGGAGTCGCTGTGGCGGTGGGTGTTGCGGTCGGCAAAGCAGTGGGCATAGCCGCCGCAGGGATCATAAACTGACCGTCAATCACCTTTCTTGATCCCCCCAGGGGGTACTCCCAGGCGACGGTGAGACTGTCCCCTCCCCAGCCTTCCTTCTGCAGGGCTTCAATATAGCAAACCCAGCCCACCTTGTTGAGAGTCAGCCAGGAGGATTTTTGGGAGCTGTATTTACTAAATTCTTGATGCTTCGTCCACCCGGGGACCGAGGCGATTTCTCCAGCACCGGCTGGATTGGCATCCCCAGGATTGACCGGGTCCGTTCCCGAGCAGTCCAGCAGCAGCTTGCTATTATCATCACTGGAGATCCAGAAGCGGTAGTTACCCGCGTAGGGTATGCACAGCCAGGCTCTCATGCGGGTGCCGTAAGAATCCGCCCAGTTTACCGGAGCGTCAAAACTGCCGTGAAACTCATTGCCGTCCGGGGCAGAGGGATAATCAGGATCGCTGGTTAGGTCACCCAGGGAATTCCCACCCATACTCAACCAGTACTCCCGCAAGATCCCCGATCCGGCGCAGCTAAAGGGAGTCGGCAGGGGAGTCGGGGTATCCGTGGGCAGCGGGGTATTTGTTATTGTTGGTGTATCGGTTATTGTCGGAGTCAGCGTCCAGGTGGGGGCAGAGAGAATGGGACCGGATACGCCGATCACCCGGGAGGTGCGGAACTTTTCCACGATGCCGTCCCGCTCCGCGTTCAATCCAGTGGTCGGCCAGAGATTACTGATCAGAGGCAGAAAGAGGGGATGCTCGTGATGGACATAGACCTTGACCCGATCGCCGGGACCTCCGGCGTCATCCATCAAGTGACCGTTGAGACTGTCTGTACACAGCGGCAGATCCACAGGATCAAACGGGTTGGGATCCCCGAACTGATAGCGGTTGTTCTCCCGATTGCTGCACACGGTGACATGGATAAAGCCCTTCTGATCTGGCTGTCCAATGTGCGCCATATCGTGGGTGTTGAGATACTGCTCATAATCGCCTGACACAGCGGGATCCACCCACAGCCCTCCGCCACCGCCAACTGCCGCATCCTGAATCGAATACAGGCGAGCCAGGTCGATCAGCTCTCGCTCTTTGTCATTGCCGTCAAGTCCGGGATAGGCATCCGGCACAATGCAGTCCTGGGGATCACCGCCGTGGACATCGGCATTAATATAATCACTGCCCAGCTGGCTGCCGGCTTCCACGCAGTAAATCTCATTGTATTCTCCGGTCACAGCATAGCGGATGCCAAACCGGGCCGCATTCTGCACGGCCATCCAGGCAAAGGTCAGACGGGCAAATTCGATAATCCCAAAGATGACGAATAACAATATAGGCAGCGCGATGACAAATTCCGTCATTGCCTGGCCGCTGTCTTTCTTCTTGAGATTGGGAGTCCTTTTCCTGTTCATAGCCCCTGCCTTCTTCTTAGATCAACTCTGTGACCGTCCGTTCATACCCCTGTTCGCGAATGTTGCTGCTGAATAGTCCTCTCAGGAAGATCAACCCGGTCAGCTGTAACACCCAGCGGCGTGGTCCATAATGGCCACGCCTTTTAGGTCTTATCTGGTTGTGCTCCGGACCGCCTTATTTAACTTTGGCGACGTGCAGCCAATCTGCCTCCAGCACATGGAGGCTGTCCTGAAATGTACAGGTACAGCGGTTTTGCTCCTGCTGGCAGCTCTCCGCCCAGGTGATAGGACCCTGTTTTTCAGCCGACACTCCGGCATGAACCGATCCCTGCGCTTGATCAACCCGGAAGGTTACTCCGGTAAAATATTCCGGATCCTCCTCATCCAGTGTGTAGGTCACCCCGGAGATGGGATAGCTGGATCGGACACCATATTCACCGGCGCTTGACCCAGGAACTGAAGCTGCAGTGGATGAAGCAAACCCATAGGTGGCAGCCGCGATAATCAGGGTAACAGCAATCAACCCGGAAATGCGTAGTTTACTGCGTTTTTTTGTATCCATCAGCTTGATCCTTTCCTGGAATCAGACACTTGAATTGTTCTGCCTTCAGTGTAGCACTGGTCCTGAAATTTCGGGTTTGCAATCCTGTTAGCTGGTGCATTTCTCTTGTTCTCCAACCAGGACCTGGTGTTACTGATTCTCACCCAAGGCTGCAGTATAACGGAAAAGGGGCTGTCCCAAAAGTCATTGGCACAGCCCCTGATTTTTTAATATAATGGG
>CAZRUS010000028.1:0-30091 GCA_964603385.1 uncultured Anaerolineales bacterium | reverse complement strand
GACGGCATGCTCCGGAATCGGTGGACGACATGGTCCGGAATTAGTGGACGATTTCTCCCGGATTATGCAGGCTGTTATGTTCATGGACTGACCGATAGCGGAGCTGGCTATTGATGAGTTGATCTATTCAAAGAAAAAACCATCAGATAGAACTTAAAGAAAAGGGCTGCAAAAGAGCCGACAAACCTGCCGTGACAGCATAACGAATGAGCTCACCCGCAGCCGGGTTTGCTTATAATGATTATTGAACCAAAATCTATAAGGAGAAAAGAGTAATAGAAGTCATGCGTGGCAGGCTGTCGGGTGGAGCGGGGGTTAGCTGATTTTTTTATATTCACTCATTATTGATTTTTCCCTGTAATCTTTTTTCAAGCATGATATTGCAAAAATAACACGAATTGAACTGTCTAAAAAATGTATTTCCTTCAATTAGCTTTTTTCTTTGATTTTTTAGCCAAGCTGCTGATTTTAATCCCTCCAAATATAGGTCAGAAAAAATTGCCCTATTAACGTTGCCAAGAATTGCACCTTGTCCGATTGTGTTAATACAAAAAAGATAATCACCATGAGCATCAATTGCTGGTTTATGGTCATTAATTGATTTACAAAAATTATCATGATTTGTGGGCGTATAGAGAGAGCTGCATATGTTCACCGGAATATCCAATTTTTCCATTATGCTTATCACATATCTATATACTGAAAACCTCTGGGACCAATCCGGAATCAAATCTTCATTATGTATTGTTGGTATGATCGATCCAAGTTCTATACCATCTACCTTCATTTGGATTGCGTGGTTTACAAAAATGGGAACCTCATCAATGTTCAAAGAATTAATTGTGAGGATCAGGTAAACCTTAATCCCTTCATTCTTAAAATATCTTGATGATTCTATAACATGATTAAATGAGCCTTTCCATGTTAGATGATCATGCGTATCTTCTGTGCCACCTAACAGTTTTAGAGAAATTCTTAAAAACTTATCGCCACCAATCAAGATTGCAGGCTCGTATTCTTTATATCTGGAAGGAGTAGATGTTATTGACCATTGATAATCTAGTTTGAATATCAATTTGATTAATTGATGAAAATTAGGGTGTACGACAGGATCTCCACCAGCAATCCTAATTTTATTAAACCCCATTTCTTTGGCTTCAACGAGACTATTATAAATTCCATCTGAAGGAAATTTGTGCATCTCATTTTGAGCTTTTGAAAGATTCATGAAGGGTTTATTGGATTTATCTAAATAATGTTCATACTCGTAACGATTGCCAAAAATTATGTCTAATTCCAAAACGATCTTCTCCTTTATGGAGATCTCTTGATCAAGAAATGCAATTGTTCGAAAGTATCATTTCTGATAAAAAAATTCATGTAAATATTCAATAATTTTTCGAAACAAACAAGCTTCCACAATGAATCTTCCGGTGAAATAATACACTGATTCCGAAAATAGTCGACCACACCAAAGGGCAAACGAGAATGGTTATTTCTACCGGTGGCAGAAGGTGCTAAGTAATTGGTCCTCATTACCTACTCATCAAGCTGCCAGAAAACTGCTCTCCATGGCCATGATATATTTCACAAAAAAATGAAGCGGCTTGATACATAATTCGCATCTTACATTCAAAAGGCTGGAAACTCGCTTTGATGCCAGTTGGCCGTTGTGTACTGGCTACCCATCTGTTTTCACAATAGTTTTGAGGCTACTACTTTGGGTAAGTTGACCATATAGCTTGAATCTAAGATAACATTTTATTTCAAGTAATGTTGATTTTTATTCTCTCATTTGTTCTTTCAACAATTTATTACAGAATTGACAAGAATTAAAACCTTTGAAATATTGTTTTTTTTCTATCCTCTCTCTCCTTATTCTTTTCAACCAGGTTGCTTTTTTCATACCCTTTATATATAAATCAGAAAAAGACTCTTCTTTTAAAGTCCCCAATACAGCACCCTGTCCAATAGTGTCACAACAAAATATGTATTCACCATAAGCATTAATTGCAGGTTCATGATCATCTATGTTTCCGCAAAAATTATCTTCATTTTTATATGTGTATAATGAAGTAGCATGATCAACAGGAATTATTTCTTTTTTCTTTAATTCATTAATATATTTAAATGCTGTAGTCTTTTGAGACCAAGTTAATAGTAATTCTGAATTATAATCTGCAGGAATAATTCCTCCAAATTTTATGGCTTTTACTCCTAAATTAAGTGTTAATTTAACAAAATCTGGTATCTCTTCTAAATTCTTAGAGTTTACAGTATATGCTACTCTGACAAACACGCCTTTTTCAAGATAATGAGCAGTAGCTTCACACACTTTTTTAAAAGATCCTTTTTGTCTAATATAATCGTGTGTTTTTTCTGTTCCACCATCCAGACTCAAAGAAAGGAATTTTAGTTTATCTTTATGCTTATCAATCAATTTATCATACTTTTTGTATAATGATCCGTTGCTAACAATAGACCATGTAAAACCTAATTTACAGATATAATCTACAATTTTATTGAATTCAGGATACAGAACTGGTTCTCCTCCTGTTAGTGCTATGTGTTTGAATCCTAATTCTTTAGCTTCTTCAAGAGCTTTTTTTACCAGAGTAAGGGAAAGATCATATTGGTTATCATAATATCCACGTAAACAGTGTTTACATTTGAAATTACATCTTGTAGTAAGAATTAAAATTAATTTATTTCTCATTTTATATTGTTAGGAATAAAAATATAAATATTTTGTTGTTTAATTTGCACTTGCTCCTGATCCACCACCGGTGGCAGAAGTAGGTCCTGTTGTTCTTGTTGGTGAGCCAGGTATAGGTGTAGGTTTTGCTTTGTATGTCAGAGCAACATCTGAGTCATCTATTGGTACAAGTTCAGGTAATTCAGGGTCATCTTTTGGACCGAGTGCAAGGTCATATGTTCTATCTCTTCCACCTACCCAGGCAGGTGAGTCATTTCCCTCACCATTTATACTATCATCATAAGTATTCACATACAATTCTCCATCCTTAATCTCCAAACCATAGAACAATCCGGTTGGTTCACCGTCTATCAATTCTCTTAGATACAATAAAAAGTCGGACTCGAATAGAGCTTGCAAGATCACAGGATCTATGTGCAAATTTCTATCACCCTCCATAAATTCTATCCATCCATCGGAACTGTCATCTGTTTTGTTGTAATACAACGTTATGCTTTGGATGGCTGTTTCTATTTGGTCTGCCAAATTATAGATTGAATGTATACTTGTAGGGGCAACTGTGTAATCTGGTATAAGTGTTTCAGTTGCTAGTTCGTTAGTTGATTTTGGTTTTTCCGAAATTGTGGGGGTGGGTTGTGTAGATAGTTCGGGTGTACTTGTGGGCTTATTCAAGTACACATCTTCTTCTGTTTGATAACTTTCAGCAACAGGAGTGGGTTCCCTTCTTGAAATTAGGTCAATATAACCCAGCTTTTCTAAGTAAGCAATCATGCCTGCAAAAGCACCAAGGGGAATAATAATACCTAATATTTTTCTAATATTATGAATAACATTATCGATCAGTTCAGATAGAGTTTTTCTCTTATTCATGCCTTTTATAGTCCTTCGTTGTATTCTTATCTTTGTTACCGATTTGATACAGCTAACGTAAAAGCTCATGGGCCGCCGGGTTGGCTCCTGGCGATGGTTTCCCCAAAACCTAATTGGCTTAAAATTGCCGCGTTTCCGCCGCCGAAGGCGGTCCCATGCAGCGGTGGTTAGCTTGTCTGACTATTCGTCTACCACTTCATACGCGGACTCAATTTCTGTTAGGTGATCATAAAGATCATCTAACAATGATTCCAAATCTCTTTCTTCCGCGTGGTTTGCTGAAAATGCAATATGCCCAAGAATAAAATCAAGGTCGTCAATTGTCAACTCAACTGTAATATAACCCGTTCTTGGTATCGCCTCTTCGAGGATATCGATATACTCTTGCTCAACAAAAGTATGTTCAATAATGAGATCCCTTTCAAACTCGCTCAATTTGATAGTGATTTTTTCATCACGTGTGATTTTTTGCATCAAAATTTCCTTATGGACAAGCTAACTCGTGCATACCGGGAATACATTCCTGATATCCACCCTATATCTCCCTACCGGCTGACGAACTGCACCCTGGCCTGATCTCCGTTCCCTCTCACCAGCGGAGATAATTTATTGACCAACTTCTCTTCCAAATTCTGGTCCAACCAATCCCGGGCATAAGAATTATTGGTTTCAAAGATAAATTTCCCCTGCTCCACCCCCACCAGGCGGATGCTGCTCACCCAGGTGTCGAAATCACTCTTTTTCATTTCAAGCTGCAGCTCCCCTTTGACCACCTCCCAGCCATGACGAAAGACCGGCTCAACCTCCTGGTTTCCCCTTTTCTTCACCTCCCCGTCACCTGGATCGTCATCCTCTTTCACTTCTTCCATCTCAGCCGGTAATATATCTTTAAGGACATCCGGGAAATGGGTCTCTCTCAAGTTTTTGATAATTTCCTGGTGTTCCTCCTTTTCGGACAGCAATTCCAGGTCGTCTACCAGCAGCTCGTGGATGCGCTGCCAACCCTTACCTGCCAGATCTATGTACTTGCTTTCAGTGGTGTTATTTTCCTGCATGTTACGAATTGCTAACCGTGCAGGAAAATCCGCGTGGGTGAGATGGTTTCTCATCATCCAGGCCAGGAAGAGGGTTTCTTTTTTGTTTATTTCTGGAATCAGTTGATCTTTTTTTTCCTGGGAATATCCATCAAATCCCAACAGTTTAGCGATGTTTACTCCCACTACCTTTCCGCCGCTATCTGGATCCTCTTCCATTTCCCAGAAATCCATCTGGTGTGGTTGTAGTAGTTCTTTGTTATGTTCGTTCTTTTGTTGATTAACAGACTCTTTAGATAAGCTATTTAAGTGTTGCGTCCTGTCAGGAGGCGGCGTTGCAACCTGCCCTGCTTCTGTTGCGGCATGACCGGAGCCTGTTGTATTCTGGTCTACCGCTGTTGCGGGCTGTCCTGAGGGTGTTGCGATCTGGGACGCTCTCTGAGAAGAGGGTGTTGCTTTTTGTCCCCTACCTGTTGCGATTTGACTGTTGAGCTGCTGGACCTCTTTCTCGATCAGGGAGAGATATTTGACTTCATGCTGCGGCAGGATCGGCTCGCTGCTGCGCACACGCAGGGAGAACTCCCTGCCCTGAGTGGAGCTGTCGGGGAGGGTCTCTACCAGCAGCCAGTTGCCGAGACCGCTCTTAGATTGGAAGATGGGGGAAAATTCCGGGGAGACCTCCTTCTCCACCTGCGGACAGCGGGCCAGCATGCGTTTGATGGTTTTATAGGAAAGTCCCACCAAATCGGCCAGAGCAGAGTAGCTCTCGAAGGTATGGCGCCGGTCGTCATGCTCATAATAGAGGGAGCGCAGCAGCCAGATCAGAGCGGCTTCGTTGCAGGACAGCGCCTCCCGGTAGCCGAGCAGGAAGTAGTGGGGGATGCTCACCGTCAGGTAGTCGCGGGTAATCTCGGTGGTCAGCTGAATGCAGAGGTCGTGGATCCCACTGTCGATCTTCCCCGGCTGGTACGCGGCGGCCAGATCGGTTAAGCTGAGCCGCCCTTCGAGGTAGTCATCCGGGAAGGGCAGCTCCCCGGGGCGGACCCTCCGCACCTCCTGGGTGTGTTCCAGCAGGGAACGCAGGGCCCCTTCCACGCCATTGCCTTTGGCCAGCCTGTCCTGGAGGAACTCATCGATCCAGGCGATGTGGTGCGGCGCCAGGGGGTACTGCACATAGACACTGTACTCAGGGGCCAGGTCGTCGTAAGCCTCCTCGGTCAGGGTGAAGAACCAGGAGAGGAAATCCTTTTTAGACAGGGTCCGGCTGACGTTGGAATAATGGAGGGGAATCCAGCGGGCCAGGTCCCGGACGGAAATGCGCTTTCCTACCTGAGCGGTGGTGGCTTTGCTGACAAAGGCCGTCTGGCGCATGGAGAGGGCGATCCAGAAGGCACTGGGTTTGAGCACCGGCAGCCAGTGCTGGAACATATACACCGATACCGGCAGCACCTTCTCGGGACGGACGACGCTTTCGTAGGCGCCCCGTTCTGCCTTCAGGCGCAGATCATCGTCATCCGGCCCCCGTTCGTATTCGACCAGCAGCTGGCCCTGCCCGCCCTGCAGCTGGCTGTAGAAGACGTTGGCCACCGGGAGGAATTTTTTCTTCAACCACAGCGGATCGGTTCCGGCCGGGACATGCAGGATGAGGTGCTCCTGCTCCGCCCCCCAGCGGACCTGGACTTCAGCCAGCCAGGCCGCAGGTATATCCAGCGGGGTATCCTCCATCAGGGCAGCCAGCGTCTGCCAGGCCATATCCGCCTCGGAAAAGGGCCTCCCTCCGGCACTTTCAGGAATCTGCTGCTTGCTGGTCGTCACCTCTCCTGCTTGCTCCTCTTCAAAAAAACTGCCGCGTCTTCTCCCCGGGCTGGGGTGGAAGGTACGCGGCAATACTCACTTGACAATCAATAATTTCTCTGTATAATACAGAGTGTCAAGTTAAATATTGAAGCGAACCCTCCCCTCCCGGCCGCCAAACCTTTGGGGAGTTTTGCTTTTAAGGAAGATCGTTGTTGGGAGATCTTCCTCCTTCTTCTACTGCGCTTTTCCTTCCCCGCGCATTCTCCTTACACTCATACTTCTTTTTTTACTTCCATCACCATTTGCAAGCTGATGGAGGATTCATTGCTGTCCAGAAGCAGGTCAAACGAACGACCCGCCAGGGCGACCATCTTTCCAGGATGTCCCCCGCTGATTTCCACGATTTCTGAAGCCGCGCTGGGCTGGAAAAGAGGAGCAGACCGCCCGGCCATTTTGGGTCGGGTTTCTAAAATTTTACTGGCACTTGCAAAGCTCAAGTTTCCCAGGGTTCGGCGGACCCCGACAAAATCCGAGAGATCTTTCTTGCTTTCTTCATATTTGAACAAGTTATTCCTGCTGAACACGGCTGCCTGCACATGGAGCAGCTTCCCTGCATCCTTCCAGCGCAGGATCTCCAGCAGGGTGGACCAAACCTGGGAGTTTATTTTCTCATCGACCACGATCAACAGCCCCCTGCCCTGTTCCTGCAGGGAAAGGAGGAAGTTCCGCAGCACATCCAGCCGTTCCTCCAGCGAACGTTTGGTTTCGAGCAAAAAGTAATCATTAATGGCCCGAACAAAAGAGGTTGGAGTTGGAATTTCCTCTGTAATTAAAACGCTCTCCAGGGAAATGGTCCCCCCCGGGAAAACCGTTTCCGCCACACGCTGGGTGAGGGTTGACTTTCCGGTTCCTTCTTCCCCGCGAACGAGCGCCAGCCGGTTCTGGCGGTCGTCCACGCAAAGCTGGAGCACCTCTTGATAGAGGGCCGAATGCTCCACGCAGGGCACAAAATACCGGGCGTCGGGATAGGACAGAAAGGGATTTTCCAGCAGTCCCAGCTGGCGAAGGCGGCTAACCACCGTTCGATCGTCGAGTGTGACCATAGATCACCGCTGCTTTGGACGAGAATGTCTCTGAGAGGATTATTCCATAAAAACAGATAAAAAACAAGCACCTAACCAATTATTTAAGAATTAACATCTCGCACAATTGGTTTATTCAAAAAAATAGGTATCATTAAGTTCTTTATTGTTTATTCGGGTCTTGTAAGAAATGGTGTCCTCGTTTATAAATAGGGGTGACGATGGGTGATCCATGACCCAGAAATTCACAGGAACGAGGAGCCCGGATGAAAATCCTTACCATTGCCTCTCAGAAAGGCGGTGTCGGCAAGACCACCTTAGCCATTAATGTGGCCGCTGCCCTGGCCTTGATTGAGTCGTATGAGTCCCCGGATAATCCCGGCCGGATTCTGCTGGCCGATATGGATCCCCAGGTGCACGCATCCAAGACGCTGGCCGGTGGGGTCTTTGGGCGGGATGAAGAAGAACTGGATAGCGACAAACCCAACCTGGGCGATCTGCTGCTGGGGGAATCCACCCTGCCGGCGACCGCGATTATTGAAACTTCCCGCTTGCCGGTGAATGGGCTTGGGAACCTGGACTATCTTCCTACCCAGCGCGCGGCCCTCAACCAGGCGACCCGAATCCTGAATGCCGAGCCAGATGGCCAGTACCGATTGATGGATATCCTCCATCCCCTGGCCACTCTTTATGAGTATATCATTATCGACACCCCCCCGAACCTGGGGGTAATGACCATCAACAGCCTGCTGGCTGGGAATTTTGTGGTGATTCCGATTGACCTGCAGGCCTTTGCCCTGGACAGCCTGGTGGAAACCCTGGATACCATCGAACGCATCCAGGGCCATCCCCGCCTCAACCCGGGCCTGGAAGTGATTGGCATTTCCCCTGTCAAGTGCAACTTCCGGCGCCACGAGCAGACCGAATGGCTGGAAACCCTGACCAACCGTTATGGGGATTTGGTGCTGCCCTCGATTGGCGATCGGGGTGACGTTCACTCCGCCCAAACCCAGGGTCTGGACATTTTCAGCTATAAGCCCTCGCGGGATGAGGAGGAGCTGGCCTCCTCCAACCTCGCCGCGCAGGAATATGCCAAAGTCTCGGAGACTATACGAAACAGAATGGACGGCAGAAGCTAACTCCCCTCCCCTATCAGGACAAACATCTATGGCCAAAGATCGAAAAACCGCTGATTTACTCGCCCGCAGAGAAGGCAGGAAGACGGACAGCCAGGCGGAAGGATATTTTTCGCAGGGAGTTTCCCGCTCCACGCGATCCGGATCGGCGCGCATCGTCTCAGTTCCCCTGGGGCAGATCCTCCCGGATCAGTTTCAGCCCCGCCCGATCCTGCCGCTGTCCATCAAGGAACCGTTTTATTCCGGAGAGATTTCCTGGCGGGAAGCTGCTGCCCAGTGGATTGCCTCCGGCCAAGAAGACCCGGCGGTTGCCTCCCGGATTGAGACCTTGATTGATCTGGGGGAGACCTTTGATGATCACGGCCAGATCAAGCCGGTCACGGGGGTCTGGGAAAATGTAGATGGCAAAAACTATTTCCGGTTGGAAACGGGGGAGCGCCGGTTCTGGGCTAAGGCGCTGTCCGCAGTTGCCAACGAAGTAGAGGAAGAACCTCATCTCGAGTGTCGGGAGATTGACGGCACAACCCGAAGTCGGGAACGCCAGGTAGTGGAGAATATCCATGCAGAATCCCCCACCGCTGTGGCCCGAGCTCGCGAGATAGCTTCCCTCGTGCTCAGCAAACTGGACCTTCCAGCCGAAAAAGACCCGCTGCAGGGGGCAGAGATTGGCGAGCATGAATACTTTCAGAGTGTGCTGAATTTAAAGCAGCTGATCGGGAAAGAGATTATGCCCGGTGGAATCTGGGAAGAGGTGGAAGAGGTGATGGGGTTAAGCCGGCCTTTGATGACCCGCCATCTCAAGATATTGGCCCTTCCCAATGACCTGCAGTACAAAGCGGACCTTAATCGGCTCAGTGAGCGTGTGATGCGAGAAATTATGAAACTCCCTTCCTCCAAGTGGGAAGCAGCCATAGACAAAGCCATCCAGGACAAGCTGACCGCGCAGGAGATGAGCGATTATGTGGACCAAAAGAAAAAAACCGGAAAGCCTCCTAAGCGCCCTGTAAAAACCCCAACGGAAGTGGCGGCCAGCCGGATCAAGCTGTTTTTCAAGTCTGCCCGGGAAGAATCGGTCCGAAAAAAAATGGGATCTGTCGCGACAGAACTTGCGGCTGGAATGAAGGAACAGGACATCCTGGAAGCCGCAGAGCTCCTGGAAAGTCTGGCCCGAAAACTCCGGCAGCGCACCGAGAAATAAAAAAGGTGTGCCCCGGGGCACACCTTTAAAACTGGCACAGAGCAGCATACTTGCTCCTTGATAATACCGTTTATCCCCCGGATACCCCCCTTTTCAGGTACAGAGGACGTACAACTTTTCACCCGTTGCATTTTGGTGGAGAAAAGCGCGGCTGCTGCTGGCTCGCTTGTGAGGGGGTCATGAGAGGGACAGAAAAAGAGAAAACAAGGATTCTCCCCTGAAAATCATGACAGGGGAATGTATCCTTAAGGGGTCCCCGGGGAAAGGCAGCAGGTACCCAGTTTTCACATAGCTGGAAGCGGGGCAAGCGACCAGCCCCAAAACAACGAGGGTTCTTTGTATGGCTGTTGAGCGGATCCGCGGGATTCAAGAAAAACCTGCGGCCGCATCTGTTGCGTTTTGACTGATGGGATGGGAAAAAGACAGGGGGAAAACAGAGAATATTTTCTGCCTGGCCCCAGTTTTATTTGCCGTCCGGGAGGGGGGAAAGCTGATAGCCGACGCCGCGCACGGTGAGCAGAAGCTCAGGATTCTTGGGGTCTTTTTCCAGAATTTTTCGCAGCCAGCTGATGTGCACATCCAGGGAGCGGGTGTCCTCTGTGTAGGAGGTATTCCAGGCCTGGCGGAAGAGTTCCTCGCGGGAAACGACTTCCCCCCTATTTTTAATAAGAATTCTCATCAGGGAAATCATGCGGGGTGTAATGCGGTCTTCCTTTTTTCCGCAGCAGAGAATTTGCCGATCGGGATCCAGCTGGATGGATCCCGAATGGATCACATTTTCCCCTTCCCCGGGTTTGTACAGCTTCAATCGATTTTGTAGTTTCCGGAAAGTGAAAGGCTGTGTGAGATGAACATCAGCGGCGATTCCATTCACCGGCGGAAATTCACGAGAGGTAATCAAAATTGTGGGGAGGGAGGGATCTATATTTTTGAGAGTTTTGCAGATCCTTGTTCCAGTGGTTCGCATCGAAGCCGCATCCACCACTACCGCATCCGGCCGTTTGCCAGATCGGAGGCGCTTTGCTGCGGCCGTGCCGGTGGGTACCAGGCTTGCTTTGTACGGCTTGTCTTTTAAGGCGGCAGGAAAGGAGGAGTGATTGGAGGATGGATTCCCGATCCAGAGGAGATGGAAAGATTCCATAGATGCTACAAACTCCGGAGGATGAAAACTGAAAAAAATGGAGGTGACTGTGATTATACCAGAGCAAGATTAAAAGGAATTTCCGCGAACCTCCTGCAAAGGTGTGCCCCGGGGCACACCTTTCAAGTTAGTAACTTTTTGGAACCCGGACCGGTGGTTTGGATTGGGTCATGGTTCTGACCCAGGGCGTGTGCCCCAGCAGATGGTGGAACTGGTAATCTTCGGTGTTCCGCCAGATCTTCCGGAGGGGAACAAATCCCCTGTGTTTGCTGTAAGGGAGTACCCCCTTTGATTGAAAATGAACCTCCCGCCACGGGTCGTCTTTCGCCACCCTCAGGCGCTCGATAAGCACCGTCCAGCCGTTAATCCCAGCCGCCCCCATCATTTCTAAAATTTCCTTTTCCCGCCAGGGAGTCCCGTCGATGATCCAAATCTGGGCGGGGTTCCCAGGCAGCTGCTTCCAGATCCGGCCGTATTTTTGGATGCGGTCCTGCAGCCGGGTGATGGGATTGGTGGCCCGGTCGACCTCGATCAGCAGGCGGTGGTTTGCAAAATAGATTTTTGGCTCATGGACCTGGCCGTCTCGCCATGTCCGCCGCCAGAAGGAAAGATCCACCACGGCGTCCGGGATCACCCAGTCCAGTTTCCTCGTGGCCAGATCCTCAAAATAGATCCGTTTCCCTACGATCGTATCCAGATGCAGGTCTACCCCGCCGTACGGTTTTTGAAGACGCCAGGCAGCATCAAACAGACCAAAGAGAAACGCCTGCACGGACTGGGTGTGATCCTGGATATGGGACAGGGCGTTCTCCGAGTATTCCACCCTCCCCTGCTGATTGATCACCTGCGGCCAGGGGTGGAAGCGCCGCAGGTGGTCCTGAGAAATCCCCCAATAGCGGGCGATGACTTCCAGGCCCAGGCTGGAAACTTTCTGTCCGACCAGCGGAGCATCCGCGGGCTCAATCAGATCCAGCGAGCTCAGGGCCCCGAACCGCTCCAGGGCTGCAGAATGGATCCGGTCGTGATCTGTCCGGCAGCCCGTTTTTTCATGAGACAGAAAATAGGCCAGGTCTTCCAGAGAAAAAGAGGGATTATCCCCCACATAAGCCAGCAGGTCAAAATCCAATCTCTCCAGCGACAGGAACAGCTTGCCGAGATTCTGGGCGTGGCGGATGTTTTCCAGGCGTTGTGCACGCTGGGTCCGCAGCTCATCCAGGATGGGTTCATCGATTGCGGTAGGAACGACAGATGAAGTTTTCCACTGCCGGGGGGAATCGCTGACCCGGAGGTGCCTGCGTTCAGTTCGCACATAAATTTGCAGGGCGGATTGTCCAGCGCGGCCTTGGGAAGCGAGCTGCTTTTTGATGAGTTCTGCTCGTTCCAGGGACCCGGTAATCACGAGGTCAGCGGGGTTAGCGAAATTACCCCGGCCGGATTCCCGGGTGATCAAGGGGAGAGCCTCCACAGCAGCGCTGCCGATATCCACCCAGACCTGAAGCCAGAACTTATGGTTTTTCCCGACCAACGCAATCAGGTCCGCCCCACCTAATCCCGGAGAGCCGCCCTTCCACAGGGCGTCTTTTCCATAACGGGCGAGAACATACTGTTTGGCTTGTTCGCGCCTGCGTACACCTGGGACCGAGGACAGCTTTTCGCGGCGGACTGCCCAGCACGGCCCTACCCCTGGCACGGTGATCCCCCGGGTCTCTTTTGCGAGCGCCAGGCGGGAAAACCCTTCTCCAAAGATGGTCTCCAGGACGGGTGTGCTGGTCCAGGGGTAGTCGTACAGAAAAGCAAGCAGCGCATTCTCCACGCTCAAAACAGGTCGTCCTCTTCAATCATCTGGATCGCATCCCGGTCCAGTTCATTGAGGTGGTTCCAGCCCCGCGCAAGGCCTTCATCTTTTTCATCCCGTTTCGGCGGTTTGGAGTCGCGCACCAGCGCTTCCGCCACGCTTTCACCAGCACCAGAATTGTCTCCACTGCTCCCAGCCCCCTCACTCAGAACGCGGCCAAAGCTGTCCCGGAGATAGGTCAGTGAATCCATCCCGCGCCGGGCAGCGATTGAAGCGGGGGTGGAGTAGGAGGCCCGGGCCGCCAGAGCTTCCTGGATCTGATCTTCTGAACAGACGAGCGGGGGAAGAACGCGCAGGGAGAAAGGCGGGATCTTGTCTCCCCCGGGGCCCACCAGCGAAGCCCAGAGATGATAGGGAGGCATTTGGGTCAAGGTGGTGGGATCTACACCGCCGTCTTCCATCCGGAATTCTTCTTCAGCCAATTTCTCGGCGTCCTCCCCGTTGACCCGAAAAGCGAACAGGCTGTGCGAACCGCCCAGGAGTATTCCCGGCATATTCGGGCCGAGATTTTCGCGGATGCTGGCCAGCGACTGGGTGCCAATTACCAGGTTGAACCCATGTTTTCTCATCTGTCCCAGGATGGTATCCCACTGCACGCCGGCGATGGTTTGCATCTCATCGACCACAAAGGTGATGGGGATCCGGTCTTTGACGCGGTGGGCGATCTGGTGCATGACGATCTTGACCACTGCGTTGATGAACAGAGCGCCGGTAAATGCGGCCATATCTTCGCCGATGATCCCGGAGCGGGTGTTGATAATCAGGACCCGGCGGTTGCGGATCACTTCCCATAAATCCAGATCGGAGGCCGGGGCATTGTATAGGCTGTTGGCTGGTTCTTCCGCGAAACGGTCCGATTTGGAGAGGACGGGCATGATCACCTGCTGTTTGAGATGGTGGTTGATGTGGGCCAGCTGCCCCTGGTAGTACATCTGGAGCAGGTCGGCAAGGGTGTCTTTCTCGCCAATTTCCTGCTTGATAAATTCCCCCCAGAGCTCTTTGTCGGCCATTAGAAACGGCGCGATCAGGTTGGGCCCGAACATGTTTCCCCGGCCCCGCTTCTGGTTAGCCAGGGCGATGGCGAGGACGGTGCGTTTGTAGGGGATCTGCATTCTGGGGCCCCAATATTTCCCGAACAGGGCCTGCCCGATGTCCATGAATATCTGGGCAATTGACTGAGGGTCCAGGCCTTCCTGGGTGGGATCCAGAGGGTTGTAGGTCATGATGTAGTCTTTCGCGGCCACATCCAGATAATAGACTCTTTTCCGGACGGTTTCTGGTGAGAGCACGCCCAGCAGGCGTTCGGCCAGATCGCCGTGAGGATCGATCACGATCACCGCTGGCTGCTCCGGATCTTCTTCTGCTGAGATCCTGACAATGTGTTCCATCAGAATCGATTTGCCCATGCCGGGTTTCCCAACCATCGTAATGCCGCGGCGCAGGGCTTTCGCGTTCAGCATGACCGGAAACTCTTTTCCGCCCGGAAGGCGGGTTTTTCCAATCGGCGCCAACCCGGTGATATCCTCCGGGGAAGGGGCCCGGAAAGCAATGGTGTTGACCTTGACCGCATCCAGGCTGGCTCGCCTGGTGAGCAGGGGCGGGTGCCATAATCCGGCAACTTCCAGCGGGCTGAGCCACAGGGTCGGCGGGCTGTCCTGCGGATCGGCGTTTGAGAGGGCCAGCGGGTATTCCTCCAGGGGACAGGCCCGCCTGGAAACCAGGGAGTTCCCCCCGCTGACGCTGTATTGTTTCAGCGTGGACAGGAGTCGGTTGAGAACAGACAGGCTGCGCTCCGGGCGATCAGAGACAGCGGCGATCCGCAGGGAAGATTTAATTAACACCTGGCTGTTGACCACCTTTTCGCGGACCAGCCTCAGGTCCGCGCGGTCCCAGGCTTCGCCACCTTCCGGTTTGAGCTGTGCGATAAGAAAAACGCCTCCCGCAACCAGGGGGGAGAGGACTGCGGCCGGCAGCCAGTGCCCAAAAGATAACAACATCAGCAGCAATCCCAAGCCCAACAACCCGGCGGTCAGGAGCCCAACCGCCCGGAAGTTGAGTTCCTGGGGTTGGCGGACCAGGGCCGGTGAGCTCACCATCGAGGCGCTTTCATCCACCAGATACCCCCGCTGCGATTCCACTTTCAATCGTTTTTGGACCTGTTCTGTCCAGTCCGGAGTACCTTCGCTGGTTAAGTTGAGCTGCATCCAGAGCCCTTCTTCCGGCCCCAATCCTGAGAAAGCGGATAGGAGATTGACCACCGGGTCGTTTCCCCGGGCGAAGGAATCCCAGGTTTTGATGGGCAGCCAGTCCGGGCCGTTCAGGGAAAGCCAGCTTCCCAGAGGAGAGATGTTCGCACTGTGGAAACAGGCATCCACGGGATCGTTGGTAGTAATCAGGACCTGCAGTTTGGGATAAGCGGTTTCTAACCGCTCGGCTGTAAATTCCAGGACCTCTGTTGTTCCCCGAAGTAAAAAATAGCGGCGATCTCCCCGGGCGAAGATCTCCAGGCTGATCGGTGTGGGGAAGCTCCGGATCAGATCTGCTGCTCCTTCTACATCCACCTCATTCCGGGAAGGGAGGGTGATCACAGCCAGGGATGAGCCCTGGTTTGAACCTGTGCCCCGGGGCACAGGTTGGGCGCGGACGGGTGTTTCCAATTTCTCCACTGCCCAGGCTGAATCCATCCGGCGCATCCTCCCATTGCAGGCTGGGCAGATCATACCGGACCGGGTGGCTTCTTCCAGGTCATATCGGGAGCCGCAATCACAAATCAACCACACACGCTGGTTCATGGAGCACCTCACTTGCAGGGGACTTTGTTGTAGTCTGCGCCCCGGAAATATCCCAGGGGGTTAACCCACACCGCGCCTTTCTTCCCTGTTTTCATTTTGATCCCGTAGTGAAGATGGTTGCCTGTCGAGTTCCCGGTGCTGCCCACGGATCCTACCCTCTCCCCCCGGGCTACGATCGAGCCCTTCACGACGGAAAGGGTGTGGAGGTGGGCGTACCAGGTTTGGTATCCGGTATTTTCTACAACGACCAGATTTCCCCAGGGCCCATTGGGCGCTGCCCAGACAACCAGACCGGCCATCGTGGCATACACGGCTGTCCCCTCACCTTCCGGAAAATCGACTCCGGTGTGGCGGGGGTAATCGGGATCCTGGAAATAACAATTCAATTGGGGTGTGAAAGCAAAAGGGACACCAGCCGGTGGGGAGAAATCGAACGGGTCTTTATACCCGACCCATCCCACGCCGATCCCGGCGTTGACATAGCCGTTATCCTGCAGTTCGCTGGCAACCGGTTGGGGTGTCCCCAGCATCCAATCTTGTACTTTGTCTTTCCCCCAGGGCAATTGTTGGCGGGTGAGTTCCACGACGGCTGTGGACAGAATGACAAACAGCAGCGTCATCCCGAGTGTGCTAGCAAAACAACCCGCCAATATCTTTCCGCCCTTGAGCATGGTTTATTCTTCCCCGGAAGTGATTACAGAATGCCAGAAACATCTTCAGGGACAAAATTCCTGACAAGCTTGGTGCCCACCGGCAGCTTCATGACCAGCTTCCCGGTAGGCATCTCCACCAGGGTGTTTTTGATAAAGTCTGAAAAGTGGAGCAGGCCCTGCAGGCCGTCCGCAGCAAAGGTGGATTGCGACATCAGGATCGTGGAGCCCATGATTTTCAGGATGCGGCGGCCCACATCGTTATCAAGAAACTCATCCACCTCCTGGGTGGCCATCCACAGAATGCCCTGCCTCTTTCGGTAGCGGCGGGCCATGTTTTCAATAGCCTCTGCCCCGCCTGGCGCTTTCAGCAAAGCCCAGACCTCGTCCAAAAATACATCCGTGATGTGCCCTGGATCCTGGCGGTGGCGCCGGACCGTTTCCGACCAGATGATGCTCATGATCTGCCAGAGGTAGGCTCGTTTCCGGATATCAGCCGCGGAAGAAGTATGCGGTTCACCCAGGCCAAAGACAACCAGTCTTTCCTGAGAGATGTCCAGCGTGGATGGGGTGTTAAAAAACTGAGCA
Source organism: uncultured Anaerolineales bacterium (assembly GCA_964603385.1). Taxonomy (GTDB): domain Bacteria; phylum Chloroflexota; class Anaerolineae; order Anaerolineales; family UBA11858; genus B10-G9. The sequence continues at coordinate 13,232 of CAZRUS010000028.1, read as the reverse complement.
TAGACACCGCTGGCATAGGGTTTCAGCCCGGCCGCGAGGGAGCGTCCGGTTTCCCCCATGTGGTCCAGGATATCGGCGATATCTGATAGGACGGGTGCTTTTTGGGGGGACCAATCCCGGGGGTTCAGGCTGCCCAGCCGGTCTTTCACAGCCACCTGATAGGCTTCGGCAAGCAGGTTCCATTCCTGGCCGTGGGTGATCTCCCGGCCCAGGATCGTGGAGGTAAAGGCGACTACTTGTTCCACGCCGCTGACCAGCGGCTCATCATCATCCAGCGGGATATCCAGGACATTCATTCTGTCGCCTCCGCTGGTTCCGACATGGATATATTTCCCGCCGTACGTTTTCACAAATTCTTCCATCTCTCCTTCCAGGTCAATGGCGAAAACGGAGTTACCCCGCATCAACCCGATCAGCATGTTGCTGCGCAGCCAAACGCTTTTCCCGCTGCCCATCATGCCGATGGCCAGCAAGGTGGGGGAGCGGTCGTTGTTTCTGCCCAGGGGATTGAAGTAGAGCGGCGCGCCGCTGTTCAGGTCCACGCCCATGTACCGGCCGCCTTCCTCGAACAGCCGGCTCTGGGGCGGCCAGAAAAACGTCTGCAGGGCCCCGGGAGTCATGTTGCGTTTCTTCTGCTGGGTGGCGATATGAGAGAGGGGGAGCGCTGTTTGCCAGGTGTGCAGTTGATTATGTGTTGTGGCATAAAACTTGGCGCCCAGGGTGATGAGGATGTTCTCCATCTTCCGGGCTCTGCGCTTGAGTTCATCCAAATCGGCGGCTGCCACCAGGACAAAGAAGCGAATGGAGATCGGGTTTTCCAGGCCCATCTCCATTTTTGCCCGGGTGTGTTCGACCTCTCCCGCCTCTTGTTCGGAATGGAAGCTGGCGATGAACCCTTTGGAGCGCCTGAGGTGGGCTTTCCCCTTCAGCGAGGTCTCCTTGCTGCGCAGCTTGCTGGCAATCTCTGCTGGGTCCTCCACATAGACGAAGAGGGAGCCCAGAAATCCGCCTGGGAAAGAGGTCAGCCGCTGGAGATAGATCGTGGATCCGGGGTTGTAATCATACACGGAATACCCTTTCAGATAAACGCCGTCAATGTACAGGGCATCGGGCTCTTCTCTCACGTTGTCCGGGGCCAGCGCTTCCGCGATCTCGTCAGGGGATGCGGTGGGCGAAAGGTGGGATCGGGCTGGTACCGAACGCCTCCCTCTGATCTCGGATCGTTGGTCGAGCACTTTCTGGAGCGCCTCTGCTGCGCTGCTGTCCTGGGCCCCGGTGGTGGTGGGATGGAGCACCCGCCAGACCACCTGCGCCATGGCGGGTCCATCCAGGGGCAGCAGCTGTAATCCCTGGTTCTCAAAGGCCTGTAGGAGCATGCCTCCCTGCTGCTGAAAGTATTCCCGCGCTGCGCCGGCCCGGCGGGTGAGCTGCTCTGTCTGGCGGCCGTTGCGGCTGCCAAAGGGGAGCAATCCTCCCTGGGGGGGAAGGGGCGGCATGAACGACAGGGTGATGATCAGCCGCCAGGTGATGGGGTTGACGCTGCTGTACCAGTTGGTGATCAGGGCCATGTAGGAGCGGGCAGCCTGCTCAATGTTCTGGATATTGAGATTGTTGAGATCGGAATCTCTGTGCAGCGGGGGTTTGTCCGAAAGGTGTGCCCCGGGGCACACCTTTGATTCGGGTCTGTCTACAGCCTGTTGATTTCCGGCCCAATCCTGCTGGAAGCCGAAGAAATGTTCCAGGTCCGGCGTGGGGTCCCTGGGTTCCGGGATGACGGTGATCTGAAACCGGGTGCGGGGCGGCAGGCTGGCCAGCACCCGGGCATATTTTATCTGGATCCCTTCGACTTCCTCCCCGCCGGCCTGGGCGGTGACGGGAGGGAACTGATACATCTTGATAAATTTGTTCTGGGCCGTGATCAGCATATCCGGCAGGATTTTGGTGATCGGAACCAACCCCAGGGTGTCGGACTGCGGCAGCCCAAAAGATGTTTTGGTTGCGTTGTAGCTCTGGTTGGGCCCCATGTTTCTGCCGAAACGTTTTTTCATCCTAGAATCCCGACCACCTGGAGAGGAACGTTTGCAGCCCGCCGGTCCACACCCAGGTCAGGATGCCGGCAATCAGGGCCAGTCCTAACACGTTGAGCAGGGAGGCCCCGCTTAAAGGGAACGAGCGGATTCGGAACCAGCCCCGGGACCGGTTGATCTGCTCCAGAGACGGCAGGCGGCGGATGTCCCAGGCCGCAGCGGCTTCCTTTTCTGAGGGCGTGTCTGCGGCTGTTTGGGTCGCTTCAAATGCATCTGGTGTGGAGAAGGGATCACCTTCCTCAGCTTGATCCCGGAAGTGGCGCTGATGTATTTTTGGCCGCCGCAGGAAACGGATGTAATCCAGGATGACTTCCTCAAATTTCCTGTTTGAGCCCGGCTCCCGGCCGATTGCCAGCCAGATCCCAAAGGCTGTTAGCAACGTGCCTGCCCCAATTTTTACCGGCCATCCCCAGGGGAGGGAAGCCCCTAATAGGACCCCCAGAAGAAGGCCGCTGCCCACAATCACGAGCTCCCGCGCTCCCACGCCTACAAAGGATACAAAGCTGGTTTCTTCCAGGTCAAATGCGGGAGGAACGTTATGGTTCATCGGACAAGTCCCAGTGCGTTGTTAATCCAATCTTCCAGGGGTTGGTTGGCCGCACTCTCGATGATGTCCAGGTTGGAGTTCATTCCTGACAGGCGCCTGGCATGCACTGCCTTGGCAGCAGCTTCCAGCTTCTCGGGGGAGATCTCCCGGTAGGGGCTGTTGGGCTGTTTTTGCTCGGCCTGGACAATCCGGTGGCCCACCGCAAAATCCCGGTAATGCAGCTCCCGGGTGTTGGGGGTTCGATCGGGGATTTCGTTCTGCTGGTATCTGGATTGATATTTCCCCAGGACAAAAGAACTGGATTCTGCCCGGATGAACTCCCGCCCCGCCTGCTCGATGTGGTTCCTGCCGGGGTGAAGGTAGCCGGTTTCCTGCAGGTAATCCTGGGCGGAGCCTCCCGCGTTTTCCACGGCCCGGAGATTGGCCGCCGCGGTGTCGGCTCCAAAGCGGGCAGCAGCTGCTAAGTCTTCCTGTTGGCCCCCCAGGCCGGCCGCTTTTTGGACCGTGTCAAACTGTTCCATGACATCGGCAAGTCCCTGCTCGTATCCTGGCATCTCGTTGTTCGCCAGGTCCAGGGGAGGGGAGGCCCGCAGCAGGTGGTTGGCTTCCTGATAATCCCGGACCGCGTTTCCGGCGCGCATACCCCCGCCGAAGCTGCGAACCGCGGAGTTTCTTGAACTGGACAGAACCCCGCCGATCGTCGAGGTGAGTTTGCGGGTGTTGGTGATCCCGGTTTCTCTGGCCAGGTTAGCTGAGATTCCTCCACCAAACCCTCCGCCGCCCCCAGCCGGGGACAGGGCTTGAGACCCTCCCAGGGAACCCCCAACAGCTCCCAGAGTTCCTGCGCCCAATCCCCCTAATCCCACCGCCAGTCCGGCCGCCATACTTCCCAGGTCCTTCAAGGTTGACCCCACCTTTTTCGCCACCTCAATCGCGGCGCCAAAGACCAGCTTCCCCAGGGTGGTGTTCAGGGCAATCAGAATGCTGAGCGTTCCGGCCATGATGATCAGCTGGAGGGTGAAGGATAACGGGCCGGAGGAGAGATCCACAGCGGACAGATGCAGCTTGGCTGAGATCCCCATCAGGAGCACGTTGACAGGGAGCAAAAGCAGAAAGACAAAGAAGGCTTTGGACCACAGGGCCCGCAGCCATCCCAGCGGCCGGACAGCCCCCAGCAGGATCATGAGGGGGGCCAGAGACACGGCGATGATCATAACGACTTCGCGAGCTAAAAAGGCCAGCAGCACAGAAACCATGAACCCCGCCATGAAGACAAAGGCCACGATGGAAAAGAACATGGCCATCACCGGGCTCACAGAACTATATGTGAATGTTTTCACATGTACACCAGAGAAGACACTGGCTGTAATCTCAAGCTGGAAGGCACCGGCGATCGCCAGGGTGAGGCTTTCGGTGAGCAGGATGGCCTGCTCCATCAACCAGTAGGAAGCCAGCGCCAGACCGAGGGAGACTACAAATTCCGTGACAGCTTCCAGCGTGTTGGCATACCCGGTGACGGAATAGAGACCTTCCTTCAGGGAGGCCCAGAGGGTCAGGGATGCGACCAGGGGGAGCAGGGCAAAAGCGACTTTTCGCAGTTCTCTCCAGGAGGAATAGCGAAGCGCTTTTAATTTTTCCGTTTGAAAGACGATCTGCGAGATCTCGCTGCCCATCTGGTACAGCGGAGAGCCTGTCGTGGAGATCTCCCCCACAGCATCCTTGAAGATCCCGTTGAGGGCTGCAATCAGAGCGTCTTTCATGGTGCGGTAATCGAAGAGGATCTTGAAGATTTTGTTGACGACGGTGCCGCCGCCGTCGGTTCCGGTGCCAGCCGGGGAGGGAGCAGCGGGCTCCGGGGTGCTGGGAACAGGCGGGTCCTGCGGGGGCGGTGGGGTTCCTTCCCGGGCTGGCGAGCTGCCTCCTGCGGCATAGGCAGTGGTTATGCAGGCCGCGGCCATCACGGCTAGGAAGACCGCAAAGGCTGATTTTCGGATCAGGGGTGTTGTCTTCATGGGCAACCCGTGCCTGTGGCTGGAGGCAGTCTTTACCAGCTGGGGGTGTAGATGTCGATGTTGGTGGGCACCAAATGCGTCACGTTGTTGATGACCAGATTCAGGATGGGGAGCGTGGCCAGGAAGAGGACAAACATAACGATCCCCATGATGAAATTCCAGGTATGGCGGGAGGCCATGCCCGATACACCGATCTGCTGGGCGACGTTGATCGCAAAGCCATTTTTGACCCCGCCAATCAGGGCGATGATGAAGCTGAGGGTGTACATGAACTTGATCGCCAAAACGCCCAGGTTTTTGAATGTGTTCTCCAGAACGGCGAGGGCTTTCCCGGGATCGGGGTCATCCGCGCTGCCGCGGTGGGCGGTTCCGGCTAACGCAGGGGAGGGGACTGCTGCGGCCAGCAGGAGGACAAGGGAGATCAAAAGCATAAGCAACCGCCGATAATTTCGCATAGTCTACTCCTTTTAGAAGACAGCAGCGATCAGACTGTTGGCAAACAGGACGGCCATTAAGGTCAACAGACCGCCCCCGATCAGCACCAGACCGTTGGATAAGACCTGGGCCACCCCGGTAGGGGAGCCCGATAGGAGGGACAGCTGACCGGCCATACCGGCTCCCAGGGCTGATACGGTGGTGTAAATGCCCGCTCCGCCCAGGATGGCTGTGATGAAGAACTTGGCCAGGCTTTCCCAGACGCTGTACACGAGAACAGGGTCAGACGGATCCGGGTTGATCCCGGAGCCGATCGCAAACAACCCGGCGGAGATCAGTTCGACATTCCCTGCCAGGGCCAGCAGAATAACCATCCCCAATCCTTGCTGCAAGGCCCGGGCATATCCGAGCCGGTCGCCCGTTCCCCGTGCCAGCTGGGCCCGGACCAGATTGATCAAAAACCCGACCCCGAAGGCAATGGAAATTCCGGTGATAATGAACCGGGAAAATTCTGTGCTTTGCCCATAAAGATCCTGAATACTTTTTGCAGGAGGACTCGAACCATCGCCGGCTCCCGTTATGGCGGACACCGGGGACGCCAGGGGGAGCGCAATGACGAAAATCCATATCGAGAACAGGGGTCTTTTCATGGGCGCATCCTACGGCTTCTGCAGCAGCGGCATCGATTGATATACCAGAATGGGCAGGTGGTCGCGGTATCGGTTATCGGGCCAGCGGACCAGGTTAGTCTCGACCAGTTGGACCGGTTTCCAGCCGCCCCCACCCCCCATATCGTGTGGGGTGTCACCCCAATGGGAGGTGTCGACTTTGGTCCAATGGCCGGGCCTGCCGTCCGTTAGGTTGCAGTCATAAACGCCCAGGGAGTTGGGACCGGCGAGGCAGCGGTCCTGAAAGCTGACGATCCATTTCAGGTAGTAATCATAAGAAACCTTCGCTTCAATCAGGTAGGTGGAGTGGACCTCCAGCCGGTAAGCAGGTTCGCCCTGGTAGGTGGTTGGATCGCCGGCGTGGTAGGAAGAGTTATGGGCGATCAGGGCCAGGATGGTGGTGTCCTTTGCGCCCGGCGGATAGCGATCTTCCTGGATATCGGCTCCGCTGATTAAGGACAGTTCGGTCTCTTTGTCGGTCAGCCAGGTGGGTTCTTCCCAGTAGGTAGCAAACGCGATGGAAGGGTCATGGCCAAAATAGCCGTTGAATCCGGACAGGGTGGTTTCCACCGGCACGGCCCGCAGCTTGACCTGGAAACCGACAAATTTTACAGTTTTGTCCCAGACCAGGGTTCTGCTTGGAAAGGAATAGCCATTGGGGTTCCCGTATTGCCCCAGCCCCAAAAAGAAATGCTCTCCCACAAAGGGATATTCTGGATCCATGACCCAATCCCGGACGAGCAGGTTGAGGCGGGCATTCATTCCCCCGTAGCTCCGGCAGGTAAACAAGGGCAGATTGTATAAATTTCCGGGGTTGTAGTCCCAGCCCGTTTTGCAGGGATTGTTTTTTACCCTGGCGATGATTTGTTCTGCGGAATCGCCCGCCAGGGCGGGGGAGAAGGCAAGCCCGCACACCAGCGCAGCCAGGAGGAGGATGAAGTATCTGTAAGATATTTTCATCTTTTACCTCTCGGAAGAAATCCCAACCGCGGCCCTGGCCGAGGCGGTGATGGTGGTGGAATAATTCAGCCCCCACTTGCTTCCAAACAGCGGCCGGGATCTGCCGGTGATCGTGACCCAGATCTGGTTGCCCTGCACCCGGACCTCATCGAGGGAGTAGTCCGTGTATTCCGGCGAGTCCGCATTGTTTGCTTTAAAAATATCTTCCGCTTTTGCTTTTGCTGTACCTTCTTTATTCCCTTGCTTGAGGACAAAATTTCCGAGGTGCGCTTCATCCATATCCAGCACGCCCGCGCCGGAATAGGCTGAGGCATCCGCCATCATTCGGGCCCGGTTTCTCATCACCAGGTATCTTCCGCCGTCCACCAGCAGGGCGAAGCAGGCCATGATGATCACCAGGCTGACCAGGAATACCAGGCTGGCCTGTCCGTGTTCGTTTCTATGGAAGATTTGTTTTTTCATGCGATTTCCCCTTGATCAAATGATCCTGTTCAACATGTCGGCCTTGCCCCCGTGTTGTTTATGGAAAGATCAGCAGCAGGTCGTGCAGTCCAAAGCGGGTGGTGGAAAAGGGATTCAGATCGTGATTCTGCAGATCCGTCCTGGAAATGGAAAGCTTGGATTCCACCAGGAGGTCCGGGTTGTACTTCTCGGACAGGCCATAACCCACCACCTTCCATTCGTCATGCGTGACGGAACCCACGCACTTTTTTGTGAAGGTGTCCTCATGGCCAAAGGATTGAATATCGCCCCATTCCTGGGAGGGGTAGCTTTCCCATAACCCTTCCGTGTTCCAGGTCTTTTTAGTTTGGTCCCGGACGGAGGTGAAAGCGCTGCCGCCTTTGTAATGAACCCGGACCCCGGTGGTTTCCCAGATGCAGTGGGTATAGGTAAAATTTTGAGCGGATAACTTTTGATAGAGAAGATTGCCGGAATATCCCAGGAGCAGGAGGGCCAGCATCAGGATGGGCACCACAATCACAAACTCCAGGCCGGCCTGTCCCCGTTCGGATTTTTTGTGATTCATCAAGATCTCCTTGTCTAGGGAACAAATTCCCAGACAGGCACAATCACGCTGGATGAGATCGGGGTGTCCAGATTGAACCCCAGAGGCTCCAGAGGGAAATCATATTGCCCGGTGATGGAGAAAATTTTCCCGGTTCGCCCGGCAATCGACAGCGATCCGGAATATCCACTTTGAAGGTCCCCGGGAACCCGGCTTTGGTCGACCAGAGCGAATCCCGATCCGGGATCCACGCCTTCCCTGGCGGCTCCTTCGATTGCCAGGGAACTGCCTACGGCGTGGGTGAACCAGCCCAGGGTAATCCCCAGAATCAGGAATATCGCTCCAAACAGCAAGCCGGCAACAACCATGAATTCTGTGGCGGTTTGCCCCTTTTCACTTCTTCTGATTTTCATGGAACTTCTCCTCAGCACCGGATCCGTGATTACCAGCCAGTAGCTGCTTCTCCACCTTCTTGCAGTTTCTGAGCGATCATGCGCCCTACTACGACCAGCACCACCAGGATGATGGCTGCCAGGGCGACATACTCGAGTCCATCCTGCCCGGACTTCCCATCGACAATGGTTCCCGAAAATAGATTTTCCAACATGCCAGCCTCCTTTTGAATTGAATGTCTGGGGGGAATGAGAGCTGTTTGTGGGACCCGGTTACCAGCGGGTCGCGGCGCTGCCCCCCGCCTGCAGTTTCTTGGCAATCATATTCCCCACCACAACCAGAACGACCAGGATAATGGCAGCCAGCGCCACATATTCCAGCCCGTCCTGTCCCGTATTTCCACCCAGAATGGTTCCTGAAAATAGATCTGTGAACATGGATTTCCTCCCCAAGAATATGCCTGTTGAAGGTCTGCTATTTTTCACTGTAGCATACAAACCAAAACGATCACTACAAAACTGATACAAAAACGGCCCCAAAATGGCCCGTAAAAAATTACGGATTAATTCGCTGGATGTAATTAATCTAATTTCCACATATTCCAGTATTCTTCACTCCGCATGGTGAAAAGCAGGTTGTCCATCTTGATCTCCAAAAGCGGCAGTTTGAAAATCAACCAGGTCTCGGTAAAATCCTCCGGGCAGACCGGGAAGCCGTCGATGGTATACCGTAAAAACGCACCGGGCTGGCTCGAGACCGGATAATACCCGGGGTAAGAAATCTGAAAGATTTTGTGGTTGACCTCCCCGCAGCTAACTGGCCCCCCCGGAGGATCTTTGACGATCTTGACCAGCACCAGAGAGTTCCCCGGGGGGATGCTGACGGCGTTCATTCGCAGGAAATAGATTTGATTGTTGTCGCTAACACGCTTCTCAGCTGGATAGAAGTGATCTTCTTCCGGCACATAGATGATGGATTTGTTTGCTCTGCCAGGGATGATTTTCACATCAGTAGGTTTCAGGGTGTAGCCAAACAGGGGGATCCCATTTTCGCCAAGCTCGAAAATCTCCCCATCCATTCGGGGTTTTGTGAGCGGGTAATCCATCCCGGGCAGGATCCTGGTCAGGATGTGCTCTTCGCTGCTGGCTGTGTCAATTTCAGCGTTTGGCGGGGCATAGCGTTGCAGGGTTGCGTGATTTTCCAGCAGGGTACGCGTGCAGGCCTGGTCCCACAGAGGTCCTTCGTCTTCGAACAGGAACAACTTGTCATCAAAACTGATCACTTCGGGGATGTCTCCGGTATAGTTGGATGAAATGTATCTGGAGTAGTTTGGTCCTGCAATGACCAGATTTTCCTCAACCAGTCCGGGCATCCAGCCGTGGCCCAGCATGGTGTCCCGGACCGGGGCGTAGTAGATGTTCTGATCTGGCAGCTGAGCATAGACTGGCAAAAAATCGATATCATATTCACGATACAGTAAATCGAGAATCGTCCCTGTGTTGGCGTCAACGATTTGACCTTCCAGGTTGTTGGACCAGGCTTCGCTGCTGTACGTCTTGTCGCCATCCAGCCACCAGGGGGTCAACCCGCCCAGAATTTTTCCATCAAAAAACCAAATTTCTGTTTTAGTGTCATACCTTTCTGTGTGAGCCCAGGTCTTAGGATAGGTCTTCAACCCCGGGGACTCCCCAAAGTAATCCACAGCTTTACTCCTCATGCCGGTGATCAGCAGATTGTTGCCCCATTCCCCGGGACAGAGGATGGGCACGGTGCGCTCCACCCGATCCTTATCCCGGACGTGAACCACATCCAGACAGTCGACAACATCACACATGGTGGTGCTGGCGGTATGGGTCATGGGCGTGAACCGCACCCCTTGGGCGGGGTAGCGGGTCATGTTGTAATGGGGGGGATTGGTAAAGTTGCTGTCGGGGATTCTGGCATTAATCGTGACCCACAAATCGGAGGGCAGCTCCCGGCTGCCGGGCTGGTTGTCTGGATCCTCCGCTTTGCTCACGATCCGTCCGGTGAGTTGGGGTCCGGAGCCACGGTCCCATCGAAAGGGTTCCATCAGAGAAAACACATAACCTTTCAAAGGGGAGATCGTATCTGAAGTGAACGTGTATTCCCCCCAGGTTTCCTGAAGATTGTTTTTCCAGCTGGTATTGATCTCACCGGGTGGTATGGTCCAACCGATCTTCAGGGTCATGATCCTGGATGCATCCCGGGGGGTTTCATAGACCCGGATATCTGCATCCACGCCGAGAAGGGAAAAATCGCTCAATTCCTCAGCGGTCAAGGAGCTGGGCTCTACCTCCACCTCCGCCACCAGGTGATACCGGTACCGATTGCTGGAGATCTCTTCCTGGACAATGTGGACCGACTTGAAAACGGCATCTCCCACGTCGGACAGGGTCTCTCCGGCAGGGTTTGACCACTTCAGAACAACATCTTCCACTTTGACACCCTCTTCAGGGAAGGTGCTGACGGCGTTGAAATTCCAGGCAAAAAATGAGTTCCATTCCAGCTGCGGCCCGATTTCCGCAGCGTTTTCTTGGGTGGAAGAAGCGGCAGCTTCGGTGAAAATGGGGGCAAATTCTGTGAGGACCGGAGCTGGGGTAGCCCCAAGACAGCAATTGATGTCCGGGTCGTTGCAGAGAGGATCGTCGAAACTCTCGACAAGGACACAAGCATCTTCTGGTGCGGGGGAGGGGGCAGTGGGTTCCGGGGTAGGCGTGGCCTCCGCAGGAGAGGTGTAATAACTGTAAATTTCAATCTCCGCCAGGGGCTCATCCGGGGCCAGGCAGCTGATCCATCCTTCCCGGACTTCCCCCGGTTCTAACAGCTTGTCCTGATAGGGATACCAGGGCCGGGGAGGAGCGTAGGCTTTTGGATCATACAATCCCTGGTCGTTGAGGGTATCCCCTCCCTCCAGCAGATCAGGAATGGGATAGGGTGCTGTATCACCTGCATACTCCAATGCTGCGCAGCGTAAGGACTCACCCAGCAAGTCCGACTCCGGAGAATCTAGATAATTTGCGCTGGAAATATTGAGGGCAGGTCGGACGCGGTCAAACTCGTTGGCGACATTGATCAAGGGATCCTCGGCTTGCGTATTGTCTGGCGCCTGCACCCGCAGGTAGACGTTGATGGTTTGGGGATGGATCTTTTCAAGGCCGGCGATGATCTCGTTGTAGACTTCGTGATCCGGGCGAATGTTATGAATGGGCCCGACAGCAGCCTGAAAACGCTGGTCCCAATATCCGAACCGGGCCAGCGGTACATCGCGGGGATCTTCGACCACATACAGGATCTGCAGGCTGGCGCCGCCGGGGTAATCATCAATAACCGGGTTGTAGAGCGTTTGGGGGTGGATGGATGGAAGGTCTTCCAGGGGGAGGTTGATCTCGGTGTATGGACCGATGACTGGAACGGGGTTCGCCTGAGCCCGTTGTGCAATCTCGGTACTGGCAAAGAGGATCAACAGCAGCCCTGCAAGAAGGGTCCTGGGTTTCATCTCAAGGCTCCTTGAGCGGAGGGAGAACTGGAAAGAGCCCAAACCCTCCCAGGGGCCGCACTGCTTGCAGGGCACCCTGGGTAGATTCTCTGTACTGGAACGGGCTGTAGAAGAACCCTTTCATCGGTGATCCGTGGGGGGAGGAGATTCCCCCGACTGGTCTCAATGATCTCCCTGCTTCTTGATATCTATTTTTCGGACTGGTTGTGGGTTGGATGAAAGGGTCGATGCGGTTCGCAGTGGCTCAGGAAAACCACCGCTTGCCAGTCTGAAAATTTTTCTGCACGATCAACTATTCTGTGTCCGCTTAACGTTATACCAGCGCATCCAGCAGTGCCTGGATTGTTTTATATCCTTCATCGGGGATGGATCTGTGGTTGATGGCCAGATCGATATCCATGCTCCCCACGTGAGGTTCGTCTTCCTGTGGGATTAACAGATTGGGAACCCAGCCGCCGACCACGACCAGTTGCTCCTTGTATGCTCCCCGCAGGCGGTAGAGCTCCAGCATGACTGCTCGAGCAGCCCGGACGCCATCGGAAGAGTAATCGCTCCGACTTACCATAATTTCCGAATCTCCTGGTCCAAAATTGCCTGGGCGGCCTCTTCCCCTCTGCCGCGATACGAGGCGAGATCCAGGTATGCCTGGATGGGAGAGACCACCGGCACCTCATCGATCGGGCGGGACTGGTAGAAAACCCCACGGTCGTAGGGCTTAAGGAGCAGTACATTGGCACCGCTGGAGACAGGCTTGAGATCAGCCGCGCTTTCCAGGCGCTCAAAGCCGTCCTCCAGGTAGGCCATCACGCGCTGGTAGCGCACCATGGAAGCATAGCGGGATCCGCCTGAGAAGCCGGTAAAGCTGAACGTGAGGCCCAGTTCCTGGCTGACCTCGGTCAGCCGCTGCTCGGTTTCCGCCGGGCCCCCCAGAGAGTAATATTCAATGATTTCATTCTTTCGGAAGGAGTAATTCCTGACCCAGACATTGAGCATCTCCAGGGGCTTGCCCAACCGCAGTTTGTTCGTCTCCTTATCTAGCCAATCCTGATTAGCCAGGTATTTCCTGACGTTCGAGACCTGGCCCAGGCTGACCCTGGCTTCCTCTGCCAGCTCCTCCGTCAGCCACTCCTGGGGTCCGGCGTTGAGCAGCACCCGCAGGATTCGCTCCGACTTGGGGTAGAAGATGGACTTCAGCTCCCGGTCCTGGGTGTAGGGGTTGGGATTGCCCTCTTTTTCTATGAACATGGAGGCAAACGACAGGTAGCAGTTCCCGGCTAGATCGACATAACCGATCCTGTTTTCCTTGCAGATCTGAGCGGAGCGTTCTGAGATGTAAGGAGCTAGCAGGACGCTGTAGGTAATCTCCCCATTTTCCTGCTGGTATAGCTTCAGCTGGTTGACCCCTTGCTGAATAAAGCGGGGCTGTCCGCTGTCCTGGACCTCGGCAGCTAGCAGGTAGGGGATTTGTTCTTTGCGGTTTACGATGCGGAAGAGATAATCGGCTCCATCGTTCTTCAGAGCGGTCACATCCTGGGGGGGATCCAGGAAGGGGATTTCCTGGAAACAATCCAGCAGGGCTTGGCGCGATTTTTGTTCCACGTTGTCAA
>CAZRUS010000027.1:0-30678 GCA_964603385.1 uncultured Anaerolineales bacterium | reverse complement strand
GATAGGGAAACACATCTATCGAAAGATAGAAAGTGCGCCCTATCCCTACTCTACGAAGCGCCCTCCAGGAGGGCTGCCGCTTGCCAACAAAAATCCGGAGCTGATTGCTCCGGATTCGGATTCGCTCGTCTGCGATGCTGCGCTGATCCACGCTTATTTTTCCGGTGGGGGGACCGGCAGTTCCTCCACCGGGGTCTCCACCCACTGATCCCCCTCGTCAATCAGCATCACCGGGATATCCTGGCGGATGGGATACTTTCTTTCACACGCCCGGCAGACCAGCCAGCTCTCTTTAATGTAATCCAGCGTCCCCTCCCGGGTTTGCACACAGGCCGGGCACCTCAAAATTTCCAGCAGCTCTTCACTGACCATCGAGTCCTCCTCACTTGGCAATAAGTGCTGGCTCCATTATAACCTAGTTCTTCTTACAGGGATTGTCGGGGTCAGGATTTTTCGGCGGCATTTTTCCGGTTCCCGGGCCGTACTGGCAGACCGCCGCCCAGGGCTGATATTTGGTGCGGAAGACATCAGTCCATAATTTACTTCCGTCCCGGTAAACATTTCGGGTCACAGTCACCGTGGCCCCTTCCACCGCCCAGTCCACCTGCCGGATTTCGCCCTTGGCCAGCTCTGGGTTCTCCTCATAAATGGGATCCGGTGGGTCTTTTTTCTTCTTCAAGCCGCTGGTGCTCCAATCCACAGTGCGTCCATCCGAAGTGCTGTAAAATTTCCAGGTCAGCGTCCGGGCGCCTTTATTGACATAGGTTTCCATCAACAGCCAGTGGTCGGTGTCGTTTTTAAATTTGAAATCGACCAGGGGAACATACACCGTAGCATCCAGTCCCGCCAATTTTGAATTATGGCCGCCCCCTGGGGTTTGTTCGTAATACAGCACCCGGTAGGAGTGAGGATACCGTTCCACTACCGGAAATCCGCCGAAGAATACCGTCCTGAACAGGGTGGTGCTTACCTGGCAGACACCACCGCCCACGCCTTTAATGGTGCGGTCTCCGTAAATGATCCAGGCTTCTGCGTAGCCTTCATCCAGGCTGACATCCCCCAGGGTTTCGGCCATGGAGAAAGTTTCCCCTGGGGCGACAAAAATACCATGGAATTTGGCGGAAGCAGTGGCAATGTTGCTGATCCGGGCTGCATCGGAACCGTAATAGTAACTGGTGTAGGAGCTGACCAGTTCGGTAATGGAGAGCTCCCCCGCTGTGCTATCCCTGGTAATCTCCGGCACCTGGCGCTCCACTACCAGGGCTACCTGGTGATTGCCGGCAGCCAGCTCTTCCTCAATGCGGACGATGCTCTGGTCAATGTCCAGCGCCAGCCCGGTGACCTCCTGCTCAATCAGCACCAGCTCGCGGGTGTCATCGTCAAAATACATCCGGGCGTTGACCGGTTCCCGGTTGATGCGCTTGGCCTTCTTTTCCAGCCAGCCCCGTAAATTTTCAGCGTCCAGGGCAATCCGGTAGGTCATCCCCTCCGGGGTGCTCACCCGCTCAATGACCATCATCTCCACCAGGGTCTCCCGGCTGAGCTCCCAGGGTCCGGGGTCCCCCTGGCCGGCATCCGGGATGCTCAGCTTGAGCGGCTGACTGAGAATCTGCCGGGCGGATTCCGCCTGGGCGCTGACATCGAGTATCTCAGGATAGGTTTCTTTCACCATCAGCGGCAGGGCGCCGTCCCGCAGCCGGCGCATCTGCAGGGCGATTACCTCCAGGGAAGCCGGGATATCCAGCTCCCGGCCGATCTGACCGGGCTGGACCACCACATCCAGGCCCTCCAGCTGCAGACTGGCCTCCACCGGGGGTTGATCAATCTCCTCGGCAATGGTCTGCAGATATTCCGTTCCCGTCCGCTCGTCCATCACAAAACGGGGGGCCAGCGACATCCCGTGGCGAAAGAGCTGGATCTGGGCGCCGATGCGCTGCAGGATGCCCCCGGTGCGGCCGGTCTGATAAGCCACTTCGGCATTGTAGTTGGGGCTGAAGTACAGCCCCAGTTCAGCCGGAGCAGCCTGCCAGCTGAGGTTATCATACTGCAGGGTGATCGTGCCCTCCACCGGGAAAGCATACGATTCAGCCAGTACTTCAGCTGCTCCGGTGGGCGATTGTCCACTCAGATCCACCCAGCCCATGGTCAGGCCGGGGAAAATCCGCCCGCGATAGACCAAGCGGTACCCGGAAATACCAACCACCAGCACAACCAGGCAGAGCAGCAGAGCGCCTGCCAGCGCAGCGGCGGCTTTTCCAAGCGGTTGGGAGAGAAATGCTTTCATCTTCACTGCGGACATTTTACCAAAGTATACAGCAGGGTCGGGGCCGGATTAAACGGTTCTTTTCCAGCGTTAATCTTGCCGGCGGTTCAACCCATCAGCCCTGCTTGATGCAAGAGCCGTACCTGACAGTGTTTAGATATTCAAGAAATCAGCACAGGTCCCAGAAAAGGAGCCAGCGGATCGGCGGGGGAGCTCCATTTTCCAGCATCGATCAGGATCAACCCCTCCTTGGTGCGGATCAGCTCCGGCACTGTGACCGGCCGGCCGGCCCGCTGAGCACCATGGCGCCTGAAGAGGGCATGCTGGGAGCGGTGGCAGAGCGCTGCTGCCACTTTTTGTTCCCGGAAAGGTTCAATATTCAGCAGGTGATCCGGGGGAGGAACAAATTCCCCCGTCTCTCTGGACAGCCAGCAGGGAGCATACACTGCCGGTTTGGATTCAGCAAGCAAATTGACTGCATCCATTAACGCCCGATGGGTGAGGATATGACCGGGATGACCGTACTCGCCTCCCGGTCCGTGGGTGAGGACGACATCGGGAAGGATCTCCTCAATCACCCGGAGAATCTTCTCCACAAATTCCTCATTATGGTCCGTGTAAGGATAGAGTTCTCCATTGGGGCCGACCAGCGGGTCATGGTAATCCAGGAAGCGCAGGCTGTTCCCTCCCAAAACCTGGACCGCACAGGTCAGTTCTTGTTCCCGGACTTCGCCCAGAGCTTCCTGCGTGCAGAGGGGCGGATCTCCCCGTTCTCCACCTTCTCCCCGGGTAGCACACAGGTACTCGATCTGCACCTTCTGGTCAGCCAGGCAGGCCAGGGTGCCCCCTAAAAACATGGTTTCATCATCCGGATGGGCAAAAAAGGCTAGAATTTTCAGTTGATCAGGCTTGGTCTTCATATCGGGAGTAGGGTACCACAGTCATCGTTAACGCAGTATAAGAAAAACCTCCTGCAACAAAAAACCTCCTTCCGACGTATATAATTAACGGCGGACTTTGATTCCCACAGCTATCCCTTTTAACGGAGGAGTACCATGCAAATTACCATTTTAGTCTCAGCTCTGGCAGGCTTTTCCTGGCTGCTTGTCGTCGGGTTTATCGCCCTGACTGTGCTTCGGACCCGGCAGGGAAAACCCACCCGGGGTACGGTTTCCGGGATTATCCTTGCTCTGGTGCTTGCCCTGGTTCTGAACGCGGTCAGCGCCGGTCTGGTATTCATTCAACCTCAGGAGCGTGGGGTGGTGATCAGCGCCGTCGCCCCGCTGGGCTATCGGGAGGAAATCCTCCAGCCCGGGCTGCACTGGGTGATCCCCTATGCGGAAAACGTGGAGCGCTATTCCATTGCCAAGGAAACCTACACCATGTCCATCGCCCACGCCGAAGGGGAACGGATGGGTGACGACTCCATCGCTGCCCGCACCTCGGACGGACAGGAAGTGCTGATCGACGCTTCGATTATCTACGCGCTGGATCCAGCAGAAGTGCTCAACGTGCATATCATCTGGCAAAATCGCTATGCGGAAGGTCTGGTTCGGCCCACGGTGCGCGGGGTGATCCGGGATGCGGTCTCCCGGTTCCGGGTCAACGAAGTCTACAGCACCGAGCGGGATCAGCTGAAACTACTCATGGAGGAAGATCTGGCCTCTGCCCTGGATGAGAACGGCCTGCTCCTGTCCGATTTCATCCTCCGCAACATCACCTTCACGGAAGAATATGCTGCCTCGATTGAACAGAAACAGATCGCCGAGCAGCGAGCCCAGGAAGCCCAGTACGTGGTCGAACAGCGCAAGCAGGAAGCGGAACAGGCCCGTCAGGTCGCCCAGGGGCAAAAGGATGCTGCTGTCATTGAAGCACAGGGCCGGGCAGACTCCCGTCTTATCGAGGCCGAAGCCGAAGCCGAAGCGCTGCAGCTGATTGCTGATGTTCTCGAGGACAATCCCGCTCTGCTTAATTACCGCTACATCGAAGAGCTGGCTCCCGGCATCCAGGTCATGCTGGTCCCCAACGATAATCCTTACCTGCTGCCGCTTCCCGAGCTGGCCACCCCGGACGGAACGACAACCGTCCCGCAGCAGTAACTGCAGGCTGCTGTCAACCGGATACTGCCCGCTGGGAAATACTCCAGCGGGCATTTTTTTAGTTTGGCAAAATCCTTTCCAGAAGAGGGTATGTTACAATCCATAGCTGGAAAGCAAGCATGGAACTGCTTATTCGGTTTTGAGGATTTATGCAATGACACCGGAAGATGTCGCTCAGAGCGGGAAAGAAATCAGACTGACCAGCCTCTCCTCCTGCGCTGGTTGAGCGTCCAAACTCAATGCGGAAACGCTGGCGCAGGTGCTGCGCCCTCTCCAGGAGATTTTTGAGGCCGGGGACTATCCCGATTTGATGGTCGGTCTGGGGGAGCCCGATGATGCTTCGGTTTGGCGGCTGGACAGCGACCGGGCCCTGATCATCACCACGGATTTTTTCACCCCGGTGGTAGATGACCCCTACGATTACGGCGCCATAGCGGCAGCCAACAGTCTCTCAGACATTTATGCCATGGGCGGCACCCCCTTCCTGGCTCTCAATGTGGCCGCCTTTCCCCCCTCGCTTCCCACCCAGACAGCTTCTGAAATCCTGCGGGGAGGGGCAGAAAAAGCCCGGGAAGCCGGCGTGGTGGTTGCCGGCGGGCACAGCATCCAGGACCAGGAGCCGAAATACGGGATGATCTGTCTGGGGTTTGTGCACCCCGATCTGCTGATGACCAAATCGGCTGCTCGCCCTGGGGATGCCCTGGTAATCAGCAAACCGCTGGGGTTTGGCGTCACCACCACAGCGATCAAGCAGCAAAAGGCTGAGGCCGAGGATGTCAAAGAAGTCATTATCTGGATGGAGCGGCTCAACCGGGATGCTGCCGAGCTGGCGAAAACCCACGGGGTGAAAGCCGCCACCGACATTACCGGGTTCAGCCTGCTCGGGCATGCCTGGGAAATGGCTGCCAGCTCCGGGGTCGGATTTAATATCTACTGGGAGATGATCCCGTTTATCAGCTGCGCCAAAAAATTTGCCGGCGATTACACCTTCCCCGGCGGGACGTTTGACAATAAATCCTTTTTTGAGGAACACATCCGTTTTGCCCGCGATCTCAAGGAAGAGGAACAGCTGCTGCTCTTCGATGCCCAGACCAGCGGCGGGCTGCTGATGGCTGTCAACCCGGACCAGCTGCCAGAAATGCGCCGCCTGGCGGATAAGCAGGGTCAGCCGCTGTGGGTGATCGGGGATGTGGTAGAAGGCACGCGCATCACCGTGGCCTGAAGTATCTGTGTTTGAGGTAGCTGCTTAAAAACTGCAGGGCTGTCCAGTTGACAGCCCTGTTTTTTTCAGCAGAAAGATGTCGGGAACTTCCCTGCTATTCTTCTCCACCGCCTGCAGCCACCGCTTTGCTGTGTTCAATCGACTGCAGAGCCAGATAGCGCTCACCGAACTTTTTAATATTATTCATCTCCACATCATACTGATCGAAATGGCGCTCCTCATCCGCCACCAGCCCTTCGAAAACTTTCCGGCTGCCGGCATCATTATTCTGAGAACACTCATTGGCCCAGCGGTTGTAATCCTGGACAGATTCCTCTTCCATGCCGCGGGCTTTGGCGAGCATTTCCACCGGGTCCTGGATCTTCTCCACCTCCATACTGGCCGCCATTTCTACATCCCCGCCCAGGAAGAGCACCCGCTCGGCACAGAGCTCAATATGCTCCATCTCTTCGATGGCAGTGCGCATGAATAAACCCGCCAGCAGTTCATATCCCTGATCTTCGGCATGGAAATGAAAATACATATACTGATGCACCGCTGACATCTCGTCGGCAACAGCTTTGTTGAGCAGTTCAATACTTTTCTCGTGCATGGGGTTTGCTCCTTTGGATCCTGAATGATCACGGATTTTTCTAATTAAATTGATTATACTGGAAATTTTTGCCTAGAGTGGGTAGGTTCCCAGGGCAGCTTGCACAGCAATCCAGGCGTGGATCTGTGCGGTGTCG
This sequence comes from uncultured Anaerolineales bacterium, assembly GCA_964603385.1. Classification (GTDB taxonomy): domain Bacteria; phylum Chloroflexota; class Anaerolineae; order Anaerolineales; family UBA11858; genus B10-G9. The sequence continues at coordinate 24,366 of CAZRUS010000027.1, read as the reverse complement.
AAGACCGGCAGCTGGACATCTTGCTGTTTCACCAGCAGGCCGATTTCTGTACAGCCGAGGATGATCCCTTCCGCTCCCCTGACAGCCAGCCGCTGAATGATCTCCAGATAGCGCTCCCGGGAGCGCTCCCGGATCTCTCCCAGGACCAGCTCCTGGTAAATGATCTCATGAACTGTTTTGCGATCTTCCTCTACCGGAATCAGCACCGAAAGACCGTGTTCCTCCTCCAGTCTCCCGCGGTAAAAATCCTTTTCCATCGTGAAGCGGGTTCCCAGCAAGCCCACCTGGTGGAGCCCTTTTTGTTTGATGTCATACGCGGTGGCATCAGCAATGTGAAGCAGGGGAATCCCAATCCCGGCCTGCACCTGATCCGCCAGCAGATGCATGGTGTTGGTGCAGATAACCACAAAATCTCCCCCGCCCCCTTCCACCTGCCGGGCTGCCTCCAGCATCAGCTCCCCGGCTTTTTCCCAATTCCCGGCAGCCTGCAGTGCTTCAATTTCTGCAAAATCCAGGGACACCAGGACGCTTTTCGCAGAATGGAGCCCACTGAGCTCTTCGCGGACAAACTGATTAATCATGCGGTAATATTCAATGGACGATTCCCAGCTCATGCCGCCGATCAATCCGATGGTTTTCATTTCTACCTCCTCTAGTGAGGGATCTCCTATTCCCGGAGATCGCCCTGTCCCACAACACTGCCCCCCACTATCCCCCGTTTCGTCGCCTCAGCAGCCTGTCACGTATAGATTCGTTTTCCATCCCAGCTTCCGGGCTGTTCAACCCCCCCCGTCCTGCCCCAGCAGAAAATCTGCCCTGCCCGCTTCCGAACTCGTCCAGGCTTCCTTTCCAGGCTCGCTGGGCTTTGCCGTTCCATCCAGAAAGGAAGTCCGGAAATTTCCCCAAAATCGGGCAGAAAGCCATTCGGAAAGGTTCAGATCCCACCCCGCGTATTCGTTATCACCCTGCTGTGACGCCAGCTGCAGCGAGTGAACTCCTCCGCTCCAAAAAGATACTTTTCTGCATCTCAGAAAAAGCGGTAGGAATCCACATCAACCACCGGCTGATAGCCAATCTGCTGGTAGATATGATTGGAGGTCGGATTCTGCAGATCGGTAAACAAAAAGCAAAAATCGAATCCTCGATCAAGCAGCTGCTGGCTGAGCGCGGCCACACAGGCACTGGCGTACCCTTTCCTGCGCAGCTCTGGGGGCGTATAGACATAGCTGACCCGGATACCGTGGGGAGTGGGACCGGTATATCCCGCCATGGAGACCGGGCTGCCATCTACCTCCCAGATAGTCAAACCCCGCAGCGCTGGATCAGCGAAGAGGAAAGCTTCCACACTTTGCTCCAGACGATCCGGAACTGCTTCCTCCTGCAGGGCTTCTTGTTGGAATCCTGCCAACCACTCCCTGATCAGGGCGCGGTCGGATGACCGGACTGGCCTGAGGGTTCCCGGAATCTCCTCCACAGGCAAAACCGCATCCAGCCGATAGATGCGCATGGCCATATCCAGCTCCGCCTTTCCTCCGCTGCGCGTCTTCCAACCTCGGACGAACTCACCCACCAGGGAAGTATTCCCGGTCATGCCGGCGAGCTCCTTCCCATAGCTGCTCACTAAATCGGCGTTGACCAGGGAGACCAGGTCCTGATCCGGCGGGCCAGCCCGGTAAGACAGCAGCACGGGAAATGGAGGGGTGCGCATCACCACCAGCTCCATGCCTGCCATTGAGTGCACCGCGGCAAGATAAGCAGGATGATCCTGGTACTCCCCACCGATCAAATTGGCCAACACACCCAGCAGCAGATTGTTCTCCGCTTCGTGCTGGACAAGAAAAGGGGTGACTGTTTCTTGAAAATTTTCTGGGTTCTGGTAAGGGACCAGCTTCAAAATAGCGCCTCCTGGTTTTCGCAGTCAATTATAGTATCAGTCCGCCTGGTCTACCCCCCAATTCCCTCTGCTGCTTGACAGCTCCCTCAGATCGGCTATAATAGTTGCTCTAGCAACTATTTGGATGGATTTTGATGACCTCGAATGACCCCGGGAAGGGATTTCAACGCTTGATCGGAAGGGCGGCCCTCAGTCTGAAAGCCGAGCTCGAGGCTGCATTTCTTGCAGCAGGGTACCGGCTCACGGCACCCCAGTGGGCCCTGCTGCACTCGCTTGACCAGCGGGAGGGTGTCTCCCAGAACGAAATCGCCCAGCGGGTCTCCAAGGACAAGACCAACGTCGCCCGCATCCTGGCCGCGCTGGAGGATGATCAGTTGATCCACCGGAGCAGGGATCCCCGGGACCGCCGCAGCTATCAAGTGTACCTGACCGCCCGGGGCCGACGGGTCGTGAAAACGCTGGAGAAGGCTGTCTTAGCTGTGTTCCAAAAAGCGATCGTCGGCATACCGAAAAGCGATCTGGAGATCACCCGGCGTACGCTGAAAGGCATTCATGTCAACCTTACCGGCAGCCAGACCGCAGCTTAACCCTCATTCCAGCACAGATCAGGAACTCTGTACGCAGAAAACCAGCCGGCGCTGCTGGGGTGCAGATGACCGTGCCCGGCCGGTATGCAAAGCATCCCTGCTGGGGGATTCCGCTGTTTTCCTGGTTATCTCGGGGACATCCTTTGGCTCACAAGTATGCTGAGCAGCAGGCTGTTTGCCCTTGCCGTCGCCCTCCCGGATCGCTCGCTCCAGTGAGAGATCATCTTGCCGACCTCCGGGGTCGGTTTTGTCCTTCTCCGATTTCCCCTCAGTTTGCAAGCTGGTGAGTAATGTCAACCTCCGGGATCGTGGGATTGTATCCGATTATGCTATAATGCTTGTTCGCTTTTTATCATCAGGATGAGTTATGCTGAAACGACTGCGGGATATCTATCATGAGTTTCCACCCAAGTTCTGGGTGGTCGTGGGGGCTTCCTTTATCGATCGCATTGGGGGCACACTGCTGTTCCCCTTCTTCTCCCTGTACATCACCCAGAAATTCAATGTTGGCATGACCCAGGCCGGCGTCGTGCTGGGGATCTTCTCCGCGTTTGGCCTGGTGGGATCGATGCTGGGGGGAGCACTGACAGATAAATTCGGCCGCAAGAACTTGATCCTCTTTGGGTTGATCTTCAGCGCACTGAGCACCCTGACTCTCGGGTTTGTCAATGAACTGGCTGTGCTTTATCCGCTGGCGGTGATCATTGGCCTGCTTTCCAATATCGCCGGGCCGGCCCATCAAGCCATGGTGGCGGATCTGCTGCCGGAAAAAAAGCGTCAGGAGGGATTTGGCATCCTCCGCGTGGTGGCCAATATGTCCTGGATCATCGGGCCGACCATCGGCGGCTTCATTGCCAACCGGAGCTATTTTCTGCTTTTCGTGCTCGACGCGGTGATCAGCTGCATCGTAGCGGTGATCTTCTTTTTGTACATTCCGGAGACCAAACCGGAGACCAGCGAAGAGCCGGAGAGCATGCTGCGCACGTTTGCCGGCTACGGCGTGGTGCTGCGGGATCTAACATATGTCGCTTTTCTGACCGCGTCCATGTTGATGGGTATCGTCTACCAGCAGATGTATAATTCCCTCTCTGTTTACCTGCGCGACAATCACGGCATCTCCCCGCAGGGGTACGGATTCCTGCTGACCACCAGCGCCATCACGGTGATTCTCTTCCAGTTCCGAACCACCCGTCTGATTAAGAAATATCCCGCTTTTTTGATGATGGCTCTGGGGACCTTTTTCTACATGATCGGTTTCGGGATGTTTGGCTTTGTGTTCATGTACTGGTTGTTTGCTTTGGCGATTATCATCATCACCGTCGGGGAGATGATTATTATGCCCACTGCCTCCGCTCTGGCAGCCAACTTCGCCCCTGAAGATATGCGGGGGCGCTATATGGCGGTCTTCGGAGTTTCCTGGGCGCTGCCCGCCACGGTGGGTCCCAGCGCGGCGGGTTTAATTCTGGACAACTTCAATCCCGATCTGCTCTGGTACATCGGAGCCGGGTTGTGCGCAGTTTCCGTATTCAGCTTTTATCTGCTGCACCGACGGCTGGGGAAACACAAACGCTTTCAGATCACCCAGGAGGAAGACCCGCTGCCGGTTTCCTGATTTTGATTAAAACAACCGGACGATGACCACGATCATCCCCGCCAGGACGGGCAGCCACAGCCAGCCCCCGGCATCGCTGGGTCCGCTTCCCAGACCGTTTGGCCGCAGGCGCATCACCGGCACGCCCGCCACAGAGGAGAGCAGCTTCTCGTCGCTGGCAGTGTAGGGGTTCAATCCCATCAGAAAGCCCACAAAACCTCCGTTTTTATAGATCTGCCGCACCACCTGGGCCTTTTCCTGCTGATTTTTCACTTCCTGAGCTGCGGCGGAGACCGCCCGCCCGGGCAGGAGCACTTCCAGCAGGGGATTCGCCTTCAGATTCCGGACCCAGTGGGTCACCTGACCAGCCCCTGCCAGGCAGTAAATATTTCCCCGCCAGAGGGTATAGTTTACCGGCGTAAAGCGGGTTTTGCCGGTTTTATGACCGGTCGTTTTCAGCACCAGGATGTACCCTGTCAAGGGATTGACGATCAACGGTCCCAGACCGAGGCGGAAGACTGGCACCATGAAGGTTCGATTTAATATCCGGAACAAGCGCCGGACGAAAAGGCTTTCCATGTCCAACTCCTTCTACTATTGGACCAGCAACAAGCAGGCGCAGCCTGCTGCCGGGATGCAACTTTTTGACTAAAATAACGTATGATAGACAGCGTGTAATTGACAGAGGAGATATTTGTGGACCGCAGACAGGGCTGCCTGACCGGATTATTGAAATTATTCATGCTGGATGTGCTCTTTGATTGGCTTCAGGACCGCTTCGGTTTCGGCCGGGGTGCCAGCTGCAGCGGGTGCGGCTGTGGGCTGATTTTATTGATCCTTTTTACTGCCCTCAGCTGCCAGGTGATATTTAACACCAACTGGCTGCGCCTGGGATTCTAAGTCTTTTCTATTCAACCTTTCCTGTTACCATCCAGAAATCCCATCCCGGGGCAAGAGGCGCAGAGCAGCGGATGGCTGGCTTGAGTTGTTCCGCGCCCTGATGAAAAACTGATCGTCTGCGAACATCAGGATAAGCTCAGCTCGATTCCATCAGGGAAAGGCGATGGACATCGAGCAGCCCCCTCAGGGCCGGCAAGGCCCCCAGCAGACAAATCCATCCTGCTCCAACCAACAAGACCTGGAAAGCTGGCTGAGCAGCTGTTTAATTCTTCTCCTCCGGGCTGCAGCCTTGTGCTGTCTAGCGGTCCTCACCCTCCTCGGTCTGGCTGATTAACTATCCCCCTGACCAGACCCCGCTGAGGGGAACAATCCCCCGCTGCCTACTCTTCCCGGTAGATTTCGAATGACTCCCCAGCGCTCACCGCCTGGATGTCCGGGAAGAACACCTCCCAGGCTCGGGCCGGCAGCACCTGAAACTCCCCCGGATGGGTCAGGGAAATTGTATAGCTGAGCTGGTAGGTGCCGGCAGGCAGGCGATCAGCAGACCAGCGAATGTGATCATCAAAGACCTGGGGTGCGTTGAAATACCACCATCCCCAGCCCTCACTGAATGGAGCGGTGGGCTGAAAATCAGGAGTTTGCTGGGCTGTTGTCTTCAATCTGGTGTCGAGGATCTCGGCCCCAGCCGGGAAAATATCCTCCACTGCCAGGTAGGCGCTGTCATGCTCCAGCGTCAGGGTCAGCTGCACCTGAATCAGCTGGCCGACTTCTCCCTGATTGACGAACACCAGGGATTGTTGTTCATCCAGCACAGCAAAGGATCTGGAAAGGCTCATCTCCCTTCCATAAGCTGCTATCTCCTCCGCTGGTCGGGACACAGTCAGGTAGGCGGTATAGTACAGACTGCCGGCACCTTCTGTCCGCTCGATCAACAGGGCGTTAGGGTCCTCAGCATACAGGTCTGCAATGGGGATATCCGCAGCAGCAGTCTCCAGGCTGGTATCGTCGGCAGCCTCCCCACGGATCACCTCTGTGCCGTTAATTCCTGCTGTGAAATTGAATTCCCCTTCCAGGTCTCCGCTCTGCTGGAGGACTTCGTTCAAGGCCAGTACTGACCAGGCAGTTTCATAATAAGACCACCAATCCCCCCGCGGGCGGCGGGCATTCACCAGATAGCGTACGGCATCAGCGATCAGATCAGCTCCCTGATCCGTTCTGGAGAGAGCATAGCTGACCACCGCCGAGGTGGTGGTAGTGCTGTTCAACCAGCAGCGGCAGTCCTCCGGGTTTTCCCAGTGGGCTCCAGTTGCGGTGCGTACCGCCCTGCTCTGCAGGTCCGAAAGCAGCGTTTGAGCCAACTCGCTTCCTGGCTGCTGGCTCTCCAGCGCCAAAGCTAAAAAGGCCTGTCCGTAAGGGCTGAGCTGACTTCGCTGCGCCATCAGGTCGTCCATCCCCTGCAGATCTTTCAGGCCGGATTCAACCAGAGCAAAATACTGGAAGGCCAGCTGATCATACTGCCAGGATTCGCCGATCATATCCAGGGTGGGCAGCGCCGCCAGCAGATATCCCTGAGCCCCCTGGAGCAGGCGGTCCGGCACAAATACTCCCGCCTGTTCTGCCTGGTGCAATCCAAAAAGAAGGTACGAGGTTATTTCCACATCGCTGGCGTTATCTGGAGACCAGCCCCATCCTCCATCCTCATTTTGTGCTGCCGCCAGCTCATCGAGGGTAGAAGTGATCACTTCCTCCAGCCTGGTTTCCAGCTCAGGGTATTCCAATTCCAGCTCGGCCAGGGATTGATAGCTGATCACCTGGGGGAGGAAATAAGACAGCGAATCCACCGTTGAGAACAGCTCATCCTCCTCCAGGACATCGAGGCTGCTCAGCACAGCAGCCGCCAGGGAAGGAGACAGCGTCACCTGCAGCTGCCCCTCCGCGGGATCAAATGTTTGCGGCAGGCTGACTATTTCCAGCTGCTGACCGGGCTCCTCCAGCAAACCGGATGTGCCGAAGGTCTGGGGCGCAGTGTAGCGCAGCACAGGCAGCAGGCCCTGATAGGGTTTGACGGCATCCTGCAGATCGGAGGATTGGGCACTGAAGGTCACATCCACCCCCTCGGTGACTTCCACCTCTACCCACCATTCCACTCGCCTCCGACCGCCGGCGGGGATCCTGACTGTTTGAACAGCCAGCCCGGGATCATCCAGCTGGACCCCGGTCCCGGTGAGCTGGACTTCGACGTCTTTGTCTTCCTCCGTGTTGTTGTGAACGACAGCGGCCAGGGCCAGATGATCTCCTGCCACCAAAAAACGTGGAGTCACCGGACGGACCAGGAGCTCTTTGGTGGTCACAACCTCAGCTGTCGCCTGCCCTACCATGGTGTCTTCCGTCACCCCGCGGGCCTTGGCCTGCCAGGTGGTGAGATTATCAGGCAAGGCCACTGTGACCACAGCAATGCCCTCCTGGTTGGTGATGATCTCCGCATTCCAGTACCCGGTATCTTCGAACTCCTGGCGGATGGAGAGATCCATCCCATCTCCCCCGCTGCCAACGCCGCCGGGGACAAGGATGTTCCTTCCTGCCTGAATGGTCAGGGGCATGCCCAGCCGGACAGAAAGCGGCCGGACGCTGAAAAATGCTTCCTCGATGTCCTCAGCATAGGGATCAGCCAGAGCGAGCACCGCTGTATCGACCACGGCAAGGGAAAATTCTCCCTGGAGGGGGTTGCCTTCTCTGTCCGTCACCCGGATGGTGAACTCAACCTCCCCGCGGGGTTCGATGACTTGAGGATTTCCCACCAGGGCAACATTCATCACCTTGTCCACCGGCTCAACGAGCAGGTTGAGATATCCCTGCCGGAAATCCGCCCGTCCCTGCCCATCCTTTCCCAGCAAGGTAACCGACAGATAGACATTGGGAGCATCCCCTTCATCAAGGGGAAGAGAGAGAGTGGTACCCGCAGCATCAATCTGCCGGGTTTCCTGGGAAATCAACCGCTCCTGTTCCAGCGTGATCAGGGCCAGGGCTCCCTCCGGGAAGGGATTGGGGATGAAGATCTCAGCGGTTTCCCCAGGAAGATAGGAAGACTGATCGGCTACCAGTTTAATTTTGTCATTGGACAGGTCCGGCCAGTTTACGGCACCGCTGCCGCTGACCCAGACGATCACCTCCGTACGGGCTCCTCCCCCATAAACATCCAGCTGGTAAGTCCCCGGTGCCGGTGGTGTGAAGGCAACTGCCCCTTCGCCGTTGGCCCCGGTAGAGATATTGGCACTGGATAAGGCCTCTTTTTGGCGCTGATAGCTGATCATGCCAATGCGGTCGTACTCCCCTTCCCAGGTGACTCTGCTGAAGACCGCCCGTAAACTGCGGACGCCTGCTGAGTTTTTTTCCCAGTCCACGGTTTTAATCTCAAAGTCCATCTCTTCATCAGCGAATCCAATCCGGCTCCCGGGATTGACGCCAATATAAAACTCCGCCGGGTGAACAATCATCTCTTCCCGGCTGCTGACAGGGAAACCGCTTTCATCCTGCGCGGTGACCTCCAGGGTGTAAACTGCGGGCAGCTCAATTTGGCTGCCTGACTCCGTTTCTGCGGTCAGCGGCTCATCCAGTGCCCACTCGCCAGCAGAATTGGTTCGCCCCTCACCCGAGGCGATGGGAACCCCCCAGAACCCCCCGTAATAAGGCCCATAATACCCCAGATAGTCCCGCCCAATCAGGCCGACCTGGTATCCAGGCAGAGAAAACTGGGTCTCGGATGCCCGGACGGTCCAATCAAGGGGCAGCTCTCCTGCCGGGGCATCAAAGTAGTACCTGGCAGACAGCTGAGCGCCCAGTCCCTGCTCGAGCAGGGATTGTTCCTGATCAAGATCGATGTCCAGCTCCACTTCCGGTTTGCGGTATTCAGCCACTTGAAAATACACCACGCCGCCTTCCGTTTTTATGGAGTACAGTCCGGGTTGAGCGGACGCTGAGAGCTGAAAGGACCCCTGGGCGGTGCCAAAGTCACTCAGGCTGAGAATCCGCTCCTGCTTGTCTTCCCGGGCCCGGGTGTAAATGACTGTAATTTCTTCCTGCTCAGGAAGGAGGTAGCCTCCCTGACCATCCGGGCGGCGCTTGATGATCCGGTAGTTGACCGTCTGCCCCGGTCGGTATATCGGCCGGTCGGTGTAAAGATAGACCACCGCTTCGGGAAGCTGGTAATCGGAGGAAAGGCTGAATTGGTACGGCTGGGCTCCTGAATCCCAGGTGGAATAGGAGAGACCAAAGTTTTCCTGTCCGGGGGTGCCGGAAATAACATAAAAATGGTTGTTGGATACGGATCGGGGGAGATCAAATTCTGCTGTGAGGATCCCCTGGGCGTCGGTCTCTCCGCTGAAAAACAAATTCCCCGATTGGTCATAGATCCGGATGGGCGCATTTCCGGCTGGCTGATTGGTCTCCAGGTTGACAGCCCAGACCAGCAGGTTGTAAGGGCTGACCTTGAGGGTGAGGTGCAGATCGCTGACCACCAGGATAAACGGCGGCTGATTGTAGGACAGCTCCTGAGAGCTGACCTGATAGCGGTAGAGGCCGGTCGGCAGGGATGTGCCCTGGGCGTTGAGCGGAAGGTCGATCTGGTAGGTGTCATCCCCGCTCACGCTGAGAAACTCGGACCAGAAGCGTAAATCAGCTGGATAATACTGCTCGATCTCGGAAGTATTTACCGGATTGAGAACATAGGCGTAATCTTCCAGAGGAACAGTGCCCAGGTTAAAAGATGCCTGATAGAGATTGGCAGCAACCGCCGGGATGGAATCTTCAGCGGGTGTGATAAACAGGTCATTGATTCCCTGGCTGATGGACAGCTGGGGGCGAAGCGGCTCGGTGGTGAACTGAATAGTGAGCGGTCCAACCAGACTGCTGCCCCAGCGGTCCGAGAGACTGCTGTCTATGGAAAGCGTATAATCAGTCAGGGGGGAAAAGTCCCCTGAAATATGCAGCACATTCTTCGAGCCCCCCAGATAGGGACTGAAGTTCTCCACCTGGGGAACAAAGCTGAGTTCGTCCTTGATATCGGTCAGATTGATTGGACTGTTGAAATAGAGGGTGACCCCCTCATAGATGCTGGTGGTATAGTACTGACCACCGGGTGTGCCCAGGAACGAAAACTGTCCCACCGTCTCAAACTGCCAGGTGGTGTCCTGCCCCAGATTTGTTCCCCCCGCTGTTTTTACCTCAGCAGGAACCAGGACGCCGTAGCTGGTATTCCTTTCCAGCAGGGTGTCAGGAATAAAAGTGACCTCCCGGAAATCTTCGGACCACTCCAGTTCTCCGCTGAGAGCGGTTCCTGAGACACTTCTCACCCGGAGGTGATCTGCCAGACTGGTGGGATCCATGGCCTGATTGAAAGTAAGCGTCAGGGAAGCATCCAGGTGGACATTATTTTCCCCGGAAGTCGGGCTCCAGTTCAACAGCATGGGCACACTGGTCGTGAAGGACCACTGCTGAGCGGCATCCCCAGCGAAACCGACATCGGCGGTGCTGATCAGCTCAGTGTTCAGCTGGACAAAGTACTGCATCCTTCCTGCCAGAGCAGCGGTTGGCTGAAACTGGTAGGTGCTGGTGTTGATCCATTCTCCCACGCCGGGTGTGGCAGGGGATAAGGTAAAGGCTGCCGGCGCCTCAGCCAAATCCTCCCCCAGGGGGACCACCGGCTGATTAAAGCTGACCACGACAGCGGAGCTGGGATCAACCCCTTCGGCGCCCGGCGCGGGCAGGAAGGTGGTCGGCCGCAGGGCTGAGGGGGTAACAAAGGTCCATTTCAGAGGCTGCTGCAGAGCGAGTCCGTTGGCTGCTTTGGCCTCTGTATTCAACTGAAGGGTCAGCTCAGTGTTGGGCTGCAGCGGTTGATCGGGGGTGTATACCAGCGCAGAGGGGGAGCTCCACACCAGTGATCCGGAAAGTGACGGTTCCCCGGCCAGCGCCGCCTCAACAGAGGCGGCATCCATGGCCTGATTGAAGTAGAGGGTGATCGGCTGCTGAAGAGAAATCCTGCTGCCGGCGATCGGCTCGGTCTCGACAACCGTGGGGGGCAGGGGCTGGGGTGTAGGGGTGGGCAGAGCGGTGGACGTAGGGGTTGGCTCCCGCTCAAAAAGCCGATCTGCAAACTCAAACGGCAGATTACAGGACAGGCCCAGCAGGAGGACCAGCGAAGCAGCAATCAGCAGGGGGAATACAGGAAGGCTCTTTTTGGAAAACATCACACCGCTTCCTTTCTCAGGGTCAGGGGGAGGGATAAGGGTCCGCACTGGGCATTAATTGGAATTATATCAATTTCTTCTGTCAAGAGCCCAGGAAAGTATGCGGGTGTCGGGGAAGGGGCGGCCGGGGGTTAAAACAACAAACGCCTGAGTGAGGGGGGCACCCAGGCGTTCATCGGCTACAATGATAATAAATTTTTTCACAAAGAAAGCTACAAATCCATTACAGTTTCAAAACGACGGCTGCTCCCGGGGAATTATTCCCCTGCGCAGCTGCATCCCAGGCTGGGGAATGAACAGCCGGCTGCGCTCCCTTCTCAGGAGCTTTCCACCACACAGCGGGGACGGTCAGGGTGGCCCCTGAAGCGGAGGTTTTCAGACGCTCCCTGATTCTGCCTGGGACCTGCAGCGCCGGCGCCGAGATCTTGCGCTTCCCCTTGAGCGGGGAAGGGGAACTTTCATCCCAGGCGGTTCGACCCCATCAGGAGATCAGGGTCGAGATCGTGGATTTTACTGGAGACGGAGCACCGGCTCCGGCGGGAAAAATCCCCGGGGAGCCGACGCATCCTGCTGCGAATGTCTGATGATACTCCAGCCAGACGCTGTTTCTCCACCACGCTCCGGAGACCAGGGTCAAGTATATTTGCCGTCAAGTATTCCGTCAGCGAGGTGCTGCCGGAGGAGGCCGGGGACAGTGAGGCTGGTTCTGGGGGAAAGCAGAGCTGCCGCAGTCAGCTGACAGCTGACTGCTTTCTGTTCAATCCCCCGCAGACCGGATTTCCGGCAGGCTGAAACAGTCCCCTGGTGGGCCGATGCGCTTTCATGTCCCCGGCGATTCAGGCCGCTTCAGGCACCCTGCGATCCAGCATTTGCATCTGGGAAGCGATCACCTTGGTATAGTAGCGGGTTTCGCCGTCATCCTGGTAGGTATCTGTCTGCAGGCGGCCTTCCAGGAAAATCAGGCTGCCTTTTCTCAGATACTCTCCACAAATCTCCCCCAGTCTATCCCAGGCCTCGATATTAAACCACTCGGTGGCTTCCTGGGTTTCCCCATCCGCGTTCTTCCAGCGGCGGTTGACCGCCATGCTGAAATTGCAGACTTTCTTTCCGCTGGGGATTTCCTTGATCTCGGGATCACGACCCAGATGACCAATTAACTGAACACGGTTCAGGCCCACCATATTTCCCTCCTATAAGATATAATTGGTAAGGCTTGGCTACTTTCAGTGTAGCCCAAGGAAACACCCTTTGTCAAGCCAGTCTTGCAGCATCCTGTTCATTTTGGTATCATCAACCCCGGCCTGTTTGCCCCCGGTTTCTCCCCATGAAAAAGGAAGTCTTTGCCCCCCATGTATCTAGCAATTGAAGGCGCGATTGGTGTTGGTAAAACCACCCTTTCCCGGCTGCTGGCTCCCCGCTTTCAGGCCGATCTGCTGCTGGAGGTTTTTGAAGAAAACCCCTTCCTGGCAGATTTCTACGCTGATCGGGAAGCCTACGCCTTCCAGACCCAGATCTTCTTCTTGTTAAGCCGCTACCACCAGCAAAAGGAAGTTCCCCAGAAGCTGGCCAGCGAGAGCAATTTGATCGCCGATTACACCTTTGAAAAGGATGCCCTCTTTGCCTGCCTGAACTTAACAGGCGACGAGCTGGACACCTATTACAATGTACATGAAGCCCTGGCAGAAAAGCTGCCCCTGCCCGACCTGGTGGTCTTTCTGCAGGCGGGAACGGATGTGCTCATGCAGCGTATTGCCCTGCGGGACCGACCGTATGAGCGCAACATGGATCGGGGCTATATCGATAACCTCAATCAGGCCTACGAAGAGTTTTTCGACCAGCAGCACAGCGGAGCGCCGGTGCTGTCCATCAACACCAACCAGCTGAACTATGTTTCCAAGGAGGAGGACCTGGATCTGGTGGAAAACCGCATTCGACAGGCGCTGAAGATGCCTCCTTACCAGGCGGCCCTGTTCCATGATCAATAGCGGGCAGAGGGGATAATCAGCGATGCATTTTTCTCCGGAATTATTACGAAAGCACGCCCGGGTTCTGGTGGAAAAAAGGGTCAGCCAGGACCGCAGCATTGCCGCAGCTTACCTGCGGGGATCGCTGCTCTATGGGTCGCCGCTGCTGGGTGGGGCGGGGGATATTGATCTGGTGTTCATCCACTCGGTGCCGCCGGAAGTGGAACGGGAGATCATCCCGCTCACGCCGGAGATTCATTTTGACCTCGTCCATCATGACCAGCATCTTTACCGGGATCCCCGGGCGCTGCGGGTGGATCCCTGGCTGGGGCCCACCCTGCATGATGCCGAGCCGCTGCACGACCCCCGCCACTTCTTAGACTATACGCAATCCGGCGTGAGAAGCAATTTCTCGCTCCCGGAGACCGTACTGGCGCGGGCCCAGCCGCTGCTGGAACAGGCCCGCCGATTCTGGCTCGACCATCAGATCGACCCGCCCCAGGGGTCCCTGCAGGAAATCTCCCGCCTCCTGCAGGCCATTCAACAGGCGGCCAATGCCCTGGCCCTGATCTCCGGCCCACCCCTGCCGACCCGCCGCCTGGGGATCCAATTTCCCGACCGCGCAATCCAGATCAACGAGGACCAGCTCTCCGCTTCCCTGACCTATTTACTGGGCGGCCGGGATCTGAGCGCCGCCCGGCTGGAGGGTTGGCTGGCCCCCTGGGAAGAGGCCTTGAATTATTTCTATCAGCAGATTTCCCCGGTGAAAAACCATCACCACAAATCCAGCTACTATCTGCAGGCAGTTAAGGCATTTTTGGAAAATGAGCAGCCCGAAGCTGCTCTCTGGCCGCTGATCTTCACCTGGACGGAAGCGATCTCCTCCCTTCCCGAGCAGGTTAATTTTCAGCGGGATTGGAAAAAAGCCTGCACGGTCCTCGGGTTCGCCGGCAAGGATTACCGGTCCCGCCTGGAGGTTTTCGATCATTTTCTGGATCAATGCGAACAGGCCTTCGTCCGCTCCCCTCCGGGAACAGCGCTGCTGTAGACGGTCACCGGCCAGCTTTGGGAAGCGCCACCCGGAAGGTGGCCCCCTCCCCCAACCCTGCGCTCTCCGCCCAAATCCGCCCGCCGTGCAGACGCACCAGCTCGCGGGCGATGGACAACCCCAGCCCTAACCCCCCATATCTGCGGGTCATGTGGTCATCCTCCTGATAAAAGACCTCAAAGATTTTTTCCAGTTTGTCCGGGGAAATCCCCCTCCCGGCATCGGATACGGAAACCTCAATCTCCCCTCCACAATCCTCAACGTCAAGAATGATGTCCCTGTCCACCGGGGTAAAGCGGATGGCATTGAGCAGCAGATTGACCAAGACCACACACATCTTGGCCGGGTCCACCCGGACGAGGAGGGGCTCCTCCGGAACCTGGTAGGAGACTGTGTGATCTTCTTTGTTGACGGTATGGGCAACCTCCTCCCGGGCGTATTCAATCACCTGCTGGATGGGCACATCGCTGAGGTCAAGATCAGCCTCTCCGGTGTAAAGTAAATTCATATTGGCAATGTCGTCCAGCACCGCTTTTAATTTCGAAGAAGCCTTTAAGATGGATTCCGCCAGCGGTTTGTTTTTTTCGGCGGCATCTTCATGAAGCAGAGTGGCATAGCCGAGAATGTTCCCCAGCGGCGTGCGCAGCTCATGGGAAGCAACCGACATCAGATCCCGCTTGAGCTTATCCGCCTGGCTGAGCTCAATATTCGCCCGCTGCAGGGCCTGAATGAGCTGGGCGTTGTGGATGGAGATCGCCGCCTGGGAGGCCACCACCAGCAGCAGCGAGACGTCAAAATCGGTGAACTCCCCCTCAATTTTATTCAAGGCCTCAATCACCCCGGTGACCCGGTCTTTAATACGCATGGGCACACCCAGCAGCGAATCCACCTGGTACCCAACCTCCTCACTGACCTCGTTGTAATGACGGGGATCATCCCGGGTGTTATTAATCACCAGGTGCCGGTTTTCCGTGAAGATCGTCCCCGCCAGGCTGTTCTCAAGGGGCACCGGGATCTTTTCCAGCTGATCCTTATGAATTGAGGTCGCCGCCGCAAAGCGGAGCTCTTTTTCGCGCTCGTTGTAAAGCAAAATCGAAACTTCCCGGCAGTCCAGCAGGTCAGCGGCAATATCCAGAATGGTCTCCAGCAGCAGATCCGGCTTCAGCGTGGAATTGAGAACCCCGCTGATCTCAACCAGCCGAGAGACTTTTTCCACCTTTCGGCGGACTTCTGGTTCGGTAATGGAAGCTGTGAGTTGATTGAACATATCCTCAGCCAATGAATGTCCCAATCCTGTAAGAATTGAGTTTATTATAGTCCATCCTGCGGGCCCCGCCCCCCATTCCTGCCCCAGCCGCGCCTGGCCCCGACGGCGCGCCGCCCAGCGGCAGCCGGGGTTTCATGTGAAACATCCCGGGGTCGGGAGGGCCAGGGCAGATCGCTCTCCAGCTCCGCCCCCGGGGACGTTTCACGTGAAACCTGCTCAGGTGCCCTTCGGAAACTGGCGGGTGAGGTACAGTCCCCCCGCCAGCAGGCCCAGCGTCAGCAGTCCTGTCAGGCTGGCCAGTGTTCCTCCCCAGGTGATGTCCACGCCGCTCAAAAAGACCAGGGGGAGCGCCCCCACGGCGTTTACCGTCCCGTGGGAGAGGGCCGGAGCCCAGGGGCTGCGGGTCTCCAGGTACAGCCAGCTGAAAAAGGTCCCCAATAAAACACAGAACAAAACCATTAGAAAGGTGCCTAAGACAGGTCGCCCAGGGTAATTGTGGCCCTGCAGAACGGCCGGCAGATGCCAGACTCCCCAGCATATGCCGCTGAGCAGCACTGCCGGCCTGTGCCCCAGCGGCAGCAGCTGAGGGAGCAAATACCCCCTCCAGCCCAGCTCCTCCCCCAGGGCAAACAGGGTATTGATCAGCGGAGCCAGGGTGAGGGAAAGCCCCAGCTGCGCAGCCAGCAGCAGCGCAGGTGAGAGCACGGTGCCCTCCGGGATCTGCTCCAGAGACTGGCGGATGGCGGGGTAAGGGCTCTCCAATTCACCCAGCCCCAGCAGCCAGGTGAGCAGGCCAACAAACAGGGCGCTGAGGATGGGGATCAGCCAGCCCCAGAGGTAAACCCTTTTCCTGCCCAGCCGCCCCAGATTGAGTGTTCGAAGTGATTTCCCCTCTCCCCACCGGGTGGCAGCCAGCGCGGCGATTCCCGGCATCCACATAGCGGCGCTCCAGGCGGCTGCGGTGATCACCCTCCGCCCGGCCTCTCCCTGGTTTCCCAGCAGCAGGGGGGCCGTAAACAGCAGCCAGGCAGGAAGAAAGGCAATCAGCAAGAAGATCCGCAGGGGTCGGTGATTGATTTCAGCGGCTGTCGAGTCGGGGCTCATCGATTCTCCCTCATTCTTTCCAATTCCTTGATCCGCTCCTGAATTTCCTTCTTCCGGAATCCAAGCTCTTCCACCAGGCAAAGGTACTGCCTGGTCAGCGTGTCCAGCAGGGCCAGCCGCTGAGCACGTTCCGTTCGCCGGCTCGCTTGAGGGAGCACAAAGGTCCCTCTCCCCGGCTGGCTGCTGGTCCATCCCTGCTCCTCTAACTGCTGATAGGCGCGGGAAACGGTGTTAAAATGGATCCCCAATTCTGCTGCCAGCTCGCGGACTGTAGGCAGCTGTCTTCCCGCCGGATATCCACCAGAAGCAATCTGCACAGCAACCTGCTGGGCAATTTGCTGGTAGAGCGGCAGCGGACTCTGGAAATTCAGGTGGAGCTTCATCCCCTGTATTGTATCATTGTACATGACTGCCGCGCGGCTGGCTTTGTCTTCCCCCGGATGGATCAGCGGGCGGAGAAAAACCCTTTGCTTGACCGGCATTCTCCTTTTAGGTATACTATCTTCGTCACAGCCGAAGTGGCGGAATTGGCAGACGCGCGCGACTCAAACTCGCGTTCCCTCGAGGATTGTGGGTTCGACTCCCACCTTCGGCATTCCATTCAAATTATCAACGGGTACGATTTATGCCACTCTCCCCATCTCCAGCCCCTCCTTTTAACAGGAGGGTTTTTTCTTCCCCCCCGGCATTATAAAGGAGCGTTCATGCCCTCAACCAACGATGTCCTGGCTGTTATCATGGGAGGAGGACAGGGCACCCGTCTCTTTCCCTTAACCAAGGTCCGGGCCAAGCCGGCTGTTCCCATCGCCGGAAAATATCGGTTGATCGATATTCCCATCAGCAACTGCATCAACTCCGACATCAACCGCATTGCCCTGCTGACACAATTTAATTCCGTCTCTCTGCACAGACACATCACCAGAACCTACAACTTCGATCCCTTCCACCGCGGCTGGGTGCAGATCTGGGCTGCCGAGCAAACCATCAGCAACGATACCTGGTATCAAGGCACCGCTGATGCCGTCCGGCAGCAGCTGTTTGAGATTCATTCTACCGGGGCCGACTACACCTTGATCCTGGCCGGGGATCACCTTTACAGGATGGATTACCGGAAGATGGCCCGCCATCTCTGGGAAATGGATGCCGATATTTCTGTTGCCGTTCAGCCGGTGGCCGCTGCGGAAGCCCCCCGTCTGGGGATTCTCAAGCAAACGAAAGATGGACAAATTACCGATTTCGTGGAAAAGCCGAAAGATCCCCGAATCTGGGAAAAATTTGTCAGCCGCGATGATCCGGATCGACATCTGCTGGGATCGATGGGCATTTATCTCTTTAAAACTTCTGTGCTCAGTGAACTGCTCCAGGAGCTGGCTGTGGACGATTTTGGGAAGGAAGTCATCCCCAGGGCCATCCAAAGCCACCAGGTGGTAGGCTTTGGATTTGACGGCTACTGGGAGGATATCGGGACCATCCGCTCGTTTTACAATGCCAACTTGAATCTGACCCAGCCTTCCCCTCCTTTCAGCTTTTATGACCCCCTGCACCCCATATACACCCATGCCCGCTTTCTGCCGGGAACAACCGTCGCCGGCGGTCAGCTGGAGGATGTCTCCCTGGCAGATGGCTGCTATATTGGACGGGCAGAAATCACCCGCTCGGTGATCGGCTTACGCAGTCAGGTGCAGGATGGCGCTGTGATTAAAAATACCGTCCTGATGGGGGCCGACTATTATGAGGAAAACGCCACCCGCAGCCATCCCATTCCCATCGGGGTGGGTCCAAATTCCACCATCACGGGGGGAATTATTGATAAAAACGCCCGCATAGGAGAGGATGTCGTCATCCATTCCTTCCCCAGGGGGACAGAAGAGGATCATGTTGATTGGTACATTCGTGATGGGATTGTCGTCATTCCCAAAAGTACAGTCATCCCCAGCGGAACCATCATCTCCCCGGAGGAATAACCCCTCCCAAAAACCGCCGCTGGGCGCCATTCTTTTCCAAGAGGAGGTTCTCCGCCAGCAGGCTGTTTTCTGTGGATAACTGTCAGATAACTGTGGATAACCAGGCTGCTTTGGGGATAACTTCCCCTGTTTTTCTTTCCTGCTGGCTTACTTTTTGCCCCTAAACAAGGCGCTTGTTTCCCTTTCTATCCTGCTCCCTTCCCCCTGGGGGAGAAGGGTTTGTTTATCCACTTCTTATCCAAGGCCGATGTGGATGATCGTGCCCCAATTTCTTGATTCTGCCTGTGTATTTCCCCCTGCCTGTGGGCTGACAGCATATCCATTCCCCTTTATATGGGGATGGTCCTGCTTCCCCCCGGTCAGCTTTTTTCTCTGTGAACCTGTTGTCCACATATCCCCACCCCCTACTACAACGACTAAAATATCTATTTAACCTTTTCTGGGGAATATAGTTGTGGACAATCCTGCGCTCATCTTCCTTTCCAAACCGGGGGTCTTTTTTCCAGGAATGCTTTCATCCCTTCCTGCTGATCCTCGGTTGCAAACAGCGCGTAGAAGGCCTGCCTTTCTTCTTCCAACCCTCTGGAAAGGGATCTCTCATAAGCAAGGTTGACCATCTCTTTCCCTGCTTTTACCGCCAGGGGAGCCCTCGCTGCAATCGTCTGCGCCAGCGAGAGGGTTTCCTCAAGGTAGGTTTCAACCGGGTAAACATGATTTACCAGGTGCAAGGAACGCGCTTCTTCTGCCGAGAGGGTGCGGTTGTTGAGCACCATTTCCATGGCCAGGGCTTTTCCCAGGACACGGGTCAGCCGTTGGGTTCCCCCTGCTCCCGGGATGATACCGAGATTAATCTCTGGTTGACCAAAGAGAGCGGTCTCCGAAGCGATGATCAAATCGCAAGAAAGGGCCAGTTCATTCCCCCCTCCCAGGCAGTATCCCGAAACAGCGGCGAGAATGGGTTTGCTGATTTTCTGAATGAGATCAAAGGAGGGGAGGAAGGAACTGGCTTTGATCTCGGCAGTACTTGCGGAAGCCAGAGCAGTGATATCCGCCCCCGCTGCAAAGGCTTTTTCACCGCCGGTCAGCACCATCGCACCAATCTCTTGCTCCTGGTCGTAAACAGCCAGTGCCTGCATGATCTCATCGAGCATCTGTTCGTTTAAAGCGTTAAGCGTTTCAGGGCGATTCATGGTGATCAAGCCAACTTTCCCTCTGGTCTCAGTGAGAATAGTTTTCAGTGCTGTCATGGGCATCTCCTTTATTGATCGGGAGGGTAAAAAAGGGCAGCTGGGGAAGGGAGGATTCCCGGCTGCCGATGGATAAGATCCTTGATCAGCGAGCAAGGAAATCAAAAGGGGAAGGACAGTCAGGAAGAGTAAAGATGGTAGGTATTTCCCCCTTTATCTTTGGCCCGGTACATGGCAAAATCGGCCCGCTTGACCAGCTGATTTACCTCTTCTCCATGATCGGGGAAGAGGGCAATCCCTATGCTGGTTGTGATATCCACCCTGAATCCTTCCAACTGAAAGGGGCGGCTGATGGCTGCTAGGATGCGCTCCGCGGTGGGGACGGCATCCTGCTGGCGAGACATGCCGGGAAGGATAATCAGGAACTCATCCCCGCCCATTCTGGCCACGGTATCGCTTTTCCGCAGCAGACCGAGCAGCCGCTGGGAAACGGCCTGAAGGAGCAGGTCTCCTACGTTATGACCGTAGCTGTCGTTAACCTGTTTGAGGTGATCAAGGTCAAACAGCAGCACGGCGATTTTATTCCTGTCGCGTTCGGCATGGGAGATTTCCAGGGAAATGCGTTCATTGAATAACCGGCGGTTGGGCAAACCGGTGAGCGCGTCATGATTGGCCAGATGTTGGATGGCTTGTTCTGCCCGCTTGCGCTCATCAATTTCCTGCTGGGCCTGCTGGTAGAGCTGAGCATTATGGATGGCGATAGAGGCCTGATCCCCCAGCATCTCCAGGGCGCGGATTTCATTTTCATTAAACATGTGCGCGCGCTGAAGGGCAACATTCATCACCCCCAGGACACGCTCCCCCATTTTTAAGGGTAGGCTGATGATCGATCCTTCCCAGCGGCGCTCCTCGAAGAGAGGATGGGTCATGACATCATTAACCACGATTTTCCTGCCCTCTTTGGCTACTTGGTATGTGATCCCGTCCGGCCGGGGATTCATGAAAGGAGTCTCTTGCTTCTGACCGTGAAACAGGGCAGCACCGAAAGACAGCACACCATGCTCGTAAAGAAAGACGTGGGTATCGTCTGCGTCGACCAGGGTCATGGCGCTTTCCAGAATAGCGTCCAGGACATCATCGAGGGAAAGATTAAGGGTGAGGTGCAGACTGGCACGGCGGATGGACTGCAGCTCGCTGAGTCTGCTGTTGAGGTCATCCTGTACCTGGCGCAGAGTCTGAATCAACTCTGCCTGGGAGATGGTGTTGACCAGGAAAGGGGGAAAAAGGAGGCAGTTGATCTCCTCCCTGCAAAGAATAAAGGCGGGAATCTCTCCACCGGGAGAGGAAGCCTGCCTCCCAGTCTGGTCGCTGACACACAGCAAGGGAACGCCCGGATAGGTTTCCTCCAGCACAGGAAAAATCTGTTCGCAGCTTAAGTCCAGGGTATCCATCTCAGCAATTACCGCGTTTACAGCAGAGTTCTTTCCCCGGGAAGGAGGGGATCCGGGAGAAGGGGTGTGAAGGATTTCAAAAGCGGGCAGGGTTTCCCGATTTAGATCCGCGGGCTGCAGGGCGGATGCCAGCAGGGCAGGAAAATCAGGGTCCCTGGATATTGCCAAAATCAGCAGTTTTTCCACGGCGAGCCATCCTCCGGATGAAAGCGCAGGGGCAGGGAATTGAACCTGGGGATAATAGAGGATTATACATGCTGCCAGCAGAGACAGCCAGCCGCCGGCCTGATTAATTTGTTAAGTGTGAAGGAGGAAAACTGGGGCATACTTAACAGGGACAGAAAGGTCGAATTATTTCGTATAGCAATAATAATTGTTAGAGAGGGATGCCTATCAAGGGTCTCTGGAGAGTATGCGCTCTTTCCAAAAGAGGATCAGAACCACGGTTTACCTGAGGGGAAATTATGGTAAGATAGCCGTAATATTGACCCTGAGGGGAACAGAGAAAGAATCTTATGGCGGAAAAAATTACCATTATTGAAGGCCCCACCCCCGAATTTCGTGAAGTCAGCGGATTGTGGATTCAGGGTGTGGTGGAAAGCCCGGATCAGTTCGAAACCTTCTTCACCGAACTGAGGGCCTTTGACGGCCCGGCGCTGGTGGAGCGCTGTCAGGATGCCTGGAGAAATAATGAACTGGTGGTGCTGGAGTACCGTGCTGAGTCGGGGCTCACTCAAGAAATCACCATTATTGCTGCCCATTTCGAGGAATCGGAAGAGGGAGATCTGCTTCAGCTCTGGGTGAGACATCCCCGCGAAGACGTTGAATTTGAGATCAAATATGATGATGGGGATGATGAAGAGGATTATTTCTGAACCGCAGGGCTGCTGAAGCGCTGCCGGCTCCCCGACGTATTTTTCGGGGAGCTTATTCTTTAATCTTGATCAGGAGAGGATTCTTCCGGTTCCCAGAAAACACCCTCGATAATCTCTTCCTGTCCCTGCGGATGGTCCCGGTGTTCCTGAATCAGATCATCCGGAACCAGGGCTAAAAAGAACTGCACAAACAGAGCCACGACTACCGCATCATCCAGCGGCCCGGGCAACAGGTCCGGAAATATGGTATAGAGCAGGGAGAGAAAGGGCAGCAGTTTTAACAGCGGGTGCACCCTTTTGTCGCGAAGCAGGCGAATAATCAATTGAATTTGCTGGATCATGGAAAATCTGTATTACACTTAGTCTTGTTAGAGAAAGTTATTATACCCGATTGAACAAAACAGGAGAAATAGCGGTCAGGATTATGGAGGGATTAACACCACTGCAAGGCATTCTTTTTGATTTTGATGGTTTAATCGTGGATACAGAAACGGCTTTATTCCAGGCCTGGCAGGAATTGTACCGGGATTTCAACCGAGAGCTGACCCTTAAGGAATGGGCGGATTATGTCGGAAAATCCATTGAGGAGACCGACCCGGTGAAAACCTTTCTGGATTCTCTGGGGGGAAAGGTGGACCGGAAGGCGCTGAGAGAAGAGATTGCCAGCCGTGAGAATCGGTTTGTCAATCAGACAGAGGTTCTCCCCGGAGTCAGAGAGCTGATCCTCCGGGCAAATCAGCAGGGAATAAAGCTGGGGATTGTCTCCAGTTCAGACCGCGACTGGGTGGTGACTCATCTCCGACGGCTGTCGCTGGAGGCCTATTTTGAAAATATTTCCAGTGCGGACGAGGTGGAAAGAGCCAAACCAGATCCGGCGCTGTATCATCTTGGTTTGTCCAAAGCAGGGTTGGATCCAAAACAGGTTATTGTCCTGGAGGATTCCCCTAATGGGGTGCTGGCAGCCAAACGGGCCGGATTGTTTTGTATTGCGGTACCCAACCCGCTGACCCGTCGGCTCTCCTATCATCCCGATGGCGGACAGCCGGATCGCATTATTCAATCACTGGAAGATTTCTCGTTGGAGGAGTATTTACAGGAAGCGGTATGAGAGCGATAGCTAACGCAGTCTCCAAGTTGATTGCTTTTCTGCTGGCGGGAATCCTGGTGCTGGCCCTGCCGGTGTCGCTGGTGGTGTTTAACCTCGGGCAGTTCTTGTTTCAACCGGAACGGATGCAGAGAACAGCCGAGGCGGTCTTTGTTGAGTCCGAGCTGGTTCCGGCTTCCCTGGAAGTGATCACCAATCTGCGGGCAGAGGAAATTTCCCAAAAAATTGAGGAGACCGGGGAAGATCAAGGATTGAACCTGTTCAACCTGATTTACAGCATGGAGGTAGATAACTGGCGCCAGTTCCGGAAGGCAGTTCTTCCCGACACATATATCGCCAGCTGGATCAACAGCTCTGTGGAGGGATTTTACAGCTGGCTGGACAGCGATCAGCGCCTGCCTGATCTGGGATGGAATATGGTTCCGGTGATTGAATTGATGCAGGGCCCGAGGGGAAAAGACGCGGTGATTAGTTTTTATGAATCCCTACCCGACTGCACCGATCTGCAGATGGAGGAGATGAAAACAGAACCAGGAGATCCCCTGCCCCGCGTAAAAATGGTGGAGGAGCTCTGCAAGCTCTCCACCTATCCCCATCAGGAGCAGATCGATGTCTACATGGAGGTCCTCCAGATGGTGATCGACCGCACCCCGCAGGAGTACAATCCCACCCGGGCTGTGCTGGAAATTGAGGAAGGAGTGAGAAGGCCTTATACTCTCAAGTGGCAGCTGCGCAGAATGCGGCTGTGGTCAGATCTCTCCCTGCTCTTCCCCCTCGGCTTGCTGTTTCTGATCCTGGTTTTTGGCGTGCGCTCGGTGTCCGGTTTGGGGCAGTGGTGGGGAATCCCCTTGATTGGAGGAAGTCTGATCAGCTTTGTTTCCGCCTTACTGTTCCGACCCCTGTGGACCGGGGTGCTGGCGGAACGGATGCCGGCTGCCGTCCCCCAGACCTCGGTGCTCTATCACCAGGTGATAGAAAACAGCGCCAGAGTGATGGCCCAGGTATTCAATCCGCTGCGGCTGCAGTCCTTCCTGATTTTGCTGGTTGGTCTGGGGCTGACGGTGATGGGGTTTGTTTTCAAGGTGGGGGAAAACAACCAGTCCTGATCTGGTTTTCTGCCAGAAGCAACCAAAGGGGCTGTCCCAAAAGTCATTGGCACAGCCCCTGATTTTTTAATATAATGG
>CAZRUS010000026.1:0-37743 GCA_964603385.1 uncultured Anaerolineales bacterium | reverse complement strand
GGGCCGCTGGCACTGAAATCACGCTCAACCAGGTCTGGTGCGAGTGGAGTATCAGAAGCCTTTTTTCTCCCTTGCCCGGGGATTTTTGACGGCTCACGCCCTGCAAATGGGCCGCTTTCATCAGGCGAGCCACTCGCTTGCGCCCCACGTGAATTTCAAGCTGCGCCAACCGTTCCTGGATGCGGGGAGCACCGTAGGTTCCTTTGGAACGGGTGTGGATCTTTTTGATTTCTTCCGTCAAGTGAGCATCTCTCCTGGCCCGCTTCGACACGGACCGTTTCAACCACGCATAGTACCCGCTGGTGGAGACGCACAGCACGCGGCACATGGTGGTGATGGGATATGGGTCCCGGTGCGCACTCACGAATTCGAAGATTCGGGTGGTATTACGTCGGTCTCCCGTGCGAACCAGGCTGTCGCTTTTGCCAGGATTTCTCGCTCCAGGCGCAGCTGTTTATTCTCTTTCCGCAGGCGGGCCAATTCCTGCTTTTGAGCTGTTGTCAGATCATCATGCCGTCTGCCTTCGTCAACATCGGCCTGTTTGATCCAGTTCCGAATGGTTTGGGCGGTCGGTTCAAACTCTTTGGCTTATTCAGCTGGGGTTCGTCCCGCTCGCACCAGTTCCAGAATCTGTCGCCGAAACTCTTCCGGATAAGGTGTACGTGTTCGTGGCATTTTTTTGCTCCTTTTCGAAAGCTTACCACTGTCCACCTAACCGGGTCAACTCCAATCAGGAGTGAGTAATTCTAATTGTCATTAAGCGATCACGATCGATTTCAAACCCGGCAGCCTGTTTCCCTGCCCCGAATGCGGGGTGGAAAGCAAAGCCTACGATACCGAGCAAAAGACATGGCGCCATCTGAATTTTTTCCAGCATGAGACCTATATCCACGCCCGGGTTCCCAGAGTGGAATGCCCGGATGGCTGCGGCATCAAAACGGTAGAGGTGCCCTGGGCGAGGCCGCGCAGCGGGTTTTCCCTGCTGTTTGAAGCCCTGATCATGACCCTGGTTCGTGAAATGCCAGTGGCCGCGATCGCGGCTTTGATCGGTGAGCACGATACCCGGATCTGGCGCGTGCTCCACCACTACGTGGATGAGGCCCGCAAAGAAATGGATTGCTCCGGGGTGGAACGGATCGGTATGGATGAGACAGCCAGCCGCAGGGGCCATAATTACATCACGCTCTTTTATGATCTGGACGAAAAACGACTCCTATTTGGCACAGAAGGCCGAGATCAAAGCGTGGTGAGCGCTTTCCGTGAGGATTTGCAGGCTCACGGAGGAGATCCCGCTCAAATCCGCCAGGTTTGCAGTGATATGTGGCCCGCCTACATCCGGGGTGTGAGCGATTGTTTTCCTGAGGCGGAGATCACCTATGATCGATTTCATACCATGAAGATCCTGAATGCCGCCGTGGACCAGGTCCGACGGGAAGAAGCGGGAACCAGGGGCGAACTCAAGAACACGCGCTACCTGTGGTTGAAAAACCCTACCAACCTCACTGCCCGGCAAAAGCAAACCATGGAAGATCTGCCCACGCATAATCTGAAAACCGCCAGAGCGTATCAGATCCGCCTGACCTTTCAGGAGCTCTTCCAACAGCCCAGTCGAGAGGCCGCGGAGGCTTTTCTGAAGCGCTGGTACTTCTGGGCTACTCATAGTCGGTTGGATCCCATCATCCAAGCGGCCAAAACGATCAAAAAGCACTGGGATGGTATTCTCAACTGGTTTGACAGCTTGATCACTACTGGGCTTATTGAAGGCTTCAACGGTCTGATCCAGGCTGCCAAGGCCCGAGCTCGAGGTTACCGAACAAACCGCAATCTGATCACCATGGCCTACCTGGTGGTCGGAAAGCTTGATTTTGGTTTACCCATATAAAACAGCGAGGAACCTCGTGCGTAAATATACGGTAGGAATCCGAGAGACACCCATATTAGCAATATTGAATGGACTGAAGAATAAATATGCTCTTTCAGCAGGGTCTCCAGATTACCCGATTGGTCAGTACCTGAATGAACAAAGACCTCCAGTCGAGCTTCGTACGCCTTCTCCCTGGATGGAGAGCTGAGTCCGGTAGAGGAATCATTGTCCAATTGCTATCGCAACACCCCAAACAGAACCAGAGTTAAGATTAATTTCAGCGGGAATTTCCCGCAGCTGGAACAAAGCGGAGAGATTTTCTCCTTCCAGGAATGTTGAGACTTCAAGTATATCCACAAATGATGTTAAGCTTTCATCGATGGCACCTGAGATGGTTTTTCCAGGGGAGCTGGACGTTGATTATATTCGCCGATCAGGTCGCAGTCTTCTGCTCACAGGGTTTTTTTCATGGCCTGGTTGACTGCCAGAGTCCGCAGAGTCAACTGCCGAAGAGAGAGTACTAATATCGATATTCAGGCTTAAACCAAGTCCCTTGGTATCATCGTCAAATACTGCAATTTTGCCGTGTTCGCTCTCCCTTATCTCAAATCCCTTTGCTGTTGCACTAATTACTTGCTCTGTGAGAAGGTCTCTCAGGTCATTGTCCACTTCTTCGACCTTCTCCACAGATGATTTTGAGAGAGCTCCCCGGGGCGGTCCTTCAGCATATGACCTGGCAGCAGCGCATACACGATACTTGAAGTATGCCTCTCTGTTTTGATCCCACTGTGATGTATCTAAATATATATCGATGTATGATTGACGCCATATTGAATACTAATTTACATATGCTAATATAAAAATTGAAAAATGAATCATGATCATGCTTGAAATAGCAAGCTCCTCTAATGGAGAATATCATGTCAATCTTTTTATTTATAACGAATTAGAAGAAACTTTGGTATTTCAGGTGCAGAAATAGAGATATGGGAGCTGCGGAAAAAATTACAGAAGCGATCCTGTCAAACGGTGGTGAGGGGACAGTAGAGATGGAGAGGAGTAAAAACATGATTTGAACGGCTGACGGAGTATTCAACTGTAGAAAAATAAATCCACTTTAATCAATACCAGAGGAGGATTAAACATGCCTGAATTTTTTCAAACATTTATCAACCAACTGTCAGGATCTACACTCAATATCCTGAGCGCATTCGCCATCCTTATAGTGGGCTGGATTGTGGCTTTGGTCCTGGCTGCCATCGTCCGCAAAATACTGAAGCGCACAAAATTAGACGAAAAAATCGCGCGCTGGATATCGACGGACGACAAACCTTCCGCTGATGCGGCTCGCATAGGAGGGAAAGCGGTCTGCGGCATGCTTCGGTGAATATCGGAGCTTTTCGCATTTAAGGGAACAAAATAATACCCTTAGATGTTATCCGCCATATACAATCCAACGCCTTTCCGCGCTGCAGCTTTCTGTAATGATTGATCAAGAGTCGCTATCTGCAAACCGGTTTGGATAGCAAGATCCAGATAAGCTGCATCATAACTGGACAAATCTTGTTCCCGGGCTAACAAGAAGACCACATCAAATATTCTTTGCTCCGTAAGGTTTTCAACGTGTATGGGCAGAGAGGTTAGTAAGCTCAAAAATTGCAGGCTGTCAGGAGGAGATATTCGTGCTTTTTTCTCCGCCACTAAAAGGACATTTCCTACCTCGAGTGGCCAAATACCCGGCGCAAGAGCGTTCTGATTGGATAAGCTTTCCAGGACAGCGTCGGCATAAGAATTAGCCTCATCATTGAAGCACCAGGACATTGTCACAGATGTATCCAGAACAAAGTCTCCCGTCATCATGCCCGTCCTTCTTCAATCATGTCCCGTAAATCAAGATCACCCAGGGTACTTTTCTTGCGAAGAGCTTTGATCTCCTGGATGACCTCGCTCAGAGGTGCGGCAGGGGCAGACTCAACAGGGACCAGGACAGCCACAGGTTCTCCGTAACGAGTGATCGTAATGCGTTCTCCTTTTTGAACTCTGTCCACTAACTCAGAAAATTTTGTTTTTGCTTGATAGGCTCCCACGGTAGGCATGTTCCACCTCTGTAGATAAGACTGGTCTTATACTAGTCTACATTAATCATCAATTGCTGTCAAGGAACCTGGATGGCCTGGTTAATCACCAGGGCCCCTGTGCTGCGCGGATCGTTATCTATGGCTATTATTCGGGGAGGGGAGTTGAAGGTGATCATTTCTACCCAACATGAAGGTAAAGTCCTTCTAGCTAGGTATCATATATATGAAAGGGTGGTGGATCCTGAGAGGAAGCCGCTAAGAGTAAATCCGCACTTCATAACAGAAAATTCGCCCTGATCTTTCTTAGAAAGCCGCTCAGGCCCTCCCAACCATTGCGAACACACAAGGCTATCTAGTCAAAAAAACATATTGTTTGCCAGATTCTTTTTAATGTATAATACTTACGTAAAATGATATATACGCAAGTATTAGAAGGCCATAATTAGACGGTTTTTGGTGAACTATGAACGACAAATCTGGACAAAATTCCTCTGGGCTCGCCGCTGCTCGTCCTCTAGATGCAGGCACATTCGCGATCCAAGCCATCCGCAGCGATCCCACCCTGCAGCCCTCCACGAAACACCAGTACATCAAAGCCCTCCAGAACTTTCTGGATACCGGCGGAAGCCTGCTGGATCCAGTTGCTCTGGCGGAGTACGCCCTAACGGTCGGTTCTTCTACCAGAGCCTTTCTGGCAGCAGCAGTGACCCGGATGGCGGAAGAATTGGAGCTTTTAGCAAAGGGGGCCGCTACACCGGAGAACATTGACCACATTCAAGCCTCGGTCTTCCGGGCCCAGGCGCTGCAGAACGCCATCAAGACCAGGCAGTCTAAAGGAGAAAAAGCCCATACCTGGCTGAGTCATTCAGAAGCTGAAGCGCTCCTGGAGGCTTGCAGGCGAAGGCCGAACGGGAAGCGGGAATTTCAGATCTTTACTCAGAGAGATCGCCTGGCAATCGGCTTGATGATGGCAGCAGGCCTGCGCCGCGAAGAGGCCGTCAGCCTGGAGTTTGAGGATGTGCTCAAGCAGGATCAGCGCTATGTATTAAATGTAGAAGGGAAAGGTGCCAAGGACCGCGTCGTTCCCATCAATGATCGTCTGGCCGATGCGATTATCGACTGGCGTTTTTTGGTTGGGCCAAAAGGATTTGTGCTGCGGAGTTTGGGCAGGAATAAGGTGCCTGGAGAAAGCATCAGCACTACTGCCCTCTATGATATCGTTCAGAAACGGGGAAAAATGATTGGAAAACCGGAGCTGCAGCCCCATGACCTCAGGAGAACGTATGCCGAGCTCGGCCGGAGAGCCGGAGTTCCGATTGCTCAGATCAGTAAACTGTTGGGCCACGCCAGCATCAAGACCACCCAAGAGTACCTCAATATTGAGCTGGATTTAGAAATGACAATCAGTGATTTTGTACCATTCTAAATTAATATTGATTATTAGCTTCTAAAATAGCCTATAGAAGCTTTTTGCCAGAAGAGCACCCTCTACACTGTCACAAAAGAAAACAAGGGGTTAGCAGCGCTTGAAAGAACCAGCACCTTTCGGGCGAAAATAATCAAACCCTTTTTCTGATCACTCTTCAACGAAGGTGTGCGAGTTGTTCACGGATACGGGATAAAAACTCAACCGGTTTCAGCACATTCACTTCAGGATGTCCGGGGCGATAGTTACGATTATTGAACGTCACGAACCAGGTACACCCCTCACGCACAGCCGCTACCAGGATGGGCAAAACTTTTGGATCCGCAAACCCGTTGTGTGGTGATACTTCTTCGGGCTCTGGATCCGGCACTACCGTCAGACAGCGGCTGACCAGGTGTTGGAATGCAGGCAGCGCCTTTGGGATCTTGGCTTCCAAATTGCGCTTCGCTTTCGCTACCACCTGCTCTGATGTCAAGGCATGGATCAGGGTAATTTCTGAAAGTGACAAGATCAACAAACTTGCACTGTGTTTCGAGGGAGACGCAGCACCAGCAAACACCACATCCGCATCCACAAACAGCTTTGGTTGTGCCCCTTCATTCCTCGCCATATTTTTCTCTACGATAGCGTTTGCGTTCTTCGCGAAGCCCCTGCATAAGATCTTCCGTGCTTACCCCAGCTTCCCGTCGATACCGCTCAATTTCCCTGGCCAGCTCAGGCACTATGGGTATCATTGGCGTGAGAACAAAGATGCCATCCATATCGACCAGTTGATATGTATCCCCCTCCTGAATGCCATATTTCTCTCTTAGCTCTGAGGGTATGGTAACCACTCCCCGTTTTCGAATTTGAATGGTGGAGTCCACACCTTACCTCCTTGTATGCATTTCTGATACATCGGCTTTTTTGCATTAAAACATGGAATGTTTTGTGTGAAAATGCCTATACGAAATACCTGAGGTGATTCCACCGGAAAGTCATTTAGCTCTTCTCAGGATTTATCCCGAGTATAGCATCCATACGCTTCATTAATAACACAACCGCCCTGCTCCACTCACCTGGTTTCCCATCTAGAAGCCCCCTGCTCTCCCGATTTAACCTGACTACTTCCATCATGATATAAATAACCTCAACCCCTAAGGTGGAATCATGGTAGAAATCTTGCGGACGAAAGACGGCCGATCGCTTTGCAGAGCTGCTATTGCCGATCTGTCCTGGCTGGCAGGAACCTAGCAGGGAGAGGCTTTTGGCGGCACGGCCCAGGTAATCTGGGCACCCCCCTTCGGGGGAACCATGCTGGGGATGTACCGCCAGTCAGAAGAGGGGAAAGTAACGATGTACGAACTAATGGCACTTGAACCTCTCCAGGACGGGATTGTGCTCAGACTGCACCATTTCTCTCCCGGGCTGACCCCCTGGGACCACGAGAATGCTTTTTTTAGAATTCCCCCTCTTAAAGTTGGAGCACCGCTGCGCCTATTTCAACCAGGTCACCTACCAGCTGGCCAAAGAGGACCTGCTGGAAATCTTCCTTGAGCTGTCGCAGGAAGAAGGTGAGCCCCAGCTCCACCACTTCTCCTTCAAACGTCATGGCTGACAGAATTGAGGTTGCTCTCAGATCACAATCACACTGGAACCATGCAATGCCAAAAATCTCAACTGGTTGGAAATTATCATTCAACCTTTCAGCGCTTCCAATACACGTGAGACAACCAGATCAGAAGTACGCTGCTCCACTTCCGCCGTGCTCCCCCCGATATGCGGTGTCAGGAGCAGCTGAGGAAAATCGAACAGGGGGGAATCCGCTGGCAGCGGCTCCTGCCAATAGACATCCAGGGCTGCTCCGCCGATGCGTCCTTCTTTGATCACATCCAGGAATGCCTCCTGGTCAATAATTCCGGCCCGGGCGGTATTCACCAGCATTGCTTGTGGCTTCAGCAGGGCCAGCTCTTTTTCGGCCAGCAGCCCCTCAGTTTCAACAGATAATTTGCAGTGTATGGAGACCACATCTGAGGAAGAGAGCAGTTCCTCCAACGCCAGCGATTGGACGCCCAAATCCTCCATTTCTTCTTTGCTGACAAAGGGATCATAGCCAGTTACGGACATCTCGAACGCCAGAGCCCGCCGGGCGACCTCATGGCCGATGATCCCCAATCCGATCAACCCCAGCTGCTTTCCAGCTAACTCCAAACCCTGAATGAGGTCGGTGGCAAATAAAGCATCCCAGGAGGTGAATTCACCCCCGTGAACAAATCGGTTTGCCCAAGGAAGACGCCTGGAAAGGGAGATAATCATCCCTATAGTCAGTTCCGCCACAGCCACCGCATTGCGACCTGCTGCATCGACGATCCTAATCCCCTGCTTGCGGGCATAGTCGGCATCCACGCCCCGGGCATCACCCCGGGCCACTCCGATCACCTTCAGTTTAGGGCAGGAAGCCAACACTTGGCGGGAGAGTTCCCCCGGGGTAATGACCACCACGGCATCCCGGCAGTGGGCGATGATTTCATCATCTTCCGGAAGTGGGTTCACAACCGGCTCCTGCACCGCCCAGCCAAAATAGCTGACTTCCAGGAAGCTTTCCAAATTTCTCCGGGCCTCGCTCTCTAGAGGGGAAAACACAGCTGCTTTCATCATCGCTCTCCGATCAAACTGCAGTTAATGCTGCCAAGGCCATCTCGATCAGCGTGGACCACCCTGTTTCCCAGGACATTCTGGGAAACAGCCCTTTCCAGGAAATCGGTTCATACAGGCTGTCTGCCACCAGCCAGCAAGAGGCTACCTGGTGGCCGAGCATGCTGCCCAGCAGGTAAGCCGCAGCTGCTCCCAGGCAATTGCCCAGTACTCTGGCGGCCTGATAGCGCTCCAGCCGTTCCTGCAGAGCCGGTTCATAAACCCCGGCTCCATTCCCACAGCTCCAGCCGATCCCGGTATGGAAGCGGTCGTCCAGCTTCCGTCTTTCAGCCTGCTGGAGTATCTCCCGGGCGAGCTCGGCATCCGCTGTCGCCGGCAGATCCGGAGGTGAATAAGCGCGGTGGATATCATCATCGCGAATCACACTGAGCGGAAGCAGGAAATCCCCCACCCTGGTCTCCTGCTGGATCCCGGAGGCTTCTCCTACCACAACAATCTGCTTGGTAGATAACCCCCGCAGCCTCTCCAGGGTAAAGTCCATATAGGAGGCTCCATAGGAATAAGGGGTAATACCGGTGTGCAAGACGCTGACCTTCTTGCCTTGGTAAACCCCGGCGATGCTTTCATAAACTTCTCTCTCCCCACCAGGAAGAAAGGAGTCTTGGATCTCAATGCTCTCTAGCAGCGAGCCAATCTCTTTTCCGTAAGCCGGATCGCTGTCAACAATCAACACCCGATCCGACCAATCACAGATCCGGTACCCTGGTGTATCTTTCTGCTGGCGCCAGCTGTTCGCTGACCGCCGGGCATAGGCTTCATCGAAAGCCTTGCGATCATCCTTAAAGCTCATGGCTCCCTCCCCTAATTCCGACCAAGATTTCCAGAGCGGCGTTGGAAATCAGGTCCCAGCCTTGGACCCAGCGGTCCTTCCCTCCCGGATAGTCATCAAATACCCCATAGGCGATATCATCGGAAACTACCCAGAGGTCCAAAGCCTGGATCCCCTGACGGGCCGCTTCCAGGTAGACAATCGAAGTTTCAATTGCATTCCCCAGCTGATGAAATTGAATCCCCTGGAAAATTTTTTCCTTCAGAATGGGATTATCGACTCCCACCCCCCCCGGCATGCCGGAATAAATGCCTCCGTAATGGACAGGCCAGTCCACCCTGACAAAGTGATCCATAGCGGCGAACAGCAGTTGTGGATCCGCTGCAGCCGGAATTTCCGGAGGAACGCGATGACGCCCAATCAGGTCTCCCCGCTCGCTGGTTGTGGGAACCACAATATCCCCAATGAGGACATCATCTGGATAGGAGGTCATCTCCCCCAAGCTGACCACGTATTTGACCCCGGTGCCCTGAAGACACTGCATCCACATCTGGGTGGCGGTACAGCCCATCATATGGTGGAGTAACCAGATTTCCCTGCCCTGATATTTTCCCATTGCGGAGCCTGCCCCCTGGACGAAGGGACCAAAAGTTTTCACCTCTGTCAATTTGGGGAGCACATGTCGCTCGATGTTACCCATGCTGGAATGGACCAGAAGCAGGCGGGGTCCAATCCGGTCTGCGATCTCAGCAGATCCGAATACCCAGGTCCTTGCTCGCTGCAACCATTCCCGATAACGTTCCTGCTGCAGCGCTTTCAAATCAGCCCCGGTTTTCATCTTGATTCCATCCTTTCTTGATCTCTGGCCGCCTCACTTCCCAGCGCATGTCATAAGGAACAGACCGGGGTCCGGCGGGAGGAGGATCCGGGAGGATTTTTCTCCACTGCCGGGCCTTTCCCTGAAGGGTATTGACCAGCTTTGCTTCATTAATAACACAAATCTCCCCTTCATCCATAACCAGCTGCCCGGCAACCATTACGGTCCGGACATCCCCGCTGGAACCAGCGTAGAGGGTATCGGCGATGGGATCAAACCCGGGCAGCATGTTAGGATTGCTACTCTCCAAAATGATCAAATCTGCCGGCCTACCAGCCTCCAGCACCCCTACCCCGGTATTCAACGCCCTCCCAGCCCGCTCGGTGATCAGTTTTATTGGCTGATCCCCGCTCAGGACGGCAGGATCCCCTCGACGCATTTTATGATAGAGGGCTGCATAGCGAGCTTCCTCCAGCATATCCTGACGGTTGTTGCAGCTGACCTCATTGGTCCCCAAGCAGACATTGATATCATTCTCCAACAGCAGTGGAATATCGAGCATCCCCAGCGCCATCTTGGAGCAGTTTTTGGGGCAGGTGGAGGCATGGAAGGGTTTACCTGCCAAAATGGGAAGGTCCTCTTCAGTGACAAAAACCACGTTTCCTCCCAGTAGATGACAATCCAGAAGGCCAAGCTCATCTAGGACCGCAAACGGGCTTCTTCCGTACATCTGCTGCCACTCACGCATTTCATGAGCAATCTCTGCGACATGCATCTGGATGCCGAAGCCTTCCGCCTTGGCTGCTGAAGCAACTAACTTAATATCCTCTGGAAGCAGTGCCGGTGGGCAGGCCAGACCCAGCAAAGAAGTTACCAAGGGAGACCGGGATAGATGGAACTCCCTGGTGAAAGCCAGGCTTCGCTGGAAAGTCTCCTGAAGCGCCTCCTGGCTGTAGGCCAGGCCGGTACCGCCCATATTAATGTAGGGATTGGTCTCCAGAGAGAGCGTGGCTCGCATCCCACTGTCCAGCACGGCCTGGGCGATCCATTCGGTGACCGGCGGGTCTCCATTATCAAAATTGATATCCGCAAAGGAGGTGATCCCAGCCCGGATCATCTCGCAGATCAGCAGCTGAGCGCCCAGGTAATAATCTTCAGGCTCGAGGTGCTCCTTGAGGGCGACGGGGCGCAGGAAATAAATCTCCCAGGGCTGGCCAAAAATGAATTCGGATAGACCTCGGAATAAGCCCATCGCCAGATGTCCGTGGGCATTCACAAAGCCGGGAAGGATCAGTCGCCGCCCGGCTTCCAGGACCCGGTCCGCCTCATCGGCTGAAAAGGGTGGTCGGGGTGGATTTACAGCGACTATCTCCCCCCCCTGGATGTAGACTACTCCCTCATCCAGGATGCGGTTTTCCTGCTCCATGGTAATGACCGTCCCGCCCCGGATCAGGATCTTCATATCTCTAGCCCTTGATGCCAGTGGTGACAATCCCCTGGACAAAATACTTCTGCGCAAAGAAGAAAATCACCAGCATAGGCAAAATAGCCAGCAGAGCCATCGGCATCAGATACTGCAGCAGCGTGTATCCGGTAGCCTGGAAATTCGCCAGCCCTAGCGAGAGGGTAAACTTGTTCATATTGCTGAGATACACCAGCGGGGTCATCAGGTCATTCCAGCCGCTGAGAAAAGCAAAGATTCCGGCTGTCGCAAACGCAGGCTTTGCTAAGGGTATGGCAATCCGCCAGTAAAGCCCAAAGGGGTTGCAGCCGTCGATCTCAGCGCTGTCATAGAGGTCTCTGGGAATGCTGGCAAAAAACTGCCGAAACATGAAAACATAAAAGGGAAAGGCAAAGAAATGAGGCACAATCAATGGATACCAGGTATCCCGCCAGCCCAACTCATTGAAAAAAATAAATTGGGGAATCAGAGTGACCTGCATGGGCACCATCATAGTGGAAAGCAGTAACGCAAAGAGAATTTTCTTTCCCCGGGCAGGAAAAACCGCAAAGGCAAAACCAACCAAAGATGATGAAAATAAATCTCCCAGGATAATCATAGCCGTCACAAAGGTGGTATTCAGAAACAGCTTCTGAAAGCTCGGAATCATCAAGTTCAAGCCTTTACGGAAGTTATCCAAGGTTATCTCCGGGGGAATCCAAACCGGGGGATTGACATAGATCAGCTTGGGATCCTTGAAAGCCGTGGAAATCATCCACATAAATGGGATAATGAAAACAATCGAACAGGCAATCAGAATCAGGTAAGTGGTGACCTTTCCGAAAGTTTCCTTGGTTGATTTTCGGCTAAAAAAAGATTCCTTCTGGTTTGCAGCATCCATTAATCCACCTCAGATTGATAGTGCACCCAGCGGCCAGAGAGGGCAAACTGGAACAACGTAAACAACAGGATGGCCAAAAAGAGCAGCACAGCCATGGCTGCTGCTTCTCCCATGGCGTTCCACCGGAAGGCAGAATAATAGATTAAAAGCGAGATTGTCGTGGTGGCGAAATTGGGACCACCTTCAGTAAGTACATAGGCAGGTGCATAGATCTGCATGGCGGAGATCATCCCCGAAATCAACAGAAAGAAAGTGACTGGGCTGATCATGGGCAGAGTAATGTGCCAAATTTTTTGGAAAAACCCTCCCCCGTCTAGCTCACAGGCTTCATACAGTTCTTCCGGGATCTCCTGCAGTGAGGCTAGATATACCAGCACCATCCACCCCACCCCCCAGAGGCTGATGATGATGATCGCCGGCATTGCCCAAGCTTCAGATTCCAACCATCCTGGCGGGTGAGCAATGCCCAGCTTCATTAATAAATTGTTGATAATGCCAAATTTGGGATTGAAAATCCAGCCCCAGAGCATATAGACAGCAACCCCCTGGATAACAGACGGCAGGAAGAAGATCGTCCGGAAGATGGTCACTCCCCTGATCTTTTGGTTGAGAAGGAAAGCCAGGAAAAAAGCCACGATCAGGCTCAGCGGGACGCTGCCGATCGTGTAGTAAATGGTATTGCCGACTGTTTTTATAAAGACCTCGTCAGCAATTATATTCCGATAGTTTTGCAGCCCCATCCAGGAAAGCCCGGTGTTGAAATTGAACTTGGAAAATGACAGTGCGCCAGCGTAGAGAATAGGTCCGAGCTGAAAAACCAGAAAACCAATCGCCCAGGGAAGAATGAACAGCCAGAACCAGCGCTCTTTAATCCTCTTTAATGGCCCCAGTTTGGGAAAGCGCTGCCTTTCTGGATTTCTAGGAAACCGCCTCAGAATATTGGACAAATTGCTCATAGAAAGTTTTCTTTGATTTCCATATCAACAGTCAGAACCACGTATCAGGATATCTATCCTGATACGTGGTTCCAGTTTCGATTGTTAGTTGCCAGCTGCTTCAGCAAGCGCAGCGTTGGCAGCGGCTTCCATATCGGCATATTTTGCCGCAATATCCTCTTCCGTCAAACCAGG
Source organism: uncultured Anaerolineales bacterium (assembly GCA_964603385.1). Classification (GTDB taxonomy): domain Bacteria; phylum Chloroflexota; class Anaerolineae; order Anaerolineales; family UBA11858; genus B10-G9. The sequence continues at coordinate 24,623 of CAZRUS010000026.1, read as the reverse complement.
TGTAGAGAACACTTCAACACCGATTCCTACGGTTTTCAGATATGCCTCAAAGGAACCAGGGGCGGTCAGCGGATATGCTTGAGCGTATTCTGCGGAGGCAAGGACAGCTTCAGCAGAGGCCGATGTCAAGGCAGGATTATCGACCACAGCCTGGGCTGCCTCACGACGAGCAGGTACGGAATGCCCGGGGCGGGCCCACATATCGGCTAGGAACTCATTCGATGTCAGCTCCTGGATCAATAGCCAGGCCTGATCAGGGTAATCCGAATTTGCTGCGACAGCGTAACCACGGGTGCTTGCAGTGGTTGAACGACCCTCGGGCCCTTCGGGCAATTCAACAACGCCAATCTCAAAAGTTCCTGTCTCCTGAGCCTGCCCGATGGCAAAGAAGCCGTTATATCCCATGGCTGTGAAGCCGTTTACGAAAGGATCACCAGGTATGCCTGTTTGAGATCCACCATAGACATCACTGAGAGATCCATGATTGGTGACGACAAAATCGTACCACCAGGTAAGCGCTTCAATGTTCTCCTCTGAGGTCATATTCATCTCTGTGCAGTTTGCATTTGCGCAGAAACCATCTCCCCAGGGGCGAACAAAGTTGCCAGCCAGAGAACCCATGGCGCCGGGGTTAGTATTGAAACCCCACTGGACGATATCATCGGGGTTGAAATCAGGACTATCAGCGGAGTTACCGTTTGAGTCCAACGTCAGCTGGAGAGCCGTCTCCTTGAGGTCTTCGTAGGTCCAATCATTCGTTGGATAGTCCAATCCAGCCTCATCAAATTTATCGACATTGTAGAAGAGTAGTTCTGGAGAAGACACAAAAGGCAGTGCCATTAACTTTCCATCCCAGGTGTAGGAATCCAGAGCTCCCTGATAGAAATCATCCAGATTGACACCTGCTTCAGCTGCCATTTCGTCCAGGGGCAGGAACACCTCCCTGAGGATCAAGTCTGAGGCACCAACCAGCTCCTGCACATCAGGCAGGGTTCCCGCAGCTGCATTGGCATTGAGTTTTTCCACCTGAGAGGATTGTGGCGTCTGCTCCAGCACGAGAATCCACTCCGGATGAGCCTGGTCAATGGCCTCCAACAAAGGCATAAACGACTGCAGTTCCTGAGGGGTCATGGAAATTCCGATCCGCAGCTCAATAGGATTTTCCTCAGAGGGTGGCGGTAGCTCTTCCTTCATTGGTTCTACTTCAACGGTCTTGATAACTTCCACTTCCACGGTTTCAACCACCTCGACCTCAACCGTTTCTACAACAACTTCCGGATCGCTCGTTCCGCAGGCAGTCAAAAACAGAGAAAGCACAATCATGACCACAAGTGGGGTAAAAATTTTTTTCATCGTCCACTACTCCTTAGCAGTATACATGTGGTTGAGAACAATTGACATTAATCTTTGTTTTCTATACTCTATATTGACCTCCTTTGGATTCTCTCCTTGGCTCCGGATCTACATGTGATGAGAAATACTTCTGGCGCCACTCAGCCAGAGAAGAAAAAACCTGCTTATTTGCTTGATAAAGCATTTGGTAGGACCTGTAGAGTTCATCATAAAGTTCTGCCTGATTAGCATCGGGGAACGTTTTTTCCCCCACCCGGCTCATGGCTTCAGCAGCAGATTTCAAATCTGGATAATAACCAATTGCGGCAGCTGCGCCAGCAGCAGCGCCTAAACAGCCAGTCTGACCTACTTCCATGGCAGCAATCGGCCTCTGCAGCACATCTGATTTGATCTGATTGAAAAGAGAATGTTGAGCTCCTCCTCCTGCAACACGAATCTCCTTGACAGGGAACCCTTCGGATTCAAAACGCTCAATGACGTCACGCAAGCTGAAAGCAATTCCCTCCAAGATTGCCCGGGCCAGATCTGCTCGGGAATGTTGTGGATTCAGTCCCAAAAAAAGTCCCCGGGCTTGAGGATCGTGCACAGTCCCTTTTTCACCTTGAAAATATGGCAGGCAAATCAACCCTCGCGCTCCCGGGGGGGATTCAGCTGCTATGGAGTGAAACCGCCTTGAATCCCTGACATCAAACTCAGCCAGCAATATATTCATCCCCCAGTCAAAGACACCTCCCCTTAGTGGCGCCAGTGAGAGGATCCACAGATCATCAAAGAAGTATGGAAATTGGTAGCCTGTTTCTGATTTTGGTTGACTCTCCAGGGCGAGGGCAATCACATCAGTTGTGCCGGACTGGTTTAACATCTGCCCGGCCCTGGTGATACCTCCACCAACTAAGCTCACCTGGGAATCAATACCGCCCAAGACTACAGGAGTTTGTTCTGGAAGACCGGTTACTTTTGAAACGCTAGCAGTAATATGTCCAACGACTGAACCAGTTACATTCGGAGGTCGATTGGCGGGTATTTTCAGACCAAAAAGCTGTCCAATCTGCTGATTTAGCTCCCTATCATGAAGATCACCCACTGCTGTGTCTGACAACCGGCTGGCAAGAAATCCGTGGCTGGTTGTGCTGATCCACTTCGTCTCTTGCCATGCTTGGGGTTCTTCTTCCCAAAGCCAGATCCATTTACTGATCGGAAGCGTGCGAAGGATCATTTCAAGCTGAGCCCGGTCAGGGCGTTCCACCCCAAACACCGCTCCGATTTCAGCAGCAGGCACTTTTTGCAGAATACGTTCCATCTTCTCTTGGGAAGGAATCCTTTCATCCCCGTATATTATGGCCGGGCGCACTGCCCGGTTATCTGCCCGCCAAAAATTGATTTGAGTCGTTCCGGCAATCCCAACCGCTTCGACGGTGGAGAGGGCATCACCATGCCTGGAAATATCCTGTAAGCACTCAATGAACAGCCGCCAGGTATCCTCTGGATTCTCCTCATATCGACCTGGCTCCGGTAGGGAGATGTCCGGGGCTCCCGCTGAGGAAGCAACCAATATCCCCTGCCGATCAAACAGGGCGAGCTTTATACTGGAAGTCCCAAAATCAACACCCAACAGCATCCCAAATCCTCATCTGATAAGGAACAATCTACTGGATAATTTCCATGGCCTCGTCAACACTGCCTTGATGATGAATAATCAAATTTAGGGCCGCAACAACCTTATCCGGTTCTGGATTGGACCAAATATTTCTACCCATCACCACGCCGTGTCCGCCAGCTTGCATGCTGTCAAAGACGCTTTGCAGCACTTCGCGCTCTTTACCAGCCACAAACTTACCTCCCAGAATCAGCAGTGGAATATATGTTCCCTCTACAGCTTTCGAGAAAGCATCCACTGAACCAGAATAAATTGTCTTGATGTAATCCGCCCCAATTTCAGCTCCCATACGACAACAGCGGATTACCGCTTCTTCTAAAGTTGATTCCGGTTCATAATCCAGCCGAGACCGAAAATAAGGTATATGCTCATAAGGAATCATCTCAGCCAGATAGGGAACTCCCCATTTATCACAGGCCACGGCAGTATCCGCTAAGTACTTCAAATGGTCATTGCTTTCAATTCCTTCATGAACCCACCCCATGGTGATGATGGAATCAGCTCCGATCCGGAGTGCATCCTCTACACTGTATTCCAGTTCTTTCCCCGTATCGATCCGCAGGATTAGTCCTTTACCCCTTATCTCCTTTTGGAATGTTTTAGCTGTACCATACGTGGTCATGATGGCATCAACACCGGCCTTGATACACCGTGTGATTGTCTCATCTGGTTTTTCCAGACCTGGCAGTGCTCCACCTCCTCCCGCGTGGTCCATGGCCAGAACAAGACTGTTGCCATCCTCTTTGAAAATTCGGTTCCAGCGATGCAGTTTTCCAGCTTGCATAAGTATTTCCACCTTTTATTGATCTAACTATGATTTTTGTTCTAGCAGGCGCTGGGCCAGATGAACTGCCTGGACTGCATCCGCAGCATACCCATCTGCGCCGACCTGATCGGCAAATTCGGCTGTAATTGGAGCTCCTCCGACGATCACCCGGACATCATCCCGCAGGTTAGATTCAATTAGCTCTTGAATAACCTTGTCCATGTTAAGCATAGTTGTTGCCAGTAAGGCAGAAATTGCCACAATATCCGGGTGGTGTTCCTTTACCCCGCTGGCAAATGCCTCCGGGCTGACATTTATCCCTAAATCAACCACTGTGAAACCAGCGCCCGTCAGCATCATTGACACCAGGGACTTCCCCAAATCATGAAGATCTCCCCATACAGTCCCAAACAAAACCTTTCCTCTAGAAGGGATTTTCTTTCCCGATAAAAATGGTTGGATAATCTCCAGGCCAGTATTCATGGCGTTCGCTGCAACCATCATTTCGGGAATAAAATATTCTTTGCGCTCATAAAGTTTTCCCACTTCCACCATGGCACCAACAAAGCCATCATCAACGATATGCGAGACAGGTATTTCTTGCTCAAGCGCGTTTTCGACAGCGACAGTTAACGCTTGCCTGTCTCCCCGAATGATGTTGTTCTTGATCGTTGCAATCATCTCGTCAACCATGGATTTTCTGCCTCAAGGTAAGCAGCTCCTGGATGCCATAGTTCGGCCTGATAGCACAGGAAGCAAAGCATCCTTTATCCGTCATAACCACAGACATCCAGAAGTGCGGCAAGATGCTCTTCTACCTGCTCAGGAGGGAAATCCTCAACATGCACAAAAATTAACCGGTTGCTACCCCATTCTTCCAGCAATCTCTCATATTCATCCCTGAGTTCCCGACCAGCGACAAAAGCCAAATGGGGCGGCAAATTTACAATGGGCAGCTTATCCGGCCACCATTCCTTGACCTCGCTGAGACTGACGTCGCCTGTGGGAGGGATAGTGAGGGAGTCGATAAAAGTAAAGGGGGCCAACTCAATTTCCTCTCGCAGATCCCGGAGCAAACCATCATGATGGACAGCAAGAGCTTTGCCCGTTCCCTGGAAGGCCTCCTGATAGATTTTATAAACAGGCGAACAAAACTTTCGGTAATACTGCGGGGATATCGTATTGGTAATGTTGTCATTGATGAGAACCAGATCTGTGGGACATTCAGCAGTTATCTCGGCAATTCTCTGATGGAGCTGGATTTGTAAGTCCAAGTATTCCAGAAACTCCGCTGGCTCTTCTTTACAATCTACTACCGTTCTCATTAAGGAAGCCAGCTCAATCCATGATCGCTGATAAGGAGATTTATCCACAACCGCCATTACGTATCCGCTTTCACCCATCTCGTCCTGCAGACGGGAGATTGCCCGATAATTCGGTTTAAGCCGGTCGAGGATTCTCCTGAAAATGAAATTGACCACCTTCCAATCGCCGGGCTCTTTGACAAAATGAATGCTGGGAGAATCCCCCACCCCCAACTCAATATTCTGTGTCAGTACAGAATGCACTTCTCCCACGGGTGTTCGGTAGGTATGGCGAACTTTCCAGACTCCTTCCTGGTTAAACCAGTTCACCTGATACTCTACATCTTCCAGATAGGGATTACCAGTCCCAGCGAAAAAAGGTGTATAGGGAAACTCGATCGTGCGCAGACCCAGCCCTCTTTTCAGCAAGCGCCGGAAAACCCCACCTGGGGACCCCATCCTGAGGCCGGTTGCAGCCCAAACGGCAGGTTTATCTGGCGTTTCCCCGTTAACGATACATTGAATACGTTCAAAGGGATCCATTAGCTGTTGATCTCACAGAGCAGAGATTCTGGGCTTTACCTGATCTTCAAGACTGCTCCCATAAGCTGAAATTAACAATACTGGTATTTTGGGTAAATTTGAGTCCGTGCAGGTTGGAGTGATTGAGTGGAAACTGATAACAGAAGCCTATTCGTCTCCTGATATTGGTGCTGTTTCTGTAAACGTTTCCAAAATTATAGCATATGGAAAACGGCTTTTCAACACCGATTCAGGCTAATATCAGCGACAATTACCTGATTTTTGTCACTTTTTGGGTCCCAAGCCCCCTTTCAGCCCATTTTTCCCAACCGGACAAACCCGAGCCGTTTGACACCGCCCTCACGCATGGGTATAATAACTGTAAACGTTTTCAAAAACTGGTGCCCTGTGATCAACCTGCGCGATATCCCCACTCTCTACCTCAATTATCAGAATGCCGCCCGGCTGTTCCATCCCAACGCAAAAAAATACCTGCTCTCCTCCCTGCTGGTCGGAATCTATATCGCTATCTATAATGTCCTTTACAACCTCTATCTGGTAAACCTCGGCTTCGGAGAAAACGTCATTGGGGATATCATCGGCGCTTATGCCCTGGGCACTTCCCTGGGAGGAATACCCGCCAGCATCTTTTATTCCCGTCGGGGAGGAAAATTCAACTTCGCGATCTCGGTGCTGCTGATGTGCTTGACCCTGATTCTGCGCGCCACCATCATCACCCGGATCTGGCTGATCCTGCTGGCAGTCCTCGGCGGTCTGGCAAATTCCTTCTACTTTGTCTCAATTTTTCCATACATTTCCACCCAGTCCACACCGGAGGAACGCTCTTACCTCTTTGGGTCCAACATGGCTGTCTGGACCGGTTCCGCTATCCTGGGCAGCTTTTTGGCCGGCCAGCTTCCCGGCCTCGTCCAGCTTCACCCAGCTGTGGCCACTGCGGTCACCGCCAAGCGAATCGCCCTGCTAATCGCAGCCGGCCTGGTGCTCTTTGCTCTCATCCCCATTTTGCGCATGAGAACTAGTCAGGACCAAAACCAGGATGGACAGACAGCAGCTCCCGGCTTAGCCAAACCCAAATTTGTCCAGAACTGGTCGATCATTTTTCTGCTGGCGGTGATGCTGGGGATCTCCGGATTGGCCGTCGGTCTAACCATCCCCTTCATTAATATCTTTTTCTCCAATGCCCTTCAGCTTTCAGATGCCATTATCGGCACCATTTACTCCCTCAGCCAGTTCGGAGCCCTGGTCAGCGCACTCTTCGTTCCTCTGGTGGTCAAGCGCTTCGGCCTCATCAAAGGCCCGTCCCTGCTCTACGGCGGAAACGCCTTTTTTCTGCTGCTGATGGGATTCTCGCTATCGGCCCTAGCTATCGTAGCTTCCTACCTAGTCAGCGTCTCCCTGGAGCGCCTGGCCGATGCCCCCCTGCAAAACATGGTCATGGAAATGGTCCCCACCCAGGATCGGGGAGCGATGAGCGGCGTCCGCTTACTGACCAACTACGGCGTTCAGGCCATCTCTGGGGTGGTCGGTGGACGGATTCTCTTCCACCTGGGCTACAGCAGCCTTTTTTTCATCGCCGCCGGCATCAATCTGATCACCGGGGCAGTGATCTGGGTCTTATTCAATAAACGGCAGGAAGAACTGGAAACCAGCCAGCTGACCGCCTCGCAGGCGGGTTGAAAAATCCGAGGAACTATGTCTACCACTTTTGAACTGCTTGACAGCCCACCTGAATTCGCTGAGCCCGTCCGTACAGCCCTGATTGACGGCTCGATCACCTATAACCTTGACCTGCCTTCCCAAGCTGAGTACGCTTTCACCATGCCCACCCCGGCCGGGGAATCCCCTCCCTTCTACCTCATCCGCCGGGACGAAGCCCTCTTCTGGTATGTTCATTTTCACGGGGTGGACTTCCTTTCCGCAGCGGATAATGTCCATGTGGGCTTCACCCGCACCTGGTATGTGCTCTTCCGCCTGGGCGTGGAGAGAGTACTCAGCGGCGCTGCCGTGGGCTCCTTCAATGAAATTCTCAAACCAAGGGATCTGGTCCTGATGACGGATTTCATCGACCTCTCCACCCACCGGCCTCGCTCCATGCTGCTGGAGATCTGGGAAAAGTCGCCCTATCTGGGGGCCGAACTCGTCCCCCCCGTCTGTGTAGAGCTCAGCGAACTCCTGCTGGACAAATGCCAGAACTATCCAAACGGCAAGGTGCATCCGGAGGGGGTGCTGGCCCAGTTCGAAGGCCACCGCTTTGAGACACCGGCAGAAATCCGCATGGCCCGGGGGCTGGGAGCTGATATGGCGGCCCACCATCAGGCCAGCGAGGCCATTTACGCCCGGGAGCTGGGGATTCATTTTGCCGCCCTGGCGTATGTTAGTAATATCGCCGCCGGGCTCACCGGCGATTGGGAGGCTGGCTTTGTCAGTGACCAGGAAGCCGAGGAAGACTACCGGCTGGCGGGCGAGATTCTTCTCGAGGCTGCGGCGGCAGCTTCACGGATGGTACCATCCTGTCAGGTCTGCCCCCAGAACCCGGCGCACAAGATTTTTGACCATTATCACACTCAGAAAGACATCTACCGCTAAGGGAGACTATTAATGAGCACCATGCGCGCTGTTCGACTTCACGGTATCCCCAACCAGGTCCAGGTGGATGAAATCCCCCGGCCGGAGATCTCCCAGGAGGGAGTGCTGGTCCGGCTCCAGGCTGCCACAATCTGCGCCAACGATTGGAAGGAAGCTTTCCAGGGCCGCCATAGTATGGAGCTACCCGCCATTCTCGGACACGAACTGGGCGGTGTGGTGGAGAAGGTCGGCTCTAATGTCAGCCGCTACCAGCCTGGCGACCGGGTCTGCATCCGCTTTGCAGGCGCCATCTACTGTGGGCACTGCTTCTTCTGCCTCCGGGGCCACCATAACTACTGCGAAAACTGGCACTTCTTTAAGGACCCTGCCGGCTGGGTGGAGCTGATGGTGTTCAACGAGCGGATTGAGGAGCGACTGCTGCCGATCTCCAACCGGGTTTCCTTCACCGCTGCCGCGCTGGTGGAACCGCTGGCCTGCTCCCTCTGGGGGATCGAAAAAGCGGCCATTCCCACCGGGGAGGATCTGGTCATCCTTGGTGCCGGCCCGATGGGCCTGCTCTGCACCATGCTGGCGGACCTTTCCGGTGCCGCCCGAATCATTGTCATCGATACCGTCCCCTACCGGCTGGAGAAAGCCCGCCAACTGGGCGCCACCGAGGTGATCAACTTCCAGAAAACAGATCCGGTGGAGGCTGTCCGGGACCTTACTGGGGGGCGGGGAGCTGCCTCCGTGCTGGAATGCTCCGGCAATCTGGACGCCGCCGTGCAGTCTCTGCAACTGGCCCGCCGCCTGGGGACCGTGGTGCTGTTTTCCGGGCTGCCCAAACCCGCTCTGCGAGAATTTGATCTCAATTATATTCATTATTCCGGGATCAATCTCACTGGTGTATCCGGGTCCACCATCCGCCACGCCGGAAAAATCATCAACTATATTGAATCAGGGCGCCTCAATCCTGACCGGATTATCACCCACCGCTTTACCTTTGATCAGGCTGAAGAAGCCCTCGAGCTGGCTGCGTCCCGCGCCCAAGTTTTGAAAATTGCCCTCTCTCCCTGAGAGCAGCCAAAGTGTCCCCATGACTAACCAGACAGCACCCCCCCGGTTCAACATAGCGCTGATCAACCTCACTACGAAAGAGGTTCGTCTAGAGCATCCAGAGGAGAGCTTCATGCGCCACTACCAGGGGGCTTCTCTGGGCCTTTACTACCTCTTCCAGCTCACCTCCCCGGGCTTCGATCCCCTTTCCCCCGAGAATGTTATCTCCTTCATCCCCGGCATTCTGGCCCATCTACCCCTAGCACTGGGCAACCGCGTCTCGATCACCGCCAAATCCCCCCTGACTGGTTTGGTGATCGATTCCCAGGCCGGCGGTTTCTGGGGCAAAGCCTGCCGGGATGCCGGATATGATGCTCTGGTCGTCCAGGGAGCTGCCCAGCAACCGGTCTACCTGCTGGCCGGAGAGAACGGGGTGGAAATCCGCGATGCCGGTCACCTTTGGGGCCTGGATACCGGAGCAGCTCATGCGCTGATTAAAGAGGAGGTCAAGCAGAAGAATATCCAGTGCTGCCTGATCGGTCCTGGAGGGGAGAACCTGGTTCGTTATGCCAATATCTCCAACGCCCTGCGCCATTTTGCCGGCCGGGGAGGATTGGGCGCAGTGATGGGCAGCAAAGGCCTCAAAGCAGTGGTGGCAGCACCGGGTCGGACCAGCACGCAGAAACCCGGGCCGGAAGCTCAGGAGATTGCCAAAACCACCACAAAACGCTTTCATGAAGATCCTTTCCTGAGTACAGTCATGCGCCCGATCGGCACCCCTGTAGCAGTGAGTATGAAGCAGGAAAAGGGATGGCTCCCCGCCTACAATTTCCGGCAGGGAACTTTCGAGCAGGCCGATCAGGTTGACCATAAGGCCATTGAGAATTCCCCGGTTCAGGCACCTTCCAAGGGGTGTTATGCCTGCCCTGTGCGCTGCAAGCGCAGCGCACACTACCAAGAGAACGATCTGAAGATTGAGAAAAAATTTGGGGGAGCAGAATATGAATCCCTGATCAACCTCGGCCCGCTGCTGGGCGATGGAAATCTGGTCGCCATCCAGAAAGCTAACGAGCTCTGCAGCCGCAACACCCTGGACACCATCTCCACCGGGGCTGTTTTGGCTTGGGCCTATGACTGCTATCTGCAGGGAATTCTCACCCAGGAGGACACCGGGGGGCTTGAGCTGCGTTTTGGGGACAGCGAGCTTTCCCTGCAGTTGATCGAGATGATCATCCAGCGGGAAGGTTTCGGAAACCTCCTGGCCGAAGGCGTCCAGCGGGCTGCCGAGTGCATTGGGGGCGGAGCTGGCGATCATGCAGCCCACACCAAAGGCCTGGAGTGGCCAGCCGTCGATCCCCGCTTCGAACCCCTGCAGATGCTGGCTTACGCCGTGTCTCCTATCGGAGCTGATCATATGACCCTTGGCGGCCCCCATATCGGACCTGAGTTCGTGGAGTTCGCGCCCGGGGAAGAGGATCTATCCATGCCAGACGAGGTAGTACGGGCCTACTACCAGCAGCGGACCCTGGGATCTTTTATTGACGGTGCCGGGATCTGCCAGTTTCTGATCGGGGCCGTCCCCATGAACGATCTGCGGGGCCTGTTCCAATCCGCTCTGGGTTGGCCGGTCAGTATCTGGGAAATGATGCAAACTGGCGACCGACGGACTACCCTGATGCGGGCCTTCAATGCCCGGGAAGGATATTCCGCCGCCCATGACGACCACCCGGCACTTGCCTACCAGGTAATTGAAGACGCCGGGAAAACAACCTACCAGCTGCACAAGGAAGATTTTCAATCTGCTGTGAAGAGTTATTACCAGATTTCCGGCTGGAACCCCGAGACAGGCTGGCCTACCGATGGCAAGCTTCTGGAATTGGGGCTGACCTGGCTGAGAGACCATCAAACCTGAAAAACAGCTTAATGGAGGAACCATAGACATGTTGTCAGAACTACGAGAAGAGCTTCGCAAAACCGCTTACGAAATGCTGCAGGCCGGACTGGTGGAAGGCACGGACGGGAATGTCAGCGCCCGGGATCCCGAAACCGGCTATGTGGCCATCACTCCTTCCGGGATGAGTTATGATGAGATCACCGCTGACGATATTGTCGTTGTCGATGTCGATCACAAGGTGATCTGGGGGGAAAATAATCCCAGCTCGGAAGTCCCCATGCATACCTATGTCTACAAAACCCGCTCCGATCTGCATGCCGTGATGCACACCCACGCCTGGTATGCCACCCTGTTTGCCCTGGCCAGCAAACCCATCCCTCCGGTCACCTTCAATCTCGCAGCTAATTTCGGCGGCGAGGTGCCCGTTGCCCGTTATGCCCGCCCCGGCTCTGATGCCATGGGGCCGGCCATGATGGAGGCATTGGGCGAAGGATCTGGTGTGCTTCTAGCCAATCACGGCACTATCTGCGTGGCTAAAACCCTGCCCAAAGTGCTCAGTAAAGCCAAAGCCCTGGAAGAAGGAGCCAAGCTAATCTACGGCGCGATGGCGCTGGGAAATCCCCAGGCACTGCCGCAAGAGGATATTGACTGGCTGGTTGAGCTGGTGAAATCTTTTGAAAAACAAGTCGGCTGAGAAACCGGATTTCAGGAGGTGATCATGCTGGACAATCAAGTAGCCCTGGTGACAGGGGCAGGAGGCGGCATCGGTAGTGCCATTGCCATCGAACTGGCCCGGGCGGGAGCAGACCTTTCGGTCTCGGATATTGAACAGGACAGGCTGCTCTGCACTGTATCAGCCATTCAAAAACAGCACCAGTCTGCATTCCCGGTGGTGGCTGATATGCTCAAGGAGAAACAGGTCCACAGTATGGTGGAAAGTACTATCAGCCATTTCGGCAGGCTCGATATCCTGGTCAACTGCGCCGGCTCCATTATCTTGAAACCCTTCCTAGAAACCAGTCTGGAGGAATACCGCCGGCAGATGGAACTGCACTTTCTGGCGGCCGTCGCCGCCACCAAAGCTACCGTGCCCCAAATGATCAACCAGGGCGGCGGCCGGATCATCAGTATGTCTTCTATTTCGGGAACCGTAGGTTATTCCGATCACAGCGCCTACAGCCCGGCCAAGGGAGCTTTGATCCGCTTTAGCGAAGCCGTTGCCCAAGAGCTGAAACCTCACCGCATCAATCTCAACTGCATTGCCCCCAATGCAGTGGACACCGGCCTCTTTGATCGGTGGCAGGAGGAAACCGGGATTGCTCCTGATCGGACGGGTTGGATTCAGCCAGCAGAAATCGGCCAGCTGGTTGTTTTCCTAGCCGGCCCCTCCGGCCGGTCAATCACCGGAGAGACCATCATCCTCCAGGGAATTTATGAATCGTGAACAGAAGCAGAAAAACCATGGGTGAACTCGGCCTCCGTTTTCTGAAATTCCATCTTGGCGATAACCGGGTTGAGTGCCTCTTGCTACCGCCGCGCTACTACCGAGAGTACCTGGGAGGAAGCAACCTGGGCGCCCGGCTGCTGATGGACCTGGAGGCTTACCTCCATCCACCCCTGAGCCCGGACAATCCTCTGCTGATCCTCAGCGGTCCGCTGACGGGGATGAATTTTCCGGGGACCGGCCGCCTGCACCTGATGGCCCGAAGCCCGCAAACTGGGCTGGTGGGGGAAGCATCCCTTGGCGGTTGGGCTGGATTGGCTTTGCGAGCCGCTGGTGTCGGCGGAGTTATCATCTCTGGAAAGGCAGCAGCCACGGGCTACCTGCTGATCACAGAAGATCTGGAGGAATGCCAGTTTGTCCCCTCCCCCACTCTCTCCGGCCTGGACACATACCAAACCGAAGAACACCTTCAAGAAGCCTTCGGCAGAAAGCGGGTGGAAATTTTATCTATCGGACCGGCCGGGGAAAACTTGGTTCCCCTTTCTGCTGTTGTCCACCGCCGGCACAACGTTGCTGCCCGCACCGGCCTGGGCGCTGTCCTGGGCAGCAAACATCTCAAGGCCATTGTCATTGTCGGCAGAGGTAAACAGCAACCCCGCGACCCCCGGGGGTTCCAGAAGCTGCAGCGGGAATGCCTGGACGAGCTGGCGGAGCACTACTGGTCTCAGCGCCGGAAAGAGTACGGCACCATCGGCAGCCTGGAATGGGCCCTGGAGACCGGCCGGGCTCCCACCAGGAACTGGCAGGATGTCGACTGGCTGGAAGAAATCAGGGAGATCAGCGGGGAAACTCTGGCGGAGAAATTTGCCGCCGGGAGGTATACATGCTACGGCTGTCCCCTACTCTGCAAGCGGGAGGTACAGGTAGATCGGGGAGAATTCCAGGTCAACAGAGGACCGGGTCCGGAATATGAATCGGCGGTCTCTCTGGGCGCGATGCTGCTTAACAAAGACCTGGCCGGCCTCCTCAAGGCCAATGAGACTTGCAACCGCCTGGGACTGGACACTATCTCGATTGGCGCCACCTTGGCCTGGGCGGCAGAAGCCAAAGAGAAAGGTATTTTACCCGAAGAATATCACCTGGAAAGCGAGCTGCTCGGCTGGGGGAACCCGGCGGGAATTCTGGAGATGGTCACCCGCATTGCCCATCGGAATGGGCCCCTGGCGGAGCTTCTCGGCCGGGGTTCCCGGCAGGCTTCCCTGGTTGTTGGCCGCGGTAGCGGTGAATACGCCATCCAGGTCAAGGGCCTTGAACTCGGCTACCACCATCCCCGAGTGGCCCGTGGCATGGAGCTCACCTACGCCACCAATCCACGGGGTGCCGTGCACATGGAATTTCCCGTTGTCTTCGGTCTGGAAGAGGCTGGCTATCAGGAGTGGGTTCAGCAGATCATTACTACCAGCGATCAGTCCACCCTGCCCAACGCCCTGACAATCTGCGCCCATATCAGCAACGCCCTGGGGGTTGATTTTTTTGCCCGGCTGCTGACCGCGGCCACGGGAGATTCCTGGGATCCGGATCAACTGACCCGGGCAGGCACCCGGGGTTGGTATCTGAAGCGGATGTTCAACGCCCTCTGTGGAGCTGGTCTGGATCAGGACCGCCTGCCCCAGCGGGTGATCGACCAGATGCTTGAGTACGGCATCGACCATCCCGACTTTGACCTCGCCCTTGCACAGTATCACCGGAGCAGGGAACTGAGGGAGGACGGCTGGCCAACGAACAGCCGCTTGCAGAAATTGAATCTGACTGAGTTCGTCCCGCTTGGCAAGCAGTATCTGCGGAGGCGCTCATGACTTTCCCCCGGTCCCGAACCTTCGCATCAGCCTGGATTACCACCTTTCTCTTTAATTTTGCCTGGGGGATCCTCTTCCCTCTGCGCTATGTCTATATTCACGATCAGGGTATTCCCCTGATCGCGGTGGGGACGCTGGCTACAGCCGGCTCCGTAGGCTACTCACTCAGCTCGCTGACCTTTGGCAACCTATCCGACCGGCTGGGAAGACGCAAACCTCTGCTGATCGGTACTCTCACTGTCTGTGCCGTCTCATTCGGCCTCTACACAACCACTTCCAGCTATGCCGGTTTCTTTGCACTGGTGGTACTGGATATGGCGATGATCGGGGCTTACAGCTTGATGATGAACGCCATTGTCACCGAAATCCTACCCCAGGGCAGCAGAGGGAAGGTGTTCGGCCGCTACCGGGTATCAGGGACTCTGGGTTATGCCCTGGCTGCATCCCTGATTGGATTAGTAACCGGCCGCTACGGCATCTCAGCTGTCTTTGTGATTGCAGCAATCTTCGTCGGCCTTTCCGGCGTCACGGCCTTGTTCCTCAACGAGCAAAGTCCGAGTCCAGAGGAACTCTCCCGGAAGACGGACCAGAAAAAGGCCACTCTGCGGGATTCCCTGGGAACCATTCTGGCCACCGGGTTCATCTGGATCCTGATTGCAGATTTGGTTTCCACCATCGGCCTGCAAACTGCCAGCCCCTTCCAGAATATCTACTACCAGGAGGTCCTCCGGATCAGCGAGGGCCAGATCGGGACCCTGGCGATGATCGCTGTCCTGGCGGAAATTCCCGCCATGCTGCTGCTGACACCGCTATCCGACCGGGTGGGCCGCCTGCCGGTGATCCTGATCACTTATCTGGTCCCCACGGTGGTGTTTTTAATCATCTATTTCTCCACTGATTACCTGGGCTTGATCCTGGCCCACTCCTTGCTGGGATTGTCGATTGTCCGCTACACAGTGGGAGCGGCCCTGATCACCGACTGGTTCCCTCGCAATTTGCGGGGCACCATCCTGGGCGCCCAGGCAATTACTTTCGGAGTGGGAGGATTCATCGCCCCTAGTCTCGGCGGGGTGCTGGCTGAATTCTCGGGGATCCGCCTAGTTTTCATTGTCGCCGCTGCCCTTAATTTTATCGCCGCGGCTATATTTATCATCTCCTCCAGACACAATCAGCAGGATCAGGCCCTGGAATTATTGCTGTGAGTTTTCTATTGGAAAGGGAAAAACAGGCATGAACCAACTGAAAGAGTTCGAAAGCATGCAGGCCAGGAAAGAACGGGCCGATTGTGTCGATGTTGCCCTCAGGCGCAGGTCAGCTGACCTGGTGGTCCTGAACGGCAGGCTGGTGAGTGTGGCCAGCGGGGAAATCCTCCCCGGCTGGGGAGTTGCCTTTGCAGATAGAAGGATTGCCGCTATCGGGAAAGTCTCCGACTTGATTGGGGAGGAGACCAAAGTTATCGACGCGGAGAATCAGTATCTTCTGCCCGGATTCATTGACGGCCACCTCCATATTGAATCCTCCCGGCTCGCCCCCTCTCATTTCGCCGCCACAGTCCTTCCTACAGGGACGACCACTGTGATGGAGGATCCTCACGAGCTCTGCAATGTCATCGGCCTGGATGGTGTACGCTATTTTTTGGAAGCCGGCGAGGGACTGCCGCTGAAAATCTATACCCAGGTTCCCTCGGCTGTTCCCCCCTCTTCCTTTGAGACTTCGGGTGGCAGGATTGATCCCAAAGATATGGCCCGGGCGTTCCAGTGGCCAAGGGTTTTGGGTATCGGGGAAATGATGAATATCGATGAGATTCTAGCCAATCAGCCTCGCTTCCAAGAAATGATCAGCACTGGATTTGCGTTCCGCCAGCCGGTGGAAGGCCATGCCAACCAGGTTTCCGGTGCCCGCCTGGATGCCTACACCGCTGCAGGGATCGGCTCCGACCATGAAATCTCCCCGGATGATTTCCTGGGCAAGCTGCGCCTCGGTCTGGCAGTCCAGCTCAGGTCGCATTCCTGGTGGCAGTCGGCTTTTGAGGAAATCATCGGCCGGATTCTGGTCGAAAACCTGGACACCCATCAGATCATGCTGGTGACGGATGATCGGGACGCCAATGAATTTCACCAAATTGGGGGTATGGACGCCAATATCCGCCAGGCGATAGCTTTGGGGATACCTCCTATTACAGCAGTGCAGATGGGCACACTCAATCCCGCCCGCCACTTCGGCCTGCTCCATGAAGTGGGCCTGATCGCCCCCGGGAGGCTAGGCGATGTCCTCCTGGTGGACGATCTGCAGAACCTGCGGGTGCGGGCCACGATTGCCAATGGTCGCTTGATCGCCAGAGACGGACAAATGCTGATCCATCTCCCCGGCGACAAGCTTCCTAGATATGTCCGGGAAACTGTCCGCCTTCCCCGCCGCATGGCTGCAGAGGATTTCCGGGTCCGCTCTCCGAAGCATGGCAGTCAAGTGGAGGTCAAACTCCCCTCCTATTCGAAGCCTAATCAGAAAGCCCTCCTGCCTGTCAAGCAAGGATGCGTACAGCGAGATCCAGAGCAGCAAATCACCAAACTAGCCGTGATTGAGCGGCACAGCGGAAAAGGCAATCTTGGGATTGGTTTTGTCCAGGGGCTGGGCTTTCTGGAGGGCGCGGTAGCCTGCACCATCTCCCACGACGCCCACAACCTGATCGTAATCGGCGGCTCTGATGAAGATATGGCTCTTGCCGCCAATCGCTGCGCGGAACTGGGGGGAGGCCTGGTAGTTTGCAGGCGGGGGCGGGTGACCGCCGAACTCTCGCTGCCGATCGGCGGTTTGATGAGCGACCTTCCGGCGGCCCTGCTCCGCCGGAAGCTGGCCGCCTGCGATCTAGCAGCGAGGGAGTTAGGGTCTGCCGAGTGGCTGGGCGATAATCCCACCATGATCCTCACCTACTTAGCCCTTACCGCGGCTAACCCGCAGACCATCACCGATAAGGGGTTTGTAGACCTGGAAAAAAGGCAAATTGAATCAATTTTTTTTAGCAAGGAGACCTGATCATGCCCAAAAAAATGAAGGCCTGGAGGATTTTTTCCCCCGGAGATATCCGTTTTGAGGAAGTCGACCTGCCTACTGTTGGACCGGAGGACGTGCTTCTCAAGGTTGAGTCGGCAACCACTTGCGGGACCGATCTCAAAATTTACCGGCGGGGTCACCCCAAGATGGAATTCCCCACCGGATTTGGCCATGAAGTATGTGGTATCGTAGTGGAGAAGGGTGCAGAAATTGACAATGTAGACCTGGGAGACCGGGTTTGTGCGGCAGCCAGCGGCGCTTACGCCGAGTACGTGCTATCCACCCCGCCCCTCTCTCGTAATGAGCTCATCAAAGTTCCGGAAGAGATCCCTTCGGAAGTTGCCTGTCTTTCCGAGCCGTTCGCCTGCGCCTATCACGGCCATGTCGAATCTGATATCGGGATCGGGGATGAAGTAGTCGTACTTGGCTGTGGGCCGATCGGGTTGATGTTCATCAGTCTGGCTCAAATGAGCGGTGCGACAGTGATCGCCACCGACGGGATCGCCGGCCGCCTGGAGGCAGCCCGCAAGGTAGGCGCTGCACACGTCATCAACATCAACGAAGTAGAGGATCCCATCCAGGCAGTCAAAGACCTGACCACCAATCAGCGTGGTGTGGATGTTGCCATTGAAGCCGTGGGACTGCCCGATGCCTGGGAGCAAGCCCTCTATATGATCCGCCCCGGTGGGTTAGTGACTTTCTTTGGAGGTTGCAAGGCAGGCACGACTGTCACCTTCGATACAGCCTTTATTCACTATCAAGAGGCCCGCATGCAGGGTATTTTCAATTACCATCATCCGGAGCACTTCATCAAAGCCTTTCAGCTGATTGCCCGCGGGGCTCTCGATCCCGAGGTTTTCATTACCGACACCGCCAGGCTATCTGAGGTAGAAGAGGTTTACAATCGGCTGCTTGAGGGGTATGAAGGGATCAAATACGCAATCTTTCCCGATTAAAGCAGGAGGCGAGAAGACAGCTTATGGTAAAAGATTATCTACTTGGTATTGATTTCGGCACTCAAGGCTCCAAAGCCATGCTCTGCAACCGGGACGGCTATGTAATCTCATACCAATACCGGGAGCACAACATCAGCTCTCCCAAGGTTGGTTGGGCGGAGCAAAATCCGGAAATTGTCTGGTGGGGCAACCTGATCAACCTGGTCCAGGATACCCTCCGGCAGTCCGGGGTCTCTGCCAAAGACATCAAAGGGATCGGGGTCTCCTCTTTTGTTCCCGGAATGGTGCCTCTGGATAGCACTGGGACAGCTTTGCGGCCTGGGATCATGTACAACGACAAACGCTCCGAAAAACAGGTCAGGGAAATCAAATCCCGCCTAGAGGATGCCAGCTATCAGGAAGAGGATACTGGTCCCTTCTGGACCTCCTCACCCATTCCACAGTTTTTATGGGTCAAGGAAAACGAGAGCCGCATTGCCCGGCGGACAAAAAAAATCCTTACCTGCGGAGGATACCTGAACTACAAACTGACCGGGAATTATGTCATCGACCACTCCATGAAGCGGACCTTCGCCCCGCTCTACGACCCCGAAGCTGATTCCTGGAACGAAGAGATTGCCGATCTACTGGGCCTGAAGACCAGCCTGCTGCCCAATCGGGTGGGCTGGGCCACTGACCTATCCGGCGGAGTGTCCCCCCAAGCTGCGGAAGCAACCGGCCTTCTCGAAGGAACCCCAGTGATCATCGGCACGGCAGACGCTTTTGCCGAAATGGTGGGTGCCGGTCTGGTTGTCCCCGGATCAGCCGCACTGATCTATGGCTCCGCCATGCCTTTACTGATCGTCTTTGATGAACCGCAGGATGCCTGGCAAGGCTATCACTGCCTTCCTGATCTCTATTTTGGGGGAGCCTTCCTCTCCACTGGTGCGGCGCTGACGCGCTGGTTCCGGGATAATTTCGGTCAGGTGGAAGAAGACATGGAGGACATTCTAGGAGAAAGCGCCTACCAACTTTTGGACCGCCAGGCCAGCCGGGCCCCAGTAGGGTCCGACGGCCTGCTGATTATGCCCGATTTTTCCTCTGCCAAGGGCCTGATCAGTGAGGAGCTCTGCAATGGCTCCATTCTGGGTCTTTGCACATCCCACACCCGGGCCCACATCTTCCGTGCCCTGCTAGAAGCAACCGCCCTGGAGTTGCGCTACCAACTAGAAGATATGGATCTAGTTATCGATGAGATGAACGCAGTCGGCGGCGGTTCCCGCAGCTCGGTCTGGACACAGATCATGAGCGATGTGCTCCTGGTTACTCAGAACGTGCTGGAGATCCCCTATGGAGCCCCTTATGGAAGCGCCTATCTGGCCGGGATGGGCGTTGAAATCTTTGAAGACACTCAGCCCCTGCAGGAGAAATGGATCCAGCGCACAGCCCACACCATCACGCCCAATGTGCAGAACCATGAGCTCTATGATCAAATGTTCGGCCTGTACAAAAAGATCCGCAAAGGTAATTTGTTAGGAGAAAACTGAGAGCCACCACTGCCCTGCCTGCGGCCGCAAGCCGGGTTGTTTATTCCCGATGGCGGCCGGAGCAGGACTGGCGGATGATCAGGCTAGCCTGCAGCTCGACTTTGGAGCGGGGTTCTCCCGGGTTTTCAATGCGGTCAAAGAGCAGTTTAGCTGCCCTGCGCCCCAGCGACTCCACCGGGATGGAGACCACTGAAATTGGGGGATTGAAGATCTGAAAAAGATCCATGTCGCCGAAAGAGATCAAACCCATTTCCCTGGGAATGGCGATTCCCCGGGCTTTTGCTGCCCGGATTGCTCCCTGGGCTATTTCCGAATTATCCGCAAAAACCGCTGTAGGGGGATTCGGCAGATCTAGCAGAGAATTGAGAGCCCGGTAGGCGTCGTTCTCCGTAAGCAGATCCGTCTCAGCATGAAAGGTGAAGCCATCGTTGCGCTTCGAGGCGGCGACCCGGCGGAATCCCTGGTACCGCTCCAGATGAGTGGTCGCTTTCAGGGAGCCGAATAAGCCCCCAACCACTTTATGGCCATCATTGAGCAGGTGCTGGACCGCATCAAGCACCCCCTGCAGGTTGTTGATAGCCACATAATCAACCCCCAGATTCTCTAGCTGGCGATTGATGGCTACCAGGGGGATGTCCAGTCCGCTATATTGCTCCGCAGCCTCACCATTATTCAGTACCGAGTCAAGGATGATCCCGGCCACATTCTCCGCTTCCAGCAAGCTGATGAAATGAGCCTCCCGCTCTGGATCCTGATTGGAATTGCACAGAAAGAGCACATGATTCCTCTGATAGACTACTTCCTCAATGGCTTCCACCAGCCGGAAGAGATTATGCGAGGCCAGGCCGGAGATCACCAAACCGATGATATTTGAGGTGGCTGTCTTCAACGCCCGGGCTACCCGGCTGGGCTGATATCCCAGCTCATCAATGGCTGCCAGAACGCGCTGGCGGACATCCTCGCTGATATGGGGTTTTTCATTCATCACCCGGGAAACTGTGGCAATGGATACCCCGGCGTGGTCGGCAACGTCATGAATGGATACAGAGGAGTTGTTCTTCATCAAAATCCAGGTCGGTCTGGTCTTAAAAAGTGGAGATCTGGTTTGTAGCAACTAAAGTCTACGGTCAAGTATATCACGGAGAGATTCAACCACCTACGCTTTACTAAAACCTCCCGGAGGGCAAGACATTACGGAATCCCCAGCACATAATCTCTCAGGCGTTGGTTTATAGCAGGTTTGCATTTTCCTGACTTTTTTGATGAGACCGCTTTCAGGTTTTGGCTGGAAAAGGACGATGTCCTGTCTTGCCGCTATTCCGCTTTATCTATCCTAGCGCGGTAATGGGCGATCTTCTGCTCTCCCAGGCTATTTACCGAATCGATTTCTTGTACGCATGCCCTCATCTAATTTCTTTTCATTCTATTTGGTTTAATCGTGTATATCTCATTTCTGGCATGCGAATTATTTTATCTCCTCATCCGTTGCGCTAGATGTCTGAATTACATGACGTGAAGCCCGCTTGGATAAATTCTGGAACAAGTTTTACAGATCGTCAATGATCTCTGACGGATAGGTAGTGTAAATTATATGGGGATGGGGATTGAGGCGCTCCAGGTAGGTCTCTGGAGGTCGACAAAAATACATATGCAATCTAGCTGAAGTATTCAATATTGAAAGCAACTATCGTGGATCCATCTATTATCATAAAGATAATTGTGAATAAGGTGGCAATATGACAAATCAGGGATATTTCAAAGAAGGATCAGTCCTCATTCTTCCCGAGATACTTGGTCGTCACAGGGACAGAGATCCATACTTCATAATAAAAAGGGTATATCCAGGGGGAATGGGAATTTGTGTGAGGCTTGAGCACAAGAGTACAGGGTTCGAGTACGCATTAAAATGTGTAAAACCCGAGCTCATTGGAAAGAAATCATCTAGAGATAGATTCTATGATGAGTTGATGGTTTGGTTGTCTGCCTCTGTATGCAGTCTAATTGCAGAAGCTATCGAAATAGTCAGGATCAATGAATTTCCTTGTGTTCTTGCTACATGGATGAGTGGTGGAGATCTCCATTCAAGGATAAAAAAATTAACTCCTCAGGAAAAGTTCGAAGTCATACTACGGACTGTGAGAGGTCTAAAATGGGCCTATGAAAACCTCGGCATTATCCATCGAGACGTTAAGCCGTCGAATATTCTGCGTGACAAAGATGGTCTATCCTATATCACTGATTGGGGGTTGGCCCGCCCCGTAATGAACCAAATTTCCAGTATCAACTCACCATTACAAGAAAATTCATTTGATCGGCCTGACCGAACTCAAACAGGTAGTTTTGTTGGAACAATTCTCTATGCCTCGCCAGAACAGATCGAAGGCTTGAAAGATATCGACCATCGGGCCGATATCTATTCTTTAGGTTGTTTATTTTATGAGCTAGAAACGGGTGCTCCGCCCTTTACAGGAAATTCAGCCTTAGAAATAGCATATAAGCAAATGCATGAAAAAGCTCCTGTCTTAGGGGGATTATTCCATAGAACAGACTTGGGGTTAGAACAAATAATCTCCAAGTGTTTAGAAAAAGATCCTTCGCGCAGATATAAGACTTATCAAGCATTAGAAAGTGATTTATTGGTGATAGCAAAGGATCGTGGGTTTGATATTAATCTTTGTGAACCAAGTGAAAGGTATGATAGAAGTCATATTGGGAAAGGATATAAGGAATTTAAAAAATTCCTTATCAAATCTACAATTAAGGGCAATGTGGGATATGCAGTTGGCGAACACAGCCAAATGAAGAAGTATCTTGAAGAAGCTTCTAATCTAATTGCTCTAGGAAGGTACCAAGAAGCTGAGCAGATTCTCTGGCATTTTTATTTTCCGGATTTATCCTCTCCAGGAGAAAAATTCCTTCTGGGCCACACGTCTGCCTTGGATTATGCTTTTTGCTGCATGAATATTAGTGGCCGCCTTACTGATGCCTTGGATATATGCGAAAGACTCAAAGATATTCAAGATAAACCAGACACTTATTATGTAAATTATTCTCTTGCTTTACTCAGATCATCACAGCCCGATAAAGCAAAATCTATTTGCGAAGAAGGCTTGGTTTTATTTCCCGGTAACCTAGATCTGATAGGAAATTACACAATTTCTCTTCTTCTTTTATCACAACTTGATGCTGCTCTCGAATCAGCGCATAAGAGAATAAAAATACAACGAGATATTCATAGCATCGAAGAATTAGCAAGCGTTCTGGCTGCCTTAAGGCGCGAAGAAAGAAACGGGGACCTGCCGCAAGCTATCGAATTTGGAAAAAAAGAGGGGAAATTGATAAATGAAGGTTTGGCTTTGAATCCTGGATATATGAGTTTAATGCTTGCAGAAATTAAACTCTTTCGTTTTAGTCACGATGCAACTACTGTTGGAAAAATCTGCAACTCATATATTACATCAAACGAAGTTCATATACACCTGCGCGAGCTTGCTCTAGTCGAATTGCTTTATCAGCTGAAGAATGAGCGATCTTTCGATAGACTTTTTTCAGTTATTGAGAAATTCGTTGGTCATATCCAAGATGATGAAATAAAAGCAGAAATCATAGAAATAAAAATGTCCACTTTGGCTGAAAATTTCATGATTGGAAAGGACAACCCTGATGGGGAAAGAGTCCTTATCAAAGAAGTTGTGGATTATTATTTATCTACAGACCCAAGCCCAAAACTAAACCCAACAATGAAAGCCAGGGTTCTGGAATGGATGGCAAAATTTGACAGAGCAAATGAACTCTTGGTAAATCAGATAAAGGAAAACCCAAAGAATTGGGATGCAATTAGAGCGATGGCATTACTAAGACAACGAACCGATTTAAAGGATGAGGCATACTTTTATGGTAAAAAATTGATTGATATTGCTCCTTGGAAAGCTGAAAGCTACGATACTGTCAAGTACATTGCCAAGAGATTTGATGATGAGAGCCTTGCTAGAGAAATGGAGTCTAAGGGAAATTCGGTTTTTAATAAGGAAATGGATTTATTTAGGGAATTACGAGATAGTTTAGGAGAACCTATTATGATGAAG
This sequence comes from uncultured Anaerolineales bacterium, assembly GCA_964603385.1. Classification (GTDB taxonomy): domain Bacteria; phylum Chloroflexota; class Anaerolineae; order Anaerolineales; family UBA11858; genus B10-G9. The sequence continues at coordinate 567 of CAZRUS010000026.1, read as the reverse complement.
GCGAGAAATTAATAACTGCACTTGAAGATAACCATCTTTATGGATTCAAATAAAGCAGTTGAAATTCGGGAATTCTGTGAGTCCCGAAATATTACAGATCTCTTTCATTACACTTTTTCTTGGAGCGTGGTAGGGATTTTGGATTTTGGAATTTTAAGCAGAAGGGATCTATTTAGCGTATGTCCAGATATGATAAGAGTTCTTCCACGAGCAGAGAGATCTGATGATCATTTCGCTTTTGTATCATTAAGTATTAGTTTTCCAAATTACAAGTTATTCCATAAGATAGCAAAGCCCAAGGAAGATTGGGTTGTAATTTTGCTCAAACCGCAAATACTATGGGAGCTGGATTGTGTGTTCTGTACAGAAAACGCTGCGAGCAATAATGTGAAAGAGATTCCTGTGTCGATAAGGAAATCCACCGATTCCCTAAAATTGATGTTTGGCGATTTTGAAGATATAAAACGCGCGTCTCTGAACATCCCAGACAAGTTTCCTACCAATCCCCAGGCGGTTGTGTCAAATTAAGTGTGTACTTTTGCTCCTTCAAAATGGGAATAACTCCCT
>CAZRUS010000025.1:0-40478 GCA_964603385.1 uncultured Anaerolineales bacterium | reverse complement strand
CCTGGGAATTGGATGAGGAAGGAATGCTGACGGGCATCACCTGTCCTTGTGAATGTCAGGGGCGCGTGACCCCGGGACAAGCCGACGGAAAATTTATTATCCGTTTTGAGAAAGAAAAGTGCAGGAGTTGTCCCTTCTTCAACGAAAAATGCCGCGTCCAGGATCGGGTGCGGGTTGGCCCCACAATGTATGTGAACAAGCGCATTGTGGAGGTGGCCAGGCAGCGTCTGCAGCTCTATCCGGAGGATACGCCGATCCGGGTGGTGGTTGAGAGTACAGTGCGATCGGTCAAGAGAGCCTTCCCGGGCAGCAAATTGCCTGTGCGGGGTTTGATCCGGTCGCGCATGATGCTGTATTTGGCCCCGCTGATGGTCAATGTACGTCGTTTGCATGATTATTTGAGCGAAAAAGAGAGAAGAGAAACCCAAAAAGGAACGTTTTCTTTGTCCTTTTTCGAAATCGACCTTTTTCACAGTTTCAAAATCACTTTTCATCATTTTTTGAAGTTATTATCAGCTTTTTGGCTTCAACCCGTCAACATTTCTCTCAGATAGGTTTATTCAGGAGAGCCAAATTTATTCTTAATAATGGGAGTAATTTACCCGGCACCCGATATAATACTGCTCGTCATCAAGTGTACAGATTTTCTCAATACGCTGCGATGAAAAACCTTTTCCACTGCCCAAAACAGCCAATATGCACCAGACAAGTACTAAAGAGCCTTTTTCTATACAGGCTGGAACTACCACTCAACAGCATTGAACCCTGCGACCATCGGAATCTTTCCATGAACAACCCGCTTTGTGTAATAGTATTACATGCTCATTTCCCACAGCTAATTCGGGATGTGTCAATGATTTTGGACAACTGATTTCATAATTTGCAGAGCAAATCAAAATCGTTCACATCTGAAAGTTTAATAAATCCCTGTTTCACCTCCAGTTTTCTTGAAGGTAGATCTACTTCTCCAGAAAACCTTCCATTGCCACCATTTTTTTCGATCTGAGGGAGGATTTATCCAAACGCCCTCCGGTATTTTGGTGTTTTCAGGAGGCCCATTCACAATACATTCCGGATGTTTTTCATAGGCCCTCTGCAGCACCTCTTGGCGTTGGAGGATGATCTGGCAGGCTCTTCCATGGTGGACATCCGCTGACCGTCATTTCCAAGTTGAGCTCGATGTCTCAGCTCCGTGCAGGTGCGGCTAAGATCGTGGGGCTGCAGTTCCGGTTTACCGATCAACGGTCCGCGTTTTTGGATGATGTTGTACAGGGAGGTTCTTGTCGGGCTTTTTTATCATCCGGACGGAGGGAATACAGGAAGAAAGTAACTCTTGAAGTGCTGGGCTTTTTGCTGTATGATCTATACGTATAGATCTAGACGTATAGAAACAGGGGTGGAACATGGTCAGCCAGAACGACGTTGCCGAAAGAGCCGGGGTGTCCAACGCGGTGGTCTCCTATGTCGTCAATAACGGCCCCCGCAAAACTTCCCCGGAAACCAGAAAAAAAGTTCTCCAGGCTATTAAGGAGCTCGGCTACCGGAAAAACAACGTCGCCCGGAGCCTGAAAACCAACCAGTCCGATGTTATCGGATTGATCATCCCCGACAGCACCAACGCCTTCTTCAGTGAGGTGGCCAAAGGGATCGAAGATGAGGCCTACCGCCAGGGTTACACCCTGATGATCGGCAACTCCGCTTCCAATCTCGATCGCCAGGAGAATTATATCGACACCTTTGTTTCCCAGCTGGTGGATGGGGTGATTTTCTTGACCACACCACTGCCCGAAGAGCAGCAGGAACTGATCCGCCTTTATAACATCCCCGCCGTGGTGATAGACCCCGAATTCACTCCCGAAGAACAGCAGCTGGAGGATATCTATGTGGTCTCTGCAGACAGCCGCAGGGGCGGGTTCCTGGTAGGGGAGTTATTTCTGAAGGCCGGCCACAAGAAGATGGCTGTGATTGCCGGCTCAATGGAAGTTCCTCCCGCCACCACCCGCCTGGAAGGATTTCAGGAAGCTCTCCGCCAGGCTGGAATCAAGCCCCGGGTGATCTGGGCTGGCGAACACCCTGAGGATGGTTATAAAGCAGCCCTGCAGCTGCTGCAGTCTGCAGACTCGCCGACCGCGATATTTACCTGCAATGACCTTCTGGCTATGGGCGTACTCCGGGCTGCCTGCGATCTGCAAGTCCAGGTACCCGCAGAGCTGGCGGTGGTGGGGTTTGATGATATTGATTTGGCTAACTATTCCTGCCCCCGCCTGACCACCATCCGGCAGCCGAAGTATGAGATGGGGCAAATCGCCGCTCAGTTTCTGATAGAAAAAATTAAGGGCAGTCTGTCTGATGGGGAGGAAGAACCAGAAACACAGGCCGGAATATCCTCCGTGATGCTGGAGACTGAGCTGGTTATCAGGGAATCCGCCTGAGCTTGAGAAGGAGCATGGATTGTCTTCTGCGATCATCGTAACCCTGGATTTCGGATCTACCTCAGCCAAATGCTTGCTGTTTGACCTTAAAGGCAGAAACATTGCCCAGGTGAAAAAAAGATGGCAGTTTGTCCAGCAGCAGCCGGTGGGCAGGATCAGCCCGGATTTTCTGGCTGCAGAAGCTTGGAAAACCCTGTCTTTGTGCTGCCGGGAGGCGCTTCAGGAAAGCGGCGCTAAACCCGATGATGTGATTTGCGTGATCCCCACCTCGCAGAGGCACGGCGCGGTGCTGCTTGACAAGCACGGAGATGCAGTCTTTTCTTTCACAAATGCCAACCTGCGCAGTGCCCCGGCCTGGGAGCAGCTCAGCCAGCAGCACGGCCGGCGGATCTATCAAGAAACCGGTCGCTGGCCGCAGGAGGTCTTCCTTCCGGCGCATCTCTGCTGGCTCCGGGAACAGGCCCCGGAAGTGTACGGGAAGGTCGCTACAATCCTCGGCATACAGGATTGGCTGGTCTACCAACTTTCCCGGCAGCTGTCCAGTGAACCGACCATCGCCGGGGATTTACTGCTTTTGAACACTGCTACTGGTGGCTGGAGTAATTTCACTGCCGAAAAGTTTGGAATTGATCCGGCTTTGCTTCCGCCGCTGGTGGACGCCGGGAAAGAAGTTGGAGAGGTCACTCGGCAGGCTGCCGTGGAAACTGGGCTGAATGCTGGCACTCCGGTTCTCAATGGCGCCGCCGATTCCCAGCTGGCATTTTTGGGAGTCGGGGCCTATCAGCCGCTGGAGACGGTGGCAGTTTTTGGCACCTCAATCCCGGTAATGATGCTGCTGGAGAAGCCGGTTTTTCACCCAGAGGCTGCCACCTGGACCAACCGCCACGTTTTTAACGGGCAGTGGGTGCTGGAAAGCAATTCCGGAGATTCTGGATTGTGCTTGACTAACTTCCGTAATATGCTGCTGCCGGGATTGGTCGGGGAAGGGGATCTGGCCAGCTTTAAGGACCTGCCCAGCCTTTTGAAGCTGGATGAGATGGCCGGTTCATTGGACGGGCGGCAGGAATCTCTGCTGGGTTCATGGGGACCGGTGATCTTTGACGGTAGGAAATGGCCGGTGGTGTCGGGTGCTCTCCGGGGGCTGAACCTGCTTGGCAGGAAAACTGCTGGAATCGCCGACCTTTACCTCTCGCTGGTGGAAAATGTCGGCTTTGCAGTTCTTGGTAATCTAAAGCAGCTCAGCAAGACAGCAGACAGTACCATCGGCAGGGTTTCTTTAGGTGGCCCGGCAATGGAGAGCCACATCTGGCAGGAGACCATGGCGGGAATCTTGGGATTACCCATTCACATCCCCGAAGAGAAAGAAGCTACCCCTCTGGGCGCGGCAGTTCTGGCAGCCTGCAGCAGTGGTGCCTACCGGGATCACCGGGAAGCCGTGGCGGAGATGGTCCGGGGAACTGTGGTCGAAGCTGACCAGGAAAGGATTGCTCATTATCAAGATAAGTACAGCGAGTGGCTTGAGGTCTATTCTTTCAGCCTTGATTGAATGGGCTGAAGCCAGCAATTGATCGGGTCGATACATATATTTTCAACAGAAAGGAACCAGGCATGTCAGTCAATTATGAAACCATCCTCCAGGTAGCTCGCCTAGAAAAACCCGCGGAGCTGGTCATCAGGGGTGGAAAAGTGGTAAATGTCTTTTCTGGAGAAATCTACCCTGGCGGCATTGCTGCGGTGGGAGACCGCATAGCTGCCATTGGTGAGGTAGAGGAGTATATTGGACCGGACACCCGGGTGATTGAGGCCGGGGGCGGGTTTATCACCCCGGGGCTAATTGATGGCCATGTCCATATCGAAAGCAGCATGCTCAGCATCACCCGGTTTGCCGAGCTGGCCCTGCGCCGCGGTATAACCAGCGTGATGTCTGATATCCATGAAGTGGCGGTGGTGGGCGGATTGGAGGCAGTTCGGGAAGTGCTCCAGGAAGCTGAGCAAGCCCTCCTCAAGGTCTATTTTGTGATACCCTCCCATGTCCCCTTTTCACCTGGAATGGAGACCACCGGAGGCGTGATTGGGCCCGAGGAGGTCCGGCAAGCGCTGGAGTTCAACCGCTGTGCGGGTTTGTCTGAAATTGTGGTTTCTTCGGCGCTGGGGAAGGAAGAAAGGCTCTGGAAAGCCATGGAGATCGTCCGCGAGGCAGGGGGACTGCTGCACGGGCATGGCCCCTTCACTTACGGCGCGGATCTGGCTGCTTTTGCTGCCCTGGGCATCCAGACCGACCACGAATCCTTTACGGTTGAAGATGCAGCTGCCCGCTTGAGGGCGGGGATCCATCTGCAGATCCGTCAGGGCTCCGCCGCCGAAAGCATCCCTGAGCTGGTCAAGGTGATTACTGAACAGGAAATGGATCCCAGCAACATCAGTGTGATCACAGATGACATCCTGGCTGAGGACCTCTTTACCAACGGATATCAGGATGTCAACATCCGGGTGCTCCAGGAGCACGGCATCGATCCGCTCACCGCCGTGCAGATGGTGACCCTTAATGCTGCCAGAGCTTTTCATTTGGAGCAGGAGATTGGGGTTCTTGCTCCCGGCAGGCAGGCGGATGCAGTGATCGTTGATGATTTAACTGATTTCCTTCCCCGAACCGTCCTAGCCAGGGGGGAGGTTGTCCTGTTGGACGGCGAGCTGGTCTTTGATTTTCCTGATCCATCCCCGACTGCTTCCCAGGTGAACTCGATCCGTCTGCAAACTGAGATCTCTCCCTGGGATCTGTCCTCTCTGGTGGAATGTTCCTTGGATTGGAAGCGGGCGCAGGTTCATGTTCTCGATACCCCTGTGGAGATTCCGGTCCCGGAGCTGGTAGTGAAGACTGTTCCAGTTGAAAGCGGGGCGGCCCGGCCGGATCCGGGCCAGGATCTTGCCGCTATTGCCGTTGCGGAAAGGCACCAGCGGACGGGCAATCTCTCGCTGGCATTTGCCCGGGGCTTTGGCCTCAAAAAAGGAGCCCTGGCTTCCTCAGTCGCCCACGATCACCATAATATTGTCGGCATAGGAACCAGCTATCAGGATCTGGCTTTTGCGATCAATGCTGTGGCGGGGATGCAGGGTGGGCAGGTGGTGGCGGCGGACGGAAAGATCATTGCTTCAGTGGCCCTGCCCATTCTGGGGTTGATGTCTCCTCGGCCGGTGGAAGAGGTCTGTCAGGAACTGCGAGAGCTGACCTCTGCTGCCCGCGAACTGGGCTGCGAGATGAGGTGGCCGCATATGTTCCTGTCCTTCATGACCTGCTCGGGCGGCCCGGGTTATTCCATGACAGATATGGGTTTATTGGATGGGTACAAGGGTGTTTTCTTACCGGTGGTGATTGGGCGAGGAGAGTAAAAAATAATCCAGGAAGGAGGTGCGGCGGAAATAAGTAAAGGCTGAACTCACTGAGCCAAATTTAGACCGGATTCCATTTCGTACGGGATGGAATCTAAACAGCAATCAAGGAGAGAATTATGTTCAAGAAATACACAACCAGGGATATTTTGATCATCGCCGTCCTCTCTGCTATCGGCGGCGTGGCCAAAATTTTCATCGCCCAGGGATTTGTCCTGGTGGCAGCCTTTGGCCCCTATGGCTCGGCAATCTGGAGCGCTTTGTTCTTCATCTGGCCGATCATCGCCGCCTTTATCGTCCGTAAACCAGGGGCAGCGACCATTTCCATGGTACTGGGCGGTGTGATCGAACTGCTGGCGGGCAGCCCTATCGGTGTGGTGGTGCTGTACTCCAATTTCGTTCAAGGTCTGGCGGCTGACCTGGCCTTCATGATCTGGCGGTACAAGAAGTACGGCTACCTGCAGCATGCTGTCGCCGGACTGGTCCAGCCGATTGGCGGACTGTTCATCACCTACTTTTTCTTCGGCTTTGCTGCTTTGGGACTAGGCCCCTTCATTCTCTACATCCTGGTCTCTTTGCTGGGCGGTGTCATTGGCGGTTCGATTGCCTTTGCCATCAACAAAGGCCTGGAGGCATCGGGACTCTCGATGCAAGCGGTTGAAGTAGAAGAGATGGACTAAGCTGGTTTTTGGGAGGCTGCCAGCCATCTTTGAGGCTGGAGCCTCCCTGTTTTTGGGGCAGAGCTGGAAGATATGATTGAAATTAAAGATTATTCATTTTGCTATCCAGGGACGGATGAGCTGGCGTTGGACGGGATCAGCCTCTCAATCTCGGCAGGGGAGACGGTGCTGATCATCGGCCCCAGCGGCTGCGGGAAAAGCACGCTGCTGCTGGCCATGAACGGTGTCGTGCCCAATCTGACAGGCGGTAAGATCAAAGGCAGAGTATTTGTGGACGGGGAGGATACCCGGGTGACACCGGTGGCCACTCTGGCTTCCAGCGTAGGACTGATTCTGCAGGACCCGGAAAGCCAGCTAACCAATCTATTTGTCTATGACGAGGTGGCTTTCGGACCGGAAAATCTCTGCCTTCCGGAAGAAGCGATCCGCGGACGGGCGGACCGGGCCCTGGAAAAAAGTGGTTTAACAGATCTCAAAGAGCGCTCAGTCTTTGCGCTTTCTGGAGGACAGAAGCAGCGGGTGGCTATTGCGGCTGCGCTGGCCATGGAGCCCAGGACCATCCTGCTGGACAACCCTACCTCTAACCTGGATCCTGTTGGAGCAGTAGAAACTTACCGGACGATTTGTGAGCTGCGGGAAAATGACCCTGAAAAAACCATCATCCTCGCCGATCACCGCCCCGATCACATTCTTCCCATTGTGGACCGGGTTGTAGTGATGGAGAAGGGGAGAGTGATCTCCGACGGCACACCGCAGGAAATTTATTCCCGCGAGGGAGAATATCTGCGGGAGGAAATGGGTGTGTTTCTGCCCCAGGTAGTGGATCTCTCTCTGCAGCTGCGGCAGGCGGGTCATAACCTGCCCACAATTCCGCTGCTCCGCGAAGAGGCCGTGGAGGTCCTGGAGGGCTTCTTTTCTGCTGACATTATTGAGGCTAAAGAGCCTGAGCCTGCAATTGAGAAGGCACCTTCCTCTGAGCGGGTGCTGGAATTAAGGGAGGTGATATTCGCCTACCCAAACGCGGTCACTGCGGTGGATGGGGTCACGCTCAACGTGGAACGGGGAGAGTTTCTCTGCTTGGTAGGTCAGAATGGATCCGGAAAATCCACCCTGGCAAAGTTGATGGTGGGACTGCTAAAAGCGACTGGGGGGAGGATCCAATTTTTTGGTGAGGACATCCAGGATATTCCTCTACACAATCTGTTCGGCAGGGTGGGGTATGTCTTTCAATATCCAGAGCATCAATTTGTGGCCAACCGGGTCTGGGACGAGGTGGCCTTCAGTCTGCGCGCTCTGGGAGTGGAAGAAGAAGAGGTTCACCAGAGGACGGAGGAAATGCTGGAGAAGTTTTCTCTCCAGGAGGTCAAAGAGACCTCACCGCGTTTCCTCTCTAAAGGACAGAAGCGCCGGCTGAGTGTGGCCACCATGTTGATCACCCGGCCTGAAGTGCTGATTCTGGACGAACCCATGACCGGTCAGGACCAGAAGAACATCATTAATTTGTTGGAAATCCTCAATGCCCTCCGGGAATCAGGGACTACCATTATTGATATCACCCATGATATGGAACATGTCGCTTCTTATGCGGACCGGGTGGTGGGGATGGCCCAGGGCAAGGTTGTTTTCGATGGCCCACCGGTAAAAATGTTCTTGGACCCGGGCACGCTGGAACAGCTCTCTCTGGAGCCTCCCGCTGTGGTCTGGCTGGCAGAACAGCTGCGGGAGCGGGGCATGCCCATCCCCCGGGAGGTGGATACGATTGCTGAGCTGGTTGCGGTAACGGGGAAAGGCGAGGAAAACTTATGACCACAGGCACGATGTATGTCCAGTCTGACTCGTTATTCGACCGTATTGACCCGCTTTCAAAGCTGGCCTGGGGAACGCTGATGATGATCTGGACTTTTTATGTCGCTGTTCCTGAGATTCAGGTACTGGTGTTTCTTGCCATGCTTCTGATGGGCCGGCTGGCGGCAAAAATCGGCTTTATTGATCTCATCAAATCAGTCAGGGCTTTTCTGGCTCTGGGGGTTTTTATGATTATTTTTCAGGCCCTTTTTGCCAGAGGAGATACCGTGATCTGGACCTGGGGAGCGCTGACGGCAACCGCTGAAGGGCTCTCGGCTGGCTTGAATGTCGGCCTGCGGTTGATCGTTATTGTGACGATTTCCTCCATTCTGGCCATGACCACGGACCCCAGGCGGCTGGTGGTTTCATTAATAGAGCATGCCAAAGTCCCGTACCGCTTGGCTTATGCTCTGTATTCCACACTGCGCTATATTCCCCTGATGCGGCATGACGCCATTGTGATCATGGAAGCCCAGACCATTCGGGGAGCCCGGCTGAGTAAATCGCTCTGGGCCCGGGCCAAGCAGTACCTGGGGCTGCTGATTCCGCTGATCTCCAACGGCATCCGTCAGGCGGGTACTTCGGCGATTGCCCTAGACAGCAGGGCTTTTGGATACCAGGAAACCAGGACCAATTTGATCAAAGTGGAGATTTCTCCCCTCGGCCCAGCCCTGGTCTTGATCACACTGGTTTTGTTTGTTGTTTACGTTGTTTTCGGACCCAAAGCGCAAATTGGGCTGTTGTACTGAAGGAGGGCGTCAGCAACGCATTCAAGATGATTAAGGAAACTAGAGCCAAAGTAGCTGAAGTCGCCAGAGAAATGGTGGTCCGAGGATTGACGGACGGAACCTCAGGGAATATCAGTATTCTTGAACCGGAATCCCGGCTGGTCGCTGTGACCCCTTCCGGAATGCCTTATCCGGAAATGACCGCCGAGGATATCCCGGTGATCAATCTAGCCGGAGACCAGGTCTGGGGAGATACCAAACCCACTTCGGAATACCGCATGCATCTGGCTGTTTTACAGGCGCGGACCAGCCTGCTGGGGGTGATCCACACGCATTCGCGCTTTTCGATTGCACTGGCCTGCGTCCATCAAACGCTCCCGGCGATCACAGTGGACATGGCTGCTTACTGTGGAAAAGAAGCCTCGTTGGTCCCTTATCTTACCCCTGGAACCGATCGGCTTGCCGGGGCTGTTGCCGATTATTTCAAAATGGGAGTCCGGGCACTGCTCCTTGCCAATCACGGGGCGCTGTTTGCTGCGCCGGATCCGGAGCTGCTGATTGAGGGGGCGGAAGCCCTGGAGCTGGCTGCTATGGCCTATGTGAGGGGGAAGGGGATTGCGACTCCCCGGCCGATCCCGGAAGAAGAAATTGATTATTTGCTTGATCTTGTTTACGGACAGAAAAGGGCAGTGTGATGAGCGAGAAACCAGATCGCCTTTCCTTTTTATTTGCGACTGATTTTGACCTCACCACGGTCAATGATCTTGAGATCCCTGCCAGCATAGCGTATGGAGGCTGGGTGGAGGACCGCATTCCCTACACCCCGGAGGGGTTGATCAAAGCTGTCAATCTGCTGAATATACAGGTGCTGGTTGTGGAAGTGGAGGAAGTGCCAGCTGAAATCTTTCAGCGATGTCCCTCGCTTTTGATGGTGATCAGCATGCGGGCCAACCCTGTCAATGTAGATCTGGAAGCGGCTGAAGAGGCCGGTGTGATTGTCCTACATGCCCCGGGGAGAAATGCCCCGGCGGTGGCGGAATTAACTTTGGGCTTGATGCTTGATATCCTCAGGGATACCAGCAGATCTCAGCGGGAAATGAGGGAGGGGCGCTGGGGGGAGGCGAAGGAGGATCCATATCTGCGCTTCCGGGGCCGGGAGCTGTCTGGAAAGACTGTCGGCCTAATGGGATTCGGTGCCATTGCCCAGCATTTGGTCCGTCTGCTGGCAGGTTTTGGCAGCGAGGTGTTGGCTTATGACCCCTACCAGCTTGAAGCCCTCTTCCACGAACACCATGTCAAGCCGGTTCCGCTGGATGAGCTGCTGGAGCACTCCGATCTGATTTCCATTCATGCCCCGCTGAATAAGGAAACCAGGGATCTGCTGGGAGACCGGGAATTATCTCTGATGAAATCGGATGCTTATCTGATTAATGCTGCTAGGGCTGCAATCGTTAACCGAGAGGCTTTACTGAAAGCACTGGCTCAGCATATAATTGCCGGGGCGGCGTTTGATGTCCATTATGAAGAACCGCCGCGATCTGGAGATCCTTTGTATGCCTTGCCAAATTTTCTGTATACTCCCCATATTGGTGGGGCAACAATTGAAACCATCCAGCGTGGTTCAGAAATGGTCATGGAAGACTTAGTACGGATTTTCCAGGGAGAAACCCCACAGGCCGCTGCTGTATTTCCGGATAATCCTAAAATGACTAAGGGAGGATGATGAATGGAGCACCCAAAAGTATCGGATGAGCGAGGACATAAGGTTATTTTCCTCAGTCACTGCTGTTTGAACCAAAATGCCAAGGTACGCGGGATTGCCAGCTATCCCGGGGCCATCACCCCGCTGGTCGAATTGTTGTTGGAGGAGGGCGTTGGTATTTACCAGATGCCCTGTCCGGAGATGGAGTATCTCGGTAACATGCGCTGGGGGCAGGTCAAGGACCAGTATGCAAACCCCATGTTCCGGCGGCACTGCCGGAAGATTGCGGAAACGGTAGTCGATCAGGCGGAAAACTACCTGCAGTGCGGTTATGATGTGCTAGGGTTTGTGATGATGGACGGCAGTCCGGTTTGTGGGCTGAACCGCACCCCCCGGCCGAAGGATCCAGAACAGTTTTGGGGAGGGATGACCTGGTATGTGCCCGAGTCGGAGTATCGGGAGGGGATGGGCAATTACTGCGAGATCCTGCAGGAGGAACTGGAGAGCAGGGGATTGGGCGAACTGCCCTTTGCAGCTTCTCCGGAGTTTGCGGAAGTCGGGGAGCTGGATGAGGCGCTGGAAAAGATCCGCCAGCTGGTGAAAGGACAATAGGTAGAAAGCAGCCATGAATTCATTAGAACGATTAATTGCATCCGGGAATGGAGAAGAGCTTGACTGTGTTCCGGTGGCGCCGGGAATTGGGCATTACGCGGCGGTGATCGCTAAAAAACCGATGACGGAGGTGGCCTTCGATCCCGAGCTGATGGCCGAGGTGGTCATTTATTCAGTGGAGCGGCACAACCACGACAGCTGCAGTCCGATCACCGACTATGGGTTGGGCACAGAGAGCATGGGCAGCCGGTCGGTGATCCGGGAGTGGGAGCAAACCTATGTGGATGACTTTGCGGTTCAGTCCAGGGCGGATGTAGCCAGTCTCACTCCCCCGGATCCTTATCAGGACGGCCGCATGCCGGTGATCCTGGAATGTGAGCAGATTCTTGTGGAAACGCTGGGAGACCGGGTGGGGGTCAATGGGGGAATCTCCGGGCCGCTGTCGTTTGCCTCCAACCTCCGCGGCCACACCCCGATCCTTTATGATATGGTCAAGAATCCGGAGCTGGTTCACCAGCTTTTAGAGATCTCCCTGGAAGCAACCCGATCCTTTGCGGAAGCGCAGATTGTCCACGGTGGGGTGAAGACATTGAATATTTATGAGCCGGTGGCCACCCTGATATCCACAGAGATGGTGGAGGAGTTTTCCTTCCAGTACCTGGAGCAGCTCATCGGCCATGCCAAGTCTCTGGGGGCTCTGGTCCTGCTGCATATCTGCAACGATACCACCCGGCTGCTGAACCGGATGGTGGAGATCGGGGCGGATATTCTTTCGCTGGATGTGCAGGTCGATCTGGCGGAAGCCAAGGAGATCGTGGGGGAGAGGGCTTCCATCTCTGGGAATGTGGCCACCAACCGGCTGGCGCTGCGCACGCCGGAAGAGATCTACCAGGAATCCTGTGAGTGCATCCGCAGTGCTGCCCGGGGTGGACGTTTCACCTTGAGCTCTTCCTGCGAGGTGCCCACTGATACCCCGGTGGAAAACATTGATGCCATGGTGCGGGCGGCCAGGGAGTTTGGGGCTGAATTTCTAAATGGCAAGGGAAAAGCATAAAAATTTTCCCTTGGGAGGAGCGGCTTTCTTCAGTTTCTCCTCTGGAGGGGGGCTCGTTTTGGGGAAAACCAGCAAAAGCCCACCAAAATACTCCAAGAAAAAGTGATTTTTATTACATTCCAACTGCGGCCTGCTGATGTACAATAAAGTCAGACGTTGGACGTCTAAGCTATAGACAGGGTTGCAGCCATGAAAAAAGCGAAACCGATCATCGATCAGGTATTTGAGGTCTTGGTCGAGGATATCCGGGGAGAGAAATACCAGGATAATCCCCGTCTTCCCTCGGAAAAAAAGCTGGCGGAACAGCTCGGTGTCAGCAGAACTACGATTAGAACAGCCCTGGCCAGGTTGGAGGCGGAAGGGCTGGTGACCCGAAGGCAGGGGGATGGTACGTTTGTCAATCAACACGCCATGGAACGGGGCATCCGCTTAGGGGGAAAGTGGGAATTCAATTATCTGATTGAGTCCAGTGGCAGAAAAATTCGAATTGAGTGTTTGAAATTGGCTGTGGAAGAACAAATTCCCTCGGTTAATAAATCCCTGGAATTGGATAAAGATGGGCGCGTTATTGTTCTGGAGAGGATTTTTTATGGGGACGACAAGCCTTTGATCCACTCTATTAATACTTTTCCCTATACCCTCTACCAGGCGATAGATGATGTGGAGGAAATGGACTTCACGCTTCCGCTTCATGACTTAATTTATCGCTACTTTAAGGAAAAGATCTCCTATTCAGTCTCGGATATTAAGGCGGTCCTCTCAAAACCTGAACACCAAGAAAGTTTGCAAATTAAACCAGGAACCCCAATTTTTGAGTTCCAGGATGTTTTTTATAATTCCCGTGAAATTCCCTTAGTGGCAGGTCATAATTTTCTCAACGACAAAATATTCCGCTTGCAGGTAGCCCAGTCTTGGGGATAGGGGTTGAAAAAAAGGAAGAAGTATCTATGTCTGATCAGTTATTGTTATTCAATACCGGTTTACTTACTATGGATGCGGAGCTGCGGCAGTACAACCGGGGGGCAATCCTCATAGAAGGAGAACGCATCGTTGACCTGGGGCAGAGCGATCAAATGGTGGCGAAATACGCCGACAAACCCCTGAAAAGAGTAGATCTGCGAGGGCGCTGGGTCCTCCCTGGATTGATCAACAGTCATGTACATTTATCACAGCAACTAGGTCGCGGTTTGGGAGATGATGTCAACCTGCTCACCTGGCTGCATAAGCGCATCTGGCCATATGAAAGCAGCATGAACGAGGAAGACAGCTACGTAAGCTCCCTGCTTTGTGGAATTGAGCAGATCCGCAGTGGGGTGACTTGCTTTGCAGAGCCAGGTGGGCAGCACGTCAACGGTATGGGAAGGGCAATCAGCGAACTTGGTATCCGCGGGATGCTGGCAAGATCAACTATGGATATGGGAGAAGGGCTGCCTGAAGTCTGGAGTGATTCTACCGAGGAGGCACTACAGATCCAGATAAATAACTACGAACGCTGGAATGGGAAAGCCAACGGCAGGATACAGGTCTGGTTTGGTTTGAGGACGATTTTCAACAACTCTGATGAATTGATTTCTCGCACTAAGCAACTAGCCGATCAATATGAGGTTGGTGTCCATATGCATGTAGCGGAAATCCAAGAAGAGGTGGAATTCGCCCGAAAGACCCGCGGCAATACCACCGTCGCCCACCTCAACGATCTGGGTGTCCTAGATAAAAACTTCTTGGCTGTTCACACTGTTTGGCTGAGTGATGAAGAAGTCCAGATGTTTGCTGAACACGATGTCAAGGTATCCCACAATCCGGCTGCCGCTATGCGGGTGCTGGGATTTGCGAAAATCCCTGAAATGCTGGAGGCTGGTGTCTGCGTCACCATTGGCACCGACGGCGCTCCTTCTAATAACAGAATGACATTAATTGATGAGATGTGGTTGACATCCTTAATCCATAAGGGCCGGACGTTGGATCCGACGGTCGTTCCCGCTGAGGCTGTGCTGAAAATGGTCACCAGCGAGGGGGCACGGGGATTATTGGTGGATAAGGATATAGGCTCGCTTGAGATAGGCAAGAAAGCAGATCTGGTTGTAATCAACCCCGATACGGCAACCATGCTGCCGATGCACGATCCAGTGGCTAACATGGTCAGCTCTTTGCGCACGGAAAATGTCGAGAGCGTCATGGTGGATGGAGCCTGGGTGATGAAAGATAAGGAGATCCTCTCTGTCAATGAGCAGGAAATTATTGAGGAGTCAAAAGTTCGAGCAGGTGCAATCGCTCGAAGAGCCGGGATTGAACTGCCGGACCGATTCCTGGTTGTTGATGTATAAACTTTCCGCTTTGAGTAATTTTGAATTTTCGATCTTTGCAAGTAGGAGGCAAAGTTGTCAGAGCAAGAGCCCCCCTTCGTTCGGATGGACAACATCACTAAAACATTTGGAAAGGTGGTTGCCAATAAAGAGGTAACCTTTGAACTGCAGGCTGGAGAGATCCACGGCTTGGTGGGGGAAAATGGGGCTGGAAAGACCACTTTGATGAATATTCTCTACGGTCTTTACCATCCTGATAGTGGCCGAATTTTGATGGATGGAACGCCTGTGTCCATTTCCTCTCCCCACGCAGCAATTGGACAGGGAATTGGCATGGTTCACCAGCACTTTATGCTGGTACCTACCCTGACCGTCATTGACAATATTTTACTGGGGTATCAGCGGGGTATGGATATTGTGCTGGATCGGGATAAAGCCCGAGAAAAACTTCTCGATCTGTCCGAAACCTATGGCCTCAAAGTTTCTCCGGATGCTTATATCTGGCAGCTTTCTGTGGGAGATCGGCAGCGAGTGGAAATCCTCAAAGCGCTTTTTCGTCAGATCCGGGTGTTGATTTTAGATGAACCCTCTGCTGTGTTGACACCTCAGGAAAGCGAAGAGCTCTTTCATACGATCCGGCAGCTGGTGGATAAAGGATTGTCGGTAATCTTCATCACTCATCATCTTGAAGAGGCGCTGGAAATCTCCGATCGAATTACTGTTCTACGGGATGGAGAGGCAATTGCTACACGCCGGGCTGAGGAAACAGATAAAAGAGAATTGGCGCAGCTTATGGTGGGTCGCGATGTGCTTTTTCGGTTAAAGCGGGAGCCCTACCCGGCTAGCGATCATACAGTTGTTTTAGATGTGGAAAATTTGGAAGTACGTGATGACCGGGGAAATCAAGCTGTCAAAGCAGTGACCTTTCAGGTCAAAAAGGGAGAAATTGTTGGCATCGCCGGGGTAGATGGTAACGGACAGAGCGAACTGGTTCAGACATTAATGGGACTCCGACCAGCGGAAAAGGGCCAGTTCTCTGTCGCCGGAAAGGACTTAACGAGGAAAAGCCCCAAAGAAATTCTCACTGCTGGGGTGGGTCATATCCCAGAAGACCTTGAGCACTCCTTAATTGGAGAGTTTACCTTGACAGAGAATATAATGCTTGATCGCCATTATGTTTCCCCGTTTTCACAACAGGGCATCCTTAATCAGCGGGTCATGGAAAAGGAAGCTCAGCGATTGATCGTTGAGTATGATGTCAGAGCTCCCGATGAAAGAGTAAAAGCGAAAACTCTTTCTGGGGGGAATAAACAGAAACTTGTAGTTTCGAGGGAGGTATCTCGGAACCCACAGCTATTGATAGCCGCTCATCCTACACGGGGTTTGGATATTGGCGCTGAGGAATATGTCCGCAACACTTTATTGGAATGCCGACATCAGGGAATGGCGATCCTGCTGGTTTCCACAAAGCTCGATGAGGTCATCAGTCTAAGTGATCGGATTTTGGTGATGGTTCGTGGAAAGATCACCGGAGAAGTCGATCGAAAGAACGTCGATATTCGGGAAATCGGGTTAATGATGGCAGGAGCGAATCAGTGATGAATTACAAAAAAGCAACATCTTCTTCGCTTCAGAAAATCCGAACCCGTGTTGAGAAGATAAGCATCGGTACCGGTGCTGCTACAGGTTTAATCATCTTACTGGCGTTCGCAATTGGTGCGGTCATCATTTTGTTGATTGGATCCAACCCGCTGCTGGCGTATGGAACACTAATAAAAGCGGCATTTGGTTCTGTCAACGGTTTTGCTGAGACCATGGTGAAAGCCTCGCCCTTACTGCTCTCTGGCCTGGGTGTGGCAATAGCCTACCGAGCAAAATTCTGGAATATTGGCGCCGAGGGACAGATCTATGCTGGCGGAATTACCGCCGCGCTGGCGGGGATCTATCTCACAGGATTACCGGCGATGATTCATATTCCCGTCACCTTGTTAGCTGGGGCAGCAGGAGGAGCTGTTTGGGGGTTGATACCCGGTGTCCTCAAGGCGGAGTTAAAAGTAAATGAGGTGATCACGACCTTGATGCTGAACTACGTCATGATTCACCTCTCCGCTTACCTGGTTCATGAACCTATGCGGGACAAGACCAGCGGGATCACGATCTCTCCTCAGCTTCAGCCCAATGCCTGGCTGCCGACGATTATTCCCCGCACACGTTTTCACGCGGGCATTTTGATAGCGATTTTTTCTGCAGTGGTGATCTGGTTTGTGCTGCAGAAAACCTCCATAGGCTTCCAGATTAGAGCGGTAGGCGAAAATCAAAAGGCTGCCCGTGTGGGAGGAATTTCTGTCTCCCGGACAATCATCCTGACCATGGTCTTCAGCGGAATGCTTTCGGGCCTGGCAGGAGCCACGGAAGTGTCCGGGATTCAACGTCGGCTGGTGGAGGGTTTTTCTCCGGGGTACGGATATCTGGCCATTGCAGTGGCTTTGCTGGCTAATCTTAACCCGCTGGCGATAATCTTTTCCTCAGTTTTGTTTGCGGCACTGCTCAACGGTGCAGACGCCATGCAGCGGGCAGCCAATGTGCCGGTGCCGGTGATTTATGTCATTGAGGGATTGGTGATCTTCTTTATTGCGCTGCGGTTTATCAAGCAGCAGAGGCAAGAATCATGATTGACCAAATTCTTACCGTAGGGTTTATTACCGGCTTTCTGGCTGCCACTATCCGAATGATGGTGCCCATCCTGGTTACCGCCCTGGGAGAGATGGTGGCGGAGCGTTCAGGGATCATGAATTTGGGGATTGAAGGGATCATGATCGTGGGAGCATTCTTTGGGTTTTATGCTGCCTACATTGCAGACAGCCTCTTGTTTGGGTTCCTGATTGGCGGATTGGCCGGTTTGATTTTGGGATGGTTGATGGGGGTGGCTTCAGTTCGATTTCAGGCTAATCAGATTGTTGCTGGGGTGGGAATCTGGATCTTCTGCCAGGGGGTTGGCAGCCTGCTGAACCGTTCTCTATTTGGCGTAGTCGATACCCGGCCTTCCTTGACTACACTGCAGCCGATAACTTTTCCAGTGCTTTCTGAGATTCCTATTCTTGGTGAAGTTGTCTTCAATCAGGATATCTTTGTCTATCTGGTGTTGGTAAGTATTCCTTTATTGAATTTCTTGTTTCGAAAAACATCTTGGGGAATCAGTATCGACACTGTGGGCGAACAACCCCGGGCAGGAGATGCTGCTGGGTTAGATGTGGGGTTGATCCGGTATGTCTGTGTTTCTGTCGGGGGGCTCTTGGCTGGTCTGGGCGGTGCTTATCTGTCTCTAGGGCTATATGGGCTTTATACCAATGACCTCTCGATAGGCCTGGGTTGGATGGCGATAGCCGTAGTGGTTTTTGGGAAATGGAGGCCCTGGGGAATCCTGGGGGGAGCGGCAATATTTGGGGCAGCCAAAGCGCTTCAGTTCCGACTGCAGGCGATGAACTTCCCCCTGCCGTATCAGTTTCTGCTGATGATGCCCTTCCTGGTCACCCTGCTCTTTGTGGTCTTTTTTGTGAGGGGGGAAAGCGGCCCGTCCGCACTGACAGTCCCCTATCAGCGGGCAGAAAAATAAGACTGGAGGGACGATGATTGATTTGCTGGTAAAAGATGCGACAGTTATTACCGTGGATTCCCACCGGAATGTCTTCAGCTTGGGGACTGTGGCCGTTGATAACGGCGTGATCGTGGAAGTAGGACCGGCTGCCGAGCTTAATCAAAAATATCAAGCCCAAAAAGAGCTCGCCGGCGCTGGAATGATCGCCATGCCCGGATTGATCAACTGCCACATGCATCTGCCGCAGGTGATGATGCGGGGCGTCAGCGACAACGTTAATGTGATGGGGATTCTCACCGATTTTATCTGGCCGATTCAGGGTCATTATTCCGAAGAGGACGCTCTGCTGAGTGCGGAGCTGGGGCTGCTAGAAATGATCAAATCGGGAACAACCGCTTTCTTGAGCACCGGTCTCCATCCTCGATATGGGATCGATAACATCGCCTGGGCCATGCTGGATTCGGGAATCCGCGGTGTGATCTCTAAGTATATTATGGATGAGTCCGGATATGCCACGGAAGATGCAGCTATCCACCGGGGGATATGGGAAAAAGGTGAGGAGTCCCTCCAGCAAGCCTTGGAGATGATCGAGAAATGGAATGGTAAGGGCAACGGCAGGCTGCAGGGCTGGTTTTCTCCCCGATCGGTGGGGGGAGTGACAATGGAGCTGTTTCAGAGAATTTGTCAATTGGCAGCAGAGCTGGGAGTAGGTATTACCACCCACTGGGCAGAGATTCAAAATAATGTTGATTACACACACCGTGGAGCGCTATGGCATGCTGCCGGCCGAGTTTGCTGAGCATGTTGGGATGGTCGGTGAAAATGTCACCCTGGCACATGGCATCTGCTTTGAAGATCACGAGCTGGATATATTAGCCAGAACTGGTACCAGCATCTGTCACTACCCGGTTTGCAATATGAAGCTGGCCATGGGGGCAGCCCCGGTCCCCGAGATGCTGGAGCGCGGGGTGAATGTCTGCCTTGGGAATGACGGTATGATCGACAACAACACAGCAGATATGTTCCGGGAAATGCGCACGGCGCTTCTTCTCCAGAGGAATTCCTATCAGGAGCCTGTGTATCCAACCGCGGCTGAAGCCATTGAAATGGCGACTATCAGAGGAGCCCAAGGAATTATGGCAGCTGACCAAGTGGGGTCCCTGGAAAAGGGGAAACGGGCGGACTTAATCCTGATTGATATCGATCAGCCCCATATTCAGCCCGTTCATGATCCCCTTTCTGCTGTGGTCTGGGCGGGAAATGGATCGGATGTTAAGACAGTCATAATTGATGGAAAGATCGTCATGGAAGATCGGTTGATAATGACCCTGGATGAGCAGATGATATTAAAGGAGGTGAGACAAAGAAAAAACAAGTATCTTGAGCAAGCGAATATTGATCCACAGAGTGTATGGAAAATTAGTTAATAATGGATCTATTGAACCTGTTTGAAAAGGAGTGTAGGATGAAGAAGATGCGTTTTTTACTGAGTTTTGTTTTGCTGGCAGCTTTGATGTTAACAGCTTGTGGTGGGCAGGAAACTGCGGCACCTGAAGAAGAAGCTGCAGCGCCTGAAGAAGAAGCAGTAGCACCTGAAGAAGAAGCAGCAGTCAAAGTGGCGCTGGTGCTGGATGGCAAGATCGATGATATGGGCTGGAACCAGGCCGGTTATGAAGGCTTGACCCAGGCGGAAGCCGACTATGGAGTGGAAACCGCTTATTCTGAAGAAGTTCCCATTCCTGATTTTGAGAAGGCGCTCCGGGACTACGCCACACAGGGGTATGACATGATCATCTGCCACAGCTCGATTGCCAAGGATGCTGTTATGAATACAGCCAATGATTTTCCTGAGATCGCTTTCCTGTGGACCGACGGCGATGAAACTCTGGATAATCTGGCTGTTATTCGCCCCCTAGCCCAGGAAGCTTCTTACCTAGCTGGTATGCTGGCAGGTGAAATGACAGAGACCAATGTGGTTGGTATGGTTGGTGGGATTGATATCCCCAGCACCCATAGAAGCTATGCGGCTTTTGAATTAGGGCTGCAGGATGTCAACCCTGACGCAGAGCTTTTGGTCAACTGGATTGGCAGCTTCCTGGATGTTTCAGCCGGAAAAGAAGCAGCGCTATCTCAGATCGAGTCAGGCGCTGACATCATTTTTGGTAATGGAGACGGCCAGAACATTGGTGTGCTTCAAGCTGCCAGTGAGGAAGAGGTCTGGGCAATTGGTGCTGTTCGTGATCAGTTTGAGGTAGCGCCCACAGTTGTTCTCACCAGCGTAGAATGGGGTTTTCGGACCGGAATTTCTCAGGTTGTGGGGGACTTCATCGATGGCAATTTCGAGGGTAGAACTTATGAAATTGATATCGATAACGGTGCCGATCTCTCCCCATATCACGACAACGCGGATGCAATTCCTGATGAAGTCAAACAGATGATCGAGGAAAAACGTCAGGAAATCCTCGATGGGGAATTTGAGGTTCCCAATATTCCCTTTGAGGAGTAAACAGCGCAGGAAAAATTTTCAGAGTTGTGACAGGGGCTGGGCCAAAAGACAGGGCACAGCCCCTGTTTTTTCCAGGGCCAATCAGGGAGGAGTGATTACCAATCAGTCCACATCTCCTTATCTGGCTTTTTGTGTGGTTGTACCAGCGTATAGGCATAATCACGTAATTGTCCTGCCTTCCTCAGTTCTTAAGGAAGGACGCGATATACATCTGAGATACTACTAGCAATTCTATTGCATTATTTTGCCATTAATGGCAAAATAACTGTATGGAATTTGATCGATTGCTGGAAATTGTCGGGAATGAACCGGTCTTCCGGACCGGCCTGCTGCTGGCCGGAGATGTGGATCCGGTCCATGTTCGGCGCCAGCTGGGGCGCTGGGTCAAGGCGGGTAAGGTGTATCAGCTTCGTCGTGGAGTCTACTCGCTGGCACCGCCGTACCAGCGAACCAAACCCCATCCATTTTTGATCGCGAATCAGCTGGTGCGGCCTTCCTATGTCAGCCTGCAGTCCGCCCTCGCTTATTACAGCTTGATCCCGGAATACGTTCCGGTCACCACCAGTGTGACCTCCGCCAGACCTCAGGAGATTTTCACTCCATTAGGAGATTTCCAGTTCCGGAGGGTGAAAAAGGAGCGCTTCTTTGGGTTTTCTCAGGAGAACCTGGGAGATGGGCAATCTGCCTATCTGGCTGAAGTGGAGAAGGCACTGCTGGATCTGGTTTACCTCCGCCC
The DNA here is from genome assembly GCA_964603385.1 of uncultured Anaerolineales bacterium. GTDB lineage: Bacteria > Chloroflexota > Anaerolineae > Anaerolineales > UBA11858 > B10-G9. The sequence continues at coordinate 18,898 of CAZRUS010000025.1, read as the reverse complement.
GGGCGGGGAGGAAGTCCCTTACCTGAGCAGCTTAAGACTGCAGAACCTGGAACAGATCAATCCTCAGCGGTTAAGGGACCTGGCGGAAAAATTCAACAGCCCTAAAATTGCGCGAGCTGCGGAGAACATCATCCTCATTAAGCACGAGGCATGAAGCCATGAAGACAACCTTGCAAAGTTTGGTAGATCAAGCAGCTTCGAAAATTCGGGCAGGGAATCTGGCCCGGGAGTATCTACAAGCCCGGATCCTGGAATCCCTCCAGAGTATGGGGGGTATGATCCCCCTGGTGTTTCAGGGGGGCACAGCCCTGCGCTTCCTGTATGACCTGCCCAGGTTTTCCGAGGACCTGGACTTCACGCTGGAACGATCGGAGGATGGTTTCGTGTTCGGTAAGTTACTTGAAAAGATCCAGCGGGAGTTTGAAAAAGAAAACTACTCGGTTGAGTTGAAGGTGAACACCGGGAAGGGGGTCCACTCAGGATTTATCCGCTTCCCGGGGCTGCTGTATGAGCTTGGGCTGTCAAGGCAGCGCAATCAGGTTTTATCCATCAAGCTGGAAGTGGATACCAACCCTCCTGCGGGGGCTGGATTGGAAACCACCGTGGTCCGCCGTTATGTCTTGCTGCAGCTGCAGCACCATGACCGGGCTTCGCTGCTGGCGGGCAAGCTGCATGCTTTACTGCAGCGGGATTATGTCAAGGGGCGGGATGTCTACGACCTGTTCTGGTACTTGAGCAACCGGAGCTGGCCGGAGCCTAATCTGGAATTGTTGAATAACGCCCTGGATCAGACCGGATGGCAGGGGGGTGGAATTACAAAGGAAAATTGGAGAGCAGCGGTTCAAGAGAAAATTGAAACCATGGAATGGAAACGAGTGATTGAGGATGTGACGCCTTTTTTGGAAAAGGAGGCGGAGCTCAGGTTATTGACAAGGGAAAATATATTGCATTTGTTGCAATAAATATGTGCACAGGTTGCTATCGGACACCCGAACAGCTAAGCCTACCGCATTAATTGACAACCAGAATATCTTAACTATTCTCTCAACGTGATTGCAAAGTGGGCAGGGTATAAATATCAGGCCAGTAGACTGGTTAGCTCTGCCGGTCACATGTCATCCCGGGTTGGTGCAATTCCCTCGCAAATTGGCCCTTTTCTTCATTATTCTGGGTAAAAGAAGGCACAATCCTGGACAGTTCAAAAAAAATCAAAAAAATTTCTGCCTGGTCACTCTGATAGATTAGTAAAATCTTTTAGTTTGCCCGGGGGTTGAGTTTTGGATTGATGAGAACGACAATGTTGGTGGTCCACAAGCCATGCAAGTTGATGCTTGCATTAAGGGCGATGGCTATGAGACGCTCCTGGTCCAGAGCGGGTTAGGGAAGGATCCAGAGCTTACTTATGTTAAGGTTTAGGGAAACCTTGGACCGCTTTGCTGAATGCAAAAACCTCCCCCCAATTCGAATGTCCCTATGAATTGGGAAGCACAAGATAATTTATGTCTCACCGAGACGATTGAGATTTGACTACAGCGCCGCCCCATGATCGCGGCGGAAGAGCTCCACCGCCCGGTCGATCTCCGCGCGCCTGCGGTCCTCCGGCCAGCCCAGCTCCTCCCCGATCAGGCCGGTCAGCTCCTCCAGCAGCGGCCGGGTAGTAAGGCCGGTCCAGGCCGCGAGCGAGCGGCGCAGCAAAAAGTCGTCCAGGCGGGTGATCATCTCCTCCCGGACCAGGAAAGCGATTTCCTCCCGGGAATACGACGGCAAATGCGCCAGGGGTTGATCCCCATGCTGCTGCAGGGCTGCCGCCACTGCATCGGCCCGGGTGCCGTAGCGCTCGAACAGGGTCCGGGCCCGTTCTTCAGATAATCCATAGCTGCCAGCGAGCTTATCGACCAGGTGCTGTTTTCCCTCCTCATCCAGCGGGTAGTCCTGCCCGCCACCGATGGGCAGGGAGGCAGTGCTGGCCCGGCGGTCCTTTCCCAGCAGCGCCAGGGTCCTGTCGGTGACCTGCTCGGAGAAGGCCCGGTAGCTGGTCCATTTCCCGCCCACCAGACTGAGGATCGGCCAGGGGTCCTCCGGCCCGGGTTGAATTTCCTCGATGGAATGGTCCCGGCTGACCTGGCCGGTGGCGCCCTCGGCCCGGGGAAGGGGCCGCACGCCGGTGAACTGAAAAATAATCTGGTCCTGGGTGACGTTCATGCCCGGGAAAACATGGGGCACCATCCCCAGGATGTAATCCACTTCCTCGTCGGTGACCTCAATCTGATCGGGATCCTCCACCCGGATGTCGGTGGTGCCGATGAGCACTTTGTCCAGGTAGGGGAAGATCAGCACAATCCGCCCGTCGACATACTCAAAGAAAAATTCATGATCCCCCAGGGCTTCCCGCAGTTCGGGATGATCTACAATCAGGTGGGCGCCCTTGGTGCCGCCGATGAATCCGGTTTCCCCGTCGATGCGCCGGTTGACGAAGTCAATCCAGGGACCGCCGGCGTTGATGACCACCTGGGGCTGGATGGGAAACTCCTCGCCGCTGATTTCATCCCGCAGGATGACGCTCTCCCCCTCCACCCCAACCGCACTGACGTAATTCACCGCTTGCGCGTGATCGCCCTCCCCAGCCCCATCCAGCAGAATCTCCAGCGCCAGGCGCTCCGGAGAGTACATTCCGCCGTCGTAATAAGTGGCGGCAAAGCGTATATCGGGGTTGAGCCGGGGCCATTTGCGGAGGGCCTTCTCCCGACCGACCATCCGGTGGCCGGGCATGGGGCTGTCCCCCCGGACATAGGCGTCATACATGATCAGGCCCAGCTTGATGATCACCGCGCCGCGCTCGGCCGGTCGGTCCAGCAACCCCAGAAATTTCAGGGGAGCGTTGAAGATCCCTGAGAACCAATTAAAGATGGGGATGGTGGTGGGCAGAGGATGGGTGAGATGAGGGGCATTGCGGAGCAGGTTGTTGCGCTCATGCAGCGCCTCCCGCACCAGGCGGAACTCGCCGTTTTCCAGATAGCGGATCCCACCGTGCAGCATGTGGGAAGAAGCCATACTGGCCCCGGAGCAGAAGTCCCCTTTATCAACCAGCAGGCAGTCCACGCCCTGCAGGGCCAGATCCCGGAAGGTGCCGATGCCGTTGATCCCGGCACCGATGATCAGGACGGAAATTTGAGGGTTTTTTTGAAACGATGAAATCACTTGTGATCTGCTCATGAGGTCCTCGCTTGACTCCTATTTCCGCCTACCGCGCAGGCAGAGGGATTAAAGTATCTTCTGCAGTCCTGGATGCAATTAATGTTAACACCAGATATTCAAATCCTGGCACAAAAACAAATTGTTAAGAGTTCAGGTTGCTGTCCTTAAGTCATATCGAAGTATGTTTTTCTTTGTTTAATCATGCAAGGCACAAATTGTTGGCTTGTCCTGGGTGATGAGTCGGGTATCGATAAGTTAAAAAATATGACAAAAATAACCTGATCCATACTTGATACTTGATCGATCTAGATTATAATCAAAATGAACAATTGTGCAAGTAGTGAAAAAATGTGCAAAAAGGGTGCATTGTGATTTCTGTTGATAGGAATCCCACCAATCTATCTCCGGAGATGTACCGGTTGTGTCTTCAAGCAGCCGTGCTCTATTATGAGGATGGCATGACCCAGGGAGAGATTGCTGAAAGACTGGGACATTCCAGGACAAAAATACACCGGGTCTTGCAAACTGCCCGGGACGAAGGCATTGTTCAGATTCAGATCCATACTCCTGATGACACCTATTTTGATCTGGAGCGGAAATTAAGTCTCAAATATGCCTTGCGTGATGCGGTCGTTGTTCCCTCGGTAGATAGTGAGGATGAGCTCTATTATGAATTGGTCGCAGGCGCAGTTGCCTGGTTGAAACCGAAACTTGATGAAGGCACCCGTATCGGTTTGGGATTGGGGAGGACCATTTCCCATCTCCCAGAGGTTTTTGAACCGAACGGCAAGGTGAACTGCACTTTTACGGATGTCGTAGGCGCGGCTTCTGACCATAATCGAGAAATATCTTCATATAACATCACGTCAAAAATGGCTGAACTGGTAGGTGGCAAAGCGGAGTTATTCTACGCACCGACCTATGTCAGTTCACCGGAATTAAAGATGGAGCTGATCAGCGAGCCATCGATCACCAAGGCACTGCAGCGGGCCCGGAAGTCGGACATTATCCTTCAAAGCGTGGGTCCAGTGGACGAGTCGGCTTTGTTATTTCTTGAGGGATGTCTGGATCAGGAGGATCTAGATCAATTGAGAAAAAAAGGAGCAGTTGGGGATGCGCTGGGCCACTATTTTGATGGGGAGGGAAATCATATTCCTACTTTTGTTGATGACTTGATGATTGGCCTGGATTTGGAGGACCTTTCCAGGATTCCCTGGAGTGTTGTGATTGCAGGTGGATCATTAAAAATCTCGGTGATCGAAGGAGCTCTGAACAGCGATTACTTCAATGTTGTCATTACGGATGCAGCCACAGCTGAAAAATTAACTGCGGAGAGTTAAGTGTGTTGGAAAACTACTTATCAGAAGACATGATCAAGCTGCAGGTAAAATCTGGAGACTGGGAGGAAGCTGTTCGGTGCGGAGGACAGCTGCTGGTTGAAGGAGGGGTTTGCGAGCCGAGGTATGTCGATGCCATGGTGCAGGCTGTAAGAGATCTAGGCCCCTACATGGTCCTTGCTCCGGGGATTGCTCTGGCGCACGCTCGACCGGAAGATGGAGTCCTGGCTGTAGGAATGTCTCTGATCACATTGGCGAGCCCTGTGGAGTTTGGATCAGAAGCGAATGATCCCGTTCAATTGATCATTTCTTTTGGTGGGGTAGATAAAGAAAAACATATTGGGATGCTGCAAGCCTTATCGCAGTTCCTGGTCGAGGAAGAAAACCAGCAGCTTTTGAAAACAGCTCAATCTGTGGAAGAAATCTTAGCAGCGATCTGAGCTGTCTTTAAGGAGAGATGGAAATGAAAAAACCCCGAATTATGGTTGTCTGTGGATTTGGCCTGGGATCAAGCATCGTGCTGCGGATGACCCTTGATAAGGTCTTGAAAGAAGAAGAGATTAAAGCTGAGACATTCTGTGCGGATGAAGCCACAGCAAAGGGCCAGGATTTTGATCTGGTACTAACCTCAAATGAGATGATCAAATTATTCAAAGATATTGATAAACCGGCTATTGTCATTGAGAATTTCCTAAGCAAAGACGAAGTCCGGGAAAAGGCACTGGAAAAGATTCAGGACCTGATCACCGAATGAGCCAGCTTTTCTCAACGCAAGCCTTCCCTTACGGAGCATCCTACTCTCCCCTGATTTTCCCGGAAACGGATTGGGATGGCGATTTATCTTTAATGAAGCAAGCCGGGATGAATCTGGTTCGAGTAGGAGACGTCCATGGTTCTTGGGACCGGTTGGAACCGGAGTCCGGGAAGTACAGTTTTGAAAGACTGGGAAATTTTTACCGGGCGTCCGAAAAATACGGTATAGCAGTCTTGATCAGCACTGGGGCATCCTGCCCTCCTTTGTGGTTAGCCCGGGAATTTCCTGATGTCCGGATCTTGTCCAGTCGCGGAGAACGGTATCCTCTGGGGGCATCTTATCATTGGGCCTGTATTCATCATCCTGCTTTTCGAAAATATTCTGATCGTTACCTGCTAGCATTAGCGGATTTCACAAAAGAATTTCCAAATCACTTCGGTTGGCAGATTACCAATGAAATTGGTTTTCCCTTCAATCCCACCCGGGAAACCGCAGTATTGGATCAGTACTGTTTTTGTGAACATTCCCGGACCGCATTTCAAAGGTGGGTCCGGGATAAGTACCACTCCCTGGAAGCGGTAACGGAGGCCTGGGCCTGGGGGACAACAAATTTTGTCTACAACAGCTGGGAAGATATCCAGCCCCCAGAAAGCTTACCCGCTTCCTGGACCGGGGTGACTCGCTGGTTAGATTGGCGCCTGTTTTGGCAGGATGAATTTGCAAAATTTGCGCATCGCCAACACTGCCTGATAAAAGAGATTGACCCCGAACACCCAACCTCGATTAACACTTTCAATTTTAAAGGATATGACCGCTTCGGCACCTTTACCGGCCTGGATCAATGGAAAATTGCCCAGAAAGTAGATCACATTGGGTATGATCTCTACCCCGGAAGTGGGGATAAACTCTCCACACGACCAGAGCACAATTCCTTGTTTTTGGATCATGGGCGGTGTGTGAGCCGGATCACCGGTAACAGCTATTGGCTGCATGAATTAGAAAGCGGGCCGATTGGCGGCTGGCTGCTTGGACCGGATCACAAGACCGACGGCCGTGATCTAATCAATTACTGTGTGGAAGCCCTGGGACACGATGTGAAAATGATCTTGTACATGCCCTGGAAAGAATGGGATTATCAGCCGCTGCATTGGGGGGCCCTGGTTGATCTCAACGGCAGTCCGACGGAGCGTTTAGCCGCGGCGGGAAAGCTGGGGAATCTGCTCCAGGAAAATGCGGACTTTCTGCACAAGGCCAGCCTTCCTGAGTCTCAGGTTCTGATCGTAGAATCCAAACCCAATGCCATATTTCTGCGCGGCGTAGATCAGGAAGAACTGCTGTTTAAAGCCCAGCGGGGGGTGTATCGCGCCTTCTGGGAGCTGGGATTTTCGGTAGATTTTTTATCCTCTGATTTGCTGCAATCGGCGGATCTTTCCCAATACAGGGTTATCTGCTTACCCATGATGGGATTGATGTCAAAAAGTGAAGCCCAAAAGCTGGCAGAGTATGTTTCCCAGGGGGGAGTTTTGATTGCTTTTTCGAGAACATCGTCTTTGGATCGGACCGGGTGGTATCAACACCAGCTGCCCACAGCGCCATTTGAGGATGTGTTTGGCCTGGAAAGAATCGAGCCTGATCATCAAGGCAAGCTGGCTATCAATTTGCAGGGCCAGGAATTCTTTTCCTGCTTGAACAGGGATCAGCTTTTTACAAAACCAGATACTGAAGTCCTTGCTGAATTTGAAGATGGCTTCCCGGCAGTGACTATTGCTGCGTATGGAAACGGACACGGGGTGTACATCGCCACCCAGGCAGACCTGGGACAGATCCAGAATTATGAGAATAATTTGCTCCAGCCGGTAATAAAAATCCTCAATCAACGCCAGAATATCATCCCTGGGATTCGAATGGATGATCATGATTATTCTCGGTTGAGTGTGGATCCGCATATTCTGCAAGCAGAACACAAAACCTGGCTTCTGATCAGCTGTTATGCGACGGATCGTATCGAACAAAAGTTAGAAATCGCCCTGAAGAAATCACCTCAGAAGGTACAAGAAATCTATCCCACCCAGCAGGATCAAATGTACGGGTATCAAGATGGGATCCTCAGTCTGGAGCTATCCTTCATGGGAAAGGAGGCAAAAATATTGGAAATTTACCCCCAAGCATAATCGTTCAAATTTCATTCAATCAACTTATCTGAGGAGTAAAGATGGACGTAAATCTAGTATTTAATATCGTTCCCCGGCTGCTTCCCACCTTTATGCTGGGAATCGTAGCCCTGGTCGGTCTGCTGCTGCAGCGGAAGAGTTTCAGTGAGACCATCACCGGCACCGTGAAAACCATGGTGGGTGTGATCATTCTGTTCGCCGGTGTGGATATTCTTTCCGGAACCATTGAACCCATATCCACCCTGTTCGGTCAGCTGTACACCTTTGAGGCCACTCCCATCACTGCTGATTGGGTCGCTTTCCTGGGGGAGTTCGGGATCCAGATCGTGCTGATCATGGTCTTTGGCTTCCTGGTCAATCTGGTTTTAGCCCGGATCACCCCTATGAAGAATGTTTTCCTGACCGGACACATTCTGTTCTGGAATGCGTTTATGGTCACCGCTGGGCTGGCTGATGCCGGAAAAATTGGCGGCGTTGCTCTGGTGATCATCGGCAGCCTTGTCCTGGGTGTGATTTCCACCGTGCTTCCGGCCTTGATTTCCAAGTTTGTCTTCAAACTTACCGGATCGAAGGATTTCACCATTGGTCACACGACCACGATCCATGCCTTTATTGGTGCATATCTGGGGAAATTGGTTGGGGATCCTTCCGATTCTCTGGAAGACATCGAGATTCCTGAGGGCTGGTCCTTCATGAAATCCATGACCATCTCCACCTCCCTGATCATGTTCCTGCTGTATCTGGTCATGGGTTGGTTGGCCGGCGTTGGCTTCGCTGCGGAAACCTTCTCCGCTGGAAATCCCGTGCTGTGGTACTTCTGGATTATCTTCCAGGCACTGAGCTTTGGCGCCGGACTGACCGTGCTTTTGACCGGTGTGCGCATGATGCTGGCCGAGATCATTCCTGCGTTCCAGGGTTTGGCCGAGAAAGTCGTTCCGGATGCGGTTCCTGCGCTGGACTGCCCGATGGTCTTCCCTTACGGCCCGAACTCACTGGCCATCGGCTTCCCGATTGCCATGATCACATCTTTGATCACCATCGTGATTTTTGGGTTGGCCGGCTACCAGTACATTCTGCTCCCGCTCGTGGTGGCAGCCTTCTTTGATGTGGGTCCGGCAGTGATCATCGCCAATGTCACCGGTGGACGCCGGGGCGCTTTGGTAACAGCGGCAGTCGGTGGTGTGCTGTTGATTGTGCTTCAGGCTCTCTCCCTGCCTTTTGTTTCCAACACGGCAGCGGGATTCCTGAACCTGTTTGGCGGCAACGATTTCTCCTTGATTGCGATCGTTGTCGGCGGCATCACCCGCCTGTTTGGATTCTAAACATCGTGTGAGTTTTCCAGAGTGCTTCCCGTTTTTTGGGGAGCACTCTGGTCAGGGAGGACAATGAATTCCAAAATTGGTATTCACCTATCTTACTGGCAGGAAAGCTGGAAGGATCCTCTTTTACCGCTGATTGAAAAAGCCAGCCAGGCCGGTTTTGGGGTAGCTGAATTTCCGCTTTTATTTCCCAATGAGCTTCCCTATCATTGCCTCCGCGAGGAACTGGAGCGCCTGGAGATGGCTGCCAGCTGTGGTACAGGATTAGGCCCGGAGACGGATATCACCCATCCGGATCCACGGATTCAACAGGCCGGTCTCAAACACCTCTTCGCCTGTTTGCAGGGCGCGGCCCAGCTGGGCAGTCCCGTGCTGGGAGGTTTGACGTACGCCCCCTGGGGTGTTTTTCCGGAGGATGACCTTGATCAGCGCCGGGAGACGTGTATCCTTTCTCTCAGAAAAGTTGTCCCAATGGCCGAGGAGTTAGGGGTCAATATTTGTCTTGAAGTGGTCAACCGCTTTGAAGGCTATCTGATCAATACGGTTCAACAAGGAGTGGAGATTATCCGCGAAGTCAACAGCACTAATATCTTTTTACACCTGGATACTTTTCACCTCAATATCGAAGCGGATCAAATGGATCAAGAAATTCTGGCAGCGGGAAAACATTTGGGCCATTTTCACTGTGTGGCCAATAACCGCAAACCGCCGGGACTGGGACATATTCCCTGGAAGAAAGTTCGCCAAGCACTCAAAGAGATCAATTATCAAGGTTATCTGGTCGCGGAAACCTTTGTCAATCCCCAGGGGGAAGTGGGAAGGGGAATGTTTATTCATCGATCTCTTGCGGAGGAGCTGGATGGTTCCGCCCGGGAGACAGCAGAATTTCTTGGCCGACAGCTGCTGTAGTCTGCGGGATCAAATCCGGCCCCGGCAAACGCTGCAAGTTTGCGCTGAGATCGGCCTGGCAGGGAAGCACTGCTGAAAGCATCGTTCAGTTATCCCGCTGTGAGGAAAATCCATGTGCGCATTTCATAGTATTAACAGGGATGGTGAGCATGATTGACTGGAGGGGCCAGTGCCGGACAGTGAAATATAATGATTCCTGGAGCTGCCCTGATGTTGCTGCAGCGGTCCCGCATCTGGTCATCCAGGGAGCCCCGGCATTTAGCGGGGTGGTCAGAATGATCTCGGAAGAAGATGTGGCTGCCAAGCTGACGATCTGCCAGAACACCCCGGAGCTGATTCCAGAGGGAGCCGGGATTTTTCACCACGCCAGGAAAACCTGGCCAAATTATTCGAGGAATAAAGGATCAGAATGATCCTACCGGGAATTCACCAATGACTGTTTTTCAAGCTGAAACGCTGGACCGGTGGTTTTCTTTGCTGCGATCCACCTATCAAGAGAACCTGAGCCGATTGAATGAGCTGGATGCGGTCACCGGAGATGGCGATCACGGCTATACCATGCTGCGGGCTTTTCGGGCTGCAGAAGAGGCGCTGTCAGACGGCCTGACTGACCTGGGAGTCGGGTTTGAAGCTGCCTCCACGGCGCTGGCTGAGCATGCCGGCGGAGCGATCGGCCCGATCCTGGCTGCCCTGTTCGGAGAAGGCCGCCGGCACTTTGCGGGCCAAACCAGTGCCAGTCTGCAAGAAACCGCAGCGTTCTTCCAGTCCGGGCTGGCAGCCGTCCAGGAAATCGGCGGGGCCCAGCCCGGGGAGAAAACCCTGGTGGATGCCCTGAAACCAGCTGTGGAAGCGCTGCAATGTGCAGCGGAAGAAGCCCCTGCGGTAGGGATCCAACAGGCAGCTGCAGCAGCCCGGAAAGGGGCTCAGTCCACCGCGGATATGGCGGCCGGGAAAGGCCGATCAAGGTTCAGCGCGGACCGATCCCGGGGGCAGCCGGACCCGGGTGCGGTGTCCCTGGCACTGCTGTTTGAGGCGCTGGGAGAATATCTGGCTGGAAAGGAAGCTCGACCTGTCGAAAGAGGTCAGCAGAAATTTGAGCCTCCCCCCGGGAAATTGATCAATCATCCAGACAGCATCGTGGCTCAGGACAATCAAGGTCTGGCCCTGGCCTATCCAGAGCTGGTTCAGCTGACTGATGAGGGGATTCTGCTGCGCAGCACACCGAAAGACCGCGGGAAGACAGCCCTGGTGATCGGCCACGGTGGAGGGCACACCCCTTCCATGGGAGGCTTTGTAGGGCCGGGACTGCTGGACGGGGATGTGTATGGGCCGGTGTTTACCTGCGCTTCCGGGCTGCGGATTGCCCGGACGATTGAGCTGGCGGATCGGGCCGGGGGTGTGGTCCTGCTGGTCTCCAATCACAGTGGGGATGTGCTTAACAGCCGGCTGGCTGTCCGGACCGCCCGCCGCTCCGGTCATCATGTTCACCCGGTGCTGCTGGGAGATGATATTGCCACCGCGCCCCGCGACCGCCTGGAAGACCGGCGCGGTCTCGGCGGTCTGCTGTTTGCGTTGAAAACCGGCGGGGCCGCTGCGGAGCTCGGTTGGGATTCAACCCGGGTGGCGGGGGTGATGGAAAAAACCAATCTTCGCACTGCCTCCCTGGCTGTGGCCGTCCGGCCGCCCACCCATCCCGCCACCGGGGACACATTATTTGAACTTCCCAGGGGCGAAATCGAAATCGGAACCGGGGTGCACGGCGAGGTAGGGGTATACCGGGGAGAACACCTGCCGGCAGATGAGATCGTTGCCATGCTGCTGGACCGGCTGCTGGAAGATCTGGCAGGATTTGAGGAATATCAGCCCCTGGTGTTTGTGAATGGATCGGGCGGAACCTCCCTGACAGAGCTGCATATTCTATATCGGTCCGTTCACCTGCAGCTCCAGGAGAGAGGGATTACCCCGGCGGCTGCGGTGGTGGATTCTTTGTTTACCACCCAGGAGATGGGTGGATTTACCCTCTCACTGTGCGCTGCCGATCAGCAGCTGCTGGAGCTGTGGAAAGAACCGGCAGCCAGTGCCAGCTTTCACTGGCCGCGGGACAGAACCTGATGGAGGATCAAGTGAGGAAACTTCGCAAACCAAAGATTGGCCTGGCGGGCGTGATGAGCACCCCGTTCCGGGGGGATAAGGAAGGGAATTACAGCCGGGATCGGAAGGCCCTGGAAGCACTGGCCGGGGAGATGGACTTTGAACTCAAAGCTGTCCCGGAGGGCATTTATAACCTTTCTCAGGCTGAGAACACAGCCGCTGCGCTGCAGGAGTGGGGCGCGGATTTCATCCTGCTGCAAACCAGCTCGTTTGCCGCGGGAGAGTTTTTGTATCCCTTTACCGATCTGCCCATCAGGCTGGGTTTATGGTCGGTTCCCGAAGGCGATCCTTCCCCGGAAGGTGGACTGCCGCTGAACAGCTTTACCGCCAGCAATATGTACAACAGCATCATCCGCACCAGGCTTCCGGAAAAGAGCCCACCCAAATGGTTTTTCGGGCATCCGGATCATCCTTTATTCCGCCGCCGATTGGAAGTCACCGTGCCTGCCTTACGGACGTTAATCCATCTTCCGGGCAAAAAAGTGGGGCTCTTCGGGGGTGTTGCGCCCGGGTTTGATAACCTGATTGTCGATCCTGAGGATCTGCGGTCCCGCCTGGAAATGGAGATGGTGGAAATTTCTTTTGATGACCTGCTTGCCCGTGTCAAGCAAGTCTCTGATCAAGATGCGGAAAAAACAGCCCGTTCGATTCAAGACGAAGCTGCCGCTTTTGACAGCTCGCTTTCCGAGGCGCTGATGAAATCTGCCCGGGTGGTGCAGGCGGTCCAGGAGCTGATGGAGGAGCAGGAATTGAGCGCAGCAGCCATCAGCTGCTGGCCTCGTTTTCAAGCGGATTATGGGTTGGCGATCTGCTCGGTCATGGGTCATCTCAATAATCAGGGGATCATCGCCGCCTGCGAGGGGGATGTCACCAGCGCGGTCAGCATGCTGGCGCTGCGGGCCATGACTGGAGGGGCTCCGGTGACCTTGATGGATCTGGTTTCCGTAGATCAGGAAGATGATTCCGTCCTGTTCTGGCACTGCGGACCGACACCGAGCCGTCTGGCAAACCCGGCCGGAGTCTCCATGGGATCGATGTGGCTGTTTGAGGGAGAGGAAAGGAAAAAGACCGGGCTGCACAATGATCTGGTCTTGAAATCCGGACCCGCTTCCGTACTTGGTTTCAGCGTCGATTTTAACCGTCTGCTGGTTGCAGAAGGAGAAATGGATGATCAAAAACCATCTTATAAAGGCAGCCGGGGCTGGATGAAAAACCTCAAGCTGAATGACCAGGAGGTTGATCTGCAAGATTTCCTGGCCACAATTATGAGCTCGGGATTTCAGCATCATTACCCATTGGCCTACGGAAACTTATCCCGGGCTGCTCTGGAACTTGCTGCCTGGTTGGATATCCAGCCAGTGAAGAAAACGAACTACAGGGATTATTTGGAACCGCCATGTTAACGAACTTATCGGAAATTTTAGAACAGGCAGAACGGGACAATTGCGGAGTGATCGCTCCGGATTTTGTCAACCTTTATGGTGCGAAATGTATGCTGGAAACAGCGGAGGAACTTCAAGCTCCGTTGATCTTGAGTTATTCATCATCGTTTAAACCGGTGATGGATGTGCGCTCTTACGCCAGGTTTATTGAGATCCTGATCCGGGAAATCGACCAGTCCAGCATCCAGGTCTGCCTCCATCTGGACCATGCTGCTTCCCTGGCTGAAATCCAGGAAGCAGTCGATGTCGGATTTACATCGGTGATGATCGATGCCAGCACGGCTCCCCTGGAAGAAAATATTGCCCTCTCCCGGGAAGTTGTCGAGATCTCCCGTCCGGTGGGTGTATCTGTAGAAGCGGAATTGGGTCATGTTACCACGGGAGAAGGCTATATCCAGGTTGGTGCCGGGGAGGAACTGTTGACCGATCCGGATCAGGCCGGTGAATTTGTGGACCGAACCGGAATTGATGCCCTGGCTGTGGCCATTGGAAATGTGCACGGCGCCTATATCGGGGACCCTGATCTGGATTTTGAGCGTCTGGAAAAAATCCGCAGCGCTGTTGATGTGCCCATCGTGCTGCACGGAACTTCCGGAATCAGCACCGAGGATCTTGGCAAAGCGATCACCGGCGGCATTCGGAAAATTAATCTCTATTCCGAATTGATCACCAGCATCTTTCAGCACACCCGAACTGTGCTCTCAGAAACGCTGACCGACCCGCTGCGCGTTTACCAGAGCCAGAATGAAGCGATCAAAACCGTGCTCAGCAGGTATATTCTGGCCTCGGGAAGTGCCGGGAGATTATGATGAACACACCGCTGGATTTTAAAAAATTACAGCAGGCGGAATGTCTGCTGTTTGACCTGGACGGGACAGTTTACCTGGGCGATCAACTGCTTCCGGGAGCTGCAGAACTGGTTGATTATCTGAATCAGCAGGGAAAGGCTCACTTTTTTCTGACCAATAATTCCTCCCGCTCTCGAAAGGACTATGTCGAGAAACTTGCCCGCTATGGACTGGAGGTTCCCCTCGATCAGATTTTCTCCTCCGGAATGGCCACCGCAATTTATCTGCAGAAGAAAAACCCGGGCGCGAAAATTTACCTGGTAGGGACCCCCTCTCTGGAGGAAGAATTTATTCAGTATGGTTTTCAGCTGGTTGAGGATGATCCGGAGTATGTGGTATTGGGGTTTGACACCACGCTGACCTACGATAAAATCTGGAAGCTGACCGATTTTGTCCGGGAAGGAAAACCCTATATCGCCACCCATCCGGATATCAACTGCCCGACACCGGATGGTTTCATGCCGGATATCGGAGCCATGATGGCCCTGGTAGAAACCTCTACCGGCCGGGCCGCAGATGTAGTTGTGGGGAAACCCAACCCGCCCATGGTTGAGGCTATTGTCGAGTTAACCGGTTATCAGACCCAGCAGCTGCTGATGGTAGGCGACCGCCTGTACACAGATATCGCCATGGGGCAGGCTGGAATCTCCACTGCCCTGGTCCTGAGCGGGGAGGCCAGCCGGGAGGATCTCCCGGAGGCACCCCACCAGCCAGATTTTATTTTTGAAAACCTGGCTGAATTACTGCAAGCTTATCAATCGATTGAGTGAGGAGAATGATGGAAAGAATAAAATTAACTGTCCAGGCCGCAGAAGGGCTGCATGCCCGACCGGCCCATTTATTTGTCTCCCTGACCGGCTCCTTTGAATCCGATATCCAGGTCCGGAATCTGACCACCGGAAGCGATTTCACCAACGCCAAGAGCATCCTCAGCGTGCTCACGTTGGGCGTGGTCCAGGGGCATGAGATCGAAGTGTCCGCCGAGGGCTCGGATGAAAAAGAGGCCATTGCCGGGATAGAAAAGCTGATCCAGGAAAATTTCCCGGAAGACTGATTTTAATAGGATGTGGAGGAGAAAATACCCATGGATTCAAAGCAGCCCTCCATTGCCATCATACTTGGCAGTGCTTTTGACCAGATGCCGGATTGGCTGCCGCTGGAACCCCGCCGGTTTTCAACGCCCTACGGGGAAGCGGTGTTCTATGAGATGCAGGATACTGACCGGCCGGCGTATGTCCTCTTCCGCCACGGGGTTCCGCACACTTACCTTCCCCATCAGATTCCTTATCGGGCCCATACCTGGGCCTTAAAAGAGGCGGACTGTGGGGCGCTGGTGGTGACCAGTTCCGTGGGGATTCTCACCCAGGACCTCCCGATTTTTGAGCCGCTGCTGGTCGATGATCTGATTATGCTCGATAACCGGCTTCCGGACGGCAGCACCTGCACCATGTTTACGGAACCATCCCCGGATCACGCTCATCTGATCATCACAGCGGGATTGTTTTCAAAACCGTTGGGGTCGCAGCTGAAAGAATTTGCGGAAGAATGTGATTGGCCGGTTGGAGGAAAGGTGATTTTTGGGTATGTGGGGGGGCCTCGAAATAAGACTCCAGCAGAAAACCGCCTCTGGCCGATGTTCGGCGCCACGGCTAATTCTATGAGCCTGGGGCCTGAGGTTGTGCTGGCAAACGAGCTGGCCATCCCCACTGCCGGCCTGGTTGTAGGGCATAAGTACTCCATCCCGGGGCTGGAGTCTGAGAACGACAGCCTGTCCCTGGACGATTCCTTCGTGCGCTCCCGGGAGGCGTTTGGAAAATTGGTGCTGACCTTCCTTCAAAAAGGTCAGCCGGTTCCCTTCAGCAATACGCTGTACCGGTACGACAATGACTAGCTTGGGTCCGTAACCTGAATTTCCGGTAAACTTTCAGTTTGGATCCTCAAAGGAATCATCCAGCCCTCCCGAAACCGGGAGGGCTGCCGTATTTCAGGAAATGATGGTATTCGGGAATCAAGCGGTGCGAGTATCAGCGGGCCTTGCTGAGCGAGCCTTGATTCCGGAGCAGGCTGATCAGTGTCCGGATTTGTAAGCTCCAGCGTGCTGCAGTTTGGAACGATTCCCTTGAAAAAATCAATAAGAGTAGGCCCAGAGAGCATGAAATTTAGTTCGTCTAAGCCTTCAAAACCGGGGAATACTTCTCTGATCAATGGGATTCAGGGCTGATTTCATCCATTAACCAGGAAAAATTTGATCCGAGATAAGATTATTGTTAGGTTTTTCGGTGATTGTCGATTTATAATGATGGATAATTGAGCTGTTTGGATAAGTAGAGATTCTTGATAGATATCTCCAGCAGCAGATACATCGAGGCAAGATCACGTGGATAATCATTTTCTTTCTCGAAAGTCCGGGAGGAAAGGGAAAAATTGGCTCCCATTTTTTCTGTTTTCCTGGTTTTTAAGTGGATTGATAATCCTAACAATCATAATTCCTGCAGATCTGGCCCTCGCAGAGGACAATTCTCCCACCCCGACGCCTGAATCTCAACCCCAGTATTTTTATCAAACCACCGTAAAACTAAACAACGGAACAACGCTAGAAAAAGTGATCATTAACGGTCCGCCGAAACCACCCCCTGGTTTGGCCTTAGGAAGAAAATCTGTTTCCCCACCCCAGCCCAACCGGCAGTCAGGCACAAATTCCCTCACCGTCCCGGCTTATGATTGGTCATTCGGCTGCTCCGCTACTTCCGCGGCTATGATTGCGGCTTATTTTGATATTAATGGCTTCCCGGATATCTACACTGGTCCGACCAACGGCGGTGTGATGCCCATGGATAACAGCGTGTGGCCGGATTGGTCTTCGGGTTGCGGCAATACCCGCAGTCAAAATCCGCTCAGCGCAACGCATTCCGGCCTGGATGGGCGGTCGAGCAAAGGGCATGTGGATGACTACTGGACCTGTGTTGATTCCACGGCAGATGATCCGTTTATCATCGGGGGGTGGGAACAGCATACCTACGGTGATGCGACCGGGGACTTTATGTACACCAATCAATCCACCTATGGAAATTTTGATGGGGCGACCCAATTCTGGGTAAGCACCAGCAGCGCAAAGTTGTATTGCTCTGAACTGGAATCCCTGGGTGGTAACTACGTAATTGATGGCACCTTGGGATTCGCTAACTTCTACGAATCACGGGGATATAAGGTTAGCGATTGTTACTCGCAAAAAACGGATAATCAACTGGCTGGAGGATTTTCCTTTGAGGATTATAAAGCGGAAATTGACGCCGGGCAGCCGGTCATGATCCATGTTACCGGCCACACCATGGTGGGCGTGGGCTACGCCGACCCGGACACGGTCTATCTGCATGACACCTGGGATTACAATACCCACAGCATGACCTGGGGAGGCTTTTATTCTGGAATGGAACTCCATTCCGTATCTGTTGTACATCTCGGAATGCCGGAAATTGATGTCCGGGGCAGCGGCCAATCCATTCCTGATGGATCTTCCTCCCCAACCCTCGCAAACGGCACAGAGTTTGGGGAAGCGGTGGTGGGCCTGGATATTATCTCCCACACTTTTACGATCGAGAATACCGGTAGCAACCCGTTGAGTTTAAGCGGCACACCCAAAGTAGAGATATCGGGCATCCATGCTGCGGATTTCACGGTGACCGGGGCGCCTGCCTCGCCGGTAGCCAGCGGGGGAGGAACGACCACTTTTGAGATCACCTTTAATCCCAGCGCCGGGGGGTTGCGGGAAGCGGAAATCAGCATCGCCAACTCCGACAGCGATGAAAACCCCTACAATTTTGCAGTCCAGGGGATCGGAAATGCTCCGGAAATCGATATCCAGGGGAACGGAGAATCGATCGCTGATGGAGACACTGAGCCGGTCACGACCGACGGTACGGATTTTGGGGAAGCGGTGGTGGGAGCGGAAACCATCTCCCAGACCTTCACCATTGAGAACACCGGTGATGGAGCCTTAAACCTGACCGGGGATCCCCTGGTTGAAATTACTGGCACCCACGCTGCGGATTTCAGTCTGACCGGGGCACCATCCTCGCCGGTAGCCAGCGGGGGAGGAACGACCACTTTTGAGATCACCTTTGATCCCGGCGCCGGGGGGTTGCGGGAAGCGGAAATCAGCATCGCCAACTCCGACAGCGATGAAAACCCCTACAATTTTGCAGTCCAGGGGATCGGAAATGCTCCGGAAATCGATATCCAGGGGAACGGAGAATCGATCGCTGATGGAGACACTGAGCCGGTCACGACCGACGGTACGGATTTTGGGGAAGCGGTGGTGGGAGCGGAAACCATCTCCCAGACCTTCACCATTGAGAACACCGGTGATGAGGCTTTAATCCTGTCCGGGGATCCCCTGGTAGAAATTATTGGGACTCACGCGGCAGATTTCAGTGTGATCCGAACACCTACCTCACCGGTAGCCAGCGGGGGAGGAACGACCACTTTCGAAATCACCTTTGCCCCCAGTGAAAGCGGGCTGCGCGAGGCACAAATAAGCCTCACTCATAACGATACCGATGAAAATCCCTACAACTTTTCCATCCAGGGAACCGGCACGACCACATTCGGCGATGTGCCCACCACGCATTGGGCATACGATTACATCCAGGCTTTATGGGACGCCGGTTACACCGCCGGCTGCAGCACGGACCCGCTGATATTCTGCCCCGACTCGATCATGAACCGGGCCCAATCAGCGGTGTTTATGCTCCGCGGTCAGATGGGGAATGGCT
>CAZRUS010000024.1:0-41438 GCA_964603385.1 uncultured Anaerolineales bacterium | reverse complement strand
CCCCATTATATTAAAAAATCAGGGGCTGTGCCAATGACTTTTGGGACAGCCCCCTCTCTCTCAGGATGCTCATTCCACAACTACTGTGTCGCTGGCACTGCGGCCGAACACCTCGGGGGAGTACATTTCCTCCGCCTTGGCCGGCGGGACCACAAACGTTCCCGGTGTGGTCGCCCGGGCCACATAGCTGTATTCGTAAACCCCATCCCACAGCAGGGTGGTGAAAGCCTCCGCACGTTCATCCCGCATGTTTTGATGATCGTACCACGTCCACCACCACCAGCCGTAGCGGGCCTCTTCACTGGCGGGATCCTCGGGTACCGTCCCTGATACTGCCAGCGCGGGATTAACGATCTCCAGCCCTGCAGGCAGCGGGTCAACCAGCGCAACATGATAGCGGCGGCTGTCTGCCACCAGGGTCAGCTTCACCCGCACCCGGGCCCCAGCTTTGATTACCCAGGAGCCGTCTTCCTGCTGGGTGACATCCCCAGGATCATCGACTGCTTCATAACTGCGCTGGACCACAAAACCCATCTCCAATGGTTCCAGCTGCAGATCTTCGGGGGCATATTTCAACCCTAACCGGTAGTACAACCGGCCCGGACCGTCTTTGCTGAGCACCAGGTCCTGGGCTTCCAGCTCCGGTTCCACCAGATAACTCATGGGAATCTCAGTCAGATGACGTTCGGTACTGTAGCCCTGGTAACGATGTTCTCCGGCATAGGTATCCCCCAACCAGATTCTGGCCACAAACTCCGGTGTTTGACTTTCAAAGGTGTTGAAGTAACGATCCATGGCCAGCAGCACGAAGACATTTTCCTGGGTGTTGCTCCACCGGCCGCGCTCCCGGTGGGCCAGCAAACCATTGACCAGTTTGGGAATCAAATCACTTTCGGGATTATCCGCCATCAAAGCATCCAAAAGCACTGCATCCGTCTTGCGGTCCGAGCTCAGCAGCAGATAGCTCTGATCCGTGTAGCGGGTGGTGAAATTGGCCGCCCCGGGAGTTTCTACCACCCGATTGCCCACCCAGGTGCGGATTTCCTGCAGGTCCTCACCTGAGGCTGGATCGTCAACCAGCACCTGCCAGATCCAGCCGATCCCGCTGATGGAGATGTCCTCAAAGCCCGCCCTCCGGAACAGCGATCTGGCCTTTTCGGGGTCAGAGTCGCCCATCAGATCCCGCACAAACAGAGCATAGGCGCTGAGCGTATTTCGCGTGTACTCACTGTACCAGCCAGGATACCGGTTCTCGATATCCCTCAGGTAGCCGAGCAGGGCTGTCTGCATCTCCTCCGGTACCTCAAATCCTTTGTCCTCCGCCCGCTGCAGCGCATGCGCGACGTGAATGGTGTTGAAGGGATTTGATTTCTGCCCCCTGCGCCAGTAGGGAAAGCCGCCGTCAAAATTTTGAAGCACTGCCAGTTCCTCGATATCCCGGGCGACAGCCTCCTCCAATTCCTCCGGCGAAGGCAGTTCTTCCGCCTCAAAAGCCGTCAGTACATCCCGCAGCGCAGCCACTCCCAGCACCCGGGAGGCAATCTGTTCAGAGCATTCATAAGGATAGGAAACCAGGTAGATCACTGCGTCAGTCAGCGCCTGCAGAGCGGTTGAGGAGGTATTGATTTCCAAACCGCCAAACTGGGGAAAGATATCCTCAGGTGCGGCCACCGGCTGGACCACCGCCCCTTCATCAACCACCCCGTAGGTCGCGAAGGCTTCTGTGGTCGCCGGCGTGTAGACGGGAAGCTCCCCCTGGGCAGCATCGGTATAAGCACCAGAAACAGCTGCGACCCGGAACCGGGCTGTGCCGGCCGCTTCCGCCGCAGCGGGGAAGCGAATCTCGATGCGGTCACCGGCCGGCACCGTCACCTGATATCCATTTTCTCCTTCCAGGGAGAGATTTCCAGTCTCGATGACCACCTTTGTCTCCAGATCCTCACTGGTCTGATTCTGCAGCACCACCGGGAACTCAAAGGAGTCCCCGAAATTGAGGAATCTTGGCGCTGAAGGGCGGACCATCAACGGCAGCCTGGCGGTCAAGCTGGCCTCCGAGGATCCAAACCGGCTTCCCTCCGAGTCCACGGCCACCACCATGATACGATAACGGGTGAGGTTGTCAGGCAGCTCCACCGGAACGCTGGCCCGTCCAGACGCATCAGTGCGGACTTCCGGAGCGAAGAGAGCCAGCGGGTTGAAATCCAGCCGAACCTCAATGCCCGGTGCTTCTGTTTCTGCCCCTCCTCCCATCCCCTTGGTTTCCGCGGCATCCATGGCTGGAGCTTCCATCATTACTTCCTCCTCCACCTCCATGGATTGTCGATCCGCTGAAAGAGTGGGCATGGCCGTAGGTAGATTGCCTGCCCCTTCTGTTTGATCGAGCAGCGATGCAGGGTCCGCAAGCTGAAGGCTGGCCCGCCCGTAAATCGGATAGAAATCAGTCGGTCTGGTCGCATAAAAAACACCCAGCGGATCGGTCAGCTGGTAATTCGAGAGTGCCAGCACCGCCTCATCTACCACCACCACAGCCAGCTCGGTTCCGGCCACGGGTTCACCGCTGTGATCCCGGACACGGACATGGATCGCAGTGGTTTCTCCCGGAGCCAGCTGGCTGACCTCAGGAACCGCATCCACCTGCAGTCCTCGACGAAGTGGGGGGATGCTGAGATTCAGAGAGCCGCTGGCGAAAGCCGCCCTGGGAGGAACACCCTCCATTTCCTCTCCCTGATCATCCAGCCGGGGCGCTGAACCGACCACATCCACCTGGACATGGACATTGGGCAGATACTCTTCCTTGATTGGAATTTTCAGAGTGTGACTGCTCCCGCGGAAAGTGAAGGTCTCTGTGGACAGGATCCCGCTGCGGCTCAGGGTCAGCAGACCTTCCCCGTCAGTGAAAGGAGCCTCGACGAGGATCTCCGCCACATCACCAGGCTGATAGGTCTCCTGGTCGGGGATGATCGTGACCTGCTCTTGCTCCACATCACGGGAAGGCGGCCGCTGCCCCCCACTCACCCAGCGGGTGATCCTGGTTTGATTGATGCGCCCGCTGCTGTCAGTCACCTGCGCAGTGATCTGATAGCGTCCCCCAGCAGGAGTTTGAAACTCGCACTGCACCGGTTCCTCAGCGGATTCCACCTGGCAGTCCTGCGGGTCCATCTCGACTTCCTGCCAGCGGCCGTCTTGATATTTCCAATCCAGACGGACTGCCTGAACATCAATCATCAGGCCTTGTTCAGCCCTGCCGTCCAGATCAGTTACAATCAGTGCTGCCTCAATGGGATCTCCCTGCTCGACAAAGTAACGGGGGGTTCTCACCCCGACATAGCGATCTGCCGGATGCACCATCAGGTCCGTAGTGCCTGCCCAGGCCTGGCGGTTGACATCAAAAACAGTTCCTTCTGCCACCACGCTGTACGGCCTGGGTTCTGCCATGGATTCAAAAGCCATTCTCAGGTAATGATTTCCAGAAGCATCTGTTCTGCCAGTGAAGTTTTCTGCAAAGGAGCCCCCATCAGGACCCCTGCCCTCATAAAACCACCACCACGGCGTCCAGTACCCGAAGGAGAACTCCGGCCAGTTCGGGGGTTGATAATTGGTTGGCGTGGAATTTACATACCAGCTGGCCTCAGCATTTGGCAGCGGACCGCCGGCATAATACTTGGCTTCCACCGCCACCACAGCTTCATCCCCTAGAAAATAAGGCCCGGTGGTCTCATTGCGAGCTTTGACCTCAAACTCCGGCCTGCGGAACTCCTGGATTTGAAAGCTGTGAGTGTAGCGGGTGCTGGATAACCCGGCGGTTCCCCCCAGGGCGTTGAGGTTCACCCAGGCAGATCCCAGATTGGTATTTTCCGGCAGGGTGAACTGCAGATCGAATCCCCCCCAGGCATTGATTGCCACCTGGCCGCTGCCCAGTTCATTTCCCTGAGGACCAACAATCTGATAGGATACCTCGCTCAGCTGATCCCCCACCAGGCCAACATCCCCGGTTTCCCCAGCTCCAATTCGCCTCATCCAACCTTTGAGATGGACTTCCTCTCCCGGTTTATACATGCCGCGGTCATCAAACACATACCAGCGGAGTTCATCTACCACGGACCGACGGCTCCAGGAGCTCTCTCCCCAGTAAGAGGTGGAGGGAAGTAAAAATGCCAGATCATCTCCCTTTCTGGCGCTGATAAACTGCAGATTGGAAGACGGAAGATCAAAACGAATGGTGCCATCCGCACCGCTTCTACCCAGCAGATCCCCCTGGGGGGAGAATACTTCTACATCGCCCAGCGGCATGCCGTCCTGCAGCCGGGTAGCCCAGACCACCATCTCGCTGTGATCCACAAAGGCGTCCAGGCCGATCCCGGTGACCTGCACCCATACCTGGACCGCCTCCCAGTAACGCTCCGGCTTGAACAGGTTCTTGGGAGGTTTGGCGATCACTACAAACTGCCCCGAGCCCTCCTCCAGGTATTCGCCCAGCGGCAGAGATACTTCAGTCAGCACATCCGCTGGCGCTTCCACCGGGACATTGTCATCAAAGACTATCTTCCCCGGTGGGTTCGGGAAGAGATCAGTGCGCTGGTATTTCTGCAGATATTCTTTGAAAGCCGGCCAATCGGTGGGTTCCACCTGATAGATCTGGACATCCAGCTTATTGTAGTTGAGGGCAAACAGGGACAGCGAGGGCCGTTCCGAGGCTGGATCCAGGGTCACAAAAACATCCTGGGGGCCAAAAAGCAGCGGCTCTGCCGGGCCAACTCGAAAACGCAGCCTCTCTGATGCGCCTAATGTCTGTCCGAACTGATCCTGAATCTCCCCGCTGATGGTCACCTGATAGGTCGTGCGGGCTTTACTGCTTCCTTCGATACTCAGCGTGTTGCCGATCATCGTTACCGAGGCATTGGGCAGCTCCGGTTCAATTTCGATCATGTCCTCCCGGTAGGCCTCAGCATCCAGGGGATTGTTAAATCGGATGTAGAAGGGGGTCAATGGTCTGCAGGGATCATCCCCCCAGGAGCAGCCGTGTTCAACGATCTGCAGCGGCTCATAGGTCCGAAAGCTGAAGCTCTGGGCTTCTTTGGTGGTCAGCGGCCCTTCCGCTGAGGGGGTTCCAGGTCCCACGGTGATGTTGATGCTGGTTGCTGGTTCCAACCTCTCGGTGACCTTGAATGCCAGCCAGCGTTCTTCCTGTGTGTTATCAACCAGGCGCTGTACCCGTTGATCGGCAGCAATCTCATCCTCCCGGGCCGGGCGCACAGCAAGAGGCTCCCCGCCGGAGGTCACTTGAATGGTCTCCAATACCGCATCCGGAGTGATCCGCTGGTCAAAACTGATGAAAAAGATCGGCTCAAGCCCCTGCGGACTGCTGTCCGGATAATAGGTCTGCATCATCGGGGGAGGAGTCTGGAAGCGGAATTGGACGCTCTCCTCCAGAGCATCCCCCAGGGAGGACTCCACCCCGGCAGGGATGGTAACCAGGTATTCCGTTGCCATTGGCAGACGGTCAAACTCCTCCAATTCAGGCTGGAAGTTGAGGGTTTTCGTTCCCAGCCAGCGCCAGCTCCCAGCGACAGCCGGAGTCAGTTCAACGGGAACCTCTGCTGAAGAGAGACCCTCCAGGGTATCCAGCGGCACCATCGGCTGGTTGAATGTAACACTGACAAATGGGGCAATGGGGACCTCCCCTTCCGGCGCAAAACGCAGCACTGCCAGCTCTTCTCCGTAAACGATCTGTGGACCTTGCATTTCATCCCGGGAAGGAAACAGCTCGGTGATCGTTTCACCGGTGAGCGGAGGGGGGATGACCTCATCAGGCAGGCGAAACTCCACCTGGTCCTCCGGCTCCAGCGCCCACCCGGGAAGCCTGGCCAGAATTCGGCTGATCTCTGTCTGATTCAGCGGCTCCCCGCTGCCCAGGGATACCGGTTCAACAACCGTGGGCTGCGATTGCCCATCACTGAGTAGAATACGGAGTCCCTCTTCCCCATCCGTTCCATTCATAAGACTTCCTTCCTCTGTCTCCATTGACTGGCCATTTCCCTGCTGAATAGGGACGCCTGTGGAAGCGGTGGGCGTTGTTGAGGAATCATCCTGTCCAGGGAATCTGCAGGCCAGCAGGTTTCCCCCCAGCAGGAGAATCATCATTACCACCAGGGCAGACTTTCTGAGAAGTGCTTTTTCCGCAGTCATTCTAGGCTCTCCTTCGTTGAATCTCACCGACTGATAACCAGCTGATCTCTGCTGACCCCCAAACCGGCTTCTTTTCCTTGTAGACGAAAAAAACCTTCCAAAAGTTCCCATCTTCCGGGAATTCACCCGGGCTAGAGTCAATTCTTATACACAATTAGATGGATGACAGCGCTTCTCTGAGAAGCCGGACTGCCTCCTGATCATCCCGATATCTGAAGATTTGCAGCTTCGGATGAGGATTCCCGGTAATCATTTTTGAAACCGCAGCCCGATCATGATGAAGGCAGAGCACCGGTTTATCCAGGGCCAGAGCATAGCCGATCTCAAATCCCACTCCATGAGAGGGTGTGCTGACTTCTGCAACCAGCAGATCGCTTCCCTTGATCCAGCGGATATCCCGGTTAAATATGTCCGCTGGATCTTCGGCGGCATCCAGCGCCTCGATCCCAGTTTCCGCAATATGCGCTGTGGGAACATCAAAACCCTGATCGAGCAGCTCCTTGACCAGCAGCTGGTAAACCCCTTCATCCTCTCTCCCCCCGGTGATCGAACAGGCAAAATAGATATTCATACGCCTCCCAATTTTCCTCTTTTCGGTGATTGATCAGCCCGCAGGGAAAGCTTGACTGCAGACGCAGAGGGCACTTTCAAGCTGCTGTCCCGCCTTCCTGGGGTATGTTATACTCCACCCAGATAAACGATAATGGTTACTGCAGTGTATTTTACTCTGGATGGGAATGAAAGGCCTAGAAATTCGCGGGATCAGCAAGTTTTACGGAGAAACCACAGCCCTGGAAGAGGTCAGTTTCCAGATGGAAACCGGGGACATCCTTTCCTTGCTGGGACCGAGCGGCAGTGGAAAGACCACGCTGCTGGAAATCATCGCCGGTCTGCAGGATCCAGATGCTGGTATTTGCCGCTGGAACGGCAAGGACCTTCAGGGAGTGCCCACTTACCAGCGGGGATTCGGGCTGATGTTCCAGGAATTCGCCCTCTTTCCACACCGCAATGTAGCTGAAAATGTCGCCTTTGGTTTGCGAATGCAGGATTGGACCGCTGCAAGGATCCAGCGCAGAACTGCGGAAGTCCTAAATCTGGTAGGACTGGATGGGTATGAGCGGCGGGATGTGGGCACTCTCTCCGGCGGGGAACAGCAGCGGGTAGGACTGGCCCGGTCATTGGCGCCGGAACCCCATCTGCTGATGCTTGACGAACCGCTGGGCTCTCTGGACCGGACCCTAAGAGAGCGCCTGATGGTTGAACTGCGGCAAATCTTGAAACAGACCAATCAGACGGCAATTTACGTCACCCATGACCAGGAGGAAGCCTTTGCCGTCGCCGACCGTGTCGTCGTGCTCAATGACGGAAAGGTTGCCCAGATGGGCCCTCCTCAGGAAATATATCAGCAGCCAAAATCCGTCTTCATCGCCCAATTTTTGGGGCTGACCAACCTGTTCCCGGGAAGGGCTCATCCCCGGGAGATGGGCTCCCATCTGGAAACCAGGCTGGGAAACTGGCACCTCCCCGCAAAGCATGCCGGTGAAGTGACCGTGTTAATTCGGCCCGAAAAGGTGTCTCTGGAGAAACCTTCTCCGCTGGATCAAAAACAATCCCTCGACTGCACCCTTGAAGCCAGCTTATTTCGAGGTCAGACGATCCGCCTGCAGGTAGACTGTCAGGGAACTCCCCTCAAGTTCGATCTGCCTGCTTCCGGAGCGGAGCTGCCTGAGGTGAATGAACCCCTCACCCTGTATTTCGAACCCGGTGAAGCCCTGCAGATTCTCCCACCTGAAAACAGCTGACCGATCAGAATCCCGCCCAGGTCCCGGTCAGCAGATAACGGATGCCGTCCAGCACCGCAATCTGCAGCAGAGCAGCAGTCAATCCGCCCATTCCCCACCAGGTCAGCTCAGAACTGTGGGTAAAAGTATTTTCCCGCTGGAACAGAATCACCGCGATGAGCAGGTAGCTCAAAGTGAGCAGGGCCAGCACACCTGCGGTGCTGAAGAGTCCTAGCCAGTAAAGCAGCAGGGGAATCTCGGTCGTGATCAACGCTGTCAGCAGCCCACCGGCAGCCCCCAGCCCTGCCCAGTGGCCAATTGTTTCCAGCGGTGGTTGCATAACGGGATGGGCCCAGAGCAGCTGATTCCCCAGGGGAAACAGCAGGGCACTGAGCGCAATTCCCATTCCCATCCCGGTAATCAGCCGGAGAGCGTTATGCGGCGGATAGAGTGCATAGCTGTGCAGGGTGGCAGAAACAGAGAGAAAGGAGTTCACCCCATCCAGCAGATAAAAAAGTACCAGCCCACCCACGAAAAAGAGGGCTGTGCGTCCAGGAAAGGCTCCTTTTTTCCAACCAACTGCTGCCTGAAAGACAAGTCCCAGCAGCATGCCAAGAAACTGACCGGTGCAGCGGGCGCACAACGGCAGCGGGCGCTCCATCAGATGATAGGAACGCGCCGGGATGCGATGGCAAACGGCGTACCCCACCGCATCTGCTTTTCCCAGTAATCCGGCCGGCGTGAAAGCGATCCAAACAATCACTAATCCCAGAGCAGCCGCCGCCAGCACTAATTTCACCCATCGCTTTGCGGCCATTTAGATCGCTTCTCCCCTCCTCCCGGCAGACTGTTTTCCCAGCTGCTGAGGGAGGATCTCCGTGACCGCCAGATAAAGACAGAGAGCTCCGATGGCAATCCAGGCTTCCAGCGCATAAAGCCGCCGTTTCAATATCACCTCCACGGGCGTTTCCACCGCTCTTCTGAGCAAAGGCCATTTCCCTCCCCCGATGACGAAGAAGACCATGAATATGCTGTAAACAATCTCCACCAGGAAATTGAAGATGATCAGGCGGTGAATCCACTTCCAAAGCTTGTTTTTCATACCCTTCTCCCTCGTTAATACCCCAAATTTAGCTTTTCATTGATCCTCTCCGGCAGAGGAAAACATCTCTTGCAGATCCTCAAATGCTGCCGAGGCTGTCAGATCAAGCTTAAGCGGAGTGAGTGAGACATAACCAGCCTGCAGCGCTCCAATATCCGTTCCCTGATCGGGGACACCGGTAGGAGGATCTCCCCCAATCCAGTAATAGGGAACACCCCGGGGATCCTCCCGAGAGATCAACCGGTCCTGGTATACACGCAGCCCCTGGCGGGTGATCTGCAGCCCCTGGATCTCGTTCTCTGCCAGGTAAGGGACATTGAGATTGATAACCACCTCATGGGGAGGAGCACTTTCCAGCATCACCGCAGCCACCCGTCGAGCCCAGCGGGCAGCGGATTGATAATCAAGCGATCCAGGATGATTATCAGGACTATCAAGGGAAACAGCCAAACCGGGAATACCCCAGATGACGGCTTCCATAGCCGCTGTCACTGTACCCGAATACGTGACATCATGGCCCAGGTTGGCATGCGGATTGATCCCGGAGACAACCAGGTCAACTTCCTCCAGCAAACCCAGTCTGGCCAGCGCCACACAATCTGAAGGAGCTCCGTCACTGGCCAGAGCCTCCGAGCCATCTTCCAGTATGACTTCCCGTACCCGGAGCGGTCGGTCCATGGTTTTGACATGGCCGGACGCCGACCAGTTTCGGTCTGGGGCCAGAATGCTGACCCTTCCCAGCGAGCGCAGTTCTCCGGCCAGAGCCAGCAAGCCCGGTGCGGTTACTCCGTCATCGTTGGTGACTAAGAGATGCGGCTCGTTTTTTGACATGCGATATCCTTTTTTTAAGAATGTATCCTGCTGTGCCGGCTGAGCAGGTGGGGAGAAAAACAACAGTGACCTATTATAAACCGAAGATGAACTGATATGAGACAATCTGACCTGGTTTTCGGGAAGTTTTCATATCTGGAGCTCTCCGGTCAATATGGATAATTCCCCCTGTTAACTTTGCAGATATCGCCCTCTGGTATACAATGCTTTTACGCTCACACCCTCCCCGGGAACTGGAGGAGGGGTTTTTCTTGTCCTGATGGAAATCACGGGAAACAATCACTGCTATGGAAAAACCGCCTGTCAACCTGACTGTCATCACCCGCCTGCGCGATTATACCCGTCAGTACCCTTCTCAGTTCTGGCTGCTGTTCTGGGGAACCCTGGTCAGCACTACCGGGATGAGCATGATCTGGCCGTTTCTGGCCCTTTACATCAGTGCAGAACTCTCGCTTCCGCTGACCGCTGTGGGCAGCCTGCTGTCCATCCGGGCGCTAATGAGCCTGACCAGCAGCTTTCTTGCTGGCGAAGTCACTGACCGCATCGGCAGAAAATGGGCTATGGTTGCCAGCCTGGCTGTCAATGGGGCCGCCTTCCTGCTGATGATCCAGGCAGATACCTACCTGCAGTTTGCCCTGCTGCTGGCTCTTCGTGGGGTGTTCCAGCCCCTCTACCGGGTAGGCGCCGATGCCATGCTGGCTGACCTGGTGCCCGAGGAGGAGCGGGCTGATGCCTATGCTCTGAACAGACTGAGCAAAAACGCTGGGGTAGCACTCGGCCCTGCGTTGGGTGGATTGGTTGCCACCAGTTCTTACAGCATTACCTTTTCAGTCGCTGCAGGAGCAACCCTATTCTTCAGTATCTTGATTGCCGTGTTTGCAGCTGAGACCCTGCCCAGAAAAGACCCTGCTGCAGCAGCTCCATCACGACAGCAGGGTGGATTTCAGGTCATCTTTCAGGATTCGATTTTTCTGGTGTTTATCTTCGGTTTTATCCTCCGCCAGGTCAGCAGCAGCATGCTGTGGACCCTTCTAGCCGCCTATGCAAAGCAGAATTACGGACTGTCCGAAAGCCTGTACGGCCTGATCCCTACCACCAATGCGCTGATGGTGGTCTTTCTACAAATCCTGGTCACCAGAAAAACATCCCGCTTCCCGCCCCTGAATGTGATGGCTGTCGGCACGCTGCTGTACGGGTTGGGGGTGAGCAGTATCGCCCTGGGCAACGGCTTCTGGGGCTTTTGGATCAGCATGATCATCGTCACACTCGGTGAGCTGATGGTCATCCCCACCGCCAGCAGCTACACCGCAAACCGCGCCCCGGAGGACATGCGCGGTCGGTATATGAGCGTGCTGGCTCTTACCTGGGGAGCAGGCTCAATGGTCGGTCCTCTGTTGGGTGGATTCCTCAATGACCAAATCAGCCCTGTATCCATCTGGTACGGGGGAGGAGCAGCCGGTGTGCTCGGAGCGCTGATCTTTTGGCTCCTGATCCTGCGGATAGGTTCCCCAAAAATCCTGCAGAAAAAAAATCGCCGGTAACCAACAAAGCGGTTGGATCTTGATGATCAATCCGCTTCAGGCTGCTTTTCGGTATTCAATCTACCCAGCTCTGCAGGGCAGACTCCATTAAGGCCTGAATGCGGGGAATCATCGCTGCTGGGTCAGGATGGATGCCCTCTATCAGCAGCGCACTTTCGAAAATCTGTTCAATGACCACTTTTTTCAGCGGGAGGTTATCT
Organism: uncultured Anaerolineales bacterium; assembly: GCA_964603385.1. GTDB lineage: Bacteria > Chloroflexota > Anaerolineae > Anaerolineales > UBA11858 > B10-G9. The sequence continues at coordinate 29,797 of CAZRUS010000024.1, read as the reverse complement.
TCTCCCTCCCGGAGTCTTTTCAGAATTGGATGGTTGGGGTTCAGCTCCAGCACCTTCTTGGGGATTTGATATTCCCGGTCCATCATCCGGTATACCCGCTGCATCTCCTGACCCAGTGACCCTTGTGCATCCACCAGCCGGGCTACTGAACTGGTCAGCCGGTCCGTAGGACGGACATCAGATACGCGCTCCCCCAGCACCTTTTTGAAATCAGCGATCAGCTCATCCATCTCCTCATCAGAAAGCGGTTCCCTGGGCTCTTCCTCGCCACGCTGCTGCTCCTGGGAAAGATCCGGCAGCTCCAGGTCTGAATCAGCGATATTCTGCAGCGGATATTCTTTATATTCCCGGAGCCCAATCAGCAGGAAGGGATCCACCTGATCTGTCAGGGTAAGCACCTCGATGCAGTGGGTCTGGAAATAATCCAGATGCGGGCTTCTGGTAACTGAGGTCTCATCCTCTCCCAAAATGTAGTAAATTTTTTCCTGTCCGGTTTTCATTCGCTCCAGATAGTCATCCAGCGCAGACCAGCTGTCTGGCGCCATGGTGGTATGAAAACGCAGCAGTCCGGAGAGTGCCTCCCGATTGTCATCATCTGTGGCGACACCCTCTTTGATGAATTTTCCAAAGCGGTCCCAAAAAGTCTCATAGCTTTCCGTCTCGCTGCGGGCCATATCTTTTAACTTTTGAATTACCTGATTGGTAAGCACCTTATTGATTTTCCGGATCACCGCACTGGCCTGAACGCTCTCCCGGGAGACGTTCAGCGGGAGATCTTCTGCATCCACCACCCCTTCGAGAAATCGAAAGTAAGGGGGAAGCAGATCTTTGGAATACTCCTCAATGAGCACCTTGCGGGCATAAAGCTTCAGTCCATCCTCTTCACGCAGGGTGAACATTCCCCGCTCAGGCTGGGAGGGAAGAAACAGCAGCGCATAGATTTTCAGGGGGGCGTCAGCAACCAAATGGATGGTGTCCAGCGGATCATTAAAATCCAGCGTGAGCTGCTTGTAAAACTCCTGATATTCCTGTTCATCCACGTTCCGGGGGGATTCCCGCCAAATGGCGGTCTGGCGGTTGACCTGCTCCTCTTCATCGTCCAGGTAAATGGGGAAGGGGATGTAATCGCTGTGGGTTTTGATCACCTCACGGATCCGGGATAGAGAAGCAAACTCCTCAGCATCATCCTGCAGTTTCACCGTGATGGTTGTCCCCCGTTTTTGGCGATCCGAGTCCCCCAGCTGGAAGGTGTCTCCGCCCGTGGCAAACCAGGCAGCCGGTTCAGCGTCGGGAAGATAAGATCGGGAATCGACCTGGACCCATTCCGCCACCATGAAAACAGAGTAAAATCCCACCCCAAATTTACCGATCACATCTACGAGATCCACCTCTTCATGCTCGGCGGCCTCCAGAAATGCCCTGGCGCCTGATTGGGCGATGGTCCCCAGGTTCACCCTGAGCTCTTCCTGCGTCATACCGATTCCGGTATCCAAAATATGGATGAGGTTGTCTTCCTCATCCACTGTGATGCGGATTGCCAGATCGAGTTCAGGATCATGGACGTCATGATCGGTTTGCTGCTTGAATCGCATCTGGGTCAAAGCATCAGAGGCATTCGAGATTAATTCTCTCAAGAATATTTCTTGTTTGGTGTAAAGGGAGTGGACCAGGATATTCAACAGCTGTTTAATTTCAGTTTGAAAGGCAATTGGTTCCCCGGCATCTTTCAGCGGGGGACGTAGATCCTCAACCATAAGGTTTCCTCCACAATCAGTAGACTCTTTGTTAATGTACCGTACGAGTGTTAACTTGTTGTAAGAATTGCCCCAAGACCCGGGGACTCCTGGCTGGAGAGTTAATCACCAGAGCCCATCAGACGGTGGGCTCCCTGCTATGTCGTGCGTCCAGATGGATGCCGCGGTCCCCGGAAGTCTCAGGATCTGCGGACCAAAGCATCTGTCATCCGCACCACCCGGACCAGCTCAGGAACATCATGCACCCGGACTATATCAGCTCCTCGGGTGATGCCCACAGACACAGCCGCTGCCGTGCCCTCTAAGCGTTCCTCCGGCGGTAAATCCAGCGTATAGCCGATAAATGATTTCCTGGAGGGACCCAACAGAATCGGATAACCCAGTTCACGGATCTCCCCCGATCGATCCAGCAGTTCCAGGTTTTGAGAGACCGTCTTTCCAAATCCAATCCCGGGATCGAGGATGATCTTTGAGTCCGGGATTCCCGCCTGATGGGCGATTGAGATGCTTTCCTGCAGCTCCGCTTTGACATCTTGCAGCAGGTCATCATACTCCACCCCAACATAGCGCCCGCCGAGGTTCTCTTTAACAGCCGCGTTGCTGGGGTCGCTGCGGTTGTGCATCAGAATGACCGGGGCCCCGCTTTCCTGAATCACAGCCGCTAACTCGCTGTCCGCCCGCAGACCCCAGACATCGTTTACGATGCTGGCCCCGGCATCCAGAGCGATCCGGGCGACCTCGGATTTATAAGTGTCTACCGATATCAGGGTGGCAAATTCCTCAGTCAACCGCTCAATGACCGGAATCACCCGGTCAAGTTCTTCCTCGGCACTGACCGGGTCTGAACCCGGCCGGGTACTTTCTCCACCGACATCAAGGATATCCACTCCAGCCTCTATGAACTCCTCCGCTTGAGAGAGGATTCTCCCCACCCCCTGGCCGTAAAGACCATCACCAGAAAAACTATCCGGAGTGAGGTTGAGGATTCCCATCACATAGGTTCGGCTCCTCCATTTGAAAGTAAAATCACCCACTAGCAAGCGGTCTGGCATTCTGTCCTCCTCGAGAGAGAATAAATCTGAGAAAGCAAATCAGCAGTCAACAACAATACCTGCTCCCTGTGCTCAGTCTGGAAGGGATTTTTCTCTCTGGGATCTTATCATATCGTATTGAGAACAAAAGGATACCTTCTCCTGTTCTCAGGAGAGTGCTTCCTTGTTGACATGCATAAATATCCGCATCCTTTGATGCCCTCCCCCTTCCCGGCAGCAGACTTCAGAGGGAACAATGTATGGGAAACTGGCAGCCTTTCCCCGGAACAAGGAAACGCTCTTCGGGGAGGTTAACATGACCCTTCAGGATCAGAAAATAAACCACTATTGTCGTCTCTAGAGGACCTCCGCGAAGGGTTTTCGCTTCAAAAACCGCCCCTGACCGCGCTTTCCCAGCCACTCCCCTTCATCCACAATACAATGTCCCCGCAGGAAAACTTTTTCCGGAAAGCCTTTCAGCTCCCATCCTTCATACAGATTGTAATCTGTGCGGTGCTGGGCGACATCCACCCCGTAAACCAGCGTTTTCTCCGGATCCCAGATGACGATATCCGCATCCGAGCCCGGGGCAAGGCAGCCCTTTTGAGGGTAAATCCCAAAAATCTTGGCGGCATTTGTGCTGGTCTGGGCAACAAATTGATTGGGAGACAGGCGACCTTTGACCACCCCTTCCGTCCAGAGAATGGGCATCCTGTCTCCCACCCCCGGCAGTCCGTTGGGTATCTTGGTAAAGTCCTCCTGCCCGAGCTCTTTGCCGGGAATTTTGACCAGCTCCCCTTCATATTCAATGGCTTTCTCTCCATTGTAAAAGAAGGGACAGTGATCGGTGCCAACAGTTTGTAAGGTACCGTCCCCTAAACGGGTCCAGATGCGCTGCTTGTCCTCCTCAGTTCGCATCGGTGGAGAGCAAACCCATTTGGCGCCGTCCTCTCTTTTCAGGTCATCTATGGTAAAGAACAAATACTGTGGGCAGATCTCTCCCATTACTTTTACCCCCCGGTCGCGGGCAAAGCGAAGTTGATCCACGCCGCCGCCGGTATTCATATGAACCACATACAAAGGGGCATCCGCCTGGGCTGCCAGGGCGGCAGCCCGCAGGACTGCCTCCACCGCCCCCCAGGCCGGACGGGTATAGGCGTGCCATTCCGGTGAAGTATGGCCGGCCAGCAGGGCCTCTCCAACCAGGATTTCAATGACATCGCCGTTCTCAGCATGGACCATGGTCAGCATGCCGTACTCAGCGGCCGTTCGCAGCACCTGAAAAATTTCCCCATCCTGCAGCCGCAGTCGATTATTATACGCAGTGAAAACTTTCAATGTGGTCACCCCAGCAGCCACCACATCAGGAATCTGAGCCGCCACCTCGGGATTAAACTTGGTGATGTTGAGATGAAAACCAAAATCAACAGCTGCCTTGGGGTCAGCCATCCGATGCCATTTATCCAGGTTTTTCAGCAGATCTGGATTTTGATCCTCCACAAAATCCATCACCGTTGTCGTTCCCCCAAAAGCGGCTGCTTTATGACCGCTGTAATGGTCATCCGCTGACACGGTATTGAACATGGGCAGATCTAGGTGGACATGAGGGTCGATTCCCCCCGGCATGATCAGCTTCCCGGAGGCATCTATTACCTCACCACCGTTGGGATCCAGGTCTCCGCCGATCAAGGCGATGTGTTCATCCTTAATCAACAGATCCGCCTGAAAACTGTCCGAAGCAGTAACCAGTGTTCCGTTTTTAATTAAAATAGTACCCATAGATTTTCCTTTTACCTGTTTGTGCGGCCGCTACCAGTATTTACAGGCCCGCTCATTATCAAAACCACTGCATTCAAAAAATTATACCTCAGACCCTGAATGGACGCACAGGATACTATCTGGCAGCAGATATTCATCCGCTCTCCCTGTCCCCTCACCAGCTGCTTAATTCCCCCTCAGCATCCTTTTCCTGCTCTATCCCCAGCAGTGCCGCGATAACTTCCTCGGGTAGACGGTCCTTTGGTTCTTCATCCAATCGGCCGGACCAGGCATTCTGACGCTCCCGGAGAGTTTTCCACAGCTGCCTCCGCTGGGATGGCTGAACGGTGAGATCCGTCAGGGTTTCCGCCTCCCGCAGATATTCTCCTGTGGTGTAGAAAAACGTGAACCTTTTCCAGCTGCCGGCCAAAATCGGCTGCGGCAGCTTTTCCAGCGGTCCCAGCTGAAGTTTGAAGTATTCTTCATCGGCCCGCGGATGGTCGGGCTGATCCTGCAGCAATGCATTCCGGGTGGTCAGCTCATGTCCCCGAACTGGCGCCAGGTATTCCACCCGCCATTTACGGCGATGAAAGGACGCCGGCTGATAAAAGGCCAGAAAATCCACGCTCAGGACCCGCGGGGCTGACCTAACAGGTATGCGGTACCACCCAAGTACACGCGCATACTGGAGGTCTTCCGGTCCCGGAAGAATAGCCACCAGAATCAATGAGCTAGGATGCAAGTAAGATTTAGACATCATTCACCCCCTTGAGGATCGTCCCGCCGCTGTCCACCCCGGCAAGACCTGCTGTCATCCGACTCCCCCTTCCTATTTATTATACCCGGACTTTTTTTAGTTCCACCCCCCTGCAGGAGAACATCCCCCTCTATCTCCCCCGTTCTGCCTGGATAAATTCACCCAGCAGCTGAACATGTTCCTCAGCAGCGGCGGACCAATTGGCCGCATTCAAGCGGATGAAATTTCTGTACTGATCCGAAGCAGAAAAGAGATATCCCGGCGTGATGGCAATCCCTGCCCGCAAGGATCGTCGGTAGAGCTGAATGGAATCCACTTCCTTGGGCAGCTCCACCCAGAGTGCAAAGCCGCCTGAAGGGCGGGTCAGCTTGCATTCCGGGGGAAAATTTCTTCGTACAGCCTGGGACATTCCTGCCACCCTTCGGGCATATTCTCTCCGGATTCTGCGCAGATACTGCTGGTAGCGTCCTCCGGAGATAAAATCTGCGATGGCATATTCATTCAGAGTTGGAGATGCCAGGCTGGTGGTATATTTCAACCATTCAACCATCTCCAGAAACCTGCCTGGAACCACCCATCCCACCCGGTACCCGGGGGAAAGCACTTTAGAAAAGGATGAGCAGAGCATCACCCACCCTTCGCGATCATATGCCTTGATCACAGCAGGCCGGTGTTCATTAAAATATAACTCCCCAAAAATATCATTTTCAATTACCGGCACCCGGTACTCCTCTGCCAGAGCTGCCAGCTTTTGTTTCTTCGCATCTGGAATGCAGCTCCCCAGGGGATTGTTAAAATTGGATATCACCAGCACCGCAGAAATTGGATTGCCCTTGAGCGCCTCTTCCAAATCCGGGATACTGATCCCCTGCTGGGGATGGGTGGGAATTTCCAGCGCTTTTAACCCCAGTACATCGAGACACAGCAGAGCATCGAAAATCATTGGCGATTCGATCGCCACGGTATCTCCTGGCTGACAAACCGCTCTCAAGCAGAGATTGACTGCTTCAGAACAGCCATTGGTAATGATCACCTCATCGGGAGGATAACTGCAGCCGGCGAGCAGCGCCCGTCGGGCGATCTGCACGCGCAGGCGAGTAGAACCGGGGACATAATCGTACATGCCGCTCCGTTCCCCCAGCTCACGAGCGATCCTTTTAATGGATCGGTTGAGGTGAGCCGTTGCAGAGAGCTCCGGATTGGGATGGGCGGCTCCCATCCGGACCAGATCCGGGTATTCCCAATCAGTGTGAACTACCCGGGTGACCAGCTCGCGCATGCTCACCTGGCTGGGATCGGCCATCGGCTGGGATGTTTCCGGCTCCGGGAGCATATTAGGAAGCTGTGTGCGAACATAAAATCCTGACCGCTGGCGAGCTTCGATCCATCCTTGCGCTTCCAGCAGGTAATAGGCCTGCATGACCGTTGATATGCTGATCCCCTGCTGAGAACTCAGCGCCCGGAGCGACGGCAGCCGCTCCCCCGGAGCGTACAGGCCGCTTTCGATGGCCTTGATCAACTCATCAGCCACTCGCTCGTACTTGAATAATCGTTTTCCCATCACAGATATACTCCCCGGATCAGCTGGACTCCCGGCAAAACTGTTATGGTTTAAATTCCGGTAAACTGCTTCTGTTATTATAAATCAGGTTTTGCTAAGATGAATGGGAAGGAATGATCGGCAGCAAAAATGCAGGAGGCGTGTAATGACAGTCCTGACGAAAAGAACCGATTGGCTGACCGGACCGGAAATGCTCTACCGGATCAGCAATCACAGCTCAAGCCTTCCCGGGATCCCCATAAAGCGCGGAGAGCTGCACCGGCTGCAGGGAGATCACCGCTGGGAGCTGATCTACTGTCATGAAGGTTTGCTGTGGGTCACCCAGGAAAATGACCCGGAGGACCATGTGCTTCGTTCCAGGCAGGCCTTCCTGATTAACCAGAGGGGTCTTGTGCTGGTAAAAGCCCTGCGGGATTCAAAGGCAGAAATCGGAACCAATTTGCGAACGGTTCCGTTCAAGGGGGTATTAAATTACTTCTCTTGATCCATTCTATCCATCTTCCTGATCCCCCGGATAGATATGGAAGCGCCGAATCCCAGAAATGGGATTCGGCGTCTTTTTGTCTATCAGCTGACTGGATAACCTGCTTTACAGCAAACCCACCTTGGCGTTGAATTCCTTGATCAGCTCATCAATATCAGGAATTTGCTTCTGGAAATCAGTCCAGTAATCCCGTCTGTACCACTGATCCTGGATCTGTTCAAAGGTCTTGCCCTGCTGCTCCACCCAGGTGAAATATTTCAAATTATGCACCCGGCGCTGATCCTGATAGGTGAGGTCCTGCAGGTAGTTCGGCGTCAGACCGCAGATGTACATGGCATGAGTCTGAGCAGCATCCATCTCGCTGTACTCGCCGATATCCTCATGCATTTCCTTGAGGCGGCTTTCATAGAGCTCCATGGAGTCTGTCCACACAGTGAGGATGACATCATTTTCATCCATCTCGTAATACTTGGCCATCTTGATTGCCATCACAGTGTTGGCAATGCTGGAGAAACCCAGCAGATCCAGCTGACTGACCAGATCCTCCGGGACCCCGACTTCGACCAAATACTTCCGCCCGGCGGGCTCATTAAACAGCCTGGCCAGGTTGACCACGGTGTTGTCATCGATGGCCATGACCATATCGGTATTCTTCATGTTGTGAATCCAGGGCACATGTTTGTCACCGATGCCCTCAATCCGGTGAGCGCCGAAGCCATTTTCCAGCAGTGTGGGGCACTGCAGGGCCTCCCCAGCCACGTTGACACTGCCGGGGAAGATTTGTTTCATGTAGTCGCCGCAGCCCAGGGTGCCGGCTGATCCGGTGGTCAGGCAGAGGCCGCGGTATTCATCGCGCGGACCCATTTCCTGCTCAAGGACTTCCTCCATGGCATGGCCGGTGACCTCATAATGCCACAGATAGTTGCCGAACTCATCAAATTGGTTGAAGACAAAGACATTGTCACGGGTCTCACGCAGCTCCCAGACTTTGTCGTAGATCTCCTTAACATTACTCTCAGAACCCGGGGTAGCGATCACCTCTCCAGCCACCTTCCCCAGCCAATCGAAACGCTCCTGGCTCATCCCCTCGGGGAGAATGGCGATGGATTCACAGGCCAGCAAGGCAGCATCGTAGGCGCCGCCGCGGCAGTAGTTCCCGGTAGAAGGCCACACCGCCTGATGGTAAGTGGGGTCAAACTGACCGGTGACCAGCGGAGGCACCAGACAGCCAAATGTTGCCCCGACTTTATGCGCCCCGGTGGGGAACCATTTTCCAACCAAGGCGATAATTCTGGCCTCTACACCTGTCAGACTGGAAGGCAGTTCTACGTAATTGACACCGTTATACCCGCCTCCGTTGGCAACCGGCTCATTCTTCCAGGTGATCCGGAATAAATTCCGGGGAGTGATATCCCAGAGTCCAATATCTTTCAGCTCTTCTTTGATGGAATCCGGGATTAATTCCGGGTTTTTCATCTGTTCGAACGTGGGAATGATAATATTGCGCTCCCGGGCCCGCTGAACGGTTCTTTCCAACTGCTTCTTATCCATAGTGAGATCGATCATGTCAATTCCTTTTGTATCTACATGCTTATTACGAATAACTGAACACCTTCAGTTGTCAGACATCTTACTACATTTCATTCATTTTTGGCAGGGTGTTCGCGCACAATATACAGGGGCCGGCCTTTGGCTTCATCATACAGCCTGCCAATATACTCTCCCAGCACCCCCAGGAAGATCAGCTGAACGCCACCCAGAAAAAGCACGGCAATCAATGTTGAAGCCTGACCAAAAAAGGCATGCGATCCTGCCAGACGCAGCACAATCACGAAAGGGATGGCCAGGATGCTCAAACCAGCCACGAAGAATCCAAAGTACATCGCCAGTTGAAGGGGAAAATAGGAAAAACCGGTGATGGCATCCGCGGCAAAGCGCAGCATTTTCCTCAGAGGGTACTTGGTCTCTCCCGCATGGCGTTCAGCTCGTTCGTATTCCACCCCGGTTTGTTTGAAACCAACCCAGACTGACATCCCTCTCAGGAAGCGGTGCCGTTCCCTCATCTGGTTCATGACATCGACCACTTTGCGGTCAAGCAGCCGGAAGTCCCCGGTGTCCATGGGAATATTCACATCCGTAATCCGCTGGATCAAGCGGTAGAAGGCAGCTGCGGTGAACAGTTTGAACCAGGTCTCCCCTTTCCGTCTGGAGCGCACAGCATAGACAACTTCATAACCCTCTTGCCACTTTTTAATCAGGTCCAGGATGATTTCTGGTGGGTCCTGGAGGTCAGCATCAATGATCACCACCGCATCACCCCGGCTGTAGTCCAATCCGGCGGTTACAGCGATCTGATGACCGAAATTCCGGGTAAAATGGACTGTTCGCACCCGACCATCTTTTCTGCGGACCTCTTCCATCACGGCTGCAGAACCATCGGAGGAGCCGTCATTGATCATCAGCAGCTCCCAGGCCTGGTCGGTTTGCTCCATTACCTCCTGAATTCTGCTGTAGAGCACGGGGATATTATCCACCTCATTAAAAATGGGTGCCACAATGGTATAGGTCGGTTTTTCAGCCATATCCATGTTCCCCTTTCACCCCGGAGACAAACGTGAACCAGCTCATCCTTTCCGGATCAGCTTCTTGACTTCCTCCAGCGTTGGTTTGATCACCGGGGCATTGCCAGCTGCCTGCATAGCTGCTTTGACATCCTTAAGTCCACTGCCGGTGTTGAGCACCAGCACGGGATCATCGGCATTAACCAGCCCCTCTTCAAGCGCTTTCTTCAAGCCAGCATAACTTGCCGAGCCTGCCGGTTCAGAGAAGATCCCTACTTTCCCCAGATCAGCCACTCCCTGCAGAATTAGCTCATCCTCGATGGTGATATAAGCACCGTCCGTATGGGTGGCGGCGCGTAGCGCCCGCAGTCCATCGCTGGGAAGATTGACCGAAATGCTGTCCGCCAGGGTATCCGCAGCGACCGGTTTGATCTCCTCTGTGCCAGCTTGATAGGCATTGGCGATGGCTGCTGATCCGGTGGATTGGCAGCCGAAGATCCGCGGCATCTGCTCAATCTGTCCAATTGCATACAAATCCTTAAATCCCTTATGGATGCCTGAGATGATGTTTCCATCTCCCACACTGACGAAGACACACAACGGTTTTTCCAGAGGATATTCCATCAGCACCTGTTCCCAGATTTCCAGGGCAGCTGTCTTCTTGCCTTCCGCTGTAAAGGGATTGTAGCCGGTGTTGCGGTTGTACCAGCCAAATTCCTGAGTGGCTTCCAGGGACAGCTGATAGGCAGCGTCATAATTATCATCGACAAGAATTACCCGGGCCCCATAAATCTGCAGTTGAGCGATCTTGGCAGGTGGGGCTGTTTTCGGAGCGAAGATGACTGATTGATGACCTACCGCCGCTGCCATGCCTGCCAGGGCTGCGCCCGCATTGCCGGTTGAGGCGGTAACGATCACTTCAGCGCCGATCTCCCGAGCCCGGGCCACCAGCAGGGCGCTGGCCCGGTCCTTGAATGAGGCTGTGGGATTGCTGCTTTCATCCTTTACCCAGAGCTGTTTCAATCCCAGCTCGCTGGCCAGGTGGGGCGGTGAATAAGTCGGAGTCCAGCCTGCGGCCCCCAGCGGGGTTCCCTGGCCAATGGCTTCCTTCACCGGCAGTAAAGCCAGATACCGCCAGAGCGATTCTTCCGAAAAGCAAATCAGCTCCTCCAGCGATCTTTCCGCCAGCGCTTCATAGTCCAGCAGGACATCCAGAATCCCATCATCTTGCGGACAGGTATAGGTGACCTCACCGGGCTGGTACTTCTCTCCACAAACCGAGCATTCAAATCCGACATACTTCTCCATGCAATTAAGCTCCTTCTTTGACACCGGCCATCAGCAAACCCAGCTTTTCCGGGGTGGCTTCTTCACGGGGGACAATGCCCATGATCTGGCCTTCATAAATAACGGCAATGCGGTCTGCCAGAGCGAGAATTTCATCCAGATCCTCGGAAATCAGCAAAATAGCCGTTCCCTCCAGCCGCTCCTCCAGCAGTCGGGAGCGGACATATTCCATCGCACCCACATCCAAACCCCGCGTGGGCTGGGAAGCGACAATCACCCGGGGGTCTCGAGAGAGTTCCCGGGCGACAACGACCTTTTGAATATTCCCGCCGGAAAGACTTTTTGCCAGGGTTTCCTGGGAGGGGGTTTTAATCTGGTAATTTTTTATTAAATGGCTGCTGTGCTGCTCAACCGCTTTCAAATTTAAAAAGCCCCATTTAGAAAAAGGCTGTTTGTGATGTTCCCGAAGGATCAGGTTTTCAGCAACCGTAAAGTCCTGGATCATCCCATCCCGCATTCTTTCCTCCGGAATGTAAGATAGGTATCGGTCTGTCCGTGAGATGGGCGGCAGTGCGGTGATGTCCTCGCCATCCAGGAATATGCGACCTGCAGTGGCTTCCCGCAGCCCGGTAATCACTTCAGCCAGCTCGCGCTGCCCGTTGCCTGAAACACCCGCGACGCCCAGGATCTCGCCAGAATGCACATCCAGATCCACTGACCGCAGGCTGGGCGTCCCTCGATTGCTGAGACAGGAAATACCATCCACTTTTAAGCGCACTTCCCCCCGTTTCACTTCCGTAATTTCCGGTCGGAAATCCACATCCCGGCCGACCATCCAGCGAGCTAAATCCGCTTTCGTCGATTGGGCAGTCTGATGGGTGCCCACCTTCTTTCCATCGCGCAGCACCGTCACCCGGTCGCTGATGTCAATCACCTCATGCAGTTTATGAGAGATGAAAATCAGGGCATGTCCGTCATTGGCCATTTCCCTGATGATGCAGAAAAACTCATCCACTTCCTGCGGGGTGAGCACCGCGGTGGGCTCATCCAAAATCAGCAGAGCCGCCCCGCGGTAAAGCGCTTTGATAATCTCCACCCGCTGCTGCTGACCGACCGAAAGCTGCCAGATGTAGGCATCCGGATCAATATCCAGGCCGTAGATCTCAGCCAGCTCCAGAATGCGCTCGGAGACTTTTGTCAGGTCAGTCAGCGGCTCCCGGGAAGAGCGCAGGCCAAGGGCAACATTCTCCGCCACCGTCAGAGTTTCCACGAGCATAAAGTGCTGGTGAATCATGCCAATCCCGTTCTTAATGGCATCAGTGGGCGATTCTATGAACACTTTTTGATCATTGAGGATGATCTCACCTTCATCAGCATGGTACATCCCATAAAGGACCTTCATCAGGGTGGTTTTTCCGGCACCATTTTCCCCCAGCAGGGCATGCACCTCCCCAGTGCGGACATCAAAACTCACTTTGTCATTGGCAACCACACCGGGAAACCGCTTGGTGATTCCCTCCATGGAAAGATGATCAATCTGGGTATGCCCTGAAGGCAGTACATTGTGGTCAGTCATATTCAATCCTTTCTGATAGAAAGTTTAGCTGCTGCATCCGGGACGGCAGAATGGAATATGCTGCCGTCCCGGATGCAGCCAAACCTGCAGTCCAGAGCCCATTCCCCGGGAGTACCCGGGGAATGGGTTTTCTGTTTGCGGTCAGCCTGCTCTGAGAGTCAATCTACTCGCCCAGATCAATGCTGATGCTGCCGTCTATGATGCCCTCAATCGTCTCGTCTGCCAGTTCCCTGACATCAGCGGGAAGATCGAAGTCTTCATTAAACTCCATCACCTGGCCGCCATTTTCAAGATCAATCACAAATGATTCGCCGCCGTACTGACCCTCGGAAATCATTTTGATTACATCCTGGAGAATAACGTCCCACTTGTAAATCTGGTTGGCAACCACGATATCAGGCGCCAAAGAGGTCTGGGAAGCCTGGGTGCCGAACCACAGCACATCATTCTCCTCAGCCACGCCGATCGCGCCCACCACCATCTGGGCGGTGCCGGCCAGCACATCCGCACCAGCGGCCACGTGGGTGTTGGCAGCCTCTGCAGCCAGCGCCACGTCCGAAAACGATCCGATGTAGTTCACGTTCACCTCAACATCAGGATCACCGGCCTCGGCTCCCGCCACAAACCCGTCCACGTACAGCTTGGCATCCCCGGTCTCAATCGGGCCCACCACACCCAGCACTCCGCTCTCCGACAGGTTGGCAGCCATCACACCGTTGACATAGCCGCCCTCATCAGAGGCCGCTTCGTAGGCAAAGATGTTATCAATGCCGAAGGTGTCCGCAGTGGTTCCCCAGGCAAAACTGGTCTCCGGGAAATCGGGGGCGATTTCCTGCAGCGAGCTGCCGTACTGGGATCCGTGAGCGATCACCAGGTCGTAGCCCTGAGCCGCATAGTCCCGGATGGCCGCCGCAGCGTCATCCACCACAAACATACCGTCCGAGTAGTCAAAAGTCATGGCCTCTTCCCCACCCATCCAATCCTGGATGGCAACCAGGGCATCGTACATGCTCTGGCTGAAGGCCAGGTCGTTGATGGAGCTGGGCATTACCACCGCGACCTCAAAGACATCATCAAATTCAGGGGCATCGGAGGTGGGTTCTTCCGCAGCTGCGCCAACTCCGGTTTCAATGGAGCCATCAATGATACCGGCAATGGTTTCTTCTGCCAGTTCCTTGACATCAGCAGGAAGATCGAAGTCTTCATTAAACTCCATCACCTGGCCGCCATTTTCAAGATCGATCACAAACGATTCGCCGCCCAGGGTCCCCTCACCGATCAGGTCAATGATCTCGTTCAAGACCACATCCCAGCGGTAAATCTGGTTGGCAACCACGATATCAGGTGCCAGCTCGGTCTGGGAAGCCTGGGTGCCGAACCACAGCACATCATTCTCCTCAGCCACGCCGATCGCGCCCACCACCATCTGGGCGGTGCCGGCCAGCACATCCGCACCAGCGGCCACGTGGGTGTTGGCAGCCTCTGCAGCCAGCGCCACGTCCGAAAACGATCCGATGTAGTTCACGTTCACCTCAACATCAGGATCACCGGCCTCGGCTCCCGCCACAAACCCGTCCACGTACAGCTTGGCATCCCCGGTCTCAATCGGGCCCACCACACCCAGCACTCCGCTCTCCGACAGGTTGGCAGCCATCACACCGTTGACATAGCCGCCCTCATCAGAGGCCGCTTCGTAGGCAAAGATGTTATCAATGCCGAAGGTGTCCGCAGTGGTTCCCCAGGCAAAACTGGTCTCCGGGAAATCAGGGGCGATTTCCTGCAGCGAGCTGCCGTACTGGGATCCGTGAGCAACAACCAGGTCATAACCCTGGGCTGCGTAGTCCCGGATGGCCGCCGCGGCGTCATCGACCACAAACATACCGTCCGAGTAGTCGAAAGTCATGGCCTCTTCGCCACCCATCTCTTCCTGGATCATCACCAGGGCATCGTACATGCTCTGGCTGAAGGCCAGGTCATTGATCGCACTGGGCATTACCACAGCCACCCGGAAGGGACCTTCCTCCTCTGCCGGGGCGGGTTCTTCCGCAGCAGGCTGTTCTTCTTCAGGAGCCTCCGGCTGTGCCTGACAGGCACCAAGCAGCAGACCCGCTACCAGTAATGCGATAAAAATCAAACGAAGTTTCTTCATCATCTACTCCTTAATAAGGGGTTATCAGTTGACATATCCAAACGTTTTTTTCTAGTTCACCTCCAGGCTGATTGATTATTCTTCCCGTTCAAATGGCTTTGTCAATGCCGACGGTGCTCGTATGCGGGAAACCGAGATCACCAACACCAGAATGGTGAGGATATAGGGCATCATCACCGCGATATCGGAGGGAATGGGGATTCCCAGGACCTGCACCCACAGCTGCAGCGAGTTGACCAGGCTGAACAGCAGAGCTCCCCCCATCACCCCAAAGGGACGCCAGGCGCCAAAATAGACCAGGGCGACGGCGATAAAACCCAAACCGCTGGTCATATTCTGCTGGAAGACATTCAATAAGGCAATGGACAGGGACGCTCCGGCGATTCCAGAGAGGGTTCCCCCGAGAATGATCGTCAGATAGCGTATCCGGACGACGCTCACCCCCAGAGAATCCGCCGCTTCTGGATTCTCCCCCACCGCGCGGATTTTCAATCCCAGCGTGGTCTTGTTAAGAACAAACCAGGCCAGGGGCACCAGGGCAAATGCAATGTAGACCAGGATATTCTGCTGAAAGAAGATTTCGCCCACAATCGGCAGATCACTCAACACCGGCAGGTTGACTTTTGGGAATCCTTTCACGGTCTCCACCGTACCCAGGACCTTCTGGAAGAGCAGATCGCTCAACCCCAGCCCAAACAAATAGAAACCGATCCCGCTGATTCCCTGTACCGCCTGTAAATTGACGGTGACAAACGCCATCGCCAATCCCATCACCGCGCCTACAACCATGGCGCTGAGCACGCCCAGCCAGAGATTCCCGGTCCGGATGGCAACATAAAAGGCAGTAAAAGCTCCTATAAGCATCTGGCCTTCCACACCGAGGTTGAGCACCCCGCTGCGCTGACCAAAGGTTTCTCCAATAGCAGCATAAAGATAAGGCGTTGCCAGGCGAATGCCTGAAGTTAAAATACCCACCAGGACAGTCATGGAGAAGAGATCAGATATCATCAGTCCACCTCCCCACCGTATTGTAAAGCTTCTCTTTCAGCACTCTCCCCCGGAGCACTTTCCTGCAGGGCCATCACTAAAGCCAGGCGTTTACGCTGGCGCTTTCTGCGCCAGATCTCACTGCTGACCACAAAGACCACGACCAGGCCGTTGAGGGCAATCACCAGCGCGGAGGGCACCTGGACCACGCGCTGCATCTTATTGGCTCCCACCAGCAGGGCACCGAACAGAATCGAAGCCGGGATGGTCCCCAGCGGATGCAGCTGGCCGAAGAGAGCAGCGACAATCCCGTTAAAACCGGCCCTGCCTGTGAAACCAGAACCGGAGCCGTCGGTGATCATCCGGAAGTTCACGCCGTATACCTGCATGACACCGGCCAGACCGGCAAAGGCGCCGCTGAGCAC
Source organism: uncultured Anaerolineales bacterium (assembly GCA_964603385.1). Classification (GTDB taxonomy): domain Bacteria; phylum Chloroflexota; class Anaerolineae; order Anaerolineales; family UBA11858; genus B10-G9. Next base: position 13,467 of record CAZRUS010000024.1, on the reverse strand, counting down.
CAGCGCCAGAACGATGTAATTTTTTACCTTGATTCCGGCGTAGGCTGAGGCATCCGGGTTTTGGCCAACCGAACGGATCCGGTATCCCCAGGTCGTCCGCCACAACAAAATGTAAACCAGCACCGCCAGCACCACAGCGATCAGTGCCCCCAGATGCAGACGGGTGGGAATCCAACGCGGAAGCCGGAACCCATCCAACAGTCTGGCAGTCTGAGGAATCTGGGAAGCCGCCTCAGCCTGAGCAGGGTCGATCATCGGGCCCCGGAGTAAAAAATTCATCAGCTGGATGGCAATGGCATTCATCATCACCGTACTGAGAATCTCATTGACATTGAAATACGCTTTCAGGAATCCTGGAACGCCGCCCCATAATGCGCCTCCAGCGAAACCAGCCAACAGCGCCAGGGGGACAACCAGCCAGCCTGGAGAGTCGACCATTTTCAGGCCCACCTGGGTGCCGATGATCGCCCCCACGATCATCTGTCCTTCTCCGCCGATATTAATCACATCCCCCCGGAAGGAAATGCAGATACCCAATCCGACCAGAAGCAGCGGCGTGGCTTTGACCAACGTTTCGGCCAGAGCGTTCTGGCTGCCAAAAGCGCCCTCCCAGAGAGCGCCATAAGCTTCAATGGGATTGACATTCATCAGCAGCAGCATCACCGCTCCCACGATCAATGCGGCCAGAGTGGCAAAGACCGGAAGGGCAACATCAATCAGTTTTGCATACCACTTGTCTTGACTTGGTGAACTCATAGACAGCAACCTTTTCTACTTTTAATAACATCAGCGGTTCTACGGGTGGATTATTACCGGCACCCGCTGTTTCTCTTTTCTTCAACACAGGCAGTAAAATCCGGCAGACCTTCTGGGCCAACCAACGACTTTTTCTTCGGTCATTTCTTGTCTTCACGGATGTAGGGGTTTCCCAGCGCGGCTGGCGCCCCCAGCCGCTTGCGGAATGATTCTCCCCAGGTGATGAAGACCAGGACCAGGATGGTAAAGAAATACGGCAGCATGTTTAAAAACGGGGCAGGGATCTGGGTGCCGGCAGCCTGGAGACGGAACTGCATGGCGTTGATGCCGCCAAAAAGCAGTGCGCCCAGAGCGGCCCGGAATGGATCCCAGGTGGCGAAGATCACCAGGGCAATGGCGATCCATCCCCGTCCGCCGGTGATGTTCATCGCCCACCCCTGCAGGTACGCCATGGATAGGTGGGCACCGGCCACACCTATCAGCATACCGCCGAAGATAGTGTAAATATATCGGGTCCGTTTAACCGCTATCCCGAGGGCATCGGCTGCTGTGGGATTATCCCCCACCGCCCGAAGATGCAGCCCGACCTGTGTCCTATAGAGAAAGAACGCCAGCAGCGGCAGCAGCACATAGAGCAGATAGGCCAGAATATCCTGGTTAAAGAATGAAGGGCCAATGATGGGGATCTCCTCCAGCAAAGGGATAGGGATGCGCTGGAAGGAGGGCCCCTGCAAACCTACCATCGTGGTCCCACCGGGTCCCAACCGCTGGCCCATAAAGCTAGAAAGGCCTGTCCCAAAAAGGGTCAGCGCCAGACCGCTGACCACCTGATCTGCCTGCATGGTAATGGTCAAAAATGCGTGCACAGCGGCGAGGACCATCCCTGCCAGAGCAGCTATCCCCAGCCCCAGCCAGGCGCTGTTGCTGTGATAAGAAACCGCAAAAGCTGTCGCCGCTCCCATCAGCATCAACCCTTCCACACCCAGGTTGAGAACGCCTGATCGTTCGGTAAAAATTTCTCCCAGAGTGGCGTAGAGAAGGGAAACTCCTGCGCGGACAGTGATCGTCAGCAGAGAAATGATCATCGCTTCATTCATGGGTTTCCCCTACCTTTACAAGGTCTTTAGTACGAATGATTCGAATTCGGTAATTGATAAACACCCAGCCTCCCAGCACAAAGAATAAAATCGCTCCCTGCAGAACCAAGGCAACAGCGGCAGGAATCCCCATCGCCACCTGAAGCTGGTCCCCTCCAACTGTCAGTGCGGCCATGAACAGGCTGACAAAGAGTACCGCGATGGGATTGAGGCTGGCCAACCAGGAGACAATAATAGCCGTGTAGCCGTATCCAGCTGTCAGACCCTGGTAGAGGCGTCGGGCAATGCCCGATACTTCCGCCATACCCGCCAATCCCGACAGGGCTCCGGATAAAAGCATGACCATAATCATGTTTCTGGTGGTGGAAATTCCAGCATATTTTGCCGCCCGAGGATTTTCCCCAATTAAGCGGATCTCATAGCCCCATTTCATCCGGCTCATGATCAGCCAGACGATCGCCGCGGCAATCAGGGCAAAGATAATACCCAGATGAACCCGACCCACCAGCCGCGGCAGGATTGCTTCCTCCGGAAAAGGGGCCGAACCCGGGAACCCAAATCCCTCCGGATCCCGCCAGGGTCCCAGATAAAGATATTCCACCAGCAGGATGGCTATATAGTTCATCATTAAAGTGGTCAGAATCTCATTCACATTGAGATATGCCTTCAACAGGGCCGGGATCAGCGCCCATAAAGCCCCTGCCGCCATGCCGAAGACCACCATGGTGGGGATGGTCAAGAAATCAGGGATAGAATCGCTCAAAAAAAGCGCCACATAAGCGGCGGCCACCCCGCCAAGCGCCAGCTGCCCTTCCGCACCAATGTTCCAAAAAAGCATCCGGAAGGCAATGGAAACGGAGAGTCCGGTGAGCATTAAGGGGATCGATTTCACCAGTGTTTCTGTGATGGCATATTGACTGCCCAGGGAACCATCCACCATCACACGGAAGGCCTCTAAAGGTTTAATCCCAAAGGCCAGAAGCAGCAGGGCGCCGAAGACCAGCGCCAGCATAAATGATACTAAGGGAACCAAAAAAACAGCGGTTCTGGATTTTTCCAATCGGCGTTCAAATTTAATATTCACAGAGAATCAAACCTCCAGGTCGGCGCTGGTCACCCATTACGGAGCTCCTGCTTCTCACCGGCCATCATCAAGCCAATCTGATCAATATCTGCCCGATCTGCGGCCATCTCCCCCATAAACTCTCCCTCGTAAATGACCAGAATTCGATCGGAGATTTGCATCAGCTCATCGAGGTCACCAGAGATCAACAAGATGGCTGCGCCCTGATCCCGCTGTTTGAGGATTTCCCTCCGCACCGCTTCTGTAGCTCCAATATCCAGACCCCGTGTGGGGTTGACCGCCACCAGGGCACCACTGCTGGCATCGATCTCCCTGGCCAGCACAACTTTCTGCTGGTTGCCTCCTGACAAGGATCGAGCGGTGGTAGTGATGGAGGGGGTGACAATATCAAAGCTTTCCACCAGCCGGTTGGAAAAGCCGTCCACCTTGCCATAATTTACCAGCCAGCCGCTGGCGAGGGGTGGTTTTCGGTATACTTTCATCACCAGGTTATCTGAGACGGGCAAGTTGCCGGCCAATCCCCTGCCCAAGCGATCGCCGGGAATATGGCTCAAACCGGCATTAATCGCCTGGCGAGAGGTGCAGTTGGTGATCTCTTCCCCATTGATCAGTACCCGCCCGCTTTTCAAAGGCCGCAGGCAGGTGACCACTTCAGCTAATTCCTTTTGACCGTTTCCGGCTACACCGGCGATGCCCAGCACCTCTCCGCTGCGCACCTGGAAGGAGATGCCCCGCAGGGCCGGAAGTCCTTTATCGTTGGCTGCCTTGAGATGATCTGCTTCAATGACCACTTCTCCAGGATCCAGCTCCTTTTTTTCAAATCGGAACAGCACTTCTCTCCCGACCATCAGACGGGCCAGTTCATCCTTGCTGGTCTCCCCAATATTCAGGGTTTCCACCATTTTTCCTTTCCGAAGCACGGAAACCCGATCTGCGTACCCCATCACTTCATGCAGTTTATGGGTGATAAAAATGATCGTTTTCCCTTCCTTGGCCATCTGGTGAAGAATCTGCATCAATTGATCGGCTTCCTGGGGCGTGAGCACGGCAGTGGGTTCATCCATGATCAGAATATCTGCTCCCCGGTAGAGCAGTTTGAGAATCTCCACCCGCTGCTGTTCTCCCACAGAAAGCTGCCAGATATATGCATCCGGATCGACATTTAATTGATAACGTTGGGATAATTCCTGGATCTGCTTTTTAATTTTTTTGTCATTAATCACCAGCCCCGTGGGGAAAAGTCCTAAAATGACATTCTCCGCCACAGTCTGGGACTCCACCAGCATGAAATGCTGGTGAACCATACCAATCCCCAGGTCAATGGCATCCCGAGGGGACTGAATCACAGCCGGCTCTCCATGCAGCACGATGCGCCCCTGATCCTGCTGGTAGAGACCGGAAAGCACATTCATCAAGGTGCTTTTTCCCGCCCCATTTTCCCCCAGCAGGGCATGAACATGCCCTTTTTCCACAAACAGGTCAACATCTTGATTGGCAATCACACCTGGAAACCGCTTGGTGACCCCTCTCATTTCAACTGCGTAGGAACCGTTTGTTTCTGTCATGGATTTCCTTCACCTGTCATAAAACTCTCCCCATCTCCAGGTAACAGAGACGGGGAGAGCAGATGGTCAATTACGGTTACTCGAGTGTACCTTCCACTCCTTCCACAAACCAATCCATGGAGAGCATATCTCCATCAGCCATGCACTCGCCTTCGGCAACCATCTCGGTGCCGTCCTGGCTGTTGATCGGTCCGCAGAAAACATCCCACTCTGTGTCGGTAATGCGCTCATGGGACTCTTCCACTAACTTGGCAACGCCTTCCGGAACCTGGGGGCTGAGTTCAGCAAGCTTGACAATGCCGCTGTTCAGACCACCCCAGAATTGGTGGGTCTCCCAGGTGCCGTCAAGCACATTCTGAATTGTGTCCACGTAGTAAGTGCCCCAGTTCCAGACCGGGCTGGTCAGCACCGTATCGCCCACAAACTGGGCCATATCGGAGTCATACCCGATGCTCAGTTTGCCCGCTTCTGCGGCAGCTTTCTGAGGTTCGGTGGTGTCCTGGTGCTGGGCGATGATGTCCACACCCTCATCCAGCAGCGCCTGGGCAGCCTCGCGCTCTTTGACCGGGTCGTACCAGGTGCTTGTCCAGACGACCTTGACCTCCGCCTCGGGATTGACTTCCCGGACGCCAAGGGTAAAGGCGTTGATTCCTCGGATCACCTCGGGGATGGGGAAGGCGGCGACATAGCCAATGGAATTGACTTCAGTCATGCTGCCCGCCACCAAACCGGAGAGGTACCGCGGCTGGTACATGCGGCCAAAGTACGTGGCCATGTTATCGTTGGTCTTGAACCCGGAGCAGTGCTCAAAGATCACTTCCGGATTATCCTGGGCCACGGTCAGGGTGGGATCCATATAGCCAAAGCTGGTGGTGAAAACCACATCAGCTCCCTGATTGACCACGTCACGGATGGATTTCTCTGCATCCGGGCCTTCGGGAACATCCGGCACTGTGAGGGTTTCCACCTGTTCACCGAGCTGTTCCTCCAGCATCAAGCGGCCTTGTTCATGCTCATAGGTCCAGCCAAGATCGCCGGGCTGTCCGATATAGATGAAAGCGACTGTGAGCTTCTCCTCTTCCATCTCCTCGGTTTCTTCGGCCTCTTCGGCCTCTTCAGCTTCTTCGGCCTCTTCAGCTTCTTCGGCTTCCTCTTCCGCTGGTTCTTCCATGGTTTCTTCTTCAGCAGCAGGTTCTTCTGGTGCAGGCGCAGTCTGACAGGCTGAGAAGACCAGAGAAGCAATCAACAGCAAGCCAATCACTAACCAAAGGTTCTTCTTCATACTTTCTCCTCTACATAACTAGGCGTGACTTGAAAAAACAACTATACGCGAATTGATCCGAGATTTCAACCCTCCTTTTTAGTCTAGTGTTTTCAGATACAATCCACTTAAGTATAATTGATGACCTGCAGTTGAGGAAGAAAATTTTATCCAAAAGTGTCAGAAATTTATCTTTCACTAATCTTTCGCGAATGCCTCAACAACAATAGCTGATCCTATCCAGCAAAATATCAGGACTGATCCGCCGCTGTTTCCTTATCCCCTACCCGGGGGGGAGGGAGGATTGGGCTGGCACGATCTGCTGCCGGCGGTAGCAGCCGGGGATCGTCCCAGAACCCCCAATCCTCCAACTCTTCCTAATTCAGGGAAAGAAACGAAAACATGTATCCCCTGATAGTCCCTGGTGCCCCCACCCTGCTGTTCAGGGAACGATTCGGGTTCCTGTCTCACCTTTTAGCGCCCGTCCGATGTTCTCCGGATTGGTGACGATAGCTTCTTTGCCACCGTTTTCCAGGAAGCGGACGATGGCTTTGATTTTTGGCTCCATAGACCCTTTGGCAAAATGGGTCCCTTCCTCCAGGTACTGCTTGGCGTCAGCGACAGTCATCTCATCAATCCACTCCTGATCAGGTTTCCCAAAATTCAAGGCTACCTTTTCCACCGCAGTGGATATCAGCAGCAGATCTGCGTCGATCTGATTGGCCAGGAAGGAGGAAGCGAAGTCTTTATCGATCACCGCTGCGGTGCCCTTGACACCCTCATCGGTCTCGATCACAGGAATCCCGCCACCACCAACAGTAATGGTGATGGTCCCGGAGCTGATCAGGGTCTTGACCGCCTCCAGCTCCATGATCTCAACGGGAAGGGGAGAGGCAACCACCCGGCGCCATCCCCGGCCGGCATCTTCCACCACCTCCCAGCCCATTTCCTCCTGGCGCTGTTTGGCTTCCTCTTCTTCCATGAAGCTGCCGATGGGTTTGGCCGGCTCCTGGAAGGCAGGGTCATCGGCATCTACCCGCACCTGGGTGATCACCGTGGCCACCGGCTTGTCAATGCCGCGTTCTTTAAGTTCGTTCTGCAGATTCTGCTGCAGGGCATAGCCGATCGCCCCCTGACTGTCAGCACCGCAGACATCCAGCGGGACCTCGTGCATCCCTTCCACCTTATGGGCGATCTCCGACCGGCGGAGAATGAAGCCCACCTGGGGACCGTTTCCATGTCCGATAGCGATATCCCAACCGGATTCGATCATATCTGCGAGATGTTCCGCGGTTTGCTGGGCCGCCTGATATTGATCCTCCACGGTCTGGTGTTGTTTGCTCTTGATCAGTGAGTTACCGCCAATGGCAACCACAGCGACTTGTTTCTTTTCTACCATAGCTATCTCCTATTTCATGGTCAGGGCCATGACGGCCTTCTGAGCATGCATGCGGTTTTCTGCCTGATCAAAGACCACCGACTGCGGTCCATCCATCACCTCGCTGGTGACCTCGACATCCCGGTCAGCGGGCAGCGGGTGCATGTAAATGGCATCCGGATCAGCAAGCGCCATCTTCTCAGCATCAGTGATCCAGTCCTTGTATTGGTCCTGGATTTTCTTGCCCTCATCGGGATCCTGCGTGGTCAGCAGAGGGCCCCAGGATTTGGCATAGACGATATCGGCATCCTTGAAACCTTCCTTCATATCATCAACCACTTCAAATTTGCTTCCAAATTTTTCAGCCTGCTCTTTGGCCTGGTCCATGATTTCCGGCATCAGCTGGAATTCCGGGGGGTGGGCCAGGGTGACATCGAGCCCAAAGCGGGGCATCTGCAGAATCAAAGATTGAGGCACCGAAATCGGCTTGAGGTACGAGGAGGCATACGCCCAGGAGACCACCATTTTCTTCCCCCGCAGATCCTTTCCTTTCTTCTCCATGATGGTCATGATATCAGCCAGACACTGATGGGGGTGATAAATCTCACACTGCATGTTTAGCACAGGAACACGTGAAGCGGAGGCAACATTCCGCAGGTACTGGTTGCCCACACCCCAGGTGACATGGCGGATAGCGATGCCGTCAAAATAACGGCCCAGGATTTCTCCCAGTTCTTTTTCCGTATCTCCATGAGAAACCTGAGTGGTGCGGCTTTCCATAAAAGCCGCATGACCGCCAAGCTGGGCCATACCGGATTCGAAGGAAGCCCGTGTGCGGGTGCTGGAATAGAAAAACAGCATGGACAGGGTCTTGTCTCTAAGCAGGGCATGGGGCTCACCAAGAGCGCGCTTCTTCTTCAGATCCCAGGCCACTTCCAAAATGGTTTCCACTTCTTCTTTGGAAAAATCAAGGTCGCTGATCAAATCACGACCCCTCAAGTCAGTAATCATTGTTAGCTCCTTCTGGTTCATGCTTCCAGCCCGGGGGGCTGGATAAAAAAAATTAATTTATGGGTTGTTTATCCTTCCCGGCGGTGTCCTGGCTGCGTTAGCAGCAGTTACGTACCGCCGGGAAGTTTCCGCTGATCAGCTTATTCCTTCGCGCCCAAAACCAGGGCGAGGAGGGACATTCTGACTACAACACCGTTGAACCCCTCCTGCCAGTAGCGAGCCCAACGGGTCTGGTCGACATCGGGAGGAATCTCATCCATTCGGGGCAGCGAGTGCAGCAGAATGGCATCCGACTTCGCCTTGCTCTCCAGCAGTTCCCGGGTGATCTTGAACTCAGGCGGTGTCTGGCCGACATCGCCCTCGCGCTCATCCCGGGATTTGGTGTAATCAGGCTGGACAACCGGCTCGACCAGGATGACATCCGCGTCAGCGATCACTTTACGGACATCTCCGCCTTCCGAGAAATCCAAGCTGTTTTGCTGGAAATCCTCCCGGTACTCATCCGGCAAGCTCATTTCATCAGGCGAGATAAAGGTGATCGGGCAGTCAAACTGGGTCAGGGCATGACCGAGAGAGTGCATGGTCCGCATGCGCATATCGCCCACCGCCACCCAGCGCAGTCCGTCGATGGTTCCTTTCTCTTTCCAGACTGTGTACAGGTCAGTCAGGATCTGTGTGGGATGTTCTCCCCAACCGTCTCCGCCGTTGATGATCGGAATGCTGGTCCATTTGGCAGCTTCCGCAGGCGCGCCCTTCTGGAAGTGACGCATGACGATGACATCCCCATAATGCTCCAGCATCTTGAAGGTGTCCTTGATGGACTCCATATAAAAGTCACCTGCACGGGTCATCTTGGCATCGGAGAAACCGGTCACTTTCCCACCCAGCCGCAGCATGGCAGCTTCGTGCGCCAGACGGGTGCGGGTGGAGGGCTGGTAAAACGCGGTTACCATCGTCTTTTCCTTGAGAAGATCCACGTTTTTGCGGTTATGTGCGATCGGTGCCAGCTCATCGGCCACCTCCAGCACTCGTTCAAACTCGCGCCGTTCAAAATTCCTCAAAGATATAATGTTACGTCCTGCAAAACTTCTCATGATCTTGCTCCTTTTATTTAGAAATTGTTTACCTTTCCCGGTCGACCGCGGAGGAATATTCAGGTATCACTCACCGGGGACGACCAGGAATTTACCAACTAAAACATCGTTCACAGCCCGGTCTCCACCCGCCTGACAATGTGGAAGTGAAAGTATCCAGGGATGAAGTGGCTGGAGGAAAGGTCGATCATTCTTCCCTCTGCATTGTACAGTTTAGAAGAGAATACCAGCAGCGGGTCATGCCGCTGAATATCCAGCGCGCTGGCGATCTCCGAGGTTGCTCCCATAGCGGTGATATTGCACCGGGAAGTGGTCAGCGGGATATCCTGGTTGATAATCAGCAGATCCAATACAGATCCGTTAAAATCTTTCTTCACTTCATCTGCACTGAGCACATCCAGGGGAACATTGTCCACCAGATAGGCTACCGGACGGTTTTCGGCCAGGATTGTTCTGGAAATCTTCAAGATGGCCTCGCCTTCTTTGAGATCCAGTTCTTCAGCCTGCTTCTTGCTGGCCGGATCTTCTTTCACAACCAGCTCTCCGGTAGATATCTCCAGATCCACCTGGTCGGCCAATGTCTCCAGACTGACCAGGTTCTCCAAACCCGCTTCGAACACATTGCTGGGATGAATGACAAAGGTGCCCACTCCCTGCTTGCGCTGCAGCAGTCCTTTGGTCTCAAAGGTTCGCATGGCTTCCCGCAGCGTGGCCCGGGAAACGCCCAGTTTGTCTGCCAGCTTGGGCTCGGAAGGCAGTCGTTCGCCGGTTTCGGTGTTCGTTATGATGATATTCAGCTGCTTGTGGATGTTCTTTGAAACGTCATTTTCGCTCATAATTGCCTATCTTTTTCCAGCACAGGGACAAAATCGAAGGCATCTACATCAACCAAGCCCAGATCAGAGATCCTTAAGGATGGAATCACCACCAGGGCCAGTAAGCTGAGCTGCATATTAGGATTCTTGATCTGGCAGCCGCATTCCCGAAAACCTTCCAACACCGCCGCTGCTTCTTCTGCCACCGCCTCGGCCGGTTTTTCTGACATCAGACCAGCAATCGGCAGCGCCACTTCCCCGATCACCCGTCCGTTTTTAATCACCACCTGTCCGCCGTGGATATTGACCAGATGATTGACTGCCTGCGCCATCTGCTCCTCATCCGTTCCCACCACAATCATATGGTGGGAATCATGAGCGACAGTTGTGGCAACTGCGCAGCTTCCCTCCAGCTGGAAACCTTGAACCAGACCCACCTGGACACCACCCGTGGCTTGATGGCGTTCCACCAAGGCAATCTTTGCCAGATCGCGCTTCAGATCAACCTTAATCTCCCCGTCTTCAGATTGAACAGGAATCTGAAGATGTCGGGTTGGGGCCTGGCCCTCAACAACACCAATCACGTGGGCCATCAGCGCTTCCTCAGCCAGATCCTCTGGGACATTGAGCCGAAAATCGGATGCCTTGAGCGCCCGTTTGACATGAATTGACTCTGTCGCCCACGCAGGATACTGGAACCCGGGAAGCTCCCGCTGCCAACGGCCTTCCTCCGCCAGCAGCTGCCCTTTGGCAATTACTCTGCCGGGATGGAATTCCTCCAAATCAGCCACCACCAGGATATCTGCAAATCTTCCAGCAGCGATCTGGCCAACATCATTTGCCACCCCGAAATGCTCCGCCGTATTAATGGTGGTCATCTGGAGAACGGTTACCGGGTCCACTCCGAGCGCCATGGCGTGACGAACCACGCGGTCCATATGACCGTCATTAACCAGCGTTTCCGAATGAGAATCATCCGTACAGAGCAAAAAATGTCGGGAGTCCAACCCTTCCTCGGTGATCGCTTTGATCTGCGCCTCCACATCCAGCCAACCCGAGCCATAGCGGAGCATCGCTTTCATGCCCTGGCGCACTCGCGCCACAGCATCTTCTTTCCTGGTTCCCTCGTGATCATCCGCTGCTCCACCGGCCGCGTAGCCGTGAAAAGGCAGGCCCAGATCGGGAGAGGCATAATGCCCGCCGACCACTTTCCCGGCAGCCCGCGTGGCAGCCATTTCATCATGCATCTTGGGATCACCATTAAACACGCCCGGGAAATTCATCATCTCCCCCAGGCCAATGATCCGTTCCCAGGACATTGCTTCCCCTACTTCCTCCGGGCCGATTGATGCCCCTGGAGTTTCCAGACCCGGGGCGGAGGGGACACAGGATGGAATCTGGACCCAGACATGAACCGGCTGCTTTTCCGCCTCATCTGCCATCAGCCGCACACCTTTCAGCCCAAAAACATTGGCAATCTCATGGGGATCAATAAACATGCCGGTCGTCCCCCGCGGGGCGACTGCCCGGACGAATTCTGTAATGGTCACCATGCCGGACTCAACATGCATGTGGGCATCCAGCAGCCCCGGTACCAGGTACTGGCCCTGGACATCAATCACCACCGTGTTTTCATCGATAGTGTGGGAAGCATCCTCTCCAACAAAGGCAATTCTCTCTCCGGAGATAGCAATATCCCTGCCCGATAGGATTTCTCCGGACTGTACACTGACCAGACGGCCATTCTGGAGCACCAGGTCAGCGCTTCTGCGGCCCATGGCCACATCCACCAGTCTCCTTGTCCGTAAACTTATCTCTTCCATCAACATAAGCTCCTCCCGGGGAATAAAAAAACGATCAACAGCTGCTGTTAATCGTTTAATAATCGATCGGCGGCCCGATTATGCTCCTCAATCAACTGCGGCAGGTCCTCGGTGACCAGCCTTCCTTCCCGGACCACAAACTCGCCCCCCACAACTGTATAATCAACCTTTACCGGCGCACAGAAGGTGAGCGCAGCCACAGGATCGTGCAGTGCACCGGCGTAATCGATCCGCTGCAAATTGATCGCCGTAAAATCAGCCGCTTTGCCAGGCTCCAGGGAGCCAATATCCGAACGACCCAGCACAGCAGCGCCGCCCAAGGTGGCCAGCTCCAGCGCCTGTCTTCCGGTCATAATGGGAATCTCCTGATCACCCGATCGGGAAGCCCCCCTCATCCCTGCACGGACCCTGGCCAGGAGAAGTGCCTGACGGGCTTCTTCCATCATATGGGAGCCATCGTTGCTGGCAGATCCGTCTACACCCAGTCCAACATCCACACCGGCTGCCAGAAAGTCCAGGACAGGCGCCGCCCCGGAAGCCAGCCGCATATTCGAGCTGGGACAGTGGGCCACCCCGCAGCTGTGATCACTGTAGACCCCAATCTCCTGTTCATTGACGTACACCGAATGCGCGAACCAGACATCCGGCCCCACCCAATCAACTTCCTCCATATAAGCCACAGGTCGTTTTCCAAACTGCTGAATGCAGAAATCAATCTCGTCTTCTGTTTCAGCCAAATGAGTGTGCAGCTGGACACCGTACTCCCGGGCCAGCTTTGCGCTTTGTCTCATCAAATCCCCGGTGACGCTGAAAGGGGAGCAAGGGGCCAGCACAATCTGCGTAAAACTGCCCGGCTGGTCATCATGATAGCTTTCGATCAACCGCTGCGAATCCTTCAGGATGGCATCTTCATCCTCAACCACACTGTCCGGAGGCAGACCCCCTTTGCTCTCTCCCAGACTCATTGAGCCCCGGGAGGCATGCAGCCGCAGCCCAATTTCTCGGGCTGCATGGATTTCGTCATCCAGCCTGGAGCCGTTGGGAAACAAATAGAGGTGATCAGATGCAGTCGTGCAGCCAGAAAGCGCCAGTTCGGCCAGAGCTGTTTTGGTAGAAATTCGAATATCTTCCGGCTTCATCCGCGCCCAGATCGGATACAGCGTCTTCAGCCAGTGAAATAAATTCACATTCTGGGCCTCCGGCACCACCCGGGTCAGCGTCTGGTAAAAATGGTGATGAGTGTTGATCAACCCGGGAAGCAGGATATGACCGCTGAGGTCAAGCACCCGATCTGCGTGTTCAGGAAGCTCACTGCTGGGGCCGACCTGCTCAATAAACCCACCTTTAACAAAAAGTCCACCGTCCTGAATCTCGCGGCGGTGGCTGTCCATGGTCACAATGATGTGAGCGTTTTTTACCAGCAGGGTGGTCATATCAACTCCCCGATGTTCCGGTGAACCCATTTAATTTGTCAGACAATTCCAAGTTTAACAAACAAACCATCTGCTGTCAATTGTCAGACAAATTTTGTTAGGGCAAAGTTAAAATGTCCTATTCTGGCAAAGTTAAAATGTCCTATCAGG
>CAZRUS010000023.1:0-41802 GCA_964603385.1 uncultured Anaerolineales bacterium | reverse complement strand
CGTCCGCTTTTTCTGTCCTCGGCCCCGTCCGCTTTTTCTGTCCTCGGCCCCGTCCACTTTTTCTGTCCTCGGCCCCGGTCCCCCGACCGGGGCCGGAACTAAGGGATCAGACATTTCCCCTTACACACCGGCTGGTCGGGGGACCACCCGGGAGGTTGATAGGAGGACCGGGGCCGTATCTAAGGAATCAGACATTCCCCCCCCCCACACCGGCTGGTCGGGGGACCAGCCGAGAGGTAGATAGGAGGACCGGGACCGGAACTAAGGATCAGAGATTTCCCCTTACACACCGGCTGGTCAGGGGACCAGCCGAGAGGTAGATAGGAGGACCGGGACCGGAACTAAGGATCAGAGATTTCCCCTTACACTCCGGCTGGTCGGGGGACCAGCCGGGAGGTTGATAGGAGGACCGGGGCCGGAACTAAGGACTCAGACATTTCCCCACACACACCGGCTGGTCGGGGGACCAGCCGGGAGGTTGATAGGAGGACCGGGACCGGAACTAAGGAATCAGATATTCCCCCCCACACCTGCTGGTCAGGGGACCACCCGGGAGGTAGATAGGAGGACCGGGGCCGGATCTAAGGAATCAGACATTTCCCCCCGCACACCGGCTGGTCGGGGGACCCGCCGGGAGGACGATGCACCGACGCGCTCTATTTGAAAATCTGCTTCCCTGACTGCTGCCTCCCTGATGACTTCCCAGCCGGTAATATCCCCCAGGTCACCGGTTCGTTGCCCTGTAATAGGCCCGGCATTCCCCCTCCCGTCCCCGCACCACGCGCTTCCCCTTCAGCGGACCCTGGGTTTCGGTCACCACCGTGGCCTGGTCTTCCTCCCCATCCCGATGGTAATACAGGACCACCCAGTCATCTGTTTTCCCCAGCTGATGCGCCCGGGCGGTATTGGAAAACAGCGCCGTGAGCTTCCAGGCTCCTCTGGTTGTTTCCAGGATGGGCAGCCAGGCTTCCTTCTCCGGATTGAAACGCTTGGGGGCAATTCTCGGCAGCTTTCCCGCCTGCGCCTGGCGGCGGTACTCCTTATCCACCTCAAGAAGGATCTTCACCGGGGGATCCTGGCCTGCAGCCTCATCCCCGCCCTCTCTCTGTCTGCGCCGGGCGTCTGTGCCCAGCATCCCCGCCAGGCTGAGACGGACATTTTCCACTTTCTGGGAGCCAAATCCCACCACCTCTTGCAGACGGCCGTCACGGGCAGCCTCTTCGAGTCCTTCCAGCGAGGAGACATCGAGCTCCTCGGCAATTCGCTCTGCCAGCGTCTCGCCGATGCCAGGGACTTCTTGAAAGAGCCTTTCGGGGGCCGTCTCTCCCAGCAGTCTCTCCAGCGCTGTCGATCTTCCCTCCCGCAGATACTCAGCGATCACACCGGAAATTCCTTCCCCAATCCCCGGCAGCTGCTGCAGGGCCTGTTCTCCACCTTCCTGCAGCCGCGTGGACAGCGGCGGCTCCTGGCCGCGCACCGTCTCAGCAGCCTCCCGATATGCCTGAATGCGGAAACGGTTGGCCTGCTTGCTTTCCAGCAGTCCAGCAATCCGCTCCAGCAGGTCAGCGACCTCCTGATTCTGATTCTCTTCCATGATCTATTTTCTCCTCTCTCCGACGCTGTACCGGTTTACTTGGATTTAACTATAGCGCACTCCCAATTTCTCCTGAAATCCCTTGCTGTTTGAATATATCTAAATATGTATCGTTCCTTCTATACCCTATCTATACAAAGCGTTCTTGCCCGATGCTAGAGTTAACGTACACGGCAATCGCGCTATTGATTGTCACCACCCACACTATTTAAGGGAGGAAAAGATGTTACGAAAATTATTTAAGCCACTCGCCTTTCTGCTCATTCTTGGGCTGGTTCTCTCCGCCTGTGCGCCAGCTGCGCCAGAGGAAGAGATGGAAACCCCCGAGCCTGAGCGGGAAACCGTGGTCGTGACCGAAGAGGTCGAGGTCACCCGTGAGGTGATGGAATCCGACCAGACGGTCAACGTGCTCGGCACCTGGGGAGGCTCGGAGATCGAGGCCTTTAATGAAGCCATCGCTCCTTTCAAAGAGGACACCGGCTACGGTGTGGCCTTTGAGGGAACCCGGGACCTGTCCGCTGTGCTGACCACCCGTGTAGAGGGCGGCAATCCCCCCGAGATCGCCATTCTGCCCAACCCTGGATTAATGCAGGACCTGGCAGAACAGGGCGCTCTGGTGGATATCTCCACCTTCATGAACATGGACGACCTGCAGAACAACTACCAGGACGTCTGGCTGAACCTGGGAAGCCACAACGACACTCTCTACGGCATCTTCTACAAAGCTGCTGTGAAGAGCCTGGTCTGGTATGTGCCGGAGAACTTTGAGGCAGCCGGCTATGAAGTACCGGAGACCTGGGATGAGATGATCGCTCTTTCTGATCAGATTGTGGAAGACAATCCGGACGGGCAGCGTAAACCCTGGTGCATCGGCATCGAGAGCGGCGCAGCCAGTGGCTGGCCTGCTACCGACTGGGTGGAGGATATCATGCTCCGCCAGGCCGGACCGGAAGCCTACGACCAGTGGGTAGCCCACGAAATCTCCTGGACCAGTGACCCCGTGTCCAACGCGGTGAGCACCTTTGGCGACATCGCCCGCAACGAAGACTACGTTATCGGCGGCACCCAGGGTGTGGTTTCCACTAACTTCCAGGACGCTCCCAACTTCATGTTTGGAGAGGACTTCAGCTGCTACATGCACCGCCAGGCCAGCTTTGTGACCGGGTTCTTCCCGGAGAATGTCACGGCGGAAGATTATGACTTCTTCCCGCTGCCTCCGATTGATGAAGAATACGGCACACCGGCGCTGGGCGGCGCTGACCTGATCGTCATGCTGCGTGACACCCCGGAAGCCCGGGAATTCATGCAGTATCTTGCCACCCCGCAGCCGCAGGAAATCTGGGCCGGGATCGGTGGATTCCTCTCCCCTCACCAGGGTGTGGAAGCTTCTGCCTATCCCAATGATCTCACCAGGAAGCAGGCCGAGTTTCTGACCGAAGCGGAAGTCTTCCGCTTTGACGCCTCGGATCTGATGCCTTCGGCCGTCGGGTCGGGCGCTTTCTGGGAGGGCATGGTCAATTACATCTCCGAAGGGAACCTTGACCAGGTGCTGCAGAACATCGAGACTGCTGCCCAGGATGCCTACGGACAGTAGCGAGCTACTAAAATTTTGACCATGGGCAGCCTCGCAAGCAAGGGGCTGCCCATGACTTCAGCCAACGAGGAGAAAGAACATGCAAGAGATCCTCCTTCAGATTGGACGCGCACTCCTGGCCATGGTGCTGGGTATTGGCGGCTCTTTGATTTATTTTGTGGGGATTGATCGACTGATTGACCGTCTATTTCCCATCGAGACCGCAGAGAAAATCCGGCCCTGGGCATTCATCGCCCCCGTTGTTTTAATTTTAACCGGGTACTTAATATTTCCTGTCGTTCGCACCATCATCGTCAGTTTTTTCGGAGAAAGGTCCGAGCAGTACGTCGGTCTGGCCAATTATCAATTCGCCTTTACCAACGACTCCATGTTAATTGCCTTCCGGAATAACGCCATCTGGCTGGTCGTCGCCACCGCAGGAACTGTGGGGTTGGGCCTCCTGATCGCCGTGCTGGCCGATCGTGTTCCTTACGAACGGGTGGTTAAAACGATGATCTTCATGCCCATGGCAATTTCATTTGTCGGCGCCGGTGTGGTCTGGAAGTATATCTATGCCTTCCGCCCCGCCAGCAGCCCCCAGATCGGGGTGTTAAATGCAATCAATCACGAAATCTTAAATAATGATCCTGTGGCCTGGCTGTTCAACACCCCGCAGAACACCTTTTTCCTCATCCTGGTCTTCGTCTGGATCTGGACCGGGTTTTCTGTGGTGGTGCTCTCGGCGGCGCTGAAGGGCATCCCCACCGAGCTGCTGGAAAGCGCCCGGGTATACGGGGCGAATGAGTGGCAGGTATTCTGGCGGATTATGGTGCCCATGATTGGTTCTACCATCGCCGTGGTCGCCACCACCATGGTCATCTATGTGCTGAAAATCTTTGATATTGTCTATGTGATGACCAACGGCAACCGACGAACTGAAGTGATCGCTAATCGAATGTACAAGGAAATGTTCCAGTTCCGCGACTTCGGCCGCGCCAGTGCCATCGCAGTCATCCTGCTGATCACTATCATACCCATGATGGTCATCAACATCCGCCGTTTCAGACAACAGGAGGCCCAACGGTGAACAGAGAAAAAATTGCCAATTTCCTGACCTCACTGCCAGTTCACATCACCCTGATCGTCCTCACCCTGGTGTGGACTCTGCCGACTGCCGGATTGTTCATCAACTCCCTGCGTCCTGAGGATGCTGCTAAGACCACCGGCTGGTGGACGATCTTTCAGACACCGTTCGATTTCACCCAGCTGACCTTGAGCAACTACCTCTCGGTGCTGACCGAACAGGGCATGGGCCGGGCCTTTATCAACAGTCTGACCATCGCCATCCCGGCCACCACCATTCCCATCCTGGCGGCAGCCTTTGCTGCCTATGCCTTTTCCTGGATGGAATTTCCCGGCAGGCAGGTGATCTTTGTCGCCGTGGTTGGCTTGCTGGTGGTCCCCCTGCAGATGACCCTGATTCCCATTCTGCGGGTATACAGCAACACCGGATTGACAGGGACCTTCCTGGGGATCTGGTTGGCCCACACTGGATATGGCTTACCGCTGGCAATTTATCTGATGCGCAACTTTATCGGGGCTCTGCCCCGGGAGCTGTTCGAATCAGCTTTCCTGGACGGAGCCTCCCATCTGACCGCCTTCTTCCGCATTGCCATGCCGCTGTCCATGCCAGCAATTGCCTCCCTAGTCACCTTCCAGTTCCTCTGGGTCTGGAATGACCTGCTGGTCGCTCTGGTCTATCTGGGAGGTACCCAGGATGTCGCCCCGGTGACCGTCAAGGTCAGCAACCTGGTCAACTCCGTGGGAGAGGGATGGCACCTGCTCACAGCGGCTGCTTTCGTTTCCATGGCCCTGCCTGTGGTGCTATTCCTCTTCCTGCAGCGCTATTTCATCCGCGGCCTGCTGGCTGGATCGGTGAAAGGGTAAATACCACGATCAGCGATTAGTGCTTCAAGTAGAAAAAACGCAGACAATATTGAGGGAATTCAAATGGCTAAAGTAACATACGAGAATGTCACTAAAATTTTCAACGGGGACGTGGTCGCTGTGAAAGATCTGAATATCACCATCGAAGATAAGGAATTCCTTGTTTTCGTGGGCCCTTCCGGCTGTGGAAAGACCACCACACTGCGCCTGCTGGCCGGGCTGGATAAAATCACCGATGGGGATATCTACATCGATGACCGCCGGATTAATGATGTCCGTCCCAAAGACCGCGATATCGCCATGGTCTTCCAGTCCTACGCCCTGTACCCACACATGACGGTCTATGAGAATATGGCCTTTGGCCTGGAGCTCCGCGATGTCCCGGATGAGGAAATTGAACAGCGGGTGCAGAAGGCGGCTGAAAAGCTGGGCATCCCCGAACTGCTGGACCGCAAGCCGCGGGCCCTGTCCGGTGGGCAGCGCCAGCGAGTGGCTGTGGGGCGGGCTATCGTTCGCGACCCAGCTGTGTTCCTGCTGGATGAGCCGCTTTCTAACCTGGATGCCAAGCTGCGGGTTGACGCCCGGGCCATGCTCCAGAAGCTGCACCAGGACCTGGAAGCTACCTTCTTATATGTCACGCACGATCAGATCGAGGCCATGACCATGGGACAGCGCATTGCAGTCATGAAGGATGCCGAACTGCAGCAGGTCGATGAGCCACAAACGCTTTACGATGAACCCGATAATATCTTTGTGGCTGGATTCATCGGCAGCCCGGCGATGAATTTTTTCTCCGGCAAGCTGGTGAAGGAAGGTCAGGAATTGATTGTGGACGTGGGGCCATTTAAAATCACCGTTCCGGAGGTGAAGCAGAAAGCCTGGAAAAAAATGGTCGGCCAGGATGTGGTCATGGGCATCCGGCCGGAGGATCTCCATGATCCCGACTATATTCCCCCGGATATCGTCCCCCAGCGAGTGACAGCCGATGTGGATCTAATCGAGCTGCTGGGAGATGAACGGGATCTCTATCTGAAGGCCGGCGAGCATCAATTCCGGGCCCGGGTCGATCCCCGCAGCCGCATTGAAGCCGGGGACAGCGTGGAAATCGTCATCTCCGCGGATAATATGCATTTATTTAATGCCGAAACCGAGCAGGCGATTCGCTGACAATCATGGACTTCTCCCCTCCATCTGGAGAGAGGGGAATCCTGAACACACCCTAGCGGAGCGGCCTCCCGGAGGCACCAAGGGGGTTCCCACCCTCCGGGAGGTCAGCAACTATCCTTTGTGATCTTAAGATCATTTCTGAAAGATTACTGGGAATTTTTCTTCTTCAGCTCCTCGAGCGCCCTCAGGAGCTGGACATCCCTGCTGTTCCTGAGTTCTTCCGGGGAGAGACCCCTCAGCTGCAGGCGCATCAATGGAGCAACATCCTCAGGCAGGAGAACGATAAGATCAGGCTCCAATCCCTGCTTCCAGATCACCCGGCCGCCCGGCGTCAGCCACTCCTCCACCGCCAGGAGGAGGACAGACCCATCTTGCATTCGGAAGGAATTCAATACTGTGCCTGCTCCAAAGGTGGTTGTGCCCACCACGGTGGCCCGCTGCTGATCCTGCAGAGCACCGATAACAATTTCTGAAGCGCTGGCGGATCCACCGTTGGATAAAACCACCAGCGGTAATTCTACTGCCTCAGCTTCCTCCCGTACTTCGATCTCCGTGATCTCACCCTGGGCATTTTCCCGCTGGAGCACTACACCGGAATCAAGGAAATAACTGCTGACCCCAACGGCCTCAGTGAGCAAACCACCGGGATTACTCCGTAAATCCAGTAAAATTCCACCAACATTCTCCTGCTGAATTACCTTGAGAACTTCTTTAAGCTCCTCCGCTGACCCTTCGCTGAACGCGGAGATGCGCAGATAGGCCAAATCCGTTCCTGGCAGACGCTGCCAGCTGACCAGATCAAGGTCTATCTCCGCTCGCTCCACGTCCACCTGGCGGGTTTCCCCAGCATCTGAATCCAACAGGGTCAGGCTGACTTGTGTCCCTTCCGGACCAGTAATCCGTTGAATGACTTCATCCAGCGCTAGATTACTGACGTCCTCCCCATTTACCTCCAGAATAACCTCCCCGGCTTTCAATCCCGCCCGTTGGGCCGGGGTATCATCCATGGGGGCTACGATGACCACCCGTCCATCCCTCATCTCAATGTAGGCGCCAATGCCTTCAAACTTACCCTGAATCTGACTGCGGTGCTGCTCGGCCATCTCAGGAGGCAGAAAACGAGTGTGCCCGGCATCTTCCAGGGTATCCACCAGCCCTCGGATAGCTCCGTAGGCCATCTGCCGGGGTTCCAATTCCCCCTGCTCGATATATTCCTGCTCCACCGTCCTCCAGACTTCAGCAAACAGGGCAAAATCGTCCTCGGCACCCGCCGGTACCCGGACTTCGCCGCTCACCCTGGAGAGCAGAACAGAATTGACCAGTACCCCGCCGGCGAAGCCAACCCCCAGGGCGAGAAAAATCAGCAGCGTGAATATGAGCGTTCTCCGTCGTGTTCTCCTATCCAATGGAAATCTCCTTTGCCGACAAATCGCAGACCTGAACGACTCACTCTCCCTCTATGACCATTATCAGCTGATACATTCCCACCACCTCTTCCTCTGCTCCCTCCTCATCCAGACAGGTGCAAGGGATAGCTGCTGTGCCTTTCCCCTGACCAGGCAGAGATAGCACATAGACCTCCAGGCCGGGTGCTCCAGGTTGGGGAGAAGCTCCTTCCGCAGGCCACTCTTGCTGGTGCTCTGCGATCGTTAAAAAATCGGGCGGATCAATCCGTGGGGCATTCCAGGAGCAGGGCATGGAAGGATTTGACCCTAATTCCACCTGCAGGATAACATCCGCGTCCATCTCGATCCTTTTCCGGATTTCATCTCTGTTCTGAAAATCTTCCGGACAGGATGGACCCTCCAGGGTTCGCTGCTGCGGATCTGCTGAGGGTTCTGCCGTCAAAACAGAACCTGTTGGTAAAGGGGGTCCATCGGCTCGAATAGACAGACAGGAGGAAGTGCTCAGGATTACCAGGATGACGGCAAACCAGGAAAAGGAGAGCTTCGCCATAGACGATTAACCTCCCTTGCTGAGGAACTCACGAATGCTGCATTTCATGGAGTATCCAGGTGATTAATCACGCCAACAAACCAAGATGATCAGCTGACCGGATCCGAGATATTCATCGGAGAAGTACCTCAGCCCAAATGCTGCTGAAACCAGGTTGCGCTGAGCTGGGCCACCTTATCCAGGGCGCCGGGCTCTTCAAAGAGGTGTCCGGCATCGGTGACCACCTGGAGCTCCTTGACCGTCTCCAGCTGGGCCAGCGCCTGGCGGTTCCACTGCAGCACCCGGGTATCTTTTTCCCCCACAATGAACAGGCTGGGAGCCTGCACCTCGCCCAAGATGGGCTCCGCCAGGTCCACCCTGCCGCCCCGGGAAACCACCGCGTCCACCTGTTCCGGACGCCGGGAAGCCGCGATCAAGGCGCCGGCCGCGCCCGTGCTGGAGCCGAAAACCCCCAGAGCCAGATCCGCCGTCTCCGGCTGATCCCCCAGCCAATCCACGGTGGTCACCACCCGCCGGGAGAGGCGATCGATATCAAAGCGTACTTCGTGGGTTTGCCGGTCCACTTTTTTCTCCTCCGCAGTGAGCAGATTGATTAGCAAAGTAGCCAGCCCCCCCTTGTTGAGGGCTTCAGCGACAAAATTATTGCGTGAACTGTGCCGGCTGCTCCCTGCGCCGTGGGCAAACAGCACCACACCCTGATCCCCCTCGGGGATGGTCAGGTCTCCCTCGATAGTTCCCTCTGATACTGAAATTTGCACAAGCTGATCCACCTGGATGGAGGCATGTTCGTCATTCATCTCAATCTCCCTTGATTGACCGTGCACCTGAACCCAGTAGGTTGTACCCGCTGCTCTCATGGCTCGCTCCACTGCCGGGCTTTTTCAAGCAGCTCGGTAACCTCCTGGTTGGAAGTCTGCCCAAAATTCCGGTAGGATCCTCCCACCCCCATAAAGGTTGAGGGGGTGGTCAAACAGAGAAGTTCATCCACCCGGCCGTCAAATTCCTCGCAGGTCCTGGGAGGAGCGGTGGGTACGGCGACGATGATCTCCCCGGGTCCGAGCTGATGCAGAGCATCCACCGCGGCTTTCATGGTCGCACCGGTGGCCAATCCGTCATCAACAATGACCACGGTCTTTCCCTCCAGCCCCACCCGGGGGCGGGCCCCCCGGTAAATTTCTTCCCGATGCTGGAGCTTTTCTCTCTCCTCCTCAGTCACCCGCTCAATGACCTCATCGCTGATATTCATCCGGTTGACGACATCATCATTAAGCACCCGGATACCGCCGGTAGCGATTGCCCCCATGGCCAGCTCAGGATGACTGGGAAGCCCCAGTTTGCGGACGATAAATACATCCAGAGGAGCCTGAAGCTCCCGGGCTACCTGATAGGCAACGGGAACGCCCCCCCGCGGCAACCCCAGGATTACCAAATTACCATCGCTGACCCGCTCTTTGATCTTCTCGGCCAATTTTTTTCCGGCATCTTTGCGATCTTTAAACATGGTTCCTTCCTCCCCTTGTCGACCCTTTGATTATCCGCCTGCGTTCATCTCAGCCACAGGCCCCGCGGTAATCCCATCCACGGAACGGTTGTGGTGTATTCTGTTGACAGCATGGCTGAGTATGTCCGCTAGAGACACTACGGTTAAAAACGGCAGTGATTGGAATGCTTGAGTTTGGGGAATGCTGTCGGTAACCACGACCTCCTTCAACCCGTATTGGTCCGCAAGCCGGCGGAGCCGCTTCTCAGCCAGATCGGTGCACAGGTTGTGGGAAACCCCCAGATACACCTGCTGAATTCCTTTTTCCTCCACCAGTTTTTCTACCGCTGCCATCATCGTTCCACCGGTGTTGATCATGTCATCCAGCACCAGGGCGATTCTTTTCCCCTGGAAATCCCCCATGATTTCCGAGACCACAGCCTGTTCAGGCTTCGGCCGATATTTTGAAGCCACAGCGGAGCTGATGTTTAACGCCCGGGACAACGCCATGACAAACTTGAGAGCGCCGGCATCCGGCGCAACTACAATCACCTCATCACGATCTTGAAAGCGGCGATAGAGATCAAAGAACAGCGGCAAAGCGCCCAGGGCATCCACCGGGACACTGCCGTAAAAGCCGTGCACCCGGTCCATATGAGGGTGCCAGACCACCAGTCTGTCCAGGCCAGCCTCAATGCTCAGATCAGCCAGCAGCTCTACTGTGGTGGGCTCGCGCTGGAACTGGGTGGGCTTATCCTGGCGGGCATAGGCCAGATAAGGAAGCACACCGGTGACATGATTGGCTCCCCACTGCCGGAATGTCCTGGCTGCAATCAGAAATGCCAGGTAATTGTGATCGATATCTTTCCCTCCCAGCGGATCCTGCAGCGCTTGAAAGAGAAAGACATCCCGGCCGTTAACATCTTGTTCCAGACGCACGCAGGTTTCCCTATCAGAAAAGCGAAAATCTATTCCCTCCAGATAAGCGATTTCCAGCTCCCCCCCTGCTTCACGACTCAGCTGCCGGTAGCGAAGGACGACCTTTTCTGCCAGGTTGGCCCCCGCCTGGCAGCTGGCAAACAGCAGTCCACCGCGAGGAGAGTCGTTTTTCTCCTTCTCCGGCTGTCTGCTCACAAAAACATTCTCCTGCTCAAGATAGGTTGGCTGCATAGCTCCCTTACTTATTTTCGTTTTCTTGAAGTTAGATCCCTTCGTGGTTAGGGCATATCGACCAGCCGTTAACTTCGGTAATAACGGCCCATCAGAGCGGCCTCTTCTAGAATATGCCCCTCCATCTCATCCAGCAGCTGACCCCGGTTCAATCCTCGACGCAGATTCAGATTTTCATCCAGGGCAAACAGCCGGAATTGATAACTGTGCGTTGAACCCTGTGGAGGACAGGGCCCACCATATCCGGTATTGCCAAAATCATTCCGCCCCTGCACCGCTCCCCAAGACAGCAGAGCGTCCGTGGGAATCCCTTCCGGAAGGTGATCACGATCAGTCGGGATATTGTAGATCACCCAGTGGCTGAAGACACCTCCGGGGGCATCCGGATCCTCGCAGATCAGAGCAAAACTGGCGCTGTCATCCGGAAATCCTTCCCAATTCAACGGCGGAGAGACATCTTCTCCGCCACAGGTAAATTTCTCCGGAATATCCTCGCCGGATTGAAAAGCACTGCTGGTCAGTTTCATGGTCATCGTTCCTCCTCCTTCCTGGATTGGTTGCGATCTTTCCTGAGCTGATATTTCCCCATCAGGTTCCCTTCCTGAATAATCTTGGAATGCGCCTCCTCCAGAAAACGTTCCCGGGTGACCCCGGCGGGAAGGCCCGGCGCCTCTTTCAGAGCCAGCAGTCGGATCTGGTAACGGTGAGGCTTCCCATCAGAGGGACAGGGTCCTCCATAGCCGATCTCCTCAAAATCATTTTTCCCTTGATAGAGACCTTCGGAGAGGACCTCCTCTGCAGAAAGCCCTTCCTGCAGTCCCGTTTGCGACGGGGGCAGGTTATATACCAGCCAGTGGGACCAGGTTCCTGCCACCGAATCGATATCTTCCACCAGCAGCGCCAGACTCTTGGCCTGGCTCGAGATTCCCTCCCAGGAAATAGGGGGTGAAATATTCTCTCCGTCACAGGTATATTTCCTGGGGATAAACTCCCCCTCCTGAAAAGCCGCACTGTAGATAGAAATCATGCCTTCAAACCTCCCTCTGCTGATCCGGCGGCAGCCTGTTGGTCGGGGCTGCTTTCCTCCCTCCAGTCATACTGCTCGCCCACCATCTGAAAACCCTCCTCGAGCTGCTTTTTGAGATCCGGGTTATACAAAACGGCTGCGGGGTGATAAAGTGGAATCCAGATAACGTCTCCATAGGCCTCATCCACCCGAAATACCTTTCCCTGGAGGTCACTGATTTTCTTCCTTCGAGAAGAGAGGTCGTAGCGGTTGAGCAGAAACCGCATTGCAAAGCGACCCAGTGAAACGATGATCTCCGGCTGGACGATGTCGATCTCCTGTTCTAAAAATGGCTGATATCGGCGGATCTCCGCCGCTCGGGGATCTCGATTCCCCGGAGGCCGATCTTTGATAATATTGGTCAGATAAACTTGCTCTTTATTGAGGCCGATTGACGCCAGCATCCCGTCCAGCACACGACCTGCTCGGCCTACAAAGGGGCGGCCTGTTTTTGCCTCTGCGGATCCTGGCGCCTCCCCGATTACCATCATCTTCGCTGTGGATGGGCCTTCCCCCACCACAGCTTGATCCCCTACTTCATTTCTACGCTCCGCCAACCTGCCAGATGATAACCCTCTGATCCTCCGGTTCAACTCATCCAGCTGATCAATTTTTTCTATCTCCACAAGCGTCCATCACTTTTCCTCAACTTTCTTCCTGAGCCGGTTCTTTGACGATGTGGATGGGTTCTCCCTGCAGAAAGGCCCGGATATTCTTCACCGTGGTGTCGATGATGCGCTGAATGGCTTCCCGGGTGTAGAAGGCGCTGTGCGGGGTGATGATCACCCGGCGCAGTCTGAGCAGGACATGACCGGCCAGCAGGGTGCGCAGATTATGCTGTTCTCGATAAAAAGAATGCAGCAGCTCAGATTCCTCCCGGATGGTCGGCTCCTCGGGCAGCACATCAAGACCCGCAGCAACCACAGTGCCGTCTGCCAGCGCCCGGGAGAGCGCCTCGATATCCAACACGCCACCCCGGGCGGTGTTGATGATCACAGCCCCCTCTTTCATCAGATTAAATTCCCGGTCGGAAATCAGGTGATGAGTCTGTGCATTCGAGGGGACATGGAGGGTGATAACCTCGGATTCTGCCAGCAGGTTTTCCATCGATAGATATTGAAAATCCAGCTCCTCTGCGAGATGATCGTTCTCAACGACATCGTAAGCTACCACCCGCATCCCAAAGCCATGGGCAATCTTAATCACATGCTGACCGATGCTGCCGGTGCCGATCACGCCCAGTGTTTTCCCGCGAAGGTCAAATCCCCGCAGGCCTCGCAGGGAGAAATCCCCCCGGCGGGTGCGGTCCACCGCCTCCACCAAGTTGTGGCTGATAGCCAGCAGCAGTCCAAAGACATGCTCGGCGACCGTGTTGTCGCCGTATTCAGGGACATTGCATACGGTGATATTCTGATCCTCGCAGCAGTCCAGAGCAATATGGTCAAACCCGGTGGACCGGGTGGCGATCAATCTGAGGTCATCA
The DNA here is from genome assembly GCA_964603385.1 of uncultured Anaerolineales bacterium. Taxonomy (GTDB): domain Bacteria; phylum Chloroflexota; class Anaerolineae; order Anaerolineales; family UBA11858; genus B10-G9. Next base: position 28,366 of record CAZRUS010000023.1, on the reverse strand, counting down.
AACTGGTTAAGCACAGCTGCGCTCAGGGTGGAGTAGATGAAGGTGGAGATGATATCCGCATCATGATATTCGGAAGCATTTTCTTCCGTTAGCTTTTCCTCCAGCATCAGCAGGTCAACCTCCTCCTCCAGCTGCTGGAAGGTTTCTTTCTCCCATTCTTCGGTTTCAAAAACAACGATCTTCACTGTTATGCATCATCCCCACACAACATTGGACCAAGGGAGTCAACGGGCTGGGGTTCCCCCAGCCCGTTGGCCCCCTGATAGCAGCTAGCTCAGCTCCCGGTTTGTTTAACTGCGTTTTCCAGCTCGCTCATAGCCGCGTCGACACCAGCTTTCAAATCCCGCCAGGCTTCCTGTCCGGCCGACCTGAGTTCATTCAGCCGGGTCTGGACTTTTTCTCGCTGCTGATCCAGCTCTTCCACCTGTTTGAGCAGCTCGGCTTTGGTTTCCGCTTTGGCTTTTCTGGCTTTGGCCTTGACCAAATCAATCTGAGCATCCATTTTTTCCAATTCGGCATCAATTCTTTCTTCATAAGCTTTTTTTGTATCCATTGCTTCTCCTTATCAGTTCCTAAGAGCTCAATTAAACGGCCAAACAGCGCTTGACCGCATTCCTAATCAGACGCGATCCTGAAGCACCGTCACACCCTGCTGTTCAGCGCAGTGGGCGCAGCAAAACACCGTGCCTTCTGCCTCCACCCCATGGCCGACAATACTGACCCCACAGTTATCACATCTGGGAGCAAGGGCATGAGCCGCACATTCAAAACTGTCGAATGTATGCGTCTTCCCCCCCATGACGACTTCAAACGTCTTATCATACTCATTTCCACAGACCTCACATTTCGGCATCTTCATTTCTCCTCAACCACAAAGGTCACTTTGGCATTGATCCGATAATTGATGATCTGATCGTCTTCAACAATCGCCTGCATCTCTTTCACATAGAGGGATTTGATATTATCCACCGTTTTGGATGCTTCCTTGAGAGCCTCCTGAGCGGCATCTTCCCAGCTGTGAACGGATTCGGACATGATTTCAATTACTTTGGCAACAGCCATGGCTAACTCCTTTTTGGTTACAACTTAAGTCCTTGGCAATATTGATCATCTTGGCGGCGAATCATTCCACCTCTGCCACCCGCTGCTTGACTGTGATGACACTGTCCGGATTGAGGGACATGGAATCGATGCCCTGCTCAACCAGAAAGGCGGCAAACTCCGGGTAGTCGCTGGGCGCCTGGCCGCAGATCCCCACTTTCGTTTCCCGAGAATGAGCCCGATCAATCAGCTCGGCAACAAACCTTTTGACAGCTGGATTGCGTTCATCAAAGAGGTAAGAGAGCTCCTCAGAATCCCGATCCACTCCCAGAACCAGCTGGGTAAGATCATTGGTACCGATAGAGAAGCCATCGAAGCGCTCAGCAAAGTCCTCCGCCAAAATGACATTGGAGGGAATTTCAATCATGATATAGACCTCCAGTCCCTCTTTGCCGCGCTCCAGGCCCTCCTCCTGGAGAACCTCAAGGATCCGATCAGCTTCCTCTAGGGTGCGGCAGAAAGGGATCATCATCTTGACATTGGTCAAACCAATGGTCTCCCTGACCCGGCGAATGGCCCGACACTCCAGCCCAAACCCCGGCCGGTACTGCTCGCTGTAATAGCGCGAGGCCCCCCGGAAGCCGAGCATCGGATTGGCTTCAGCGGGTTCATATCGCTCCCCTGCAATTAAATCGGCGTACTCATTGGTCTTGAAATCGCTCATCCGGACAATGACCTCATCTGGATATTGAGCCGCAGCGATTTTGGCAATTCCCCGTGCCAGATGATCGACAAAATACTCGTTTTTATCCTCATAACCCCGGGTGAGTTCCCGGATCTGCTGCTTGGCTTCCCCCTCAGGGAGATCAGGGAACTCTTCCAACGCCAGGGGGTGGATCTTGATAACGTTGTTTACAATGAACTCCATCCGGGCCAGGCCGATCCCTTCCGCTGGCAACCGCCACCAGCGAAAAGCCGCAGCCGGGCTGGCAATGTTCATCATTACCTGCGTATCGGTCTGAGGAACCCGGTTCAGATCCACCTCATCAGATTGATATTCCAGTTTCCCCCGGTAGATAACCCCCTGATCCCCTTCCGCACAGGAAAGGGTGATCTCCTGGCCGGTTTCTATCACATCTGTGGCCTCTTCCGTGCCAATCACGGCAGGAATCCCCAGCTCCCGGCCGACGATGGCCGCATGAGAGGTCCTGCCCCCATGATCGGTGATGATCCCGGAAGCCTGTTTCATGATCGGCACCCAGTCCGGATCGGTCATCCCGGTCACCAGGATGGCGCCTTTTTGGAATTGATCACGGTCCTCAGCATGTTCGATGACCCGGGCCTCCCCCACGGCAATTGCCTCTCCAATCGCAATCCCGCTCAGAACGATCTCTCCTTCCTCCTGCAGTGAATAAGTTTTCAGGGAGCCAGCTTGCTTCTGAGACTGGACCGTCTCTGGACGGGCCTGCAGGATATAGAGATCGCCGGTCTCACCATCCTTGCCCCATTCGATATCCATCGGCCGCTGATAATGGTCCTCGATCACCACTGCCCAGCGTCCCAGCTGAAGGATCTCTTCATCTTCCAGGGTGAACTGATTCCTTTCCGAACTGGAAGTGGAGACATTTTTGACATTTTCACTGCCGCCACTGGCGTAAATCTCCTTCTGGGATTTCTCGCCGAGGGTTTTTTCAATAATGGGCTGATACGGATCTTCCCGCAACAGCGGTTTGAACACCCGAAACTCATCCGGAATGACCTTACCCTGGACTACATTATCTCCTAACCCCCAGGAAGAATTGATTACCACCACATCCGGGAAACCGGTTTCCGTATCAATGGTAAACATCACACCAGAGCAAGCCTGATCAGCGCGGACCATCTTTTGGACCCCGACCGAAAGGGCCACCTGGAGATGGTCAAACCCCTGCTCCTCCCGATAGGTGATAGCTCGATCCGTGAATAAGGAACCAAAACAGTTCCGGCAGGCGTCCAGCAAATCATTCGCCCCGGTGACATTCAGAAAGGTCTCCTGCTGACCGGCAAAGCTGGCCTCCGGTAAATCCTCAGCGGTGGCGCTGCTCCGGGCCGCGACATCAACTTCCTCTTTTTGGGAGCGCTTACTGAGTTCCTGATAGGCATCTTGAATGGACTCGGCAAGGGCCTGCGGGAAATCGCCATGACGGAACAAGCGCCGCACAGCCTCCCCGGTTTCCTCTAAGGACGCCTTCTCCTGCTGCCATTCTCCAATCAGGGATTTGAGTTCCTCCTCCAGCTGGTTTTCGGCCACGAAATCCCGGTAGGCCTGAGCGGTGGTTGCAAATCCCCCCGGCACCCTGACTCCCTGCTCCCGGAGTACTTGAATCATCTCTCCCAAGGAGGCATTTTTTCCTCCCACCAGGGAGACATCCTCCGAATTCAGATCCTCAAATTTGCGAATATAGCGCTGCTGTTCTCCCATGGGGACCTTTCCTCCCTGCGGTGGGCAGATTCCTGATCTCCGAAACCAGCTATTCGGGGGTCCGTCCTGCCATCATGTCAGCCTATTTTGATTGTATGAAAAGCGGTTCCCAGTTTTCATGTATCAAGGCACACCCGGGGGATACATATTGCGATACATCCAGGCCCAGGATGCTTGATCTTCTCTGTTGATAGGCAGGAAATATCCCGCGGCAGCCTAGCGGGCTGACCACACCAGATATCACCTTTTCCGGGGACAGTCATCATATTCTGCCCTGTCCACAGAATTACCCTGACCTGCCCCATGGTATAATTTGCGCGCAGTTTTTATCATCTCAATCCCAGATTATTATCCGGGAGACTGTCCAAACATGAAACTTCATGAATATCTGTCCAAACAGATTTTTGCCAAGCATGGCGTCCCCATTCCAGAAGGGGAAGTGGCGGAGACGCCGCAGGAAGCCCAGGCAGCAGCTGAAAAAATTGGTCTCCCAGTGGTAGTGAAAGCTCAGGTGCTGGTAGGCGGCAGGGGGAAAGCGGGGGGAATAAAAGTTGCTCAAACGGGGGAGGAAGCCCGGGATCATACAGAAGCCATCCTCAACCTGAGCCTCAAGGGACTCCCGGTTCGAAAAGTGCTCATTGATGAGGCAGCCAAGATAGCTGAGGAAATCTATCTGGGGATCACCAATGACCGCGCCGCCCGGAAACCGGTGATGATGGTCTCCGCTGAAGGCGGGGTGGATATTGAAGAAGTCGCCAGCAGGACCCCGGAAAAAATCATCAAATGTCATATCGATCCATTGATGGGCCTGCAGAACTATCAGGCCCGGGATCTGGCCGCAGGGATTGACCTCTCGCGGCAGCTGTGGAGGGCGTTCGGAAAAATCGCCTACGGACTCTGGGAGGCTTATAATGACAGCGACGCCACCCTGGCGGAGATCAACCCGCTGGTGGTGACCACAGAGGGTGATCTGCTGGCCGTGGACGGAAAGATGGTGCTGGATGACAATGCGCTCTTCCGTCATCCGGAACTGGCAGCGCTGCGTGATACCGATGTGGATGCCCCGGCAGAAATCCAGGCCCGGGAGCACGGTCTTTCCTATATAAAGCTGGAAGGGAACATCGGCTGCATGGTCAACGGCGCTGGACTGGCGATGACCACAATGGACATCATAAAATTATTTGGGGGAGAACCGGCCAACTTTCTGGACATCGGCGGGGGGGCCAGCGCTGAAAAAGTCGCCGCTGCCCTGGAGATCATTCTATCCGATGATCGTGTGGAGACTGTCCTTTTCAACATCTTTGGCGGCATCACCCGCTGTGATCTGGTTGCCAGAGGAATCCTGGAAGCTCTGGAAACGGTTGACAGCGACGTGCCGATGATCGCTCGCCTGGTCGGAACCAACGCCAAAGAAGGTCGCCAGCTGCTGACGGATGCCGACATGCAAACAGCAGCCACGTTGGCCCATGCAGCTGAGATGGCTGTGGCTGCTGCCAAAAACTGAGCGACATCCCGAGTCAAGCTGGGGAGAAATTCAATGAGCATTCTGGTCAATAAAAACACACGCTTACTGGTCCAGGGGATTACCGGCTCCGAAGGACTCTTTCATACGGAGAAGATGGCAGCATACGGCACCAATGTGGTTGCCGGCGTCACCCCCGGAAAAGGCGGTGAATGGGTGCTGGATGACCGCATTCCGGTGTTTGATTCCGTAAAAATGGCCAAGAACGCCACCGGTGCCAATACCTCAGTGATTTTTGTCCCGGCCCGCTTTGCGGCAGATGCCATGCTGGAAGCCGCGGATGCCGGGATGGCATTAATTGTGTGCATCACCGAAGGTGTTCCCGTCAAAGATATGATGCGCGTGCGAAGCTACCTGGATCAAAAGCAGGTTCGTCTGGTGGGCCCCAACTGCCCCGGGCTGCTCACCCCCGCGGAAGCAAAAGTGGGCATTATCCCCGGAAATATCGCCATCCCGGGAGATATCGGCGTGGTTTCCCGCTCGGGAACTCTGACCTATGAGGTCCTTTACGCCCTGAAAAACCTTGGCGAAGGGGTGAGCACCTGTGTGGGTATCGGCGGAGATCCGATCAACGGCACCAATTTCATCGACACGCTGCGCATGTTCCAGGAAGATGTCGAGACAGAACGGATCGTGCTGATTGGAGAAATCGGCGGGACTGATGAGGAACAGGCTGCGGAATACATCTCGCGCTATGTGACCAAGCCGGTGGTCGCCTTTGTGGCCGGCCGAACCGCCCCTCCTGGGAAGCGGATGGGACATGCCGGCGCCATCGTTCAGGGTGGCACCGGCCTGGCGGAGGACAAGATCAAAGCCCTTAAAAAAGCCCAGGTGTTAGTGGCCAAACATCCGGAAGAAATCCCGACCTTGCTGTAAACCAAAAAGTCTGCCGCGAAGCCGCGGCAGACTTTTTTTGATCCTTACTTATCGAGACCGATATTACATGTGCTCTTCCATATACTGAACAGCATCCCCAACTGTGGTGATCTTCTGCGCATCCTCATCAGAGATCTCCCCCCCAAACTCGTCCTCAAATTCCATGATTAATTCCACCAGATCCAGCGAATCCGCCTCGAGATCCTCCCGGAAGCGGGCATCCATGGTGACCTTATCCGGATCAACCGCCAGCAAATCGACAATAATGCTTTTCACCTGCTCAAATGTATCGGACATAGATTCTGCTCCTTGTTGCTAGCTGATAAGCTCGACTATTCCAGAATAATACCCAGGAAAGCAGATGCGGGCATCCTTACCCAGGTTGAGCTAATTGTAACTGCCCCTTTTGAGATGTCAAGGTTTTTTCAGACCAGCCGCCCGCCGTTGACATCGACCATCCAGACTGATACTATACCCAGAGAATAAGGATCTGCTATGTCCCCAGGAGAAGGAACCCAACGCCGAAAAACAGATCACATCCGCATCAATCTGGAAGAGGATGTGCGCTCCGGCCAGACCACAGGGTTGGAACATCTCCGCCTGCCCCATGAGGCACTTCCGGAGCTGAACCTGAAGGAAATCTCCCTGCACTGCAGTATTTTTGGACAGGAGATTAAGGCGCCCATTCTGATCTCCTCGATGACCGGCGGCACCGATCAAGCCAAGACCATCAACCGGCACCTTGCAGAAGCCGCTCAGCAGGCCGGCATCCCCATGGGCCTCGGCTCCCAGCGGGCAGCATTGGAAAACCCGGATCTGACGGACTCCTTCCAGGTCCGGAAAGCCGCTCCGGATATCCCCTTGTTTGCCAATCTCGGCGCGGTGCAGCTCAATTACGGAATGACCAGTGAGGACTGCCGCAGAGCGGTGGAGATGATTGAAGGAGACGGCCTCATCCTCCATTTGAATGCCCTGCAGGAAGCCGTCCAACCGGAGGGGGAAACCCGGTTCTCCGGCCTGACGGAAAAAATTGCCCGGGTCTGCCGCGACCTGGACGTACCGGTCATTGTCAAAGAAGTCGGCTGGGGCTTCTCCCGCCGCAGCGCCCAACTGCTCCAGGAAGCCGGGGTGGCTGCGCTGGATATCGCCGGCGCAGGAGGAACCTCCTGGTCGGAGGTGGAAATGCACCGAGCAAAGACGGAATCCCAGCGGCTGACTGCGGCCGCCTTCCTGCATTGGGGCATCCCCACCGCAGAATCCATTCAGCTGGTCAGCTCCGCAGCTCCAGAAATGTTGATCTTTGCCTCCGGCGGGCTGAGAACCGGTGTGGATATCGCCAAGTGCATCGCCCTCGGTGCAGCCCTGGGCGGCATGGCAGGCCCTCTGCTGAAAGCAGCCGCTGTCTCCTCCGAAGCGGTCTTTGAAACCATCCAGCGCCTGAAATCCGAGCTGAGGATCAGCATGTTTGCTGCCGGGGCAGGAGACCTGCAGGCGCTTTCCGGGCTGAAGCTGCGCCCTTCCTCTTTGTGATGACAGAGAATCCATCTTTTGATAAGTTCACGAAATCCATCCGCCCGGCGCTGCAAGCGGAGCTGGAGCGGGTGGTCAGCGAAGCCTACCAGGACAGCAGTGAGGAACTGCTGCAGATGCTTTCCTATCAGCTGGGGTGGACCGGGGAGGGAGCTGGTGAAAAGGCAGCCGGAAAGCAAATTCGTCCCCTGCTGGTGCTGCTGACGGCGGAAGCGGCCGGCGGCAGCTGGGAAACTGCCCTCCCGGCTGCTGCAGCAGTGGAGCTGCTGCACAATTTTTCCTTGATTCATGACGATATCGAGGACAGCAGTGAACTCCGGCGGGGGCGCCCGACCATCTGGAAGCGCTGGGGGATCGCCCAGGCGATCAACACCGGGGACGCCATGTTCTCTCTGGCAAATCTGGCTTTGACCAGGCTGGTAACAACTGTCTCCTCCAATGCTGCCTGCAGGGCCTGGCGGCTTTTCCAACTCGCCTGCCTGCAGCTGACCCAGGGGCAGCACCTGGACCTGCTGTTTGAGACCAAACCCCGGATCAGCCTTGATGCCTACTGGGAAATGGTGGCGGGAAAGACCGCTGCTCTGCTGGCCTTCAGCATGCAGGTTGGGGCGATTTCCGCCGGCGCCGATCGGGACCTGGAGCGCGCCTGCCGGGAGTTTGGCCATTTGCTGGGCCTGGCCTTCCAGGCCCAGGATGATCTGCTGGGCATCTGGGGAGAACGGGAGGTGAGCGGCAAATCTTCCAGCGGTGATCTGACTGCCCAGAAGAAAACCCTTCCGGTTGTGTACGGCCTCAATCAACAGGGCCGCTTTGCTGCCCGCTGGCAGGCCGGACCCATCGCCAGCGCGGATGTCAGGCAGCTCCGGGAGATGCTGGAAGCCGAAGGGGCTTATGACTACACGAAAAATATCGCAGGGGAGCTCACCCAGCAGGCCCTCCAGGCCTTAAATGACGCCCAGCTCAGCGGCCCGGCCCGCCAGGCGCTGGTTGCCCTGGCCAATTCACTGCTCAACCGGAGCTTCTGACCCTTTTCCACCCCTCCCCCTGCGGGTCCAACCTGCTCCGCTCCCAGATATGGCCCTTAAGGCGCTCCCATTCCTTAAGGATTCCCCGGCCGCTCACCTCACCCGGTGATTCCGCTGCCCAGGCAGGATTAAGCTTGTCATAGGCCTGCGTCTGGTATAATTGCCGCTGTCTTAACGCGAAAAAGAGATCAACAAAGAGTGCTCATGATGACTGAAGAGAAGAAAAAAATCTGCCCCACCTGCGGAACACGGGTCAAAGAGGATGCCGCCCGCTGTCTGGTCTGCGGGGCCGCGCTGCAGGGGAAAAAACAAGATGCCGATGTCGTCCGTGGAGGACGTATGCCGGAAATTACCCTCGGGCTGCCGGCCGCTGTCGGTCTGGTGGCGCTGTTCCTGACCATCGGCGCGGTGATGGTTTATTTTGCCCTCCAGCAAACAGGCGCCGTGGTGGAAACCACCACCACGCCCACCATCACCCAAACAGTCACCCAGACCCCGACGGAAACCCTGCCGGTGCCCACGGAGACCGCCACGCCGGTCCCCAGTCCTACCCCGCTGACCTACACGGTATCAGCCAATGACTCCTGCCTGGCCATCGCTGCCCGGTTCGAGGTCTCGGTGAAATCGATCGTGCAGCTGAATAATATCCCGGCATCCTGCGACACCCTCTTTGAGGGTCAGACGCTGCTCATCCCCCATCCCACACCCACCGCTACCCTCTTCCCGACCGCGACGCTGAGCGGTCTGGAGGCGACCATCGCCGCCTGCGATAAAGTAAATTACGAGGTGGCTGAAGGGGACACCCTCAACACGATCGCTTTAAACTACAATGTCCCGGAAGAAGCCATCAAATCCTACAACGGAATGGTCAGCAACACAGTGTATGAAGGTCTGACCCTGATCATCCCCCTCTGTGAGCGCAATGCCACCCCGGGGCCTTCGCCAACACCCACTCCCCCACCTCCCTATCCAGCACCCAACCTGCTGCTGCCTCCGGATGGGGCCGTGTTTTCCCTGGAAGACAGCCAGGTCACCGTGCAGTGGTCTTCTGTCGGCCTGATCAACGCCAACGAGGCCTATCAGGTCACCGTGATGGATCTCACCGAGGGCAAGGGCAGAAAACTGGTCGATTATGTTACCGATACCAAGTTCATCATCCCCGGCAGCTTCCGGGCCCGGGAAAATGCTCCCCACATTTACCGCTGGACGGTGAGCACTGTCCGCCAGGTGGATGTTGACGAAGACGGAGAACCCATCTGGGAAAACGCCGGCAGTGAAAGCGAAGCGCGGGTATTCACCTGGACCGGAGAAGCTCCTGCGGAGACCACCCCGACCCCCTGAACGATTATCCAGGGAACGTTCTGTAAATGCCAAGGCCCCGCACAAACCGGCGGGGCCTTGGCTCTTTTCCCAAATTATTCACGCAGGCTCAAGAGCCGTAGAGCCCGTCATTGACCTCCTGAAGCGCTTCCCGGGAGGGACGCAGGCGGTGATTCTGCAGCCGGTTCAGCGGCTCCTCGGGGATGTTTTTTATCTCAATCAAATTGGGAGCCTCCGTGTTGATGTAAAACAAACCGGTGAGCAGAACCCCTTTCTGGTTGGCTTCATCGAGCAGGTTAACGGCGGCAATACGATTGGAGATATCATGCTCGCGTCCGATCTTGCTGAGGATAATATGGGAGCCGTCGTGCATATTAACTTTTTTGACATCTTCATCATCATAATCGATCTCAATCTCATCGCGGGTAGGAACGTAGGAAAGATCATGGATGGCCACCTCATGCTCCCGTCCCCAGGAGTAGGAATGATGAGCATCATCCTCATTATTGAAGGAGACGCAGGGACTGATGATATCAATCACCGCAATGCCATCATGGCTGAGAGCTGCTTTGAGTATTTCCCTCAGTTGAGTGACATCGCCGGAGAAAGCCCGGGCGATGAAGGTGGCATTGGATCCCAGCGCCTCACGGATGATATCCACCGGCATATAAGGGTTGAGTCCCTGCTTTTTCAGCTCCAGGCCCTGATCGGCCGTCGCTGAGAACTGACCCTTGGTTAATCCGTAAACGCCGTTGTTTTCCACAATGTAGACCATGGGGACATTCCGGCGCATGACATGCTTGAACTGCCCCATCCCGATGCTGGCGGTATCCCCGTCACCGCTGAACCCTAAGGCCTCCAAGGATCGGTCGGCAAACACCGCACCGGTAGCAATCGCCGGCATGCGTCCGTGCAGCCCGTTGAAAGCGAAGGACCGATCGAGGAAATAGGCCGGACTTTTGCTGGAGCAGCCGATCCCGCTGAACTTGACGATTTTTTCCGGCTTGACGCTCATCTCGTACATCACCGAAATCACCTGATTGGCAATGGATTGATGGCCGCATCCTTTACAAAGCGTGCTCGGCGCCCCTTTGTAATCCTCCTTTGTAAGTCCGATCTCATTGCGCTGGGGTTTTCGCGTAGAAGCTCTGCTCATGGTCAATTCTCCTCGCCGGTTCGCAGCTGATTGACAATCCAGGCTGCAGTAAACGGCAAACCATCCAACCGGGCGGTTGATATCAGTTTCTCCGAGAGCTCGGGGACATCCAGCAGCAGCAGCTGGTGCAGCTGCCCATCCCGGTTCATCTCCACTACATAGACGCGCTGATGGGTCCGAATAAACTCGCGAACCGCCTCTGTAAAGGGCACTGCCCGGACCCGGCAGTAATCAGTGAGCAGGCCTTCCTCTTTGAGGATAGCCCGGGCTTCCTGGACGGCTGGATCACAGGACCCAGAGGCCAGGATCCCTACTTCGGCTTTTTCGCTGTCCTCAATCACCGGGCCGGGGACCAGGGATTCGGCCAGCGTAAATTTTTTCTTGAGACGCTCCATGTTTTCGTACCAATCATCCGGGTCTTCACTGTACCGGGCATAGGGGTCATGACCGGTCCCCCGTGCAAACCAGGCCGACTCGGCATGCTGATTCCCCGGCAGGGTGCGGTAGGGAATCCCATCGCCATCCACATCCAGATAGCGCCCCCATTCCCCTTCCCAGGCTTCCAGGTCCTCCTCCCAGAGCACTTTGCCGCGGTCCATTTCCTGATCCGGATATTCAAAGGGCTGCGTCATCCAGAGATTAACCCCGAGATCAAGATCACTCATCACCAGCACCGGGGTCTGCAGACGCTCGGCAATATCAAATGCCTGCCAGCCAAACTGAAAGCATTCCTCCATGGACCCGGGAATCAGCAGCACATTCTGCGTGTCTCCGTGACCCATGGTATAGGCCAGAAAAATATCGCCCTGAGAAGTCCGGGTGGGCAGCCCGGTGCTGGGACCCACCCGCTGGACATCCCAGATGACAATCGGCGTCTCAGAGAAATATGCCAGGCTGACAAACTCATTCATCAGACTCAATCCAGGGCCGGAGGTGGAAGTCATTGCCCGCAGCCCCCCCCAGCCGGCACCAACGGCCATCCCCACGGCAGCGAGTTCATCCTCGGCCTGGACGACGGCGAAGGTGTTTTTCCCGGTTTCCGGATCCCGGCGGAGCCTGGGCAGGTGATAGTTGAGCATGTCAGCCAGTCCGGTCGCCGGCGTAATCGGGTACCAGGCTGCGAGCTGCACACCCCCAAAAGCCGCTCCCAGCGCACCGGCCTCATTGCCGCTGACCAGCTTCATCCCCTGCGTGGCCTCCATCCGCTCCACCCGGAAGGGATCCAGTTTTTCCAATTCGTTTTCACAGTACTGATAGGCAGTTTGCACGGTTTCGAAGTTCAAGGAAATGGGTTTTTCTCTACCGCTGAAGTGGTGGCTCAAGGCTCGTTTGATCTCATCAAGCTCGATTTCCAGCAAATTCGCCAGCGCACCCACATAGATCATATTTCCCACATAGGAACGCAGATTGGGAGGAGCTCCCACATCGCGGACCAGTTTCTTAACCGGAAGGGGATAGACAGTAATGTCGTCCCGACCCACTTCCTGGCGGATGCCGTCATCATAAATCAGCACCCCGCCTGGCGGCAGAAGGTCGACATCGTCAGAGAAACTTTCCTCACACATCGCTACCACAATTTCTGGATGAGGCTTTCTTGCCAGGTAGCCATCCTTATTCACCCGGATCACAAACCAGGTGGGCATGCCTTGGATGTTGGAAGGGTAGAGGTTTTTCCCGGATACCGGGATACCCATGGAGAACAAAGCCCGGATCAGGGTGACATTAGAGGTTGTTGACCCGGATCCGTTGACTGTGCCGATGGTGATGGTGAAATCATTGGTAGTGGTTCCGGGACCTGGACGCCCAGACCCCCCCGTACCAGGTGTTGACATAGTCTCTCCTCAGAAGATGTGTATCCTCTAGTCCTTCTTTGACAGCGGCTCTGCTGTTGATTACCTGCTCACCGCGCTCCCCTTCAGCGGGAGACCAGGCGGTCAATCAGCAGATCGAAGTGGTCAGTGAGCAGTTGCATCCCTTTCTCCAGCTGACCTTCCTGCAGGGCTTCCATGAGCAGCTGATGATAATTCCAGACCTCTTCCAGATACTCCAGATCAGCATAAACATTCAAACCCACAGACTCATAGGCATTCCAATAAGCTTCCAGAATCCCGGTGACAAAGACATTTCCCAGCCGACGGAAGATGGTCAGATGAAACTGGCGGTGCTCCTGATGGGGAATGCGCACTGGTCTGCCGCGAAGCTTTTCCCAGGCGCTGTCCAGCAGATCAGCCAGCGTTTGAAAATCCTCCTCGGTGAGGGTTTCCAGCGCCTTAGGCAGGTAAGCCTGCTCGATGTGCCGGCGCAGATCGAGAAAATCCTCAAAAAAATCCGGCGTTCGGGCAACAGCATAATCCAGGCTGACATTGATCGCCGGGGTGAAGGTATACGGCAGCAGGCGGATACCCAGACGGGGACGGACATCGACAAATCCGAGCGCTTTGGCGACCTCGAGCTGTTCCCGTAAGCGGGAAACGCTGATTCCCAGCGCACTGCTGAGGTCCTTCAGAGGCGGCAGCCGTTTCGTGCCGGGATTGGACTGGGAGGTTCGAACCAGATAGTGAAGAAACTCCGATGAAGCCATAAGATTCCTGATATCCTATTAATAAGATTTATATGATTAATCGTGGTTAATTGTAGCATCCTCAAAATCCGCCGTCAATTACCCTGCAGGGTGATATTAAGCCAAAAACTGAGCTACCGCTCAGTTTTCCTCTCAGTCCGCTCTCTGTCCCAGTCATCTTATCCCAGCAGCCGGTTCACCGCTGCGGTCAGCAGTGCCGCGCCATGAATGAGCGCCCGCTCATCAAAATCAAAATCCGGCTGATGATGTCTCGCCGTCAGCCCCCGGTCGGGGTTGCCCGAGCCAATCAGACAGTAACAGCTGGGGATATCCTGCATCATCAGGGCCATATCTTCCGAAACCATCGTCCGATAGGTTTCCGCAATCTCCATCTCAGGGAACAATTCTCCCGCAGTTGTCCGCAGCTCTGCTGCCAGCTGTGCGTGATTGACCACGGCTGGCGTACTCTCACAAACACGGAAATCTCCTTGACAGCGGAATGCCTGCGACACCCCGGAGACAACCTCGTTGCACCGCCGCAGCAGCAGCTCCCGGATCTCGGGGGTAAAGGACCGAATGGTCCCGGTGCAAACCACTTCACCGGGAATGACATTATGAGCCTGCCCTGCTTCCACCGTGCTGACCGTGATTACCCCGCTCTCCAGCGGATGCACTTCCCGGGAGACAATCATCTGCAAGGCGGAAATCACCTCCGCAGCAGCCACCACCGGGTCGGCAGCCTCGTGGGGTTTGGCGCCGTGACCGCCCTTTCCTTGAATGACAATATTAAACCTGTCCGAAGCCGCCATCAGGGGGCCATCGCTGATGGCAAACCAGCCCAGAGGTTTTTCATTCCAGAGGTGCAGGGCAAGATTGACATCCGGGCGGGGATTCTCCAGGACACCCTCCGCGATCATCCTTTCTGCCCCACCCAGGCCCTCCTCTGCAGGCTGAAAGACGAACTTAACCTGGCCGGATAACCCCTCCCGATCCTGGTGGACCATCCGGGCTGTGGTCAGGCCGATGGCCACATGCCCATCATGCCCGCAGGCATGCATCAGACCAGGATGCTCTGAGGCGTAGGGGGCTCCTGTTTCCTCGGTTATCGGCAGCGCATCCATATCAAAGCGGAGCAGTACTGTCCTTCCTGGCGCCCCCCCTTTCAGCAGACCGACCACCCCGGTCTCCGCCAGACCGGTGCGCACCTTGATCCCGGGAAGCTTGTCCAGCTCCCTGCTAATCACCTGAGAGGTACGCTGTTCGTGAAAGCCCAGTTCAGGATGGCGGTGAAAATCTCTGCGCAGATCCCTGGTGTAAGGAAAGATCTCCTCGGCCCGGGAGAGAATCGTGGTCATTTATGGGTTTGTTCTACTTCCTGGTGATCAAATTCTACAACCCCGTCTTGTCCCAGGTCAACAAATACTTTCTTCATCAGCGGATTGAGTCGAATGACTTTCCCTTCCCCCCGGGGGGTGTTGACTTTCTTTCCGCGTTTGGGAAGATCTTTTTTCGCCTGTTTGTAGAGGTCGTGTTCATGCATCAGACAGCAGCGCAGGCGGCCGCACATACCAGTGATTTCAGAAGGAGCCAGAGAAACTCCCTGCTCTTTTGCCAATCGAATGGAAATTGGTGTGAATTCCGTCATGAACCCGGTGCAGCAGCGAACTTCTTTCCCGCACACCCCCAGTCCGCCGATGATTTTGGCGGCATCGCGGGGACCGATCCGCCGCAGGTCGATGCTTACTTCAGAGAACTCCTCCGTCAATCTGGAAAACAGCTTTCCCAGATTCGGCTCCCCCTTCCCCTCATAGCAATAAAGAAAAGTCAGGTTTTCCCCCTCCAGACTGTATTCCGCGGAGACAAACTTGACCTCCTGCAGGCCGTATCGGGAAACCAGTTCCCGGCACAAATCCAGGGCCTCAGCCTCCTTTTCCTCCCAGACCTGCCGCAGCACCAGGTCGCGGGGCGTGGCAATGCGCAGGATGGGCTTCCAGTTGCGGTCATTGCCGGACTGATCTGCCCCCAGGAAGGTGACCACCTGTCCCAGCTGCCTCCCCCGGCTGGTTTCCACAACGACATAATCCCCGTCCTGCACGTTCGGGCAGGGAGAAGCGTCAAAATGATAGGTCTTTCCTCCCCCATGAAATCTGATTCCCACAATTAATGACATCATGCGCCTATTTTACCGCAAGTGCCCCCCAATCCCAAAGGGAGAATTTTCCCGCTTCGGATGGGAAAAGGCACAGGAAACAGGAGCGGCAGCTAGCCGCTCCTGAAATTGTTTTTGATTGCCCGGAGGATAATCAGCTGTCTGTGAGCGCCTTGATGCTCACTTGAGCGGCAATTCGTTCCGCCACACTGTCCAGTGCCTGGGAGACAGCGGCTTCCGGATGGGATACCACCACCGGGACCCCTTGATCACCGCCTTTCCGCACCTGCGGATCAATGGGGATCGATCCAATATAGGGTATATTGGTCATCTCGGCCAGCCTTTCTCCACCGCCGCTGCCGAAAATATCGATCTCCTCCCCATCTGGTGTTTTCAGGTAGCTCATATTTTCCACCACACCCAGGAGCGGAATATCCAGTTCCTGGAACATGTTGATGCCCCGCAAAGCATCATCTAAAGACACCTGCTGAGGAAGCGTGACAATAACCCCCCCCTGCAGTTCCAGCGTTTGAGCCAGGCTCAGCTGGACATCTCCGGTTCCCGGAGGAAGGTCAACGATCAAATAATCCAGCTCGCCCCAGTCAACATCGGAGATAAATTGTTTGATAGCCGAATGCAGCATAGGGCCACGCCAGATTAATGCTTGCTCCGGTTTGACCAGAAAAGCCATCGACATCACTTTCACCCCATGCCCTTCCCCGGGGATGATCTTTTCATCCCGGGTCCCCCCCAGCGCTTTAACCCCCATCATGGTGGGAATGTTGGGACCATAAATATCGGCGTCCAGCAGTCCCACATGGGCGCCTTTTTGAGCCAGTGACACGGCAATATTGACCGCCACGGTGCTTTTCCCCACACCGCCCTTGCCGGAGGCAACAGCTACCACATTGCGTATGCCTTCATGCTTGCTCTTTTTCTGACCGAAGGGCACCCTGGATCCCATCTCGATCTCGACATCCGTGACACCGTCCAGCGCCTGAACCGCCGCCAGAGCATCCTGCCTGATCTCACTGGCCATCGGACAGGCGGGCGTGGTGAGATTAATGGTAAAACTGACCCGGGATCCCTCGATCTCCAGGTTATCAATCATGCCCAGGGACACCAGGTCCCGCCCCAATTCCGGGTCCACTACCCGACCCAGGGCGGTCATCACCTGATCACGTGTTACTTGATGAGAAGACATAGCCGTCCTTCCTCTATTTAGTAAATGAGTACACCGCTCTCATTGTAGCATGAACGCTGTGGGAGTATCTCAATAATCTGTTAATTAACGCGGATAGAGAAGGAAGGGATGCCCTGCCTGCGGCGGCGGCCCGCAAAGAGCAATTTTCATAAATTTTCCTGACAAGGAAGCAAAGATGCAATATAATGGGCAAAAGAACCATTTATTGAGCAAAGTACCCGGTTTTCCGAACTTGCCCACAGGGAAAAAATTGGCAGCTGCTTTCTTATGGTAGAGAACCAGAAGCATCTCCCGGAACAAAGAAAAGTTGAACTAGTTCCTCACGATCCAGCATGGCTCTCCATGGCAGAGCGAGAATCAGAGCGCATTCTGAACAGACTGCCTCTGGATGTGGTGGGCATTTATCACATCGGCAGCACTTCCATTCCCGGCATTAAAGCAAAACCCATCCTGGATTTCGTGCTGGAAGTGCATGATATGCAGGAGCTGCTCCACTATACGGAAGCCCTGAGAGAGCTGGGCTACATCCGGAAAGGGGAGCGCGGGATTCCCGGACGCCAATTCTTCACCAAAGACACCGACGGCTCCCGCAGTCACCATCTGCATGTCTTTGAAACCGGCCATCCCGACATCACCCGTCATCTGGCATTTCGCGATTACCTGCGGTCTAACCCTGATGCCGCCAGGGAATACGAACGACTGAAAGAAAAACTGGCCAAAAAATTTCCTCAAAAAAGCGGGGATTACACGGAAGCAAAATCGGATTTCATCCTCACCATGGATGAAGCAGCCCGGGAGTGGTATGACCACCACCGCCAGGAAACCGCGGATCAGGCTTGAGACATCCTCTGGATTGCTCGATTGACCGCGCCCAGCAGAGATTCCAGCTTGGTGCTGTGTTCCAATGACAGAAGAAAAGGATTGCTTTCCAGGGCTGCCGGCTGTCTTCCAGGAGATTTTGGGAGAGCAGGAAGCGGAACTGCTGATCCCTCCGCCGGCTTTCCGGACCATGGAAGGGGAATTTCTCCACTTTGATCTCGAAGAAGGGCTGCTCCAGGCCCGCTTCCCAGTCAAAAATGGCTACCTGAACCCCTATGGATCCCTGCAAGGCGGCTTCACTGCAGCTGCTATCGATAGCACCATCGGCCCGTTGAGCATGCTGGTGGCCCCACCCAACCTCACCCGCCGCCTGGAAATCACCTACAGCGAGCCGGCCAGGCCGGAAACCGGGCGGATCACGGTCTCAGCTCATTTCCTGGATCAGGACGGCCGTTGGCTGTATTTTCAGGCGGACGTCCGGGATCCCGCGGGAAAACGGCTGGCCCGGGCCAAAGCCACACACTGGATCCTGGAATCAGGATGACCCCGATCTCACCAGCAGGGAATTTTTGTGGTCAATCTTCCAGCCGCTTTTCAAGAAAAAATCATCCATCTGTACGGCGGTGACGGCTGGGAGTGGCTGGCCGCCCTGCCCGACCGCA
This sequence comes from uncultured Anaerolineales bacterium, assembly GCA_964603385.1. GTDB lineage: Bacteria > Chloroflexota > Anaerolineae > Anaerolineales > UBA11858 > B10-G9. Next base: position 10,041 of record CAZRUS010000023.1, on the reverse strand, counting down.
TACAGCATGCTGCCCGACGCTGGTCCCTTGACCTGCTCGATCCCCTGTCCGATTCCTGCTGCCATTTTCTCCTCCGGGCCAGGGAACAGAACGGTCCGGAACGCATTCTGAAAGCGGGATTTCCCAACAGAGAATAATTGACGGAAATTGCTGCCCTGAAGCGATTCCGCGGCCAGGGAACGGTGCGGCTGATCCGCGCCAATTTTCGGGAGGATCTGCTGCTCCTGGAGTCGATCCACCCCGGGACGTTCCCAACAGAATAATCCATCTTACCAGAGCACAACGGCTGGCTGCCGACCTGCTGGCGGATTCTCCCCGGGCGGTGCCGCTTCACGGAGATCTCCATCAGGGCAACAAACTCCAGGCAGGACCTGACACCTGGTCGGCAGTGGATCCCAAAGGCGTGATCGGGGAACCCGCAGCGGAGATCGGCCCTTTTATGATCAACCCCACCCCCGACCTGATGCGCTGGCCGAATCCTAACATGGTACTCTCCAACCGCCTGGCAGTCTTCACCGAGATACTTGCCCTCAACCCCCGCAGCCTCTGGGCCTGGAGCTATGTCCGCGCCGTCCTGGCTGCGGCATGGAGCGCGGAGGAAGAATCACCAGCGGGAATCAGCTACTTCCTGTCCTGCGCCGATCAGCTGCTGGAGATTGCCCCTTGAAAATTAAACCCCGCTGAACAATTCAGCGGGGGAGTATCCAGTGACGGAAAAATGGGCCCTATTCCACGGTGACTGATTTGGCGAGATTGCGCGGTTGGTCGACATCCAGCCCACGCAGAGCAGCGATGTGGTAAGCGAGCAGCTGCAAGGGAATCACGCTGGTCACCGGACTGAGCATCCAGGGAGTTTCCGGAACCCAGAGCACCTCATCGGCCACGTCTGCTATCTGTTCATCCCCGTCGGTTGCAACAGCGATCACCCATCCGCCCCGGGCTTTGGCCTGCTCAATTTGACTGAACATTTTTTCATACCAGAAGGGTTCCTGAGGGGAGATCACCACCACCGGAAGGTCGGAATCAATCAGAGCGATGGGACCGTGCTTCATCTCTCCGGCCGGATAGCCTTCGGCATGAATGTAGGAGATTTCTTTCAGCTTCAAAGCCCCTTCATAGGCTGTGGGCATATTCACCCCCCGCCCCAGATACAGCGCGTTGTCAACATTAAGCATCTTTTCCGCGATCTGCTGGACATTCTTCTCCCTGTCCAGGCACTGTCCGGCTAAATCCGGTACCAGCCGCAGGTCATCGACCAGCTTTCGGCGCTGTTCCTCAGCAATCGTTCCCCGCAGATCAGCCAGCATTACTGCCAGCATATAGAGATCAACCAGCGGTGCAGTGTAGGCTTTGGTGCTGGCCACTCCAATTTCTGGACCAACCTGCATGGAGATAAACCCATCGGCCATACGCATAGCCTGCGACCCAATGGCATTGACGATTGACCACAAGGCGGCCCCTTTGCGGCGGCCTTCTTCCATCGCTGCCAGCGTGTCCGCCGTTTCCCCGGACTGGCTGATGGCCAGCACCACCGTGGATTCATCAATGATCGGATTCTGGTAGCGAAACTCGGAGCCAATTTCCACCTGGGTGGGGATGCGCGCCAACCTTTCCAGGAGCACTTTCCCAACCATCCCGGCATAGGCTGCTGTTCCGCAAGCGGTGATATAGATCTTGTCGATCCCCCGGACAAATTCCGGGCTGGTTTGCAGACTGGGAAGCCGCACGGCGCTGCGCTCGTAATCCACCCGTCCGGCAATCGTGTCCGTCAGGGACCGCACCTGCTCATGGATTTCCTTGTGCATGAAATGGCGGAACTCCCCTTTCTCGGCCGAGACCGGATCCCAGGGGACATTATGAATCTCCGGGGTGATGGCATTGCCGGTCAGGTCCATCACCCGGCAGCCTTCCCGGGTGACCACAGCCATCTGGCGGGATTCCAAAAAGATCATCTCCCGGGTGTGCTCCAGGATCGCCGGCAGGTCGGAGGCCACATACATCTCCTCCTCCCCCACCCCGATCACTACCCCACCGGCATTTCCGATGCGGGCCGCGATCATTTGATCAGGCTCATTTTTGTTGATGACCACAATCCCATGGGCTCCCCGCAGGTGCCCCAGCCCGTTGCGGACGGCTTCCAGAAAGCTGCTGCCGCCGTTTAGATAGCGCTCGATGAGGTGCACAATCACCTCGGTATCTGTTTCGGATTGAAAGATCACCCCCTCCTCCACCAGCTCTGCGCGGAGCTCGGTGAAATTCTCTACAATCCCGTTGTGGACCAGGACCACATCTCCGGTCATACCCAGATGGGGATGGGCATTCCTCGAATTGGGCTCCCCATGGGTCGCCCACCGGGTATGGCCGATCCCGACATGGCCGGAAAGTGGGGATTCCAGTACCAGCTGAGAGAGGCGTTCGAGCTTGCCGGCATCCCGACGGACCTCGATATGGCCATTCTCCAGCACGGCAATCCCGGCCGAATCGTAGCCGCGGTACTCCAGGCGCTTCAACCCGTTCATGATGATCGGGGTAGCATCCTGCGGACCGATATAGCCAACAATTCCACACATACTTATTACCCTCCAGGGGAATTAATCCGACGGCAGACCTTGTCTGGAGCACTCTGAGGATCAGAGCACTCCCTTGGGAACCAGAAAGGACCGGATCTAGTGATTTTCCGCCGGATGAACAATTGTTTAAGTCACCGGTGATGAGTTTACGGCTCCGGTCGCCCGGGCTTTTGCGCATCACCTTGCTGAGGAGGGAAATACAGGGGGTGACAACCCCTGGAGGGCTTCCGCTGATCATTCGATTTTCCTGATCTGACAATCCCCCGATCAGTTAGCCTCCCTGCGGGAGGAACCCTCATCCTCGTCAACTCAAACCCCAAAACAGGGGTTTGAGCCCTTGCGCTGTTTTCCCTGCCGGTTCACCTGCCCCAGACACCTCCTATTTAAGCCTGGCCGCGAAGGAAAAGCAGTTGTCAGGCTCATTCCTTCGCGGTTGTTATCTTACTCCAATCAGGATGATGTTGCAAGGCCAGCTTAATCTTGAAGGACCGCCTTTTCAATCACATCGCCCTGCTGGATGCGGTCAACAACCTGCTCTCCTTCGACCACTTTACCAAAAACGGTATGCTTGCCGTCCAGATGAGGCTGGGGAGAATGGGTGATAAAAAACTGGCTGCCGTTGGTATCAGGTCCGGCATTGGCCATGGAGATCACCTTGCTGTCATGTTTGAGCGGGTTGCCTTCCAGCTCATCTTCAAAGCGGTAGCCCGGCCCGCCCCGGCCGGTGCCAGTTGGATCCCCGCCCTGGATGACAAAGTTGTCGATCACCCGGTGGAAGCTCACGCCGTCATAAAACCCTTCTTTGCTCAGGAAAACAAAATTATTGACGGTTTTGGGGGCGTGCTCCGGGTAGAGCTCCAGGACGATATCGCCCCGATTGGTCTGAAGCGCTACCTGATAGGTTTTCTCCGGATCAATGATCATAGCCGGAGGACTTTCCCACTGTTTAGTCACAATTACCTCACTTAATAGCCTGGATAAATAGTCCGAACAGTCCTTATTATAACATCGGGGGGACAACAAGAAAAAAGCACCCGGCTGAGGATTCAACCGGGTGCGCCAGGAAGATCAGAAACCGCCGGGGTGGGTGCCTGCGCGCCCGCGCAGCGGCGGCAGGGCACTAGAGCCCGTAGCCGGGGATGCTGAGGGGGTCCTCCGGGAAGGGTTCCCCCGGGCGCCCTCCTGTCCCCTCGCCCTGCCGCTCCGGGCGGGGCTTGCCGGCCACGACCAGCCGGGCCAGAAAGGAGCCGTCGGCCTGCTCCACCGCCACCACCCCCGCCCGGGCACCCACCTCGAGATCTCCCACGCCCTCAATTTTGCCCCGGTAGCTGGTCTCTCCGTCAGTGAAGAAGGTGATCACCGTGCCGTCACCCTGCTCCAGGCGGAATTTTCCCGCCGGGGGATCTACCTGACTGACCGTGCCCTGGACCCGGATCCGCTCCGGGAGATCCCCAGCGATGATCATGACAGCCACCATCTTTCCGTCCTCCTCTTTGGCTGCCACTCCGGCCAGCCAGCCCACCTGGAGCTCATCCAGGCTGGACAGCTGCCCCTGATAGCGGGTGCGCTCATCGACAAAGAATGTTTCTACGCTCCCATCCGGGGTCTGGATGCGGAATTTGCCGGCTGAAGCGTTCACTTCAGTGACCTTCCCCCGGATCTTGGCCAGCTCTGGGGCATCGCCGGCAATCACCACCCGGGCTTGCAGCGTGCCTTCCTGATCCTCCCGGGCAGCGACCCCGGCCTTCCACCCCGGCTGCAGATCTTCTACCCCGCCGGCCTGTCCGCCAAAGCGGGTGCGCTCTCCGGTGAAGAAGGTCTGCACGGTACCGTCCTGATCGATCAGGCGGAACTTCCCCAGCGCGGGATCAACTTCGGTGATTTCACCCCGGAAGCGCAGCAGCTGCTCCGGCTGGCCGGCGATGACCACCCGGGCCCACAGCTTCCCACCCTGCTCTTCAGCGGCCACGGCAGCTTTCCAGCCCAGCTGCGTCTCCTCCAGACTTTCCAGCTCTCCATGATAGCGGGTCGTTTCATCCACGAAGAAGGTCTGCACGCTGCCCTGGGAATCGGTGAGGCGGAATTTTCCAGCTTCTGCATCCACCTGGGTGATCTCTCCCCGCCTACGCAGGAACTCTCCGGGGTCATCCTCGGCGGCAAAGGCAGCGCCGGCAAAACTCGCAGCTACCAGCAGGGCAGCAATCAGGGAAAAAGCAATTTTTTTCAACATGGTTTCCTCCAGGAAACAGGATTTGTTAGTCTTTCCCCTGCAGGATACTGTCCCGATGTAAACTGGATTCAAGCCGCTTGTAAAATCGCTGTAAAATCTCCGCAACAAAAAACCCCGGCTGAAAGCCGGGGAGGAGGAACGAGACAGGGCAGGCCAGTTATTGGTCGTTCGGAAAGACCACCTCTTCTTTGCCGGTCAGCTTTTCCTGGATGCGGTTGACGACAATATCCAGATGGCCGGGTTTGTGGACGAAGTCCAGGTCATCGGACCGGATGGTCAGCACCGGGCAGAGGTCAAATGTTTTCATCCAGTCATCATAAAATCGATCCAGCAGGCTGAGGTATTCCAAGGTGATTCCGCTTTCCATTTTTCTTCCACGCTCGACGATGCGGTCCAGCAGCACCTGCGGGGGCGCTTTGAGGTAGATGAGCAGATCCGGTTCTGGGAGGGTCCCGGCGATCAAATTGAACACCCGCCGGTAGGCTAGATAATCCCGTTCGGAAAGGCTGCCCTGATGTTTCAAGGCCCGGGCAAAAATTTTGACATCTTCATATATACTTCGGTCCGCGATGGCGGAGCGGGGATCTTCAGCCAGTTCCAGATGCTGCTGGGCCCGGTGGCCCAGGAAATAAACCTGGAGATGGAAGGACCAGGCGCTCATATCCTGGTAAAAATCGCTCAAATAAGGATTATCGATCACCGATTCATAAGCGGTCCGCCAGCCCAGACGTTCCCCCAGCCGCTCTGTCAGGGAGGTCTTTCCTGTTCCAATATTTCCAGCCACTAGGACAAGTTTTCCCGGCATCAGCTGCTCCTTGATGGGTTGCAGGATCAGTGCTGCTAATTATACCTGGAATCCTGCAGAGCGGAGGGAAGCCAGGCCCCGGTTGACAGCTGGCCTCGACTCAGGCTAGGATAATAGTACAGCCCTGCTATCAGCAGCCCTACCTCTGTCACGCGGGAGGTGTCCTTATGGTTCGCAGCCCTCTTTCCACGCTGATCATCCTGATTGTGATCCTCAGTCTGCCGCTGTCCGCCTGCACGCCGGGGGATCACCTCACCGGAGGAGAGCCCCCACAGCCCCCCAAGGGGGATTCCACGTCTGCAGCTGCCAGCGCCGACCCTTTCCAGAAGCAACGCCTGGAGATGGTTGACCGGCAGATCGCCGGACGGGGGATTGAAGATCCTCGATTGCTGGAAGCCCTGCGCCAGGTTCCCCGGCATGCCTTCGTCCCTGAGGAGTACCGGGGACAATCCTACGCCGACCATCCGCTGCCCATCGGCTACGGGCAGACCATCTCACAGCCCTACGTCGTTGCCCTGATGACCGAGGTGCTGGAGATTGATCCCGGAGAGCGTGTGCTGGAGGTGGGCACGGGAAGCGGCTACCAGGCAGCCGTGCTGGCAGAGATGGACGCTGAAGTATATACAGTGGAAATCATTCCGGAGCTGGCCCGGCGGGCGGAGCAGGACCTCCAGGAGCAGGGCTATGGTCAGGTCCAGGTGAAAAACGCCGATGGGTATTTCGGCTGGATGGAATATGCCCCTATGAGAAGATCATCGTCACCGCGGCTCCAGACCATCTGCCGCAGCCGCTCATCCAGCAGCTGGATGAGAATGGAAAACTGGTCATCCCCATCGGTCCCATTGGCGCTGTGCAAACACTATGGCTGTTTCAAAAGGTGGAGGGTGAGCTGGAAAGCCTTAACCTTGGGCCGGTAAAATTTGTCCCCCTGACCGGGGAACACTAAGCCGGCAGCCAGCGGTAAACCAGCCCCGCCGCCAGATAGAGCAGCCCGCCAGCGGCCAGCACCGAGGCAAAACCCCAGCTCAGGGCAGCCAGAGAGGCCAGCAGCGATGCAGTCACCGAAGCGCAGCCGTTGACCGCCCAGGCCCAGGGTCCCAGCCCGGGAGCGCGGTTCTTGATCCAGGTCAGACCAACAGGAAAGGGAATCCCCATCAGCAGCCCCAGGGGGATCAGGCCGAGGACGCCCACCAACCAGCGGGACCAGACCGACCAGCCCAGCAGCGTTTCCACACCAAGCCAGATCAGCAGCGGAAATCCCACCGCCGGGAGCAGCAGCCACCAGCGCGGAAATCTGTCCAGCCAACCGCGTCCGGCGAGCACACTGCCCAGACCGGAAAAAAGCAGCAGCCCACCGACCACCGCCGCAAAGGCATATTCGGGAAAGCCCAGGAGCAGGATCCAGCGCTGAATGAGGGGAATTTCCACCAGCATAAACGCCAGACCAATGAGACCAAAATAGGCTAAGATGCGCTTTTTCCCGGGGAATGTTCTCCGGACGGCTGTCCGGCTGGTGAACAGCAGGGGAAAAGCAATCAGCACCCCACTGAGCAGAAGCACAAGTCCGAGGAGGAGCAGCAGCAGGAAATAACCGCTGCCCCCAAAGGGCTGCCAGGTGTGACCAAGGGCAGCCAGCACATCCGGTGTTTGCTGCCAGGTGAAAAAGTGAAAAAAGAAAGGTCGGTTTGCGGTGGGAGCAGAAATCTGGAAGGGATACCCAGCCAAAAATTTGTCCCGGTCGGGCTCACTGAGCAGCTGTTCCAGGGCTAGAAAATAGGCCGGTTCGGGAAGACGGTTAAAGCGGTTGATCTCTGCCTCCTGTACATCCGGGGCCCAAACCAGATCAAAGCGGCGCTGCTCCAGACTGTCCCTGAGGAATGCCAGCTCCTCCGCAGACCAACCTGACGGTTTGGCCACAATGGTCAGGGTCTGCACACCGCGGTAGACCACCAGCGCCTCCTCCGGGGATATCCCATAGTCATGCACGAGTGCTGAAATGATTGTGTTCGCCAGCCGCAGCCCCTCACTGGCTGGATACTGCAGCCAGCGGGTGGAGACCAGCATTCCCTCCCGTTCGGTAGACTGCAGCAGGGCATGGATGCCCTCCCTGGTAAGCAGGTATTCCTCGCGGAGAGAAAATGCTCCATTGGAGACCGGTTGATAGGCATCAGTCAGGGGCAGGTAAACCACCCGGCAGCATCCTGTCTGCTGCTGGAGCAAAGAAAGGATGGGGCCCTGCCTGACTTCCACCCGGGGGTGGCGGTAGATATTAAACTCACCCGCCGCAGCGGAACCCTGGATCAGCAGCCGGTTTTCTACCAGCGCGGTGACCGATCCTTCCCTTCCCCGAAGAGCCTGCAGCAGTCCCGATCCTCCTCCAGGTTCAACCACCAGGACATCCCCTGTCGGTTCCAGCGAAAAAACCGGACCCTCTGGAAGCCAATCTGCAGCCTGGAAGTTCTCCGGCCGGGCCAGGGTGATCGGCTGGGGCGGACCGGCATCCAGCGAGAGCCCAAGTTGTCCGGGGATATCGCCTTCATAGGCATAGCTCAACCCCGGCAGACTGTGCATACCAGGGTCAGCAATCAGGTCCACCCGCGAAACCGCGCTCCAGCGGCCGAGCAGCCGGTCTGCTCCGCGGTGCTGCAGCCGCTGAGAAAGCCCTTTATAGGGAGAAAGCTGCAAACCTAAGGGAGCCCGCCACTGCAGATTGAGCCAGCTGAACCAGATCAGCAGTCCCAGGCCTGCAGCCGCAGCTGTCCATCCGGCGACGAGCAGCCAGCGCCGGCCCGGACCCCTCACCAGCAGCAGTCCACCGGCTGCCGCCAGAAGAGCACTGGAGAGAATCGCTCCCGGGACACCGGCAGCCTCCAGGACAGCCAGGGCTCCTCCCACCCCCAGGGCGGATCCCAGCAGGTTGAAGCCGTAGACTTGATAATGTCCCTTCCCAATTTGGGATAAGGCAGCCCCAATCCCGAGACCGCTGATTAAAAACGGCAGGGACAAAAACAGATAGGTGAGCACAAAAAACAATATTTGACGGGGTTCCCAGGCGATGCTGTAGCTGTCAAAAGGCAGCCAGTTCACCATGCCATAGCAGAGCCCCAGGCTGAGGGCGAAAGCCAGATTCAGCCGGGCCAGCAGCTTTCGGAGGGGGATCCTCTGCAGAAAGGGGATCACACTGAGCAGGCTGCCGCTGGCTCCCAACCCGAGCAGAGCCAGACTGACTACTAGAAAGGCAAAATGATAGTGCTGGCTGACGGCCAGAAATCGTGTCAGGGAGGTTTCGAACATCAAGGTAGCCCCGGAAAGCAGGGCCAGGGAAGCCAGCAGCCGGGTTGGTCTTTTCTTCGTCATCCATCCCCTCCAGATCACAATTGAAACGGTCTTCGGCGGCGGTCCTTTCCTTTGATTATAGACCAGATGGGATGCGTGATTCCCTCAGGATCGCGCTCCCTTGGGGGTGCCCCCGGAGCCCTCAGAGTCCTTTCGGGATCGCTTTCGGTACAGCGCTGAAGTCCCCGGCAGCAGAATCTCAAGGAGATTGATTCACCGACTCCCTCTCTGCTCCAATAAAAAAAGGCTGCGCAGAACGCGCAGCCTTTGCTGGCTTGAATATGGTGGGTCAAACAGGTTACTTTTCCAGATCGGAGAGCAGTTCGGAGAGATCGGTTTCCCCACCACTTTCCATTGCTTTGCGCATGGCAAATTCGAATGCCGTCGGGGTGGGTTCAGACTCCTGAGATCCCTCATTTAAATCCATCTCTTCCAGGGGCGGGTCTTCCAGGGCTTTCATGCTTAATTTGATCTGCTTTTTCCGGCGGTTGACCTTAAGCACCTTGACCTGGACCTGATCTCCTTTCTTGACCAGATCCGTGGGCGTGCGCACATACCCATGGGCCATTTCACTGATGTGGACCAATCCCGGTCTTTCGGCACCGATATCCACAAAAACGCCGTACTTCTCTATTCGGGTGACCATGCCCTCGAAATCCATTCCGGGCTTGATCTCATGCCAATCCAGATCCAGCGGTTCCAGCATGGTCAGTTCAATTTTATTTTTCTCCGGGTCAGCTCGCTGCACCCAGACTTCCACATCCTCGCCTTCTTGAACCACATCCTCAACACGGGTAACGGTCCCTTTCTTCAGCTTGGAAATATGAATGACTCCGGGCACTCCGACACCAACATCAACAATTGCTCCAGCCAGGGAGGTTTTCATCACCTTGCCGGTTATTCTCATCTTTGGTTCTAGATCCTCAATTGTCTCTGGAGTTTTTTGGTCTTTGTTAACCATAAAACACTCTCCAAATCACAGGTCATATCCAACAAGCGTCAATTATACCGTCCCCCCTGACAAATGTCAAAGAAATCACCTAAAATTGTTATTTAAACTTGAAAACTGGACAGTTTAAACCTGAAAAGTGGACAGTTTA
>CAZRUS010000022.1:0-47161 GCA_964603385.1 uncultured Anaerolineales bacterium | reverse complement strand
TTAAACTGTCCACTTTTCAGGTTTAAACTGTCCAGTTTTCAAGTTTAAATAACAAACGGCTCCTCCCTGCTTGACATCGAACTAATGTTCGTGTATAATCCCGTCATAGCACAAATATTCTACTCAGCAGCCTTTTCCGCCGCGGAGGACACCTATGCCCCCCAAAACCGGACCGAAATTAAAGGACCGCCACAAACAGATTTTGGAAGTAATCCACAGCTACCGGGATAAGCACGGCTATGCCCCCTCCTACCGGGAGATCTGCGCCCGTACGGATATCACCTCCACCTCCATGGTCAACTATTACCTGGAGCAGCTGGAGGAAATGGGCTATATCGAGCGCAAAGAAAACATCTCGCGGAGTTTGAAAATCACCCGGGCAGCAGCGGAAAAAATCAACCGGGCGGTTAGCGGGGTCCGGGAGGCAGTGCAGGAGATCACTCAATCGCTGACCATCCCGGTCGTGGGCAGGATCGTGGCCAGTGAACCGGTGCCCATCCCGGAGACCGATTTCAGCCTCTTTGACGCGGAATCCAATGTGGAAGTCCCGGAAAGTCTCATCCCCCGCAATGTGGATAAAAGCAGCCTGTTTGCCCTGGAAGTTGACGGGGAATCGATGATCGACGCCATGGTCAATGACGGCGATACCATCATCATGAAACCGGCTCAGGAAGCCAGCAATGGAGAAATGGTCGCCGTCCGGCTTAAAGATCAGAACGAAACCACCCTGAAGCATTTTTTCCGCGAGGGGAACCGGGTGCGCTTGCAGCCGGCCAACCCCACTATGGACCCCATTTATGTGGATCCTTCTTCGGAAATTGAAATCCAGGGCAAAGTCGTCCTGGTCATCCGGCAGGTCTGATCCACCCAACTGTAGAGGAACGAGGGAACGCTTCACCCTCCTCATCAAAAAGAGCCGCTTCCATCCGGGAGCGGCTCTTGGATTAATCCCTGCCTGGGGATGCCTCATTTTCCACAATGCGGAAACGGATTTCCGTCCAGTTGTGTCCCCGGGGAGAACAGCACCCCGGCCGCGTCCGGGATTTCAGAGTGCAGATCCAGCGGAAACGGTCCCACCAGATCAGGACTGCGGGTGATCGACTGATTCTGTCCCCCTTCGGGACCGTAGCTGCAGCGGATCACCGGATTTCCAAATTCATCGGCCAGCGTGATCTCATCCCCACCGTTATTGAGCGCCAGATACCCAGCCTCTAGGACCAGACCGCCGCCAAACTCCCCTTGCGGCTCTCCCCCACCAAATATGACCAAAGGACAGCCCGCATCCAGCTCCGTGTGATTGGGAATTTGGTAGCGCACGGTCACACTGTCGGAAAGCGTCCAGCCGCTGAGGTCCAGGGCATACCCGCTGAGATTGACAAACTCGATAAATTCATCTCCCCGCGAATCCACCGAACCATCACCGCTGGCATCCCCCAGGGCAGGATGAGGATCAGCATGGATTTCGTTTAGCACCAGAACCGGCTCAGGAGCAGAGGAAGATGTCACCGTAGGTCCAGGGCTGGGGGAGAGTTCAGGGGTTGCGGTGACAGTCGACGGCTGAACACTGGGCGAGGGAGCTGCAGTCTCTGCGGGAAGCTGGGTGGCGGATGGAGGCATTGTCGGCCCTGGCGTGCTGACAGCGGTGGCGCTGGCTGTGGGGGTGAGTGGTTCTGTACTGGTGGGAGAGGCAGCTGTCGCCGACGGTGTCAGGGCAGCCGGAGAGGTTGGCGTTGCCGTCACAGTCGGGGAGGAAAGGGGTGGCGGCGTAGCACTGGGGACTGGTGCAGTCGTTCCCGTGCGGGAGGCGGCCGGCGTTGGAACCGCAGATGACGTCGGCCTGGGAGTTATTGTACCGGTGGGAAGCGGAGAGCTGGTCGCGCTCTGCCTGGGAGTCGTGGAGGGCGGCGGTTGGGGAAACTCGCCCGGAGAAGGATCATCACTCGCAGTCCACTCCCCGGAGATCATCAATGGCCAGCGCTGCAGCGATTGGCCCTGGGAAGGCTTCACTGCCGGAGGCTGCGGTCCGGGATAGGTGGAGCTGCCATAGGGAAGGACATCCAGCACCTGATCCCAGCCGTCCAGCAGCAGCACCTCATCCCCTTGATTACTGAGCTGGAACCTGCTTCCGCCCCAGGCAGGATAAGGGAGGAGATTTTCTACCAGAGGATTGGAATCCACCAGCTCATAATCCGGAATAAATCCATAAACAGCCTGAAAGGCATCCGCCCGATTGGCAATCACTGCCAGCTGCCCGGGCTCCAAATACGCTCCGATCGGGAAGCGCAGCATCCCTTCATTATCCCCCACCTCTTCGGAGTCGCCGATTTTTACAAAGTTCAGGGGCATGGCAGCCTCAGCCGGGTTGTAAACCTCCACCCATTCCTCCGCTGGCTCGACACCGAGCGGATTGATCATGACTTCACTGAGCAGCACCTCGACGGGAGCAGGGGTCTCCGTGGGAAGATCCGGGGAGGGGGTGGCTGATGGAATGGGTGTCAGGCTGGGTGTATCGGAAATCCTTGGTGTGGGCGTCGGCGCAGCTGTTGGTGGGCTGCGGTCCGGCTTTCCTGGGGATACTCGCTGGCGCTCACGCCAATCCGCTGCCTGATCCCGGTCCCGATCCGGTGGATAGCGCTCCAGGGAATGCCCCTCCCCGGGTGCCTCCACCGCAGGCTGGAATGCGCCCCAGGTGGATCCACCATAAGCCACCAGGTCGATAATCTCATCCCGGGGATTCACCAGCACTACTTCATCTCCGGAATTGCTCAGCTGAATCTTAGTTCCGCCCCAAGCCGGGTACGGAACCATGTTGGGGACGCCGGGATGACTGTCGGAGATCTCAAAATCCGGCAGGAAGCCGTGGACTGACTGAAAACTTGCTGCACAATTCGCCACCACCAGCGCATCTCCGGGAAGGATTAAAAATCCAGGAGGAAAGGCCAGCATGCCCTCTTTTCCAGCAGGAGAGACCTCATCCCCAACCTTCACACCGGTTAAAGGGATAGCCCAGCTGACAGGGTTAAATATCTCGATCCATTCGCCTCCCGGCTCTTTTTCTTCCGGGTTGGGCAAAATCTCACTGATCAGCAGCCGGACCGGGACCGGCGTTATCGTTATCGTTGCCGTCCGGGTGGACTCAACCCTGGCTGTGGCAGTGCCAGCCAGTCTGACCGGCTGCAGGTCTCCCTCGCTAGCGGAGATCTCTTCCGAGACTTGCGCTAACACACGAAAAGGGAGCGCCTCCAGCAGCACCACATAATACCCGTCTCTGGACTGTCGCAGGACGCCCCTCACATCCGTCAGCACATCCCCTGGAGCGACCTTTCGAAATGGATCCTGAATGGCAGTGGAACGCAGCTGCAGCCAACCCCGGCAGGGATCAGGTCCAGACTCCTGGAGGCAAAAAGCCGGGTCTTCCGCAGCCGTGACCCAGATCTTCCCCGATTCTTCCCCCTTACTGACTACCTGAACAGCAGGCAAATCCAGGATCAATCCTTCCCAGGGCTCCCAGTTGGGAAGATAACCCAGCGCCCGGGAGGGGACCGCCAGCGAGGGAGGTGGTGAATTGTGGAGGGAGAGGACCTGCAAACTTCCCGGCTCCAGCCTGATCCTGGACTCCTCTTCAACCTCGACGAGCACTCCTCTGACCTGAACCTGATCTCCTGCAGAAACCAGATCCGCCGGGGTGCCCAGATCGACAAATATCCCACAGACAGAGGAAGTATCTCCTGACTGCACCTGCTCGGTGAGGAAAAAGCCGGCCAGGACAGTATGGTCAAAATCAGCGGACACGATCCCGCGGACGAGCACCTCCTCCTCATGATAGGGCGCCAGTTCACCGCCCTCCTGCAAAGTGCATACGGACACCCGCGGTGGGCGAACCCGACAGCGGCCCGCCAGCAAAACCAGGGGCAGCAGCAGCACCACAGAGACTAGAAGTAACCCTTTTTTCTCCCCCATACAGTTGATCACCCCCACTGATTCCACTGTACAATAAACTGCCGGGAATTTCAAGAGGATCCCGGCTGCTTCCGGGACAGCAAACAGCCGCCTGCGAGCAGGCGGCTGGAATAATCCTCAACCAGAGCTGTTTATGAAGATGTCAGCTTCTCTTCAAGAGCCTGAACTCCATCCCGGTATGCCTGGGAGAAAAGTGCAGCCGCGACCAGGGCCAGGTAGACCCCTTCCACTGCCAGCACAATGGGGTAAACACAGCAGAGGATCACGGTGATGACCAGAAAATAGGAGAGATAGTAAAGCAGCATCCCCCCACCAACGAGGACCACGAATGAAACCAGAAAACCGCTCCAGTTAGCCTTGAGAATCCTCCACCATTCACCAATCCGGAAGCCGGCGCCGAAGGAATCTTCAGCAACCACATGGCAGCCTGCTGCTGGCAGGATCACCCCTGTGACCATCGACACCAGCATACCTATGCCCATCAAAGCGAAGCCGGCGAAATACCCTCCCAGAATCAATCCCACTCCCACCGGGCTGGGTTCCCCGGTCATTTCCATCGAGAAAACAGGGATGAACATGGCCAGATAGCCCCCAATAAGCAAAACCAGCGAGGGCAGGCTGTATACGAATCCCACACCAAAAAGTTTAAAGCCATCCTGGAAGTATTTCGAGAGATCATCCCAGTCTGGCAGGCTGGGATCTTCCCCGGAAACCGCGACTCTGCGGATGATCTCGGCCAGGTACCCCATCAGCAGGACCCAGGTCACAATACCCAGGAGGGGAATCATGCTGACCAGCATGAGCACGCTGCCTACAGCCAGCTTACCCAGCCATTTTTCATCCTGAAAAGGGTATTTCAACACAGCGGACAGATAACCGGTGGTGCTTTCTTTGGCCATTATTCTCTCCCTGACTTCATTTCTTCTCTAGGATCCATTATACCCACTTCCTGGCTGCTCGCAGCAGGGGTTTCTGCTCATCCACGATTCCCTCTTCCGGAAAAGCACAACAAGAGGAGAAAAACTGTTTTTCTGACGGAAGAAATCAGCAAACAGGCATCCAAACCCACCCTGAAACACTTAAAGCCTGCTCATCAATGCTGCGTACATTAATTCACAAAACTGGTATAATCGTTCTGGTTAGAATTAAAGGAGTAGATGGTGGCATTTTCTCCCTTCGATTGGCTGTTGGGATATTTTTCTCTCGATATTGGCATTGACCTGGGGACTGCAAATACCCTGGTGAACGTAAAGGGAAAAGGGATTGTCATCCAGGAGCCGTCCTGGGTAGCAATCAATAAACGAACCAAAGAACCCATTGCCATCGGCATGGCTGCGAAGGAAATGATTGGCCGCACACCAGCGGATATCATCACCATCCGACCTCTCCGCGACGGCGTGATCTCTGAATTTGAGATCACTCAGGCGATGCTGGAATACTTCATCGCCCGCGCTCACCAGCAGTCCATAGTTCCCGTTCCTCGCCCCCGGGTGGTCATCGGCATCCCTGCGGGTGTCACCGAAGTGGAAAAACGGGCTGTCTATGACGCCGCCATGTCTGCCGGCTCACGGCAAACGTACTTGATTCAAGAACCGGTGGCTGCTGCCCTGGGCGCTGGCCTTCCGCTGGATGAGGTCAGCGGCAGCATGATCGTTGATATCGGCGGCGGGACCTCCGAAGTGGCCATCATGTCCATGGGGGGGGTGGTCTCCTCCCGATCGCTGCGGGTGGCTGGAGACGAACTGGATGAAGATATCATTCAGTACATCCGCAATAAATATAATATTTTGATCGGCCAGCGCCTGGCCGAAGAAGCCAAAATGACCCTGGGGTCTGCCTATCCCCTGGCAGAAGAAAAAACCATGACTCTGCGGGGCAGAAACTTGATCACCGGTCTGCCGGATTCGATCGAAGTTTCCTCCATTGAACTGCGCGACGCCATTTCAGACTCCGTGCAAACGATCATAGATGTGGTCCGCGATGCCCTGGATGAAACGCCTCCGGAAATCCTCTCCGACCTGATGGACAATGGGGTTTGTCTGGCCGGCGGGGGCAGCCTGCTCCAGGGATTGGACCAGCGTCTGACCGAGGAGCTCCAGGTCCGAACCTGGCTGGCAGAAGACCCGATCAGCTGTGTCGCCCGCGGTGCTGGAGCAGCGCTGGAAAACATGGAAAAATGGAAGGGTTTGTTTGTCGGCCTGGAGCGAAAGAGCACCAAGAGCGAATAATCTGGATGATCTTCCCCCCTGGTCTTTCCCCCGATTCCTGGACCAAGAACTCATTTTCCCCAACAACACGCCATTAAATCAGGGGGCAAGAGCAGAAATGAATCGGCTCCCCTCTCCCTGCTGCTTATTTGGTTTCTTATGAACACACGATTTCCAAAATCAGTCCGGATCATTGCCATCAGCCTGGTTGCCATTGGTTTTCTGGCCCTGGCACTCAGCGGCGTGTTCACATCGCTCAGCCGGGTGGTGGTCGGTCCCTTGAACTCACTGCAGAGCTGGGTTTCCCTGCAGTTTAAGGGCCTGGAAGACTTTTTCACGGCTTCCCAGGACATCCGGGATCTACGACAGGAAAACACCGAGCTGGAAGCGGAAAACGCCCGCCTGCAGGCGCAAATCATTGATCTGCAGCAGCAGCTGGTAGAGTTCGAGATTCTGTCTGCACTGCTGGAATTTGCCCGGGCCAACCCGGATCATCAGTACCTGGGAGCTTCGGTGATTGGCCGGGACCCCAGCCCCTTTCTCAACTATATCATTATCAACCGCGGTTCTGACGACGGACTGCGGCGGGGAATGCCGGTAGTCACTCAGAATGGTCTCGCCGGCAGGATCCACCAGGTGACCGCCAAAGGGGCCCGGATATCGCTGATCACCGACCCAGCCACCCGCATCAACGTTCGGATTGAACCCTCCCGCAGCAGCGCTGTGCTGACCGGTTCAATTACCGGGGACATCAATCTGGAGCAGATTCCCCAGGATGCTGAGGTCAGCCCGGGAAACCTGGTCCTCACCTCCGGACTGGGGGGCAATTACCCGGCCAACATCATTGTCGGTCAGGTTACCAGTGTCCGCAGCCGCGAAAACGCCCTCTTCCAGACCGCCTCCGTGCAGCCGGTGACCAATTTCTCCGATCTGGACATCGTTTTGGTGATCACCAATTTTGACCCCATTGATGTCTCCCCCTTAATTCCCACCCCCGCCACCCCCTGAGCAGGCGCCAAGGATGATCGCATGTCCGTGTTACTGAGCATTCCAATTATGGGTTTAATCGCCGTCCTGCAGTCGGCCGTGGTCAGCCGCATCACCCTGAACCAGGGAACCGCGGATCTGCTGATGGTAGTGCTGATAGCCTATTCCCTGCAGCAATCGGTTCACAGCGCCTGGCAGTGGGGAGCGGTGGCGGGGCTGCTGGCTGACTTCTTCTCCGGCCTGCCATTCGGAATTTTCACAACCAGCTATCTGCTGCTGGTTGGATTGGCCTTGATGCTCCGCGAACGGGTCTGGCAGTATTCCTTCTTGATGCAGCTGCTGCTGGTCCTGATCGGAACGATGCTCACCCATGCAGCTGCTCTGGTCGTTCTGTTTTTGCAGGGAGCCTCTCTGCAAGTCAGTCAAGTGCTTGAAACCATCACCCTGCCCAGCCTGGTGCTCAATTTCATGGTTTCGTTGCCGATCTTTCTTCTCACGCAGGATCTCGTCTTACAGGTATCAGAGGGAAAAGACTTATGACAACAACTTCCAGCTCCTCCCAGAATAAAGTCGAAGCTACCAGAATCATCAGTTTTGCCGCTGTCGTCGTGATCATCTTTGTGGTTTTTATTGGTCGTCTGTTTACCATTCAGATTCTCAACGGAGAGACCTGGATCGCCCAGGCCCGGGAAAACCGGCTCCGGGAGATCAGCCTGGCGCCGACCAGAGGGGTGATTTTCGACCGGCAAGGCATTGTACTGGCCCGGAACGTTGCCTCGTACAATGTGGTCGTCACAGCTGCAAACCTGCCGGATGATCCTGGAGCGGTCCAGGATATCATCCGCGATCTGGCTGCCTATATTGATGTCCCGGTTTCCCGGAGCGAGATCACGCCGGAAAATCCTTTCGTTCCCTGTGTTTCGGATCACGGGATCAGTCAGGTCATTGAATACGGTGAGCTGTCAGCCCCTTTCCAGCAGGTGAAAATTGCCTGCAACATCGACCAGACCGCCGCCCGGGTCATCCAGGAGAAAGCCATGGACTGGCCGGGCATTTCCATTGATATCGAACCGGTGCGTGATTACCCCACCGGCTCCCTGACCGCTAATATCATCGGTTTTCTGGGACCGATTTCCAGCGTCGAGGAGCAGTATTACCTGGAGCGGGGGTTTGTCACCAACCGGGATAAGATCGGCTACGCTGGTCTGGAGCGTTCCTTTGAATCCATCCTTTCCGGTAAGCCCGGGAAACGTGTGGTCGAGGTGGATGTTGGCGGGCGGATCATCCGCGATGCCCTGCCGGTGATCCCCGCCATCCCGGGCCAGAACATTTACACCACGCTGGACACCCGCCTTCAGCAGGCCGCCGAATCTATCCTGATCGGTGAGATTGAAGGATGGAACGCCTTCCTGAGGGAGATCCGCATCACCAGCGGTGTGGTGATCGCCATGGATCCCCAGACCGGAGAGATCCTCGCCATGGTCTCTTATCCAACATACGAAAACAACCGGATGGCCCGGGTGATCCCGGCCTATTATTACGAGCAGCTCAATGCCGATGTCCGCAATCCCCTGCTTAATCAGGCCGTCGGGGCCGAAATCCCGGTTGGTTCTGTTTTCAAAATCACAACCGCAGTTGGTGCGCTGAATGAAAATGTTGTCAGTCCTGAACAGGTGATCACCACGCCGCCAGAGATTCAGCTGGCTAATAAATACACACCCAACGATCCCGGGAAAAGCAAAACCTATGTCGACTGGAAGGATGACGGATTCGGCGAGCTGGATTTCATCGGCGGGATCGCCAACTCCAGTAATGTCTATTTCTATCAACTGGGCGGCGGTGATGACGAAGAGCTGGGCACCGGTGTTCCCGGCGAAGTTCCCCAGGGATTGGGCATCTGCCGGTTGGGCACCTATTCCCGGGCCCTGGGGTACGGGGATTTCTCCGGGATTGAACTCCCGGATGAAGCGGACGGCATCATTCCAGACCCAAAGTGGAAGCGCATCGCCCACGGAGAGAACTGGTCTACCGGTGATACCTATATCGCCAGCGTTGGTCAGGGCTTTGTCACCTCCACCCCGCTGCAGGTGCTGATGTCTGCTGCAGTGATTGCCAATGATGGAAAACTGATGCAGCCGACGATCGTCTCGCGGATCACCGATGCAGAAGGCAACCTTCTGATCCCCTTTGAGCCGGAATTGAAATGGGACATTACAGTCGATCCGGTAATTGATGTCTACAGCGATCCAACCAGCGCCGGAGGTTGTGAAGCCAAATTGACCGGTGAGAAGACCACGGTGGATCCCTGGGTGGTAGAAACCGTCCAGGAGGGAATGCGGGCCGCGGTGACCAGCGGAACGCTGGAGGACACCTTCAACAATATCGGCATCGCCGTAGCTGGGAAAACCGGCACAGCAGAATACTGCGACACCTTCGCCAACGAAAAAGGCCTCTGCATCCCGGGGAGCTGGCCCTCCCATTCCTGGACGGTGGCTTATGCTCCCTATGACGATCCCGAAATCGCCGTGGTGGCCTTCGCTTACAACGGCGGTGAGGGCGCCAGCGTGGCCGGTCCAATGGTAAGAAAAACCATTGAAGCTTACTTTGAAATAAAAAACATCGACAGCATCGCCGGACTGCCCTGAGCGATCATGCTATAATTTTATAAATCAGCAATGCAAGCAAAAGAATTGGAAATTAAAGGATTAAAAAACGGCATCCTGGTCGCCCTCAAGGAAGGCCCCTGGGAGGAGCAGAAGGAAGTGCTGCTCCAGCAGATTGACGGCAATGAGGACTTTTTTGCGGGCGGGAAGCTGGTGGTGGATGTTGGCAGCAGACCGCTGAAATCCCCAGCGATCTCATCCCTCAGGAATGCCCTCTCCGACCGGAGCGTTAAGCTCTGGGCAGTGCTGAGCACATCCATGGTCACGGAGCGGGCAGCTCAGGATCTTGGTTTGGCGATCAAGATCGATCAATCCTCCCCCGCCCCGGAGAAACTGCCCATCAACACCCTGCTGGAGGGGGAAGAGGCGGTCTTCATTCAGCGCACACTGCGGTCGGGACACCGGATCAAACACCCCGGCCACGTGGTAGTGCTGGGGGATGTCAACCCGGGAGCAGAAATTGTCGCCGGTGGAAATATTATCGTCTGGGGAAGGCTGCGCGGGCTGGTGCATGCTGGCGCTGCCGGGGACGAAAATGCCCTGGTCTGTGCCCTGGATCTCTCCCCCACCCAGCTGCGGATTGCTGATCAGATCAGCATTTCACCGCCCAAGAAGGGCAAAACCGGCCCGGAGATCGCCCGGCTGGAAAACGGACAGGTAACCGCCAGGGCCTGGAAACCCGGCCCCAGAAGCTGATAGCAGACAGGAAGATGATATGAGCGCAATAGTAATCACCATCACATCAGGAAAAGGTGGGGTGGGAAAAACCACTGCCACCGCCAATATCGGCGCAGCGCTGGCAAAATTGGGCCAGAAGGTGGCCTGCATCGACGCAGACATCGGTCTGCGCAACCTGGATGTCGTCCTCGGCCTGGAAAACCGGATCGTCTATGATCTGGTCGATGCCGTGGAAGGCCGCTGCCGGTTGAAACAGGCCATGATTAAAGATAAGCATATTCCCAACCTCTTTCTGATCCCTTCTGCCCAAACCCGGGACAAAACTGCTGTTTCTCCGTCGGACATGATCCGGCTTTGCAATGAGCTCCGACCCACCCTTGACTGGGTGCTGATCGATTCTCCAGCCGGTATTGAGCGCGGGTTTAAAAATGCCATCGCCCCGGCTGACGAAGTGATCGTAATCACCAACCCTGAAGTATCCGCGGTGCGTGATGCCGACCGCATCATCGGCATTGTTGAGGCGGAAGAAAAAGGCCCCCCGAAGCTGCTCATCAACCGGCTCAATATGGAAATGGTCCGGCAGAACAACATGCTTTCTTCTGAAGACGTCATCGATCTGCTGGCTATCGAGCTGATCGGGATTGTTCCCGAGGACAAGAACGTCATCATCAGCACGAACAAGGGAGTGCCCATCTCCCTGGACGGCAAGAGCCTGGCCGGTCAGGCCTACCAGAACATCTCCCGACGTTTATTGGGGGAGGAAGTGCCTTTCCTCGACTTCGCTAAGAACAGCGGTTTCTTCACCAGGATTTCCAGCGTATTCGGATCAGGAGAAAAATAGCATGGATAATATCATCAGCCGCCTATTTTCAAAAGAACCGACCAGCGCGGATAAAGCCAAAGACCGCCTCAGGCTGGTGCTGATCAACGACCGCACCGACCTTTCCTCCCAGGCTCTGGCCTCCTTGAAAGACGACTTGCTGGAGGTACTTTCCCGGTATATTGAGATCGATCCCCAGTCCATGAAGATCGACATCACCCAGGAAGGCCGCCAGACGCGGTTAATTGCAGACATTCCTATCTCCGGACCTGTCAACCGGAAGTATTCCTAGCTTTTATGGGTAAAATCTCCTGGCGCCGCTTTGACTTCTGGCTGCTCGGCGCGGTAGCTTTTCTGACCATTTTTGGTGTCACCATGATCCGCTCCGCCATTGCGGGAAATATCGAGCTGGTGGAGGCTAATACCGTGCTCAAACAGGTCATATTCGCCCTGGGTGGAATGGTGATCATGATCCTCACCACGCTGATCGATTACCGTTACTGGGGAGCGATGAGCAGCATCCTCTATCTGCTGACCGCCGGATCTCTGGTGGTACTGTTCTTTTTTGGAGGGCCGCTGTTCGGCTCCGCCCGCTGGTTTTCGGTGGGACCCATCCTTATCCAGCCC
Source organism: uncultured Anaerolineales bacterium (assembly GCA_964603385.1). Classification (GTDB taxonomy): domain Bacteria; phylum Chloroflexota; class Anaerolineae; order Anaerolineales; family UBA11858; genus B10-G9. The sequence goes on along the minus strand of CAZRUS010000022.1, from coordinate 35,219 downwards.
TCTGAGCTGGCGAAAATCACCATCATCCTCATCCTGGCCAATTTCCTCTCCAGGAATATCGACAGGATTAAAAAACCTGCTACCGTGCTGCGCTCCCTGGTGCTCACCCTGGGCATTGTGGCCTGGACCATCCTCCAGCCGGACCTGAGCACATCGATCGTTATTCTGGTGCTCTGGTTTACCCTGCTCTGGGCGGCCGGATTGGAGATCAAACTGCTGTTGATTGCGGGAGGCGCTGGCGCGGCTGCTTTGCTGGTCGGTCTGCCGCTGCTGCTGCTCAATTATGATCCCACCAACACCGGCGGGTTGATCAAACCTTATCAGCTGGAGCGGATAATCAATTTTCTCTTCCCCGATGAGGAGGCCAGCTTTGGTGCCATATACAACGTGCAGCAGGCCATGATCAGCATCGGAGATGGCGGCTGGTTCGGTCAGGGCTATGGCAGCGGCTCCCAGGTGCAGCTGCGCTTTCTGAAAGTGCGCCATTCGGATTTCATCTTCTCAGCACTGTCCGAAGAGTTCGGATTTGTGGGAGCAGTCACAGTGATTGCCGTGCTGGCTTTCATCATTGCCCGCATCCTCCGGGCCGCCCGGCTTTCCACCGATACCTTCGGCGCACTGATCTGCTACGGTGTAGCCACGCTGATCTCCTTCCAGACCATCGTCAACATTGGCATGAATTTAAATTTGCTCCCGGTGACCGGTCTGACGCTGCCTTTCGTCAGCTATGGCGGCAGCTCGCTGCTGACCCTGTTTATCGGTATCGGGCTGGTGGAAAGCGTGCTTCTGCGCCATAAGGACCTCGAATTCTAAGCACCCCAAACTACCCTGGGGGATCTCTGGTACAATGGGGTGGCTTGAATTTTGAGATCATATACCAGGAGCACCGATGAGTTCTTCTCCCTCCCCTGCCCGCGTCCGTTTTGCCCCTTCCCCCACCGGCTACCTCCACCTGGGCGGCGCCCGGACCGCGCTGTATGATTACCTGCTGGCCCGACAGAGCGGCGGAGCTTTCATCCTGCGCATCGAGGACACTGACCAGAAACGCTACCAGAAGGACGCCGAGAAGGATTTCCAGCAGGCCCTGCACTGGCTGGGAATCCCCTGGGATGAAGGACCGGACATCGGCGGACCGCACAGCCCTTACCGGCAGTCGCTCCGTAAAGGAATTTACCAGGAGCATGCCCGACGGCTGGTAGCCGAGAAGAAAGCCTACTACTGTTTCTGCGATGCAGAAAGGCTGGAACGGATCCGGGAGAAACAGCTTAGAAATAACGAAAACCCCCGGTATGACGGTAAATGCCGGGGGATCGATCCTCAGGTGGCTGCTGACCGGGTAGAAACTGGGGAGCCGCATGTCATTCGGTTCAAAGCCCCCCGGGAGGGCAAGACCACTGCGGTGGATTTGCTCCGCGGAGAGATCACCGTTGAAAACAGCCGGCTGGATGACATCATCCTGGTGAAATCCAACGGACTTCCTGTCTACCATCTGGCTGCCATGGTGGATGACCATCTGATGGAGATCAGTCATGTCATCCGCGGCTCGGAATGGCTGCCCACCTTTCCGATCCATAAGCTGATCTACAAGGCTTTTGGCTGGGAGGAGCCGGTCTGGGTGCACCTGTCGGTGCTGCTCAAACCTGACGGCCAGGGCAAGATGAGCAAACGCGACGTTGAGGCGGCTCAAGAGAGCGGTCTGCCGATTTTTATCAAAGATATGGAAGCTCTGGGTTACCTGCCGGAGGCGGTGGCCAACTGGATCGCGCTGATGGGCTGGAGCTACGACGACAAAACCGAGTTCTTTACGCTGGAGGATCTGATCGATAAGTTCAGCCTGGAGAAACTCAACCCCTCCCCGGCAGCGATCAACTTCAGCAAGCTGGACCACTTTAATGGCCTGCACATCCGCCATCTGGAAGTGGCGGATTTTGCTCAGCGCATCCGACCCTATTTCCAGAAAGCTGGCCTGGAAGTTGACCAGGAACGTCTGATCCCGGTGGCGGCAGCCATCCAGACCCGGACCAAAAAACTCACCGAAGTGGTCGAGATGGCCGGTTTCTTTTTCCGGGAGGAAGTCGCCCTGGCCCCGGAGCGAATTGTCTCCAAAAAGCTGACCGCCGATCAGGCAGCCGAAGCTGCGGGAAAGATCATCAAGTTGTTTGAGAATTTGGAAGAGATCGACCAGGAGCATGCTGAAGGGCCGCTGCGAGACCTGGCCAGCGAGTTGGACCTGAAAGCGGGACAGCTGTTCGGTCTCCTGCGCGAGGCGCTGACCGGCCAGAAGGTCAGCCCACCGATCTTTGACGTCACCACCATCCTCGGCAAAAAGGCCACTCTGGAACGGCTGGAAAACGCCCGGGCAGAGCTGGAGAAGTATCAGTAGGTCAAGTGATCAGGCAGGAATGCATTTTCATTGAAGAAAATCTCTGTATGCCACAGCGCTCCCACTCCCGATCATAAAGTTATCTACCCAAATCCCTGACAAGGAGACTGCTCCTTTCTATCCAGACTGCGAAAACCCCTTATGATTCCGGGAAATCGCAGTCATCTATCCCCACTCTTCTCATCCCTCAGCATGCGCCTCCGCAACTGTCCCTGCTTCACCTTGTTTAGTACTCCATGGAAAACTATTCCACTGCGTCTCCCCAAAACCAATGGAGGAACAGCCAGAAATTCAGCCGCTGACGCTAATACCACTTCCATCAATATTTTGCTCAGCAAAACAGTCAGCTTTCTGTTGAATATGAGGTAAATAAAATAGCCATCTCCTCCCCACTAAAAATTGAGCACTTCCCTGCTGCCCGGACTCCAAATTCCCTGTTTCCATCGGGAAACAGGGAATGATATCCTGAATTCTCAGAACCAGCCCGAAGTGAGCAGAAAAACTGCCAGACCGTGGCTCAACACAGCCGGACCCAGGCCGTAACGAGCCCGGACCAGGCCGGCCAGGCCGCCCTCCCAGAGTGCAAAAATCAGCACGCTGAGCCCGACGGTGGTGACGTTATAGGCCAGAAAAATGTGCCCAAACGAAAAGAATACCCCAGTGAGCAGCCCAGCTGGAACAGGCTGAATCTTTTCTTCCCCGGTCAGCCAGCCGTAAAGATAGCCCCGGAAGAGGACCTCTTCATATAAATTTCCCCCCAGGGTTACTAACAGGATCAGGGGCAGAATTTGGGCTGGCACAGACCCTCCGCGCACATCGAGCGGGATAGATCCCAACCGATACACCAGGATGACCGGCAGAGCGGAAAGCACCGCTCCCCCAGCCCCGGTAAGAATGCCCAGAGGAAGGCTGCCCTGAAACCAGGTGATTGTCTCTGCCAGCCGGGGAGAGAGCCGCTGCATCAGCACCACGAAGCCAATGCTGCTCAGGCCCAACACCAACAGTGTTAAGGAGTCTTGGGTAAAGCGGATCCACAGGAACCCCTCGTTTCCGATCCGCCACAGACCCAAAGGGGTCATGGCATCCCGTGTGAAGATGAATAGAAAGACAAACAACAAGAGGTGCAGCAGAGGATGAGCCCGGCGCAGCGCCAGAAAAAGCACGCCAGCCAGCACCAACCCAGGAACCAGTCTGAGCAAATAATCCAAAAGCATCAATATTCTCCTTCCCCCATCCGGTGGTCTGGTACAGAACATCAGCCTCTTTGCAGATCAGGAGGGGAATGCTCATCCTCCTCCACCTGCTCAGAATCAGAAAAAATAAGCTTCGAAGAAACCCTGCTATCTACCCGGGAAAATTTTCTCCGCCGAGGATTTTTTCCAATGCAAAGACTATTATCCAGGGGATCACGGCCATCAAGATGTTCAGTGAGGGAGTGACCCCGAAAAGCAGCACTGCGGGAAGAAAGTTGCTCAAAGCGTGAAAGAGCATCACCAGCAATAGGCTGCCGGTATTCCTGTACAGCCAGGCATAAAGATAGCTCATCCCTACCAGCGCAAGGATCTGCCCCACCAGTGCTACTGCAATCGTAACCACAGCTCCGCTGGCAGGCACTCCTTCCATCCGGGATATTGTATCTAGAATGGTTATCGGAAAATGCCAGACAGCCCAGATGAATCCCTGCAGCCAGACGGCTTTGACCGGTGGAAATCGTTCCTGCAGGTAGGGAAGTAGAAATCCCCGCCAACCCGGTTCTTCCCCCAAACCGCTGGTCAGCAGCTGCCAAAAAAACAGGCCCACCAATACTGTCAGGGGCCAGCCGGGAAAGGAACCTGCTGGTTGGACCTGGCCTGCAAAAGCAGCAATCAGCCGGGGGACCGCAGCGATTAACAGCGGCAGACTCACTGCGGCACCATACCAGGACACCGGCAGCCGCCACTTGACCATGCGGGCGCCGAGATCTGCCAGCCCTGATCTTCCCTGCTGGATGCCGGCTGCAGCCAGCGAACCGGCCAGCGGTCCGTACACTGCCAGACTGAAAATGATCGAGATCAGAATATGGCGGGTATCTTGAAACCCTTGCTTACTGAACTGAGAAAAATGAGTGATTGTGGGTAAAATGTAGCCCTGCTGATCAGCTATCCACAGGGTGGGGATCCAGCACAGCCAGGTAAGGCCAAAAGCCAGCAGTAAATAAATCCCCAGCGATTTCCGGTCGTTTTGCTTAGTACCCATCGTTTCAACACTCTCCTGGTTGGTTGCTGCCTGATTCCCCACAGGGAAATTTTCCCCTGCCGGCTGGATTATATCAAAATCCAGCTGTGTTCAGGAAGAGAAAATCCATTCTCTGAGGAGTACACAGGAGGGTAAAAAATCTTCCCTACAGATCCCAGCCAGTTCATTGTGGTTTCTACTAGTCGATGGATTGATAACCCATTTTGAACAATAACCCCTGAGCTGTTCTGGATTCTCCAACCGCTTCGTGGAGATCTCAAATTACGTTTTCATCACCAACCCACAGGGAAACCCCGGTGCTGGGGTATATTTTCCTGGAAACATACCGCTTTACACTCCGAAATGATTTTTCCCCAGGACAGCTTCTCAGCTCCCCTGTCCCCTTTCCGGTATTAGACCTCAAAATCCACGGGATATTCATGAAGCATGGCACCCCCCTTGGCTGTTACTTCATAAATATCCTCCAGGCGGACCCCGCCCACAGCAGGGTCGGCCAGCACGGTGTGTCCGATAGTCATGGTCATCCCCTCGCGGATCTTGACCGTCCTGTGCTGGGGAATGATGGTCGAGGCCGGGGTTTCCTCAAAGCGCAGACCAATGCCGTGAGCGATGCCGCCAATGTGGAAATCTTCCAGACCGTGCTTTTTACAAATCTCCTTGCCCAGATTGTCCAGCCGGCTGACCGTGGTACCAGGCTGCAGCGTCCGTCGAGTGGCTTCGCGCACCTCCAGATAGCAGTCCAGAAGAGCCCGCTGCTGTTTATCGGGATTTCCCACCACGAAGGTGCGGGCCAGGTTGCCGCAGTAGCCCCGGAACATCGGGGTCAGGTCGACGATCACCAGATCTCCCTCCTGGACCGCTGTGCCGTCCGCCCTGCCGTGGATCCAGCAGGTCTGTCGGCCGATGTTGACGTGGATAGGTGTGCTGGTGCCCTCCGCTCCTGCCTTGAGCATGACGCAGGTGGCCTCGGCGGCCAGTTCCAACCCGGTGACACCGGGCTGGAGCAGCTCCCGGACGCGGTCCATCCCCAGGGCGGCGATCTGCTGAGCCCGCCGCAGGAACTCCACCTCCCCGGAGTCCTTGACCATGCGCAGTGGGTCCATCACCGGATCGGAAGAGACCAGCTCAATATGCTGATTGAGCTTGCGGAAGAGGTCGACCAGGAAGGCGGGAGTGGAGAACCACAGCTGCATACCCACTTTCGGGGTATCTTCAACTGCAGCCGGGCCGACCGGGTGAAATTTTTCAGCCAGCTCCCGGAAGGTCTGGCTGACTGAGCGCATCTGCTCGCCGACATGCCGGAAAGAGAGCACCCTGACTCCGGGCAGCTGGTCGTGGATTTCGGCTTTTTCGGCCTGGAAGCAAATTATCCAGGGGCTTCCCTCTACAGGAAGGATCGCCCGCGGCTGGACGCGGATCTCACCAAAGAAATAGCGGAAATCGTCCCGAGTCATGATCATCATCCCGATCATCCCCTGTTCTTTCATCAATGCCTGGGCTTTACGGATGCGCTTCTGGTGCAGCTGCATGGTTCCTCCCTTAACTGGTCCGCAGAAGGTGGGTTCTTGAGTTCATCGAGAAGGAAACTGACCCAAGTCAGAATTGGTTTCAGTATACAGGAAATCTGCTTATTCTGCGGTGTCTCCCTGGTTCCAGCGATCCTGTCCCTCTCAGAGATTGCCAGGGAAAAGGGGGCCATCGCAAAGAACATGGACGAAGCAAAGCAAGGGAACCGCTCCAAAAATCTACCCATCCCCCCCAAAGATCCCCTCGCTCATCTCCCGATCAGCGCCAGGACGATCCCTGCCAGGAAAATCAGGATCATGGCGGCAATCATCCAGCCCAGGGTACGGGAATACCCCCGGGGATTGATTTCCCCCTCGCGGTCCATGCAGCGGATCAGGGGAAACAACCGCCAGAAAAATGAGGTAATCGACAGTACCAGCGCTGCTCCCATCCAGATCAGCTGACTCGCCCCAGCAGAAACCAACAGGACTATCAAAAGCAGAATAAAGATCAGTTTGGTACCTGCGACCCAGTTGACCAGATAACGCACAAAGCGGTGGATCTCAGGTTGCTGTTTAGAGTGCTCCCAGGCGCTGAACACCCCCACACCGTTGGCAAATTTCGAACCGGGAAAAAAATACAGCACGACCACGTTGGCGGTTTCCAGGAGAAGAAATCCGATGGTTACTGCGCGGAGTAGATTCAACTTGGGATCCCTTTCTAAGGGTGAGATGGGATACTGGCCAGTGCTCCATGCCGGTGCCGGGGTCAGGCACCCCGCCTTATTACCCGGGCTTTTATCTGGCCTGTTTGAGTATGTTCTGGGCGGCATGCCAGCCGGTCAGCATGGCGATCGGTACTCCTGCCGGGGAATAGGCCCACTGACCGGCCTGGAAGACGCCCGGGACCGGGGTGGTAACCGACTTCGGAATAGCCATTAATTGATTCTCTACCGGAATCTCGGTCTCAAAGGACCAGCCGGTAATCGCTCCTTCCGAACTGCCAACAACGTTATGGATGGTCAGCGGTGTGGAGGAAATCTGGAAAAGGATATCCTTCGCAAATCCCTCATAGATTGAGGTAGAAAACACCTTGATGATTTCAGCCTCCATTCTCTTCTTAAAGTCCTCATACCAGCCGGCTGCTTCAATTTTTTGGACAACATCATAATCAAATAAACAGCTGATCATTATGCCGGTCTGCCCTTCCGGGGCCAGCGAGGGATCCCGGAGTGCAGGGATGGAAACCTCGTACGTGTTCAACCGGCAGAACTTCTTCAGCCAATCCCAGATCTGATCCTTGGGACGCTGATCAAACTCCTCCAGCAAGGACAGCCTTTCCTCCCGGATGGTGTCCCCCAATCCCTGCCGGGAGAATGTGAAAAACAGATGCTCCCCGCCTCTTTCTTTGAAATAGGATGGGGGAAGATCGACACCGAGAAAGAGAATAAAGCTTGATTCTCCTCCTTTGGAAGCCAGCACAGTGCGGGCCTGTTCTTCAACTCTTTTCCTAACAACTGCATCCAGATTTTCCAGATGCAGGCTCCGATAAAGGGTTTTTAGATCCGCAGCCCAGATTAAATGATCATAAGGATACTGCCTCCCGGCGGCATCCACAACCAGGGATTTTGATGGATCGACTCCGGTGATCTGCGTACTCAGCTGGAGCTCTCCCCCACGCTCCAGAAGATAGTCTTCCAGCAGCCTGGGCAGTGCGCCGGTGCCATCACGGGGGTAGAAATAATCCAAATAAACAGTAAAATACCCCAGGGCGAAATCTGCTGGGGTTTCCCGGAAAAAGAACTGCGTGAGGATATCAATCAAGGATTGATTCCGGGTCAGCTGCCCGAGATACTCTTCCACCGGTTGATGATACTTTTTCATCCGGTTGAGGACATAAAAAAGTTGGATGGTCCAGGGAAGCAAATCCCGAAGAATATAAGCCAGATTGCCAGAAAAATCAACAAAATTCGGATTATCAAAACGGTATAAGACCTCGGTGTAATCGGACAGCTTTTTAATCAGGGAGACAATCTTTTCGATCTCTACCTGATCTTCGGGATAAAGATCAGCAAGGATCCGCCGGTAGGTCTCCAGCGCTTCGAGCGAATCGACCTCAAATAAGTGGTCTTCTATCCCGATCGAAATCGAATTTGGCAAAAATTCCCCCTCAATGCCCAAATCTTTCAGGATCGGCTTGACCATCCCGGAGTTCACAAAAGCCCTCGGTCCGGAGTCAAAATAGAATCCATCGATATCAAATGTATTCACCAGGCCGCCGATGCGGTCATTTTTCTCCAGGAGCAGCACCGGCTGGTTTGACCTTACCAGATAAGCGGCAGCGGTCAATCCCGCCATGCCCGCCCCCACAATAACCGTTCCAGATTCCGTATTCTTCATCTCAGCCCACCTACTTCCAGACTTAACTTCCATAACTTTTCAGCCGCCTCCCGGTCCAATGCCGGCGGGGCAGGTTCCTCCAGGGTTGTCAGATTGAAAAATTTTCCCGTTGTTGTTTTCAAGTCCCGTGAGACCCCCAGATAGTACAGCGCTTCCGCAGAGATCTCCGGAGATCTTGCGGTTCGATCCACAAAATTTCGCTTGAAAAATTGATAGATCGGCCCGTTATTCTGACCGCTGCTGGTTTTGACATTGCCCGGATGCATGGCGTTGACGGTCACACCACTTCCGGTATAGATCTCACTGAGCTTAATCATGGAAAGCAGCTGGGCCAATTTGGCGGCACCGTAGCTTTTCAGCCCGGAATACCGGTGCTGTTCCCAGGCCAGATCATCCAGATTCAGCCCCCAGACCGCAAACCGATGAGCCTCAGAGTTAACGAAGAGGATCCGCCCAGAATTTTGCTGGAGAAATTTCTCTCTCAGTAAGTAGTTCAAAATAAATGTGCTCAGATAATCCACCTGAAAGACCATTTCCAACCCGTCTTCCGTGAAGGTTTTCCGGGTGTTGAATACGCCGGCATTATGGATCAGCACATCGATCCTCCTGTCCAACCCCGCCAGCTGCTCTCCGGCAGCATGAACCTCAGCCAGCCGGGAAAAATCTGCCAGCAGATAAGTGCATTGGATCGGATACTGATCTTCCAGGATCCGGCATACCTCCTGGGATTTGGCTTCGCTGCGGTTGATCCCCAGAATATCCGCCCCGTGAGAGGCGAATTTCTCTGCTGCGGCCCGGCCGATGCCGGAGGTCGCCCCGGTGATGACCACCAGCCGATTTTGAAAATCCTCCCGGCAGATCTGGGGAGACCGCCCCTGATTGCGGAGCATGGTAAAAATATTCGACCACTGATATTCTCTAAAATACCGGTTCACATTGACTCCCAAACAGAGATCCTCAGTCCAGGATTCAGACGCTTTCAAAATTACCTGGATGGAAGCAGGTAATCCCTGATTTTCGCTTGAGAGCGATCAGAAGTAGATTCGATCAAGCAGGTGCAATGGCTGCTACTCAGCCTTATTTTGAGTGTTCCATATGAATATTAACACAAACCTGTCCCTTGCAATGAAAATCTTCATTCAATTATGATTGTATACCTTTTTGAAATAACAGATTCCCGACTGAATAATACCAGCTGAGCCAGGCCGCTGTCAGCAGCTCCGCCGCCAGTTTTATCTAGACCGGTAAACCAGTGTCTTCCCGCCGTTGGCTGTCAATGATATTCTGACCATGCCGCTTTGATCCTTGACCCCGATGCTGTGGATCGACCGGGTCTATCCCCTCCTCCAGGAAAATCCCCAGATTGATCCCAGACTGTATCTCAGCTGAGGCGATTTCTGCTGCCTGGGGCAGTTTCATTCTTCTGCTCCTGCAAAAAGGACACCGAAATTCCCCGCAGGAAAACCATCATACAGGCCCGGGAATGCATCAAACAGATAACCAGGGGAAAACACTCTCCACTCTGACAGGGTCTTTTTTCAACCTGTTTTCTCCCCTGGTCCGTTCCCATCCATTCACTAACTGATAATGACCCTTCTCCTGTCCAGGAGAACAGGATAGCTGATGCTAATTTCCCGGCCTCGGCTGCATTTGAAATATCTGTTCATTCGGGCAGCCGTTTGAGCAAAAGGACAGGCACAGCCCGGAAACCACCAGCAGAAGATGGAAGCCCGTCTCTACCCCATACTCTTCCTTCACCCCACAACCCCACATTTGGTGCTAAGGAAGGTCAGTCAGAATTGCCCTGAACAATAAGATACAACAGAACCCCAGAAGGTAGGTTTCAAAAGCCATTGGTGTCCCCTGGACATTCCGACACAGGCGGCATTCCAGCGGAATCAGATCAAGAAAACTCCTGGTGGCTGTTCTCACCAGGAGTATTTTCTCTTTGCTTTTTTATGGGTAGCTGGCTTTACAGAAATTTGCCTATGGCAGCTGCTCGCTGCTAGGAACGATGGGAAACTACCGCCAATCAGTCCAGACCGCTACCTTTCAACCAATTCTCAGGCCATATGGTAAAGCTCGGAGTGGATCTGCCTGGGCGAGAAGCCCACCTGCTGCAAGCCGTCCTCCACGAAGGGGATCATCGCAATCGGGCCGCAGAGGAAAACAACCCAATCCTCGGTCTCCTCAGGGAGATGGCGGCTCAGCACCTCGCGGTTGATATAACCCACTTCCCCATTCCAGTCCTCCGGGGGCTCTTCCAGCACATGGATCAGCGTGAGATTGAGCCGCTGCTGAAGCTCCTCCAGCTCGTCCCGAAAGACAACCGTCTCCCAGTCCCAGTTGCCGTAGAAAAAGTACACCGGCCGTTGATCATCCCGATCGGCCATGGTGCGCAGCATGCTGATCATGGGCACCGAGCCGATCCCCCCACCGATAAATACATAGCCAGGAGCCGGGTAGCGGTCAATGCTGAAGGTGCCGTGAGGCCCATCAAGGTAGACAGGGGTGCCAGGGGAGAATTCATCGATCCGCGAGGTAAAATCCCCTAATTCCTTAATGGTGAATTTGTATGTCTCCAGCCGTTCAGCGCTGGAGGCTAAAGAGAAGGGGTGCGTACGCAGCAGAAATGGACTGTGGTTGATGGTCAACCAGGCGATCTGTCCGGGTGCAAAGCGGAATCCGTCATGGCCGCGTGGGGCAAGCTCCAGCGTCCAGGAATCTCCCCGCATGGGGGTCACCTCGACAATCTCGAAAGGGGTGGCCAGCTGTTTGAGCGGATAAATCAAGCGGGTATAAAGCACGAGCGCGCCCCAGACAACCCCGTAGCCGATCCACAGCACACGCTGCGAGGGTACCCCGGTGTGGTAGCCAACCCCGAAAATGTGCCAGTAAGACAGCCCCATCGCTCCGAGGGAGAGGATGATGTGGGTCCAATGCCAGGATTCGTACTGGACCTTGAGCCCCTGGCGCCAGACAGATAACACCACCAGGGCAATCAGCATCAGCACAGCAGTCACGCCGGCCCGAGCCCGCCAGGGGGCCTCGGGGAGATTAAAAAGTCGGAGAACATTGGGATTGTTGAGCACCAGCACCAGCGGATGGGCCAGGACCAGCGCGAAGGAAGTGATCGAGCTCCAGTGGTGCACCCGATAGAGGGTGTCCACCGGGAAAGTTTTCAGCAGGTGTGGAAGCCGGGCGGTGGGGATAAACTGCAGACCCATCAAAGAGAGCCCCAGGAACCCCAGGGCCACAGCGAACTCCCTCCAGAACTCCCGCGCCGGGGGGCGATCGACCAGGAAAAGAATCATGGGTCCAACAATCAGCAGGATCAGGATGATCAGCCAGAAGAACACCCAGAATCGATCTTTTGTTTTTTCTGCCATCTTGATCACTGCACCATCTCCTTTTCCGGTCGAGCGAGATCATCCAGCGGAGTATCCACCACTTCTGATAAATCTGCCAGGCTGTCGTACAACAGCTGCAGAACATACCGGCCGTTGTGAACATACGCGCCGGGATCTTCATGTACAAAATGATAGTTGTAAGCCGTTCGAACCAATCTCGGGGTCCACTCACTGTACTGGTTCTGGAAACCGGTCTCTTCCTCATCAACCTGCCCATCTCCATTGCTGTCAATGAAAAAGTAGGGGAACTGGTCCGCATAGATCAGCGGCGTTCCAATCTCCCGGCGGGCATACTCCTGCAGCGCAGCATACACCAGCTGGTGGACAGACTCAATTTCCTGGGCGATGCCGTCCGCTGTGCTGCCGTCACCATCGTAATCCACGTCGCTGGAGCGGATCAACTCCAGGTCGCCGTAGTCGACCACAGCAACATGACAGGGCTGACATTCCTCCACGGCAATCTGCTGACTGTGGGGATCATGACATTCAATACAGGTCTGAGCAGATTCATCATGCTCAAAACGGTCCACGTATTCCTGGTCAGGGTACTGGTATCCTCCGCGGACTTCTCCTCCAAAAAGCGTTGCCGCGGCGACCTGGTAATGGACATTAATAAAGCCCAATTCCTCGGCAACCTGGTCATCGGAGAACCCTTCAATGGCCTGCGCTACATCCTCCGAGGAGCGAAGACCCTGGTGGCACTGCATGCAAATGGCCTCCCTTTCCAGATTTTCAACCACAGCTTCCGAAGGAAATCCTACCGAGGTCATCTGGTGAGCCTGGTCATTGTGACAGGCGCTGCAAAAGACCACCGTACCGGTCAGGGCATCTTCATCCACTTGACGTGGAGTGGACCCATCCGCTCCCAGGAAATCGCGATAGCCGTATGTGGAGTGACATTTTGCACATCTGGCAGGGATCAGCGGAGGGTCATCTTCATCCCAACGGGTAAAAGATGGTGAACTGGTGTTGGCATGGGTGGATAGGGACCACTTGTGGCTGACCGATTCAATCGACTCCGGCCAGTAATACCGGTAGATGACAATCAGGCTGCCGATCAGGATGAGAATAAGAGCAGCGACTGCCAGACGTCGTAAATTCACAGGCACCTCCAGGATGGATTGCTCCCAAATCCTCCCATTGTTTTCTCATTCCCTTCCCCAGTGATAATTTCCGATCTCAGGAAAATCAATCCGGTGGGAACCAAAACAAGGGTTTTGGGGAAATTCATTCAATAACTGCTTATTATTATACTCAAGCCGGCTGGACTGAAGATCAAATGATGACTCCGCTCTCATTGGCAGCCCTTGCAGTCCTCTCCCCGGCTGACTTCTGGTCTAATCCTCCACAGCAGGGGGTACAGCCGCCGCTGCCCCCTCCCAGTGCACGGGTTGATTTCCCATGCCTCCTGCACCCTTTCTCCCCGCATTGTACGGTGCAATCCTTGAAAAGTAAAGAGCTGGCTGGATCAGAACATACTCAGTGTCCAGTTGCAGGGAAATAATCACTTCTCGTCCTTCGCGTGAACTGAGCAGAAATCCCTGTCGGCTGGAAAGCGATCACTGATTCTGCTTTCTGGCGGTGGCCTGCTGCTTTTCGATCTTCGCCCAGGTATCACGCAGGGCAATCGTCTGGTTGAAAACCAGCGCACCTGGCTTGCTGTCCGGGTCAAGGCAGAAATAGCCCACCCGTTCGAACTGAAAACGGTCTCCGACCAGCGCATCGGCCGCACTGGGCTCTACTTTGGCATGCTCTAAAACTTCCAGAGAGTCCGGATTGAGATAATCCAGAAAAGACTTCCCTTCCTCGGCATCCATGGGGAAGGGATCGTTGAACAGGCGGTCGTACACCCGCACCTCAACGTCGAGAGCATGTCTGGCAGAGACCCAGTGAATGGTGCCCTTGACCTTGCGTCCGTCCGGCGCTGAGCCCCCTTTGGTCTCCGGGTCAATTGTTCCCCGCAGCTCGACTACATTGCCCTGGGAATCTTTCAGGACCTCCGTGCAGGTCAGGAAGTACCCGTAGCGCAGGCGGACCTCTTTGCCCGGCGCCAAGCGCCAGAACTTGGGCGGCGGATCCTCCCGGAAATCATCCCGATCGATGAACAGCTCGCGGCTGAAGGGGACCTGCCGGGTGCCCATGCTCTCATCTCCGGGGTGATTGGGAAACTCCATCATTTCCACTTTCTCCTCCGGGTAGTTGGTCACCACGACTTTAAGCGGGCGCAGCACGCCGTTGACCCGGGGGGTGATGCGATTAAGCTCATCGCGCACGAAATAATCAAATTTGGAGCGTTGAATGGTGCTCGGGGTCAGCCCGACACCAATATGCTCCATAAAATCCCGGATGGCTTTGGGCGGGATGCCCAGGCGGCGCATCCCGGAAAGAGTGGGCATGCGCGGATCATCCCAGCCTTGCACACGTCCCTCCTCCACCAGCTGGCGGAGATAGCGCTTGCTCATCACCGTGTAAGTAAGATTGAAGCGGGCGAACTCGATCTGCTTGGGGTGAAATATCCCCAGCTGGTCGAGGAACCAGTTGTAGAGCGGGCGGTTGTTCTTGAACTCAATGGAGCACAGGGAATGGGTGATCCCTTCAATAGCATCCGACTGGCCATGGGCCCAATCGTACATCGGGTAAATACACCAGGTGTCTCCGGTGCGGTGATGGTGCTCATACAGGATGCGGTACATCACCGGATCACGCAGATTGAGATTCGGCGAGGACATGTCAATCTTCGCCCGCAGCACCCGGCTGCCCTCCTCAAATTCCCCGTTTCGCATGCGCTGGAAGAGATCCAGATTTTCCTCCACTGAACGGTCCCGGTAAGGGCTGTCTTTTCCCGGCTCGGTCAGCGTCCCCCGATACGCGCGGATTTCCTCCGGGGAGAGATCATCCACATAGGCTTTACCGTCACGGATCAGCTGCAGGGCCCACTGATAGAGCTGCTCGAAGTAATCCGAAGCGAAAAAGAGCCGGTCCTCCCAGTCGCAGCCCAACCATTGGATGTCCTCCTGAATAGCCCGGACATACTCCTGCTCTTCAGCGGTGGGATTGGTATCATCGAAACGCAGGTTGAACTGACCGCCGTACTGCTCAGCGATGCCGTAATTGAGAATAATGGCTTTGGCATGACCAATGTGCAGGTAGCCGTTGGGCTCGGGTGGAAAGCGGGTATGTACGGTCTCATAGACCCCATTTTCCAGATCCTCTTCGATAATGTCGCGGATGAAATCCGAGAGCTCTTTTTCTTCCGTCATGGTCTCCTTCTTGTCTCTAGAACCGCCAACTCCTCCCCCCTGCCGGCGAGCTGAATCTCTTCCTCCGATTTTAACATACTCTCCAGGAATGGTTAACCAGTTCCCGTCTGGAGACCGTTTTCAGGGGATCCCCGGGGAAAGATTGACGAACGTTTTCAGAAGTGATAAAATACCCTCCGTCAGTGGGGGCTCGTCTAATGGTAGGACAGCGGTCTCTGGAACCGTAAGTCGGGGTTCGAATCCCTGGCCCCCAGCTTGAGAATTCCCCGGTGCCGGGCACCGGGGTTTTTCATTTCTGTAAGCTGATCCCCCTCGGAAAATTGCCTGCTGATGTAGTAAAATCAGCATGAGTCCGCAGTCATCTGGCGGAGTTTGGTGCTGGCCGCTACAAAGGAGATTATTTTTAATGGCAGATATCATCGACTTTACAATTTATGGCGACGACCTGCAGATGGTGGAGGTTGAGCTTGACCCCGGCGAAGGCGTCCGAGCCGAGGCAGGGACGATGCTTTACATGGAGAAAGGCGTCAAGATGCAGACCGGAACCGGCGGGGGTATTTTCAAGGGGCTGCAGCGTGTGGTTACCGGGGAAAGCTTTTTTATCACCTCTTTTCTAAATAACGCCCAGAATAAAAAACGTGTTGCTTTTGCGGCTCCCTACCCGGGACGAATCGTCCCCCTCGATCTTGATCAGCTGGGGGGACGCTTTCTGTGCCAGAAGGATTCCTTCCTCTGTGCAGCCAGCGGGATAGAAATAGAAATCGCCTTCAGCAAGAAAATCGGCGCCGGATTGTTTGGCGGGGAAGGCTTTATCCTCCAGCGTTTGGTCGGCGACGGACGGGTCTTCGTGCACGCCGGGGGGACGATCATAGAAAAGGACCTCCAGGCGGAGGAGATCCTCAATGTGGACACCGGATGTCTGGTGGCCTTTGCCCCTTCAGTTGATTATGATATTGACTTCGTGGGCGGTTTTTCCAACGCCCTTTTTGGCGGCGAGGGTCTTTTCCTGGCCAGGCTGACCGGCCCCGGCAAGGTTTACCTGCAGAGCCTGCCTCTCTCCCGGCTGGCTGACCGTATCGCCGTTGCTGCCCGCCTTGGGAATCAGGGCGAGAAGAAAGGAGCGGCCGGCGTGGGCGGTGATCTGCTCGGTGACATCATCAGCGGCCTGTAACTCACAGGCAAGGACTATTCAGCTGTGAACTTAGACCTCGAAAAAATGATCGCGGCGGAAAAAGAACAGACCCGGCAGGAAACTCTCCTGAAGTGGATCGCCCGCCTGGGGGGACTGCTGATCAGCGCAGCTTGGATCTTCTCTCTGGTCTCTTCCACTGTGCAGGACAGCATACTGGGCCGCTACCAGTGGTCACTGGAAAGCAGCTTACTGATTGTGCTCATCGCCGCCTCGGTCATTGGCGTGGGGGTGGGTTGGAAGGATCGCATTTCTGGCGGGAAAATTACCGTGGTCGCCAGTTTGTTTTTATCCATATTTTCCTATTTTTCTGCCGGGCAAAACCGCCTTTTTGCGGTTGCCCTCAGCGGTCTGCCCTTTTTCCTGGTTGGGATGGCTTACCTGCAGTCCGGTGCCGGGTTGACCTCGAAACACTGACCGCTCAAGAGGCGCCTTGCTTGGCCTCCTCCCAGAGCTGATCCAGCTCCTCCAGACTCATATCAGACAGCTCGCGGCCTCGGCCGCGGGCTTTTTGCTCCAGCCAGCGAAAGCGGGATCTGAAGCGCAGGTTGGCCTCCCGCAGGGCGCTCTCAGCATCAATCCCTCTCCAGCGGGCCAGGTTGACCACCGCGAAAAGCAGATCACCCAGCTCCGCCACCTGCTCCTCTTTATTGTCGGCAGCCTGGAACTCCCCTACCTCCTCGGTGATTTTTTCCAGCACCCCTTCAAGCTCTTTCCAATCAAAACCCACCCGGGCTGCCCGCCTCTGATAGGTTTCCGCTTGGCTGAGTGCGGGCAGATCCAGCGGCACGCCGTCCAGCAGTCCTTTGGACTCATTCCCCTGCTCCCGGCGTTCTTCGGCTTTCAACTTTTCCCAGTTAGCGATTACTTCCCTGGCACCTTCCAGGTCCAGGTCTTCAAACACATGAGGATGACGATGGACAATCTTGGTGTAAATCCCCCAGACCACATCCCGCATGGTGAATTCCCCATACTCGCTGGCTATCTGGGCCTGCAGAACAATCTGCAGCAGCAGGTCTCCGAATTCTTCCGCCATCGCCTGAGGGTCATCCGCATCAATGGCTGCCAGCGCTTCATAGGTCTCCTCCAGCAGGTTGGGGCGCAGCGATTGGTGATCCTGCTCCCGGTCCCAGGGACAGCCGCCTGGGGCCCTCAGCCTGGCAATGATCTCCTGAAAGCTCTCCAGGGAGCTGCCCTCTTCCAGTGGAGGCAGGTAGAGGCTGGTCCGTAATCCAATTCTTGGACTGCGGTCAAGCTCATAAAGCGGCAGCGCCTCCAGCGACTGTCCCGGCAGCCCGGCATCATGGACGAGGATAATGTCATGCTCATCGGGATATACTTCCATTAAGACCAGTTTTAGATGGGAAGCCACCAGCCTGCTGTAGACCTGCCCAATCAGGACTGGCGTATCTGGCGGAAAGGGGGGGAAATATGCTTCCACCAGCTCCTCTGCGTCTGCCAGGGTGATCTGGGGCAGCGGGTCAATCCCCAGGGAGGCAAAAGTCGGCTCTAGAAAACTCAAACCGGGAACCACCACCGCAGTCAGGTTTTCTTCAGCCGCCCGCTCCAGGATCATCCCCGTGGTCGCTTCTGACACCCAGGGATCCCCTGGCACGCCGTAAAGCACGCCGTTTTCCCGCTTCCCCAGCCGAATGATCTCTTCACAAATCCGCCGGTAGACGTCGGGGAAGCTGTCCTCCTCCTGGTAGCAGTTATCAAAGGAATATTGTGTCAGCGTTGATGGCAGCCCAGCAGTGACCGGGTGCTGACGGGTGCGCAGGTAAATCTCCCCTGCGCTTTTCAGGATTTCCCAGGCCTGTCTGGTGAGCCACTCTGGATTCCCCGGTCCCAACCCGATGATGATAATATCCGCTTCTGAGTGTTTGTGTGTGCTCATACGCCATCCCGATTAACAAGAAGCGGAGAACACCACCCCCTTGTGTTCTCCGCCTGAATTTTCCTGTGCTGTTCCAATTCCGCTCCCCCTGCGATCTTGCTCTGGTGTCGGTCAGCGCTTGGTGTAGGTGGGCGCTTTCCGGGCCCCTTTTAGACCAGGCTTCTTGCGCTCCTTGACGCGTGGATCCCGGGTCAGGAAGCCGCCCTGGCTGAGCACGGTGCGCAGCTCAGGGTCCATATTCAGCAGCGCCCGGGCCAGACCCAGCCGAACTGCATCCGCTTGACCTTTCGTACCACCGCCCTTAACTAATACGCTGACATCATACTCCGCCCGACTGACACCCACCGCCTCAAGCGGTTCAGTGACGGTTCTGACGTCAAACGGGGTTGGAAAATACGCTTCCATCTCTTTTTCGTTGACTACAAAGGACCCCTCCCCGCTCATGATCCGTACCCGGGCGGTTGCAGCTTTGCGGCGTCCTATCCCTTCAAAATACTCAGCCATATTGACTCCTAGCAAACTTTTCCTTAGATATTCGCTCTATCCCCGCAGGATGCTCACAGCTCTTCAATGGGGACCGGCTGCTGCGCCTGATGAGGATGGTCCGGGCCAGCATAGACTTTCAGCTTCTTGCGCAGCGTCCGTCCAAAACGGGTCTTGGGCAGCATGCCGCGGACGGCATGTTCAACGACGTACTCAGGTCGCTTGGCCAGCTGGTTTCGGAGCGTAATCCGCTTCAGGCCGCCCTGATGTTTGGTATCCCGGTAGTATAGTTTCTCATCCAGTTTTTTTCCGGTAACCTCAACCTTCTCCGCATTGACAACCACCACATAGTCGCCCACATCCACACCGGGGGTATACTCCGGCTTATGTTTTCCCAGGATAATCCGGGAAATTTTTGAAGCCAGCCTGCCCAGGTTCTGTCCTTGAGCATCTACCAGCACCCAATTGTTGGAAACATCTTCCATTTTTGGATAATATGTTTTTTTCACAGTTAGTACTCCAGATCTCTTACTTGTCTGTACTTTTCTTCCCTGCCCTTATGTTTGACTCTCGTAAATTACTTCCTGGAGGATCAACCCCCTTGCCGGCGCCAGGCCGGGTGCCGGGGGGCCCTCGGGATGGGAGAGGTATTCCTCAATCTTTCTGATCGGCTCCTTCCCCTGTCCTATCTCTACCAGAATGATCACAATATGCCGGACCATATGGTAGAGAAAAGCGTTGCCCACAAGGTCGAAAACCAGCAGGTCAGCATTCTCGTGCCAATTCGCCTGTCGAACCTCCCGGATCGTGCTCCCTTCCGGCTGATGGGGACTCCCAAAAGCACGAAAATCATGGGTGCCAACCAGGGGTCCAGCAGCTTGATTGAGTTTTTGAAGGTCCATTTCCGGCCATACCCGCCAGCTGTAGCGGTCCGACAGCGGATGGCGAACTGGGCTGCAGCGGATCTGGTACCGGTAGTGTCGGGCTTTGGCGTGATATCGAGGATGGAAATCCTCTGCAACCCGATCTACTTTCTTGGCGGCGATATCCTCCGGGAACACCGCGTTCAAGGCCCGCTGTAAATCCTTTTCCATATGGCCCCAGTCCAGATCAAAGGCGATCACCTGTCCTGCGGCATGCACGCCGGCATCCGTTCTGCCGGCGAATAAAACCGAATCTCCCTGCCAGGTCAGCTGACGGAGGCTGGATTCCACCTCTCCCTGCACTGTCCGGAGATCCGGCTGATACTGCGAGCCGTGGAACTCAGTGCCGTCGTAAGAAAGGTAAACCCGGTAGCGCTCCTTCATCAGCCAGCGAGGGAGAGCCTACTCTTCCACCAGCTCCAAAACGACCATTTCTGCGGCATCGCTGGTCCGGGGAGGCAGTTTAAACATCCGTGTGTAGCCGCCCGGACGGTTGCTGTACCGCGGCGCCAATTCTTCAAACAATTTCCTGACAATTTCTTTATCATTCCCCAACCGGGAAGCGGCAATCCGCCTGGCATGAACCTGCTGAGCCTGATCAGCATCCTGAGCTCGCTTAGCCAGGGTGATCAGCTTTTCTGCCGGTCGGCGAATAAACTCCGCCTTGGCCCGGGTGGTCTGAATTCGTTCGTTTTCAAAAAGCTGTTTAACCATCGTCCGCCGCAGCGCTGCGCGCTGTCCTGATGTCCTGCTCAGTTTTTTACCAGCTACCTTATGTCTCATACTCCTCACTCCGCCTCTTGCTCTTCATCCAAGAGGTATCCATGCTCTTCCAGTTTTTCCTTCAGTTCGTTGAGGCTTTTGACGCCGAAATTGCGGATGGAAAGCAGGGCATCATCCCCTTTGGCGTTGAGTTCAAGCACCTCTTGCACCGTGGTGATCCCCGTCCGCTTCAGGGAGTTGAACACCCGCACAGAGAGATCCAGCTCTTCGATGGGGATATCGACCACTTCCTCTTCCGGTTCAGCCGGTTCTTCCTCTTCCACCATGGCGGCCAGGGATTCGGCAGTTACGCCAGCCAGGTGCTGCAGGTGTCCCATCAGGATCTTAGCGCTCTTGCTGAGAGCCTCTTCGGGCTCCAGGGTGCCGTCCGTCCACACCTCGATGAGCAAACTGTCGTAATTGGTGCTCTGTCCCACCCGGGCGGACCCTACTTCAAAATTCACCCGGCGCACCGGGTTGTAGATGGCATCCACCGGCAGTTCGCCAATCGGCAGACGGTCCTTGCGGTCTTCTGTCGGCAGGTATCCCCGCCCCTTACCCACCGTCATTTCGATGGTCAGAGGTTTATCGCGTCCATCCACGGTCATCAAATACAGATCCGGATTGACGATTTCGACTTCCGCCGGAGCGATGATATCGGCAGCAGTCACCACCCCTTCCCCCTTGACTTCCAGCTGCATGCTGGAGATATCTCCTTCGTGAAGGATCAGGTCTAATTTTTTAATATTGAGCATCAGCCGCAGGACGTCTTCCTGTACGCCGGGGATGGTATCGTACTCATGATCGATCTCAGCAATGCGCATCGATGTCACAGCAGCCCCATCCATGGATGAGAGCATCACCCGGCGGAGGGCATTCCCCAGAGTAATCCCATAGCCCCGCTCCAGCGGACTGATCTCGTACTTCCCATAAGCGCGTGCCTCAGCCACCCGTTCAATCTTAGGGGTTACCATATTGTTCATTCCTAACACGGATCACCTCTCCCACTTTCTATCGGTTTAATCGCTGGCACTTCTCTTACCGGGAATAATACTCAACGATCAGCTGCTCATCCAGATTTCCGTCTACCTCTGACCGCTCTGGAAGGCGGACAATGCTCCCGGACAGAGATTTCAGGTCCCGCTTGACCCATTCTGCCGGTGTTCTGTTCTCCGCTTCCTCGGTTAAATTCTTGAAAAAGGTCCTTTTCTTGGACCCTTCCCGGACGGTGATTTCATCCTCCGCTGTCAGAATCATTGAGGGCACATTGGTTCGCCGGCCGTTGACGTTGAAATGGCCGTGGGTGACCAGCATGCGAGCCTGAGCCCGGCTGGCTGCATATCCCAATCGATAGACCACATTGTCCAGCCTGCTTTCCAGAATCTGGATTAAATTCAGGCCGGTCAGCCCGCGCTGCAGCTGTGCTTCCGCAAAGTAACGTCGGAACTGACGTTCTGAAATATCATAAATCCGACGGGCCTTCTGCTTGGCTCGCAGCTGACGGGAGAAGTCCGATTCTCGGCTGCGTCGGTACTGAGCTCCCCGTCCATGCTGTCCCGGGGGATAATTTCGTCGTTCAATGGCGCATTTATCGGTGTAGCAGCGTTCCCCTTTCAGGAACAGCTTCTCCCCTTCTCTGCGGCAAATTTTGCACTTTGCCTCACGAATTCTTGTCATATGACTTCCTCTTTCATGGCGATACCTGTATCCGGTATCTGCGGTTTGGTTTCTGATAACTTATCGTTCAGCGTCCTACACGCGGCGCTTTTTAGGAGGCCGACAGCCATTATGGGGTACGCCGGTGACATCGGTAATCGAGGACAGCTTGAGGCCCATCGCTTCGATCGCTCGCAGTGCGGCTTCCCGCCCTGGGCCGGGGCCATTGATGAAGGCTTCCGCTTCCCGCATCCCCATGCCCATGGCTTTCTTGACTGCATCTTCAGTGGCCAATCGAGCCGCGAAGGAGGTGCTGCGGCGGGATCCTTTCAGGCCCACTGATCCGGGGCTGGACCAGCAGACGGTGTTCCCCTGATGATCCGTAACCGTGACAATGGTGTTGTTGAAAGTGGCCCGAACGTGGATCTGTCCAGAGTTCAGGGTAATTTTCTTCCGCCGTCGACTTTTTTTGCCAGATTTTTTTGCTTTTGCCATAATCTCTCTTCCAAATATCCTAAATCCATTTTCCGTGTGATCGCTTGCCGAATCAATCTTTCAGCCGCTGGGAGGAAAGGCTCCCGGATCCGGATTTCAATCACAGCCAGGCTGGAGCTTGGCTCCAGTGAACAAGGGCCGTCTAGGTCTTCTGCATACCGCGCCGCCGACCGCGCCCTGCCACAGTCTTCTTGGGCCCCTTCCGGGTGCGGGCATTGGTGCGTGTGCGCTGACCGCGGACCGGCAGCCCTTTCTTATGGCGCAGGCCGCGGTAGCAGCCAATTTCCACAAGGCGCTTGATGTTCATCTGCACCTCACGGCGCAGGTCCCCTTCAACTTTATAATTTTTATTAATATGCTCCCGCAGCCCGGTAATTTGAGCGTCGGTGAGCTCATGCACCCGGGTGTCGGGATGGACATCGACCGCATGCAAAGTTTCCTGCGCTCGGGTCAATCCGATACCATAAATATACGTCAACGCCACTTCCACCCGCTTGTCACGCGGTAAGTCTACACCTTGAATACGAGCCATACTCTCCTACCCTTGCCTCTGTTTATGTTTCGGATTCTCACAAATCACGTAAACCTTGCCCTTGCGTCGGACAATTTTACATTTATCACAGCGTTTCTTCACTGAAGATGACACCTTCATGTCAGTCCATCCTTGTTTTTATTCAAACCTGCTTAACCTTACTGCCCAGCAAAAATACAATTTTACCTTAACGAGCCCCTCCAGTCTAGGGATAGAGGGCTATTTCAGTCTTCCATCGGGGTCAATATCAGCGGTCCCCCCCTGGTGACCGCCACTGTGTGTTCAAAATGAGCGGTCAGCGAATGATCCGCGGAAATCACGGTCCACTGATCAGCCAGCACCCTGGTTTCAGATGTCCCTACCAGCACCATGGGCTCGATAGCGATGGTCATCCCTTCTACCAGGCCGATTCCCCGTCCCGGAACGCCGTAGTTGGGCACCTGCGGCGGCTCATGCATCTGCCGGCCCACTCCATGTCCGGTGTACTTCCGGGGTACATGGAAGCCGTGCTGCTCGACATACCGTTGAATGGCCGCCCCCACATCACCCACCGTGTTTCCGGGAACCATCGCTTCGATTCCCTTGTAAAGCGATGCCTCCGTGACCTGGATCAGCTTTTTTAGGCGGTCACTGATCTCCCCCACCCCAACGGTAAAGGCGGAGTCGCCCACAAATCCATCCAGCGTCGTCCCGCAGTCCACTGAAACCAGATCCCCTTCGTTGAGGATGCGTCCGCTGGGAATCCCATGAACCATCTCCTCATTAATGCTGATGGTCAGGGTGGCCGGATAGGGATACGGCCCCGGATAGCCCTTAAAGGTAGGGATCCCGCCGTGATCGCGGATGATCTCCTCCGCGGCCTGATCGAGCTCTTTAGTGGTCACCCCGGGCCGGATCAGCTGCTTCACTTCTCTCAGCACCAGGGCATTCACCCTCCCGGCTTCCCGCATCTTCTCAATCTCAGCCTTATTCTTTAGAAATTTCTTGTCAATGGCCATCTCGTGGCTGATCCTGTCTGACGCTCCGGAAGTATCTACCTGCCTGTTAATGTTCTCTGCTAGCGTACCAGCAGGGTTTCATCATACCCGTGAAGTTTTAGCTCGGCATCAATATTCTGGAAGGTATCCCGGATCACACCAACCACAACCAGCAAACCTGAAGAAGTGATCAGCATTGAACTTGTCCCCCCGGAGCTAAAGGAGACCAATCCGATCGTGTTAAGCACCAGGCCGATGATGAAGGGCAGCACCGCTACCAGCCCAAGGAAAAAGGCTCCCGGGAAGGTGATCCGCCGCAGCACCCTGGTCAGGTAGCGCTGGGTGGGAGCTCCCCGGCTGACACCCGGGATCTGGGCTCCAGCCCGCTTCAGGTTGCGCCCATAGTCCTGCTGGGTAAAGAGGACATCCGTATAAAAGAAGGTGAACCCCACAACCATAAAGAAGTACAGCACCCAGTACCAGGGTGAGGTGCCGCCAAACAGGCCCTGCACGCGCACGGCCAGATCAGCCACCCAGGCGGTATCCGAGTTTGCAAAGAAGCTGGCCAGGATCGCCGGGAAGGTGAGCAGCGACTGACCGAAGATGATCGGGATCATCCCCGCCATATTGACCTTCAGCGGCAGGGTGCCTTTCACCGGCATTGACTGTCTGTTGCCCACCCGCCTTCCAGGGTACATAACGGGAATATTGCGCTGCCCCTGCTGCACAAACACAATCGCAAAAATGATCGCCACAGTAATCAAGATCATGATCAACAGCAGTAAAAAGCGGTTTTCCTGATTGCTCATCAATCCCAGCAAGTTCTGAGGAATCCGGGAGACAATCCCGGCAAAAATTAGCAAAGAGAGCCCCTGATTCCTGATTCCATATTCAGATATCAGCTCCCCCAGCCAGATGGCAAACATCGTTCCTGCAGTCATGCTGAGGATAATGGCCACACTGGGGATAAGCGTAGGCCCACTGAAACCAAAATTATCAATAATCTGCCGCTGTCCGGAGAGCGAGGAGAAAATCCGGATCTGTCCAATGGCCTGCAGGGCCGCCATGGGGACCGCCAGAATATATGTCCAGCGCTCCATCCATTTGCGGCCTTCCTGGGGATCCTCTTCCATGCGCTGCTGCAACGCTGGGATCACCGGAACCAGCAACTGGAGAATAATCTGGGCGGTAATGTACGGATACACTCCCATCGCCAGCACAGAGAAGTTCGACACCGTACCCCCGGAAAGTAAATCCAGAATACCGACAAAGGTACTTCCGGCGCCCCCGCCGGAGATGATTCCGGCGATCGCTTGCCGATCTGCACCCGGGACGGGTACATGAGCCGCCAGCCGGTAGATCACCAGAATCAGCAGTGTGATCAGCAGCTTCCGACGGATATCTTCTGCTTTCCACAAATAACGCCAAGCAGATTTTTTCATCTCATTCCTCTCCTGTCCAGCTGCCCCCATCCCAGGGGCAGGACGCCAATAACTTCTTGATCATCCTCTGCGGTAGATTAAGCTTCAATAATCTCGACGCTGCCGCCAGCTTTCTCGATCTTCTCTTTAGCTTTTCTCGACACCCGGTGAGCTTTCACCTTGAGCGGTTTATCCAGCTCTCCGCGACCGAGCACGACCACCGGGCGGTCCAGGGTGTGAATCAACTCCACCTCATGGAGCACTTCCGGGGTGACCTCAGCATCCTTGGGGAAAAAAGCCAGGTACTCCAGATTGACCTCCTGGTACTCCACCCGATTGGGATTGCGGAAGCCGGGCTTATGAGGCATGCGGCGGAAAAACGGGGTGTCTCCACCCTGGTGCCAGAGCGGGACGCCGCCGCCGGAGCGGGCGTTCTGTCCCTTGGTGCCCTTACCAGCAGTTTTGCCGTACCCGGATCCATAACCGCGTCCTACCCGCTTGCGGTCTTTCTTCGATCCCGGATTTGGTTTCAAGTCGTGCAGTTTCATAATTGCGTTCCTTCCCTGAACGGTCAGCTGACCTCTACCAGGTGCTTGACACGTTCTATCATCCCCCGGATGCTGGGCTGATCTGGCCGCTCCACGGTCTGGTTGACCTTACGCAGCCCCAGGGCTTCGAGGGTTTTCCTTTGTTTAACCGTCCTACCATGGGGGCTTCTCAGCAAAGTGATCTTCAACATGGAGGTCTTTTTCTTCTTCGCCATCATCCTATCCTCGATCCCAGAAGGGAATCAGCTGCTCCGGCTCCACACCGCGGATGGCGGCTTCCTGATAAGGATCCTTGAGCTGTTCCAGCCCTTGAATGGTGGCAGCAGCGATATTCATGGCATTGTTGCTGCCCAGCGATTTGGTGAGGATATTGGAAATCCCGGTCACCTCAACCACCGCCCGGACACTGCCGGCAGCGATCACGCCGGTGCCCTCTGACGCCGGTTTGAGAAGCACCCGGGCGCCGCTGACTTTGCCGACCACCTGATGGGGGATGGTGGTGTTGTACAGCGCTACCGGGTGCATATCATCCTTGGCCCGAGCTGCTGCTTTACGGATGGCATCCGGCACCGAGTTGGCTTTCCCAATGCCCATCCCCACCTTCCCTTTGTGATCCCCGGCGACCATGGTGACCCGAAATGAGAATCTCCGACCGCCTTTGACCACCGTGGCCACGCGCTCAATATTGATAATTCTTTCGTCTATTTCCTGTTCTGGATTATCTCTGTATCCGTTGCTCATATATCTCTCCCGGCAGGGTGATTAAAACTTCAGGCCGCCTTCGCGGGCTCCTTCAGCAAGGGCTGCCACACGGCCAATATACTTATATCCGCCGCGGTCAAAAACCACTTCTTTGATTCCTTTATCCATTGCCCGCTCTGCCACCGCTTCCCCTACCAGACGCGCCTGTTCTATCTTGGTCTTATCCTTGACCTTACTTTTCAGCTCCTGGTCTATGCTGGAAGCGGAGACCAGGGTATGTCCATTGAGGTCATCAATCACCTGAACGTAGATCTCGTTCAAGCTCCGGAATACATTCAGACGCGGTTTCTGCGGTGTGCCGAAGATATTTCGACGGATTCTCTGGTGCCTGCGTTTGCGAGCATCCTCGCGTGTTCGTTTCTTAGCCATATTATGCTACCTTACCCGCCTTGCCTGCTTTGCGGCGGATTCTTTCATCGACATACCGGATGCCTTTGCCCTTGTAGGGTTCCGGCGGCCTAACCTTACGGATATCCGCGGCCACCTGCCCAACCACCTGTTTATCAATCCCGCGGATAATCACCTGCTGGGATTTCTCTCCGACCTCAAAACTGATCCCTTCGGGCGGTTCGATTTCCACAGGATGGGAGTAGCCCACATTGAGAACCAGCATATTCCCCTGCAGATTGGCCCGGTACCCCACGCCAACCAAGGTGAGCTCTTTTTCAAATCCATCGGTCACGCCGGTGACCATATTTTCGATCAGCGCCCGGGTCGTTCCGTGCAGAGAACGCATCACCCGGGAGTCAGACGGGCGTTTGACCAAGATTTCCCCTTTATCCAGGGTGATCTCCATATCGGGAGAGAACCTGTATTCCAGCTCCCCTTTGGGACCCTTGACTGTGATATGCGATCCATTTATTTTTACATCTACGCCTGATGGTACTTCCACCGGCTGACGTCCAATTCTTGACACGGTTCCTACTCCTTCTAATTTCCTGCTTTCCGTCGCTCGAAAGGCAGGCAAAACCCTGCTACCACACCTTGCAGACCACTTCCCCCCCCACACCGAGCTTTTTTGCATCCCGGCCGGTCATCACACCTTTGGAGGTGGTCAAGATAGCGATACCCAACCCCGAAAGCACAAAGGGAATCTCGCCATTTTTTGCATAAATCCGCTGACCGGGCAGGGAAACGCGTTCCAGATCAGTAATCACCGGCCGCTTGAACCGCCGCCGACCAACGTATTTCAGCTGCAGGGTTAATGTCTTGTGCACTGTGTTCTGATTTTTTGTAACTTCATAATCGCCGATAAAGCCTTCATCCTTGAGAATTTTCGCAATGGCGACTTTCATCTTCGAGCTGGGCATGGAGACTTGTTTGTGCTCCGCCCGCACGGCATTACGAATTCTGGTCAGCATATCAGCAATCGGATCATTTAAACTCATACCTCATCCTCCAGCCAACTTACCAAGATGATTTGACAACACCGGGAATCTTGCCTTCCAGCGCCAGCTCCCGGAAACAAATCCGGCATAATCCGAACCGGCGCATATATCCTCTCGGTCGGCCGCATTTTTTGCAGCGGTTTACTTCTCGCACCTTGTATTTCCGATCCCGTTCCCGGGCAATCATGCTCTTTTTCGCCATACTTATCCTTCCTCCTTGAAGGGCATTCCCAATCTGCGCAGCAACTCCCGACCGGATTCATCATCCTGGCTGGAAGTGACGATGCTGACTTCCATCCCACGGATCTTGCTGACATCATCATAGTCAATCTCCGGAAAAACCAGCTGCTCGCTCACCCCCAGGGTGTAATTCCCCCGCCCATCAAATGAATGGGGAGAGACGCCCCGAAAGTCGCGCACTCGCGGCAGGGCGACGTTCATCAGTCGATCCAGGAAGGACCACATCCGGTATCCTCGCAGGGTGACCGTGGTGCCAATCGGCGCTCCCTGACGGAGCTTGAAATTGGCAATGTTCTTCTTGGATTTGGTGATCACCGGTCGCTGGCCAGTGATCTTCTCTAAATCGCGGACCGCTTCATCGAGGAATTTACCGTTATCCAGGGCATCACCGACCCCAATGTTGACCACAACTTTGGTCACACGGGGGCACTCCATGATATTGCCCAGCCCCAGGTCTTCCTTGAGATTCTCAGCGATTTCCGTTTGATAGCGTTCTTTCAATCTATGCATGGTTTTACTCCCACCGGTCAATCAATCACCGCTTGGCAGCGTTTGCACACCCGGTGAGGTTCTCCATCTTCCCGGTTGATGCCCACGCGCGTCGCTTCCCCACAGGAAGGACAGACCAGCATGACGTTGGAGATGTGGATTGGCCCTTCGAATTCGATAATTCCGGGCGTCATCGTTCTCCCGCCAGCCTGAACCTGGCCCTGGTGTTTTTTGCGGATGTTGATCCCCTGGACAGCCACACGGTCTTTATCGCGGTACACCTTTATAACCTCTCCGCGTTTGCCCTTGTCCTCAGAACTTCCGCTGATTACTTCGACCGTATCGCCTTTTCGAATTTTATATTTCACGTCATTCACTCCTGCAATAACTGCTCAGATGGTCTCCGGAGCCAAGGAGACGATCTTCATGTATCCTTTCTCACGGAGCTCCCGGGCGACCGGTCCAAAGATCCGGGTCCCTTTCGGATTGGTTCCGTCTGCATCCAGAATGACAACGGCATTATCATCAAACTTAATCGTCGATCCGTCATTACGGCGCCATTCCTTGGCGGTTCGGACCACAACTGCCCGAACGATCTCGTGCGCCTTGACCGATCCCTGGGAGGTTGCTCCTTTAATGGAGCCGACTACCACATCCCCGATGCGCGCATAGCGACGGGTGGATCCACCCAGCACCCGGATCACCTGCAGTTCCCGGGCGCCTGAGTTATCGACCACTTTGACTTTCGATTCTTGCTGTATCATGGCTGACTCCGTTTAGGCTGCTTTTGTGGAAACGCTCTTGCGGAGGATTTCCTGTACCACCCAGCGTTTCGTCTTGGAAATCGGTTGAGATTCCAAAATCAGCACGGTATCGCCGATGTCGCATCCCAGTTCATCATGAGCTTTGACAGACTTATGGCGATCAATCACCTTCTTGTAGAGAGGGTGACGGAACCGACGGGTGATCCGAACCGATACAGTTTTATCCATTTTGTTGCTGGTTACCACACCAGTCAGACGACGGCGTTGACTCATGATTCACCTTCCAGGGCACCTTCCATCTCACGTTCTTTGAGAATGGTCTCAAATCTAGCAATCTTTTTCCGTACTTTTCCGAGCTGGGAGGTATCCAGCAGTTCGCCGGTGGCCTGTTGAAAACGCAGATTCATAATTTCTTCTCTGGCTTCATCCAACCGGGCGATGATTTCCTCATCGGATAGGCCGCGAATCTGATCGACTTTCATGCGCTTTCACCTACCTCTTCTCGCTCGACAATTTTCGTCTTGATAGGAAGTTTATAGGAAGCCCTGCGCAGCGCTTCCCGGGCCGCTTCAGGGGCCACATCGCCGCCAATCTCAAACATCATCCGGCCCGGTTTGACAACCGCCGCCCAGAATTCCACCTCTCCTTTTCCCTTCCCCATCCGGGATTCTGCCGCCCGTTTGGTGATGGGTTTATCTGGAAAGATGCGGATCCAAATTTTCCCTCGCCGGCGCATGGCTCGCACCATGGCCCGCCGGGAGGCTTCGATCTGTCGGGCGGAGATCCAGGAGGGCTCCAGAGCCTGCAGCCCGTAATCCCCGAAGTGAAGCTCTGCTCCCCGCCGCGCTTTTCCTTTCATCCGGCCCCGCATCTGCTTGCGATACTTGACCCGCTTTGGCATCAACATAATTAATTTTCCTTTCTCCAATCACCGCCGCACGCTGCTTTAGGGACAGCCTACTTGCTGACGTAAACCCCGTCGTGTGCTTCGGCCTCTTCTTCCTCATCCATGGTGGGCAGAACCTCACCTTTATAAATCCAGACCTTTACCCCGATATTTCCATACGTGGTGGCTGCTTCCTCCAGGGCGTAATCAATATCCGCCCGCAGAGTCTGACGGGGTACCCGGCCTTCCCGCATGTGAATGGTGCGGGACATCTCGGCGCCGCCCAGACGCCCGGACACTTCCACCCGGATTCCTTCTGCACCTTCTCGCATCGTCCGCTGAATGGCTCGATTCATGGCCCGGGAGAAGCTGATCCGGCTCTCAATCTGACGGGCGACGTTTTCCGCCACCAAATAGGCATCCAGATCGGGATTGTCGATCTCTTTAATATCGACATCGATGGATTTTCCGACCAGCTCTTCCAGTTTCCTGCGGAGCATCTTCACATGAACACCCTTGCGTCCAATCAACACCCCAGGCTTGGAGGTGTGGACAATCACTTTGACTTTGCCGGGAAAGCGTTCAATTTCTATTCTGGAAACACCGGCCCGCGGGGATTCTTCGATGATCAGTTCGCGGATCGCCAGGTCCTCCTGAAGATGGTCCACATACTGCTCGCCCTCTGCAAACCAGCGCGCATCCCAGGTCTTAGTAACTTTCAAACGAAATCCAATTGGGTGAACTTTTCGTCCCATAATTTCTCCTACTGTGAGCAGCTGCACCGTGAGGGGCTGAAGGCTGCCCTCAGATAATCCTAACTGGCCTCCTCACGTTCTCGGAGCACCACCGAGAGGTGAGAAGATCGGCGCAGACGCGGTTTCACCCGCCCTCTGGCTCCAAAGCGGCGCCATTTGCGGGTGGGCCCTTGATTGGCAATCAGCGTTTTAATGTAGAGATCGTACCTGTTGAGCCCATAATTGTTCTCCGCGTTGGCAATTGCCGATCGCAGCAGCTTGCTGACCGGATTGGCAGCTTTGTTTGGCACATAGGTCAGCACATCCAGGGCATCAACCACATCTTTACCTTTCACCAGATCGATCACCAGCCGGGCTTTCTGAGCCGAGACCGGGACATGACGAGCTTCAGCTTTAACATCGCGTACCATGATTAAATCTCCCGTACCGTACCGGCTGCAGCAGCGGCGGCTTCTTTCTTCCGCACTGTGCGTTTGGCTGCCATGTGCCCGCGGAAGGTCCTGGTGGGAGCGAATTCACCCAGCCGGTGACCGACCATATTCTCTGTGATGTATATGGGCACATGCCGTCTTCCATCATGAACAGCAATGGTGTGGCCAACCAGCTGGGGGAAGATCACGCTGGCCCGGCTCCAAGTGCGGATGACCTTCTTTTCTCCACGCTCGTTCATGGTTTCAATCTTCTTCAACAGCTTCGGGTTTATATAAGGACCCTTTTTCAATGATCGTGACATACCTTCATCTCCTGCTTTACAGCCTTCCTGGGCGGAAAGCAATCAACTTAGCGCTTCTTCTTTCCTGCCCTGCGGTCGCGGACAATGTACTTGGCAGTCCGCTTGTTTTTGCGGGTCTTCTTACCCAGGGTCTTCTTACCCCAGGGGCTCTTCGGGCTGGGCATTCCAATCGGAGAGCGGCCTTCACCGCCGCCGTGCGGGTGATCCCGAGGGGACATCGCCGAGCCGCGGACGGTCGGCCGGAAGCCGAGATGGCGTTTACGCCCAGCCTTCCCCAGTTTGATATTGCCGTGATCGACATTCCCGACCTGGCCGATGGTGGCATTGCAGGTCTGGCGGATCAGCCGGATCTCTCCGGAAGGCAGCCGCACCTGTCCGTATTTGCCTTCTTTCGCCACCAACCGGGCTGAGGTACCTGCCGAGCGCACCAGGCGACCCCCCGCCCCTTCGTTTAGCTCAAGATTATGGATGCGAGTTCCGGTGGGAATGGCACTCAGCGGCAGGTTGTTTCCGGGGGAAATTTCTGCTTCCGGACCGGACATGACGGTATCATCCACCCGCAGCCCAACCGGGGCGATAATGTAGCGCTTCTCGCCGTCGGCATAATGCAGCAGGGCCAGGCGGGCTGTGCGGTTGGGATCGTACTCAATGCTGGCCACGCGGGCAGGGATGCCCACTTTGTCACGCTTGAAATCCACCACCCGATATTTTCTCTTATGCCCACCTCCGCGGTGGCGAACGGTGATCCGGCCATAAGCATTCCGGCCGCCCTTCTTGCGCAGGGACTTGACCAGTGAACTTTCCGGCTTGCTGCGGGTAATCTCTTCAAAAGTGTATCCTGTTCGCCCCCGTAAACTTGGGGTAACAGGTTTGTATTTCTTTACCGCCATTACCGAACTCCTTCAAATACTGGAATACTGTCGCCAGCTGCCAGTGTGACGATGGCTTTCTTGTACATGCTGCGGCGAATCAGCACCCGGCGGGATCGAGCCCTGCGGGAACGCTTGGCCGGCATTATCATGGTATTCACCTTGACCACCTTGACATCAAACAGCGTTTCCACCGCTTCTTTAATAGTGCTTTTGGTAGCATCGAGATCCACTTCGAAGACATACTGGTTCAGCTTCATGTACTGATGGCTGGATTTCTCTGTCAGTATCGGCCGTTTCAAAACATCATAAATCGAGGTCATCAATTCACTCCTGCTTTAAGATCTCGGTAATCCGGTCCAACCCTGATTTAATCACGATGACCTTTTCAAATCCCAGAATGTCGCGGATGTTCAAATAATCCGCCAGGATCAGCTTGGCATCCGGCAGATTGCGGATGGCCCGCATTAACAATCCGTAATTGTCATCCTTCTCAGGATAAATCACCAGCACATGATTCCCACCGGTGATCTTCTCCAGCACTTCGGCCATCAAGCGGGTTTTGGGCTCCTTGAGGGTTAGTTCCTCAACGATAAACAGCTCTTCATTGGCCAGCTTGAGGGAGACCGCAGAGCGCAGGGCTGCATGACGCATCTTGCGGGGCATCTTTTTCTCGTAGGACCGCGGTTTGGGGGTAAATATTTTTCCACCGCCCACCCACTGGGCAGCGCGGATTGACCCCTGCCGGGCCCGGCCGGTCCCCTTCTGCCGCCACGGCTTGCGGCCGCCGCCGGAAACCTCGCTGCGTCCCTTGGTGCTGTGGGTACCCAGGCGCTGGTTGGCCATCTGGCGGACAAATGCCTGATGCATCAAATCCACATTCACCGGGGCAGCAAAGACCTCCACCGGCAGTTCTACTGTATCGACCTTCTTGCCTTTGGTATCAATAATATTTGCTTCCATAGTCTTCTGCTCCACCGCTTACTGTTTCCGGGCTTCTTTGATGACGACCAGGCCGCCTTTTGGCCCGGGAACGGAACCACGTACGGCAATCAGGTTTTTCTCCGGATCTACCAGGGAAACCAACAGGTTCTGGGCTGTCACCTTGGCATTGCCCATCCGTCCCGGCATGCGTTTCCCCTTGAAAACCCGACCCGGTGTGCTTGTCGAGCCGATCGATCCCGGGGCGCGCAAACGGTCTGACTGTCCATGGGTACGGGGACCGCCGGCAAAACCATAGCGTTTGACCACGCCGGTAAAGCCTCGCCCTTTTGATTTTCCAATCACATCCACCCGGTCGCCGGCCTCAAAGACCTCCACGGTCAGTTTGGTCCCTTCCTCAAGGTCCTCATCTGTGCGGAACTCCTTCAGGTAGCGGAGAGCGGGTAGGTTTTTCTTTTTCAGGTGGCCGAGCTGTCCCCCGGTCAGTCGCTGTTCTTTGACTTCCTCAAACCCCAGCTGAACGGCAGCATAGCCGTCATGGGCAAGCAAACGCACCTGGGTAACATAACAAGGCCCAGCTTCAATGATGGTGACTGGAACTGCCCCCCCTGAATCATCGAAAATCTGGGTCATGCCAACTTTCTTTCCAATTAGCCCTTTCATCTCATTTGTCTCCTACAGTATTTATCATCACTGGGACTGTAAACCAGGGCCTGGCTTCATCATCCCAAAACAACGCAGTTAGCCGATCCTTCGAGAACAGCTGTATTCCTGTGTTCTAGAGCGGATCCGCTCTTACGTTATCCTAAACATCCGCTTCGCTCCGAGGAGCGATCTCTCTGCGGGTCTCTCCGGGTTTCCACCCGGGGAGGGTTAGGGCTGGTTCACCCGAAAATCGATGTCCCACCCCCGCAAATACACCAAGATGCACATTATACCAAATTAGATTTTAATTTCAATATCAACACCTGCAGGCAAATTCAATCTCATTAACAGATCGATGGTTTGCGAATCCGGTTCCAGCACGTCAATCAGACGCTTATGGGTGCGGATTTCGAAGTGTTCATGAGAATCCTTGTGGACAAAGGTCGACCTTCGTACTGTGAACTTTTCGATCTTGGTCGGCAGCGGCACCGGTCCCGCCACGCGGGCGCCGGTGCGTTCAGCAGTTTCCACAATCCGCTGTGCGGACTGGTCCAGCACGCGGTGGTCATAAGCTTTCAGGCGGATACGTATTTTTTGTTTAGCCATGGCTGTTACTCAATGATCTCAGTGACCACGCCGGAAGCCACCGTCAGCCCGCCCTCGCGGATGG
>CAZRUS010000021.1:0-47866 GCA_964603385.1 uncultured Anaerolineales bacterium | reverse complement strand
CTCCAGTCTAGAACATATGTTCTAGTTTGTCAAGTCCCACCGCTGGGGGTGGAACCCAAGCGGAGCCCAGATACAGGGAAAAACAGGAAAACTACCTGCTGTGCTCTTAATCAATCTCTGCTACAATAAAGGAAGCGGATACCTGCTGCAACTTCACATCCCAGCCTATTCTATGCAATATATCTGGTCCCCTTGGCGTATGAAATATATCGAAGAGTATTCCCAGGATGACGAGTGCGTCTTCTGCAGCGCTTTCCAGTCCCGTGATAGAGAAGAAAGTTTGATCGTTTTCCGGGGGGCACAGGCGTTTGTGATTATGAACCGGTTCCCTTACACATCAGGCCATATTATGGTGCTTCCCAATCGGCACGTGGCTGAGCTTGATGAATTGGAAACATCCACCCGCCAGGAAATCATGGCTTTGATTACCCGGGGAGTAGAGGTGCTCACGAAGACTTATCAGCCCGAGGGATTCAACATCGGACTCAACCTCGGGGCAGCTGCCGGGGCAGGAATTCCCAAACATCTTCACTGGCACATCGTCCCCCGCTGGAAAGGGGACACCAATTTTATTTCTTCCATTGGGGGCACCCGGGTAATTCCAGAGGGATTGGAAGATACCTATCAAAAAATTCGCTCCGCCTGGCCCGGTGTGAGCAGCCCTTAATGGTGCAGATAATTTGAACCTATCTTGAATGAGCGGCCTCTCGGGCTCCCGGGAGGGCAGAATCCGGCGGTCCCCGGGAACAGACCCGCCGCTTTAAAGACACAGACAAGCTTTATCCCAGGAGGTTGGTCTGAATGGCCATGGCTGTCCCCGTTCTTCTAAGTGCTGTCAGAACCCCTTCAGGAAGATTCCAGGGATCCCTCAGTCATCTCTCTGCGCCTCAGTTGGGAGCGCTGGTGGTTAAGGAGGCTGTCCAGCGGGCAAATATCGATCAGCCCGACAGCATCCAGGAAGTGATCATGGGCAATGTCGTTTCTGCCGGCTTAGGTCAGAATCCTGCCCGCCAGGCAGCGATCTTTGCGGAGCTGCCGGTCAGTGTAGGGGCATTTACCATCAACAAGGTGTGCGGATCCGGGTTGAAAGCGGTCATGCTGGCGGGCCAGAGCATTCGGGTTGGGGAGGGAGATCTTTTTGTCGCCGGGGGGATGGAATCCATGAGCCGGGCTCCTTTCCTGGTGGAGGGGAGGAGCGGCGGTCTGCGTTTTGGCCATGTAGAGATGAAGGACGCCCTGCTGCATGACGGACTCTGGGATCCTTTTGAAGACTGGGAGATGGGCAAGGCGGCGGAATTTATCGCCCAGGAATATGACATCAGCCGGGAAGAAATGGATTCCTATGCCTACGGCAGCCATCAGAAGGCTTTGCGGGCCATGGATGCCGGAAGTTTTCAAGAGGAAATCCTTCCCATCGAGATTCCGGGGCGGGAAGATACGGTAACTGTATTTGCTAGGGATGAAACACCCCGGCGGGACACCTCGCTGGAAGCGCTGGCCAAGCTCCCTCCAGCCTTTGTGGAGGGAGGCCGGGTGACCGCTGGAAATTCTCCTGGATTGAATGACGGCGCAGCGGCCCTGGTTGTATCCAGCCTGGAGAAAGCAGAACAGCTGGGGACCGCTCCGCTGGCCCGCATTGTGGGTTCCGCTTCTGCTGCCGTGGATCCAAAGTACATTTTCTATGCCCCGGCGGTTGCCCTGCCGCAGCTGCTGGACAAAGTGGGCTGGACCCTGAGAGACGTTGATTTGATTGAACTGAACGAAGCTTTTGCCGCTCAGGTGCTGGCAGACGGGAAAGCACTGGCCGAGCACGGCTGGGATTGGGAGAAAGTCAATGTCAACGGCGGGGCCATCGCCCTGGGGCATCCCATTGGAGCCAGCGGTGCCAGAGTGCTGACCACGCTGATCTATGCCCTTAAAAACCAGGGGATGAAGCGAGGTGTGGCCGCCCTTTGTTTAGGAGGAGGGGAGGCTTTGGCCATGGCTGTAGAGCTGATCTGACCGGGAGTCCATGATAAAACAAAGGAAAGGTATGAGTTTATCTTCGATTTTTGTGATTGGCGCCGGGACCATGGGACATGGGATTGCCCAGATTGCAGCTGTGTCCGGGTTCCAGGTCACGCTGATGGATATTGATGAGGAGCAGCTGGAGCAGGCCCGGGCAGCGGTTGCCGCTTCGGTTGAAAAACTTTATCAGAAGGAGAAGATTTCCAAAGACCAGCGGAATGCAGCACTGGAGATGACAACAACCACCGACATCAGGGAATCAGCCCAGGCCGGCCTGGTCATAGAAGCCGTGGTGGAAGCGATATCGGTGAAGGAAAGCGTATTTCTGGAGCTGGATGAGATCACGCCGCCGGAGACCATTCTGGCTTCCAACACCTCCTCCATCAGCCTGACGCGCCTGGCGGGGAAAACCGGTCGACCGGACAGGGTCATCGGCATGCACTTCATGAATCCGGTTCCCCTCATGCAGCTGGTGGAGATCATCCCTGGATTGGATACCAGTGATGACACCATTGAGACCGTCATCAAAGCAGCGGAGCGGATGGGGAAGGTGCCGGTGAAATCAGCGGATTCTCCCGGTTTCATCTCAAATCGGATTCTCATGCCAATGATCAACGAAGCAGTTTTTGCTCTCCAGGAAGGGGTGGGCACCCGGGAGGGAATTGATCAGGTGATGATGCTGGGTATGAATCATCCGATGGGTCCGCTGGCTTTGGCCGATTTAATCGGCCTGGATGTGGTGCTTTCTGTGATGGAAGTGCTGCAGGCCGATCTGGGGGAGGATAAATACCGACCGGCATATTTACTGCGAAAAATGGTTGCCGCCGGGCATCTGGGCCGGAAGTCAGGCCGGGGGTTTTACCAGTATTGACCCCAAGGTGAAAGGCTGCTGCCGGGGTAGGAGGAATGATGACAGTTTCTCTTCGCGAGATGGATATATCAGATTATGAAGCTGTTTACCAGCTTTGGGAGCTGAGCGAAAACATCGGTCTCAGCAAAGCCGACTCCCGCTACAGCATCAAAAAGTTTTTGGACCGCAACCCGGGGATGAGCTACACTGCCTGGAAGGGAGACGTGCTGGTTGGGGCGGTGCTCTGCGGGCATGATGGCCGCAGGGGGTACATTCATCATCTGATGGTGCATCCTGATCACCGCCGGGAGGGAATCGGCAAATCACTGGTCAGCCGCTGCATCTATGCCCTGACCCGCATAGGAATTCAAAAATGCCACCTGTTTATTTTTGAGGATAACACCGGCGGAAACAAATTCTGGCAGAGTCTGGGCTGGACAAAGCGGGTCGAGTTGACCATGATGTCTCAGGAAATCCGCTGATTTCTTCCATCCCAATAAACTGAATCTCAAATCAAACCTGCAGCGGAATGGCTGCGGGGGATAAATCTCCTTGGTGCTGTGAGAGCGTTATTGGGGCTGATGTCAATCCAGCAGCTGCTGGAAAATCTCCCGGACTGCCTGGGGATCGGCTTTTCCCCCGCTGGCCGACATGGCCTGGCCGATAAACCAGCCGATCAAGCTCTGTTTTCCTGCTTGATACTGGGCGGTCTGCTCGGGGTTCTCCTCGATGATCTGTTCGCAGAGTGCCTGGATCTGACTGCTGTCGGTAAGCTGGGCAAGCCCTTTTGCTTCGACAATTTCCAGGGGATCCTCATCCTCCGCTTCTACCATCCGGATCAAATCCTTGGCGGTGGAGGAGTTGATCGTGCCGTCGTCAATCATGGAGAGCACCTCTGCCAGGCGGCCCGGGGTCAGGGAAAGCTCATCCGGAGCGAGTTTCTGTTCGTTCATCATTCCCAGCACTTCATTGATAACCCAATTGGCGACCTGCTTGGCTTCTCCCTGGTAGGCCTCCAGCGCAGCCTGATAGTAATTTGCCAGGGAGCGTTCGTTGGTCAGCACCTCAGCATCGCGCTCCGGGAGGTGGTATTCCTCGATAAAACGCATTTTCCGCTCCAGCGGCAGTTCGG
Organism: uncultured Anaerolineales bacterium; assembly: GCA_964603385.1. Lineage (GTDB taxonomy): Bacteria > Chloroflexota > Anaerolineae > Anaerolineales > UBA11858 > B10-G9. The sequence continues at coordinate 43,877 of CAZRUS010000021.1, read as the reverse complement.
GCAGATCGCGGAGGATTCCCTTGATCTGATCTTCGGTCAGTTTGATGGGAAGTAGATCCGGTTCTCGAAAATACCGGTAATCCGCCTCGGTCTCCTTGGAACGCATTTTCGAGAGGGTCTGACTGTCCTCATCCCAGTCCAGGGTCCAGGATTGAACGCTCTCCCCGGCTTCCACCGCTTTTATCTGGCGTTTAATTTCTGCCTGGATGGCGTCCCGGGCGTGTTCCACAGAATTGACGTTCTTGATCTCCGTTTTTGGATTCAGGATAGTCTGGCCGGTCTCCCGGATGGAGACATTGGCATCGAAGCGCAGATGGCCTTTCTCCATATCCGCTTCCGAAACGCCGATCCAGCGGGTGAGCTGGCGCAAACGCCGAATAAAATCAGCGGCTTCATCAGCGGATCGCAGATCCGGTCCGGTGACCATTTCCACCAGCGGCACACCGCAGCGGTTGTAATCCAGCAGCCGGCGGTCTTGCTGGTGAACGGTTTTCCCGGCATCCTCCTCGATATGCAGCTTTTCAATTCTTACCCGCCGGGTCCCCCCATCCTCCAGCGCCAGGTCCAGATGGCCGCCTTTTGCCAGCGGCATGTCATACTGGGAGATCTGATAGCCCTTAGGCAGATCGGGATAAAAATAATTCTTGCGATCAAAGTAGGATACCGGCTGAATCTCTGAATTCATCGCCCTGGCCAGCAGCACCCCTTTTTCAATCACCTTCTGGTTGGGGACAGGCAGCACACCGGGCTGGCCGGTGCACACCGGGCAGATGTTGGAGTTGGGGGGTGCACCCCAGGAATCGGCTTTACAGGAACAGAAGATTTTACTTTCGGTGTTCAGCTGGATGTGAATTTCCAGCCCGATGACGGCTTCATATGTGGACATAACGGGGTTTTTTTCCTGGTCACAGTTGCTGGATGGTTCCCTTATTTGTACCATAGTTTATTGTACCGTGGAAACCCGGGGAGGCTGGAACGAGGATTGAAAAACCATCCATCTTGGAGAAATCCCTTCCAGTGGGTATAATCTCCGGTATGAAGAAGTCGATTCTTTTCCAGGCAGGCACTGCTCTTGGCTTGCTGCTGATCGGTATGTCCTTCCTGCTGGGAAGCATCCCGGCAGAGGCGGCACCTGCTCCCCAGCTGACCACCTTTGTTACCCCCACACCGGGCACAGACGGTCGGATCATTTATATCGTGCAGGAGGGGGATACCCTGTGGCGGATTGCGGCGATTGCGGGGATGAATGTGGCCGATCTGCGGGATCTCAATAACCTGGACCCGGATGATATTGTTTTCCCCGGGATGCGGCTCTCGCTGGGCACGGGGGGCCCCTCTGCTCAAGAACCCACCCCCGGAGCCGTGGCCACAGCGACTCCGGCTGAACCCACACCTACCCCTGTACCGGGGAGCGGTACGCTCTGTGTGCTGCTCTATGAGGATGTCAACGGGGACAGCATGCGCCAGGAGGAGGAGGTCTCCCTGGCGGGGGGGGCGATCAATATCAGCAACCGGGATGGATTGGTCTCAATCACCGAAGACACCCCGGAGCACGATCCGGATCCGCTCCAGGATGATTACTTCTGCGTGGAGGATCTGCTTGAGGGGGAGTACAACGTCAGTGTGGCCATTCCTGAGGGATACAACCCGACCACCGTGCTCAACGTCGCTGTCGACCTTCAGGCCGGAGATACCACCTACCTGACCTTCGGCGCTCAGGCCGGATCCGTGGTGATCGATCAAAGTGATCCGCTTCCGGAATCCGGCGGCGGAACACCGCTGCTGGGGGTGATTGGATTGGTGATGCTCCTGGGAGGGATTGGACTCGGCGTGTATGCAGTCTGGTTCCGGCGTTGATCCCTGCCGGAAGGGTCAAACAGCCAGTAAAATCATCCGATTAAGATTGTTGATTAATATACCCTTCGGGGTGGGCGCGGTGCCATCCCCAGGCGCTGGCAATAATGTCGTGCAGATCGGGAACCTGCGGCTCCCAGCCCAGGTCTCTGCGGATTAAATCAGAGGAGGCCACCAAACGGGGGGAATCACCAGGACGGCGGGGGCTTTCCCTGGCCGGGATGGGATGACCGGTGACCTCCCGGGCAGTCTCGATCACTTCCCGGACGGAGTAGCCTTTCCCGTTGCCCAGGTTGTATACCAGTTTCTCCCGCTCGTCGAGTTCTTCCAACGCTAACAAATGAGCGGAGACCAGATCAAGGATGTGAATGTAATCACGAATGCAGGTGCCGTCCGGAGTGGGGTAATCGGTGCCAAAAATCTTGATCTCTTTCCGTTTGCCAAGAGGGACCTGCAGCACGAGCGGAATCAAATGGGTTTCCGGCTGGTGGGCCTCGCCTTGATCTGGCCGGGCGCCGGCAGCGTTGAAATAGCGCAGGGCGGCATAATGCAGCCCGTGGATCTCCCGGTAGAATTCCAGCACTTCCTCAATCATCAGCTTGGTGTGCCCGTACACGTTGACCGGCCCCAGGGGGGACTCCTCGGAAAGGGGCTGTTCGCTGGATTGATAGACAGCCGCTGTGGAGGAGAGCACAAAGCGATTTATCCCGGCCTGAACAGCGGCATCAATGAGATTGATCGAGTTGTCCAGGTTATTGTGGTAGTACTTGGCAGGATTCTGCATGCTCTCACCGGCTTCGATATAGGCTGCAAAGTGCATCACCGCCTGGAAGGCGTCCCCGCCCAGAGCCTCCTGCAGGGTAGGCAGATCCCCCAGGTCTCCGTGGATGAAGGATGCGCCCTGAGGTACCGCTGCTCTGTGACCGGTGACCAGCGAGTCGTACACAGTGACCTGATGGCCGGCGCTGATCAATTCTCTGGCAGCCATAGAGCCGATGTAGCCGGCCCCGCCGGTGAGGAATATTTTCATAGCATTTTTCCTGTTGTGTCTGGATACCACGCTTAGTATACCCCAGCATTTCTGCAGGGCAACACTCATCCGTCGGCTTTCTTTGCAATCATTCCCAGAAACCGAGTCCGGTCGATCACAGCCCGCCGGTGCTGGCCTTCTCCGATGGTTTCCCATTCATCCCGGGCAGAAACCTCGAAAAGCAGGCGATTTTTGTTGATCTCCAGCAGTTCTGCTCGCACCGAAACCTGTCCGTTCACCGGGGTGGCAGCCAGGTGGCGGATGTCCACTGCGATGCCCACGCTGATCTTTTCCCGGGGAAGCTTCTCCTTCAGCAGCCGGTGAGAGACCTGTTCCATAAAGGAGATCATTGAGGGTGTGCTCAGCACCCGGGAATCTCCACTGCCGATGTGCTCAGCGGTGTGTTCTTCGCCGATCTGGAAGGTCTCCTCCCGGCTGTCTCCTGGTTGAAAGATGTCCTTGAATGCCATCTCTATCTCCTTGGTTTTCTCGAGTCAGGCAGCTGCCCACCAGTCCCTGCCTTCTCTGAGGCCGAACTCGGCCAGTTTTTCCCGGATTAGCGGGCGGGCTTTTCGGGCCCGGACGGCGCTGATCAAGACCGGATTGTGATGCTGATTCCAGATCTCGGGCAGCTGCTCCCGGGCGTAGATCGGCTTCCCCCGCCGGGTACGGCCGATCTTCTCGGGGTCAATATCGATAAAAGCTCTCAGCGGGGCACCTTCCCGGATGAGGTGCTTGCTCAGTCTCCGGCCGGTCATCCCGGCGCCCCAGATGATCACCGCATCGCGGCCTTGCAGGGGGCCTCTGGCCAGGTAATGGGCCTTAGCCCGGAGGAAGTTTTTTACCGAGTAGCGGCTGTCCTGGTGGGTGAGGCGGTCGGGATGCTCCCGCCAATCCAGCAGCACCTCGGGCACCTTCGCGAACCGGCATCCGGCCAGATGCAGACGCAGCCAGAGGTCATAATCCTCCGGCCAACCGTGGTCTCTGTAACCGCCAGCCTTGACCACCGCTTCCCGGCGGAACATGGTGCTGGGATTGGCCAGGGGACTTTCTACATAGATCTCCCGGGCGATTTCCTCCGGTTTGACCAGGGAGTTCAACCAGCGGTAGTAAAGCTGAAACCCTTTCCCCACACTGCCTCTGGGAAACCCCTCCACCAGGGATCCGACCACGGTGATCTCTGGATTCCTGTCCAAAAATGCCGCCTGCAGCGCCAGTCGATTCGGGAGGGCGCGGTCATCAGCATCCATCCGGGCTACCAGGGTTCCCCGGCAGAGGCGCAATCCGGCATTGGAGACAGCGACAATTCCCTGATGCTCCTGGGTGATCACCCGCAGGCGGGGGTCATGCTTCTGCCAGGTGGTGAGGATCTCCGGAGTGCAGTCTGAGGAACCGTCGTCCACGGCGACAATTTCAAAGTTTTTTTTGGTCTGGGAGGAAAGAGAATCCAGGGCTTCTTCCAGGGTGTCTTCGGCGTTATAACAGGGCAGCAGGACCGATATTTCTGACATCACTCAGTCTGGGTCTTCCTCTTCCGGGTAAAAAATGCCTGCAGCCAGCTGATTGAGCTGTTCGATGTCAGCTTCAGGCGTCCCATTCAGCTGCCAGTAATGAGCAAGCAGTTCCTCCGGTGATTGGTCACCTACCGCCTGATGGGGCGAAAGCCGCAGATCCTGCTGGGTGATCGGCTGTTTAATGAGATGATATTCCAGGGCCGGCTGGCAGTAATCTTCCAGGGACTGGAAGTCAATCAGCGGCTCCCAGGAGCGCGGATACTCCAGTTTGACTCGGAGAATACTGCCATCCAACTCCTTCTGTCCGGGCAGCTGGTCAAGCAGCCAGCTGTCGAGCTGATTTTTGGAATCCGGCTGCAGCGAGAGATCGATGAAGGGTCGCAAATTCTGGAGCGGCCGCCAGTCCAACCGGGTTTCTCCCTGCTGAACCTCTGCGATCAGATAATATTTCTGCTGCTCTGCCTCGCTGAAGTCGACCCGCTCGATCGATCCTGGATAGATCACAGGAGGATGGCGGTCCGGATGAAGGTTTTGGGAGGTATGAAAGTAGCCAAGTGCCGCGTAATCGAATCTGGGATCAGCAGGCAGATCCAGGGGAAATGTCAGCTGGCTGCCCAGAGAACCCGAGCGTTCACTGCCGCTGACAGCCCCTTCCACAGCAGCGTGAGCGAGAAGGATGGTGGGCAGCTCAGGATCAATTTCCTCCAGCCAGCTGTGCAGCAGGCTCTGGAGATATTCCAGATAGGCTGGATGCAGCTCTTCCAGATTGCGGGAGGTCAGGTCCAGCTGACGGGCCATCTCTGAGTGAGAGACCCAGGGCAGGGCGAGCACCTGAAGAGGGAGTTCTCTGTTACCCGGACAGAGATCTGCTAACGCTGGGGCGGATAACAAAGCCGGCTGATCGAGAACCCGGACATGGGGGACCTGCAGGGTGGAGAATTCTGCCAGGGCATGAGCCTGTCCGGCTGCCGGGGAGATGTCCTGACTGCCGACCAGCAGCAATGTGGGAATCCCCCCCCGGGAAAGACGCATGATCCGCTTTTCCCACTCCCGCTGGTAGGTGGGGGAGGGGTTGCGGTCCTTGTAGGCATCCCCGGCAAAAAGAACGCAGTCGACCTCTTCCCGGAGGGCGGTGTCAATAATTTCATCCAGTGAGCGCAGGAAATCCAGCGCCCGGAGGGGCAGGCCGCTGTCCGGGTCTCTTTTCCCATAGGTGGCGATATCGATGTGGGCATCAGCGAAATGCAGGATGGTGGGCATAAAAGAATCTGTTCGAATTGGGTCCGGGGATCACTCCAGACCCAGCTGGTTGATTTGGATCAGGCCGGCCTCGAAATTGGGGTTCAACCACACCGACCGGTAAAGATCATCCCGGGCCTGGGCGGTGTTGCCCAGGGCGTAATGAGCCATTCCCCGCCAGTAAAGAGTCTCTTCCAGAGTGGGATCGGCGATGGTTTCCAGGGTGAAATTGGCCAGGTTGATCACATCCTGGTAGCGGCCGCTGTAGTAATATGCCATGTACGGCGAGGTTTGATACCAGGTGATCCGGTAAGGCCGGACAGCATCACTCTGGGCCAGCTGCTCGTAAACCTGGTAGGCCCGGTCAAAGGTCTCGGCTGCTTCCTGATAGCGTTCCAATTTTACCAGGCTGGTGCCTTTGTTGAACCAGGCAAAGAACAGGTTGATTCCACTGAGGCGGTCAATCTCGGATTCCGCCTGCTCGAGGGCATGCTGATACGCCCAGTGAGGATCCAGCCAGGGACCGAGCAGCTGGTTGATTTCTTCCTGCCGATCAGGTGGATAAATCACCATGAATAGATAATTAAATGACCGCCAGCCTTCCAGATAGGTCTGATAGGCCATTTTTTTATTTTTATGATCAGCTTCAGTGTTTCCTTTTTCTATCAGGCTGTCCTGAACGATGAACACTTCCGTGGTGTCGTCATACCCGGTTGTGAACATGTAGTGGCCCATCCAGCCCAGGTCTCCGTGATAATCCTCGCGGTAGGTGCCTTTTTCGACCAGCACCGGGTAACCGCTGGCGATAAATCGTTTAATCAGCTCCAGATCTCCCCCGTAGCGGGCGACAATGTACAAATCGGTCTCATCAGCCACGAAATCGATCATCTCAGAGGGCATGACATTTTTGTCACTGCGTCCGCGCTGGATGAAATCCAGATTGGGGTTGTTCACCCCGGGTTTGACCACCCGGGCGACGTCGTCCCGATCCCCCGGCCAGCCCCAGAAATTGAGGGCCATGGTCAGGTTGGCCGGCCCGCAGTAGTTCCAGCGTTCATTCTGCTTGACATACACGACATTCTCAAGCAGGATCTTTTCCGGGCGGGGAAAATCCTCAGCGAGTGGTGTGGTGGGCTGCGGGGAGGGAGTTGCCGGGGTGGGATTTACTGTGGGCAGGGGCGTCGGGTCCCTGGGCTGGGGATCCGGGGTGGCGGTGCTGGGAATGCCTACAGGAACGAAAACGGCCTCTTCGGGCGGGTTGAAGGTATAAATCAGGCGGGTTTTTAGGTCATCGATACGCCAGGATAGGCGGTTGTGGATAAAGGGCACCTGGTAGAGCAGCCCAGCAAGGATGAGCAGGGACGCTGCGGCTATCACCAGGGGTTTCCAACGGAATGTTTTCATAGCGGGAAAATTATATCATCCGCGGATGAGGGGATGGTGAAAATGACCGCTACTCGCCCTCCGGAGCCTGTTCTTCTTGCTCATCATCCAGCACCTGACGGGGTTTGGGCCCGTCCCGTTCCGGACCTATGATTCCCTCGGTAGCCATTTGTTCGATCAGCCGCGCCGCCCGGGTGTAGCCGATGCGCAGACGCCGCTGGAGCATGGAGATCGAGGCCCGGTCTTCTTCGCGGATCAGCTCCACTGCCTCCTCCCAGAGCGGATCCCGGTCCTCCTCCTTCTTCATCTCCTCAAACATTTCCTTCTGCTTCAATGGCACGCGTGGTAATCGCACATCAGGCTCTCCCTCGGCGGCTGGTTTTGCGCGCGGGGCGCGGATCTGCGCGGAGAGGAAGCGCCAGTAGCGCACCAGGCGGTTGATCTCATCATCGGAAACAAAAACGCCCTGCAGGCGCACCGGCGCAGCCGCATCCGGCGACTGGAAGAGCATATCCCCCCGACCGAGCAGGGTTTCCGCCCCGGGCTGATCGAGGATCACCCTGCTGTCCACGCCGGAGGCAGTGGCAAAGGCGATCCGGGCCGGAAAGTTGGCTTTGATCAGCCCGGTAACCACGTTGGTGGAGGGCCGCTGGGTGGAAATGATCAGGTGGATGCCGGTGGCCCGCGCCAGCTGGGCCAGACGGGTGATGGCTCGCTCGGTCTCGGTGGGAGCCAGCATCATCAAGTCGGCCAGCTCATCGATGATCACCAGCAGATAGGGCAGCTTTTGGCCCGCTTCCTTCTCCATGCGCTGGTTGTAATCCTGGATGTGGCGGGCACCCGCCTGGGAAAATTTATGGTAGCGCTGGTCCATCTCCCGAGATACCCACTGCAGCACACCAACGACCCGTTCCAGATCAACGACCACCGGCGCCAGCAGGTGGGGAATGCCGTCATATCCGGATAATTCTACCCGTTTGGGATCTACCATGATCATTCGCAGCTGGTCCGGCGTGTTGTGGAGCAGGAAGCAGCTGATCAGGGCATTGACACAGACGGATTTCCCCGATCCCGTGGTGCCGGCGATCAGCAGGTGCGGCATGGTGGTCAGATCAGCGGTAAAGGCATTGCCGGAGACATCCCTTCCCAGGGCGAACTTCAGCGGGCTGTTGATCTGCTTGAACCCGGGATCCTGGATCAGGTCGCGCAGGGCAACCAGGGTGATTTCATCGTTGGGCACTTCCACGCCAATAAAGCCTTTTCCGGGCACCGGGGCTTCCATGCGGATGCGCCGGGCCGCCAGAGCCAGGGCCAGGTCGTCCGCCAATCCGGTTATTTTGCTGACCCGCACGCGGCGTTTTCTGCCCCGGGATTCGATGAACTCAGGCTCGACGCCAAACTGGGTGATGGTTGGGCCGCGGTTGATTTCCACCACCGTACCAGGGGCTCCAAAGGATTCCAGAGTTTCTTCGATGATGGAGGCGCGGTGCTGATCAAACTCTTCGTTGGGTTCGATGTCCTCCCCAATGTTTAGGATGTCGGGAATGTGGGGGAGAACCCAGTTGAGCTGCGGAGTGGTTTCTGGAATCTCCGGCACTGCGTCCGGGAGCACGGTGCGCGCTTTCTCCCCGGAGAGGACTTCTTCCGGAACCGGACTGGACAGCGGCGGCTGTTTTTGTTCCCGTTGGGGAAAAAGCTTGCGGATGAGCGTTCCAACGGCCTGGATCAAGCCCGGGACCCAGCGGAAGAGGTCGAGCACCGGGGTGTCCAGGGTTAGAGAAAAGGAGAGGATCAACCAGGCCAGCAGAAATACTGCCGTTCCGCCGACCCCGAAAGTGGACTGCAGCGGGGCCAGGATCCCAGCTCCCAGGTAACCGCCGCCGAGGCCCTGGAAGGCGATCATCCGGGAGGCGGTGAAATCCACCGGGAAGGTAAAAAACTGCAGGGTAGTCAGCAGGGCAAGATAGAGCAGAGTGAGCCCGGCAGCCCGTTCAGGCGTAATCGGAGGGATATCCTCAAGGCGCCGGAGGAGCAGCAGCAGCCCCAGGCCCAGGAAAATCACCGGCAGTAAATAGGCACCCCAGCCGAGCCCTCTTTGCAGCCAGGTGATCAGAAAGGTCACCACCCGGTTGGGGCTGGAGGAGAACAATCCCAAGGCGGTCAGCACTCCACCAGCAGCCAGCAGCAGGCCAACCAGATCTAACCGGCGGTCAGGCGCATCTGGGGTTTCTACCGGGGGGGGAGGGGAGGACTTTTTGGCCATAAAGGATGGGTTTCAGGCGAAAAACCTGACCGAATTATAGCACAAATGGTCGATGGCTCCTCCCTCGATCCCCTGCCCGGCACCTTGACAACAGCAGTTACAGCCCACAGCAGGATGCGGTAAAATAGGGTAGTGGTATCATCCTCGATGAAAATTGTAGAAGGAACCGCTTTTGTTTGAATTCGTCTTTTTAGGGACCAGCGCGTCAGCCCCCTCCGTGCACCGCGGGCTGACCTCTCAGGTAGTGCTCCATAATCAGCACCGTTTTTTAATTGATGCCGGGGAAGGCACCCAGCGTCAGATCTTGAAATCCGGTCTGGGTTTTAAGAGACTGGACAAGATTCTGATCACCCACGGTCATCTGGATCATATTTTGGGATTGGGAGGACTGCTTTCCACTTTTGTGCGCTGGGAGGCAGTAGAAACCATTGATATCAGCGGTGGGGCAGCGGCTTTAGACCGGATCCGTGAGCTGTTATTTGGGGTGGTGCTGCGGGGCAAATATCCCCCGGTGGAGATCAATCTCAAGGAGCTTGAACCGGGACCGGTGTTCCGGGGCAGAGATTTCACCGTCCGCGCTTTCCCGGTTTATCACCGCACGCCGGGTTGTTTTGGCTTCGTCTTTGAGGAATTTTCCCGCCGACCCTTTCTTCCTGATAAAGCCGATCAGCTGTCCATCCCCCCCGGACCCTGGCGGAAAGATCTGGTGGATGGCAAGTCCGCCGTCCTGCCGGACGGCAGGGAAATCGAGCCGGACCAGGTGCTGGGGGAGGAGATCCCGGGCACCAAGCTGGTCCATGTCGGTGACGCCGGACGAACGGACAATCTGCTGGAAACCGTCCGGGGAGCGGATGCTCTGGTCATTGAAGCCACTTATCTGGAGCAGGAAAGGGAGCTTGCCGAGGAGTTCGGGCATCTAACCGCCCGCCAGTCCGCTGAGCTGGCCCGGGAGGCTGGGGTGGGCGCCCTGCTGCTGACCCATATTTCCAGACGCTACCGGGAGGATCAAGTGCTGGAAGAAGCCCGCCTGGTGTTTCCCAATACAGCGGTGGCCCGGGATTTTGACCGTTTTCAGGTCAAACGGGGAGAATGCCGCAAAATCAGCGGTTGATCAGCAGACCGGCAGTCTTTCCGGGGGAGACGGATCATTCCATCAGTTCGCCGAAAGCCGGATGATCGTGGATGCTTTCCAGGTCCGGATCCTGCGGGGCCCAGTCCCGCAGTTCTGGATTCAGCTGCAGGGCTTCAGTTAACGCTGAGACCGCCCGGTCTGAGTGACCGAGCAGGGCATAGTGGCAGGCCAGATTGTACTGCACGGTTCCCTGGAACTCAGCGCTATCATCCAGGGGGGCCATGCGGCGGGTGAATTCCCCCAGCAGCTCCCCGGCTTGATCGGACTCCCCCTGGGATTGATAATATTCAGCCAGGTGGACAATGGGGTGCAGGTAGGCTGTCCCCAGAATGTAGCGCCAGAGAGGACGATCTTCCAGCCAGGGAAAGAATCCTTTCTGCTCCAGCTCCTCCTCGCTGAGTTTATGCAGCGCCTTCCGCAGTGTGGTATCAGCCAGTTCACTGGTCGCCAGTACGCCCTCCCAGGGATGGCTGTGGTATTGTTTAAAAATCATCTCGTTCTGGTGGTTAAAATCCTCGGCAGGCTGCGGAGGTTTGTTCTGTTCCAGAGACTGGAGGTTGGCAGCCAGATGATTCTTCCAGTAGGCGTTGTGGGCGAGAATATCCTTGGGCGACCAGCTCTCGAAGGTTCCGGATGACGATCTTTGTTCTTCCGGGACCTGGGCAGCGAACTCTCTCTCCTGCTGGTAGGCAGCGGCGAGCAATTTTTTTAAGATCCTTTTTCGGGACATTTTTACTCCTTCATGGGTGGGGGTTGATTTCGGGAAGGGGGGAGAAATCCTGCGCAGCAGCAGGCAGGCAACAGCGACCCCGGCCAGACTGGCGGAGAGATCGAGCAGGGAAAAAGTCCGGCTGGCAGCTCCCAGCTGAAGCAGCTCCTCCAGCAGCACCAGGACAGCCACCGCGCTGGTTCCCAGCAGGCGTGCTGGTTGGCTCTCCGGCAAAGCGAGCAGCACCGCAGCCGTCCCGCAGCCAAAGAGCAGGAAATGGCCCAGCTTGTCTGCTCCGGGAATACAGGTCAGAAAGGTGAAGGTCGCTGGCCGCCGGGTGGCCAGCCAGCTGATCAGGGCCAATGTGATCATGAATCCTGCGGCCAGGCCTTTCCTGCGTGGGAAGGGATTTCCAGTGATCTTATTCTTCAAAAATTTGGTTGCCTGCCTGCAGTTTTGGGTGGGCGTCAAAGAAGTCCCAGATCACCGCGGTGGCATCCACGGCCTGGGACGTATTTCCGACCAGGAGGGCCGGCAGCAGACGTTCACCTCCCGGCCAGGTGTGTCCCAGGCCATTGATGAGATAGGCTTTCAACCCGGCTTGCTGCCTGCAATTCGTATAGTCAATCACTTTAACCTCAGGGTGGGTTGATCTCTCCAGCGGGGTTGGATCACGGAGCAGTGCATCGGCCCAGCTTTTTAGATGATTTTGCACCGGCGGCTTAGCTTTCTCTACTTTGCGGGGTCGGCTGCGGAACGCCAGGTGGGGCGGGCCGCCTTCCAGGGGATTGAAACTGTCCGCTGTGCCGGTCAGATAAATCATGGAGACCGGCTGGTCAATCTCAACATCCTTCAGCCACAGGGCGCCAGCAACCGGTGCAACGGCGGCAAACTTCTCCTCCAGGTCAGCGCCGACCCGGAAGGCCATGCTGGCACCGTTGGAAAAGCCGGAAGCATAAATCCGGGCTTGGTCCACAGGGAGCTGGACTGCGAGGGCGTCCAGCACCCCCTCAATAAACATCAGATCTTCTCCATTGGCGTTGAACCTGCCGGATCCGTCATTCCAGGTTTGTGGGTTGTTAAGAAAGCTGGAGCGCCGCGAGGGATCGCGGGGCAGCCCCTCCGGGAATACGGCCAGAAAACAAGCTTCCTCCGCCTGATCGACCCATCCGGTTTGCTGCACAGCTGAACGAGCGGTTCCTCCGCCACCGTGAAAGAAAATTACCACTGGATAACCCGCCGGATCCGGAGTGCATGACGGCGTGTGGAGCAGATACTCCCGGGTTGTCTCCCTGATGAAGATTTCCAGGCGGGAGGTCCCCGCAGTGGTGGAGCCAATTTCCGGCAGCGCTTCAGCCGGCTGTTCCCCAGCCAGCAAACAGGCGGGCAGGAGCAGAAAGACCAGGCCGATCCAGAGCATCCGCCCCTTCATGTTCTATTATTTCTCCGATTTTGAGAAAGGCTGCGGCCGATCCAGACAGCGGTCAATCCTGCCGCGGCAGCGATAGGCCAGATCCAGAGCAGATCTCTTTCCAGGGGAGGAGGCGTGGGCTCCTCGGTGGGGTCAAAGGTCAGCAGGTGAAGGCGGTCTTTTTCCTTGATGAACTCTTCCAGATCAGAAGGACCACCCAGCCCCTCCCAGAATCGGCGGAATACAGGATTTTCCTCCACAAACTGGAAAACCCGGGTCAGTTCTTCCTCAGCAGTGATCCGGCGTGCTTTGACATGTTCCACGCCGTCAGCGGACTGGAGGGTCACCCGGGGATCCGCCTGCAGGTTTTGGTACCAGTCGGACTGCGGCCAGGCAGCAACAATAAATTTTTGCCCATTGAATTTGTGGTACTCAACTGCAGTCCGCCGCGGCAGTCCGGATTTCCTGCCGGTGGTGGACAGAATCAAAAACAGCTGTCCCACCAGTTTCCCCAGGCCCAGTCTCCACAAAAACTGAGGAGTTTTCAGCAGAGTTTTCAGGGCCGGATGATCCGGATAGGGAAGATAGGTCCAGCTGGCATCCGACCGTGCCTTCGAGGTTTCTGAGGAGGACCTTCGCTGATTAAAATTCAACTTTGGGCATCTCCTGCAGGTCAATATATGAAGTTTACTTGATTCTTCTGGCAGTTGGTGTATTTTTCGGAGAAACCCCTTCACAACCGCTGTATTCCGCAGCGCTATTGTTCATTCTGGGCGAAAGCGATGTCCGTTTTATGGGTCAGGCGGGTGCCCTCAAGAATGATTTTGGGCAGAGGCTTGCCATATCTTGGCATTGCTGATGCTGTGCGATTGATGTCAGGCATCCCGATCGGGGTTGCGGGGGAACCAGCCTTTTTCCACCCGCTCAACCTGCTCGTGCAGTTCGCGGATGCTCCACAACGAGGCAAAGCCGAATATCCCCAGCACCGCAGAGACGGTCGTTCCCTCCACAAACAGAGAGCCGGCGATGCAGGCCAGCCCCACAGCCAGGAACAGCGGCCAGCTGCGCACACTGAGGTAGTATTCCGCTTTAACCACGATGGGATGAAAGATACCGATAATTAAAAATGCAGCCAGACCGATCAGCGCGCCTTCAAAGTTCATATTCTGTCTCCTCAGGGAAAATATTCCTCCGGGCAGTCGCCTGAGATTAATCATATCACGACAGATTGAGGGGAGATCAGGGTGTCTGTGCAGTTGTTCAGCTGGCGACAATTTTTAAATAATTGGGCCAGATCAATCGGATTACAGAAGTGAGGACAGTTCAACGGTCAAGATTTTCCTTGATTATTTCTGACACTGCCTTTCCCTGCAGTTCCTGTCCCTGCTGGTTGAAATGCAGGCCGTCATCCCGATAATATTCTGGGTGTTCAATCATCAGCTGGTAGAGATCATTGATCACGACATTATTTTTCTCCATAATCTCCTGGGCAATCTGATTACGTTGGATCACCTGCCGGTTGAGTTCATCCAGATAGTTAAGATCTATTTGGTTTCTCACCGGAGTGGTCTGACCCCAGATGACGGTCGACTCAGGGGCATATCTTCCCAGCATATCCAGCAGCTCTTCCAGCCCCCTTCGATAGTCATCCTGAGAGTAATCCCATCCATGGAGGCCGTTGTTAATATGGATTACTTTGAACCGGTATCTGTTTAGGATGATTTTCAGCTCCGCGTGAAAATCCGGATTGCTGATAAATTTTGAGGTCGTATATCGTCCCAGAAAGACATCCGATGAGAGTTGCTCATCGACGATATCAAAATAGCCCCCGGTGATGGAATCTCCTACCAGCAGTACCCTGGGCTTGCCCAGCTGGTTGGCGTTGTATATCCAGATCTCAGACCAATCGTTATTTTCCAGCTTCACTTGCTGATTGATACACGAGGCTGAGAGCAGATTGAGGATGATTATCAATACGATCAGCAGTTGGCTCGTCTTTTTCATATTTCAGCGCTCAAGGAAAAGTGGCAAAACAAGGTTACCAAGAGATGACGAAGGTATCTTTCTCCTCAGGCGGATGCATTTTCGCAGAATCCAGTTCACTGCAGATGAATCCCTGCGGTCGATCTGAAGAGAGGCAGGCATAACCAGCCAAATACCTGGCTGCGGTTGAAATGAACTTAAGTAGGTCGGACTTGAAATACCGTCGTCTGTTGTCACTGGGAGGGGGATTTCTGCCAGACATTGTAACACCCGCTTCTCACTATTGGGTTAATAAAGGGATAAATGCTCCCGGTTTTCTCGCTGGGCCAGATAAAAAAGTCGGCTCCGGAGGGCTCATAGAGCGGGGGTAGGAGGCCGCTCAGCCGGCACCCTGCCTGTGATAGACATTCCGGCTTCTTCAGGAGAGCAGAGCTTCCTGCCAGGATTCCGTCCAGGTCGGTGTCTCTCCCTGGAGCAGCGCGGCGACATCCAGGAGCGCCTTGCGGGCGTCACCCAGCGGATGGTAGAAAGCGTCCCAGTTCTCACTGTCCTCCCCATCGTGATTGGCGATCACGTGTTGAAATTGATGGGCAAACTGCAGTTCCTGATAGGCGCTGGAGGCCCGGCGTTCGATGTTTTCCAGATCGGGCAGGGAGATTTCTCCTTTCTGTTTCCGGGTGCGGCGCAGCAGTTTCCGCCGCATGACGTCTGTGACAATTTCCGGGAGGTTGACCGGCGGCCGGGCGGATTTCAAAGCCAGAATTTCTGCTCTGGCCAGCGGCGCCATGAAGACGGTCAGCCGGTCGATCTGCTGGAGAGAGGGTTCGCTCATCATTCGGGTGGCGAGGAAAGGGTTTCCCTCGTAAAAGACATTTCCTTGAGAGAGCAGCCTGTGCAGCTCTGTCAGATCTAGAGCCTGCAGGTCCCCCCGGACGTCGATCACCAGGAATTCATCCTTCTTTTTGAGGGCTTCAATTTCCTCCCGGGAACGGAAGTGATACTGCACGCCGTCCCGCTCCCCCGGACGGGGATCGCGGTCGTTGTAAAGCACCAGCTGGGTCAGCCCCTCCCAGAGTTCCGGGTAATGGAGGGAGAGGGCGTTGGCCAGGGGGCTTTTCCCCACGCAGGAAGGCCCGGATAGAATCATCAGGCGGCCTGAGGGTGCGGGGTTCATGAGGTTTCCTCCTTATTTGAGGAAAGGTAGATTTTTTGGGGTAGGATCGGGATGGCTATCCTTATTATAGCGAAATTTCCTGCGCTTTCGGTTTGAGATAGGAAGGTTACCTGGAGAATCTAATATGAATCTAAGACAGCTGAGGAAGACTTTCTGTTAAGCTTAATTATGTCACGTGATGAGGTTCTCCTGGGGGTGATCATCAGCTCAGCGAGGATCGCATTGTCATTTTTTATCTGCCAAAGGAGGGTAACCATGGCAGCAAATATCCTTAAAGGGAAATGGAAGCAGCTAAAAGGCTCGGTCAAGAAGAAATGGGGGAAGCTGACCGATGATGAGATCAACCAGGTCGAGGGGGAGGCGGAGAAGCTGGTTGGTCTGGTCCAGGAAAAATACGGCTATACTAAAGAAAAGGCCGAGGGGGAAGTGGCCGAATTTCTGGAAAAGAATCAATAATTTTCCTGTCAATTGAATAATCATCACCTGATAATACTTAGGAGGTAAGAGATGTTAAGGTGGGCTTTGCTGCTCTTAGTATTTGCGTTGGTCGCGGCTGCGCTGGGTTTTGGGGGCATTGCCAGTGCTGCTGCCAATATCGCTCAGATTCTGTTCTGGGTGTTCATTGTGCTCTTTGTGCTGGCGCTGATTTTCGGCCGGCGGTTGGATTTCTGAGGCAGTCTCCGAATTAAAAGCAATAGGCCAGAAAAGGGGCTGCTGTGCTCCGCCCCTTTTTCTGGACTGACTGTCGACGAATTATTCTCTGGAGGAACCTGTGTTATCAACCGTCTTGTTGATTGTGCTGGTGCTGCTGATCATTGGAGCACTGCCTACCTGGCGCCACAGCAGAAGCTGGGGCTGGAGGCCGAGCGGTATCCTGGGCACTCTGCTGATCATCCTGTTAATTCTGTGGCTGCTGGGTTATGTTTAAATAATCAGCTTTCTGGAATATCCTTGATCTATATCAGCGGAGTATTTGATAGCAAGCTATCCGCAGAAAATTGATTTTTAATTCAACTTTAGGGGATTTCTAAGGAGGTTTCTATGCCTTATGATGAGCGAAAGGATCTTCCTGAGGATGTTCGGGACGCGCTGCCGGATCATGCCCAGGACATCTATAAAGAAGCCTATAACAGCGCCTGGGATCAGTATGATGACCCTGAGGATCGCCGGGGGGACCAGTCCCGGGAGGCAACAGCCCATCAAATTGCCTGGGCAGCGGTCAAGGAGAGCTACCACAAGAATGATCAGGGGGAGTGGGTGCAGGATAAGAAGTAATCGAGCCCGGGATCGCCACCAGTGATGACTGAGGATAAATCTGCTGAATCAATTAATTCTCTTTCCACCTCCACCTGGGTGGTGAGGACTGCAGTCGCGGCGGCTTCTCTGACGGTGGCTGTGGGACTGCTGGCTTCTCTCTGGTTCCTACGGCGGCCGTTGGCGATCTTTTTCCTGGGGCTGGCTCTGGCCTGCGCCCTGGCTCCCCTGGCAGCGTGGGGAGAGCGCTGGCTGCCCCGCCGCCTGACGATCATTTTGATCTACCTTCTCCTGGCGCTGATTCTCATCGGGGTAGGAGCCGTGGTCTTTCCCCGGTTGGCTGATCAGGCCCAGCGGCTGGTGGAGCGGATTCCTTCCTACACAGCCCGGGCAAGGAACTGGCTGCAGGGTAATCTGGGCTTTCCGGAAGGGCTGCCCATTGAGCAGCTGCTTTCCGGAATCACCGGGGTGGCTTCCACACTGGCCTCCCTTCCCGTGCGGATTTCCTCCTCCCTGCTGGATACCCTGCTGGTTGCCTTTATCTCTTTGTACAGCCTGCTGTTGGCTCCCTCTGCAAGAGAAACGCTGCTGTCTTTGATTCCGGAGGAGGATCACCCCGGCACGGATGAGCTGCTGCATAGGTTGGTCAACGCAGTCGGGGGATATTTTCAGGGTGTGGTGATTTCCGGGTTGATTGGGGGTGTGG
This sequence comes from uncultured Anaerolineales bacterium, assembly GCA_964603385.1. Lineage (GTDB taxonomy): Bacteria > Chloroflexota > Anaerolineae > Anaerolineales > UBA11858 > B10-G9. The sequence goes on along the minus strand of CAZRUS010000021.1, from coordinate 26,225 downwards.
CTACTTTTCTGGCCCTGGTTGTGATCGGCGTGGAGTTTGCCCTGATTTCTGCCTTGATTGTCACGGTGGCAGAATTTATCCCTTTTCTGGGCCCTTTGATTTCCGGGGTTATAATTGTGGTGATCACTTTTCTGCAGTCACCGGGGAAAGCTCTGATTGTTCTGGCATTCGCGGTTGCTCTCCATCAGCTGGAAGGAAACTTTATCGTTCCCCAGGTGATGGGAACGCAGGCCGGGATTTCCCCCCTGGCCACCCTGGTGGTGATCTTTGCTGGATGGTCTGTTGGAGGAGTCTTGGGCGCCCTTGTGGCTATCCCCCTATATGCCTTGGTTCAGGTTTTGGTGACAGACCTGGTATTTCCGATGATCCGCCACTGAGACGCGCTTGATTTCCCAGGCCGTTTTACGTTTCCAAGGGAGAGAAGCAGAACTTGCATTCTCGCTATTTTTAATTCCCAATCCGACCACAGCTTGGGAGCTGATCACAAATAGGGGGAATTCACAGGACTCCTGATCCAGGGAACTTAGATCATATCCGGATATTGATGCACCAGATCTTCATACTCCCGGGCGATTTCCTCCCAGGGATGGCTGCCGGTGGTGATCATCACCTGCAGGGCTTTCAACTTACCGGTACATTCCTTTCCTTCCGTGTAGCGGTCGCTGATCTTATACTGCTGGCTGGCCCCGGAGCTGATGGTGGAGATAAACCCAAACCCGGCGGCGGCGATGCAGGCCATCCGCCAGCCCTCGGTGCCCTCCCCAAGCATCGGTCCCTGGGCAGCGGTCAACCCAGCGATCAGTGTGGCCAGGGCTGAACCGATCAGACTGGCTGCCAGCAGGCGGTGATGAATCCTTTTGAGCCGATCGTCTTTCTTCTCAGCGATCTCCAGGCTGGATTTAATGCTGTTTTTTAAGACTTGTAGATTTTGAGAATTATTGGTATCCATTTTATCCTTCCTTTTCCCCGACTGATGATAAGTTAAGTATAGGAAGGAGCGGACAATATTTGGGCAGTTGCCTTGTAATTCTCATCCGTTGTTAAACAACAGCCTGAGAGGGAGGGCAGCTTTTATCGGCTGATGGCTGGGAGAGACCGTTTCTGCGGATCAGGATAAAGGGAGACCCCAGGGGATTGCACTCCGATTCTCAGATGGTCTCCGGCCAATCTTCCCGGTCTAAATCCTTCAGCCCCAGGGTTTCCAGATAGCGCACCCCCTGATGTCCCTGCACCGCAATCTCCCGTGGGGGCTGCTGCCAGGAACCGCGGTACCAGATCAGCCAGTTGGACCAGGCGGGTGGGTTGACAGCCTCGCGGCGGGCTGCTTCTGGGGCAGATTCTATGCGGGTGATTTCTGCTCTGCCAATTATTTTCCCCCTGTGAACCAGATAGATAAAGTCACCTTGACGAGCCCTGGCAGGTCGGAAGGTAAGGGGGAGATAGGGATCCTCCCTGTGGAGGATCTCAGCTACCTGCTCAGGCTTTTTTTCTGCCGGGATGGTGCGGGTGAAGCTGGCCAAAGGTGCCTTCATTTTCTACAGTTATTTATTCTGATTATAATCCAGGTAAGTTGAAGAACAATCATCGGGTCTATTCAGCAGGTAATTTACCAAAAAATTGAGCATTGGCTCAAAAATGAGACTATCCATCCGGGAGTTTTCGTATGAATATCGTCATCTTTGGTGCCACAGGCCGAACCGGACAGCTGCTGGTAGAGAAAGCGCTGGAGCGCGGTCATCAGGTGACCGCCTTGGCCCGCAGCCCGGAAAAATTGACCGGATTTAACGGCCAGCTGGAAATTGTCCAGGGGGATGCCCGCGACGCCGGAAAAGTGGCGGAAGCTGTGGCCGGTGCGGAGGCTGTCATCAGCGTGCTTGGCCCTACCGAAAATAGACCCGTGTTTGCTGTCAGCAAAGCGACAGAAAATATCCTTTCCGCCATGAAAGATCAGGGGGTTGAGCGCTTGATTCTCTCCGCCGGGGCAGGGGTTGGGGATCCGCAGGATGCCCCCAGGCTGTTCAACAGGCTGATTGATTTCCTGCTCAAGCTGTTCTCCCGCTGGGTATATGAGGATATGGTGCGCACAGTAGAGCAGGTCCGGTCATCCGATCTTCAGTGGACAGTTGTCCGGGTGCCTATGCTGGTCGATGGAGAGGAAACCGAGGAGGTCCAGGTCGGCTATGTGGGGAAAGGCATGGGACCGCGAGTTTTCCGAGCGGATCTGGCCGCTTTTATGCTCGATCAGCTGGCCAGTTCGGAATATGTCCAGCAGGCCCCGGCGATCAGCAGTTAGGAAAGGAAACTATTTATGGAAGAAATCAAACCAGGCTTTTACCGGATTTCTCTGGGGTTGGTAAATGTCTATTTGCTGGAGATTGAAAGCGATCTGCTGTTGATTGATACCGGCATGCCCGGAAGTGAAAGACGCATTCTCAGGCAGATAGACCGTCTGGGGCGGCGGCCTTCCGATTTGAAGTGGATCCTGGTCACCCACCTGCACCGGGATCACAGCGGGAGCCTGGCAGCGCTCAAGGAGCGAACCGGGGCACGGGCCCTGATGCATCCAGCCGATGCCGCCCTGGTCCGTCAGGGAATTGCCTCCCGGCCTTCCCGCCCGGCGCCTGTACTGATTTACCGGCTGCTTTTCCCGCTGGTGATGGGTGGATCGGGGCCGATGCGCACTCCGCCGGCAGAGATTGAAGAGGAAATCCAACCCGGCGAGCGGCTTCCTTTCGGCGGGGGGATGGAAGTTATCCATGCGCCCGGTCATTCTGCCGGCCAGGTGGTCCTGCGCTGGCAGAGCCACGGCGGGGTGCTGATCGCCGGGGATGCTGCCAGTACTCTGCTGGGCCTGGGATATCCCCCGATTTTTGAGGATCTACCTCAGGGAAGGAGTTCCTTAGAAATGCTCTCTGGACTGGAATTCCAAACAGCCTGCTTTGGGCATGGAAAACCCCTGCTGGTTGATGTTTCCAGAAAATTCCGCAGGCGCTGGGGGTGAGTCTTATCAGGAATCGCTCAATGTGCGCACCATGGGAAGGAAAGGTATCCCTCTGGTGGTTTGCTCACTACCGGAAGGGACAAAGTCCTGCCGCTGATAGACAGCAGCCACGGCGGGCGGGGAGTTGACCGTAAGCCGTTTCAGCGCGGGTTTCTCCCGCCGGCAGATTTCTACTGCCCGCTTGATTAACTGCTCGGCTGTGTTCTTGTCGGGAACATCTGGGTCGATATGGAGGAGAAGAATGTGGCCATCCTTGCGAACGGCGAGCAGTCCGACCAGATCGGAATCCTCTTCAGCAGTGAGGATAAATCCCTGGCTGCGAATTTTTCCCAGCACTCCGGGTTGAAGGATGTTTTCCAGCTGTCTGGCTGTAGTCTCTTCTGAATACAGAGGGGCAGCGCAGGGCTGGAATACATCGTTAATCCGGGTGTAAATTTCCCGGATGTTTGCCGGCATGGTTTTCTTGATGGTGAATTTTTTCATAAACTTCCTTGGTAAGACAACCGGGCGGCTGTGCTGATTCAGCCCACAGCGCCGCGGATGACTGCATACGCCATGATGCCAGCCAAGACCCAGGCGACACCTTTGATGAATTTTGGCTGCCTGGGATCGGAGAGAATCAGCGCCACCCAGAGCGGAAGAAAGAACATAAACGTGATCATCAAAAACGCAGTTGACCGGTACCAGGGGATTTCCGATCTCGCCTCTGCTGGAGGAGCTGCCTCAGTCTGCGGGGGGGAGGCCGAAGGAACGGCTGGCTGCGAGAAGGGAGGGGCTGTTTCCCTGATTTTCACAGCGGACCGGCAGTATGGACACTGCACAAACTGGCTGTCCCCAGGGGTGGGGATATTCCCGCCGCAGTTCGGACAGTTGACTGGTACCGGCAGCATAGATGCTTCCTTTTCACGCGCTGGATGATGCTCTCCATCAGCGCTGACTGATTTTACCGCTGATGATTATATCTCAAACAACATCCTTATCGGTTGATGGGCTGATCCTGCTTTTCCCCGGTCGTCGGCTTTCCCTGGAGGGTTAGCTGTTGATCAGCAAAATGGCCAACGAAGCCAGGATCAAAAAAAGGGTATTCGCCGGTCTCAGTTTTTCCTTCCAGATCACCAGCCCGGCCAGGGTGCCCACGGCAATTACTCCAACTCCGAGGGTGGGATAGGCGATTGAACCCGGCAGCACCGCCAGGGTGCGGATCCAGAAGTACGTGGCCAGCATATTGGCTGCACCAAGCAGGGCTCCCCACAGCAGGGTTGTTGTGGAGGGTTGAGGATCGCGGAACAAACCCGGCAGGGAGATCAGCAGGGCGGTCGCAAATATACCAATCATGAAAGCCTGGGGATGGGCGTCGGGGATCAGCTCCGCCTGGATCTTGAAGGTGAAATCGGTCACACCGTAGGCCCCAAAGAGCAGCAGCCCCCAGGTGATTCCGGGGTTTAATCTCTGGCTGCTCCGGGGGAGGCGGAGCGGCTCCCGCCCGGCCAGGGGGAGGGAGAGAAACGCCAGCGCGATGCCGGCCGCCTGCATGGGGCTGGTGCTTTCACGGAAGATCAGCAGGGAACCCATGGTGGGGAGAGCGGATGAGAGACGCATCAGCGTGGTGGAAAGGGCCAGACCATCCGCAGAGATCGCCTTGTGGAACAACCACAGCGAGAGCACATACATGCTGCCAATGAAGACGCTCAACCCCCACAAAAGGGGGGAGGCACCGGCGATCGTCTGCCATCCCCCCCAGACCAAGGTGGAGAGAGAGCAAACGAAATAATTGCTGGCGATCAATCCCCAGATGGGAATCTTGCGGGTACCAGCCGATTTAAGAATTATTGCCACGCTGCTGGAGCTGATCACCGTGAATAACAGCAGGCTGGATCCATTCATAGTTGATTTCTCCGGGAACTGCTTTCTCCCAGCAAGTTCGGATCTGCTGCGGGGATGGTGTCTGTCACCGCTCCTTCACTCAAAGGTCCTTCATTGGGCCGCCACCTCCCGGTAGAGAATCCAGGTTCCTTCCCGGTCTCCGGCTTGCTTCGGCGCCCGGTCGTAATAGAGTTCAAAGCAGCGCCCGCTTTCCGTGCGCACTCTATAGTAGAAACGGCCCACCCCCCAGGAGCCGCGCCGGCGGGCTTTGGCAGCATTGATCTCCCGCATATTATGAGCCATCCGGCCCCGGCGTTCAAAAACAGGCCATTCGGCAAGCACTTCGCTCACCTGGAAGGTGCTTCCAGCCCAGAGAAAGCGCTGTGGGCAGCGGGGTTTTTTCTTCAGCAGGGGAGGCTGGTCGTAGGCAACTTCAATTTGCTCACCGATGAAGCGCACGGATCGGATGTTCATACGCAGGGCACCTCACGGGATTTGTACCAGGAGGGGAGAAATGCAAGCATTCCCGAAAGGAAAACTCACAAGGGGTGCTTTGCTGCTGGGGTGATCCGGAGACAGTCGCCGCTGCGCGGCTGCCCTGGAAAGCTGTCAACTCATCCCGGATCCCAGCAGATTCAGTTTGTGATGGGATCACTGCGAACCTTGGCGGCTCGTGATGCTACTGGATCGGTATTTGCTGGTTGATGATCCGCTCCATCAACGGTCCAAGCATGGTGCCGGTAGCGAAGAGGATGCATCCGCCGATGAAGATCAGCAGCAGTGGTATAGCCAGCACAGCCAGCAGTGCTCGACCGGTGCTGAGATTATGGGCCACTTTGAGAGACCGCACGGTGAGGATGATCGTCCAGATCCAGAGGGCCAAGCCGACAATGCCCAGCACGCAGCCGACAAAGGGGAGCAATGAACCGAGCGTGATCAAACCGCTGAGGATGGTCACCGGCACCAAAAACTGGGACTGCAGATAAGCCTGCTGGCCGTATTTTCCTCTGCCTCCAAAGATCCTGGCGCCCAGGAACTGCAGACCAACGGAAAGATAAAAGGAAAGCGGTGTGAAGAGGACTGTCCCGATCAGCAGCCCTACAAACAGCACCCCCAGATTGGGCAGCTGCTGACCAACCATGGCCAGCTCTGACTGCAGCGCCTGCATGGCAGCCTGAAACTGGATGGTGCCGGAGATCATAAAAAAGATCACCGTGATGATTGTGTTTACCAGCACGTTCAGAAACGTATCCCCCGCGTTGGCATAAGGGAGTTCCGCGCGGAAGAAGCGCTCATTCATCCGGAAGATTTTTGTCCAGTTTTGAACCAGTTCTCCAAAGGTTCTGTCCTCAGGCTGGACCCCGGAGTCGGGGGGGGCTTCCTGGTCAACGGCCTCGTTTTGATCAGGCTGTTCCAGGTATGATTTGGGCGGCTGGTATCCACTGATGGTTTGCTCCTCTTCCTGAGGGGGCAAACCCGGCTGCTGTGTTTCTTCACCCGGCTGCTCTTCGGTCAGGAAGGAGAATCCTCTTTCCCGGGACGGGAGGCTTTCTTGCTCCATTGAGGGAAGCTCCTCATCGGTGATAAAGGGACCTTTCCGGAATTCTTCTTGCGGCGGTGTCGGAGGCGCCTGCTGTTCTTCGATCTCAGCAGGCTGCTGTTCTTCGACAGAAGAGGGGGTCGCCCGATCCTCCAGCCTGGCCAGCATTTTCTGAGCCTGTTGATTACCGGGGTTAAGGGCCAGGACGCGTTTGAGGCTGTCTTCTTTCTTCTGGGGATCTCTGACGGCGATAGCCATCCACAGCCAGGCCTGTTCATTCCTGGGATCTGCACGCAGAATCTCCATCAGAAGGCGTCCCCCTTCTGACCGATGGCCCTGCTTGATCAATTCCACTGCGCGTTGGAGTTGGTCCATATCTTTTTCCTTGTCATCAGGCTGTCGGGTTGTATAACTGGAAGTTGTTGGTTTTCCAGGAAGGTCCGGCTTCTCTAATTATATTTCAACCAGCGAATTTTTGCCTTAAACCTTTGTTTGCCCCTGATGAAATCCAACCCGCGCAAAAAAAATCCATATTTCTCTGTCCCTGCGCCGGGTCCGGGTCCCCCTCCATCACTCCGCTGTTTATTCGTCGGGTTTGCTTATCAAGGCTGCACCTCCCGCTGTCAGCCCATTGCTGGAAGGCGTTTCCACCTGAACCGCGGGGCAGAATCCCCTGCGCCAACTGCGCCGGGAGGTTCTGCAGCAGGGAGTTGATATTTGCTGAATAAGCCGATCGTATCCTGCTGGCACCTCTTCCTGTGCGCCATCCGGGATCTACAGCGGCCAGATCCGCGGAACCAGCAGGATGGCCACCAGGTAGATCAGCACGGTGAGCAGAGCGCCAACCTTGAGAAAATCTGCAAACTTGTAGCGGCCGGGGCCGTAAACCATCAAGCATGCCGGCTCCAGCGGGGTCAAATAGGAGCAGCTGGCGGCGACAGCGATCATCATTGCAAAGGTCCTGGGGTTCAGGCCCAGCTGCGAAGCAGTTTGAATGGCCACCGGCACGACCACCACTGCGGCGGCCTGATTGGACATTGGCTGGGTGAGCAGCAGGGAAAGCAGGAAAAAAGCGGACAGCATCCACATTGGATGGGCGCTGCCGATGGTTCTGACAATGCCACTGGCGAGGTAATCCGCGGTTCCGGTCAGGTCCATGGCCCGACCCAGGGCCAGCATACAGCCGATGACGATGAGGGCTTTCCACTCCACCTCGCGGTAGGCTTCCTCCGGGTTCAGACAGCGGGTCAGAAAAGCGATCAGGGAGCCCAGCATCACAGCCACCGGTAAGGAGAGCACATTCAGGGCCGCCAGGCTGATCACCCCGGCAAAGATGCCCATGGCCAGCGGTGCCCGACTCCGGTTTGGCTGCTGGTATTCCACCGTGCCGATCACCCGGAAGGTGTTGTTCTGGTCCAGAACCTGGAGACTGCGCAGGTCTCCCTGAAGCAGCAGAATATCGCCGATCTTCAGGGGAATCTGACTGATTTTCTTGGACAGGGTCCTACCCCGGCGGTTGATGCCCAGCACCTGAGCGCCGTAGCGCTGCCGGAAGTCCACCTGCTCCAGGGTCTGGCCCAGCAGAGGGGACTGGCGGAGAAGAACCGCCTCCACCAGACCGATCCGGCTGGTTTCCAGATCGGGTAGGGAAAGATTGACTTCAGCTTCAATATCCACCCCTACTCGTTCTCTGATGCGGAGCAGTTCGTCCCGGGGTCCTTTGACCAGCAGGCGGTCGTCCTCCTGGAGGGTGAGATCACCCTGGGGGGCAATGATCTCATTCTCGCCCCGGACCATCCGGACCACGGTCAGGTCAAGGTCACGACCCAAACCGGACTCAGCCAGGGTTTTCCCATTGAGGGGTGATTCCGGCAGTATGAGGACTTCACTGAGATAAGGCCGGATGCCAAACTGCTCATCCAGGCTTTCCTGCACCGGATGCTCGGGAATCAGCCGATGGCCGACCAAAAGCATGTAGAGCAGGCCGACCAGCAGGATGGGGATACCCACCGGTGTGAGCTCAAACATACCAATCGGCTCCAGGCCATAGGTCCCCAGCATACCGCTGATAACAATGTTGGTTGAGGTGCTAACCACGGTAACCGAACTGGCCAATATGGAGGCGAAGGCCAGCGGCATAAGCATCTTGGACAAACTGTTCTTTGTTTTTCGAGCCACATTGATGATCACCGGGACAAAGAAAGCGGTGGTGGCCGTGTTGCTCAACAGGCTGCTCAGGATGCTGCTGATCACCATTACCACCGCATTCAGCTGCTGCAGGTTATCCCCAGCCCGGTTGAGGATCAGCTCCCCGACCCGGTCCACCACCCCAGTGCGCACCAGGGCGGCGGTGAGGATGAACAGCCCCAGGATCATGATCACGGCGCTGCTGCCGAAGCCGGCAAAAGCTTCCCCGGCGGGGAGCAAGCCGGTCAGCACCAGGGTCAGCAGCACCGCCAGAGCGGTGATATCCGCGGAGACCCATTCAAATGAAAACAGCGCAAGGGCAGCGATAATAATTGCCAGAAGCAGCCCGATAGAAAATGTCATCAAGAGTCCTTTTGTGCAGTGCCAGATATGAAAACATTGATAATGGAGCGACTGGCGACGGGAAAATTTCCCCTCACCGACCGGAGACTTCTCTTTATTATCATCCTGAATGCATCAGCCTTCAAGATCTGGGAGACAGAATGGATCTTTCCCTCCGGAGTCCGCTGTTCAGCCTCCCGGTCTGCCAGGGATATGATGATTTCAGAAAAACCTGGGGATCCGGCGGAGAACCCCTGGGTTTGGTGGCGGCTTTTCATCTTCTGGTCCAGGATGGAGGCGGGTGAATTAACCCGCCGGGATTTTCCTTTTGATTGTTCCGCGGCTGGTGATTACTAAAAAGGAGCCCTCATAATCAGAACTGCAAGGGGAAAGGTAACCAGAAAAGACGCCAGGCTGAGAAAAAATCCAGTCAGAAAAGGAACATCCAACCCCTTCTTGAGGCCGACGATTAACAAAACCAGATACCAGCTGTCGATCAGCAAATGGCTGATCCCGAGCCAATACTGATTGCCCACATCCAGGCCCAGCCAGACCCAATCCCAGAGGAGCAGAACAGCAGCCACTACCAATCCGGCCATGCCGGTGAGGTTGAGGATATGGTCAATATTGCTGGGGAGGTTGTGAAAGCGGAGCAGCAGGTGGATGACTGATCCGCCGAGCAGCCATTCCAGAATAAACACGATCGGCGTCAGAAAGATTAAAGTGGTGTAATAGTTTTCGGTGGAAAGAAAGGTCAGGTAGGATGGGATAGGGGGAACGCGATCCAGGCAGGACAATGGCAGATAGAGCAGGAGGGACACCAGCAGACTGCGGATGATTAAGGCATAAAATCCCCACTGAGGAGCGGGCTGCTTTTGCAGCTCTTCCGCAAATTTTGCAGGATGCTGGTACCCGATCCGCCACAGCTGGAAAAAATGCATTCTCTTGGGGTCCATTTTGGTTAATTGTGATCGCTTGAGAGATCACCCAACGGGACAGGCCTCTCCGGGGAGTACAGCCCCCGATATCATCCCGCCGGGTTCTGAAACGTGTGCCAGCCGGAGCACAGGAGCCTGGACCAGATCTCTTTCCGGGAGTGCTGTAAGGGAAGTGGTGAGATCATCATCTGCCGGGATCTTGAAAGTTGATCTGCATGGGGGAGCAGGGAAAAATCATTGCTGGAAGAAGATGATTCAGATTAATCCGTGACAGGTGCCCCATCCGGCGCCAGCACGCTGGAATCCTTACCAGCTGCCTTGGCCTGATACAGCGCTTGATCGGCGGCGGAGAGCAGCCCCTCCAGATCACAGCTGCTGCGGCCGCTGCAGGCGGCGCCGATGCTGATGGTCACTTTTGGCAGCGTGAGATCCTCATTTTGAGCAGATGCCAGGCCCTGCTGCATGCGCTGGCAAAGGGCCAGGGCTGCCTCACCGGTGGTGTGAGGCATGAGCAGAACAAATTCCTCCCCGCCGTAGCGAGCCAGGAGATCAGTGCCCCGAACCGCCTTGCTCAGATACCCGGCTGTACGATGCAGCACCGCATCTCCCGTTTGATGTCCAAAGCTGTCGTTGATTTGTTTGAAATCATCGATGTCAATCAGCAGCATGGCAACCGGATAGCCGTGGCGCTCTGCCAGGGCCAGCTGATGGTCGGCCAGCTCAAAAAAATGGCCTCGGTTAAGCAGACCGGTGAGGTCATCCGTGCGGCTGAGCTGGTGAATTTTTTTCCGGGAGGTTTCCAAATCAAATAGCAGGCTGTGCAGCCAATAGGCCAGCGGGGGGACCACCAGCAGAGGAACCACGACAGCCACGGTCAGTCCCTGGGAGAGGTTGGGAGTGGCGGTGAGCTGTTCAATCCCCGCGGTCAGCCCGGCGGAGACCCCAACAGAAATTAAGGTAACCGCGATCACAGCCCGCCGGAGGTAGCGCTGTCTGGACATCCCAGCCGGGGGGTGAAATATTGATTTCATCACGGTGATCTCCCATCTTGTTTCGGTCTCGCCTTGATTGTACACGAATTCTGCGATATTTCTAAACAATATCGCAGCAAAGCTATTTATTCTGGAAAACCTCCAGGAGGGGCATCCCCCCGGCTTTCCTTTGGAGAGGCTTCTGGATTTAATCCTTCAGGCTGAACAGCCATACTGCGGGAATCAGGAAGACGATCCCGTATCCGGCCAGCACGGAGAGATTCAGAACCAGGGAATGCTGGACTACATTTTCGAGCACCTGAGGGGAAACAGTACCCTGAAGGGCGACCCTCCGGAGGGCGTCCACCCCGTAAGTCACCGGGTCAAGCCGGCTCAACCAGGTCATCCATCCCGGCAGATTGCGCAGGGGAAAGAGCGCTCCAGAGAGGAAAAACATGGGCAGGATCAAGAATTGGACGATGAACTGAAAACCTTCCGTGGACCGCTGACGGGCAGCTACCAGCACACCCAGCGCACTGAGCACAGCGGCCAGCACCAGCATCAAACCGATCAAGGCCAGGATCTGGCTCAAGCTGAGGCGAATGTTGATTAGTGGTGCCAGAGCCAGGATGATCAACGCCTGCAGCATGGCCACCGTGCTGCCGCCGGCGATTTTTCCCAGGGCCACGGCAATCCGGGAAACCGGAGCGACCATTACCTCCTTCAGAAATCCAAACTCGCGGTCCCAGACGATGGAAATCGCCGAGAAAACCGCGGTGAACAGCACTGTCATGGCCAGCACGCCGGGAAAGAGAAACTTGCGGAAATCAAACGGCATCCCCCTGCTGCCGGCAGGGCTGAAGCCGGACATCGAGGAGGACAGTCCGCCCCCCAGCACAAACAGGTAGAGCAGCGGTCCTCCCAGGGAGCCCACAATCCGCGAAGGTTCTCGAATAAAGCGGATCAGATCCCGCAGCCAGATGGTATAGATGCCTTTCAGGTTGTGCCGGAGGGTTTTCAATATTTCTCCTTTGTGGAGCTACTTGGTTTTGCCTGTGCGCAGCTTTCTGCGCTGGCGCATATGTTCTTTCCCGGTATCGGGATCTTCTTCACGTAGGGCTCGGCCTGTCTTCTGGATAAAGACATCTTCCAGGGTCGGGCGTCGAAGCTGAACGCTTTCAACTTCAAGGGATGGATTTCCCTCGTTCAGGGCGGTCATCAGGTCAGGGATGAAGCCTTCCCCATTCTGCACTTCTACTGACAGCCATTCCTCCTCAATCTGACTGGGTGTCAGGTCAAAGGCTTCATTCAAACGACGGGCAGCATCGTCTACAGCTGGTGTCTGCAAGGAGATGACATCCCCACCGACAGTCTCCTTGAGTGCATCGACTTCGTCCAGGGCAATGATTTCTCCCTGATCCATAATAGCCACCCGCTGACAGACTTCGGCCTCTTCCATATAGTGGGTGGTAAGAAAGATGGTGATCTCTTCCTGTTCCCGAAGCTTCTTGATGTAGTCCCAGATATAGCGCCTGGTTTGGGGGTCGAGGCCGATGGTGGGTTCATCCAAGAAAAGTACCCGGGGATAATGCAGCAGCCCGCGGGCAATCTCCAATCGACGCCGCATCCCGCCGGAATAGGACTTGACCTGATCATTCCGGCGTTCGTACAGGTCGACCATACGGAGGACTTCCGTCTGGCGCTTCTGAAAGGTATTCCGGGTAAGGTCGTACAGCAGGGCGTGGAAGCGCAGGTTCTCCAGCCCGGTGAGCTTCTCATCCAGACTGGGTTCCTGAAAGACCAGCCCGATTGATTTCCGCACTTTTCCGGGGTTTTTTGCTACATCATGTCCGTTGATCGAAGCCCTGCCGGAGGTGATCCGCGTCAGCGTGCAGAGCATGTTGATGGTGGTGGTCTTTCCAGCCCCGTTGGGGCCGAGAAAGCCAAAAATCTCTCCCTGCCGGACATTGAAGGATGCCTGATTAACGGCGGTAAGTTCGCCGTAGCGCTTGATCAGGTCCTGAGCTTCGATGATATTATTCACACTATTCATAGCATGCTTGCCTCCTCGGTCCTGACCGGAAGCACACTTCCCGATTCTGCCCTTCCATAACCCGCTGCATTTGCCTTTGTACAGTGAACGCTTCCAGGGGTTGTCGAAGGACCATCTTGATTTTCCTTGCCGGCTGCTGCGCAGTAAGGGGGTTTGGAGAGGGCTTTGTTCGGAAGGGAGTAAGCCCCGCTGTTGCACTGCGCATCCTTCTGCCGGTCGACCCCGAACTATTCCAGGAACGAGAGGGAATTGATTTTTAACAGGTAGTTTGCAGTTCGCTGGTTGGCTGTGTTCATCCTGGTTTTCCCCCACTGAATAAAATATGTATTCCCCATTTTTTCAATTTCTATCCCTTCAAATTGTATCGCTGGTAGAAAAGGGTCTCAAGGGAAGGGAGCTAACTCTTACAGGGTTCTAACATTATCTAATCTTGGAGATCCGAATGACCAATCCTATATCAACTCGATCAGCAGTCGCAACGATACGGCTGGGGACGTGTTCTCCTGAATTGGAGATCAGGGGAAGGGGAAAGCGGAGCAGCTTCTCTCAACCCGTTCCTGTTCCTGGATCCCGGTCCCTGGTTCCCCAATTAAAGGCAACAGCCCCGTGGATTGGCGCGTCCACGAGACTGTTGAATGAGACCTGTGGTGGGCGCGAATGGACTCGAACCATCGACCTCACGGATGTGAACCGTGCGCTCTGACCAGCTGAGCTACGCGCCCGATGGTGACGGAATTATAGCACTCTCACCGTTGGGTGGCAAGTTGGAACCCGGCAAAATGCCCCCGCTGAGCAGTAAGTTTTTCTGAACGCTCCGGGGGAGATAGTACAATAAGAATGACAATTCCATCAGGGAGGACGAAAAATAAGGAGGCCGAGATGAGTGCAAAGCAGCAAGGGGAACGGGATCCATTGATTGTGATCGCCTCCAACCGGGGGCCGTTCTCTTTTACCGAAAAAGCCACTGGTGAATTCGATATCCAGCGCGGATCGGGGGGGCTGGTCACCGCCCTGGGTACGCTGGCGGAAAAACGGGATGTGCTTTGGGTGGCGGCAGCCATGAGTGAAGATGACCGCCGCTGGGTGGAATCAGTCGGGGAGCAGGAGCAGGTTGTGCAGGGCATCCGCTTGAAGCTGTTCACCCCCCCGGATGAGGCCTACCAGATGTATTATCATCAGATTTCCAACCCGCTGCTCTGGTTCATTCATCATCAGCTGTGGGACACTCCGCGGTCTCCCAACATCACCGCGGAAACCTGGGACGCCTGGGAAAACGGCTATTTGAAAGTCAACCGGCAGATTGCAGAGGCTATTTATGAAAGCGTAGCTGAAGAGGACCGTCCGGTGATCATCTTCCCCCAGGATTACCAGCTCTACCTGGTGCCCGAGTTTCTGCGCGAAAGGCTGGATGATCAGGTCTATATTCAACCGTTCATTCATATTCCCTGGCCCAGCCACGACACCTGGAGCATCCTGCCCAAACCAATCCGCAACCGGCTGTTTTACAGCCTGCTGGAATCCAACCGCATCGGGTTCCAGACCCGCAAAGACGCTTTCAATTTCGTCCAGACCTGCCGATTTTTTCTTCCCGAGGTAGAATCCCGGGGATTCCGGGACCGGCTGCATCTTGATGACAGGGTGATCATGGCCAGCGCCTATCCGATTTCTATTGATATCGAAGAGGTCCAGGCGATTATGGAGGAAACCGAGACCCAGCTGCTGAAATCCCAGCTGATCAACTTTGTCAGCGATCGTAAACTGATTCTGCGGGTGGATCGGATCGAACCCAGCAAGAATATTCTCCGGGGGTTGAAAGCTTACCGGGCTCTGCTGGAAATGCATCCCGAGCATCACGGGGAGATACAGATGCTCTGCTTGCTGGTACCCTCCCGGATGGAAGTCGAGGAGTATCAGGATTATATGACCCAGATCATGGCGGAGGCCGGTCTGATTAATGCCACTTTTTCGAACTCGATCTGGGAGCCGGTGCGGTTGATCGTGGGGGATAATTACCCCCGGGCAATCGCCGCCATGCAGCTGTATTCAGTGCTGCTGGTTAATCCCATCAAAGATGGAATGAATCTGGTAGCCAAGGAAGGAGCGCTGGTCAATCAGAACAACGGGGTGCTGATTCTTTCCGAACAAACCGGTGCTTTTGATGAGCTGGGGGAGGAGGCGCTGGCGGTTTCTCCCTTTGACATCTACGGCACCGCCCAGGCCATTCACCGGGCGTTGATGATGCCGCTGGAGGAGCGTCAGTCCAGGGCGGAAAATCTGCGGCAGATCGTGGTCAACGCGGATGTCAAGAGCTGGTTCAATAATCAGGTTGCTGACGCACTGGAAAGCTTCTAAGCCAGGCATCTCCTTCCCTGTCGGGAAGTCTCCGGCTGTTTGCCGGCTGAAAGCACCTCTCAAATTTTCCGGACCCGGAGGGGACTTTACAGCGTCACCAGCAGCGCCTGTCTGACGGCCGCGATCTCCAGCTCCAGATTGGGATCCAGGGTTAATATTTGAAGTATACGCGGTGTGCGCTCCCCAGGGGTGGGCAGGGGGCACCGTTGTACCTGATCTTCAGGGAGCCCGGCCAGTGCTGCGGTGGTGTTGTGATGGATTCCTGTGTAGAAAACAGGGTTAATCCAGGAAAATTCTTGAATGTCACCGCATCAGCAGCACACGGGCGGGGGCGCCGTCTGACTGGTCAATTTTCATCGGCAGGCAGAGCAGGGTGTAATCTCCCGGCTTTACACCAGCCAGGTTCAGCGATTCAATCACCAGCACACCGGCGCCCAGCAGGGTCCGGTGTGTGGGACCTGGATCGGTAAAAGGGGCCACAGACAGATAGTCCACTCCAATCAGCTCCACTTCCCGCTCGACCAGATATTCGGCGGCATCATCTCCCAGAGCGATAAAGTCCTCCTGGAAATCCATCTCTCCCCTGGACCAGAACAATGAGTTGGGGGTTTTGAGCAGCAGCCGCTTGACGTAGGGCGGAATGGAGATCCGGGCCAGATCTTTCCGGGTGATCGTGCTGGTTACATCCACTTCAATCACGGTTACCGGTCCCACCAGCAAATCCAGGGGCAGCTCCGGCACAGTGATGCCTTCGTCCAGGAAATGGTAGGGAGCGTCTACGTGGGTTCCGGCATGAACAGCCATGGAAAGAGTGGTCACATTGGCTTCCGCGCCGTCTGCAATGCGGCTGATTTTTTCCAGCTGGATGGAGGGATCACCCGGCCAGGTAGGGAGTGCTTCTGAAAGGGTCAACGTGATATCGATCAAATCCATATTTCCTCCTGGAAAGTCAGGGTTTCAAGTACTCCAGACGCTTCCCGAAGCGAGAGGGAAGCAGGTTGAAAATCTGGGGGATTGTAGTCAAGGAACAGGTGCGGTTGGCTGCCAGATAATCTAGCCAGAATACGTTGGTGGGGATGGGGATGGAAAGGTAATCGGCAAAGACGGTCCCAAAGCGCAGCAGCGGGGAGGAGATGGGCAGCAGCAGGCGTTGAACAGCCAGCACATCCATCAGGGTGAGAACGATTTCCCGGAAGGTGAGATGCTCCGGCCCGCCGATCCGGTACAGCTGCTGTCGGGTATCCTCCAGATCTAGAGACCAGAGCAGCACATTGGCCAGATCTTCAATCCACAGCGGCTGCAGCAGGGTATCTCCCTGGTCGGGGAGGGGAAAAACCAGCGGAAAGCGTCTGATCAATCGGCTGAGGGGAACAGTGAAATGGTCCCCCGGACCAAACACCAGACCGCAGCGCAGAATGGTGTAATCGAGGCGGCTGTTTTTGATGTGAGCCTCGGCGATGGCTTTCGCAGTCATCATCGGGTAAGCGGAAGCCCGATCTGCACCCAGGTGGCTGAGATAGAAAAATCGGTCCACCCCGGCTTCTTCCGCAGCTGCGATCAGATTGCGGGTGCCCTGAATGTCGATTTCCAGCAGATTGCCCCGGGCACCGGCCGATTCTGCACTGGCCAGGTGATAAATGACGTCCACATCCACTACTGCTGCGCGCAGTCCACGGAGGTCGTTTAATCCGGAGACAGCGGCTTCAACTGCAACTCCCCTGGGCAGATCCGGGGAGGTGTTCGAGGGATGAATCAGCACCCGCACCTGGTGATCGGTATCCGAAAGGTGCCGGGTGAGTGCTTTGCCGATAAATCCGGTTGCGCCGGTGATGAGGATTTTCTTCATCATCCGCATTATAGCACCGAGCTTTCGGCACCGATGGGGAAATCCCCTCCCCTGGCATACTCCTTGCATCTACAAAGGTGACCTCACCAGGCTGCAAAAAAGAGATAACAGCTATGAAAAAAATTGGATTTCATTACTTTCCGGACACAGATCACTACACAGCTGCCGATCTGGCACGCTGGCTGCCCAGACTCAAACAGCTGAAAGCAAGCTGGGTCGTCCTGCAAGCTCCCGAAGGGCGCGCCATCCCGGAGGCTTTTCTGCAGGGCTTGAAAGCCGGGGGGGTTGAGCCCGTGCTGCATTTTCCCTTTGACTGCACTGCAGCTCCGGACGTGGAGGCAGAGCTGCTGCTATTTGAGGCTTACGCCCGCTGGGGGGTGAAATATGTTATCCTCTTCGATCGCCCTAATTTAAGACAAAACTGGACGGGTGCTGATTGGGCGCAGTCCGATCTGGTGGAACGCTTCCTGGATGCTTACCTGCCTCTGGCTGAAGCGGCATTAATGGATGGCTTGACTCCCGTGTTCCCGCCTCTGGAACCAGGAGGAGATTACTGGGATACCATGTTCCTGCGGACAGCCCTGGAAGGTATTCGCCGCCGGGCATCCGAGCCCCTGCTGAAGCGCATGCTCCTCAGTGCCTACGCAGGTTTCAACGCCAAATCGCTCAACTGGGGAGCAGGAGGGCCGGAGCGCTGGCCGGAAGCCCAGCCTTACCAGACAGACCGGGACAGTCCCGATCAACGTGGCTTCCGGATCGCAGACTGGTATCTGACCCTTTCCGAGACCATGCTGGAGCGAAAAATTCCCCTGCTGATGCTGGGAATTTGCGGTCCGGCTGAGGAAGGGGTTTCCTGGGAAGACGCCCTCCGGGAAGCGGCCGATCTGCTGGCGGGCCAGGAGAATGAGGATCGGGAACCGCTGGCAGACAAGGTTCTTGGCGGCGCGTTCTGGCTGCTGGCAGCCAAAGAAGGATCCTCTCAGGAAGTGCACAGCTGGTACCAGGAGGACGGAACACCAAAGCCGGCAGCGAAGAGCTATCTTGCCGGGCAGCCGGAGGCCGCGCCAAAATCCACAGATGAATTTCGCTTCTCTCATTACCTGCTCCTGCCCACATTTGATTGGGGAGTGGCGGATTGGCATCTTGAAGTCACCCGGGCGTTTATAAAAAAACATCGCCCCACAGTGGGATTCTCTGTGGAGGAAGCCCGTCGGGCGGAAGAGGTCACGGTCCTGGGTGGAGAGGACAGCTTTTCTCCAGCGTTGATAAATGAGCTGCGGGGTTGTGGTTGTTTGGTACGCAGAATCGAGGGGGATGGAACGAATGTTGCATCCCAATTGGCAGCTATCTGAACTGTCCGGGCCGCTCAAGCAGCTGGGGCGGGGACTGAAAAGCGCAGTTTTGGGATCTTCTGCAGGGTTGTGAAACGAGGAGAATGACATGTTCAATGAAAAAATCGTCGATGAGAGATTGAGAGACTATGCTCCGGTGCCTTATCTGCCGGTCATTAAGGTGATGGGGCTGGGCGGCGGGGGAAGCAATGCTGTGGACCGAATGATTGATTTTGGCCTTACGGGAGTGGAATTTATTGTCGCCAACACCGATCATCAGGCACTGGCGCGCTCTGAAGCACCGGTCAAACTGCAGCTCGGCCCAAAATTGACCCGGGGGCTGGGGGCTGGTGGAGATCCCCGGGTAGGCGAGCAGGCTGCTCAGGAAAGCAGGGAAGAGATCGCCCGGACACTGGAAGGAGCGGACATGGTATTCCTGACCGCCGGGATGGGCGGGGGGACGGGCACCGGGTCCATTCCTGTGGCTGCCGAGGTGGCCACAGAGCTGGGAATTGCCACTATCGCGGTGGTCACCAGGCCGTTTGCCTTTGAGGTTGGCGGCCGTCAGAGGAATGCAGCCGAAGGACTGCACAAACTTCAGCCTCATGTAAATACCTTGATCACCATTCCCAATGAACGGCTGCTCCAGGCAGTGTCAGAGAAAGCTACGCTTTCTGAAGCCTTCCATCTGGCTGACGATGTCCTCCGACAGGCTGTGCAGAGTATTACGGAATTAATTATGGAGCCCGGAGTGATCAATGTGGATTTCGCGCACATTCAGCGGTTGATGGAGATGGGCGGAGGGGCGTTGATGAGCATTGGGCAGGGCAGCGGAGAGGAGAAGGCCCTCAAAGCCGTCAAACAGGCTCTTTACCACCCGCTTTTGGAAGATATCTCCCTGATCAATGCCTCCGGTTTGATCGTTAATTTTGCTGCCGGGATGGATCTCACGCTGGCTGATATCGGGCAGGCGCTCAACTATTTGCAGGAACAGGTTCCTCCGGATGCAGAATTGATCTTTGGTACCACGCAGAATAACCATTTACAGGGGCAGGTCCAGGTTAATCTGATCGTCACCGGATTGGGGGCAACCACCTTTGAGGATGCCTTCTCTTCCATCTCCCGCAAACGCCGCAGTGCAGCTCCAACCGCCGTCCGCCAGAATCAAACGGTGGAGGAGGAAGCCGATGAGCAGGTCTCCCAGCCGCTGCAGATGGGCCGGGATCCGCTGGATGTGCCTGCCTTTATGCGGCGAAGAGCATATTCCTCGTTCGGCCGCTAGGAAGGAATGATACCGCGATGTTGAAATCAAAAACCATCCAAGAAATCTCCCAGGAAGTGTATCGGAAGCATCCCGATGTTAAGGGGGTTAAGCCCAAGGTCAAAGAGCGTCAAGGCAGCACATCGGATGGGTATCTGCTCATATACAAGACGAGCGTGTCCGGTCCGGGGGGGAAAAAGATCAACCGCATCGTCCGGGCCGTGGTGACGGACAAAGGGAAAATCAAGAAGATTTCCACCTCAAAATGACCGTAGGAGCACAGGGTATGAAAGCTGTTCTGGAGCAAATTGAATTCACTTACTGGCAGTATCACCTCAAGATTCTGGATCAGTCCGTGTGGGTCCGCCGCCTGCTGCCCCGCTTCCGTGGGGTCTGGCAGGTGCGGCGGGAGATTGGGATCTCCCTGTTTTGGGCCCTGCTGGGCTTCCCACTGGGACTGCTGATCGGATATTTGCAGTCTCTCGGTCACTGAGCCATCGAAAGCACAGCCGCAAAGCTGAGCCGCTTCCCGCCCGCAAATTTTCAGGAAGAATGTATGCTCTCCCCGGACCTGCCGTCCGGGTTTTTTTTCTGGCCCCAGAACAGCTGCCTGACGGTCAAAGGCAGCCGCCCAGATCTCTTTCCAGCACGCTTCCCGACCGTCAGGTGGTGGTATGATATTAATCAGGGTATTCTCTGGCTGCTCCCAGACGCATCACCGCAGCCGAGAAAGGGAAAAATGCCCTGGAAGAGCAGCTGTGGCCCGCTGCTCAGGAATTCTCTTTGACAGGTCGCGGAAAAAAACCGGTCTATGAAATCAAAAGTCATCGCAGTCCTCTTCAGCGTGTTCTTTGTCCTTTTTCTGCTGCTGGGGATCAAAACCAGCCAGTCCCTATTCGAGGGGGAGGATACCAGCTCTTCTGATCTGGTCTGGAAGGTCACCCCGGATGAGCTGGAAATTCAGGAACAGCCTCCCTCCATGGATTCCTTCACCCTGTTGATTTTTGTTGACGACCTGACTGTTCAGGAACCCGTCCTGCAGGGAGTCTGGCTGAGCCGCTCCGGGGAGGAGCCCCAAAGTAAATACTTTTTCCCGATTTTCCCCTCCCAGGCGGAGGATGGAGTGACGAGGGATGAGGCGCTGAAAAGAGCTTTCTGGCTGGATGCCAGAAAAGTCCCCATGAAGGGCTTTTTTGATGAGCTCTCCACCCGCAATCTCTCCTGGCAGCGTGTGCTGCTGGTGGACCGGTTTCTTATCCAGCAGGTAGGGGAGCCTCTTTCCACGGGTGCTGACCAGGGGCAGGGGGATGTCAGGGGGCTGCTGTCCGGCACCGAGTACCAGACTGACAATCGGCTCGAGGCGCAGAAACAGCAGGCGCAGCTGATCGAAAAAATCTGCCGCCTGATCCCGCAGGTGGATCAGGGGGACCTTTACAACCGCCTGGGAGAAGGGTTTTCCGGCCATTTGGTCCTGTATGGGACCGCGGCAGATGAATTCAGTCTGCTCTGGCAGGGGGTCAGCCGCTGTTCTTTTCCAACCCTGAGCTTACCCACCGAATGAATCCGGGAAGGAATCCCCATCCCTGGAAGGAGATGCCATGAAACCAAGCGCTGCTGCGGCCGCTCACCCCAACATCGCTTTTATCAAATACTGGGGAAATGCAGATGCCAGCCAGCGCATCCCGCTCAACGGCTCGATTTCCATGAATCTGGCTGGGTTGGAGACGCGAACCCGGGTGACTTTTGATCCGGAACTTGAACAAGATCATTTCACCCTCAACAACAGGGAAATTAGGGATCAGGGGCTGCTGCGGGTGTCACGATTTCTTGATCAGGTCCGCCAGCAGGCCCAGGTGAGAAATTTTGCCAGGGTGGAAAGCATCAATACCTTTCCCACTGGCGCCGGGATTGCATCTTCGGCAGGGGCGTTTGCTGCCCTGGCCCTGGCGGCCAGCCGCGCAGCTGGACTGCTGCTGGAGGAAGAAGCGCTCTCCCGGCTGGCCCGGCTGGGCTCCGGGTCAGCCTGCCGCTCGATCCCGGGCGGGTTTGTGGAGTGGCTGCCCGGGAACTCCCCCCAGACCTCCTATGCGGAAACCATCGCTCCTCCCGATCACTGGGAGCTAATTGACCTGGTGGCGGTGATCAACCGGGAGCATAAAACGACCGGATCAACCCCCGGGCATGCTCTGGCAGAAACCAGCCCCATCCAGGATGGCAGGGTGGATGATGCCGAACGTCGCTTGAATCTCTGCCGCCGGGCGATTCTAACCAAAGACTTCCTGACCTTCGCATCCGTCGTCGAGCAAGACTGCAATTTAATGCATGCGGTCATGCTGACCTCCAGCCCTCCGTTAATATACTGGGAGCCGG
Organism: uncultured Anaerolineales bacterium; assembly: GCA_964603385.1. Classification (GTDB taxonomy): domain Bacteria; phylum Chloroflexota; class Anaerolineae; order Anaerolineales; family UBA11858; genus B10-G9. The sequence goes on along the minus strand of CAZRUS010000021.1, from coordinate 4,170 downwards.
AGACCGTTTCCCTGATCAAGGCAGTGCAGCGCTGGCGCAGCGAGGGAGCAAGAGTTTGTTATACCATTGATGCCGGTCCCAATGTTCATGTCATCTGCCCGGGTGAGGAAGCTTCCAGGATCAAGAATCGACTGATTGCTTTTCCGGGTGTTAAAGAGGTATTAGAAAGCAGCCCTGGAGGCGGGGCGGTCCTTCTCGATCCGGAAACCGCTGCGGTATAATTAACACTCTCTTATTGGACCGCAGAGTCGATCCGCGAGATGTGAGTGTGGCCAAAACAGGCGGACATCTGCATACAGAACGGAAAATATGATGTTAATGACCCTTGTGCAATTTATTGGTGTGCTGGCTTCCCTGATTATCGTTCATGAGCTGGGCCATTTTCTGGCTTCCCGGCTGTTTGGCGTTGAGGTGGAGGAGTTTGGCATCGGGTTTCCCCCTAGAATTGTGAAACTTTTCAATCTCAAAGGGACTGATTTCACGCTGAATTGGATTCCCCTGGGTGGCTTTGTTCGTCCCAGAGGGGAAAATGATCCCTCGGTCGAGGGAGGATTGGCTGCGGCTAAACCGCTGGTCCGCATTGCTGTGCTGATCGCCGGCCCGCTGATGAACCTGCTGGCTGCTGTGGTCATTTATGCGGTAATTTTCGGACAGCTGGGTGTTCCTAATCTCTCAGTGGTCCAGGTGATGGAGGTGGCTGAGAATTCCCCTGCCGCCGAAGCTGGTTTGCTGTCCGGTGACGTCATTAAGGAAGTCAACGGAATCGAAATCAGCGGCTCAGATCTGCTCCGGGAGGAGATTTACCGGAATCTGGGCCAGGGAATTACCCTAACTTACCAGCGGGGAGAACAGAGCAATCAGGTCGAACTTGTTCCCCGGGAGGATCCCCCTGAAAATCAAGGGGCAATTGGCATCGTGATGACCAGTCCGATCCGGGAGGTCAGCTGGGTGGAGGCGCTCCCCCGCGGGGCTGCCGCCACAGGCCGCCACAGCCTGGCTGTGCTCAGCCTGCCCGCCAGCCTGATCCGCGGCGAAGCGGATGAAATCGGGCGGCCGGTTGGCTACAAGGGCATGTATGATATTTATGAGGGAGCCCGGGACCAGCAGCTGCTTCCGGGCACTTCCTCACAGGTCAATGTGCTGCTCTTTGTGGCGTCCATCACTGTCTCTCTGGGGGTGTTAAACCTGTTTCCGATCCCGGCTCTGGATGGAGGACGGATCTTATTTGTACTGCCGGAGCTGATTGTTGGCCGGCGGGTCTCCCAGCGGGTGCAGAATATTGTCAATGCCATTGGATTTATCAGTGTGCTGCTGCTGTTGATTTATTTTAATGTGCTGGATTTTACTTCCCCTGTTCAGCTGCCATGATGGAACACGCGCAATTCCCCCTCCCTGAGGACATCCCCTTTGATGACGTGCTGAACGCCCTGCTGGATGATGAGCAGATTCTCGATCCTCGCTACCTGTATGCCCTCTCCGATATTGCTGGTGAGGATTTCCGCCGTCTAAAAGAAGTCTGGGAAGATATTGATGTGGTACGTCGGCGGGGGTTGATTGAAGATCTAGAGCAGCTCACAGAAAGCAACACCCTGCTGTCTTTTGAGAAGGTTTTCCGGCATGCCATCAAAGATGAGGATCAGCAGGTGCGTTTTTTCGCCGTGCGGGCGATTGAGGTCTTTGATACGGACGACCTGGTGTCAACTTTTCTGGAGATCCTCGAAGGAGATGCCAGTGAGGATGTGCGGGCTGTGACCGCTTCCGTGCTGGGGAAGTATATCTACCGTGGGGAACTTGATAAGATTTCCAAAGAGAAACAGCAGCGAATCGAAAATACGCTGCTGGACGTGATCAACAGCGATCAACCTGTCCGGGTGCGGAGGCGGGCGCTGGAGGCGATGGGCTATTCTCCCAGAGAGGAGGCACACCGGGAAATCAAAAAAGCCTATCACAGCGGAGAGGAGGCCTGGATCGCCAGTGCTTTGTTCGCCATGGGCCGCTCTTATGATCACCAGTATGATGAGATGGTTCTAAACCATTTACAGCATACCGCACCTGAGATCCGCAAAGAAGCCGTACGGGCCTGTGGGGAGCTGTATCTCAATGAGTCTGTTCCCATTATGCTGGATTTACTGGATGATATCGCCGAGGTTCGCAAGGCAGCCATCTGGTCTCTCTCCCAGATTGGCGGAGAGGAAGCCGGTCCGGCGATCAACCGGCTGCTGGAGGAGAACCTTACCACGGAGGAGACCGAGCTGATCAATCAGGCGCTGGAAAGGCTGTCCTTCTTTGAAAACGGAATTGACATTTCCCTGTTCGATCTCCCTTATGATGAGGTGGACGTCGACGATTTTGATGAGGACGATCTTGACCTCCCCGATGATGCCTATTGGTTGGAATGAGACAGCTCTTACCGAGCCCTTCCTGTACCTCCGGTAGCGTGAATCTCCAGGCAGATATCCACTGAAAGGCTTATGAAGAGATTATTTCCCTTGATCCCCGTGCTGCTGGCTGTCTTGATGAGCCCAATTCAGGCTGTCAGGGCGGAGGAGGGTGTGGAAATCAGCCATCACCAGGTGACCTACAGCTTCGCTGATCAGCTGCACATCGAAGTCGAGCTGGACCGCAGCCAGGAACTTGACCGGGTGGATCTCATCCTGCAGTCTCCCCGTGTGCCGACATTTCTGGGAGCGATGGACAGGGCAGCGGATGGCAGCTGGGTGTTCAGCTACAATCTCGCCCAGCGGCCGCTGCCAGCTTTTGCCCCCGTCACGTACGCCTTCCGGATCGGTCTGGAGGATGGGGGGGAAATCACCAGTGAGAGTTATACCTTCCCCTACCTGGATAACCGCCATAATTGGCAGCAGCTGCAGGAAGCTCCTTTTGAGATTTACTGGTATGAAGGGGAGATCACGCTGGCCCAGCAGGTGCTGGACGCTGCCCGTCAGGGCAGACAGCAGGTGCTGGATCTGCTTCAACAGCCCGGGGACAGCAGTCAAACCATCCGCATTTTTATTTATCCCTCAGAGGATCAGCTGCAGCAAACCCTGAGCAGCACCAATCAATCCTGGGTGGGAGGGCATGCAGCACCTGAGCTGGGTGCGGCTGTGGTCTCTCTGCCCACCGGTGTGGAGCAGCCGCTGGAGGTTCAGCGCCAAATTCCTCATGAGATCACCCACATTATGCTCTACCGATATATGGGAACCGAGTATCAATACCTGCCAGTCTGGGTCAGCGAAGGGATTGCTTCCCTGATGGAATTTTATCCGCGTCCGGAGTATGAGATCCTCCTCGAGAAAGCAGTCGAGGAACGGGGCTTGATCCCCTTAGGACAGCTTTGTCAGGCGTTTCCCGCTGATTCCGGCCTGGTTCCTCTGGCTTATGCTGAGGCGGATTCCGTCATGCGCTATATTCGCTCAGAATATGGCGTAAGAGGCGTTCAGGCGCTTATCACCGCTTATGATCAGGGAGTCAGCTGCGGACGGGGGGTGGAGATTGCCCTGGGAAAAAGTCTGGAAAGATTAGAATGGCAATGGAAGCAGAGCGTCTTTTTCCGGACCAGAAACTTGATGTTGACCGCTGGATTAGTCGGGATTTTATTTCTCCTGATAGCAGCGCTGGTCGTGTTTATATTCCGAAGGTGGCGCCATCAGGGGGAGCAAACCAATGGGGAGGATCATGAACGAAGACAGTAAACAGAGATTACATGTTTTTGTCCACGGGCGGGTTCAGGGAGTGGGTTTTCGTCACTTCGTGCTCAGCCGGGCCTCGGAATGGGGGATCTCGGGCTGGGTCGCCAACCGCAGGGATGGATCAGTCGAAGTCACTGCGGAAGGGGAGAAAGAACAGCTGGAGGATCTGCTCCAGATCTTGCAGCGCGGCCCGGCTTCGGCCAATGTCACCGGGGTGGACCCGGAGTGGGGTCAGGCCACGGGGGAATTCTATGGTTTTAAAGTGAAAATGACCTACTGATGGGCTGAGAAGCCCAGCCCCCGGCGGTTGAGGGAAATGAATCTGCCCCGGCCGATGATCAGATGGTCCAGCACCTGGATATCAAGCAGTTTACCGGCGTCAATAATCACCTTGGTAATGGCCACATCGGGCTGGGGGAGGGATCCCGTAGAGTAGGGATAGGGCGCACTTTCTATCTTTCGATAGATGTGTTTCCCTATC
>CAZRUS010000020.1:0-49863 GCA_964603385.1 uncultured Anaerolineales bacterium | reverse complement strand
CATTGACATGCGGTTTCGTTCGTTCAAATTTCTCTTTTGCCATAAGTCCTCTCCTGACCTAGTTCAGTTCAGCATTGCTGGCGCTGAGGTGGACCAGCGGTTGGGCCCCGCTCATACGCCGGTAACAATTTTCTTTGACAACTCCTCAGTAACCTTGGCGTAATGGTCAAACTCCATGGTAAAGGCGCCCCGGCCTTTTGTAGCCGAGCGCAAATCGGTAGCGTAGCCGAACATCTCTGCCATGGGGACCATCGCTTTGACCGCCTGGGTGTTTCCGGGGCGGACTTCCATCCCCAGCACGTCGCCCCTGCGGGCATTCAGCTGCCCAATGATATCACCCAGATATTCTTCCGGGATGACCACTTCCACTTTCATCACCGGCTCCTGCAGGACGGGTTTGCCCCGCTGCACCCCTTCACGGAAGGCCATCGACCCGGCCATTTTGAAAGCCAGATCGCTGGAATCCACCTCATGAAAGGAACCATCCACCAGGTTAACCTTGATATCCGTCACCGGATATCCTGCCAGAACGCCGGATTCCGCGGAAGCTCGAACGCCCTTTTCCACCGCGGGAATGAACTCACGGGGAATCGCTCCCCCCCAGATTTCGTTTTCAAATACGATCCCGCTGCCGTCCTCACCCGGCGCCAGATTCATGACCACATGGGCAAACTGCCCGTGTCCGCCGGTTTGTTTTACATGGCGGTACTCCACCTCATGCACAGGGCGGGTGATCGATTCTTTATAAGCCACCCGGGGGCGGCCGACGCGGGCCTGGACCTTAAATTCCCGCAGCATGCGGTCAACCAGCACTTCCAGATGCAGCTCCCCCATTCCAGAAATCAAGGTTTGCCCGGTATCTCCATCCACCCGGACCTGGAAAGTGGGATCTTCCTCAGCCAGCTTGTGCAGTGCCTTGCCGAGCTTGTCCTGATCCGCGGTGGTTTTCGGCTCAATCGCCACGGAAATCACCGGGTCCGGAAAAGTAATATTTTCCAGGATGATCTGATCATCCTTGGCGCACAGGGTATCCCCGGTGAAGGAGTTCTTGAATCCCAGCACAGCGGCAATATCCCCTGCGCGGGCTTCTTCAATATCCTCTCTCCGGTCCGCGTACATGCGGATCAAACGGCCCACCCGCTCCGGTTTGACCTTACCGGGATTAAAGACGGAATCGCCCTGCTCTACCGTTCCGGAATAAATGCGCATATATGCCAGCCGTCCCACGTAGGGGTCGGTAACAATCTTGAAGACCAGCGCGCTGAAGGGTTCCTCGTCATCCACCTCCCGGGTGATAGTTTCCTCCGTCTGGGGGTCAATTCCTTCCACCGGAGGGATATCCAGCGGGGAGGGCAGGAAATCCACCACTGCATCCAGCAGCGGCTGCACGGCGATGCTGCTCAAGGAGCTGCCGCAGTACACCGGTGTGAGCTGGTTGGCAATCACCGCGTTGCGGAGGGCCTGACGGATTTCCTGCTCACTGATTTTTTCTTCCTCCAGGTACTTCAGCGTTAATTCCTCATCGGTCTCAGCGATCGTTTCCACCATCGCAGCCCGGGACGCTTCTACCTGATCGACCAGCTCAGCAGGGATTTCCTTTTCCACCGGAGCGCTGCCGGTGGTATCCAACCAGACGAAAGCCTTTCGGGTGATTAAATCCACCACACCGCGGAACTGATCTTCGTCCCCAATGGGAACCTGCACAGCCACCGGAGAAGCGCCCAGCCGTTCCCGGATCATGTTTACCGAGCGTTGATAGGAGGCGCCCACCCGATCCATTTTATTAATGAAGCAGATCCTGGGCACCTGGTACAAATCAGCCTGGCGCCAAACAGTTTCACTCTGGGGCTCCACCCCCTGCACGGCATCAAAGACGACAATCCCTCCGTCTAATACACGAAGGGATCGTTGAACTTCGGCTGTGAAATCAATATGGCCCGGAGTATCAATAATATTGACAAGATGGTCTCTCCAGACAGCCGAAACCGCAGCAGAAACGATCGTGATTCCTCGTTCACGCTCCTGCTCCATCCAATCGGTCACCGTGGTCCCCTCATCGACAGACCCGAGTTTGTGCGTCTTCCCGGTATAGTAAAGAATCCGCTCGGTTGTGGTCGTTTTACCGGCGTCGATATGGGCAATGATCCCGATATTGCGGTACCGCTCTAAAGAAAATTTTCTTGCCATAATAAAAAAATTGTACTTTCAATCGTTAGATCCGGAAATGGGAGAAGGCGCGGTTGGCTTTGGCCATCCGGTGTGCTTCCTCACGTTTCCTGATCGCGCTGCCCTCGTTGTTAAACGCGCTGAGCAGCTCATCAGCCAGCCGCTCCTGAAAAGGCTGACCTTTCCGGGACCGGGCAGCCTCCAGAATCCAGCGGGATGCCAGCGTGAAAGCCCGGTGGGTGTGCACTTCCATCGGAATTTGGTAGGTGGCACCGCCTATCCGCCGCGGGCGCACTTCCATCCGGGGAGAGGCATTGGCCATAGCCTGCTCAAATAGTTCCACAGGTTCCTTGCCGGTTTTTTCAACCATGATCTCCAGCGCGTCATAAACCAGCTTCGCTGCCAGATCCTTCTTGCCGTCCTTAAGGACATGATTGATAAACCGCTGAATCTTAACATTATTGTAGCGAACATCCGGTTCAATATCCCGAACTTCGGCTCTTCTTCGTCTCATCGTTCTACTCCATTCTCAGTGAGCATGATCACACACCAGCCGATTAGGGCTGCTTGGTGCCATATTTAGATCGGCCCTGCTTGCGGTCTTCCACGCCGCTGGAATCCAGCTTGCCGCGGACAATGTGGTAGCGAACACCAGGAAGGTCCTTAACACGACCGCCGCGCACCAGCACCACCGAGTGTTCCTGCAGTCCATGGCCCTCACCAGGGATGTAGGCGGTGACCTCAATCCCATTGGTCAAGCGAACACGGGCAATTTTCCGCAGCGCCGAGTTAGGCTTCTTCGGTGTCATGGTGCGGACAATTGTGCATACCCCACGCTTCTGGGGAGCCCCCTTGTCCTGGCGAATCCGGCGCTGTTTCATTGCGTTATAGGTGTACCGCAGCGCGGGTGCTTTGCTGGTGGATTTCTTTGCTTTTCGTCCTTTGCGGACTAATTGATTAATTGTGGGCACAACTGCCTCCGGTCCATATTTGAATTTCCATTTCAATATTCAAGGCCATCGTTGTAACTTGATGGCCTTGGATTGCTCAGTAACGGATATTCGGTCACGGCTGCCCTCCCCATGAAGGGCAACGAATTTGAATTCTATCATGTCCCTTGATCAGCGTCAAGCGGGTCCAGAGACACTGCCGTGGTGAACTGCTATCAGAATGCTCTCCTTAGCGGTTGCCCAGGCCGAGCAAACCGGTGCTCATATGCGGGATCTGGGTTCGGCTGTCCTCCTTTCCAAAGGAGATCACTTCCCCATCATCGGTAATGGCCTCAATAGACAGCCCAAGGCTCTGCATTTCTTTAACCAGCACCCGGAAGGAAGCCGGGATACCGACGTCTTCAATGGGTTCTCCTTTGACGATGGCTTCGTAAGCCTGCACCCGGCCGACGACATCATCGGATTTTACAGTCAGCATTTCCTGCAGGGTGTGGGCCGCGCCGTAAGCTTCCAGCGCCCAAACCTCCATCTCGCCGAACCGCTGGCCGCCGAACTGAGCCTTGCCGCCCAGCGGCTGCTGGGACACCAGGCTGTAAGGACCGGTGGAACGGGCGTGAACCTTGTCTTCCACCAGGTGGTGGAGCTTGAGAATGTTCATCACACCCACGGTGACCGGATGATCGTAAGGCAGACCGGTTTTGCCATCCCGCACCACTTGCTTTCCGAACAGCGGCAGGGGGACACCAGTTTCTTCCACAATCTGGTTGGCTTTTTCCAGCAGATCCGGCCCGGAAAGCTGATCCAGTTTGCTTTCTTTTTTTCCGATGACATTTTCTATCCACAATCGCAAGCAGGCATCAACCGACCGTTGGTCCTGTGCGTCCCGTTCCAGATTGGGAATATCCGTATCTTCAAAGGCAAGAATTTCCTCAGCCTGATATCCCCGTTCCTGAAGCCATTCTTTCAGCACCGAGCGTTTAGCATAGGTCTCCTGAGAGACCAGCTTGTAGACATCATAATCTTTCTCGCCCAGCCAGTGTTCGAGGTATAGGCGCCGGGCTTCGTCATCATCCTGGATATCGCTGGGTTCATAATCAAAGCCATCCAGCCATTCCCAGGCTTTTTGGCCGGCATCTTTCCAGGCCTCTTCAATCATCCAGGCCCGGGCCAGTTCTGCTTCAATCTCGCTTTCTCTGGCCCCATCGAACACCGGCGTGATAGCCCGGAAGCCCAGTTTTTCGGCCGCCCATCCCAGATGGGCCTCCAACACCTGCCCCAGGTTCATTCTGCCCGGAACGCCGGTCGGACTCAGCAGCATATCCACCGGGGTGCCATCTTCCAGATAGGGCATATCCTCCACTGGAACCACCGTGGATACCACACCCTTATTCCCGTGGCGGCCGGCGATCTTATCACCTGCCGTAATGCGCCGCTTCTGAGCCACGAATACACGGACCATTTTTTCAACTCCGGCAGAGAGGTCAGCATTATCTTCCCGGGTGAAGACTTTGACATCGATGACTTTGCCGCGCTCTCCATGGGGCATGCGCAGTGAAGTATCCTTGACATCGCGGGATTTTTCACCGAAGATGGCCCGCAGCAATCGCTCCTCAGGAGAGAGCTCTTTTTCACCCTTGGGAGAAATCTTGCCCACCAGGATGTCGTTCGGCCCCACCTCAGCACCGATGCGAATCACACCGGTTTCATCCAGATCTTTGAGGGCATCCTCACCGACATTGGGGATATCCCGGGTGATTTCCTCCGGCCCCAGTCGGGTATCCCGGGATTCCACTTCATGCTCCTCAATATGGATGGAGGTATAGACATCATCCTTGGCCAGGTGTTCGGAGATCACCACCGAGTCTTCAAAATTTGCCCCCTCCCAGGACAGGAAAGCCACGGTGACATTCTGACCAAGGGCCAGGTTTCCATTCACCGTTGAGGAGGAGTCAGCAATGACGTCCCCCTTCCTGACCAGCTGGCTCTTACCAACAATGGGACGCTGGTCAATGCAGGTGCTCTGATTGGAGCGCTCATATTTCCAAAGTTTATATTCTTTTTCTTTTTTATCGCTGGTGCGGATGACAATTCGATCCCCAACTACCGAGACCACCTCACCATCCTCTTCTGCCAGCAGCACCTGACCGGAATCCAGGGCAGCCGGTTTTTCAATACCGGTGGAAACTCGCGGGATATGCGGCTTGAGCAGCGGCACACCCTGAGCCTGCATGTTGGACCCCATCAGCGCCCGGTTGGCATCGTCATGAGACAGGAAGGGAATCAGCGCAGCACTGATGCCGACAATCTGGTTCGGTGCGACATCGATGTAATCAATCTCGATGGGCTTCTTGAACAGAAAATCGGAGTGATGCCGAGCGGAGACCCGGTCCTCAACAAATTCAAAGTGGTCGTTGATCTGAGCATTTGCCTGGGCAATCACGTAGCGGTCCTCGGCATCGGCTGCCAGATATTCGACTTCTTCGGATACAAAGGGCCGAACGAGAACTTCCTCCACCCCGGCCTTCTCCATGGTCTTGACCATCTTTTCAGTCAGCCGTTCCCCGGATTCGGCAAGCACTTTTTCCGTCTCCGGTTTGATCACATCCTCCCGTAGTTCGGCTCCGAGGGCCTCGGGATCGGAGGGGCTGACTGCCCGACGCACTTTCCGGTAGGGGGTTTCAATAAAGCCGTAATCATTCACCCGGGCGTAGGATGCAAAGCGGCCGATCAAACCAATATTGGGTCCCTCAGGAGTCTCAATCGGGCAGATTCTTCCATAGTGGGATTGATGTACGTCCCGAACGTCAAATCCCGCCCGCTGGCGGTGCAGACCACCAGGGCCCAGCGCGGAGAGCGTGCGCTTATGACGCAGCTCTGACAGCGGATTAGTCTGGTCCATAAACTGGGACAGCTGGCTGGAGCCGAAAAATTCCCGCAGTGAGGCCACTACCGGACGGATGTTGACCAAGGAGACGGGGGACATCTTTTTCTTTCCGCGGATGGACATCCGCTCCCGGATTACCCGTTCCATTCGGCGCAGGCCCACCCGGAGTTTATTCTGAATCAATTCATCCACAGTCTTGATGCGTCGGTTGCCCAGGTGGTCGATGTCGTCGGGATCTTCCATCTGATTGTTGATCTCGATCATCCGACGCACCAGATAGAAAATATCCCACTTGGTGATGGTCTGGTGATCTATGGGAACTTTGCCAGTAAGGTCATATTTCTGGTTGAGTTTATAACGGCCGACCCGCTCCAGATTGTAGCGGCGGTCATTGAACAGCTGATCCTCTAAAAATTCCCGGGCGTTCTCCACTGTAGCAGGATCGCCGGGGCGCATACGCTTGAAAAAATCAATCAGCGCCGCTTCCGCAACCGTATTCCCTTCCGGAATTACCCAGTCGGGTTCCTGCGCAAAACAGGCCGGGATGAACATCCTGTCCGGGTTGGTATCTATGTCTTCGAAAAGGGCCATCAGCTCTTCATCCGTGCCCTCTTTGATTGGAGACTCTTTCAGTCCGTCATCCACAGCGGCCAGAGCTCGCAGGAAAATGGTCACCGGAATTGTCCGCTGCCGATTAAAGCGGATGGTCAAATACCCGGTTTTCCGGGTTTCGAATTCCATCCAGGCACCGCGGTCGGGGATCAGCTTGGCGACGGCCAGCCGCCGGCCGGTGGATCGGTCCACATCCGCTTCAAAGTACACACCGGGAGAGCGGATTAACTGGGAAACAATCACCCGTTCGGTGCCGTTAATAATGAAGGTCCCCTTATCGGTCATCTCCGGAAATTCCCCCATAAAGATTTCCTGCTTGATCGGTTCAGGGACTTTGGGACCGGCCAGCAGCACAGAGACATAAAGGGCGGATGCGTAGGTAAGATCACGCTCGACACATTCCTGCACAGTGTATTCGGGGGGTTCAAATCGGAAGTCCAGCCCCCACTGCTTGGCTTCAGGGGTATGACTGGGGAAATACAGCTTCATTTTCCCATTGTAAGATTCAATGGGAGAGATTTCGTGAAATAGATCTGCGATCCCCTGCGTTTTTAACCGTTTAAACGATTCAATCTGAACTTTGATTAAAGGAGGTAATGGGTAACGATAGCTAATACGTGCGTAATTTTTGGCCGGATCTGCATGAGCCATATACTATCTCCTAATCACCTAGTGATATTGACGAATCCACCTATTTGCAGGTAATATACGCGTTAAAACATCCCGGTTGCCCTTCTGCGCAAGCCGGAATGAGGTCTCTTGGATTGCAATCTTGATTTCCCGCACTATCTACCAAATAAATAAATTGTCGCTAATCCAGACACATAATTATAATAATTCTCAGCAGGATGGTCAAGGTATCTAGCAAACACATATTTCCCCACCCTCCACGCCCGCTGCGCCTGCCAAGGATGAATATTCCATGATGACAATAAATTCAGGCTACCGATCCGGTTTTATTGCTGTCATGGGGAGGCCCAACGTCGGAAAATCAACCCTCTTGAACCGTCTGCTCGGGCAGAAAATTGCTGCGGTCTCCCCCAAACCCCAGACAACCCGGCTGCAGCAGCTGGGGATTCTGACCTTCGATGATGCCCAGCTGATTTTTATCGACACACCGGGACTGCATCACCCGCACCACCGATTAGGGCAGTATATGAATCAAACCGCTCGGGAGGCGCTGGTAGAGGCTGATCTGGCCATGCTGGTTGTCGATGGATCCGTCACTCCCCCGGAGGAGGAAGACCGCCTGCTTATCAAACTGCTTCCTGACCTGGATGATCCCCCCCCGCTGACCATCGTGCTCAATAAAATCGACCTGCTGTCTGACCGGGACAGACAGCACAGCTCACAGGTCTATCAATCGCTTGTACCGGAAGCCGATTTGATCCCGGTCTCCGCATCCCAGGGGACTGGCCTCAAGCAGCTGCTGGATCACCTCATCTTGCAGCTGCCGGAGGGACCCCAATACTATCCGGAAGATCAAATCACGGATATTTTTGAACGGGATATCGCAGCTGATTTAATCCGCGCTGCGGCGATGAACAATTTAAGGCACGAACTTCCCCACTCCCTTGCAGTGCGAATGGATGAATACCAAGAGCGCAACCAGCACGGCGCCTATATTGCCGCAACCCTGTTCGTCGAGCGAGAATCCCAGAAGGCGATTGTCATCGGTGAAGGGGGAAGGATGATCAAGCGCATCAGCATGGAGGCCCGCCGCGAAATCCAGGCCATGAGCGGAAGGAAAGTCTATCTTGATCTGCGGGTCAAAGTTAGAAAGAACTGGCGGAATGATGAAAACGCCCTGCGGTTGTTTGGCTTCCAATGATCAAAGGCTTTTCTGGCTGCCCTGTCTGTCAGCTGCGGGCTTCAGCTGCTACCGGACCACCTGAAACTCCATCTCCAAGTCAGAACGATTGCCTGCCAGATCCTCCACCACCACTCGGAAGAGCTGTTCTCCTGCAGATGGCTCCCACAGGAAAACAAAGGGGGAAGTCTCCCGCCTGCCCTTCAGCCGGTTGTTGAAATAGAATCGAACCGATTTAATTTCCTCTGGGGTCTCTCCCTGAACGCGAAAGAGGATCTTTTCCCAGCTGTCGAGCTGAACTTTCTCCCCCGCCAGGTCCGGGACCAGACTGAACATCGGGGGGGTATTGTCAACTGATACCACCAGAGATGACTTCTCCACCCGCTGACCATCCAGCAGCACCACCAGCTGGACGGCATATAATCCATCCTCCAGACTGGTTGTGTCCCAAACAGCCAGCTTGGTCCCCCTGGCCGGTGAGAAGGTCTCTTCCCCAAGCTGCTGCCAGGTCTCCGGATTCAGCCCCTGACCGAACTGGATGCGATAGGAGACAAAATCCTCTTCCGGGGTGGTGCCGGTGATCTCCTGAATTCCGTTAAGATGAGCAAAGTTTTCTGGCTCTTCAATCACCGGAGGGTCATTCAGTTCCTTCTCCAGATAGAGATCGTATGTTTCTGGCGGGGTGGGCAGGCCCTGCGCCTCAGCCCACTTCCGTGCTTTCTCAGGGACATTAATAAACACCCGCTGTTCAATCTGCTCAGGCGGTGTAAAAACGCTGGCCCGCAAACCGGTTTCCCGATTGATTTCCACCATCTGGTAGAGCGTATCGCCTTGAATCGGCTGGTTGCCTTCAATAAAGATTTCCCGCACTACCTCCGGGCAGTTTCCCGTCGGCAGCTGACCTGAGGGCTTACAAACCTCCAGGGTAACCATGCCCTCCGGTCTCGGCCAATCTTCTGCTGGCAGCTGATTGGTTGCATGCTGGGTGACCGCCCGCCAGATCCCTGCAGCAAGCCAGAGCAACTCCTGCTCTGCCGCCGGGCTGTCTTCCTGCAAATCTCCTGCCCAGATTGCGGTGACCAGCTGGGGCGTATACCCCACAATCCAGGCAGAGCCGCCATTGGCCGTCAAACCGCTTTTGACTGCCGCCGGCCTGCCGATATCAAATCTACTGCTCTGGGGAAGGTCTCTGCGAGCATAGCTGTCAGCGAGCACATCATTGACCAGATAAGTCAGCTGCTGGCTGATGACTACCTGACTGCTGGTCTGCTCAGCCGGGGTCAGGCGCCTTCCAGCCTGATCTTCGACTGACAGCACTGTGCCCGGTTTAATTCCACTGTTGGACTCCCCAGCTGCCTGTCCGCTGATGATGCCCTGATTGGCAAAGACACCATAAATTTGGGCTGCATCGATGACAGATAAATAGGGGCTTTCCGGAAAGATTTCACAGTCCTGGCATCTGTCCTCTTCCAGCTGGATCCCCAGCTGGGAAAGCGTATTGTCCACAACCATGGGACCTTGATCCAGCCACAGCTCCCGGGCCGGAGCAAGAAAATCATTGGCCAGAGCGGTCCGCACGCTTACCGGTCCGTAAAATTGGCAGTCCTGACTGCAGCCGGGGTGCAGCGCCTGGGGGGAATGTTCTCCCGTTTGGGGTGGAATATCCCAGACCAGGGAAGCAGGTTCCATTCCGCGGGTGAATTCATTCAGATAGATCAGCGGAGTGAGCAGAGAACCAGGCGGGTGAGCATCAAGCAAACTCCCGGAGTCTCCCGGATTCGATGCACTGCTGGCCATCCCCAGCAGTTGGCCGCTTCTGGGATCAAGAATCACGACATTAAAAACCAGCTCAGCATCTCTCTCGACAGCGGAAATATCCGCCCGGGGTAACAGCCGGGCAGCCTTACAGGCAGGATCCACAGCAGTATCCACACCAACAGCCCTGACGAGCTGTGTGTTGAGGGTGCATTCCAGCTGCTGCTGCAGGGAGCTGTCAATTGTCGTGATGATCCGCAACCCGCCTCGCAGCAGACGGTCTCGAGGAATCCACCGATCGGCTTCTTGCAGTATTGCATTGACAAAATCCGGCAGAGCGCTCCGATCCACGGCAGGGTGATTCTGAAAGGTCAGCTCTTCGGCTGCCGCCTGCTGCGCCTGGCGTTCAGTGATGACTCCGCTGGCAGCCATCTCATCCAGGAGCGTCTGCTGATTTTCCCGGGCAGCTACCGGGGCATCCAGCGGGTTTAAAGCAGGAAACTTGGCGGTGGATGCCAGCAGAGCAGCCTCAGCAAGGCTCAAATCTGCCGCAGCCTTTCCGAAATAATACTTCGCTGCCGTTTCAACGCCGTAAATCTGCTGACCAAAATCAGCGCTGTTTAAGTACCACTCAAGCACTTTCACCCGCCCGTACTCGGACAAAATCTGGGCCGCCAGCAGCTTGGTTCGCAGATCTTTCCAGGGAGTGTGTCCATCTCCCCACAAGAGCAGCTCTTCGACCAACTTTTCTGGCAGCGTCTCTCCCGGCGCCCTCCACCAATAGGACAGGGAAAAGTCAGGTCGCTGAAAATAACCGGGATCCTCGGCTGCCAGGACAGCCAGGATCATCTCTTCGGAAACAGCTGCAGAAATCTGATCTTCTCCAGCAGCCAGGCGGATGAATTCCCGTTCCGTTCCCCCGGGGTTATCCAGGTACCAGAGCGGATATCTCCCACTGCGATCCAGGATCACTGTCGGCTGCAGCAGATCGCCATTGTCCGGGTCCAGCAATCTCTCCAGCTCTTCCGGTGCGGGGATGTCAGCCGTCAATTTTGTATATTGATAAACCAAAAACACAGCTCCGGCCGCCAGCAGCAAGCTGATCAGGACAGCAGTCAGCGCTCCGGCAGTTCCTGCCGGATGGGTTTGCCGGTTGAATCCTCTCAGCTTTCGTGATCTGTGAATCCAGGAGGGTGGTCTCATAATTGAATATCAAATGGCATGGCAGTCAGAAATCAACCTCTGCCGGGCAGGCTGCTTGATAGCAAAAGTCCCGCAAATTCGAGCCAGACCGTCACTCCCGGGAAACAGCAGCAACGATTTCCATCAGCTCCCGGGCTGAATCCAGGGTAGTCTCGCTGATGCCGCCCAGCATGGTGGCCAGCTCTTTTAGGCGCTCCTCTCCAGAGACCTCCCGCACCTGGATCACTGAGCGACCCCCGCTGATCGTTTTGAAAACCTGGAAATGCTGATCACCAAACCCCGCCAGCTGGGGGAGATGGGTGATGCAAAAGACCTGATGATCATCAGCCAATCGATAGAGTTTTTCGCCGACCACTGTCCCGATCCGGCCGCCGATGCCCTGATCGATTTCATCAAAAACCAGCGTGTTAATCTGGTCAGCACCAGCCAGCACATGTTTCAGAGCCAGCATTAATCGGGCAGTTTCCCCACCAGAGGCCACCTTGACCAGCGGCTTGAGACCTTCACCGGGATTAGTTTCAATTAAAAACTCTACCTTTTCCAACCCCTCAGGATAAAATGCCACCCGCTGTTCTTCAACCGCCACACCGTGCGGATCCGGCTCCCTGCGGAAATCCACTGCAAAGCGGGCACCTGCCATCCTCAGATCACCCAGCTGCTTTTCCAGGCTGTCCGTCAGCGCCTCCGCCCCCATACGCCTGGCTTCGGAGAGAGCTGTGCCCTGCTGAGCCAGCTTTTCCAGCAGCCTGCGTTCTTTGTTTTCATAGGCGTCAATTTTATTTCCACGGTCTGTGATTTCATTGAGCTCTGACCTGGCTTGCGTCTGATAGGCCAAAATCTCCGGGATGGATTCCCCATATTTTTTCTTTAGACTGCGAATAAGCTCCACCCGGTCCATGACTTTTTCCAATTCCTCGGGATCAAATTCCAGAGACTCCAGATACAGCCGCAGTCTTCTGCTGATATCGGAGAGCCCCTGAAAAATTTCCGCGGTTTCTTCCTCCAGAGAAGATAGGCTGGCATCGGTGTGGGAGAGATCTTCCACAGATTCGACAACCCGCCCAAAAAGATCCATCACGGTGGGCTGATCTGGGGGCGCCTCCTCCAGAACGGTGAGCACATGCTGGGACAGACTGGCCAGCTTTTCCGCATTGGCCAGACGATTGCGGCGCTCCAGCAGGTGATCTTCTTCCCCGGGGTCAAGTGCTGCCGCTTGAATTTCCTCCACTTGATAGGCAAGAAGCTCCTGGCGCTGAGCAGCTTCCTGATCAGATTGCCTGAGTCTGGAAAGGGTTCTGCGGACCTCCATCAGCTCTTGATAGTCCGCCTGGTAGGCGGTCAGCAGATCACTGGTGCCCGCATAGCGATCCAGCAGACCCAGGTGCTGATTGACCCGCATGAGAGAGAGATGCTCCGACTGACCGTGGATATCCACCAGAAGCTCGCCCAACTTCACCAGCACGCTGACATTGGTGCGGTGGCCGTTAACCCGGGCGACGTTGCGTTTATCCCGGCGGAGCTCCCTGGTCAGAGTCAGGAAATCGTCCCCTTCCAGCAGGGCTTCCTCTTCCAGCACCCGGACGATGGGCTGGCGGACTGCCTCAGGGATGCGAAACACCGCCTCCACAGAGGCATAATCGCTGCCGCTGCGCAGGGTGGACATGTCCACCCGCTGTCCCAGCAGCATATCCAGTGCTCCCATAATAATCGACTTCCCGGCACCGGTCTCTCCGGTCATGACAATCAGACCGGGTTGAAACTCAAGGGCCAGGGATTCGATGATGGCGAAATTTTTGATGCGCAGCTCGAGAAGCATGTTAATTCCGAAGCTGGTAGGAAACCGTTGAAGTTACCAGAGCGCTGTAGAGTACATACCAGAGCAGAGAGAATAATAACCCGGTTGCCTCCCAGCCACTGGCGAAAAATATCGGCAGGATCAAGGCTCCCCGCAGGACCAACAGCGGCAGGCTGGCAATCAAGGCGGTGATCGGCATCAGGGTATACAGCACCGGGGAGCGCCGGTTGTTAATGGCTTTCTTGACCGCGGCCACCGAGAGATAACCAGCTCCCACAGCAAGGAAGATGGTGAAAAAGCCCAACAGGTTTGCAAGCAGGCTGCCCAGAAAAGAAATCAATCCCGTGATTCCCACTGCGATTGGGAAATCAAACCATTTTGCAGTGATGAAAACTTTTTGCTGGGCCCGGATGCATTCCGGACAGCGGTAACCGGTTGGGGTGTGAGTGGCGCATTTTGTACAAATCGGTCGATCGCACCGGTTGCACCGTAAAGTGGTCTCCCGCTTGGGATGGAGGTAGCAGGTGAGTGTGTTTTCTGTGTCAGACATTTTTCTTCTTGATAACGGGGTTCTGGTCCATATAGGGTATCAGATTGCGGTAAAAATAGCCCGGATCCTGGAGACGAATGAAATCCACCGCATGGTCACTGGCTTGAATTTCTAGGCGGTCGTCGTTGATCACATCCACCGGCTGCTGCCCATCAATACTGATTACAGCATAATGATCTGTGTGGGTGGTGATGGAGACCAGAACCTCCTCGGAGAGCACTAAGGATTGTTCAATTGAAAGGTGCGGCGCCACTGATACCAGGACGATATTCCGCAGTTCCGGGGAAAGGATCGGCCCGCCGGCTGCCATAGCATAGGCAGTGGACCCTGTCGCAGTGGAAGCGATCACTGCATCGGCCACATAGGTGCTGAGATGGCGACCGTTGATGGCAATTTCCAGCTGGATCGGCCGGATTAATTTTCCCCGGCTGATCACAGCTTCGTTGAGTGCAGTCCACTTCCCGATCTGCCGATCATCCCGCAGGTGGGTGGTTTCCAGCATCATGCGTTTTTCAGTGCGGTACTCCCCGGCCAGCACCTGATCCAGGGCTGCGGCCCATTCGTCTTTTTGTATTTCGGTAAGAAAACCAAACCTTCCCAGGTTGATTCCCAGAATGGGAATCCCATGCGGTGCTGCCAGATGTCCGGCGCGGAGCATGGTGCCGTCCCCCCCCAGAGCGATCAGCAGGTCCTGTTCCTCTCCGGAGACTACTTCCTGGATATCCTGGTCGTCCATTTTCCCCAGGGAGACCCGGCAGTCCTTGTCCCGCAGTGACCGGGCGATCTCCTCGGCAGTCCTGGAAGCCTCATGGTTATGAGGATGAACGACAATAACTACCTGTTCAATTTCCTTCCGGTTTTTTTCCATTGTTGAGTATTATATCTGCGGACAGCCTGGAGGCAAGGATGCCCTCTTCCTCACCGCGGCTGCCCGAACTGGGATCAACCAGGCGCTACTCTGGAGGGCGAAAGAGACTCTCTGCCAGGGCTGAAGAACCAGGCAGGTCAATCTCCCCAAATCTGGCTTCATATTTCGCAATGTTTTCTCCCAGGGCCCGGAAGAGCAGCTTCGCGGTCTGGGGGCTGAGCAGCACCCGATCGACAATATCAGGTTCTTTCAGCCCGGGCAGCATGCGGGCATAATCAAGAACAAACTCAGAAGGTGAATGCGTGATGCGCACCAGATTAGCATAATGGACCGGTGTACCCGGGGAGAGGTTAAGCTGGGGCTGTTTTTTGTCTTTTTTCTGCGTTGGCATCTCCTCTCCTTTATCGGGCATCTCTCAACCTCCTGGATTGTCTAAAAGGGAATATCATCCTCATCCATTTGCTGTGAGGAGGAATACTCACCTCCGCGCTGCGATTGATAAGCCTCGTCCTCGGCCCTGCTGGATAAGAAGACCACCCTGCGGGCAGTGACCTCAAAGCTGGCCCCGGGGGTGCCGTCATTTCTGGTATACGTCCTCGGGCCCCCAGTATCCGGATCCGGATTTAATCTTCCTTCAACAAGCACTTTGCTGCCCTGCCGCAGGTACTGATTGACTGCTTCCGCCTGATTTCCCCACACCGAAACCCGGAACCAGGTGGTTTCCTCCACCCGCTGGCCGTTAGAATCAGTGTACACCCGGTTGGCAGCGACATTAATATTGGTCACGGCCTGTCCGCTGGGCAGGTAGCGCATTTCCGGGTCTCGCCCCAGGTTCCCCACAATGATTAATTTATGATACACAGCTCCTCCTTCCGATATACTTTCCATTGCTGGTTAAATCCAGTACCCGTATTATACCTGTTCAGATCTCAGCTGACCTGAGATTGCAGATCCCTGCCTCTGAGATTGAGCTGCTGGCAGCCCGCTGATTATTTCTCTATCACCTCTCGAACGACCAGATCGGAGAAGCTGACAGTGAGGGCTGTCTCCCCTGTAGACCGGGCAAATACCCCCAGCGACCCCCGCTGAATCTCGCCGTCTCTGACAGAAAACTGCAAAGCCCCATCAATAAACAGCCGGATCTCCTGGTTATCAGCCAGGACCTGAAGGGTAGATTCGCTTGGTGCGCCAATCGCCACAGAGGCACTCCTCATCCAGGACTGCAGCGTGAAGACACTTCCGGCAATGATTTTTTCCAAACGAACCTGGCCGTCACAGGAGAGGGCAAACCGGTAGTATGTCTCTCCCCCTTGCACCCGGAACAGCAGTCCATACTCATCCCGACCAGCGCATAAACTGGGGGCAGCTGTGATCTGGGCAAAAAACGTGGTCAGATCCGGCTTCTCCCGGTAACCCCGCAGGTAAGTGGACGGCTCATTGATAATGACATTAAGCTCCCCTCCCGAGACATTGATCTGTCCCCGGTTGGTCTGCGGCAGGGTCCATTCCTCTCCGCTGCTGAAAATATCCCGGAAGGTTACCTCTCCCAGCTCGGGCAGCAGCAAAGGGGTAGGTGTCGGAGCCTCCGTAGGCGGCAGAGGGGTGCTGGTGGGCGGAAACCATACCACCGTCTCGGTAGCTGTGGGAAAAGGTGTTTCGGTCCCCGTTGGACGGGGAACCGCAGGTTCCAGGGGGGCTACACAGGCACTGAGAAGCAGCCCCAGTAAGAGAAAAACAGATCGTTTCATGCCTGTCAGCGCCGGATGATCTGATTTCGCTCTGGGCCCACTGAAATCAGTCTAATAGGAACGCCAGCCAGCGTTTCAATCCGCTGGAGATAATGCTGGGCTTCGGCAGGAAGATCTTCCCAGTCTCTGATCATACTGACATCTTCATCCCAGCCAGAAATCTCTTCCAGGACAGGCTCAAAAGGAGACAGGTCCGCCGGCCCCAGGGGCAGGTCCTGGACCTCCTGCTCTCCTGAGCGGTAGGCGGTGCAGATTTTCAGCGGATTTAATCCGCTGAGCACGTCCAGCTTGGTCAGGGTCAGTTCTGTGATGCCGTTAACACGGATGGCATAGCGGAGCAGCACCAGATCCAACCAGCCCACCCGCCGGGGTCGTCCAGTAGTCGTCCCGAACTCATCCCAATAATGCTCCCCGGTGCCCCGCAGTCTTTCGGCGGTTTCCTCAAAAACCTCAGTGGGAAACGGCCCTTCCCCGACGCGGGTTTGAAACGACTTGGTCACCCCTACCACCTTTCCAACATGGCCGATGCCCAATCCAAGTCCTACCAGGGCTCCAGGGGCTGTGGGAGTAGATGAGGTGACAAAAGGATAGGTGCCGTGATCGAGATCCAGCAGCGTTCCCTGGGCGCCCTCCGCAAGCAGGGATTTTTCCTGCGCCAGGGCGTCAGCCAGCAGAGAGCCAACGTCGCTGATATAGGGAGCCAGTTCGTCAGCATACTGCAGATATCGATCCGCGATCTCCTCTGCTTTCAGATGGGGCTGCTGATAGAGAGCAGAAAGCTGCTGATTGACCTCCTCAATGTGATCTTTGACTGCTGTCCAGAAGCCTTCCCCGTCGAGCATGGACTGCATCCGCAGTCCGGAGCGGGTGACTTTACTCGTGTAGGCGGGGCCAATTCCCCGTTTGGTGGTGCCGATCTTTTCCTCACCCCGGGCTTTCTCCTGAGCTTCATCCAGGGCCAGGTGGCCCGGGGTAATAATATGGGCTGCATGAGATACCTTAATCCGCTCCGGGGAGAGATTTACTCCTGCGTCCCGGATGATGTCCATTTCCTGCAGCAGAACTTGAGGATTAATGACCATGCCGTTTCCCAGCACTCCCACTGGATGGGGATGGATTACCCCAGAGGGGATCAAGTGCAGTTTAAACGTTGTCTCTCCCACCGTAACGGTGTGCCCGGCATTGTCCCCACCGTAGTAGCGGGCGACATAATCCGCCTCTCCGGCCAGCAAATCGACCACCCTGCCTTTGCCCTCATCACCCCACTGGGTGCCCACGACAATTGTGAAAGGCATGAAATAATCCTCCAGGTATATAATATGATTTACTTCACTAAGAAAACAGGATTTGATATGTTATCAATAGGCTACATCCTGTTTCATTCTAGCATAACCCGGGCCGGACATAAATGGGCAGTGGCCGTTCTGCACCTGGCTAAAATAAGGAGAAGTGAATGCAAAAAGATGCCATATTGATCACCGGTGCCTGTGGAGAGATTGGCCAGGCTTTACTCAGAAATCTTTCCAATGACCACCGCCATCCGCTGGTAACCGTTGATCTCAAACCACTTCCCGAGAGCCTGAAACCCAAATCCACCCATATTATGTGCGACCTGCTGGACAGTGAACTATGCAGCCATCTGGATGAAGATTTTCAATTCGACACCATTTTCCATCTGGCAGCGGTGCTTTCAACCACTGCTGAGCACCATCCCTTGAAAGCCCATCAGGTGAACACGGACGGCACCCTCAAGCTCCTTGAGTTAGCAGCTGAACAATCTGCCAGCCGTGGAAAAGCGGTGAAATTTTTATTCCCGAGTTCTATTGCTGTATATGGACTCCCCAATCTGGAAACCAAAGAAACCCATTCTCCCCTCAAAGAAGAAGAATGGACCCAGCCAATTACCATGTACGGATGCACGAAACTGTATTGTGAAAACCTGGGACGTTATTACAGTGAAAACTATCGACAGCTTGACGACCGGATTCCCACCAGGCTGGATTTCCGCGCCCTGCGTTTTCCGGGATTGATCAGCGCTTTTACTGTGCCCAGCGGCGGAACCAGTGACTACGGACCCGAGATGGTGCATGCCGCAGCCAAAGGGGAACCCTACCACTGCTTTGTTCGTCCCGAAGTCAAGATCCCCTTCATGGCCATGCCCGATGCTGTCCAGTCCCTGCTGATGCTTGCCAAAGCGCCCCTGAACCAATTACACAGCCGGGTTTACAACGTGACCAGTTTCAGTCTATCTGCCAGAGAATTTAAAGAGATGGTTCAATCCGCTTTTCCGGATGCCCAGATTGATTTCCAGCCGGATCCCAAACGGCAGCAGATCGTCGATACCTGGCCGGCGTTGATTGACGACAGCGCCGCCCGGAAGGATTGGGGATGGCATCCTGTTTATGATGCTCAGAAAGCTTGCAAAGAATATCTGCTGCCCAATATCCGGAAACGCTACCACGCCTGAAGATAAAAGAAGCTGCTCGATGGCGAAGATTGGCCTGCTATGAACCCTGCCCCCGAATACATTCCTGGACCGATCGCCCTCTTTGGCTCTGGTGAAACTGCTCCCAACGGCCGAAAGGTCTTTCAGGCGCTGCTTGAACGTCTTCCGGATCGTCCCCGGATCCATATCCTGGAGACTCCAGCCGGATTTGAGCTCAATTCCCGGCAGGTGGCAGGGAAAATTGCCGCCTTTATTGACCATCACCTGCAAAATTTCCATCCCCAGGTGGACCAGATCCCAGCCCGAAAAAAAGGGACCGAGCTCAGTCCAAACAACCGGGAACTGCTTCAGCCTTTACTGACCTCCGAAGTCATCTTTCTGGGGCCAGGAAGCCCGACATACGCTGTCCGCCAGCTGAAAGGCTCCCAGGCCTGGGATTATCTGCGCGCCTGTCATCGAGCCGGAGCCGGTCTGGCGCTGGCCAGTGCGTCTACCATCGCGGTCAGCGCTCATGCCCTCCCCGTATATGAAATCTATAAAGTGGGTATGGACATCCACTGGCAGCCGGGGCTGGATTTGCTCTCCGATTACCAGCTTTCGCTGAGCTTCATTCCTCACTGGAATAATACCGAGGGCGGTGAGGAGCTCGATACCAGCCGCTGCTATATGGGCAGCGCCCGTTTTCAAGCTATGCTGGAGCTGCTTTCCCCCGATCATACATTGATCGGGATCGATGAGCACACCGGGATGTTGATCGATTTCCAGCAGGCATGCTGTCAGGTGATCGGCCTTGGCAGGGTGACCATTCTCTCCAAGGGCAAAAAACAGACCTTTCCTGCTGATAGTGAATTCAAGATTCGCGAGCTGGGTGAAATGGAGCTCCCCGACCCCTCAGAACACCTCCCGGTTGCAGTTTGGGAAGAAGTGCTGCGGGTACGCCGGGAAGATGACAAGCAGCCGCAGGCTCCCGAGCAGATCACCGCGCTGGCGGAAAAGCGGATGGAAGCAAGAAAACAGCAGCAATGGGAAAAGGCAGACTCCCTGCGGGAGGAAATCCTCCGGCGGGGGTGGGATATCCAGGACACAGAAAACGGATATACGCTGCTGCCGGGAGCACAGACCCCAACCTGATCACAGCCAATCCCCCACTTGATACAAAGGAGAATAGATGAATCAACACCTGACAGCAGGATATATCGGATTAGGGTTGATGGGGAAACCCATGGCCCAGAATCTTCTCAAAGCCGGATATCCCCTGGTGGTTCACAACCGCAGTCGTGCCGTTGTCAAGGATCTGGTCCGGGAAGGTGCCCAGGAAGCGTTCTCCCCCCGGGAGGTGGCTTCCCGGTCAGACATCGTCTTCACCAATCTGCCGGATTCCCCTGATGTGAACCAGGTTGTCCTGGGGGAGAAAGGCATCATAGAAGGGGCCCGGGAGGGCATGGTATACGTGGACCATTCCACCATAAAACCATCCACAGCGAGGTCAATCGCTGAGCGACTGGCTGAAAAAGGGGTGCTTTCCCTGGATGCTCCCGTCAGTGGTGGGGATATTGGAGCACAGCAGGGCACCCTGGCAATCATGGTGGGCGGCCCGGAAGAAGCGCTGGAAAAAGTCCGGCCCCTGTTTGACGTGGTGGGAAAAACGATCACTCACGTCGGCGGTGCGGGAGCAGGCCAGATCGCCAAAGCTGCCAATCAGGTCATGGTGGCCGCTCAAATGGTGGCCATGGCAGAGCTGCTTATTCTGGCCAAAAAAGCGGGAGCGGATCCGGAAAAAGTCGTCCAGGCCATCCAGGGCGGGGCCGCCCAGTGCTGGACGCTGGATGTCAAACCGGAGAGGCTCTTCGCCGGAAACCGTCAGCCCGGGTTCAAGGCTTACATGCAGGAAAAAGATCTCAACATCGTCATGGAAACTGCCCGGGATTATGGCACCCCGCTGCTGGCAGCGGGTGTGCATGCCCAGCTTTACAGCAGCATGCTTCAGCTGGGGATGGGAGAGATGGACAACTCAGCGGTGATCGGCGTGATGGAAAAGCTGGCCGCTGTCAGTTTGCTTGACCACTGAAAGAGATCTCTGCTGAGTGGTATTTTTCAGCCCGGCCGCTGCGGCAGCCGGGCTGAGCGCTTAACAGGTATAATTTGCAGCATGAAGAAGAAACTTTCTGAACTGTTCTCCGCCCTCAGGGAGCTGTGGAGCCGTCCGCAGTCGCTGCGGGATGTTTTCCTGCTCCTGGTGGGTTCTCTCCTGCAGGCGCTGGCTCTGCGGGTCTTTTTGATCCCAGCCAGGCTGGCCAGCGGCGGCGTTAGCGGGCTGGCGCAGATCATTAACAGCTACACCGGATGGCCAATCGGGGTGATGGTATTCCTGGGAAACCTCCCTCTCTTTCTGCTGGGGTGGAGGCTGCTGGGGGGTCCGCGGTTTGCCCTGCGAACTGTTCTGGTCATTAGCGCTTTTTCTCTGGCGGTGGACTTCCCAGTTTCCGGGCTGCCTGATGGAGGCATCACGGATGATGTTGTCCTTAATGCCCTCTACGGGGGAATAGTGAGCGGCATCGGTTTCGGGTTGGTTTACCGGGGGCGGGGAACCAGCGGCGGATCTGACATTCTGGCCAGGATCTTAAGCAGCTGGCGGGATATTCCGGTTTCCCAGAGCTATCTGCTGACCGATGCCGTGATCATCTTCCTGGCCGGGCTGACTTTCAGCTGGGAAAACGCCTTATACGCCCTGGTCATGCTCTATGTCAGCGGATTGACCGCAGAATCAGTCAGCCAGGGGTCCAATATTGTCCGGACAGCGATGATCATCACCGCTTTTCCCCATGCCATTAAAAAGGAAATTTTTAATCGGCTGGGCAGAGGGGTGACCATGATGGATGTCCGCGGAGGATACACCGGAAAGGAGAAGACCATTCTGCTGTGTGTGGTCACCCGTCCCGAGGTTCCTCCCTTGAAAGCCCTGACCCGGGATCTCGATCCAAAGGCGTTCCTGATCATTGGTCAGGCTCATGAAGTACGCGGGGAAGGATTTCTCCCCATCGAAGAATAGTTCTGTTTCATTTGCAACTTTCTCAAATACTTTCCGTATATATAAACAGAGCAAGAGGCAAGGAGAGCATTTGTGGGTACCCAGGAATCAAAATGGATTTCAGCCGCAAAAGCAGGAGACAAAGAGGCTTTTGCCCGGATCGTTGACCAATATCAAAAACCAGTTTTCAGCGTCTGTTACCGTATGTTGGGTACGCCCACCGCAGCGGAAGATGCGGCCCAAGAAACATTCATTCGTGCTTATCAGGCACTGGACCGCTACGACCCGGATCGATCCTTTGCCACTTGGCTGCTCTCCATCGCGTCTAACTACAGCATAGACCAGCTGCGGAAGAAGAAAGTCACCCTGCTCTCTATGGATAATGAGAAATACGCCTGGCTGGCTCCGCCGGCAAAAAGCCCCAATCCGGAGCAGGCAGCCTTGGAGCTGGAAAAACAGCAGCAGATAAAAGAAATATTAGGGGAGCTGAACGAAATAGACCGGGCCGCGGTCACCCTGCAGTACTGGCAGGATTATTCCTATCAGGAAATCGCCGAAGCGCTGTCGCTTTCCATCAGCGCTGTCAAGAGCCGCTTATATCGAGCCCGCCGGACCATGGCGGAAAAATGGCAGCAGCTGCAGCAAAATTCATCCCCCGCCTTAGAAAACACTCCCCAAAGGATCGCCCATGAATCACCAACCATTTGAAACCTGGATCATCATGGATCCTGACCTGACCAGAGAAGAAAGGCGTCAGCTGCACAGCCACCTGAACGATTGCGCCCGCTGTCAGACCCTCCACCGGGCGACTCATCAAGTGGCGCATCTCTTCAAAACCAGCGCTGTGCCGGTTCCCGCTCCCGGTTTCAGCGACCGCTGGAAAACCCGGATGGAACGCATTGAGGCGCGAAGAAAGATCCTCATCTTTTCAACAAGTATATTGTTAATCGCTGGCTCCCTGATCCTGCTGTTCGCTTTCATCGGGGTTCAATTCAGCATCTACCTCTCCAGTGTTCCCCAGATGATGGCAAGCTTTGCCTTCCAGTTCTCACGCTGGCTGATCTTTCTCACCCATCTCTGGGATATTCTTGACCCCCTGGTGGGGGTCGGCTTGAAAATGATTTCTCCCCTCTGGGTGGTGACCTTTGGATTCTCCCTCAGTGGGATCCTAGCAGCCTGGATAGTCTCCACCACCCGCTCACAGGCTATCCATAAGGAGTTGTTACCATGAATAAACAAAGCAAATTTTTCCTTTTGATCGTTATCCTGGCAATGCTGTTGTTCCCTGTTTCCGCAGCAGCTTCGGGGTACCAGGATGATAAAGTCATCTTTGGGGGGAATTACACCCTGAAAGCTGATGAAACCCTGAACGGAGATCTGGTGGTCTTCGGTGGTAATGCAACCATAGAATCCAAAGCCACCGTCAATGGGGATGTCGTGGTTTTTGGCGGGAATCTGGATTCCGGCGGGACCATCAATGGAGATCTGGCTGCTATCGGCGGGTTTGTCACCCTGGAAGAGACTGCGCGGGTGAATGGCAGCCTGACCGTGCTCGGCAGCAGCATAGACCAGGCACCGGGCTCCCGGGTGCAGGGTGATGTCGTCACCGGGGAAAGCTTTCCCTTTGAATTTGGTTTCCCCCCTGGTCTTTCCCTGCTGGAAGGCGATCTTCCTACCTTCCCAATCTGGAGAACGCCCCTGTTATCTGTCAGCTGGTTTTTCTTTCAACTGGCGATCTGGACCGGATTGGCTGTCATCCTGATGCTTTTCCTGGAAGATCAAACAGTGCGCATCAACAAAGCCGCTTTCCAGCATCCGGGGATTTCCCTGCTGGTCGGGCTGGGTGTGGTGGTCATTGCCCCCATCGTGTTTCTGGCCTTCCTGATCACCATTCTGCTCAGTCCGCTCAGTCTGATCGGGATCATCATCCTGATCGGTGCCTGGGTGCTGGGCTGGGTCTCCCTGGGGTTGGAGGTCGGCCGGCGCTTATCCGAAGCGCTGCAGCAAAGCTGGGCTGCTCCGATCACGGCTGGCGTGGGCATCTTTATCACCCTGTTGATGTTCAATGGTTTTCGCCAGATCGTCCCCTGCTTTGGGTTTTTCCCAAAATTCGTTGCTGGGATCTGGATGATGGGAGCAGTTGCCCTGACCCGGTTCGGTACGCAGGAATATCTTCCTGGCCAAGCTGCCGCGCCGGCACCCCCCGCTGCCGATATCCCCGAGGCCTTTGATCCGGCCGGAGATGAAGAAGAGACAGAGACACCGCCAGAAAAGCCCTCCCTCCAGCAGGAGGCGGAAGAGCGGGAAGAACCGCAAGATATGTAAATGCAGGGGCTGATAGGTCAAAATGGAGGGGCTGCCTTTCCAGCAGCCCCTCTTCCTGTTCATACCGGGGGCGAACGCCGCTGCTGAATCCTGCCATTTTCACAGCGGGCCAGGAATCGGGATCAGAAAACGATCAATATCCAGCAATTTCCAGCACCCTGGGGGTGGACTGAAAAGCCAGCGGTGGGGGGTCATCCGCTGGAAAAAACTTCGCCCGGTCAACATCATCTCCCGGCTTTATTTCACCACCGGTGATCTCTCCGCGGTAAACAAGCAGAAGATGAGCCCCCTTCTCATATTCCTGACCGGAGATCAGTCCCAGCAGTTCTGTAATCTCAACCTCCAGGGCGGTTTCCTCCCGAACTTCTCGGGCAGCCGCGCGGACCGGGTCTTCTCCTGCATCCAGGAAGCCAGCCGGTAAGGTCCATAAACCGCGGAAAGGATTGATCCTCCTGCGGACGAAAAGCAGTTTTGCATCCTTCTCAATGACAGTCACCACAGCCACTTTAGGATCTGGAAAATAAACCCAGCCGCAGTTCGGACAGACCGGCCGCACCCTGCCGGCATACTCGCTGTTTTCCAGGGGGCTTCCGCACTGCAGACAATATCTGGCCAGCATCCCGGTCATCGCTGCTGGTTTCTTCGGCTGAACCAGGCAGCTGCGCCGAAGCCTATCACCCCTAAGGCGAGCACGATTTCCAACCAAAGCAGCGGATCGACGGGCGGTGGTATCGAACGTTCCTCCTCCGCTGGGGCTGTCAGAGTGGGAGGAGCCGGGGGTTTTTCTTCCGGGACGGTAGGCTGGGGGCTGGGTGTGGATGGGGGGGGAGACCCTTCCACTGCTTCCCCTGCAGGTGTGGTTCCATTGGCAGTTTCTTCCTCGGCCAGATCTGCCTGGGGGGCTTCTTTCTGCATCTCCGTCTCCGCTTCCTGGTCTGCTGAAGGCTCCGCTTCCAGGCTGAATACTTCCTCACCAACCTCCTCAGCGCTTTCCCGCACCGCATCCGGGACAGCCTCCAGGGCTTCTTCTCTGGCAACCGGTGCAGCAAACTCCAGGAAAGATCTGGACCCGAGAACCCCACTGAAATCCACGACCAGCACACCGATCAGCAGCACAGCCAGCACCGCGGCTGCCAGCTGATACCCTGGAAATCCCCTTCTTCCAGAAACCTTCCTCCCCACCATCTCCGACGTCAGGGTGAAATCCCGCCGAAGGCCTATCTGAGGAGAAGATCTGAGAATTTTCTTCGTCTGCTGTAAACGCCGGAGGGCCCGCTGAAGGTCCGCCTCCATCTGCAATCTGCGCTCCAGACGCTGACGCTGTTTTTCCGGTAATTCCCCATCCAGATAGGTGGAGAGGAGCAGCCAATCCTTGTTAGGTATCTGCATAGCTTTCACACCTCACCCATATGACGTAGATCCACCGGTAAAAGTTCCTGAAAGCGGTGCAGGCATTCCTGCATGCTCCCCCGTGCTCTCGCCAAACGGCTCTTGATCGTTCCCAGGGGACGATCAACGACCTCCGCTGCGGAAGCATAATCCATTCCCTGAATATCCACCAGGACAACAACTGTACGGAATTCAATCTCCAGCTTGTTCAGACAGTGCTGGATAGCATCGGAAAGTTCTTTCCGCTGCAGCAGATCTTCCGGCTTTTCCGCAGGGTCCTCCAACCAGATAGGAGATTCCAGCTCTTCCCCGTGATTATTCTCCGGGTTCAGAGGAACGACCGGCTGGCGTTTTCGCCGTCGAAACTCATCATAACAAGCATTGGTGACAATCCGCAGCAGCCAGCTTTTAAATGATCCCCCCCGGTAAGTATGAAGCTTCTGATAGGCAGAAATGAATGCCTCCTGGGTGGCATCCTCAGCGGCATGGTACTCCCCCATCACCCGGTAGGCCTGATTGAACACCATCTCCTGATAGGTGCGGACAATGCCATTGAAGGCATCCAGGTCACCGTCTAGCGATTGACGAATTTTCTCCTGTATATCCATTCTCTCTGCCTGCCCCGGATTTGTTTACTTACTGATGATTGTTATTAAAGGTGATCTCTTTGTCAAGTACAATACAGCAGTCAGGCTTGGTCAATCAACCGGAAAAAGCTGATGATTTCAGCACAGTCATGAAGACTTCTCTACCCCAGAACAGCGAACATTCTGAAGCCGATCAGATCCACGGATCCCTGAAAGCGGAGCGCATTAAAGCCGTTTGTTTTGATATGGACGGCACTCTGTGCGATACGGACGATCAATTCGTGGAGAACATCGTGCACATGTTTGCTCCCCTGAAACCCCTTCTGCCCAACTGGAATCCCTACCCGCTGGCCAGACAGATCGTCATGGCGACGGAAACCCCGGGCAGCTACCTTTTTGGCCTGCCCGATCTGCTGGGGGTGGATGAACAGCTGGCGGAGATCGGGAGTCGTCTTCACGATCTCGGACTGGGGAAAACCCCAACTCCCTATAAAATCATCCCCGGCGTGCTTGCCATGTTGGAAGAACTTCATCGGCATTACCCCCTGGCGCTGGTAAGTGCCCGGTCGGAAAGAAACGTCACCCGTTTTTTAGATCAATTTCAGCTTGCCCCACTCTTCCAGGTGGTCGTCTCAGCTCAAACCACACGGCGGGGAAAACCCCAGCCCGACCCGCTGTTATTTGCTGCTGAGCAATTGGATCTGTCCCCGGATCTTATGGTAATGGTAGGCGACACCACTGCTGATATCAAGGCAGCGGTCCGTGCAGGCTGTCAATCCATTGGCGTCACCTGCGGATTCGGAACCAAGAATGAGCTGCTCAGACAGGGGGCTGATCTACTCCTCTCAAACACCCCCCTGGTGATGGATTATCTCCTCCCGGCAGGGGTTCGCATAAAAAATTCCGCAGGTAGGCCCCCTGCGGAAGGTGGGGAGGGTTGAGCGAACCCGGTCAGCCCTGGAGCTGGGCGAGCAGCTTCTGATATTCTCCAGCATTAGGAGGATTGAGAGCAATAATATCTTCGATGACCAGGATCACATCTTCAGTCCTGCCTTCATCCAGCAGCATATCACCATAAGAATCGAGGACTTCAATAGCTTTCTCTGTGTCTCCAAGGTGATGGTGCATCGCGGCCAGTCTTCTGGTGATGCTGACTTCGCCTGGCTTTTCATCTTTCAGGGCCTGCAGATAAGAGAGGACTTCCTGGCGGTCTTCGGGAAGAGGGTATTGATTGATAAAACGCTCAATCTCTTTGTCAGCCCGGGCGTGTTTTCCCAACCTGAAATTTAAATCCACGATGGCAATGCTGGCTTTCTGATTGCGGGGAAAATCACTGATAAGTTTTTGGTAGGTTTGCAGCGCCGAGTCCCAATCCAGGCGCTGAATATCGATATCGGCCAGGCGGTGAAGGATTCGTTCTTCCCAAGTATTCTTTCCCGGGAGGTCGCTGGCATTCTCCAGCGCCTTTTCACAGGCCTCCCGGGCACTCTCCAATTCAGCCAGGGTCCAATAGACATCGGCCAGATTGATATATTCCACAATGGCATTCTCATATTGACCGAACTCTTCCAGCAGATGGATCTGACGGAGTCGAACCTCGATATTCATCGGCTGCAGATCAATAACCCTTTTCAGCATGGACAGCGCCCGTTCTGTTTTTCCCTGCACTGTATAGACATCTGCGACAGCGAGATATTTTGCCACCGCTCCGGACTTTTTCCCCTGGTTAAGCAGGATATCCCCGATAGTGACATGCAAAGGCAGGAAAGTAGGGGCATTCTGGAGAGCAAAAAATGCTCGCTCCATCGCAGCCCCGTAACGCCCCTCATCCACCAGGCTCTGAATTCCTTTATGAATGCTCATCACCTGACTGCGTCGATCCTCAATAATACCGTCCACCTGCGGCAGCAGCACTGCCCCATCAAGATCTCCCTTCTCCCGCAATTCCGTGAGCACTTCACGCCAATCCGGCCGGATCAGCATCTCATCAATATGCTCACTCATTTTCACCAGCGCTTCATCTCCCTCTTGATTTTCCAGATCATCGATCATGGCCTCATATAGATGAATGAGATCATCGACCTCTTCCCGAGGAACAAGGGAGGTATCGGCGATCCGCAGCGCTTCAATGTATTCTGTGCTGGCCTCCCGCCACATTTCCTTATCGCGGAAATTTCTGGCTAAGAGCAGCCGGGATCCAAGGGAGAAATCCGCTCGGGAAACAGCGCGGTTGAGGTTTCTAGCAGCGCTTTCCAACCGTCCTGTTTCCAGATAGAGGTAACCAAGCATGAAGAACGCTGCCGGATGGCTGTACCCTTCATCGATCGCCAGTTTGATGCTCTCTGCAGCTTTTGAATACTCTTCGGCAGTGAAGTTTTCAATGGCCTGACTGATATGAAGTTTCAGGTAGCTGTCATCCTTCGAGCCTTCCTCTCCATCGTCATTCCACCTCAAGGCATCCCTGAGATTTTCGTCCCCGGTTTGCTTGTTGCGCTCGGCCAATTTTTCCCGGAAGAGCTCCTCGGCAAGAACCGACATGGCCTTTTCCACCGCTTCTTCAATGGGGGAGACAGATTGGTCATCCTTGGCGGGTTCTGGGGCCTGAAGGCGGGGAGAGCCGAGATCCATTTCAGGTTCTCGCTGTTTTTCTGGAGGTTCAGGAAGGGGCAGCTGACGCCCCTGCTGGATAATTTCTTTAGCCCGCAGGGCAATGATGTTCTCCGGGGAAAACTGCAAGGCCCGATCCACTGCCTCCAAAGCTTTGCTGGTATTCCCGTTGTGCTGCAGGATGCTGGCTGAGTTGATGAACTCGCTGACAGCCAGCTTCTTTTTCCCCAAGCGCTGGTATACCATTGCCAGGCGAGCATGGGCTTTGACGTTATGCACATCCAGGGCGATCACCCGCTTCCAGTTCTCAACGGCTTTTTGAATATCCTCGTTTTTTAGATGGGCATCAGCTGCTCTGAGGGCAGCTGCCACAGCCTGGTTTTCTTCCCCGATCTGTTCATAGATCAAATACATCTTTTCATAGGGAGCGGGATCTTCAGGGTTAACAGCAGCTGCCTGGCGGTACGCCTCCAGAGCAGACTCAAAGTCATGCATCTCATAATATGCCAGCCCCAGACTGGTCAGAGCCTTAAGGTTTTTAGGCTCAATCTCCAGGGCCTGCTGATAGTAGGCAGCGGCATCATTCCACTTCTGATCCCAAGCGGCTGAATGGCCTTTGGAAATTAAGGTTTCCAGCTCCTGATGTTGATCGGTCATAAATTACTCTCGTCCTGGATGAGTGCTTAGCGGTAAGGCTGGAGTTCTCCCCAGTTTTGGCCCCAGCTGGCATCAGTTGTCAGCGGGATATCCAGTTGATAGGCGTTTTCCATGGCTTCTTTGACCAGTGCTATGGTCTCCTGCACCTCATCCTCCGGTGCCTCCAGCACCAGTTCGTCGTGCACCTGGAGGAGCATCCTGCTCTTTAATCCTGAATTCCGGAGTGCCTGGTCCACATCCAGCATGGCTTGTTTCATAATATCAGCGGCTGTCCCCTGGACAGGCGCATTGATCGCCTCTCTTTCTTCCCTGCGACGAATATTATAATTCGTGGTTGACTGCAGTCGAGGGAAATATCGCTTACGTCCCAGTAAGGTCTCGACATACCCATGCTGTTTTGCTTTGTCCCGCTGATTGTCCAGAAAGGCCTTCACGCCGGGGAAGCGCTCAAAATAAGTCTCCACGAATGTTTCCGCCTCGGCAAGGGTGAGATCCGTGGACTGGGTCAATCCATATGCGCTCATCCCGTAAATCAATCCAAAGTTAATCGCCTTCGCCTTGCGGCGCTGCTGGGTAGTAACCTGATCGATGGGGATGCTGTAAATCGCCGCTGCGGTTGCACTGTGAATGTCCTTTCCTGCCCGAAAGGTTTCCAGCATGGTCTGATCCTGAGCCATATGAGCGACAACTCGAAGCTCAATCTGGGAGTAATCCACGGCAATCAGCTTCCAGCCCGGTGCAGCAACAAAAGCATTCCTGACCTGTCGGCCAAGCTCAGTCCGGATGGGAATATTCTGCAGATTGGGGTCGGAGGACGCTATCCGGCCGGTAACGGATCCTGTTTGATTATAGGAAGTATGCACCCGGCCAGTATCAGGATTGATCTGGTCTTGAAGCGCATCCACATAGGTTGATTTCAGCTTGGCATACTCCCGATATTCCAAAACCCAGTCCGGAACCCGATGCGCAGACCGCATTGCTTCCAGAACATCCGCCGCCGTGGAATAATACCCGCTGGAAGTTTTGTTGGTTCTGTCCGGCGGTTCCAGTCCCAGGGTGGAGAAAAGCGCTTCGGAGAGCTGTTTGGGAGAATTGAGATTAAACTCCTCCCCCACCTCCTGGTAGATTGACGCTTCCAGCTCCTGCATGCGCCTGTCCAGGCGCTGAGACATCTTTTGCAGGTACTCCTCATCCAGGCCGATCCCCCACATCTCCATGCTGGCAATCACTGGAATCAGCGGCATTTCCATAGTATGAAATAAGGCAACATTCCTGACACGCTCCAGTTCCTGCTGCAGGATTGGCTGCAGCCGCGATACAAACACCGCATCTGCTACTGCATAAGTGGCCGCGTCTTTCACCGGGACCTCGGCCATGGTTACCTGGTCTTTTCCACTCCCAATCAGCTCCTTGATCTCGGTCATCTCCTGGTCCAAACGCACCCAGGCCAGCTTCTTCAAGCCCAGGTTTCGAGATGCAGGATTGACCAGCCACTCAGCAATCATGGTATCAAAGGTCAGTGGGGAAACCTGCAGCCCATGGCGGGCCAGGAGCACATAATCATATTTGACATTATGGCCCATTTTTCCAATCTCAGAATCCGTCAGGGGGGGCCTGAGCGCCTCCAGCACTGTTTCCAGAGCGAGCTGCTGCTTGTCTTCACCCCTGTGGCCGATCGGAATGTAATATCCGCCGCCCTGCTCTACCGCCAGGGATATCCCCACCAGGTCAGCCTGCATCTGATCTGTTGAGGTAGTTTCCGTGTCAAAGGAAATCACCTCGGCTTGATGCAGCGTGTTCACCAGACCAGCCAGGGCAGATTCACTGCTAATGATTTCCACCCGGATGGCATCCCCGTCTTGGCCACGAACAGGAAGAGAATTGCTTTGATCTTCCTCCGGAGAGAAAAAGGACATCTGCTGGCCGGAAAAATTTTTCCCGTAAATACCTTCTACGGTTTCCAGCCTGGAAAGCAGGGAGCGGAACTCCAGGTTCCGGAACAGATCACGCACTTTCCGGGGATCAAACTTCTCCGGTTTGGCTTGATCAAGATCCAGCTGAACCGGAAGATCCGCCACAATCTGGGCCAGCTCTTTGCTGAGGTAGGCATCCTCTCGACCCTCCTCCAGCTTGGTCCGAAAGCGGCTGCTGACCTCCTCAAGATGCTGATAGATATTTTCCAGATTTTGATACTGACCTAAAAGCTTGAGCGCAGTTTTCTCCCCCACGCCGTATACGCCAGGAATATTGTCAGACCGATCCCCAGTCAAGGCCTTATAATCCACAACCTGCTCGGGCCAAACCCCTAATGTCTCCTTAACATCGTCCCGAAAATAATCTCTGGAATCTGAGAGCGACCCTTCCGGGAGGCTGACACTGATCCGGTCGCTGACCAGCTGAAGTAAATCCCGATCTCCTGTGATGATTTTTACCGCCAACCCCTGCCCCTCGGCCCACTGAGCCAGACTGCCCAGCACGTCATCTGCCTCATATCCCTCCATTTCAGCCCGGGGGATATTGAAGGTATCCACTAACTCCCGAATACGGTCAATCTGAGGCCGGAGGTCCTCAGGCATTTTTTCCCGGGTGGCTTTGTATTCTGGATAAATATCGTCCCGGAATGTTTTCCCGGTATCAAACACGACCGCAAGGTAATCGGGGCGTTCCTGCTCCAGAATCCGCAGCAGCACACTGGTAAACCCGTAAACCCCTGCTGTGGGTTCTCCCCGGCTGGTCAACCAGCGTTCGGAAGCCGTTCCTCCCCGGGTTAAGGCGTAATATGTCCGATAGGCCAGCGCATGTCCGTCAATAAGGTAAAGTGTAGAAGGCATAGGTTCCAATTATCTAGCAGCGCAGTTTTTATTTTTCAATAATTAATTATAACCGCAGAACAGCAGCAGATCGCTGAAGGGTTCCTGGTATTATATCCTCAGGAGGGAGTTTCAACCGCTAGCCTGGGGGAATTCGAAAACAACCCATTCCCGAAGCGTCTCAGCCAACTTCCAGCCCGCCAGCAGGAACCAAGCCATTCCCGGCTGACAAAGGGGCCCCATTTTGGTTATAATCCTGAAAAGGCACCCCGCCGCCGATAGGCAGGAAGGTCTGGATGAAAGGAGGTCCTCTCCTCACCAGGGAAGCAGTGGGGGATGATCCCAGCCAAGCCAGGAAAACAGGAAATTCAATGAAAAAATATATCGCCGCTTTAGATCAGGGGACCACCAGTACACGATGCATTATCTTCAATCATCAAGGGGAGATTGTTGCCAGCAGCCAGAAAGAGCACCAGCAGATCTACCCCCAGCCGGGTTGGGTGGAACATGATCCCCAGGAGATCTGGAGCAGTTCCCGGGAGGTGATTGCTAATGCGCTGGCCCGAGCAGACCTGACTGCAGGGGACCTTGCCGGACTGGGGATCACCAACCAGCGGGAAACCACCGTAGTCTGGTCACAATCCACCGGAGAACCAATTGCCAATGCGATTGTTTGGCAGGACACCCGTACAGATCAAATCTGCCGCCGCCTGGCCGGAACCAAAGGGCAGGATCGTTTCCGCAGCCGAGTAGGGTTACCGCTTTCCACCTACTTTTCCGGACCAAAGCTGGTCTGGCTCCTGGAGAACGTCCCGGGAGCAGCCCGGCAGGCCGAGCGAGGAGATTTGCTATTCGGTACAATCGACAGCTGGCTGGTCTGGAACCTGACCGGCGGGGTGAACGGTGGTCAGCATCTCACCGATGTCACCAATGCCTCCCGGACCATGCTGATGGATCTGGATTCCCTGCAGTGGGACGACCGAATTCTGGAAGCCATGGGGGTACCAGGGCAGATGCTTCCCCAGATCAGGCCATCCAGTGAAGTATATGGGAAGGCGGTTGGTTCGCTGGAAGGCCTGCCAATTGCCGGCATCCTGGGAGATCAGCAGGCGGCTCTGTTCGGTCAGACCTGTTTTTCGCCCGGGGATGCGAAAAACACATACGGAACGGGTTGTTTCCTGCTGCTCAACACCGGTGGGGAACCAACAATCAGCGAACAGGGTCTCCTGACCACGGTCGGGTATCAGCTTGGGGAACAGCCGCCAGTGTACGCGCTGGAAGGATCGATCGCCATTGCTGGAGCCCTGGTGCAGTGGCTCCGCGACAATCTGGAGATGATCTCGAAATCCGCCGACATTGAAACCCTGGCAGCCGAAGTGGAGGACAGCGGGGGCATCTATTTTGTGCCAGCTTTTTCTGGCCTTTTTGCGCCTTACTGGCGCAGCGATGCCCGGGGGGTGATTGTCGGTCTCACCCGCTACGTCACTCAATCCCACATTGCCCGGGCCGCGCTGGAAGCGACCGCCTACCAAACCAGAGATATCCTGGAAGCGATGGAAAAAGATGCCGGTGTTAAACTCAACGCCCTGAAAGTTGATGGTGGGATGGTGCAAAATCAGCTGCTGATGCAGTTTCAAGCGGACATTCTCGATGTTCCCGTGATCCGTCCCACAGTCACAGAGACGACTGCCCTGGGAGCTGCCTACGCGGCGGGACTGGCAGTCGGATTCTGGAAGAACCAAAACGCACTTCTTCGCAACTGGAAGGAAGATCAAACCTGGGAACCTGCCCTGGATCCCGATCTGCGGGCAGAAAAATACCGGCTGTGGAAAAAAGCCGTTTCCCGATCTTTTGATTGGGTGGAGAGGTAGATAAACGGCCGGAACGAAACCGTCATCTGTCCCAACTGAAAGGAAATTGGATGATGCCATTGCCCTGCAACCGCCGGAAGGAAGTCTCCAACTGGGTGAAGCTGTCCGCCTGGCTGCTGGCAGCTGCCATGCTGCTTGGCACCCGGTCTGCATCTGCTTCCCCTGGGGGCGGCCACCCGGATCGAGAAGAGACCATCACGGTCTCCTACACGGAGTACGAATGGTGGCTGACCTCCTGGGCAGATGATCAATCCCTGTGTGAAGTGTACATTGATCACGAGGGCATTCCGGACCTGATGGAAATTTTCTATCAGTGCGGGGACGATCTCTATCAGCGCTGGATTCAAACTGCGCCCTGCAGTTCTTCAGAGAAAGCGGGCCAGGAATGTCCGGGGCTGTACTTACACCTGGCAGAATCCGCTCCGCGACAGAAGCAGGTCATTTTAGAGCTCCCGGAAGCAGAAGCCTGGATCCAGGTGATTAACTGCGATGGAGGTCAGGGAGGCTATCTCTGCGATCAGCTCCCCAGTCTGCGGATTATCGCCCGGGAACCGCTTCCCAATGAAAAAATCTTCCGGGTCCAGGGCACATTGAACGACATTCCCTTCGCCTGCGGTGGCAATACCTGCGATGTCCCCCTGCGGCCCACACCTGAAGACGGCGTGGTGATTGAGTTCTGGGCGGACTCCAGCTACGGAGACAGCAGCCCCTTGTATCACGGCAGAGTAAAGACCATCCGCTATCCATCTGGCTCCGAAAGCGAGACATCCTCCTGGTATGTCTACCTGATCAGTGATCGAAAAGACTCCCATCCCAACACAGGATGCACAGGTGCCTGGGAATCCTTTCCCCCAATTGGAGAACCTCCTCAGTGGCTGCGAAATCCCG
Organism: uncultured Anaerolineales bacterium; assembly: GCA_964603385.1. Lineage (GTDB taxonomy): Bacteria > Chloroflexota > Anaerolineae > Anaerolineales > UBA11858 > B10-G9. The sequence goes on along the minus strand of CAZRUS010000020.1, from coordinate 14,914 downwards.
AAGATGAAATTCTCCTGGCCACGGACATTCCCTATACCTATCTGGCTGGAAAATTGATTCAGCATGAACTGGTGGATGCCAGCCACTGCCCGGATCAAGGGTTCCTGCCGGATGGATATGCCTCCCCCTGCGGGCTGAAAGCAGCCCGGGCAGAAGTCACCCGATGGCAGAACACATTTGATCCTTATATCCTGCACGCTGCCCAAAACACAAATATTCCGGCCGTTTTACTGAAACGGATCTTTGCCAAAGAGAGTCAGTTCTGGCCGGAAACCGTGGAGCGATACTACATAGAAACCGGGTTCGGCCACCTGACCAATCTGGGTGCAGACACTACTTTTTTGTGGAATGAGGATTTCTATCAAAGTTACTGCCCACTGGTGCTCACTGACCAGACCTGTAAAAAGGAATATCATCAGCTGGGGGAAGATCATCAGGAGATTCTGCGCGCCACCCTGATCAATCAAACCAATATCAATCGCCAGCTGATCATCAACGGCATCGATCCCAAAACCGCCCAGGAAAATATCCTTACCTTTGCCGAGACCCTGGTGGGAACCTGCCGGCAAATAGACTTCCTGATCCGCAGTAAAACCAAACAGGCGCCCGGTCTGACCAGCAGCTATGAGGACCTCTGGCGGTTTACTCTGGTAGGTTACCACGGCGGACCGGGATGTTTTTCCACAGCAATGGAGAGTGTTCTTGCTGACCAAAACCCCCTTAACTGGGAAAATATCAGCCAGATCCTGCACAAAGAATGTCCCACCTCAGTACCCTATGTGGAAGCCCTGACTCAGTAGCAACAGGCTTTCTCTGTTTTGTACCGGATTAAATTATCAGCTTTTCCGCAGCTCTTCAACCAGGGATAAAAATTCCTCCCATTCCTCTTGAAAGAAATGCACGGTGAGGTTATTCAATTCCAGGTGATAGGTGCTCTCCTCATCCGGCTCATCCGCCCGCCAGGCCAAGTAGGAGTCCGTTTCTGCGATCACTTCGGTAATGATGTCCTGATCATCTCTTCCTGCCATGTAGCCCTCCTCGACTTATTCAACACCAGGGAAATGCTGTCCGGTATGGTCCCTGCACCCATGTCTCCGGGTGATCTAATTATAATCCAGCGCATCTCAATTAACAAAAAAACCGGGCTGTAAATCAGCCCGGTTTCTGCTGTTGAGTGGAAAGCGTCATTCGTTCAGCGTGGCCAGGAACTCCTCATTATCGCTGGTCTCGCTGATCCGTTTCAAAATCGTTTCTGTAGCGGTCGACTGGTCCATGCCCGCCCCATGCGGAGGATCTGAAACCATCTGATCATACATGCGGCGCATTAACCACACCCTGGGAGTGAGGTCTGGCCCGAGCAGCAGTTCCTCTCTTCTGGTCGAGGAACGGGAAATATCAATGGCCGGGAACACCCGCCGCTCCTGCAGGGTGCGGGAGAGATGCAGCTCCATATTTCCAGTGCCTTTGAACTCCTCATAGACGACATCATCCATCCGGGACCCGGTATCAATCAGACAGGTGCCGATGATGGTCAGGGATCCCCCTTCCTCAATATTTCTTGCTGCCCCGAAAAAGCGTTTCGGCGGATAAAGAGCTGAGGGATCGATTCCTCCGGAGAGAGTCCTTCCCGAAGGCGTGACCACCAGGTTATACGCTCTGGCCAGCCGGGTAATTGAATCCAGCATAACCACCACATTCAGCCCGGATTCCACCAAACGTTTTGCGCGCTCCAGGACCATCTCGGCAACCCGCACATGGGAAGAAACCGGCTCGTCAAACGTGGAGGAAATCACCTCTGCGTCCACAGAGCGGTCCATGTCTGTGACCTCTTCCGGCCGCTCTCCAATTAAGGCGACGATCATATGAACCTGGGGGTATTTGGCCGAAATGGCGTTGGTCATTTCCTTGAGAATGGTGGTTTTTCCTGCTTTCGGGGGGGAAACAATCAGGCCGCGCTGGCCCCGACCTACCGGTGTGATCAGGTTAATCAAACGGGTTGAGGTAATATGAGGGCTGGTTTCCAGGTCAAATCGCTCATTGGGGAAGATGGGGATTAACGATCTGAAAGCAGGCCGACGTTTGGCTTTGGATGGTTCCATCCCGTTGACGCTTTCCGCTTTCAGAAGTCCATAATGACGCTCCGAATTTCTCGGAGGACGAACGTGACCGATGACCAGATCTCCGCTGCGCAGATCGAAACGACGGATTTGGGATTGGGACACATAGATATCATCAGGTCCGGACTGGTAGTTTGCGGATCGCAAAAAACCAATCCCCTCACTCATGATCTCCAGTACCCCTCCACGAACTTCTCTGCCCTTTAACTCAGCTTCCGCGCGGGTGATTTCTAAAACCAAAGCTTCTTTTTTCAACCACCGGGCGCGTTCAATATCCAACTCCTGGGCGATGTCACGCAGTTCGCCCAAAGACTTCTTGAACAATTCATTAGCTCTCATATATATTTTTCTCTGTTGGGAAACCCTTATCGTTATTATGTGTAGCCTGTCGAGATACCCCAGATATGATTTTTACCACCCTGCACCATATCATAGATGCACCAGCGGCTGATCAAATGTCCAAATCTGAATTTTTCATATAGTGGGGCTTGATCAAGGAGATTATAGCATGATCCCTGGAGGGGTGCAAGCAAAAACAAAAACCCATTGAACGGAATATTACAGATTCCCCTGCCAATTCTCCCACCCCTGTCGCCATCTGCCTGCAGAGGGGAACGAATCCTGCCTGGAATCCCCTTATTCCAAATAAGAACTCCTGAGCCAGGTGGTATAATCTCTGCGTGATTTAAAGGACAAGAAAACCATAGATAAGTATACATGATGTTACTTGAAAAATTATCCGGAATTGAAGACCGATACCAGGAAATCAATCAGCAGCTGCTGGAAGTTGGGGATGACTACCAGCTGGCAGCCGAACTGGGCAAAGAGAAAGCGGACCTGGAACCGCTCTTTGATCGCATCCGGGAATACCGCCAGGCGCTGGATGAGTATCAACAGGCAGAGGCACTGGTAGAATCCAGTGATGAGGAGCTTAAGGACCTGGCCGAAATGGAGATGGCATCGCTTAGCGAGCAAATTTCCCAGCTGGAAGCTGCGCTTAAAAAAATGCTGGTTCCCAAAGATCCCCGGGATGATCGCAATGTCATTCTGGAAATCCGTGCCGGCGCAGGGGGAGATGAAGCAGGACTCTTCGCAGGGGATCTATTCAGAATGTACAGCCGTTTTGCGGAACGAAAAGGCTGGAAGGTAGATATTCTTTCCCTGAATGAAACCGGAGTGGGCGGGATTAAAGAAGTATCGGCAATGGTGAAAGGCAGGGGCGCATTTTCACGATTGAAATACGAGTCCGGTGTTCATCGGGTGCAGCGCGTTCCTGAAACAGAATCCCAGGGACGGATCCACACATCCACAGCCACTGTTGCTGTGCTGGCAGAAGTAGATGATGTGGAAATTGATATCTCTCCCAACGATATCGAGATGGACGTCTACAAAGCCGGCGGTCCTGGAGGACAGAGTGTCCAGAAGAACTCCACAGCTATCCGATTAACACACAAACCGACTGGGATTGTTGTGCAGTGCCAGGATGAGCGCTCTCAAGCCCAAAATCGAGCCCGTGCGATGAGCATCCTCAAAGCCAGGCTGTACGAAATTGAAGAAACAAGGCGAAGAGAAGCCCAGGATGAAACCCGCCGCTCCCAGATTGGCACCGGGGAGCGCTCGGAAAAGATCCGCACATATAATTATCCCCAATCCAGGGTAACCGATCACCGCATTAATTACTCCTCCTATCAGCTGCCCTCGATCATGGACGGGGAAATCGATGAGTTTATCGAGGAGCTTACGACCGAAGATGAGGCGGCCAGGCTGGCGGAAGCCGGGCTCGAAGACTGACCGGATGGGTTCCCAATCACTTGTAGATCAGGTGAGGGAGCAGATAACTCCTTACACTGAAACGCCCTACCTGGACACCCTGGTGCTGCTGAGCCACCTGCTGGATATCCCCCGGGCCCAGCTGCTGGCCCATCCTTCCCCCCCGATCAAAAACGAGCAGGGAAAAAAGCTCATTTCTGCCCTGAAAAAAATCCGCAGGGGCTTCCCCCTCCCTTATGTGGTCGGAAAATGGGAATTTTTCAGCCTTGATTTCTTTGTCAATCCCGATGTCCTGATTCCCCGGCCGGAAACAGAACGGCTGGTGGAGGAAGCTCTGCACTGGCTGAAAAATCACCCCCAGGCCAACTATGTCCTCGATGTGGGCACGGGATCAGGCTGTCTGGCAGTAGCCCTGTCCGTCAACCAGCCCCGGATCCAGCTGATCGCAGCCGACATCTCCCTGACCGCCCTGCTGACTGCCAGAAAGAATGCGGCTCATCACCACACTGCAGAACGGATACACTTTGTACAAATGGATCTGCTGTCCGGTCTCTCCTCAGGATTTGACCTGATCTGCGCCAATCTTCCCTATATTCCCAGCCACCGTCTGCCCTCTCTGGCGGTGACCAGAAGAGAGCCTCTCCAGGCATTAGATGGAGGACCGGACGGCCTGCATTTGATCCGGCGCCTGCTCAAAGAGGCCGGAAATCATCTCAACCCGGGAGGCGCTGTCCTGCTGGAAATTGATGAAAAGCGAGGAGACCTCGCTCTTGAAACCGCCGGACTTTTTTTTCCAGAAGCAGTTCTGACCCTGGAAAAGGATCTCTCCGGAAAGGATCGTTATCTATGGATTCAAACCTGAAAAAACCCTCTGCTGAGGTCCTGCCCATCTCCGACAGGGCTGCCGTACAGACAGCCCGCCAGATCATTGCCGCCGGTGGGGTGATTGCCTTTCCAACGGATACTGTCTACGGGATCGGCTGCTCGGCCGTCAGGTCACAGGCCATCCGCAGCCTTTACCTGATCAAGCAAAGAGATACCAGCAAGGGCATTCCCATTTTAATTGCCGATCTGCAAGATCTGGAGCAGATCGCCGGGAAGATCTCTCCGGCAGCTGTCCGCCTGGCCGAAGCCTTCTGGCCCGGACCCCTGACCATGGTTTTGCCGGCCCATCCTGATCTGCCCGCGGAGATCTCCCCCACCCCCACCGTAGGGGTTCGCATCCCGGATTATCCCCAGACCCGCCAGCTGCTGCAGGAGACCGGTCCGCTGGCAGCGACCTCGGCAAATCTTTCTGGAGAAGAGAGCGCAACTTCCGCAGATCAAGTTCGCCGGAAGATCGGAACTCACCTGGACCTGATCCTGGACGGCGGCCCCTCCCCGGTCGGCGTCGCCTCCACTGTAATCAACCTGATCTCCGATCAGCCTGAACTCCTTCGAGAAGGACCGATTTCTATCCAGCAGATCCAGGCCTTGCTCAGAGATTGAACCTCAAGATCTTCAAATATCCAGAAGAATCTCATCCAGCGGCCGTTTGGGAACGTGATGCACCCCCCGCTCATCACGCCAGTATTGAATGCTTCCCTCAGCTCCCAGCGGATCAATGACAACTTTTTCGCGGGGGATCCCCAGGGCGATCACCAGCATAATCTGATACCGTTCAGGAATTCCCAGGGAGGACCGGAGAGCGTCACGGCGGATGGATGCCAGAATACACCCGCCCAGGCCGCGCTCCACTGCGCCCAAGAGGATGTTTTCGGCTGTGATCCCGGCATCGTATTCGGACAGCGAACCCAGCTCAGTATCCCCAAGGATCAGGATGTAGGCGGACGGCCTTTCTCCCTGCTCAGGGCCCAGCCAGTCATTTAAATACCCGGCCCAACCCAGGGTGGAAAAAATTTGCTGATTTTTCTGCCTATCCGTAGTGATCAGGAATTTGAGCCCCTGACGGTTAGCAGCCGAAGCAGATAACCTGGCTAGGTTAATCAGCTGCCGGAGTTTTTTTTCTGAAATGGGAATCTCCTGATAAAACCTCCGGTAGCTGCGGTTCTTGCGCACCAATCCGGGAAGGCCAGCCCAGCTGACCGCGATACCCCCCACCAGCGAGACCAGGACCGCCGGCGGTGACACCATGACCGCTATCAAGAAGGATATTGTCCCCAGGCCTCTCACCACAGGGAGAAGCAGGGGTGATTTCAGCATCATTCCCAGCGCATAGAGCAGATTATGCAGGACCGATCCCACCAGGAACGACAGCAAACTGATCCCGCCCAGCACCCAGAACGCGCGCGGAGATCGCCAGTTCCAGACCAGGGCTCCCAGCAGACAGCTGATGCCCACCAGCACGAAAAGTATCCCCGGCAGATTATCCGCGATCCCCAAGCTCGCTCCAATTATGGGAAGAACAATCCCTGAGATCAACAGCACTATGCGGGGAACCCCCAACGGCAGCCAGAGGCGTTTGAAACCGGACATGTTTTTCCTCCCAGTTCCTATTGAAAAGCTATTTTCTCGAAAAGGGCGGGATCTCAGAGACCAGCCAGTTTGGAACGGCATCCATATCCAGGGAATCTCGTTGACCGGCACAGTACCGGAAACAGCCTGCCCCGGCGATCATTGCCGCATTATCCGTGCACAAATAGAGCGGCGGGATGTGAACATTAAAACGATCCTGATCCAGAAATGCCTCCCGCAATTCCTTATTTGCTGACACTCCTCCGGCCACCAGAATGTCGCTGACCTGAAACTCTTCTGCTGCCTTGAGGGATTTTCCTACCAACACCTCCACAACCGCACGCTGAAAACTGGCTGCCAGATCAGCCGCCGGCAAGGCATTTTGCTCCCCCTCCAGGGCTTCGACAGTTCGGAGCACGGCAGTTTTCAAACCACTGAAGGAAAAATCCCAGCTGCCGTCCAACCAGGCCCGGGGGAAATCAAAGGCTTCCGGATTGCCCTCTTCTGCAAATTTTTGAATTGCTGGACCGCCGGGAAACCCCAGATCCAACAAGCGAGCTACTTTATCGAACGCCTCACCAGCAGCATCATCCAGCGTCCCACCCAGGCGCTGATAGCTGAGGTGTGCGGTCATCAGAATCAGCTCGGTGTGACCCCCAGAAACAATCAAGGCAAGCAGGGGAAAGGTCGGGGTTGGTTGGGGGGGATCCCCTTCTCGATGCAGCCAGGCGGAATACAGATGCCCCTCCAAATGATTTATCCCCAGCAGCGGCAGGTTGGTGCCCACCACCAATCCCTTGGCTGCATTCAGGCCCACAACCAGGGAACCCGGCAGGCCGGGACCCTGGGTGACCGCCACTCCATCCAGATCTTCCAGACGCAGATGTGCATCTTTCAATGCCTGCTCAATAATGGGATAAATGGATAGGATATGCTGTCGGGAGGCAACTTCAGGAAATATTCCCCCGAATCGGGCATGGAGTTCCTCCTGCGATGCTACTGCACTGGAGAGGATGATGCGGCCGTTTTCCACCACCGCTGCGGCTGTTTCATCACAGGAAGTTTCAATTCCCAGGATTCGAGCTGCGGGATCTGCTGGGGAACAATCCTGTGACGGTTGATTGGGGCGATTTTGTTCCTTGAATGTCATATCAATCTTCCTTCCCTTCCCGGTGACCATGCTGAGATCCCCGGGATCCATTATCCCTGCCAATTCTCCATGGGCAATACCAGCTGGTAAGGATACCCTGCAACCAGCTCCACCTCCCCATCTGGACCTACCCATACCGTATCCTCAAGCCTGCAGCCCAGACCCTGTTCTGGATAATATAATCCTGGTTCTATGGTCACCACTGTCCCAGGGATGAGCCGATCTGCTTGCGTTGCTCCCCGGCCAAAACTCGGTCGTTCGTGAACGGCTAAACCCAGGCCGTGACCCACACTGTGAACATACCCTGATTCCAGCCGGCTGTCCTGACGAATAGTTTTATGTCCCAGATCCTCAAAATACTGACAGGTCTTTTCCTGCAGGTCCGGTGCATAGCTATCCACCTGGACATCCGCCAGCACGCGCTGGTAGACCGAATGAACATGATCATAGATTTGCTGTTCCAGCTCCGGGGCATAACCCAGACACCATGTTCTGGTGAAATCGAAAAAATATCCCCCACCAATTTCCCGGGGAAAAAGATCAAAGATAATGGTCTTCCCCAGACAGACAGCATCCGCATCCTTTCCGGCGCTGTGTGGAAAGCCAGCATCTCTGCCCACCGCAAAAATGATTCCTTCAGCAGCTTCAGCTCCCCGTTCTGCCAGCCAAAGTCTGATTTGGGACTTGACTTTGCCGACCGTGACCGCAGAACCATCCGGATCCAGCAAGCTTTCCTGAGAATTAACCTGCCTGCTCTGCAGATAGGCGGCGGTCTTTGCCACCACTTCGGTGGTGATTGATCCCATCTTTTTAATGCGGTCTATCTCCCCGGGCTCTTTGGTAGCCCGCGCCTCCAGCAAAATGGAGTTCGGCCCTTCCCCGATCAAGGTAAGTTCCGGCATGATGGCATCCAGCCTTTGATAGACCCCCCATCCCTGGCTGATTTCCATGTTTCCATACAGAGCAACCCTGCCCCGGACAACCCCCAGATCAGAAAGAATTCGCTGGCTGAGCCGCGCCAGCGCTTCCTGGAGATCATCCTGATGTTCTTTCAGCAGTTCGCGATACCCGTACTGGCTGTAAGTTCGTACTTCCAGTCCGGTTGAGGCGGCCTCTTCCCGCTCCATGGATCCACAGACCAGCACCGGATCCTCCCCCCGTTTGATGATCAGATCCGCCCCGGTGATATGGCCACCGCCGGTGAGATAGATCATTGCCGGATTATTCTTCGCTGATCCGGCAACCCAAAGAGCATCAAACCCTTCCCGGGCCATCAAAGACTGCAATTCATGCTTCATGGTCTCTCCAACAGTTTTCAACGATGCGGATCAGCCGTTCTTCTTGATTGGGCAGCACGGTTCTGGGATCCAGAAGAACCTGGTCATCTTCAATCCGGGCAACCAGCGGAGGATCGCTGTTGCGCAGGTCGGTCAAGAACCGCTGAGGATGGGCTGTCTCCAGCGACCAGCCAAAGGTGGGCAGGGTCTCTCCTGGAAGACTGCCACCTCCCACCATGGAACGGGATTCCCTGATCTTGCCAAACCCGGCTTTCTGCTGCCAGCGTTCCGCCCTGTTCTTGAGCTGTTGAGCAGAGGATGAAATCATCTTCCAGACCGGGATCTTTTCCAGCGCCTCTTCTTTTAGATAATGTTCCAGCGTAGCCGACAAGCCCGCCAGGGCCATTTTATCCGCTCGTATTGCCCGGGCCAACGGATGCCTTTTCAGCTTATCAATCAATGCCCTTTTCCCCAGAATGATCCCCGATTGGGGGCCACCAAGGAGTTTATCACCCGAAAAACAAACCAGATCAGCACCGGCCTGGAGCGACTCCTGCACCATGGGTTCGTGTTTCAGACCAAATTCAGCTGTATCCAGCAGCGCACCTGACCCCAGATCATCAATAAAGAGCAGGCCGGCCTGATGAGCACTGGCAACAAGCTCTGGAAGCGGCGGTTGACTGGTAAATCCCACAATGGAAAAATTTGAGGAGTGAGCTCGCATGACCGCCGCTGTCGCTTCCTGATAGGCTTCCTGGTAATCAAACAGGTGAACTTTATTGGTTGTTCCTACCTCGACCAGATCGGTGCCAGAATGTTTCAGGACATCCGGTATTCGGAATCCACCCCCAATTTCTACCAGCTGGGAGCGCGAGATGATGACCTTTTTCCCTCGGGTCAGCACAGTCAGGGCTAACAGCACGGCAGCGGCATTATTGTTGACAACAAATGCTGCCTCAACCCCCAGCAGCTGCTGGAAGTTCTGTTCTGCATGAATCAGTCGTGAACCCCGACGACCCTTCCCAAGATCAAACTCCAAATTAGAATATCCTCCAGAAACACTGGCGACCCGTTCCAGCGTGTCAGCGCTCAATGGGGCCCTGCCGAGGTTGGTATGGATGATCACCCCGGTAGCATTGATCACGGGAACCAGCGATGGGGTCAGCCAGATTCTCAGCTGCTGGGCAGCCAGATTCAGCAGGCTTTCCTCCGCTGGAAGGGAAGCCTGTTCCTCCAGGTGTTCCCGGCGGGCATGTTGGATCACTGACCGGAAAGCCTCCACGGTTAAAGCATGGCCAAACCTGGCCTCCAGATCTTCTCCTAAGGGAGTCTGGAGCAGCTGGCTGACCGCGGGTAGATTCTTCAATTCGCTCATAAGCATTACCAGATGATAAAATTCGGATATGCTCTCCGGGATGATTTAAGCCTTTGGAGAGGAATCAGGCTCATCCAGATCAGATTCCCCGGGAAGCCAGATACTGCCTGAACGCAGCCGCAGCAGCACTTCTACGAGCAGGAATCCCCCCCCAAGGATGACAGCCAGGCCGAAGGAAAGCACCTGCCCTTTGTTTAACCATAGCAGGGATGCTGAGAAAACTCCAATCATCACCGCCTCCCGGAGAACGGTTTCGAAATATCTCGCCCGGGCCGGCCTCACCACCCGGTTTACCATAGCCACCAGGGGAGCGGATGTGCCGGTCACTGCCAGGACAACGGCAGCAAAAAACATCCAGCGGTTGCCCACTTTGGGGGAAGTCTGGGTAACCAGGTAAACCAGCCAGATCCAACCAGGAACGGCCAGCAGGAAAGCCACTGGAAGAATAGTTTGAACTCCCGTTTTTCCGTTTCTTTTCATGTTTCCAATTCTAACACAGCGGACAGAAAACTCCTTTTCCGGTCCGATCGTTTTAGGAATCGGACTTGACAAATGGAAAACAAGAGGCCATTTTTCAATATCCAGCGACCTTGATTCAAGCGGATGTAATAGATCAGCTTTCCCCAAGGGATAATCTCAGATCAATTTTTTAAGACTGGACATTGATGCAATGTGTGTACCCCAAGATGTGGGGGAGACCACCAACCTGCACCGTAATACAGCCAGAAAACCGGCGGAACCTGGGTCCGCAGTTTCTCCTCCTGTTGGTTAAGTTTTTGTTAAGATTCAAAACCTTAAAGAATCAATTTTTTTTAGGGCGCAGGATTGATAAAAGACCCTGCTTTCCATTAGAATTGTCACTGAAGCGTTCCCCTTTTGGGGGTTTTCCAAAAACTAGAGATACCCTAGCGGAGTAGCTGAATATCCTTTCCCCTGCTCGGAAAAAGACCAGGGCCTGGGATAATTATCCTTAAAATCAGGAGTGATGAGGAGGCAGGTTCATGGATGCACAGCAAGCTTGGCAGACTGCCTTGGGACAATTACAGTTAGAGATGCCCAAAGCCGCTTTCGACACCTGGGTGCGCGATGCTGAACTGATCACCATATCTGAAGATGTGGCTCAAGTTGGAGTTCAGAATGCCTACGCCCGAGATTGGTTGGACAACCGGCTGAAAAGCACCATTGCCAAGCTGCTTACCGGCTCCTTAAATCGGCCGGTGGATGTCACCTTTCAGGTCAATCACGGCAACGGTCATAAACCCCACCTGGCTGATCCAGACCTGGAAACAGAATTCTCTCCGGCTGAGACCCCCCCCCAGGAAATCCGCAGCCAGCGGGTATCAATTAATCATCGCTATAATTTTTCCAATTTCGTGGTGGGTCCCAGCAACCGGCTGGCTCATGCTGCCTCTCTGGCTGTTGCCGAAAAACCCGCCCAGACCTACAATCCTCTCTTTCTTTATGGCGGGGTGGGCCTGGGAAAGACTCATTTACTCCATGCCATCGGAAACCTGGGCATCGAGCAGGGGCTGGAAATCCTTTATGTCTCCTCTGAAGAATTCACCAATGACCTGATTACAGCCATTCGAGGCCACACTACGCAGGCCTTTCGCGAGAAATACCGCCGGATTGATGTGCTGCTGATCGATGACATCCAGTTTATCGCCGGGAAAGAATCCACCCAGGAAGAGTTCTTTCACACATTCAATACGCTGCACGGACAGAACAAGCAGATTGTCATGACTTCAGATCGCCCGCCCAAAGCCATGGTTACACTGGAAGAAAGGCTGCGTTCCCGGTTTGAGTGGGGACTGGCCGCGGACATCCAGGCGCCGGATTTTGAAACCCGCGTGGCCATCCTGCAGTCCAAAGCGGAGCGGTTGGGCTACAGTATACCGGACATGATCATTGAAGAGATCGCCCAGCGCTTCCAGACAAACATCCGGGAACTGGAAGGGGCAATGACCAGGATCATGGCGTATGCTGACTTGCGGGGGATGCCGCTCAATGAGGACCTGGTCCAATTTGCCCTGGCAGATCTCATGCCGGAAACCGAAGAGGTTGATCCGGACCAGATCATTCAGGCGGTTGCCAATCAATTTGACGTCACCCTGGAGGAATTATTCAGCCGCAGCCGCAGCCACCGCATTGCCCTCCCCCGACAGGTCGCCATGTACCTTCTCCGGGAGGAGAGTGATCTTTCCCTGCCCAAAATCGGAGAATTGCTGGGCGACCGGGACCATACTACGGTAATGTACGGCCATGAGAAGATCACCGATCTCCTGGAAACAGACAAAAAGCTCCGCCGGCAAGTGATCAACGTGAAGGAAGCTCTCTACGGCGCCCCAATTATGGCCTGATGTTATTGAAGAATACAGCTCTAGAAACAAGCCCGCTGCATCCAGCGGGCTTGTTTTTTGGATTTACTCACGAAGCCGGGAGATTTGCTCCCGAAACCACTGGACGATTTTTCTCCCCCATCGGTACCAGGGATATTCAATCGGTTCAAATTCTTCCTCCGGGTAAGGCCAAGGATCAAGATCAAACATTTTACGCAAGACATATGTGCCCAGCAGCTTTAGAGTAGCGAAGCTGGGCGCAGCCAGGAAAATTCCCAGCAGCCCAAACAGATTGGCAGCAACCAGCGCTGAAATTAACACAGCAGCCGGGTGGATATCCAGCGTGCTGCCGTAAAACCGGGGCGTGATGTAATTATCAAAAATAAAATTGAGTGCCAGAGCGATCCCCACCACCAGGGCCGAATACTGCCAGGCGACCAGCCCGAAGTAGTTGCTGGGCTGAAGCAGGGTTACCAGTGCCATAACAATCACAGTCAGCCACAGACCTACATAAGGCACAAATACCGCAAACCCTGCCATGGCCCCCAGTATGATCGCATAGCGAACACCAAGGATGGATAGGACGATAAAATAGACCACAAACACCAGCATGAAAATAATAATTTGTCCCCGAAAAAAAGTATTCCAGATATGCCTTAACTGCCGGCTCATCCGCCGGATATCATATTCAAAGTCCGGGAATAGTTCTGGATCGATCAAGCTTACTTTTCTTGTCTCTGAAATCAGAAAATAGGAGACAAAAAGGACAATGAATATTTTCCCAATGCTCACTGCTGCGCCTGTAGCCAGGGAACCGACCAGGCTTCCTGCCTGGCCAAGCAGCGGCTGCAGTGTTTCTAAAATCCGATTGGCCAGATCAGATAGATTGATCACCTCCCCTAAATAACCAAATTGGGCTAGAAAACCAGACAGGTCTTCAGCAATCTGAGGGAGATCAGCGATCACCCCCTGGAGCAGCCGGACCAGGCTGGTCAGCTGCTGGGCGATGGCAAAACCTGCCCCGGTCATTCCCCCCAGGAGAAGGATCAACAGCACAACAAATACCAGCGTTGTACTCAACCGCCAGGACAGAAAGGTTTTATCCGTTAAGAAAACTATCAGGGGTCGCAGCAGATAGGAAAGAATAATCGCAAAAATCAGCGAGGAAACTATCGAGCGGTAGTAAAGCACTACAGCCGCCAGAACAGCGACAATCGTCAGACCGACAACCAGCTTTGTCGTGGTGCTCCAGGGGGCCGATTTGGGGGTCTCTGCGTTCATATCTCTAAACAGCCCTTTGTCTGAGCGTTGAGGCGCTTCTGATCGCTGTGTTAGATCGATTGATTCCGTCTAAAAAAAAGAAGTAATTTGACCGGTCATGAACCAGCTTTCCACCGTTCTTAACTCTGTTGCAGGCTTCATTCCACCAGGGAGGCCCGAACGATGATTCTTTTGTTATTCACCATATACGGGTAGCAGGAAATCAACGTTGCCATAGGCTCATCTGTTGGAGCCAGGTATTCTACCTGCGTGGGCTCCACAATAATTGTTTCTTCGACAATATAGAGATAGTTTCTCTTTTCCGTGAACATGATCACCTCATCCCCAGGGGAAAGCTGATCAAGATCGCGAAAAATTTCTCCATGAATATCATTATGGGCAGATAGGACCACATTGCCCTCTTCGCCAGGGTTAGCTGAATTGATATGATGTCCTACCCCTTTTTTCAGCTGCTCAAACCCATCTCCTTCTACCACCGGCACATCCTGATTAATTTCTGGTATCTGCAGGCGAATGACGTGCTCTGGTCCCTGTGTTGGAATAGGAATTTCAGCGTAAGACTGGACCACAGGAAGCAGGTGCTCGGGAATTTCTTCTGTGTTGGGGCGGCTGCCGCCCGGTGAATTCGGTGGTGTATGTCCCGATGGAAGCACAACCGCCTCAATGAGAGGGGTGGGGGTGAGCGTCGGCTGCTCTAGAGCCAGGGCAACTTCCCGGTTGAGCTCCTGGAGAATCCCCATCCCATTGAAAAGCACAAAGATCAATCCCAGCACAGCGGCAATTTCCACCGCCAGCAGGAAATGATCAATGACCTTCTTCCCTGGGGGGCGTCTGCCTTCCGTGCTGTCCCCCTGAGACGGACTGGCTGCGGTTGACGTTCTCAATTCATCCCAGGAGGAATCCTCCTCATCCGACACCAGACGGACGATCCGACCTGTCTCCCGGTAGCGCTCAAGCCGCTCATGCCGGATTGAGCGCCGTTTTTCTACCAGTAAACGACGCAGCTCTGCAACGGTTAAGTCCTGCGGATCTCTGTTATTCGCCACATATAGATTATAATCGGCCTTGCCCTAGGTGCCAAGTGACCCGGGAATTGGTGCCAAGGCAAAGTTAAAATGTCCTATTGCCCAGCAAAGTTAAAATGTCCTAAT
>CAZRUS010000019.1:0-61386 GCA_964603385.1 uncultured Anaerolineales bacterium | reverse complement strand
ATTAGGACATTTTAACTTTGCTGGGCAATAGGACATTTTAACTTTGCCTTGGCATATCTGCCGATTCTGGCTGGATTCGATTGTGTTGGGGATTCCGGAAGCAGCAGAGGAGTATACCCTGGCCTGGAGCATTCTTTTCAGATCTTGGACGATCTGTTGATTGTGACCACACGTGGGTTTGATGAAGATTTACAAGAAGTCCTGCAGTACAACCGGATGGTTTTCGACCGCTGTCTGGAAAACGAGCGCAGCATAATTCTGGCCGATGAGCGGGAGCTGGAGTATCGGCTGGATACCCTTGACACTTTCCGGCTGGCGGAAAATGCTGCCAGGGTTGTCCCTCAGCTGGTGAGGATTGCTATTGTCACCAATCTGCCTACCATGGAGGATGCTTTCCCTTATGAGACCGTTGCCGTTAACCACGGACTTACGGCCAAAGTATTTTAGATTCTTGAGGAAGCCAGGGGGTGCTTGCAGGAAAGACAGTCAAATTGAAAGGATTCCTATCAACAGCGGTCATCTCCCTGAATCCTAAAGGGAAGGTCTGTGACGGAGCCGGAAAGGAGCCGGGCCGTTCAGATGAGTGACTGCCGGTTGGAAAACAACAAGCTCCCCCTGTCCCAGGACAGGGATCAGATAAAAATCCCCGATCGATTATTCCTGTTGGACAGCAGCTGCGCGAGCAGATTGGCGGTATCAAAAAACCCTTCCCATCCGGGAAGGGTTTTTTGTCAGACTGTGGAAGAAAAGCTTATGAAATCCAGCCTTGACTTTTGCAGAACTGTGTCAGCCAGGGGATTTCCAGACGTTCTCCCTGGTAGGCTTTGATGGCCGGGTAGATGGTCACCAGGTAGAGGAAGGGAGCCAGGCATGCCAGAATGACGGTGATTCCCAGCAGCAGACTGATGACTCCCAGAATAATATTTCCGGCGAGGGCTTGCACAGCATGGAAACGAACAAAGGGACGATTCTTCTGTGGTTCTACCAGCAAGGCGATGATAGCCAGGATCCAGCCTACCCAGGGGATCCAGCTCAAGGCGGCCCATAATTTGTCATCGCTGGTGATTTCCTCACCGGCTGGGGCCGTGTTGACAATTTCTTCAGACATTGATTGACTCCTTTGGATAATGGTTATTACTTGGTCTTCCCCTAAAGTATAACAAAGTTTGGGGAAAACTGATACTGTGCTGGGTGATCTCTGGTTTTTTCCTCCCCTGATTTTTTTCTTTCAGGCCTCTCATTTCCCTGATTGAAAGGTACAGAATTCGGGATATCCCCTTTTGCCGTACCAGTTTATCAGCAGTTCCCTCGCTGAAACGGCGGCTGCTTTTCTAGGGTTGCTTATCCGGGAGAGGATTTCAAAGTGGGTACACGCTGTGCTAAAATCAAGATTGATTAAGCATCCTTGATCCTGGGAGGTAGTGCGGATGGAGGTGTTGATACGGGGGGGTGGGGATCTGGCCAGCGGGATTGCCCTCAGACTGCATCGCTGTGGATTGAAATTAATGATAACCGAGCTGCCTCAACCGCTGGTCGTCCGCCGGAAGGTGTCTTTTGCCGAGGCCGTCTATGAGCAGCAGGTCGCGGTGGAAGGTCAATCCGCATTTCTGATTGACCGCCCTGCCCAAAGACATCATATCTGGAAACAGGGGGGGATCCCCGTGCTGGTGGATCCGGAACTCAGCTGCTTGAAGATTGTCCAACCAGCTGTGTTGGTGGATGCCCGGATGCGGAAAAAACCACCACAGCGGGGACGGGAGCTTGCTCCCCTGGTCATCGGTCTGGGACCCGGCTTTACTGCCGGGGAGAATTGCCATGCCGCGATAGAGACCAACCGGGGCCATCATCTGGGGCGGGTGATCCGGGAGGGAAGTCCACAAGAAGACACCAGGATCCCGGGAGCTGTGATGGGGTATACAGCGGAGCGGGTGCTTCGCGCCCCTGCCGCAGGTCTGCTGGAGACCCTGGTGGAGATTGGGGAGCGGATTGATAAAGACCAGCCTGTCTGTCGGGTTGCTGGGATCCCGGTCACAGCATCTTTTGATGGGTTCGTCCGGGGGCTGCTGAGGAAAGGAACGCCGGTCAAGGAGGGGATGAAGGTCGGAGATATCGACCCCCGGGATGATCCTGGATATGCCTCTGTGATCTCCGACAAGGCCCGCTGCCTGGGCGGTTCCGTCCTTGAGGCCATTCTCGCCCGTTCTGACTTGAGGGAACAATTATGGAGCTGATCCAGGGACTGCGGCTGACCCGCCAGACCAGGGCAGCTTTTGTGGGGGCTGGGGGAAAGACCACTGCCGTCTTTCAGGCAGCGCGGCAATTTAACAGCAGGCTGCTGGTGACTACCACCACCCATCTCAGCGTCGATCAGGTAGGTCTTTCTGATCAACACTTTACGGTCCGTGATGCAGAGGATCTGCCCGAAAAGCAGGAACTGGAGGGTCAGGTGATTTTGTTCACCGGGCCGGAAGTCGAGGAAGGGCGTGTGGGGCCGGTCAATCCGGCTGTGCTGGCAGCGCTCCGCCGCCAGGCTGAGGAAGGGGACTGTCCCCTCCTTCTGGAGTCCGATGGCGCCAGGCGCTTGCCTTTGAAAGCACCGGCTGACCATGAACCGCCCATTCCCGATTTCGTCAATCTGGTGGTAGTTGTGGCAGGTCTTTCCGGTCTGGGGAAGCCCCTTAATGAACAGCACGTGCACCGCCCGGAAATTTTTTCTAGACTTTCCGGCCTGGAGCGGGATGTACCGGTATCCAGTGAGGATCTTCTTCGGGTGCTGACCTCAGAACAGGGAGGGTTAAAAAATATTCCTGCTCAAGCCAGAAAAGTATTATTGCTCAATCAGATCGACGCATTCCCCAACTGGAGAAAATTCCATGATTTCCTTCCGGCACTGCATCAGCATTTCCATGCTGTGCTCTTCGGGACGCTGGAGGATGAACTGCTGCTGGAGACCTGGGAGCGAATAGCAGGTGTAGTATTGGCGGCCGGAGGCTCGTCCCGGTTTGGGGAAACAAAGCAGCTGCTGGAGTGGCGTGGGGAACCGTTTATCCGGGTGGCAGCCAAAAAAGCGTTTCAGGCCGGGCTATCTCCCCTGGTGGTGGTAACCGGGGCAGAGCGGGAAGCAGTCAGCCGGGCAGTATCGGACCTGCAGGTTGACATCATATACAACCCTGATTGGGAAACCGGGCAGGGGAGCTCCGTTCGGGCAGCAGTACGATCTCTCCCTGAGGGCTGCGGGGGAGCTGTATTTCTGCTGGTGGATCAACCCCAGATTCCTGTCCAGTTGATTGAGAAGCTGCGGGCAGCCCATGCTGGGTCTCTGGCACCCATCACCGCAGTAAAGGTACAAGGGCAGCGGGCCAACCCGGTACTTTTTGACCGATCGCTGTTTTCTGAACTGATCCAGATTACCGGCGATCAGGGGGGCAGGGCACTCTTTGATGCCTACCCGCTGAAGTATGTCAGCTGGGAGGATCCGGGAATACTGCTGGATGTGGATGTACCCGAGGATTACCAGCAATTAATCTCCCGGGAATGAGTTTGAGGTCTAAAAAAAAAGGGATAATCCGGAGGCAGAGCAGGGTGGAGGAAATTGGATTATGCGCTGCTGGGGGATTGATTTATAGTACAATACCCTATGAATACCTGCCCTGAAACCGCCTTATTTCAGGCGATCGGTAAATGAGAACTCGTCCAGGCATTTCCACCTGATCAGTCCATCAGCAATTTCTTGGTGTTCCTCTTGGTTAACAAAGAGAGATCCTATGACAACAGAAGTCATTAGAACTTTTATTGCTGTCGATTTGCCACCCTCCGTTAAGGAGGCTCTGGACCAGGTATCCCTTCAGCTGCAGGAAAAACTGCCGGATACACCGGTTCGTTGGGTGCGGACGGAAAAGATTCACCTCACCTTAAAATTTCTCGGTGATGTCTCCCGGGAAAATATCTCCATGGTGGAAAAAATCCTCCAAGCGGAAGCTTCCAAACGGCAGGCCATGGAAATCGGGATCGGAGGGATAGGGGCATTTCCCAAATTGAGACACCCCCGGGTAATCTGGGTTGGGGTAGAAGCGCCCTCAGAATTGTTCGATTTGCAGCGGGGAATTGAGGATGGGGTAGCCCGCTTAGGCTACAATTACGACAAATATGATTTTACCCCACATCTTACTCTGGGCAGAATTTCCCGAAAGGCTTCTGCCCGGGACGTCCGGCGGGTAGGGAAGGAGCTCCACGATTTTCAGGTGGGGTTTATCGGCGTGGCAAGGATTGACGAAGTCCATCTTTACCGGAGCGATCTGCAGCCGGAAGGGGCAAAATATACCAGGCTCTATACAGCCCCCCTCAGGGAGCTGGACAGCCAGGTAATGGTTTGATGAAAAGAGAGGTGTGATCTGGAAGTTAAAGAGCTGGCCAATCATATAGTTGACATTCTGGATGACAAGCAGGCCGAAGACATCCACTTAATTGATATTCAGGGTTTATCGGTGCTGGCAGATTATTTCATCGTCTGTTCGGGAAGCAGTACCCGTCTCGTTAAAGCTCTCGTGAATGCCATTTCAGAAGAGGTCAAAGAGGTCTATGGAATCAGTCCCCGCATTGAAGGGGAACCAGCAACCGGATGGATGCTGCTCGATTATGGGGACTTGATTGTACATATATTTTCCCCGGAAAGAAGGAAGTATTATCAGCTGGAAGAACTCTGGGCGGACGGAAAAACTTTAGTACGGCTACAGTAAGATTGGACGATCCGGGAATTAAGAGGCTGCGCAGCTGCGCAGCCTCTATCTAATGTTCCGGACCAGGGGGGCTGATCGGTTGGCGGATAGCGGAATCAGCGAGCAGGAAGCTTTGCTGTCCGCTCGGTTGAAGAGGCGCTTTCCACTGAGGACAATCAGAATCACTCCCGAGCTGATCCCCTGCTCCGGGATGTGTAAATCCCTTTTTGGGATTGTGGAAGCTGGCCATTCCCCGCGGGCGGTTGAGCAGTGTCAGCGTTCCGAAAATCAGGGGAATGGGAGTGAGAGTGACAGGACTCTTTCAGGACGCTCGTCCTCTGCTTCGAGCCGGGTATTACATCGTCCCTTTATACATCCCCCCATCCACGGTGAGCATCACCCCGGTGATATAGGAGGCTGCTGGGGAGACCAGGAAAGCGGCTGCCCTGCCAAATTCCTCCGGTGTTCCCATCCGTCCCAGCGGGCTGGACTTGGTAAGGGTCTCCTTCTGCTCGGCCAGGGAGGTACCCTCCTCTTCTGCCTGGTGGCGCATCAGCTCCATCACCCTTTCTGTCTCCGTGTAGGCTGGCAGGATTGAATTGAAACGGATGCCCTCTTCTCCCAGCTCAAGGGCCAGCGTCTTGGTCAACCCGATGGTGGCGGAGCGGATGCTGTTGGAAAGCACCAGATTGGGAATGGGTTGTTTGACTGAGTAGGAGGTAACCGTCAGCACACTGGCTGCTGGTGATTTCCGGAGGTACGGCAGGGCAGCTTTAATTAATCGGACATGACTCAGAAAGGAGAGGTCAACGGCATGCTGCCAGGTTTCTTCGGAAAAGGATTCGAACTTACCTGCTGGAGGTCCGCCGGCATTGGTGATCAGGATATCCAGCCCCTGCATGGACTCTGCTGCCTGGGATATGATCGACTGGGGAGTTTCCGGGTCCGCCAGATCCCCCTGGGCGGTGAAGACCTCCCCACTGGCCGCCGTGCGCAGCTTAGCGGCAGCTTGCTCCAGCTGCTCCGCCCCCCGGGCGTTGAGGGTGACCGCGCAGCCCTCGCCAGCAAGAATGGAGGCGGCAGCAAACCCCAGCCCGCGGCTGGAACCGCCGATGAAGGCTTTTTTTCCGTGTAGTTCTAGGTCCATACCATGCTCCTTAGAATAATTCGATCTGCTCCTGAATAATGTAAAACTGGGGGTAGTTTCGTTCCACCCAGGTGATCACTTTCTGCAGGCAGCGCTGTGTGTGGCGGCTGTCGTTGCTCAGACAGCTGACACCGATTAAGGCTTCCTGCCAGATGTCTTGATAATCTAATTCCGCAACCGAGATATTGAATTCTTTTTGCAGTCGGGCCATTAACGGTTTCAGCTGGCTGCGTTTTTCTTTTAATGATCGGCAGCCGGGGATGCGCAGGTGAAGGGTTAAGATGCCAATGGCCATAGTTTATATCCTGAATGTCCATTCCCGATGATCGTAGCGGCTGTGCAGCAGCTCCCTGGCTCGGTCGGTCTCTCCCAGACTGAGGGGGGCTGCTTGAAGATCAAGGTTGAGGACATCGCTGAAGGCTCGCTGAAAAGCAGCAGCAGCACTTTCCCAGCTGATCTCTCTGCCCAGTACGGTTTCCACTGTAGCGGCTCTGTCAAGCAGTGCAGCAACGGCAGCACTTCTCTCTGCTGGGCTCTGGAAGTGCAGAACCCGGGTGATGCGGCTGAGGTCTCCCCCCAGAGGGAGGCTGCCGTGCTGCAGCACCCCGGACTGCTTTCTGGCCTGGGCGCTGCCGATGATTTTCTTGCCGCCGGCAGTGATTTCAAAGTCGGAGGGAAACTCAAAACAGATCGGCTGCCGGGGATCAAAATCTTCCCCTTTTTCCGTCAGGGTTCGGACGGGAAGGTCCAGGGAAAGCAGGGCGGCGGCCAGTGCCTGGGCCAGTCGCTGATAGCTGGTAAGCACGCCGCCGTCCAAACGGGGATCGGATTTTGGTCCAATCACGGCATAGGTGAGCTCATCGGTATGCAGAATCGCCCTGCCTCCGGTTGGTCTGCGGACCAGATCCCAGCCCTTCGCCTGTAAGCGCTCCAGATCGACATCGGAGATCGGCTGGTTATAACCGAGTGAGAGACAGGGCGGCGACCAGCTGTACAGCCTCAGGGTGGGGGGGGATTGTTCCTGGATCACCGCTTGCAGGATGGCGCTGTCTACAGCCATATTCCAGACCCCGGTGGCAGGGGGGGAGGTGATCAAACGCCAGCTGGATCTGGGGTAGGGGGATTTGGTGTCTTTCATCGTCTGCATTATAGCGCAAAGCCGATCCTCTCAGAATTAACGATTTGTAATAGCTGATTCCCCTTGGCGGCGGCTGGAAATCCTCAGGGACTGGTCCCAGGCGGCGGTTTCCGGGGACATGCCGGGAGCGGCTTCCCCGCTGATTGACAGCAGGAGTCCGGTTAAGAAATGATCCTGATCGGCAGGGATCGAAGGGCAGCCCTGCCGCGGCCTTGCAGGATTTTAAGGAAATTGCTCGCTTTTCTGTGGGAGATTTACTTGCAAATTACCCGAAATTCATATATACTGTGGGTAAGTTGTGGGACAAAGTGGTAAATAGTGGGTCGCCGGGCAACCGGCGTTCATTATTTAAAACGGAAGTAGAACATATGTTCTTGGGACAGTACAGCCATTCAATTGATGAAAAAGGCCGCATGATCGTCCCTGCCAGGTTCCGGGAGAATCTGGACGGGAGCATATATCTCACCCAGGGATTCGACCAGAACCTGCGTGTCCTTCCGGAGGAGATTTTCATTTCTATCTACGAGAGGGTAACCGAAATGAGCTCCACGAATCCCACCGCTCGTCAGCTTCGCCGACTGATCTTTTCCACGGCCCAACAGGTGGATATTGACAGCAGTGGAAGGATCTTGATCCCCAAATACCTGCGTGATGTCGCTCTTCTGCAGGATGAGGCCATCATTGTAGGAGTGGGGGAGGCCCTAGAAATTTGGTCTCCCAATGCCTGGCAGTCCCAGAATCAGCTGCTGCAGGATGCAGATGCCAATGCGGAACGCTTTGCTGCGCTGGAAGTATAGGGGGGAACATGCAGCATTTGCCAGTACTTTACCAGGAGGTCCTTTCCGCCATACAGCCCACGTCCGGTGGGCGTTATGTTGATGGGACAGTAGGAGCCGGAGGGCATGCCCGAGGGATTTTAGAGGCCAGCGCCCCTGATGGTCAGCTGTTGGGGATAGATCGAGATCCCCGGGCGCTGGAGGCAGCCTACCAAACCCTGGAGGATTATCAGGATCGCTGTATTTTGATCCAGGGATCATACCGAAATTTACCTGCGCACCTTAACAAACTAAACTGGGAACAGGTCAGTGGTATTCTTGTCGATCTGGGGCTGTCCTCCCTGCAGCTGGGAGAGGCTGAGCGGGGCTTCTCTTTTCAGGAAGAAGGTCCCCTGGATATGCGTTTTGACCCCAGCCAGCCCCGAACGGCAGCGGAGATTGTTAATACCTTTCCCCGGGAGGAGCTGGCCAATCTGATATACCGCTTTGGGGAGGAGCGCAGCTCAAGGAAAATAGCTGATGCGATTGTTGCGAACCGTCCCCTGAAGACCACCCGGGAACTGGCTGCCTTGATTGAATCCGTCATGGGACGCAGTCAATCCAGCATTCACCCGGCGACGCGAACTTTTCAGGCTCTGCGCATCGCTGTCAACAGGGAGCTGGAAGCGCTGAGCGATTTTTTGCCCACAGCACTGCAGTCCCTGGAACCAGGAGGGCGGGTAGCAGTGATTGCTTTCCATTCCCTGGAAGACCGGATTGTCAAGCAGTATTTCCGTCGAGAGAGTGCCGATTGCCTCTGCCCGCCGGAGCTTCCAGTTTGCGCCTGTGATCATCAGGCGCAGCTGCGGGAGATCACCCGGAGGCCGATCCGCCCTGATGAGGAGGAGCGGGCTGCGAATCCTCGATCCCGGAGTGCCAAACTGCGTGTAGCCGAAAAACTGTGAGCATTGGATGGCATAAGGCTTGCAATCAAATAAAGGATACAAACACCGTCATTCAGGCAGACCTGCAACGAGAATAATAAATGACCGAATCTTTGATCCAGGCCTATGCAAATTCTCCCCGCCGCCAGAAACTCCAGATCATGGGAGGCTTCTTCCTGGCCCTGGTCATCTTTGCTGTACTGCTGGTTTCTTATCTGGTGGTCTCGGCCCGGGCGGTGTCCATGGGCCGGCAGCTGCAGCAGGCTAAGTATGAAATTGATCGGTTGGTGTATTTGAACGTTAACTACCGCAGTGCCATTACTTCCTTTGCTCATTTTGAGGAACTGGAAGAAAAAGCTGCTGACCTGGGGTTCAGGGCTCCTTACCCGGGGGAAGTATTTTATATTGAAGTGCCGGGCTACGGGCAGAAACCGAGGATGGACTCAGATGGGTTAGAGAAGACTGCCGCTGCCAGGATTAATGTCAATTTGCTGGAATACCACGAAAGCCTGCTGGATTGGTTTCGCAAACAAATGATGATATTCATTCACCCATTCCAGGAATTATGAACGAAAAAATTACCTACAACTGGCGTTATATCGCTGTTGCTGTGATTTATTCCCTTTTTGCAGTGGCCATCATTGGCCAGATGCTCAGAATTCAGCTGACGGTGAATGTCCTGGAACTGCCCGATGCTGCCCGGATGGGTCAGTGGGAGCATGCCGCCTCCCGTCGGGGGTTGATTTTAGATCGGAATGGCCATCTGCTGGCGGGGAACCAAACAGTCTATGCCGTGGATATCGATTTCAGTAACCATTCTTTTCAGGAGGATACCGCTGAGCTGCGCGTGCTGGCGGACCTGGCAGTTGAGGCTTTCCAAATTCAAAACCCGTTTCTCCTCGAGCTGCTGGAGAAGGAACCACGGCCGGAAACCAGAAATATTACCGTAGATCGCTTTGCCACCCAGGACGAGTTATTAATGTTCCTCGATCGTTTGCAGGCCATCCAGAACATTCCCGATCAGGTCAGCGGAGAAGTTTTCCAGCCCGGGTTAAGGCGGGATCCGCTTCAGGAGCAGATCCAAGTGATCGACTGCTCTACCGTCCCCCGTGTTAGCTGTACTCCTCACCTGATCCGCAGCTATCCGGAGGAGAAGCTGGCTTCAAATATCATTGGTTTTGTTCTCCGGGATGAAAAGCGCGGACAGCTGGGGATTGAGGAGAAATACGATACCACCCTGTTCGGGAATGATCGCACGCTGTGGGCTTTGTGGGATCCTCACAAAGCGGACCAGGCTCCCGACCCGGATCACGGTGCCAATATCATTTTAACGATTGACAGTGTTCTCCAGGCGGATGTGGAGCAGATCCTGGATAAAGAGGTCAAAAAAACCGGCGCCCTGGCCGGGATGGTCTTGATCATGGATCCGGAAACGGGTGACGTGCTGGCCATGGCTTCTTCCCCCCGGGCGAATATCAACCGCTACTGGGAGGAAGACCAGCGGGATATCATCAACAATTATGAAAATGTTTATAATTACGCCCTGAAAGCCTATGAACCCGGATCGGTTGTCAAGGTGATCACCATGGCCGCTGCGCTGGATGCGGGTGTGGTGGAGCCGGATACCGAGTTCATTGATGAAGGAAAGATTGAAATTGGCGGCGTGACCATCCGGAATTGGAATAAGAAGGACTGGGGGCCCCAGACGATGCAAACCTGTATGCAGAATTCATTAAACGTCTGTTTGGCCTGGGTGGCAATGGAATTGGAATCGGAAAAATTTTATGACTATTTCCAGGACTTCGGATTCGGTCAGCTGACGGGAATTGAGCTGGCAGGAGAGGTACCTGGCCTTGTGAAAAGCTATCACAGTCCGGATTACACCCGGTCCGAGTTGGGAACCAACGCCTTTGGTCAAGGCATTGAAATCACACCGATTCAGATGGTGAAAGCCATCTCGGCAATTGCCAATGAAGGGGAAATGGTCGCACCACGGATTATCAAAGCAATCGTTGATGAAGGCTATTCCTACACCCCACCGAAAACCGTTGTTGGTCACCCCATCTCGCCGGAGACCGCAGAGATATTAACGGAAATGCTCAAAGAATCCTTGGTCAACGAAACTTCCCTTGCGCTGGTCCCGGGATACAGCCTGGCAGGGAAGACAGGTACTGCAGAAATATATGTATCCGGCAGAGGGTATACAAGTGATTCCACCAACGCCTCATTTGTGGGTTGGGGGCCAACCGATGATCCCAAGTTCATCGTTTACGTCTGGCTTTCCAAACCGTCAACCTCCATCTGGGGATCGGAAACAGCCGCACCGGTCTTCCGCAAGGTAGTCGAAAAGCTGGTCATTCATCAGGGGATCCCACCCGATGGGGTAAGAATGGCGATGCAGGAAGAAGAGCAATGATTACGTTGAATATTGTTTTTGAAGCATTAACTGGAACATCCCCATCCTGGGCTGCCCAGGTGATCTCCGATGTCGGTGTGGATTCCCGCACTATGATTCCCGGATCGATGTTTGTAGCCGTTCCGGGTGAATCAGTGGATGGCCATGACTACGTCGCCGATGCCTTCGAAAACGGGGCCAGTTTTGCGCTCATTCAGCACCCGGTTCAGGAAGACTTGCGAGTGATTGATCTTCACTCGGCAGGGGATCTGGGAAACCATCCGCAAGTGGAACCCCCATTCTGTTTGCTCGTCGAGGATTCCATTGCGGCGCTGCAGCAGGTCGCCAGAGTATGGCGGAATAAAATTGACGTCCGTGTGATCGGTATTACGGGAAGTGTTGGCAAGTCAACCACAAAAGAATTGACTGCAACTGTTCTGCGGCAGCGGTATCGGACTTTGAAAAATCCAGGGAACCTTAACAATGAGATTGGTTTGCCGATGACCCTGTGGAGGCTCAGTCGGGGACATGATCGGGCAGTCCTGGAAATGGGTTTCTATGTCCCTGGGGAGATTGCCTTTCTCTCAAAAATCGCCCAGCCGGCAGTGGGAGTGATCACCACCATCGGGACGGTTCATGCCGAAAGAGCTGGTTCAATTGAGGAAATTGCCCGCGGAAAAGCGGAGCTTGTCCAGTCCCTGCCGCCTGATCCGGAAGGTGTTGCTATTTTGAACTATGATGATAAACTTGTCCGGAAGATGGCCGAAAAAACGGAGGCCCGCATTTTTTATTACGGCCTCAGTCCGGAGTCCCATCTCTGGGCAGATCAGGTGGAAGGGTTGGGTCTATCGGGAATCAAGTTCCGTCTCCATTACGGGAAAGAGACCATCCATCTCAAGGTGCCCTTGATCGGCAGGCATTCTGTTCATACGGTTCTCCGGGCAGCAGCCGTGGGTTTAATTGAAGGCCTTTCCTGGGGGGAAATCATCCGGGGGCTGCGCACAGGACATAGCCAGCTGCGGCTGGTTGCTGTGCGGGGCAAAGGGGGAGCGATGCTGCTGGATGACACCTACAATGCTTCACCAAAATCGATGCTGGCCGCATTGAATTTGCTGGAGGAAATGCAGGGAAGAAAAATTGCGGTGCTGGGCGATATGCTGGAGCTCGGCATCTATGAGCGTCAAGGGCATGAGAAGGTTGGCATCCGAGCAGCCAAGGTGGCAAATACCCTGGTTACCGTTGGTCCCCTATCGGAAATGACAGCAGAAGCAGCACTCTGGACGGGAATGAAAAAGGGAAATATCCATTCCTTCCCGAACTGTGAGCAGGCGGTGGAATTTCTGGAGGAGTATTTAACCGCGGAGGATGTTGTTTTAGTGAAAGGATCGCGCGGCATGCAGATGGACAAAATCGTGGCCTCTCTGGAGGTAAAGCAATGAACCAGACCGCAATGGCTCTGGCCCTCTCAGGGTTCAGTTTCTTGCTTACCGTGATCTGGGGCGGACCCTTGCTGCGCATCCTGCGCACTTTGAGCATCGGGGAGAAAATCCGGGTGGATGGGCCCAAACGGCATTTCGCCAAACTGGGAACACCTACCATGGGAGGAGTCCTGATCCTTTTCCCGGTAGCTTTGCTGACTGTGCTGTTCAACGCCATCAAAGTGCTGGGAGTAGCCGTATTCGGGAACTCTGTACTGGTGCCATTAATTGTCTTTGTTTCTTATGCGTTGATCGGTTCCATTGATGACTGGTTCAGTCTCAGGGGGATCCGCGGCGGAGATGGCCTTTCGGTCCGACAAAAACTGATTTTGCAGCTGATCGTCGCTGTGGGAACTGTGTTTGTGCTCCGCTTTTTGCTCGATGTTCCCACGCTGTTCCTGCCGGGGATAAAGTTTGAGATCGGCCTCACCACCTGGATCTACTTCCCAATTGCGGTGATTATCATTGTGGGATTTTCCAATGCGGTAAATTTCACCGACGGGCTGGATGGGCTGGCTGGGTTGATCGCAGCAACGGCCTTTGCAGCCTACGGCGGGATTGCCCTCATCCAGGGGCAGATCTTTTTGGCCCGCTTTTGCTTCATTCTGGTGGGATCCATCTTTGGTTTCCTCTGGTTTAACGTACACCCGGCGGAATTGTTCATGGGAGACACCGGATCCCTAGCTCTGGGCGCCACGCTGGCTGTGGTGGGCTTGATGACCGGCCAGTGGGCGGTCTTACCGATTATCGCTGTTATCCCGCTCAGTGAGCTTCTCAGCGTGGTCATTCAGGTGACCTATTTCAGAGTCACCGGAGGGAAAAGAATATTCAGGATGACTCCGCTTCACCATCACTTTGAACTCCTGGGGTGGAGCGAAACACAAATAGTTCAGCGGTTCTGGTTGATTGGATTGATCGCCGGGTTGATCGGTGTGGCCCTGTCGCTGGTGTGATGATGACCTTCTGGCGGGGGAAGCATGTTGTCATTGTGGGTGCCGCCCGGCAGGGTCTGGCTCTGGCGGGATACCTGGTGGAAAAAAACGCCCTGGTGACACTGACCGATAAGAAGGATGAACTTGTGATCGAGGAAGAGAAGCTGCTGTTTGAGCCTGATCAGGTGAAATGGGTGCTGGGCGGCCATCCGCTCTCCCTGTTGGATGATGCGGATCTGCTGGCGGTTTCCGGGGGGGTCCCCCTGACTATCCCCTTAATCCAACAAGCGCAGGAGATGGGTCTTCCGGTGAGCAATGATTCACAAATTTTCTTGGGAGCGGTTCCCTGCCCGGTTATTGGCATCACCGGTTCAGCCGGGAAAACCACCACCACACTGCTGATAGGCAAAATTGCTGAAGCGGCGGTGGGCGCGGATCGGGTTTGGGTTGGAGGTAATATTGGGAATCCGCTCATTCAAGACGTTGAACGTATGGAAGCGCAGGATTATGTCGTGGTGGAATTATCCAGTTTTCAGCTCGAGTTGATGACCCGGGCACCCCAAATAGCCTGCCTGTTGAATATCACGCCGAACCATCTTGATCGTCATGGAACCATGGCGGCCTACACCGCTGCCAAAACAAGAATCTTATCTTTTCAATCCCGGAACGATACAGCTGTGATTAATCGGGAAGACCCCGGAGCCTGGCAACAGCGGGAGCAGGTCCAGGGAGAGATGATCACCTTTGGTATTCACCCTCCCGAGCGCGGACTCAAGGGAACTTTTGTGAAGGAAGGTTGGGTTTGCTACACAAACGGCAGTGGGGAGGTCGATCTGCTTCCTCTGGCAAGCATCCAGCTGCGGGGAGAGCACAACCTTTTCAATGTGCTGGCGGCTTGTGCAGCAGCTCAGGCTGCTGGTTTCCCCCCCTCGGCCCAACGGGCTGGAGTGGAAGGCCTGAAAGAAGTCGAACACCGTTTAGAATTCGTACGCACCTGGGGCGGGGCCGACTGGTACAACGATTCCATTGCCACTGCCCCCGAGCGTTCGGTGGCGGCGCTGAAATCCTTTTCCGATCCCCTGATTCTGCTGGCAGGAGGTCGAGATAAGGACCTCCCCTGGGAGAGTTTTGCCTCCCTGGTGGTGGAAAAGGTGCGGGCATTGGTTGTGTTTGGCGAGGCAGCTCCTTTGATCCGGCAGCAGGTGGAGCAGGCAGCAGACCGTGCCGGCGAATCAGTGGAGATCACCAGCTGTGCCGGCGTCAGAGAAGCGGTGCTGGCGGCAGCTGAAAGGGTCAGAACGGGGGATGTCGTGCTCTTTTCGCCGGGAGGGACCAGCTTTGATGAATTTGAAGATTTTGCCGAACGTGGAGAACAATACAAACAATGGGTAGAAGAACTGAAATAAAACCGGAGCAGCCCTCCTTAGATATCGCGATCGACATTCCATTTCTGTCGATCGTGGCAGCGCTGCTGGTTGTTGGGTTGCTGATGCTTTACTCGGCCTCCTGGAATGTTTCCTGGCAGGCGTTCAAAGATGTTAACTCCTTCTTCCTTCGGCAGCTGCTGTGGCTGGCCATTGGATTGGGAGCGGCCTTGTTTCTATTCTTCATGGATTATCATCGCTGGCAAAGAAATCATCTCGCCATCCTGGCGATTGTGGTCACCATTCTGCTGCTGCTGGCTGTGCTGATTATTGGCAGGGGAAGTGCCCGCTCCTTGTTCGGCGGAAGATCCGTCCAGCCATCGGAGCTGGCGAAGCTGGTGATTGTCATCTATCTGGCCGTCTGGTTGAATTCCAAGGGAGAAAAGATCAAGCAGGTCGGCTTTGGGCTGGTTCCGTTGGCCTTTATTCTGGGCACTGTGGGGGGGTTAATTGCTGTCCAAACCGATGTCAGTGCAGCGGTTACTGTGTTCGGCCTCGGCCTGCTGATGTTCTTCATTGCCAGGGGATCTCTGGTGCAGATTTTTGTGCTGCTGATCGGATCCAGTGCTTTAGGGGCGGGGATTGTGACCTGGCGAAAGCCGGAAGTTTATCAGCGGATCATAGATTTCTGGGTGGGGCTGCAGGATATCAACACCATTGGCTCGGAGCAGATAGCCAAATCCTTCACTGCCTTTAAGGACGGCGGCTGGTTGGGCGTTGGGCTGGGCAGAGGGGTAGCCAAACTGGTGCTGCTGCCGGTTCCCCACACTGACAGCATCTTTGCAGTGGTGGGAGAGGAGCTGGGCTTTTTAGGGTCAAGCTTGCTGGTGCTGCTGTACTGCCTGCTGCTCTGGCGCGGCCTTCGCATAGCCAAAAGGGCGGCCGACGGTCTGGGCGCGCAGCTGGCCGCCGGGCTGACTTTCTGGATTATTTTTGAAGCTTTTGTCAACATTGCCGTGATTATCGGCCTGCTCCCGGTGGCGGGCAATCCACTGCCCTTTATGAGTCTGGGAGGGTCCAATCTAGTGGTCACTATGGCGGCGGTAGGAATTATCCTTGGCGTTGCCCGTTATTCGGAATTGGAACGCCAAAAACAAGAACGGAGGTCTTTAGGTGCGGTTGTTGATTTGCGCGGGAGGGACCGGCGGGGGCGTATACCCGGCGCTGGTCGTTCTGCAAGCACTCCAGGAGCTTGAGCTCAAAGGAGAGCAGGTGAAGCATCCGGTGCTCTGGATTGGCGGGGAATCCGGGATGGAGGAGGACCTCCTGGCCCGGGAAGGCATCGATTTTGTATCCATTCCGGCAGCTGGCGTCCACGGAGTCGGTTTGAAAAACCTGCCAGGAAATATGCTCAAACTCATTAAGGGCTTTTTTAAAGCGCGCCGGGAAGTGAGAAAGTTTCAACCCGATGTGCTCTTTTTCACCGGGGGCTATCTGGCAGTTCCAGTCGCACTGGCAGGGATCAGCCGACCGAGCGCTGTATTTGTGCCGGATATCAAGCCCGGATTGGCCTTGCGCGCCATCGCCGCCCTCACGGACCTCATCGCTGTTTCGGTAGAGAAATCTCAGGCTTTTTTCAGAAGCAAAGAACAGGTTCGAGTTACCGGGTACCCCGTTCGAAAGCAGCTGCTGGCCTGGTCCCGGGAGGAAGCTTTTCAGGAGATGCAGCTGGACCCGGGGGTGCCGACTCTGCTGGTTTTAGGCGGCAGCACAGGGGCCCGATCCATCAATCAGGCAGTGAGCAGTCAGCTAGCTGATCTGCTTCCGGAATTACAGATTATTCATATCAGTGGAAACCGCGATTATCAGGAGATGCACCAAAAGAAAATGCACCTTGCTGAGCATGGACAGCAGCGCTATCGTCTGTACTCCTATCTCCACGAAGAGCTGGGCGCAGCCCTGCGCTGTGCTGATGTGGTCCTTTCCCGGGCCGGGGCTTCCATCCTGGGTGAATATCCCCGATTTGGGCTTCCTGCCATCCTCGTGCCTTATCCTCATGCCTGGGATTATCAGATGAGAAATGCCCGCTATCTGGAACAGCACGGCGCGGCGGAAATTTTGCTGGATGAGAATCTCCCCGAACAGCTGGTCGACCGGGTGCTGTCCTTGGTAAGAAACCGGCAGCGCAGAGAGGACATGGCAGCGGCCATGCGCAGCCTCTCCAGGCCGCAGGCAGCCGAGCGGATCGCAGCGTTGCTGCTCCAGCTGGCAGACGAAGAACCAGGAAGGAGGAAGCCGTGATCTCATTGATGTTTACTTTCTGGCTCTTCTTGGGACTGTTTGGCCTGATTGGCGCCATGCGGGGCTGGGCCAAGGAGCTGCTGGTAATTTTCAGCATCATTTTGGCTTTGTTCCTGATCTACGTGCTGGAGGCTTTCACCCCCTTCATGGTTCCCTTTGAGGAACTTTATGCTCAGGTGGAAAGCCTGGACCCGGGGGCTGGGTTCAGCACCCTGCCTGTTTCCATCCAGGAAGAAGTGAAAGTGCAGTTCTGGGTCCGGGCAGCGATTGTGGGCCTGCTGGCGTTTTTTGGTTATCAATCTCCCCGGCTGGCTGCCCTGCGGGAAAAAGCCCGACGCGAAAAGGTCCAAGATGTCCTGCTGGGGGCTGTGCTGGGCCTGGGGAGCGGGTTTTTTATCGTCGGGACATTGTGGTACTACATGGCAGCGGCGCGTTATCCCTTTGCACCCAATATCTCCCCCCCTGTCCCTGGAGATCCCCTGGCGGAAGCGGCGATGAATGTGCTTAATTATATGCCGCCGGTGTTTGCCAGCAATCAAATTGGATTATTCTTTGCTGTGGTCGTAGCGTTTATGTTCGTGCTGGTGGTGTTTATTTAATGGCTCACATTCATCTGATCGGAATTGGAGGAACGGGTTTGTCAGCCATAGCGAAAGTTCTCCTGGAGAGAGGATATCAGGTCAGTGGTTCGGATTTAACGGCATCCCCCCTGGCTGACGCTGCTGCGGAAGCTGGCGCCCAGGTGAGCATTGGTCACCAGGCCGATAACATCCGGGGAGCAGATCTGGTGGTGCGATCTTCCGCAGTTCCTGAGGAGAACGTGGAAGTCCAGGCCGCTTATCAGGCAGGGATTCCCGTTTTGAAGCGGACCGGTTTTCTCTCCCATTTGACGAACGGATACCGGACCATCGCTGTCGCCGGGAGCCATGGGAAAACCACCACCACGGCGATGACTGCCTGGATGCTCACGACGCTGGGGCAGGATCCCTCTTTCATTGCCGGTGGGGTGGTGGAAAACCTGGGGACGAATGCCCGCCATGGGGAAGGGGAGCTGTTTGTTATTGAAGCCGATGAGTACGACGATATGTTTTTGGGATTGGATCCGGACCTGGCGGTGGTGACCAATGTGGAGCATGATCACCCGGATCTCTTTTCTACTCCCAGGGAATTCGAGCAGGCCTTTGATAAGTTCCTGGACAGGCTGCAGCCCCAGGGAACGTTGATTTACTGCCAGGAAGATCGGGGTGCCCGCCGCCTGGCGAAGAGAATCCAACCGGGACAGAAAGCGGTCAGTTATGGGATTGAATCTGCCCAGGGTACCTACCGGGGGGAGGATCTGCGGCTGAATGAATTCGGCGGGTTCAGTTTTCAGGTTAGGGCACTTCAGGCAACCCAGGACTATTCCCACCGGATTTCACTCCAGGTGCCGGGAAAGCATAATGTGCTCAATGCCCTGGCTGCCTTTGCAGTCGGGGATCAGCTGGGCCTCGCTGCAGCTCAAATCAGCCGGGCATTGTCTGCTTTCCAGGGAAGCGGAAGGCGATTCGATGTTCGGGGAGAATTTCAGGGCATCGTGCTGGTGGATGATTACGGCCACCATCCGACCGAAATCCGGGTTTCCCTGGCAGCGGCCAAAGCTGCTTATCCCCACCGCCGCATTTGGGCCCTGTGGCAGCCCCATACCTATTCCCGGACAGGGACTTTTTATGAGGATTACCGCAGGGCTTTTGGAGATGCGGAGGAAGTGATTGTTTTAGATGTTTATCCGGCGCGGGAGGAAAAACCTCCAGGATTTGATATGGCCGGGCTGGTAGAGGGAATCCATCACAATTCAGTTCGTTTTCTGCCGGAGATCAGCACGGCGGTGGCCTACCTGCAGGAGAACCTGCAGGAGGGCGATTTGCTGCTGGTTTTTACGGCCGGAGATGCAATCGAGGTTACCAATCGGCTCCAGAAGTATTACCAACGGTAACCACCAGGGGAAGGAGAGAAGATGATGGAAGCGAAACAGTACAGCAAAGAAAGGAAATCAGGATTGGATACAGCCTTTGAACCCAGGCAATCCTTGCAGTGGATCGTCCAGGAGGATGCAGATCTGGAAGCGGAACTGAACGATCAGGCGCATCAAGGCGAGGAGATCTCATCCCGGGTGGTTAATAAGGTATTAGACAGAATCAAGACTCTTTAGGAGTGAGATGGGTTTCAAGGCGGGTTTAACCGGAAAGCAAAGAGACCAGCTGGGGAATTTTTTTGGAGATCGCCTCCAACAAGATGTCCCTCTGGCGCGTTTTTCTGTGATGCGGGTAGGAGGGCCGGCAGATTATCTGGTGGTCATCAAGGATGCCCGGGATCTGGAGCGGAGTGTCCGCTTCCTGTGGGAGGAGGACATCCCTCATTTACTCATTGGCGGTGGGGCCAATATGCTGATCAGTGATGCCGGCGTGCGGAAGGTGGTTCTGCTCAATCAAGCCAAGGCGGTTCGATTGATCGATCACCCCGAGGAACCACCAAAAATTTGGGCCGAGTCCGGAGCCAGCTTTGGCATTCTTTCCCGGCGGACAGCAGCAAAAGGATGGAGCGGTTTGGAATGGGCTGCCGGCATCCCCGGGACGGTGGGGGGAGCGGTGGTCGGGAATGCTGGGGCCCATGGGGGGGATGTCGCTGGCGACCTGCTGGTGGCAGAAATCTTGCATCATGATAACAACCAGGTCCGGCGCTCGTCCTGGCCTGCGGAGCAGTTTGAATATGACTACCGGTACAGCATCATAAAATCGGGTGCCGTTCAGGCTGTGGTATTATCCGCCACCTTTCAGCTGGAACGTTCCACCCCGGAGGAGGTCAAAGAGAAGGTCAGCAAAATATCAAAACGCCGTCAGAGCACACAGCCGCCGGGGCCCTCGCTGGGCAGTATGTTCAAAAATCCCCCGGGTGATTATGCGGGCAGATTAATTGAGGCGGCCGGCCTGAAAGGGACCCGGCAGGGTGGAGCCCAGATCAGCCAGCTCCACGGTAATTTCTTCCTTAATCAGGGAGATGCCACGGCTGCTGATCTGCTTTCATTGATCAATCTGGCCAGGGACACTGTAGCAGAAAAGTTCAATGTCGATCTGGAACTGGAAATTTTGTTAATTGGGGATTGGGAGAAGGATAGTATTCATGGCTGAACGATTGAAAGTGGGCGTGCTTTTTGGGGGTCGGTCAGGAGAACACGAGGTCTCTCTGGTGTCTGCAATTGCAGTGCTAGACAGCATCGATCCTCAAAAATATCAGGTAATCGAGATTGGTATCACCAGACAGGGAGATTGGCTGGTG
The DNA here is from genome assembly GCA_964603385.1 of uncultured Anaerolineales bacterium. Lineage (GTDB taxonomy): Bacteria > Chloroflexota > Anaerolineae > Anaerolineales > UBA11858 > B10-G9. Next base: position 40,905 of record CAZRUS010000019.1, on the reverse strand, counting down.
GGCCAGAATGTCCTCGACGCACTCCGGTCCGGACAGCTGGAGAAGTTGTCTTCAGCAGGCATGCTGCCCATTCCCAGTAGACCTGAAATTTACCGCATCTCTGCTGCTGCCTCAGACGAGGTCCTTGAAGTCGTCGCCGAGCTGGATGTTGCCTTCCCGGTGCTGCACGGATCCTTTGGAGAAGATGGGACCATGCAAGGGCTTTTTGAGCTGGTGGATATCGCTTATGTTGGCGCAGGTGTTCTGGGCTCCTCGATTGGAATGGACAAGGCGCTTTTCAAGCAGGTGATGATCGCCAATGAAATTCCCGTGGTGCCTTCCATGCTGGTGCTGCGATCCGAGCTGGAAGAGATCACCGGGGTGCTGGATCGAGTTGCAGGATTTGCCGATTTTCCTGTCTTCATCAAACCGGCCAATATGGGCTCTTCGGTAGGCGTTCATAAGTGCCGGGATATTGAGGAAGCCGCAGCCGGTCTGCAGGATGCGGCCCGCTATGACCGTCGGATTCTGGTTGAAAAAGGCATTAATGCCCGGGAAATTGAGCTCAGTGTGCTCGGAAATGATTACCCTCGCGTTTCCATTCCCGGAGAGATCAGACCGACTGCTGAGTTCTATTCCTATCAAGCCAAGTATCACGATGACAGTTCAGAGCTGCTCATTCCCGCTCCTCTGGATGAGGACGTGATCGCCCAGCTGCAGCATTACGCACTGCAGGCATACCGGGCAATAGATTGTGCAGGGATGGCCAGGGTGGATTTCCTGGTTGATAAGGAGGATGGCTCCATTTACCTCAATGAGCTCAACACCATTCCTGGATTCACCCCGATCAGCATGTATCCGAAGCTCTGGGAAGCAAGCGGTCTCCCCTATGCAGATTTGATTGATGAATTAATCGAACTAGCCCTGAAGCGCAAACAGCAAAAGGATAACACACTCTGGCGCTATGAAGCTCAGGGATAGCCAACTATGGATAGAAGCCTACCTGCAGATTTGAGGACCTATCAGCAGCCAGCGGGAAGACAAGACCCCCGCCGGTCCTCCTCAGTTCCTGCCCGCAGGGATCCTCCGGTGATCTCCCGAACCGGAATCGGTGTCAGCAGTGCTGCAGCGGAGCGACCGGCACCCAGGCGCCGGGTAGATGTCCCGCTGTCAGCACCGGGGGCCGAGATCCGACTTCCGGCAGTGCCAGCGGTGGGAAATAAATGGCGCCTGCTTTCGGGAGTGATCACCGCGGCTCTGCTGTTGGCGATGGTCTTTTTGCTCAGTTCGGATGCTTTCCGGGTCGGCCAGGTTGAAGTCAGCGGAATTCAGCGATTGAATCAGGTGGAAATATCCCGGGCGATTGCTGTGACCGGGAAGCCGGTCTTTTTGATCAATCCCGACCAGATCATTCGTGATCTCCAACTGACCTTTCCCGGTCTGTCGGACATTGAGGTCAAGGTGAAATGGCCCGCCCGGGTGGAAATCACATTGCAGGAAAGAGCACCCGTGCTGGCCTGGAATTGGGATGGTCATGTCCGCTGGGTGGATCAGAAAGGTGTTGCCTTTGAACCCCATGATGCTGGGGGGGATATCCTCCAGGTGAAATCCTCCATGCTGCCGCCGACCGTTGAAAACCGCTTTGTGGATCCCCGAATTGTCAATACGGTCCAGGCGCTTTCCGGACTTGCTCCGGAAGGGGTCCCGATGTTATTTGATGAGGAGCATGGGCTGGGGTGGAAGGATCCCCGCGGCTGGCAGGTTTATTTTGGATTCAATGACGATGATGCAGCAATGAAGCTGGTGGTTTATCAGGCGGTTGTGGACTATCTCCAGGAGAAAGGCATCACACCGGCTGTGATCAATGTGGAGTACCTGGAGGCACCTTATTTCCGGATGGAGCCGTGATCAGATGGATGCACCTGTAATCGTTGGCATTGATGTTGGAACGACGAAAATCTGCACCCTGATCGCCCGGGTGGAGGCGGAGAACAAGTACCGCATCCTCGGGGTGGGAATCGAGCCTTCCCGGGGGATGAAAAAAGGCGTGGTGGTGGATATCGATTCCACAACCAAAGCCATCAAACGCTCCCTCGATAAAGCGGAGCGGACATCGGGTTTGGAGATCACCTCTGCCCAGGTCAGTTTGGCAGGGTCTCATGTCTCCTCAATCAACAGTCACGGCGCCACGGGTGTGACCGGGGGAGTGATTGATCAGCATGATGTCTTCCGGGCCCTGGATGCAGCCAAAGCGGTTGCCATTCCTCACAATCGGGATATCGTCCATGTCATCCAGCGCGGTTTTGCTGTGGATGGCCAGGATGGCATTCATAAACCAATCGGAATGCACGGCTACCGCCTGGAAGTGGAAGCTCACATAATTACGGCAGCTTCCACATCTCTGGATAACCTTGAGCAGTGTGTCAATGCTGCTGGGGCAGAAGTGGAAGCCTTTATTCTCAATCCGCTGGCTTCTGCGGAAGCAGTGCTGACGGAGACCGAACGGGAGATGGGGGTGGTGGTCTGTGATATCGGTGGGGGGACGACCGACCTGGCCATCTATATCAACGGGGATGTCTGGCACACCATGGTGCTCGCCGTGGGCGGCAATCATATCACCTCGGATATCGCCCATGGACTGCGGCTGCCGTTGGAACAGGCAGAAGCGGTTAAGCTGCAGCACGGTTATAGCATTCAGAACGACATCACTGAGGAGGATGTTTTCTTCATTCGTCCCTTCGGAGATGAGGAAAAAGTGGAGATCAAGCGCAGAGATCTGGCCTTGATCATCGAGGCCCGGGTGGAGGAAATGTTTGGATATGTCCTCCAGGAGATCAAACGCTCAGGATATGACGGTCTTCTCCCGGCAGGGCTGGTACTCACCGGAGGAACAAGCAATCTGCCCGGGATTAAAAAATTTGCCCGACAAATATTTGATTTCCCTGTTCGGGTGGCTCAACCGGAGAACCTGCTGGGCATGGCTGATCAGCTTCATGATCCCGCTTATTCGACCAGCATCGGCTTACTGGAGTGGACTGTTTTGATGAACACCATCAGTTACGAAAAAGATTCTTACCGGAAGCAAATCCGCGAGGATGGAGTGGACTGGCGTAAGGTCGCCGGTTGGCTCAGGCGTTTGCTTCCTTAGCAGGATGGACCAAACAACAAACTTTCATTCACCTAGCGAGGAGGAGTAATCATGGAACCGATTAGAGAAACAGAATCATTTGCCAGGATAAAAGTGGTCGGCGTTGGGGGCGGCGGCTGCAATGCTGTGGACCGGATGATTGAAGCCGGTTTGAAAGGGGTTGATTTTATCGCCGTCAACACAGATGCTCAGGCCCTGCTTCGATCTCAGGCGCCCATCCAGGTGCGGGTGGGCGATAAACTCACCCGGGGGCTGGGCTCAGGGGGCGATCCCTCCGTTGGTAAAAGCGCTGCTGAGGAATCGGCGGATGACTTATATGAGGTGCTCAAAGGTGCGGACATGGTCTTCATCACCGCCGGGATCGGCGGAGGAACAGGCACCGGTGCCTCCCCGGTTGTGGCCCAGGCCGCACGGGAGATGGGAGCGCTGACCATCGGAGTGGTCACCCGGCCGTTCACCTTTGAAGGATCTCAGCGGGTGAACACGGCGGATGAAGGGATTTCCAAACTCAAGGATCAGGTCGATACCCTGATCGTCATTCCCAACGACCGCTTGCTGCAGATTGTCGATAAGAAAGCCAGCCTGCAGGATGCTTTTTCTGTTGCCGATGATGTGCTCCGGCAGGGCATCCAGGGGATATCCGAGCTGATTACCATCCCCGGTCTCATCAATCTGGATTTCGCCGATGTTAAGTCCATCATGTCAGAGGGCGGGGCAGCCTTGATGGCGGTTGGTGAGGCAACTGGTGAGGAGCGGGCACGGGACGCGGCCGAACAGGCCATGTCCAGTGAGCTGCTGGATATCACCATTGATGGCGCCAGAGGAATTCTTTTCAACGTCACCGGCGGACCGGATCTGACCCTGTTTGAGGTCAATCAGGCAGCCGCGATCATCAAGGAAACCGCCCATCCCGAGGTCAACCTGATCTTCGGAGCTGTCATTGATCCTGATATGAAAGAAAAATTCCGGATTACCGTGATTGCCACCGGGTTTGAGCGGTCCGGCATGCCCAGAAATATCATGGAGCGGACGGTGCGGCGCAGCCGGGGAAGCAGCGATCAGGAGGATGGGGAGAAAGTGGATGAGCGAAAGGAATTTGTCCCCCGTTCCTTCAACACAGAAAATCTGGATATTCCCACCTTCCTGCGGAACCGCACCCGGAACCGCTGAGATAGATGTTGGTTGGTGAATGAATGAGCAGGATTAACAGCTTGCCAGCTGGATAATATCCGGGTAAGTCCACCCTGGACCAGCCTCCTCCTGGTAGGGGTGGATGTTGTCTGGTCACGTACACCTGCTGGTGTCCCCAGCAGGTGTACGGTTTTAAGAAATCATCCTCTGGAAATGCTCTGGAGGTGCTCCCCTTGGCATTCGCCGAGTTTTCCCTAGTGGAGGGATATTTTCTATGCTAAAATGAGGAGCGTTCCGCATCGATAAAATTCTGAAATCAATCAGGACTGCCCATGAAATGTCCCTACTGCAGAAGTGAGGATTCCCGTGTGCTGGACACCTCCCATGACCGCCGGGGGGGGACCCGCCGGCGCAGGTTGTGTTTGATCTGTGAAGAACGCTTCAGCACCTATGAGCGAGCCATTCTTGACACCCCGCTGGTTGTCAAGCAGGACGGAACCCGGGAGGAATTCAACCGGGATAAGCTGATCCGGGGGATTCAGATCAGCTGTGAAAAGCGGCCGGTCTCTGCAGCAGACATTGAACGATTGGTCGGGGACATTGAATCTGATCTTCAAGCCTTAGGGGAAATTGAGGTCTCATCCCGGGTGATTGGCGATATGGTCATTGAAGGTTTGAAAGAGCTGGATCTGGTGGCCTACATTCGCTACGCAATTGTTTATTTGGGATTAGAGGACTTGAAATCAATTCGGGGGGAAATTGACAGTTTGCTGGAATCAGGGGAGTAAAGATAACCGCCCCAGACAGGAAAAACCCAGGCCGCAGGCGCCTCTGACAGGTAGGGAAACTTCCTTTTCTGTGAGACTGGTCTCATTAAAAGATTTGTTGCTAGGAAATATCAAGAGGGCTTCGTCCGGCTGCCAGCCGGCGGGTCAGCGGTCAGGCTGCTGCAGGCGGTGGGTCATAAAGCTCCAGAACGCATCTCGAGCTGATGTGGAAGGCAGTTTACTATTCCTGCCCAGATAGATTTTTTCTTCCATGGTGATCCCCTCGATGCTGAGAGCAGCCAGCTGCTTTGTTTTTGAGGAAAGCACCCGGGGGCAGAAGCCGATCCCCAAACCCTGACTGACTGCCATAACAACTGCTTCAACGTTGTCAAAGGTGGCAGAAAAACTGACTTGGTCCAGCTGAAATCCTTTTTCACCCAAGACAATACGCAGATGATGATAGAGCCAGCTGTCCCGATCGGGGAGAACAAACTGCTCTTCCCGCAGGGGTTCCAGCGGTACTGTGCGCCGGTTGAAAAAGGGATGGCCAGAGGGGACGATTAGCGTGATTTCCTCGGTGGTAATGTGGCGAAAACTTAAGCAGGGATGGGGATCCGGGAGCTGCTGGCTGAGCAGAAAATGAATGGCCCCGTGGTTAAGTGCCTCTACCAGCTGGTGAGCGGCTTTTGTCTGGCAAACTAGCGAGACATCAGGATATTCTTCCTGGAACTGCCTGACATATTCAGGCAGCAGGTAAACAGCAGTTCCGGAACTGCAGCCCAGACTGACCTCTCCCTGAATTTGGCCCTGGATGGAGGACATGGTTTCGTCAATGCAGGTAGATTGCTGGACAAATTGTTTGGCCAGCGGAATGAGAATTCTTCCCGCATCGGATAGTTCAAGGGAGCGGCCTTTCCGGATGAACAAAGGCTCCCCAAAATGCTGCTCCAGAGCACGGATATGCTGGCTGACGCTGGGCTGACTCATGTGCAGGGTTTCTGCAGCCTGGGTGAAATTCAGCGTTTCCGCAGCGACCAAAAAAATGTTTAGCTGATGAGCGTCTAGCATGACAACCCTGACTTCTGGGTGAAAAGATTAGTATTACCTATGATTATACCTGTTATTGATAACCAAAGCTGGGGGGATTGGACAATCTGGGCTGCTATGGCCGGGGAAGAATCAAGTTTCCCCAGGGTTTTCTGGATACCGGGGAAGATTCAATCAAGGGAAAGAAAAAATTTTCGTCAGGGGCCGATCCCTGCAGCGGCTCCTGGAAAGGGCAGTCCAGGGGCCGGAAAATGCGGGTTTCCCTCTGTTCACTAACAGGATAAGGCTGCCTGATGATTGGCGATTGAGGTGCGTATTGACGATTTCCCAGCATCAGGGAGGGTATAATCTTGGGGAGATGAAAAAATTTGATTGGGCAGCCCTTCTCGTAGTAGTTTTCTTTCTGATCAGCGGCATCCTCACCCTTTCACACTACGGATTATCGTGGGATGAAGGCTTGGGGAATCTGTTTTTTGGGGAGCGGTATTTGCTGTTTCTGACTTCTTTCGAGGAAAAATACCTGGATTTTAAAAGCGAGCTTCCCTACCATCACCAGCGAGAAATTAATACCTATCGAGCACCTTTCCGGGACTCTCCCAATGAATTTCCCCCGGTTACAGATATCTTTTCCGCCGCAGGGATGTATCTGACCGCTTATTGGTTGGAACTCCTTAATCCGGTGGATGGCTGGCATTCCTTTACAATTGTTCTGGCCGGCATTTTTTTAGGGATTTTTTACAGGTTTTTTTCGCAACGGATCGGCCGACTGCCGGCATTTCTGGGGACTGTTTTCCTGGCCAGCTTCCCTCGCTTCTGGGGGGATATGCATTTCAATCCCAAAGATGTCCCTGAGACGATCTGGATCAGCCTGGTGTTGATGGCGTATACTATCTGGTATGAGAAACCCCGGCCGGGGCAGGCATTGTTAGTCGGAGTGCTGTTTGCTTTTGCTCTGGGAACGAAAGTGAATGCGCTGATTGTGCCATTGATGATCGTTTTTGGGGTGTGGCCGTGGCGGAAGGGCATCAGCTCCTTGAAGAAGAACCTTCAGCATATCAGAAAGCAGCTGTTTCATTACCTGCTGATGTTGACCAGCTTTCTGAGTGTTTATTTTCTAAGCTGGCCTTATTTGTACGCTAACCCCCAGCGGTTGATAAATTACTACACCTATATCTTCTTTCAGGGGGGAAGACAGGGAGCGGGAATCAATGGGGAGATTTGGCAGCAGGTGGTCTTCACCATGCCGGAACTGATGCTCCTCTGTTTATTGATTGGGGTGGTTTATTTGGGGATGACCGCAAAGAAATCAAAGACAATCTGGCCGAGGTTTCTTCTGGTCTGGCTGCTTTTCCCGCTGCTTCGGGCGTCCCTTCCCGGGATGGTGAACTTTGACGGCATCCGCCATTTTTTAGAATTCCTGCCCGCGGCTGCCTTGATTGCCGGTATGGGTGGTTCCCAGTTGATCAGCAAGATAGAGAAAAGATTTAAGGGTTCAAGGATTGCTGTGCGGGCTGCATTTACCGTCCTGCTGGTTATGAACTACACTTCAATTCACTGGACTTATCATCCTTTTCAGCACTTATATTACAATCGGATTGTGGGGGGACTGCCGGGCGCTTCTGAGGTGTTTGGTCCCAATGAGGCTACTGATTACTGGGCTGTAAGCTACCGCCAGGGGATGGACTGGTTGTCCGAAAACGCCGCCTCAGATGCTGGATTGTATACACCGGTAGCCCCCTGGCTGGTGGAGATCACAGCTCCTCTCTGGCTGAGACCGGATCTCGAGATCCTTCCGGAGTTTTCCCGCGGACAAATCGACTCACTGGATAGCGATCTCTATGTGATGTTTATCACCAGGCCCATTTTTTATGATCCGGTTGCCCAATATTGTGTGGAGAATCTTACTCCGGTATATGCGATTCCAGTTGATGGCGTTGAGGTAATGCAGATATACTGTCTGGAATGTAAATAAATATTCAGAACTGCTTTTAGGGAAACCAGGAGCACTGGATGACGGATTTCTTTTTTCAGGGCAAAACGGCTTTGATTACCGGATCTGGGAGGGGGATTGGACGGGCGATTGCCCTCCATTTTGCAGAGCGGGGCGCAGATGTGGTCATTAATTACTTCCGCAATCGCGCATCCGCCGAGGAAACCGCAGCGCAAGCGGAACAGTACGGAGTCCAAACTGAAGTGGTCAAAGCCAACGTGGGGGATATCGATGATCTCCAGCGGCTGATCACCACCACGGGCGAGGTATTTGGAGGATTGGATTTCTTGATCAGCAACGCTGGATCTGGATACAACCGGCCCATTATGGAGCAGCGGCCGAAAGGGTGGGATTGGACGCTGGACATCAATGCCCGGGCATACCTCTTTCTCGCTCAGCAGGCGGTGCCTTTGATGGAGAAACGGGGCGGCGGAAAGATGGTCGCCATATCCAGCCCGGGTTCCTTCCGGGTTCTTCCTGAATATGCTGTGGTGGGCGCCAGCAAAGCAGCGGTAGAAGCGCTCACCCGGTACCTGGCTGTTGAACTGGCCCCCCGGAATATCGCGGTTAATGCGGTCTCTCCGGGGATCGTCGCCACTGAGGCCCTGCAGCATTTTAATACCATGCAGGGGGAGGATCTGCTGGCCGAGATTGCCCGGCAAACACCGGCCGGCCGCATCGCCACCCCGGAGGATGTAGCCGGCGTTGTGGCTTTTCTGTGCAGTCCGGCCGCAGAGATGATCCGTGGGCAGATCCTGCTGGCGGACGGCGGATTCACACTCCCGGCCAGCGGTTTGGAGCGGCCGGATGGGGTTTGATGGGGAGAAGAGATGAAAGCACTCTGGTTGGAAGATCAACAGCTGCGTCTCCGAGAAGATCTCCCAAAACCGCAGCCGGGAACAGGGCAGGCGCTGATTCGTTCCCTGCTTGCGGGCATTTGCAGCACGGATCTGGAACTGCTTAAAGGGTACTATCCCTTCACAGGTGTGCTGGGGCATGAGTTCGTAGGCGAGGTGGAACGCTGTCCGGGAGCGCCCCACTTAGAAGGACAGCGGGTGGTTGGGGAGATCAATATCTCCTGCGGCAGCTGCTTTTCCTGCCGGGCAGGGAGAGCAAAGCACTGCCGACAGCGCAGGACTTTAGGGATTCATGATTGGAACGGCGCCTTTGCAGAATATTTCCTGCTGCCGATAAAAAATCTGCATCCGGTTCCGGACGCTGTATCGAATCAGGAAGCGGTATTCACTGAACCGTTGGCTGCGGCCCTGGAAATTCAGGAACAGGTGAATGTGAGACCTGGGGATCAGGTTCTGGTGGTAGGTGCCGGACGGCTGGGCCAGCTGATCGCCCAAACCCTGGCCTTGACTGGCTGTGCACTCAAAGTATCCGCCCGTCACCCGAAACAGCAGCAGATCCTCCGATCCCGGGGAATCGAGGTGGTGTCTGAAGATCAGCTTCCTGAGGGCACGCAGGATCTGGTGATTGATGCCGCTGGCACCCCTTCGGGATTTACAGCAGCCAGACAGGCTGTTCGTGAGGGAGGGATTATGGTGCTGAAAAGCACCTACGCTGGTGATCTCGAGATGGATGCCTCTTCCCTGGTGGTGGATGAGGTTACGCTGATCGGATCCCGCTGCGGGCCCTTCCCCCCGGCTCTTCGTCTGCTGGAAGGGAAGCTGGTTGATCCCACAGCACTGATCGAGTCCGCCTATCCCTTAAAGGCCTGGCAGCAAGCCATCGATCATGCTGCGGACCAGGGTGTTCTTAAGGTAATTTTTAAAATTGCATAACCAGTGCTGAAAGAGGGCAGAATTTCCCAGAATTGTCCCGAAAAACCCATAATATATCCTTGATATATCAGGGATATGTGTTATACTCCACTGTCAAATACAAAGCCAGGTTCATTGTTGTGTAAATCTGCTTCATTCCCCAGACGTTTCTCCAGGTCCGATATCATGATGGATGATATTTGGGTGAAATGGTACTAGCAAACTAGGGTTTGTATTGTTGGAGAAAGATCACCAAGGGGGAGATGCTGCTCTTTTCCACTACAGTTACAGCACTGCGGATGCAAGGGATCTTAAGAATTCGCAATCTTTATTGGGTAGGGAATATCAAGGGTCGAAAGCATGCTGAGAATAGATTAAAAGGTGCCTTTCAGTCAGGAATGATTGTCTGCATTTCGCTGATTAGCGAACGAACTTACAGGGTATGGTGGAGTTTAGTATCATGCAGAAAAAGGAGGTGGTCAGGAGAAACCCAGAAACAGTGTCCGTTGAAAAATTTTTACCGCGTTTTGTTGAATTTTCCTAAGGAGGAAAACAGATGTCAAAAAGATATTTTCTATTTAGTTTGCTGGTAGCAGCCAGTTTGATCCTGGCGGCTTGCGGCGGAGCTGCACAACCCCCAGAGGCTTGTGCGGAGAATCCTGATGAATCTGTCTGCGCAGTCTTAGAACCTGGTGACACCATCAAGATTGGCTACGCTGGACCGATGACCGGGGACTATTCCGCTTTCGGTACTGACATTGGCAATGCCGGGCAGCTGGCAGTCCAGGACGCCGGTGAGTTAGAAGGGTTTGAGTTTGAGCTGCTTATTGAGGACACGCAGGGAAGTGGGGAGGGCGGCGCCTCTGTGGCCAACCTCTATGCCTCCAACCCTGATGTGGTCGCCATTGCCGGGCATACCTTCTCCGGTTCCACGGCTGCGGCCATCCCCATCTACAACGAAGCCAGACTGCCCATGCTCTCTCCCTCGGCGACCCGGGCGGATCTGACTGAAGGCGACCAGGATGTCTTCCACCGCATCCCCTTCACGGATGACATTCAGGGTCAGTTTGCGGCAGAATATCTGTACAATCAGCTCGGTGTGACCAGGCTGGCCGCGATGCACGACGGAGATGCCTACGGAAAAGGCGTTGCCGAAACTGTTGCTGAGGTCTTCGAAAGCCTGGGCGGGGAAGTGGTTGCTTTTGTGGCCATCACGCCGGCCGAAACGGACTACAGTGCTGCCCTGACCGATGTTGGTGCCCAGAACCCAGAGGCGATTTACTACGGCGGTTACTATCCTGAAGCGGCAGTGATTGCCAAGGATATGCCGGTCGCTGGTCTGGAAGACGTCATTCTCTTCAGCGATGATGGTACTTTTGGGGAGACCTTCATTGAACTGGCTGGTCAGAACGCAGAAGGCGTGTATGCGGCTTCTGGCGCGCCGGTGGGCGGTCCTCGCTTTGATGAGTTTGCTGAGAAGTTTGAATCTGCCTATGGAGATCCTCCTGGTGCCGTTTCCACTTTCAGCTGGCACGGCTACGATGTGGTCGATGCGCTCATTCAGCAGATTAAGAAGGTCGCTATCCTTGGTGAGGACGGCAACCTTTACGTTCCGCGAGAAGCACTGATCGACGCGGTCAACAATATGGAAGGGTATCAGGGCCTGACTGGCGAACTGACCTGCAACGACGGAGAATGCAACGCAACCGGACCTGCCTTCCTGGTTGTTCAGGATGGAGAATGGGTCGTCCCCTAATCCGCTCTTTCTGAACGAGGAATGAGAAAAAAATTGCGCGAGGCAAGCTCTGTGCTTGCCTCGCCAATCTCTGTAGCCTCACAAACTGGATGTACTATGAGTGAAAATACACAGGAAACATCGGCCAAACCGATTGACACCTTCAAGATTGCTCAGATTATTCTTGGGATATTATTTGTCATCTTTCTTACCTGGCGTTTATATACCGTGATCAGCGCGGGGAATTACGGACCCGATACCTGGCTGCGCTTTACGATCAGCGGGCTGATCATCGGCAGTGTCTATTCGGTTATTGCCATTGGATATACGCTGGTTTATGGAATTCTATTCATGATCAACTTCGCCCACGGCGAGATCATGATGCTGGGTGCCTTTGCAGGGTATTTTGTCTTTGAAGCCCTGGGAACGGTGGTGGTTGATCCGGCAACGGGACTGACGTTCCTGGACAGCTACCAGATATTGTCCGTGGTGCTGGCATTTATTACAGGGATGACCATCGCTGCTTTGATGGGATATTTTCTGGAGAAAATCGCCTACGGGCCGCTGCGGGGGGCTCCCCGGCTGATTCCCCTGATCAGCGCTATTGGCGCTTCCATCTTTCTGCAGAATGCTGCTCAGCTGATTTTTGGGCCAAAGCGGAGGACTTATCTCAATCCCAGCGCACTGACCCGGAGTGTGGGCTGGCGGATCCCAATTGGGGGGGAAGAAGTCATTCTGACCTACACAGGCGCCCTGACTTTTATCCTTTCCGTGCTGCTGCTGATCGGACTGTATACGCTGGTTCAGCGCACCCGATTTGGACGGGCAATGCGGGCGGTTGCTGAGGATAAGCAAACTGCAGCTTTAATGGGCATTAATGTTGATCATGTGATCAGCACAACTTTTGTGATCAGCGGAGCACTGGGCGGAGCTGCCGGGGTGATGTGGGGAATCCATAACGGCATCATTTATCACTTTGTGGGATTTATCCCGGGATTAAAGGCTTTCACCGCTGCTGTTTTGGGAGGCATCGGGAATATTCCTGGGGCGATGCTGGGTGGAATCATCCTGGGGATGGTTGAATCCCTGGGCCCAGCTGCGTTGGGGTTGGATTTTCAGCTCAAAGATGTGATTGCATTTTCCCTTCTGGTGCTGATTCTGATCTTCCGACCTTCCGGCATCTTGAGTGAAGTATTAACGGAGGAAAAAGTCTGATGAAGGAGATAGTTTCCAACAGCATCCGCCGGGGAGCAGTCTTCGGTGCGGTGATAATTTTTCTGATGTTGATCGGGCTGACCACCACCGCCTCCGAGATCCTTGGCAATCTGCTGGGGCTGGAATCGGCCACCATGAGTGGGAACACTGGCGGGTTGTTGGTTCTTTTTGTGCTGCTGGGCGGATGGGCAGGATATCAGTCTGCTGGGGAGCACCGCTCTCGATTGGAGCAGGTGCTGGCTTCCGGTCTGGCAGCGGGACTGGTTGGGGGATTGTTCATCGGCTTGTTCATCTATGGAGTCGGTTCCCTGGATGCGGCTGATGTCGAGATGCGTGATTATTTTGTCCAACTGTCAAGACCCAATATCCAGCTCTTGATCTCCGGGGATTCTCCGACCGCTGGTGCACTCCAGGCCTTTGGAGAATTTTTGCTCGGCGCCGGACTGGGCGGAGCGGCTGCTTACCTGGTTCAACGCAGGCAGCAGTCTTCTGAACAGGGGGATCCTCTGCTCAGGATCTCCACTTTTGTTACTGATCATCCCCTGATCAACCGGATTCAATCCCATCCTCAGGGCCGCTGGATCAGCTATGGGATTCTTCTGCTGGTGATCCTGATCCTACCCATGACACTCAGCAACTACTGGAACTATGCCATGGGGACCGTTGGTATTTATGTCATCATGGGACTGGGCCTGAATATTGTCGTCGGTTTGGCAGGGCTTCTCCATCTTGGGTATGTGGCTTTCTTCGCAATCGGAGCTTACACCGCCGGGCTGCTGACCTCGCCGGCTCCGATTACCCTGCAGATAGGGTTCTGGCCGGCGCTGCTCTTCAGTATCGTTCTGGCTACACTTTTTGGTGTTTTGCTGGGGATCCCCGTGCTTCGTACCCGGGGGGATTACCTGGCAATTGTTACCCTGGGGTTCGGAGAAATCATCCGGGTTTTGATCCGCAGCGATATGATGTCTCCCTATCTGGGGGGACCGCAAGGTGTGAGGGATATCGCCGGACCCTCCATTCTCGGGATTGACCTGACCAGTGAACAGGCCTATCTGTACCTGATTATCCTGGGGATCATTCTGACGATATATATCACCAACCACCTGCAGAACTCTCAGGTGGGCAGGGCCTGGATGGCAATGCGGGAGGATGAGACCGTCGCCCAGGCGATGGGGATCAACACCTTGTATTACAAACTGACAGCGTTTGCTGCCGGGGCGGTCTTTGCTGGGATTGGGGGAGCGTTATTTGCCGCCCGCAACCAGTACACCGGTCCGGCCGATCACAGCCTGATGGTCTCAATCAATGTTCTGTGCTTGTTGATTGTCGGAGGCATGGGTAGTGTCCCGGGCGTGATTCTAGGCGCTTTGGCGCTCAAAGGACTTCCAGAACTGCTTCGGGAGCTGGATTTATATCGCCTGCTGGTTTTTGGAGCCCTGCTGGTGATTATGATGATCTGGAGGCCGGAAGGATTATGGCCGGCACCCAGGAGGCGGTTGGAACTCTACGAGGAACAAACCCCCATGCCTTCTGAGGAAAAGTTAGCATCTGCACAGCGAAAGGGTTAAAGTATGAATATTCTTGAAACCAGAGAGCTGACCAAACGATTTGGAGGTCTCTCCGCGGTGAAACGCGTTAGCATCCAGATCCCGGAAGGATCCATTTACAGCATCATTGGGCCGAATGGAGCGGGAAAAACCACATTATTCAACTGCATCACCGGGTTTTATGCCCCTGATGAAGGCGATATGCTCTTTAAGGGCCGCTCTCTGCTCGGCTTTGCTCCGGATCGGGTAACCAGGAATGGGGTCAGCCGAACCTACCAAAACATTCGCCTGTTTCCGGCAATGACCGCATTGGAAAATATCCTTGTGGGAGCGCACCCCCGGTTAAAGACCAATTTGCTGGACGCCATCCTGCGAACGCCGGCCCAGCGTGAGGAGGAACAGAAAGCCATCCAGGAAGCCCAGGATTTGCTCAATTTTGTCGGCTTAACGGGCAAAGGCGATCTCCTGGCCAGAAATTTGCCCTATGGAGAACAGCGTCGTTTAGAGATGGCCCGTGCTCTGGCGAATAAACCGGATTTGATCCTTCTCGATGAGCCCACGGCAGGCATGAATCCCAATGAGTCTGTCAAAATGATGCGTTTCATCAAAAACCTGCGCAGTGAATTAGGAATCACCATCCTGCTCATTGAACATGACATGAAAGTCGTCATGGGGATCAGTGAGTTCATTTATGTCCTGGATTTTGGGGAGTTGATCGCCAAAGGCAAGCCGAAAGAAATTCAAATCAATCCCCAGGTGATTGAGTCTTATCTAGGAAGAGGCGCTGCATAAACCGCTGACCCTGCTAAGTTAGTCGATGGAAGATAATTATGTCTATGCTTGAAGTAAATGACATCCATACCTATTACGGCAATATTCAGGCCCTGAAAGGGATCTCCATTGCCGTGGAAAAGAATGAGATCGTGACCCTGATCGGTGGAAATGGAGCGGGGAAAACCACCACGCTGCGAACGATCAGCGGGCTGTTAACGCCGAAGAAGGGAGAGGTCCATTTTGAAGGAGAATTAATCTCCAATAAACCAGCCCATGATCTTGTTTACAAAGGCATCACCATGGTTCCTGAAGGTCGGGGCATCTTTTCCAGGTTGACGGTCTATGAGAATCTGGATATGGGCGCCTATTCCCGTGAAGATAAATCTATGCTGGATGAGGATTATGACCGGGTCTTTGACCTTTTTCCCCGGCTGAAGGAACGCCGCAAACAGGTGGCGGGTACGCTCTCTGGTGGAGAGCAGCAAATGCTGGCGACTGCCCGGGCGCTGATGGCCAGCCCACGGCTGTTATTGATGGATGAACCTTCTATGGGGCTGGCCCCGTTGCTGGTAGAAAACCTTTTTGAAACGATCAAGCGGATCAATGAAAATGGGACCACCATCTTGCTTGTGGAGCAGAACGCTACGGTCGCCCTGTCGATTGCCGATCGGGGATATGTGCTGCAAACTGGTGAGATTGTTCTTAAGGACAGTGCAGAAAAATTACGTCAAAATGAGATGGTTCAGAAGGCTTATCTGGGGATAGAATAAATTGATCCCGGCACACATTGCGCCCTGTGGTGTTAGAATTATCTCTGCCACAGGGTTTTTTTATGCTGATTCAAGCTGGGAAACAACGGATCTCATCATTTTCTGTTCAATTTTCGAAATCTTATCCTGTGCCCATTATCTTCGATTTCAGAGGCTCTCTGGGTTCTCAAAGGTTGTTCTGAATGCCTGCTGCGGAAATTATCTCCATTGGAACGGAACTGCTGCTGGGAGAGATCCTGGATACAAATTCTCCTGCCATTGCCAGGGCCCTCCGGGAAATTGGGGTGGATGTCTATCGGACTTCCACAGTAGGAGATAATCAGCTGCGAATCACCAGACTTCTGCAGGAAAGCATTCAGCGGGCGGAGATAGTGATCACCACGGGCGGACTTGGACCGACGGTGGATGACACCACCCGGGAGGCCATAGCGCAGGCATTCCAACGAGAAGCCCGTTTTCACGACGATCTCTGGAAAGAAATTGTCGCCCGCTTCCGTCGGTTTGATGCTGAGCCTACCGAGAATAACCGCAGTCAGGCTTTTCTTCCCGAAGGAGCGGTTGCTTTACCGAACCCGCGGGGAACCGCTCCAGGCGTTTTCCTGGCGCTGGAGAGAGCAGCTGTATTTGCTATGCCGGGCGTGCCGGAAGAAATGGAGCTGATGCTCAATCAAGAAGTCATTCCCCGGATTAAGGAACAGTTCCAGATTCAAAGCACAATCCTTACCCGTGTGATCTACACGAAAGGGATTGGGGAGTCGCGTATTGACACCTTGTTGGAGGATCTGGAAAAGCTTTCCAATCCCACTGTTGGACTGGCAGCGAAACAGGACCATGTGCTGGTTCGCTTAACAGCGAAGGCAAAAAATCCCGCAGCTGCCGATGAACTTTTGGATCCTCTGGAAGCTGAGATCCGGCAGCGTTTAGGGGAATGGATACAAAAATAATCAAGTTTATCTCCGCTAAAGACCAGGAGAACTTCTGATTGGGACCCGACCCCCCCCCTCAGATTTCGATCAGGGTCTTGACAAGGAGCAATAATAAGATAAAATCACCATTTAGTATGGGAAAGAGCAAATGGAGACAGGGACAAAATTCACGCCCAGGAGCAGAAAAGCTCCTCCGGGCATTTTTTTTATCAGACCAGAGCCACTTTAGTGGCTCTTTTTTTTTGGGGCTGGGGACGGCGAAGACGAGACAGCAGTCGTTCAGCAGCGGACGTGCTCTGCTGGGGAGGAAAGAATGATCAAGCTGCCGGGTTTGATTGATATTCATGTTCATCTTCGGGAACCGGGTGCTGTGCATAAAGAGGATTTTTCCAGTGGAACAGCAGCTGCGCTGGCTGGAGGAATAACCACTGTCCTGGCTATGCCCAATACGGATCCTCCTCTGGTTAATCGAGAGGCCATGCAATTGGCACTTCAGGCCGCTGCCCAGAAAGCACGCTGTGACTATGCCGTTTATCTCGGAGCTGGGGAAGACAATGCTGAGGATGCTGCTCGTCTGTCCCCAGCGGCCGCTGGTTTAAAAATGTATTTGGATGCCACCTATGGTCCCCTGCTCCTGGACAGCATCCGGACCTGGAGCGAACATTTTCAAACCTGGCCGATCAGCAGGCCCATTGTAGCGCATGCAGAACGAAGGACTTTGGCTGCCTATCTCTTTCTGGGTGCCCTCTATCAGCGTCCGGTTCACGTCTGCCATGTTTCCCGAAAAGAGGAGATTGAGCTTATCCGCAAAGCCAAACAGAGAGGATTTCAGATCACCTGTGAAGTAACCCCTCACCATCTCTTCCTGACAGAGGAAGATTTGCAGGCGATTGGGCCGGGTCGGGCAGAAGTTCGGCCGGTACTGGCCACCAAGACGGATCAGCAGGCTTTATGGGAAAACCTGGAAGTAATTGATTGTTTTGCAACGGATCATGCTCCTCATACCCTGGAGGAGAAAGACGGGGAGAATCCACCACCCGGGTTTCCAGGATTGGAGACCATGCTCCCCCTGTTGCTGACAGCAGTCAAGGAGGGTCGTCTCACGCTGGAGGATCTCATCACCAGATTGGTTGAGAATCCCCGCAGAATTTTCGCCCTGCCGGAGACAGACCAGACCTGGATTGAAGTGGATGAGACTCACAGCTATCTGGTTGAGGGAGAACAGCTGCAAACCAGATGCGGCTGGACGCCTTTTGAGGGTTTTCGGGTGCAGGGGTTGGTTCGAAAAGTGGTCCAGCGAGGAAAAACAGTCTATCAGGATGGGCAGGTCCTGGCTCGCCCGGGATCAGGAATTAACTGCCGCAGGCATTAAGGTAGATCAAGTAACGGGTATCAACCCAAAGGAGAAACGATGATATTAGCTGAAAATAAAACCTCTTCCAGCCCGCATCTGCCCTTCGGGGATCAGCGGACGGCCCCTTGGTATGGGAAATCGATCTTGTCTGTGAAGCAGTTTTCTCGGGAGGATTTAACCTATATTTTCGAAGTGGCCCATGAGATGAGAGAAATGGTAGGACGGATTGGAACCTTTGACCTGCTGAAGGGAAAAATCCTCACCAATCTGTTTTATGAACCTTCCACACGGACGGCTTCCTCTTTTACTGCGGCAATGGAGCGGTTGGGCGGCAGTGTTATTCCCATTAATGAAGTCAAATATTCTTCCGTTGCCAAGGGGGAATCCCTGCCGGATACCATCCGCTCCCTGGAATGTTATTCTGATGTCATCGTCCTTCGCCATCCCGAGGTCGGGGCATCCGCCCTGGCATCAAAATATGCGCGTAAGCCGATCATCAATGCCGGCGATGGGATCGGGGAACATCCCACACAAGCTTTGCTGGATCTGTTTACGATCATCGAGGAACGGGGAGAGGTGGATGGGCTTACGGTGACCATGCTGGGGGATCTCAAATACGGCAGGACAGTTCATTCTCTTTCCAGGCTGCTTTCTCTGTATGATATCCGTCTGAATTTCGTCTCTCCCAAGATCCTTAACATGCCGGCTGAGATTCTGGAAGAGCTTAACGATCAGGGGATCTCTTATGCGGAATTTGAAGAACTGGCGGATCCGCTCCCTGAGACGGATGTTCTTTATGTCACCCGGGTCCAGAAAGAACGCTTTGACGATCCTCAGGAGTACGAAAAAGTTAAAGGGACTTACATCATTTCGCCGGAAACTCTTCAACCGGGGAAGGATAATCTGGTGCTGATGCATCCGCTGCCCAGAGTGGGCGAAATTAGCATGGAGCTGGATGAGGATCCTCGGGCTGCTTATTTCCGACAGATGGAATACGGCATGTATGTCCGGATGGCCCTGCTGGCGATGGTTCTTGGAAAAGCCTAGTAAATAAAAAAAGAGGATGGCATGAAAGCATTTTTTGAACGCTTAAGCCGCCGGGCATTACAGGCCAACTCCCTGCTGTGTGTGGGGTTGGATCCTCATCCGGAAGATCTCGAGGAGCAGACCGGGGCAGCTGCCGCTGCTTTCTGCCGGCGGTTGATTGAGGAAACTGAAGAGTATGCCGCAGCCTACAAACCAAATGCAGCCTTTTTCGAAATGCTGGGACCGGCGGGTTATGAAGCTTTACAGGAGGTAATCCGCTTCATCCCGGACGGGATCCCGGTCATTCTGGATATCAAGAGAGGAGATATCTCCTCGACCGCACGGGCGTATGCCATCTCCGCCTTTGAGAGGCTGGGAGCTGATGCGGTGACCTTGAACGCCTTTCTGGGAAGGGATTCAGTAGAACCATTTTTGGACTTTCCAGGGAAGGGAGCCTTTGTGCTGTGTAAAACTTCCAATCCCGGTGCCGGGGATTTCCAGGATCTCAGATTGATCGAGAATGGCCGGACGCTGTACCAAGAAATTGCTGCCAGAGTCAGAACCTGGGGGGATGATGAGCAGTTGGGTCTGGTGATTGGGGCCACCCAGGTGAATTCCTTGGCAAAAGTACGGGAAAGGGATGACAGGATCTGGGTGCTGGCCCCCGGAATCGGACCTCAAGGGGGGAATCTCAGGGCGGCGATTGAGGTGGGCCTGCGGAAGGATGGATTGGGACTCCTGTTTCCTGTCTCCCGGGCAATTTCGCGGTCTGGAGACCCTAGAGGAGCCGCTCGTGATCTGCGTAACGAAATCAACCGGGTCAGGGAAGAATCTTGGAGCCACCAGCCAGAGCAGTGGGCCGGCGGCAGGCCTGAGTTGGACCCCCTGCAGCAGGAGATAGCCATCGAATTACTTGAGCTGGGCTGTGTGCAGTTCGGTGAATTTCAATTGAAATCCGGAAAGCTCTCTCCGGTTTATCTCGATCTGCGCCGCTTGATTCACCGGCCAAAGCTGATGAAAAAAGTGGCTTCCTCTTATCAAAAACTGCTTTCTGATTTGGTTTTTGATCATCTGGCGGCTCTACCCTATGCAGCCCTGCCCATCACTACTGCGGTTAGTCTGATTGGTTCCTGGTCGATGATCTACCCCCGTAAAGAAGTCAAGAAGTATGGTACTGAGGCTGCAGTAGAAGGGCTCTTCCAGGAAGGGGATCGGGTGGTGGTGGTTGATGATTTGATTACTACTGGGGGATCCAAGCTGCAAGCCATTCAGCGATTGGAAAGGAAAAAACTTCAAGTCAAGGATATTGTTGTGCTGATTGACCGCAGCCGTCAGGCAGCGGATCAATTGGCAGCGAGAAGATATCGTTTACATTCCTACCTGAAGCTCGAACAGCTACTGGACTTTTATCAGTATAAAGGGCTGGTAGATGAAGATCGAATTCAGGAGGTCCGGCAGTTTCTCCTCAAATCTGAGTGAAGAATGGAGGCTGCAGTCCGGAAACTGCTCCAATCAAAAAGGAATCTATGTATCAATATATTCGGTCCCTGCTTTTTCAGCTTGATCCTGAACAGGCCCATGATCTGACGCTATCTTTGCTGCGACTGACAGGTCGGTGCAGGCCGCTGCGGGCTGTGCTGAAACGATGTTTCCAGGCCAAAAATTCCCGGCCGGTAACCCTCCTGGGCCTTCGATTCCCCAATCCTGTTGGTATGGCGGCCGGCTATGATAAGGATGGAACTGCCTGGCCTGGTTTAGCGGTTCTGGGATTTGGGCATATTGAGCTGGGTACGGTAACGCCTAAACCTCAGACGGGCAATCCCAAACCACGGATTTTCCGGATGCCTGCTGAGCAGGCATTGATCAACCGGATGGGGTTTCCAGGGAAGGGGGCCGAATTTCTTTATCAGCAGCTGCTGGACCAGGCCGATCAACGGAATAAAAAGGAGTTTATTCTTGGTTTGAACATTGGAAAAAACCGCACCACACCCAATCAGTTAGCAGCAGAAGATTACCTTCACCTGCTGGAAAAATTCTACGGATTGGTAGATTATGTGGCGGTAAATGTCAGTTCACCCAACACGATTGGACTGAGAAACCTGCAGACCCGAGACCATCTTGAGGTGCTGGTCACCCGCCTGGTGAAAAAACGGGAGCAGCTGACAGCAGGAAGCAATCAATCTCTTCCCCTGCTGATAAAACTCTCTCCCGATTTAACCAGTACGGAGCTGGATGATGCGCTGGAAGCCCTGGAGAGCGGGGGTGCCGATGGCGTGATCGCCACCAACACCACAACATCCCGGGAGGGCCTGGATGGGCCTGTTTCCCGGCAGGAGGGAGGACTCAGTGGAGCACCGCTCCGGGATCGAAGCACCGCAATGATCAAAGAAATATCTCGACGAACAGGCGGGCGTCTTCCCATTATCGGGGTGGGAGGGATTGCTTCCGCTGACGATGCGCTAGAGAAACTGGACGCTGGAGCAGATTTGGTCCAGATTTACACAGGACTGGTTTACCAGGGGCCGGGATTGGTGAAGACTTTGGTCGAAGCGCTCAATTGAGATGCCTCATCCCCACCGGGCAGTGTCAGAATTCCGGCGCTGGAAGGGACCATCAGGCCTCAAGATTGGCGCAAAAACGGGGTGCGTCAGCCAACAGCGGGGAGGACTTGTAGCTGAACACCTGCACAGGCTGGGTGGATCAGCGGGCGACCGGAAGACCACGGCCGTCAGGCTGAGACCAAATCCGGCCAGCATGGGAAGCAAGGGAGAATTTATCCAGGGACCGACCGGCAGCGGCCGGGATTGTGGCTGCCAGATGCGTAGAAATATCTGCCAGCAGCAGGATTTTTCACCCGCAGAGCATTTCTTATGTGGAAATAGTTGGTAAAAGATATCGAATCCGCTGATCAGCTGAGATCGATGGGCAGTTCGATGGTAAAGGTTGTTCCTTCATGGAGTTTGCTGTCAACTGTGATAGTCCCCCCGTGGCCTCGAATGATTTGCTTGACAACAGAAAGGCCCAGCCCTGTGCCAGGCACCTGTTCCCGGTGATCGGGCACCCGGTAAAACTTTTCAAAGATCCTGGGCAGGGATTCCCTGGGGATGCCCAGACCGGTGTCTGAAATCTTGATCTCTACCTGATTGTTTTCTGATTCAGCCTGCAGCTCTATCTCTCCCCCTTCCCGGTTAAATTTTATGGCATTGTTCAGTAGATTTAACAGAGCTTGCTTTAACTGCTGTCTGTCCCCTTGAATTCGGGGCAGGGAGTCTGGCATCTCCAGCAGGAAGTCCAGCTGGTGCTCCTTGACTTCATTCTCAACAATATCATGGCATTCAACCAGCAGATCCCGGATATCAAATTCTTTAACGTTGTACTGCTTCCGTCCCGATTCCAACCGGGCCAAATCCAGGAAGGAACTCGACATCTCTGCCAGGGCTTCGATTTCTCCTTCCAGGATTTCCACCATCTTCATCTTCTGTTCTTCGGGTACGCGCTTATTCTTCAGCAGATGGGCTGCCGCGCTGAGGGCAGATAATGGCGTGCGGATTTCGTGGACAAATTGACCGATCAGATCTGACTGTAAAAACAAGCGAGAATTTTCAATGGCCACCGAGGCCTGAGCGCCCAGGGCAAGGAGAACATCCTGATCCTGCTGGGTGAACTGCCCTTGCTTTTTATTGATCACTTCCAGAACGCCAATGATTTTCCCCTTGGCGAGCAGAGGAATTCCCAGCAGCGAACGGCATTTGATGTTGGTGATCTTCCCGATGTAATCGAAATGCCGGTCATCCTGTTGAGGGTCGTCCACAATCACCGGTTCTTTGTTATTAATGATCCATCCGGCGATGCTGCCCTCGATAGGGACGTTCAAACCCCGTTTCAGCTGGGAGTCCAGGTTGGTAGCTGCTTGAAAATACAGATCGTCTTTCGAGGGGTCGAACATCAGGATGGATGCTTCTTCGGCATTGGAAACATCCGCGGCAGCCCGGACGATTTTTGACAGCAGGATGTTCAAATCCAGTTCGGAGGCAAGATCGCAGGAGATTGTGATTAACTTCTGGTAGCGGTTGAGGAGCGCTTCGTGATTATATTCAGTCATTGGTCAACACCCTTTTCTCGATATCAGGGAGAATCTTCGCCAGGTCACCCTGGATTAAAATGTCTGCATTGGGGTCCAGCGGCGTGGCTGTTTTGTTGATCAGGATTAACTTGGCGCCGGAATTGGCGGCGATCAGGGGAAGATTGCAAGCCGGCGCGGTGGTCATGGATGAACCCAGCACCAGCATTAAATCGCAGTGTTTGGCAGCATCCCGGGCCTGATGCCATTCCTCCCCCGGGAGCTGTTCTTCAAAGAGGATCACATCCGGTTTCAGCGGGTTTTCGCACTGCGGGCAGCGGGGTATGTCTCCCTGGTTAACATAGGCGTGCAGAAGATCGCTGCTGGCTTGAGTTTGCTGGCAGCAGCTCAGGCAGGTTAGTGTCTGATAGCATCCGTGCAGCTCAACAACTGCGCTGGAGCCAGCCCGTTGATGCAGGGCATCGATATTCTGGGTGAGGATCATGTGCAGCCGGTGATGATTTTCCAGCCTGGCCAGAGCAATATGAGCGGGGTTGGGCTGTGCTGCTATAAGGTGCTTGACGAACGGGCGCAGCCAGTCAAAGAAGCGCTCCGGATGGGTGCGGAATGCCCGTAGTGATGCTACCTCGAGGGGGGAATGTTCTGTCCAGAGGCCGGATTGCGGAGAGCGGAAATCCGGGATCCCGGACGGGGTGGAGATTCCGGCCCCGGTGATGGCAATGCTGGACTCGGCTGCGATGATCTCCTGGGCAGCTCTCTCAAGCAGTTCGGTTGGGATTGAAGAGGAGCGCATCATGGTTCAATCGATAATTGCGCTGGCCAGCTCCTGAAATTGTTCTGCGGTCATGCTGTCAGGAGCCCGCTGAACCATGGGGATATTTGTTTTGGCGGCCTGGAAAGCCAGCTCCGGAACCGGGGTGAAGATGTGATCAATTTTCCTGCCCAGCTGATCCTCGGCCTGCTCCCAGCTCAGCTGTACTCCCGAGCGCTGTCGGTTGATCAACACTGTGATAAAACGTCCCTCTCCTAATCCGGCGTTGATCAAATCCTGAATGAGGATCTTCGTCTGAGTGATGGTGCTTGGAGAGGGTTCAAGACAGATCAGGATTTTGTTGCATTCTGGAAGGACCTTGGTGTCCAGATCATGGAGATAAGTGCCCAGATCAACGACGGTAAAGGGGGCGAGCGACTTGATCTCCTGGGCAATTTCCTGAAATTTTTCCGGCCGGGACAAATATCTTGTATCCTGGGGATGATAGGAGGAAAGCAGGGTCATAATGCCCGTCTTGTGTTCCAGTAGGGAATCCCCCAGCCTGTCCGCTAATTCCTCTCTGCTGCTGGTCTCCAGCAAACGGATCATTGCTTCTGTGTTTTGCTGGTCGAGATCCATGCAGATGGTTCCCTGTCCAGGGCGAAAATCAGTGAGGATGGTCTCTTCGCCGGACTGGTTCTGGATTTCTACCGCCAGATTGATCGCCAGGGTTGAAATGCCCAACCCTCCTTTGGTGGAGATGATCCCGATCAGAGTTCCCTGCGGTTCCTCCACCTGTTGGGCACCAGCAGCCCGCTGGGGAGCGCGTTTTAAAATGGAATTGACCTGGGCAAAAAGCTCCCGCGGTCGGGCCGGTTTGGTGATATAGGCATCCGCCCCTGCTTCCAGCCCTTCTACTTTATCATCCACCTGACTCTTAGCGGTGAACATGATGATTGGAATGGCTTCTGTCCCAGGTGTAGAGCGGATTGTTCGGGCAACTTCATAGCCATCAATATCAGGGATCATTATATCCAGGATGATCAGGTCGGGAAGTTCTTTTTGTGCCAGCTGAATGCCCTTTTTCCCGGTCGTGGAGGCGATGATGGTAAACCCTTTTCTCTCCAGCATGATACCTACAAGCTTGAGGGTATCGATATCATCATCAATGATCAAAATCTTCTGAGTCATGGAGCACCTCGATATGAGAACCCCTATAATATTATCAGTACTATACCATAGATTATAATGGGAAAATGATCACCAAAACGCTGCTGAAATCGCTTCAAAAGCAACACAATCATATCCTGGCAGCTGTTTCGGGAGGTCCGGATAGCCTGGTCCTTCTTCATGGCCTGCATTCGCTGGGTGTGAATGTTTCTGCAGCCCACTATGATCATCAAATTCGCCCGGAATCCGCCTCTGAGGCACATTTTGTGAAGGATTTCTGCCGCTCACTGGGTGTGAAGTGTTATCTGGGGCGAGGGAATGTTCCCCGGGCTGCCCGCGAAATGGGGATGTCTCTCGAGGAAGCCGCCCGCAGTCTCCGCTACCAATTTCTATTTCAGACAGCGGCGGAACTTAATGTCGATGGAGTGGCTACAGGGCATCATGCTGATGATCAGGTGGAAACGATCCTGATGAATCTTCTTCGCGGTGCGGGACCGGCCGGCTTATCTGGCATGCAGCCCCACTGGCTGCCCAACCCCTGGAGCAGTGAGATTCCCCTGATACGGCCTCTGCTTTCTATCTGGAAAGTTGATATCCTGGAGTACGCGAAACAGCACGACCTTAATTCCCTGCAAGACCCCTCCAATCGTGACCAATCTTTTCATCGCAACCGCATCCGCCACCAGCTGCTGCCGCTGCTTGAGGGGTATAACCCGGCCGTGAAGGCCCATCTTTTTCGCACCGGGGAGGTGCTCAGGGAGGAAAACCGCTTGCTGGACGAGCTTGCCGGCCGCCAGGCGAAGGAATGCCTTCGCAGATTAGCCGAGCGGGCTGTATCTATTGATCGCGGCGCCTTTCGAGGGCTGCCCCCGGCCCTGCAGCGCCGCCTGATTCGGAAGGCGTATATTGACCTCACTCCGGGGGAACGGGAGATCTCTTATGACCATGTCGAGCAGGCGGTCAGTTTCATTGTGGAAAGGAAGGCGGCTGGGACGGAGAACTGGCTGGGGAAGTTGAACCTGGTCTCTTTGCCGGATGAGGTGTTGATTGCTGATTGGCAGTCAGAGATTCTTATCGATCGCTTTCCCCAATTAATGAGGTCTGGGGAACAGACCATTCTTCCGCCGGCGGAAGTGCCTCTGGGCAATGAATGGTCCCTGCGGGTAGAGCTCCTCCGGCCGGGAAAGCTTTCGGATGGCAGACCGCTTGAGAA
The DNA here is from genome assembly GCA_964603385.1 of uncultured Anaerolineales bacterium. GTDB lineage: Bacteria > Chloroflexota > Anaerolineae > Anaerolineales > UBA11858 > B10-G9. Next base: position 14,512 of record CAZRUS010000019.1, on the reverse strand, counting down.
AACCGCACCCTATCAAGCCTGGTTGGATGGCCGCACAGCTGCCGGGGGATTGACATTGCGGACTCGCCGACCCGGCGACAGGATTAAGCCGCTGGGCATGGGGGGAAAATCTATCAAAGTTGCTGACCTGATGATCAATGAGAAAATCCCTGCCCAGGCAAGAAAGTACTGGCCGCTGATCCTCTCCGGAGAGGAGATTATCTGGATTCCTGGGCTGAGAATTTCCGAACAGGCGAAGATTGTAACGGATTCCAGCCAGGTATGCCGGATGAAAATCTACAGAAAAGAAAACTGGGAAGGGGATGATTATTCAGGGTAGGATACCACGGTAGGGTGTAATTCATCGAGGTCATCCTGCAAATTCTTGTTCAATGTCTGCAGCTTCCGGCTGACCTCCCGCCACTGCACTTCAGAAATACCCAGCTTCTGGCGGATTTTGTTATCGTCCATCCCGGAGCGCCAATCCCGCAGGGCGGATGTCCAGCGCAGCATGGAAAAAGAAACCCGTTTCTCCACGCCGGCATCATCGCCCAGGTCCTCCAGCACATACTCCAGCATCCGAGCTGACCAGGGGAAGAGCTGGTCCTGGATGTCATTGGCTGAGCGGTATTCCTGGTAGGCATCCACCCAATTCTGAGGCAGGGGGATCTTGCGTTCTTTGTAGCGGTTTTTTGGGCTGGCGTAGCGGATGAAAACCTGGGGACCATCGGCTGCCTCCAGCTGGATATGATTGGGGCTGAGCGAAAGGCATTCCCCTTTCTTGATTCCGGTGTACAGCAGCAGGGTAAACAGGATATAAGAGCGGTAATCAGGATTTTTCTGGTCCCGGTAAGCCTGGGCCGTTGTTAGAACGCGATCTACTTCCTGCGGCGTGAGAATCTCCGGCAGGGGGCTCTTGACCGATTTCTGGACCACTTTTTCCGCTGGATTTGCCGGAATGGCGCCCCCTTCATGAAGCCAGCGAAAAAAGGATTTCAGGGAAGTAATCCGGCGGGCAAGGGTTTTGGGGCTGCAGGGGACGTCCCGCTCGTGTTCCATCCAGCGGAGGAAGTTATTCAGATCGGCCAGACTGATCTCTCCGATCGATTTATCGGGGGGGAGGTAACCGGCCAGCAGGCGCAGGTCACCGAGAAAGGCGGTGATGGTATGGGGAGAACTTCCCTGGTCGGTGAGGTAATATTCCCAGGCTTTGAGGGCAGGTTTCAATGGTGTTTGGGGGGTGATATGAGCCGTAGACTCGGAGACCATCGCGTTAATCCTTTCGTATAGTCAATATATCTTAGTGTACTCGACTCTGGATGGTCTGTCAATAGATTTTCCCGGACTGGAGGGAACCAAAAACTCGCTGGCCATCCGCTGCTGGGGAGTTATCCCCAGCTTTCAGGGATGTTTCAAGGTGGTTGTCCCCGCTTTGGTTTCCACGGTGATCAGCAGTTTGGGTCCGTTCCCATTGTTGATGTATTCTCCCTCGAATTCCTCCCAGCTGCCCTTGGCGTTGACGTTAGACAGCGGACCTTCGAAGCTGACCTCGGCGGGCATATCTACCGGCACTGCGATCACCAGCCGGCTCAATCCGGTCTCAATAAAGACATTGGTGTCCTGCTGCAGATTTCCGGAGAAATCAAGAGAATAATTGCCTCCTCCACTTTGAAAGATCATCGTCTGAAAGTTGGCATTGGCCAATTTTTCCATGGTGATGTTTGAGGCTCCCGTTTCATAGCGGAAGGATCGCATGACCTCCTGGTTGGGCATGGAAAAGGCCAGCTGGACATTGGCCGCTCCGTCAGTGATGTGCAGGTCGGTGATGGCCAACCCGCCAAATTCGAAATCGCCGGTGTAGGCCCCGGACTTGATCGTCAGGTCAAGCGGGTGGCTGCCGATTCCCAGGCTCCATTCATTTTTGATGGTGTCATTAACGGTGGGGACAGCATTCAATTTCAAATTCCCCTGGCGGATGACCACCGTGCTCTCTGAGATCTCTACTTCGGGGTGAAAATCGGCCACATTGTAGGTGGCTGTTCCCGATACCAGCTCACCTCGCGGGGAAGGCAGGAGGACCAGTTTTCCCGCCCCGAAGGCCAGATTTAATCGTATCGGATCCCCAGTTGCAGGCAGGGGCACGCTGAGATCGTCGGTAATCGTGGGGCCGGTTTTTTGTTCCGTTCGGAGATTGATGTCAATCCCTAACCCGCAGCCTGAGGACAGCAGGATCAGCAGGGAGGCTATCAGGGAGATCAGGCGATGGCTTGTCATATCCTACCTCTTGGTATGGGTTGGGCTTTGTTCGTCTATTCTGGATACTTACTGTGCAGGATTCATTCCACGGGGAAGATCGGTTCTGCTTCTCCAAGTACAGGCTCGGGACGGGTGAGATGCACATGAATGAAGGCCATCAGGCTGGCGGGTATTTCCCGGACTTTCCAGAAACCGGAATCCCGGTACGGACGCAGATCTGCGGAAACCCCCACGGCATCCAGTCCAAGCTGTTTGCAGGTGTACAATGCCCTGTAAAGGTGAAATTCCTGAGTAACCAGCACTGCTTCCCGCAGACCAAAGATTGCCTGGGCCCGGTAGCAGGTGTCGTAAGTCCTTCTGCCGGCATAGTCGAGGACAATGTCCTCTTCGGGTACACCAAGTTCAAGAGCATAGGCCTGCATGGCGCCCGGTTCATTGTAGTTGAGAAAACGGTTGTCTCCGCTCATGAGGATCTTTTTGGCTTTCCCCGAAAAATACAGCTCAGCTGCTGTCTGGATGCGGTCTCTCAGCACAGCAGTTGGCGTGCCGTCCCGTCGCAGTCCAGCGCCAAAGACAACCGCAGCGGATCTTTCAGGGGCAGCTTCGGGATTGGTATAGATTAAGTTCCGACCGGTTTTGACCATGATCATCCGGGGGAACAGGATGGCTGCAGCAGCCCCCAGGGCAATTAACAATAGGATCATGGTGAAGCGGTTTTTAAACACGAGCGCATTGTACCACGTCTTATCCACCAGACCAGGATAATGGCTTTGTTTTCAATATCATTATTTTCATGGCGGAATAGGCCTGCGGAAGAAAGAAAACCAGGCATTCTGCCTGGTTTTCTTTCTCCAGGGAAGAGCGGATCCTGGTTAAACGAACCGCTCTCGAATTTCCGCACTGACGTAGTCGAGAATTGCCACTGTGATGGTGATAAACCAGATGGCGATACCCGCAGCCCGGTAATCCAGCAGGCGGATCCACTGCATGAGCAGGAAACCAATCCCACCGCCGCCGACCATACCAATGATGGTGGACATGCGGATGTTGATATCCCAGCGGTAAATGGTAAAGGACACAAACGGCGGGATGATCTGGGGAACAACGCCGTACATCACAGTTTGGGCCCAATTGGCGCCGGTGGCCTGCACCGCCTCGATGGGGCCGGGATCAATGGATTCGATCGCCTCGGAATACAGCTTGCCCAGGGCGGCGACGGAATGGATAGTCAGGGCCAGGATGCCGGCAAAGGGACCCAGTCCGACTACAATCAAAGCGATCACCGCCCAGATCAGCGGTTCGATGGAGCGGATGATATTGAGCACCCCTCTGACCAGATAGTAAAAGACCAGCGTGACCTTGTTGGCAGACATCAGGTTCCGGGCAGCGAAGAAGCTCACCGGGACGGCGATAATTACCCCGAAGAAGGTGGCCATCATGCCGATAAAGATCGTCTCAATGATCTTTTCAACGGCCAGCTTCAGCTCAATGCTGGGCTGGGGCATCCCTACACTGGCCACCTGCCTGGCTTTCAGCTCCCAGATGTAGAACTCGGCCGTGGCACTGGGTGGCAGCAGCCGGTAAGGCATGACAATTTCCACTTCAAAGGTTCCATCCTCATCGGGTATGGGGGTGACATAGGCTCCTTCCTGACGCTGTCGGAATTCGTTTCCTATCGGGTCTTCCCAGAGGATGGTCACTTCTTTGTCGGGATCAAAATTTTTCCCCTGAACGGTAAGCACTGTTCCGCTTTCTCCATCCTGCTCACTGAGCAATCCGCAGGTTGGGTTGGCGCTGATGTAAGGCTCACCTGGTGTTTCCGGCGGGTTTTCAGGAGGATCCTCGGAACAGGGTACCTGGATGTCGACCACGGCGATGACTGTTTCCTCTGGGTAGGTAACCGCCCGTTCCCAGGGCCAGATCACCCGGGAAAGCGGGTCAACGGCTTCATCCAGATCTGAAACCAGAGCCACTGGATCGATTTCACCGATCTGCCAGCCGATGATAAAGAATATCACCAGGACCATAAAGAGCAGCCCCAGGGGGGTTGTATCGCTCTGTTTCGAGAGGATATAGGCATCCCAGGCGATCCACAGGTAGAGAATACCAATCAAGACCGCAAGCACAACCAGGATGGGGCGGAGGGTAAACGCTTTCTCGATGACCTCTGCAGTGCCCTCTCCCCGTCGGCCTGCCAGCGAGATTCTCCAGATCATCAGGCCAATAATGCTGATAAACGAGCCAAACAGAATGGCCCCCCGGCGGTAGGCCCGGGCCAGCACCTGTCCCAGGCCGGGAATGATTAATGAAAACACCGCGGCCAGGGCGGGCGGTACCAGACTGGGTAGTCGCTGTTGCTGCTGCTTATTTGTTGAACTGGTTGTCATGGTTTTATTCTCCTAACCCAAATTCCTCCAGACTGCCTTCCAGGCCGCCGGTGACCCGCTGGGCCTCTTCTCCGTAAATCTCCTGGAATTCTTCGTCGGTCATGGCCCGGATTTGCTCCCGGGAACCGCGGTAGACGATTTCTCCCTCCCGAAGTCCGATCACTCGGGAGCTGTAGCGCTGGACCAGATCCAGATAATGCAGCGAGCAGACAATGGTGATCTCGTCCTCCTGGTTGAGTTTTTCCAGGTAAGTGAGAATGGAGTGGGCCAGCACTGGGTCCAGGCTGGCCACCGGTTCGTCCGCCAGAATCAGGTCCGGATCCTGCATCAGCGCCCGGGCGACACCCACGCGCTGCTGCTGGCCGCCGCTGAGCTCGTCCGCCCGCTTATAGGCCTGGTCCTCAATCCCCAAACGCTTCAGCGCTGTCCAGGCCTTTTCAGTGTCGGATTTTGGAAAGCGGTGCATTAATGTTGGGAACGTGGAATTATAGCCCAGCCTCCCGCTTAATACATTGGTCAGCACGGAGGATCGTTTGACAAGGTTAAAATGCTGAAAGACCATGCCGATCTTCCGCCTGGCTTTCCGGAGGTCTTCCCCCTTAAGTGTGGATAGATTAATGCCGTTCCAGAGGATATCTCCCTCTGTGGGATCAATCAGGCGGTTAATGCAGCGCAGCAGGGTAGATTTCCCGGAGCCACTCAGCCCTATGATAATCAGGAAATCCCCATCGTTGACAGTGAAGCTGATATTTTTCAGGGCGACAGTGCCATCGTCATAGATTTTGGTAAGGTTTTTTACCTCAAGCATGAGATTGTTTCTTCTCCTCGCCGGTCAGGGGTCCTTTTTACTGACCTGAATTATATAAACAAATGCTGGGAATGTAAATGGGACGGCAGCGAAAGCTTACCGTCCCATTTCCTTTTCAAGCTATGTCGGGTGTGGAAGACAGCCTGATTCTGTCACCCAACGCCACAAGTTATGCTTACTGAAGCTCTTCAGCGGACACACCTGCGGCATCCAGCACCTGGCGGAAGGGATCATAGAATTCATCCCCCCGGCGCTCAAGCTCGTTCCAGGAGTAGGCGGTGTCCAGGGCTTCTTTGCCTTCCTCGGTTTCCGAGATGGCCAGCAGCGCTTCCACGATCTGTTCCTGAAGCTCTTCATCAAAATCAGGGACAAACTGGACGCCGTCATTGGGGATATCCGCGGAGATAGTCAGGATCTTGATCTCATCCAACACATCCGGATAGTCCTCTTCAATGGTGCCCCGGGCATCCACATAGGAGGCGCCGGCATCACATTCACCATTGTAAACACCGGCAACGGCGGCATCGTGGGAGCCGGCATCGACGATCTGGTCCAGATCGGTGTCCGGATCAATGCCTGCGGCCCTGAGGGTGATGCTGGGGATGATCCAGCCGCTGGTGGAGAGGGGATCAGGCCGGCAGAAGGTCTTGCCTTCCAGGTCCTCCAGACTTTCAATGCCGCTGTCAGCGCGAACGAAAATCTGACCATTGTAGGAAGGGCTGCCAAATCGCACAGCTACCAGGGCAGCTTCCGCGCAGCCGCGTTCAGCTGCTAGCACATAGGAAAAGGTCGCCAAGGAGGACATCTGAGCTTTGGGTGGATCACTGCACATGGCCTCGATCACACCGGCATATTCGGTGGCCACGAAAGGATCAATCACCAAACCGGTTTCATCAAAGATCAGGTCAGCAACTTCTTCAAAGCCGGTGACGACCTGTTCGGTTTCCCCGGAGGGGACGACCGCCCAGACAATCGGATTCTCTTCCGTGCCCAGGGAGGCTTCGGGTTCCTCGGTCGGTTCCTCAGTGGGTTCCTCGGTGGGAACTTCGGTCGGCTCCGGTGCCTCTGTGGCCGGCTCCTCGGGGGGAGCTTCCGTCGCTTGAGCGCAGGCGCTCAGCAGCAGGGAACCAATGATCGCCAGGGCAATCATCAGATAGAAGGGGGTATTTCTTTTCATAATTTTCTCCTCTTGATATGGGTTTGTGTGACAGAAAAGAGCTTTTCTTGTCGATAATAATCATAAACCCATTTATTGTTGATAACAAGGACAGAATCTTAAAAATCCAGCCTGGGAATGATTTCTTGACCGAGTATTAATCCCCTGATGACATGAAACTCTTTGTGTTGTGGTTCGATCCAGGGCAGATAGCGGTCAATCAGCCAGATTATTTTATTGCGGGAAACCCCTCCGGGGGTTAAAATTGATTTCTATGCATACAATAGAACAGCGATATCAGCAGACCTTAGATTATATTTACAGCTTTGTCGATTACAGCCGGACCCATCAGGAAAATCTCCGCCCGGAAAATTTCGATTTGTCCCGGATGAGGCGTTTTATGGACCTGCTGGGAAATCCCCAGGACCAATTTCCTTCCCTGCATATTGCCGGAAGTAAAGGCAAAGGGTCCGTGAGCGCTTTCTGTGCCTCTGCCTATCAGCAGGCCGGCTACCGGGTGGGATTGTATATCTCTCCTCATCTCAAGGATTTTGAGGAGCGTATGCAGGTTAATGGGAACCCGATCTCCAGGGTGGCGTTGGTCGACATGGTGGAGGAAATTCGACCGGCTATCGAAGCGGTTGAAAAGTTAACCACTTTTGAGATCATGACCGGGATGGCTTTTGTGCATTTTTTCCGCGAAAGCATCGATATCGCGGTCATTGAGGTTGGGTTGGGAGGGCGCCTGGATGCCACCAATGTGATCACGCCCGTGGTCTCTGTGATCACCTCGCTTTACTTAGAGCACACTTCCATCCTGGGTAATACCATCGAGGAAATCGCTGGAGAGAAGGCAGGGATTATCAAGGAAAAGGTCCCGGTGGTCACCGCCCCGCAGAAGCAGGAAGCACTGCAGGTTTTAAAGCGCATCGCCGAAGAGCGGCGGGCTCCGCTGATCGAGGTGGGCCGGGATTATCTCTATGGGATTGTGGAGGCCGATCTGGACGGTCAGTTATTTCGCATAGCAAAAGAAGGGGGCGAAAGGGCTTTTCCCAACGAGGAATTTTTTATTCCTTTGTTAGGGAAATATCAGGTCGATAACGCGGCTGTCGCCTTTGCCGCGCTGGATACCGCCAGACAGCAGGGGCTCTCGATGGAAATCGAAGAGATACGGGCGGGGTTTCGACAGACAAACTGGCCGGCTCGCTTTGAAATTGCCCGCAGGGATCCGCCGCTGATTTTTGATTCCGCCCACAACCCGGATTCTATTGAAAAACTGCGCCAAACGCTGGATGAATTCTTCCCGGGATATCCGCTGATCGTCGTATTTGGCATTTCCGCCGATAAGCAGCTGGGAGGAATGTATCGGGCGCTGCTGCCGAGAGCAGAGTACCTGATAACTTCTCAGGCGGAGCATCCCCGGGCCATGGATGCCCATCAGCTGCTGGCGGAGGCGGAAGAGTATTGCATTTCGGGGGAGGCAGTCCCGGCAGTTGGAGAAGCGCTGGCCCGGGCGCTGGAGATCGCTGGAAAGGATAAAATGGTCCTGGTCACGGGGAGCATTTTTGTGGCTGCCACGGCCAGGATTGCCTGGGGAGAGTGGGGCCAGCAGGCCGTTTAAATAAGATCGGCCCCTCCGCGGAGGGCCGGGGATTTTTCTGAGATACCGCTCTCACTCTGGACAGGCCTTGTCCAGGTGCTCCTGAAAGGTTTGGGAAAACTGATGGCGACCGGATCCGTCGCAGGCTGACCGGAAAAAATAGTAGGACGTATCTGCCGGGAAAGCCACTGCCCGCAGGGAATCCAGGCTGGGATTGCAGATGGGTCCCGGCGGGAGGCCTTGTTTTTGATAGGTGTTGTAGGGAGAGAGGGTGTCCAGGTCTTCCCGGGTCAAGGGGCTGGGCCACCAGCCCCCACGCTGGTCATCGTACCCCAGGGCGTACTGAATGGTGGGATCGGCGCTCAGAGTCATCCCCTCTTCCAGACGGTTAATAAAAACCGAGGCGATCTGCGGTTTTTCACTGGTCAGCACGGCCTCTTTTTCAATAATGGAGGCCAGGATAACCGCCTCCCGGACTGTAAAGCCCTGGTCGGACCAGGCAGCTTCCAGGTCGGCGCTGATCTGATCTAGGAAGTTCTGATACATTTGGTCGACAAGTGGCTCCGCAGCGATGGAGCGCTCAACGAGGTACTGGTCCGGAAAGAGAAATCCCTCTAGTTGTCTGCGGGTCACTTCGGCCAGAAATTGATCCGGCTCCAGTATCAGCCCGGCTTTTTCAAGGGTTTCCGCAACTTCCTCCGCCCGCCACCCCGGGAGAACGGAAATGGTGGTTTGCTTGGGACCGGGGCCAGCCAGCCTCTTGGCGGTTTCCAGATCAGAAAGAGAGGGAGAAATCCGGTAGCTCCCCGATTGAATTTGCCGGTCGATCCCCCTGTAGATCAGGTAGGTTCGGAAAGCATCGGGATGGTCAACCAAGCCTGCATCCTGCAGCCGTTGGATAATTTGGTCGGAGGTTTCTCCGGGCTGAACAACAAATTCTTCCGGGGGGGAAGATGTCCCGGAAGGTTTTGTCAACTGCTCTTCCGCAAGGATAAGGACCAGAGCTTGTGTATAGCGCTTCAGCAGCCCCTGACCGGGAGCTGGAGCACCATAGATATTTTCTGCGCGTTCAGGGATGCTGTAGATTATCCCTGAAAGGAAACAGGCTGTCATCACACCCATGACCACAACGGGCAGGATCAAAACCAGCAAAATTCGACGACGGGTGGTTTTTTTCATCTGCTGTTCTTCCTGATCTGGGCGTCCAGGTAAGACTGCAAAATTATCGTTGCAGCCAGATCATCCAGCGGTTGGTTCCGTTTTTTTCGACTTACCCCCATTTCCAGGAGGGCTTTTCTGGCCCGATCTGTGCTGCCGTATTCATTCCAGAGAGTTACCGGGATGGTGGTTTGCTGCTCGACTGCCGCCGCCAGCCGGGCTGCTTTTCTTCCCTGCTGGGAAATTTTTCCGTCCCAGTCCAGGGCCTGGCCAATGACAATTCTTCTGGCCGCATTTTGTTCTGCCAGACGGATAATTTCCCGGGCATCACTTTCTCGCGATTTGTGATCCAGGATTGTCAGGGGGCTGGCAAGTGTGGCTGTGGGATCGCTGAGGGCTATGCCCAGTCGCTTATCGCCCGGGTCTACCGCCAGAATGCGCCTGGTTTCCAGTGGTGAATTCGTCACAGTGGTCTATTTTACCTCAATCCGGAAAGGCACTGCGGGCAGGCGGAACCACCAGGAGGGGGTGAGATGGATCTCTGGTTCGGCGGGAAGATTAAACACCTGCTGGGCTTTCGATTGAGCTTGTTCAGGGGATAACCCGAGAACATGCCGGGCCAGTTCTCGATCATCCAGCCGGGCTTTCTCTGAGTAGCTCACCTGGATTTCCCATGGGGTGCTGGTCCTGCCGAGCATGACCGGGGAGCCGGTTTTTGTGATGGTGATTGTGTCTTCTATGGGTTGGAGATGGCTTCCGCGGTAACGGCTGCGTAGAAATTCTTCTGCAAACCTGCGAAGGTCCTCATCCCTGACGATGAAGCAGGAATATTCTGCCTGGATCATCAGATTGAGTGTTGTCCCCGGCATCCCATTTTCCGGGCTGTACTCCTGCTGTATGGTTTCTTCCAGCCGGGGGGAATTACACAGCAGGAAGCCTTCTTCCCCCGCAGTTTCTTTGAGCTGGACCAGGGCTTTTTCTTCCAGCTGGCCGGTTACCAGCTCAAGCAGCCGTTCTCGATCCTGCTTTGTGGGTGCCGGGATTCTCAGGTCGGATCCTCCCTGAGTGGGTTCCGGATTGCTGACCAGCAAATCCGGACCAAAATCTGCAAAAATTTCCGAAATTGAATCAGTGGGAAGGTTGTTCTGGCTGCCTGGTTCAACAGACTCAATTTCCACCGCTGCCGCCGCCCCTTTCTCCCCTGGCACCTGAACTGGAAACCTGGTTCTGAAGCTGACCGGGTTTTCCCCCCCAGTGCTCAAGATGGTGTTCTGGGGCACGGTGAGGGGGGAATTCGTTAGATTGGTGAATTCAATCACGCCGGTTGCGGTTTGATCGGGGATCTCCGTCCACCCGGTGGTGGGAATGGATTCCTGGTGGGTAACTTGGGTGGCAAGCTCTTGGGCTGGAATCAAACCGGATACGTGCACCCGGTTGATTGAGCTGTCAGCCCGAACAGGCAGGTTCAGACTCTGCACAGCATCCGCGGCAGGAAGGATAATTTCCGCTTGGGGAAGCAGCAGGCCAGCAACTGCAAAAACTGACAGCACGCCGATCGTAAAGACGACCAGTCTGCTCCACAGAGGAAGCTCAAGAAGCGCTTTATCTGCAGCCGGCCGCTGGGAGAAATCCAGCTCTCGGGGAGCAGCGGCAGTGTCCGTGAGGTCTTTTCGCCGGAAAGCCCTCCTGGATTTCCGCCAGGCGCTGATCTGAGCGGTGTGCCTGCTGGTAAAGACCGGGATGCCAAGCTGCTCAGCGTGGAACTGCAGGGCAGTGTCCTTGGTCACCAGGGCCAGCTGGCTGCCCAGGGAGGCACTATGCCGCTCCAGAAGCACTACATCTAATCTGCTGGTGAGAATTCTTTCCCCCTCCGGGACGATCAGCAGAATCCTTGGCGACTGGGACCAATCCATCTTGTCCTTGATGGAGATGGGGTCATCGTGGGGTTCAAGCTGGATGATCTGGGTTTTCACGAAATCATTTTACCAAATAATCGTGATCTTCCTCAGCGGGAAAAGAAACGGCAGTGGATGATCGCTGCGCACCGGTTTTCCTGGCAGTCTAAAACGGGGGTTCAAGAAATCTGTTCCTCGAGCCATCTGTCCACGCTGTCTAATGCAGGACGGAGCTTGGAGGGATCCTTTCCACCGGCTTCTGCCATGGTCGGTCTGCCGCCGCCTCCTCCCCCGACCTGTTCAGCGACATGTTTCATCAGGTCACCGGCTCGGATCCCTTGATTCACCAGATCGTCTGTTACGGCAGCGATCATCCGGGGGGTGCCGTTAATCACGGCCGCCAGGACGACGACTGCGCTTTCTGGATAGCGCTGACGGAATCGGTCTGTCATCACCCGCAGGGCATCCAGATCAGCATCTTCAAGGATCGCGGTCAGCAGGTGGATCCCTTGAATCTCTCTGGTCTCATCCAGAGCCTGGCTCAGCTCCAGGTAGGCCAGTTTCTCCTGGAGCTGTTCGCGGGTTTTTTCCAGGTGGTTGAGACTGTCCAGCATTGATTTCGTGGCACTGGCCACCTGATCCGGGCTTGTGGAAAGGAAGCCTGCAGCCCGGTTGAGTTCGGCAAAGCGGCTTTGCACCAGCTGAAAAGCTTTCCGGCCTGTGACCGCTTCGATCCGGCGGATGCCGGCAGCTGCGCTGCCCTCGCTGGTAATCAGAAAGAGTCCCACCTCACTGCTTCGTTCACAATGAGTGCCCCCGCATAACTCATAGGAAAAATCGCCCATCTTGATCGTTCTGACCACATCACCATATTTTTCTCCAAAAAGGGCCCGGGCACCTTCTTCGACCGCTTCCTGAATCGGTTTGTGTCTGATAATCAGTTGATGATCCTCCAGGATTCTGCGGTTGACCTCTGCTTCAATCTCACGCAGTTCCACCTCTGATAAAGCCTCGCTGTGAGTGAAATCGAACCGCAGTCTATCCGGGGCAACCAGAGATCCGGCCTGACGGGCATGTTCACCGAGGATTTTATCCAGCGCAGCATGCAGCAGATGCGTACCGGTATGGTTTCGCATGATGTCGAGTCTCCGCTGATGGTCGACCTGAACAGCTGCCTGATCTCCTGCTGCAGGAGTGCCGCGCACCACCTGACCGCGGTGGACAATCATTCCCGCTGCCGGTTGATAGACCTCGTCGATCTCAATCAGCCAATCCTCTCCGGCAATCACTCCGGTATCAGATACCTGACCGCCGGCTTCCATGTAAAAAGGAGTGGCAGGAACGACCACAGAAATATCCTCACCTTGTTCAGCGCTGGAGACGGTGTCTTCCTCCTTGACCAGCGCCAGGACTTCGCCATGCCTGGTCAGGGAATCATAGGGGTTATATTCCACACCGCCGGAATCTAATTTTCCAGCCTGCTGCAGGCTGGCGAGTAGTTTGCTGTACAGTTCCATCTCCTCTCCACCGACATCTCCCATGGCTCCTCCCCCGGAGATGCGCCGGTGTTTTTCCATGGCTTCCTGGAATCCAGCTTCGTCGACCTGGAATCCTCGTTCCTCGGCGATATCGCGGGTGATTTCCAGTGGCATTCCGTAGGTAGTGTACAGGTTGGCCGCTTTTTCGCCGTCCAGCTGGGATTCTTTTTCCTCCTCGAGGCTGTCCAGTAATTCTTCCAGATGGTGAGTGGCTTTTTCTAAGGTTTGCTGGAACTGCTCTTCCTCGCGGGTGATGGTATCCAGAATGATCTTCCGATTCCTGCGCAGCTCGGGATATGCTTCCTGATATTCCTCGATGACCGTTTCAGCTACCCGGGCCAGGAAAGGGGAATGTAAACCGATGTGACCCCCAAACCGGTAGGCCCGCCGGATAATCATCCGGCAGACATAGTTCCTCCCCAGATTTCCAGGAACCACCCCGTCAGCCACCAGGAATGCTGCTGCCCGGGCGTGATCGGCGATTACCCGGTAGGGAGTAAAATGCGCTTTGCGCTCCTGGTCCTTGTGCCCGGTTAGCTGCTGGGTGGTTTTGATCAAGGGCAGCAGCAGATCTGTCTTGTAATTAGAATCCACTCCCTGAAGGATAGCTACCACCCGTTCCAATCCCAGCCCGGTGTCAACATGGCGGTTTGGGAGGGGATCAAGACGGTCCGGTCCTCTGCGGTTGTACTGAATGAAGACCAGATTCCAGATCTCTACAAAGCGCTCGCTGTTGAGAACATCTCGATCACTGAAGGGTCCTTCCTCCGGTCGCAGGTCATAATGGATTTCCGAACAGGGACCGCAGGGACCGGTGTCCCCCATTTCCCAGAAATTTTCTTTTCGGCCCATTTTGAACAGCCTGTCTGCGGAGAAGCCGGGCTGCTTCAGCCAGACCCGGCCGGCTTGCTCATCGGTGGGGATCTCTCCCTGTTCATCCTCAAATATGGTCGCATACAGCCGATCATGAGGCAGCTCCCAGACCTCGGTGAGCAGCTCCCAGGCCCAGCTGATGGCTTCCTGTTTATAATAGTCGCCGAAGGACCAGTTGCCCATCATTTCAAAAAAAGTATGATGGGTATCATCACGACCGACGTCTTCAAGATCGTTATGTTTTCCAGCCACCCGCAGGCATTTCTGGGAGTTCGCAGCTCGGGAATACTCGCGCTGATCCGTTCCCAGAAAGACATCTTTGAACTGCACCATGCCGGCGTTTGTGAACAGGAGTGTGGAATCCCCACCCGGAACCAGGGAGGAGGACCGGACAAATTTATGATCCTTGGCAATGAAGAAGTCTATGAATGATTGTCGAATTTCATTTCCAGTTTTTGGGATGGTTTTCATGAGTTCACCTATATGTTCAATCAAAAACCCGGACGGTGGTCTTGTCCGGGTAGGTAGGACTTGATTTGGTCGCGTCGGCCTTAGCCCTGGGTGGAACCCCCCGGATCTTTCTGAATGTGGAGAAAGGCAGCTGCTGTAGGGCCCGAGACAGCTGCCCCTGGAGCAGCGGCGGCGCTGTAGAAAATCCTTACCGGGCAGTGTTTGCTGTGCTTGTCCATATCATGTGAATTATACAGGAACTGCCTGGGTTCGGCTAGACTATTCTGTGGGGTGAGCTTTTTTCTGAAGTTGCCTGTTTCTGTTGGCAGGACAGTGAGAACCGGTCCAGAATGGTTATCTGTTAGGCAAAGATGAAAACTGGACACCTATAAAGTTCAAAAGTGGACACTGA
>CAZRUS010000018.1:0-63644 GCA_964603385.1 uncultured Anaerolineales bacterium | reverse complement strand
CCGCAGCTTACCTCTTTTTACGACGTTAAAGTTGCACTTCTAAGTTGAATCTAGCGACAAAAGAAGACAGCGTTTTGGCATCTTTCTCCTTAAAAATCCCGCTGATTCTGCTGATTCCTCCAGCAAATACAATCATCAAGATGGTGAAAAGACTGCTTAAAATTTCCATGATCGAACGGTTCCCAATGTGAAAAGAAAGCACCAGCTGTATAGTAGAAAGCTGGCTTATTATAGTCCCATCCCCGGGTGCTTGAAAGAGTGATTGGAAGGTTATCCGGTGTCAGACCAGCCCCAGGAGATGGGATGCAGAGAGCGAAAAAAACCACCGGGGTAGTTTTCTTGTATAATGCAGTCAGGCTCAAAGCCAAGTTTTCTGCCCCCGTTTTTTTAGTCCTGGAAGCCTGGACGGCCTGGGTCAAATCACAAAAGCCCGCTATCCGAGCAATCTGGATCACAGGGATGGATCCTCTGAGCCCCCATCAGCCTGAAATAACTGTCACCGCTCCGCACGGTCTTCGATGATCGGTCTGGTATCTGGGTCTTAAGAGCAGGGGAAAAACTTCATAACCTGGAATACCAGGTAGAACAAAACAACATCCCCCAGCGCTTCGTTGGGAGGAGAACCGCGCTGGTAGCCGATGATTGCCGGCGAAAGAATTGGATTTCCATTTCCGCCCCCTGAGGGAAGCGATCTCTCAGGGGGAAGGAATTCCACCCAGCCCGGGACGGGAGGAAAAATGATAGCACTTCCTGATGTGGATGAAGGGTATCTGATTGATGAGCTGGTTGCGCTGCTGGAGATTCCCAGCCCAACCGGATGTACGGAGGAAGCCTTCAGCTACCTGGAGGGGATTCTTGGGGATATTCCAGAATTGTCTCTCCAGCGAACTCCAAAAGGCACCCTGACAGCGCTCTGGGAAGGGGAGGATGAAGGGGGAGGGTTTCGGGGCTTGACTGTCCACCTGGATACGCTGGGAGCGATGGTAAAGGAAGTCAAATCTAATGGACGGCTGAAGATTACCCCGCTGGGAGGGTTTGCCTGGAATACCATTGAAGGAGAAGGCTGTCATGTTCGGACCAGCAGCGGCGCGGAGATTCCCGGTTCGATTCTACTTACAAAAGCCTCCGGCCATGTCTACGGCAAGGAGGTCAGCAGCACGGAGCGGAATGAGGACACGCTGGAAGTCCGACTGGACCTGCGCAGCAGGTCTGCAGAAGAGACCCGGGAGGCAGGGATTGAAGTGGGCGATTTTGTTTTCTTCACCCCCCGGGTGGAATGCCACCAGGGATTCATCCGCTCCCGACATCTGGATGATAAAGCGGGGGTGGCCTGCTTGCTTGCCGCTATAAAATCCCTCCAGAAATCAGATAGAAAACCGCGGCGAAACACGGTGTTTCACTTCAGCAATTATGAGGAAGTTGGGCATGGAGCGGCTGCCGGTTTTCCGGCTGAATTGGAAGAACTGGTTGCAGTGGATATGGCAGCGGTCGGGGAGGGACAGCAGTCGGATGAGTTCCGGGCCACGCTGTGTGTCAAGGATTCCCGGGGGCCTTATCACCAGGGGCTTAACCAGCGGCTCCGGGCATTGGCTGACAGCTACCAGATTCCCTATTGTCTGGATATCTATCCTCATTATGGCTCGGATGGTGAGGCTTTCTGGCGGGCTGGGGGAGAGGTGGCGGTGGCATTGATCGGTCCCGGAGTGGATGCTTCCCATAACTACGAACGCACCCATCAGGAAGCTCTGCTGGCCACAGCCAGTTGGATTCTGGCTTACCTGCTGAACTGAGGCGGACGGAAATCAACGACCAGAGCACCCAATTCGCGGGAAGCGGGACTGCCGATCAGCACAGAGAGCGGATGGGGGGAGGGGTTGTGATAGGGTTATGAATTATCAAAAAGCACGACAGCGGATGGTTGAGAAGCAGATCGCGCGGCGGGGGGTGGACTCTGCGCGTGTCCAGGAAGCATTCCGGACCGTTCCCCGCCATTTATTTGTTCCGGAGCGGCAGCGTCAATACGCTTATTCAGACAGCCCCCTGCCCATTGGGGATGGGCAGACGATCTCTCAACCTTATATTGTGGCTTACATGACCGAGGCGCTGGATATTCAACCCCAGGACCGGGTGCTGGAAGTAGGGACAGGCTCAGGCTATCAGGCGGCTATTCTTGGTTTTCTGGCTGATGAAGTCTATACTGTGGAAAGACATCCCGATCTGGCGGAAGACGCGGAAGAGCTGCTGCAGTCGTTGGGATACAGCAATATCCATATCGTTCAGGAGGACGGCACCAAGGGCCTCCCGGAACATGCTCCTTACCAGGCGGTGATTGTCACTGCAGCTGCCCCGGAAGTCCCCCAACCGCTGCTGGATCAGCTGGATGAACATGGCCGCCTGATCATGCCGGTGGGGGGGAGGGCCGGCCAGATACTGCAGCTGTGGACGCGGCATGGCGATCGCTACCACAAGGAGTCCTTAACACCCGTGGCTTTTGTGCCCCTGATCGGGGATCACGGCTGGAATCACCCTTGAACGGGTGGTGCCGAACTCAGATCCAGCTCATGGTCACCAGGACGACCGGTCTTTTCCTGGTCTTGCTGAACAGGAAAGAACGCAGCGAGCGGACGATTTCGTTATGCATGTCGCCCTGAGTGCGACGAACGACCTCGATTACCTTCTGCTGGGTTTCTTGGATGATCTTGTCATCGCTGCCCTTGTAGATAAACCCACGGGAGATGATCTCTGGTTCTTCTTTGAGTTTCCCTTTGGCGTCCAGTACCAGACTGATCAGCACCACTCCATCTGAGGAGAGCTGTTCCCTTTCCCGGACCACGCTGGGACCGATGTCGCCCACCCGGGATCCGTCCACAAATACATAGCTGCCCGGGATGCGTTCTTGCAGGGAAAGCTCCCCGTTATTGAACTCGATCACCTGTCCGTTTTCGATCACGGCAATTTTGTCCTCCGCAAAACCGGATTCCCGGGCGAGCACAGCATGCTGTTTGAGGTGACGCAGTTCTCCGTGGATGGGAATGAGATGCTGGGGGTTGACGATGTTCAGCATTAATTTCATCTCATCCTGCTTGGCATGACCGGAGACATGGACTTCGGCCAGGGGTTCGTAGACCACATTGGCTCCCCGTCGGAAGAGCCGGTTGATGGTTTTATAAACAGTTTCCTCATTGCCGGGGATGGCGTGTGAGGAAAGCACGATAGTATCGTTTTCTATCAGATCAAACCGGCGGTTTGTTCCGCGGGACAATCGTCCCATGATGGAATAGGGTTCTCCCTGAGATCCGGTGGCCATGAGCACCACATCCTTGGGGTTCATGTTCAGGGCTTCATCCAGCCCGACCTCAAGGTTCTGGGGAATCTCCAGGTAGCCCAGCTTTTTGGCCATCTTGGAATTCTGTTTCATGCTGTAGCCCACGAAAGCAATCTTACGGCCAAATCTATCGGTGGCATCAATTACCTGCTGCATCCTGGAGATCAGGGAAGCGAACGAGGCCACAATGATTCTGCCTGGTGCGCTGGAGAAGACCTCGTTGAGGGCATCATCGATGACCATCTCAGACGGGGTCCAGCCTGGTTTGTCGGCATTGGTGGAGTCCGCCAGCAGGGCGAGCACACCGCGGCCGGAGAACTCAGCCAGTTTGGCAAAATCTGTCGGCCAGCCGTCCACCGGTGTGGGATCAAATTTGTAATCTCCGGTGTGTACGACCAGTCCTTCCGGGGAGGTGATCCCCAGGCCAACGCTGTCCGGAATGGAGTGACAGACATGGAAAAACTCCACCTGAAACGGTCCGATATTTCTGTTTTCGCCGGCATGAACCGTATGAATATCTGCCATCTCCAGCAGGCCTTTCTCAGACAGGTTTACTTCGATTAATCCGCGGGTGAGTGGAGTGGCAAAAATGGGGGCATTGACCTCTTTCAGCAGGTGATGAAGGGCGCCCACATGATCCATATGACCGTGGGTGATGATGATCCCCCGGACCAAATCTTTGCGCTCTTTGACATACTGAAAATCGGGGATGATATAGTCTATCCCCAGCATTTCGTTTTCGGGAAACATGATGCCCATATCGACAATGAGAAGATTATTCCCATATTCGTAGATGGTCATGTTTTTCCCGACTTCTCCCAATCCCCCGAGGGGGACAATTCGCAGTTTGTTGTTTGACATAACTTTTTCCTCTTGTTTGTTGATCATCCCGACCGATTAAGCCAGGGATGTTTGCTTTCAATAAAAATACCCGGTCGGAATCCAGCCGGCCGGGTAGTGCACTCTCGTGATTAATTGATTTGTTTTATCTCGCGATACAACTTCAATAAATAATCTCGTGGCTTCTTAGCCGGGGGAACTTTATTCCAGCATAAGCCGGGTGGTATTCATTCCATAAACCGAAGCCATTGTAGCATGTCAGCCAGGTTTTGTCAAAACGTGCTGCCGAGCTGCCGAGCTGAAACCACCTCTTCTTGATGCTGGGCTGGCCCTAGGGCTGGTCGGCGTAATAAATCCGGTAAATCGTCCCCTGTCCATCTTCAGAGAGGAAGAGACTCCCATCTGGGGCGTTGACCAAATCCACTGGTCGCCCCCAGTGGGAACCATCCTCCCGGAGCCAGCCGACCGCGAACTCTTTTACCGGCCATAAATCTCCTGGCTGGGGGTCAATCTGGACCACAGAATAGCCGACGGGTACGGAGCGGTTCCAGGATCCGTGGAGGGCGACAAACAGCGTATTCTGGTAGTCCTCCGGGAATTGATCGCCGGTGTAGAAAGTCATTCCCAGCGGAGCTGTGTGGGCCTGGATTTCTGCTTTCGGGGGGGCGATGTTCTCGCAGGAATCCGGGTTTCCAAACTCTGGGTCGATAATTCTGGCTGCGTGACAGGATGGCCAGCCGGCGTCCAGCTCGGTGTAAAGGGCATAAATAGTTTCCGGTGGAAGATCATCCCCCAGCCAATCCCGGCCGTTGTTCGAGGCATATAACCGATCTTCCCCGGGTCGAAATGCCAGGCCAACCGCATTCCGCAGTCCCGTGGCATATCGGTACTCATCACTGCCGTCAGGTTTATAGCGCATGACAGAGGCCCGCCGGGAATCACGCTCCTCACAAACATTACAGGAGGAGCCAATCGATACATAGAGATGGGAGTAATCCGGGCTGAAGATCACCGTTCTGGTGGTGTGCCCTCCAGCAGGGATGCCGGCAAGAATTACTTCCCGCTCCTGGAAGTATCCATCTCCATCGGGGTCCAGCAGGCGGATCACCCGTGTGGTCTCACCAACATACATTGAGCCGTCTCTGTAGAAGGCCAGGCTGCTGGGGTCCAACAGCTCCTCTGCGGCTATTTCGATGCCATCTGCCACCCCGTTCTGATCCCGATCGGGGAGGCGGAGGATCCGACCGGTGGTCCGTTCAGCTACGTAGAGGTGATTATCTGGACCCACTGCCATCATGCGAGGCCCTTTCAGGCCCTCTATGAAGACCGAGATTCCAAAACCAGCCGGCAGGTTGATGTCTTCCTGCGGTGGGATCCCCTCTATCCCCGGCTCCTGAGGGGCTGCGGTTTCCTCTCCCGACCTAACCGGCAGGGGGATGGCAGTCGGTGCGGGAGGTTCAGGAACCTCGCGGTGAAAGAGACTCATCAGCTGGCATCCGCTCAGCAGAAAGGTGGTGATCAAGACACTGGCAGCGACCAGAATTTTCTTTGCGTTCATTGGAAAAACCCTCACTCTCCGGCAATCATTCCTGGAGAATAATTATACCCGCTGCAGCCGGGGTGACCTGTCCGGAAGGGATCAACGCCCGGAGGCGCGGGGAATAAAAAAAGCAGTGTGGAGCGGAGTGATCCGATCCACACTGCTCGGAGTGCTTGATATCAGCGGATTACATCATCCCGGGCATGCCGCCGCCCATGCCGCCCATCCCGGCAGCTCCCGGACCCTCATCGTCGTCCTTTGGTTCATCGGATATCAGGGCCTCGGTGGTCAGGATCATAGCTGCAATGGAGGCTGCGTTTTCCAGCGCGCCGCGGGTGACCTTGGCCGGGTCAATCACACCGGCTTCGACCATGTTGAGATATTCTTCAGAGAGAACATCGTAGCCAATGTGCTCGTCTTTTTTCTCTTTCTGGGTGCGGCGGACGTTTTCGAGAATGACAGCACCGTCTTTGCCGGCGTTCTCAGCGATTTTCTGGATGGGGACCTCAAGCGCTTGGCGGACAATCTTGACTCCCACCTGAGCGTCCGGGTAATCCATTTCCAGATCGTCGATCACTTTGCTGGCGTTGATCAGGGCAACCCCACCGCCGGGGACAATGCCCGCTTCCACGGCTGCCCGGGTAGCGGAGAGGGCGTCTTCCACACGGTGCTTTTTCTCTTTCAATTCAGTTTCTGTGGCCGCACCGACACGGATAATGGCCACGCCGCCGGAAAGTTTGGCCAGCCGTTCCTGCAGTTTCTCGCGGTCGTAGTCGCTGGTGCTGACGTCAATTTCGTTGCGAATCTGCTGAATGCGGGATTTAATCTGCTCGTTATCTCCCTGACCGCCCACAATGGTGGTGTCATCTTTTGTGGCAATCACTTTCTCAGCTTTCCCAAGATCATCGACCGTCGCGCTGTCCAGCTTGCGCCCCAGATCCTCGGAAATGACGGTAGCTCCGGTGAGGATGGCGATATCCTGGAGCATCGCCTTGCGGCGGTCTCCAAATCCAGGCGCTTTGATTGCCAGCACATTAACCATGCCGCGCAGTTTGTTGAGCACCAGGGTTGCCAGGGCTTCACCATCAACGTCTTCCGCGATGATGACCACATCCCGCTTGCCCATCTGGACCAGCTTTTCGAGCAGGGGGACGATGTCCTGTGCTGCGGAAATCTTGGAGTCGTGAATGAGAATGTTGGGTTCTTCAATCACCGCTTCCATGTCATCAGAATTGGTGACAAAGTACGGGGAAAGATATCCACGGTCGAACTGCATGCCTTCGACGTATTCTGTTTCAAAGGCCAGCGTTTTGGATTCTTCCACGGTAATCACACCGTCTTTCCCGACTTTATCCATCACATCCGCAATCAACTCACCGATCGAGCGATCCTGCGCGGAGATGCTGGCTACGTTGGCAATTTCGTCTTTGGTGGTGACATCGATGGCATCCTCACCAAGCCGATCGGAAACAGCTTTTGCTGCTGCTTCGATGCCCTGTTTGAGCAGCATGGGGTTGAAACCGGCAGCTAAATTTTTCATCCCTTCGGTCACAATGGAGTGGGCCAGCAGGGTTGAAGTGGTAGTTCCGTCACCGGCAATGTCATTTGTTTTCGTGGCTGCCTCTTTGAGCAGCTGGGCACCCATGTTCTCAAACTTATCTTTCAGCTCAATTTCTTTGGCGACAGTGACGCCATCATGAGTGATTGTGGGACTGCCAAAACTTCGGTCCAGCGCCACATTGCGGCCCTTCGGTCCCAGCGTGGTGATAACAGCCTTGGCCAGCTTATCCATCCCGGCCTGCAGTTTCCGTCGGGCTTCTTCAGAAAAGACAATACGCTTTCCAGCCATAGATCTCTACTCCTTCGATTATGAATGTTTTTCCTTCGTGAAAAATTAATGCGTGTCTCTGATCATCCAGTACTTCGGTACACTGATCAAAGTTTAGCAGTCAAATAATTTGACTGCTAACCAGCGAAAAATATGATAACTGGCATCGAAATGAAAGTCAAGTTTTCAGGAGACAAATTTATACAATTCTTATAAATTTCTGAGATAAAAAACCAGCCCATCCGGGCTGTTTCCCGCCTGCCCTTGATCCACTCCACCAGGGGATCAGGGCGCCGGGGTGGCTTCCAGCAAACTGCAGATGTTCCGATTTTCATTGATGATATTCATCAGTGTGGGATCTCCCCCGTAGGCTTGCTCCAGCTGGTTGAGAATGGTCAATGCCTGGGGACAATAATTTTGCCCCGGGCGGCTTAATGCCGCCAGCACGGAGCCATAGCGGGCATAATAGTAGGCTACGTCGATGTTATCCAGCTCAAGTCCGCTCACGGCAACACCGCCGACCTCATTTTCTTCCCCGGTACAGCCTTCCACCGCGCACTTCAGCACCGGCAGCGCCCCCTCATAATTCCTGGCCCGGACATAGATGTCCCCCAGCTGGCCGTAGGTGTTGGCGTTGGTGGGATCGATTTCCACCGCCTTTTCACCGTTGATGGCCGCGACAAAAAATTCACCATCCCGGGCGTAGGTTTTGGCGATGGCGATGTAAGGCAGGGGGTCCTCCACCCCGTTGGATTGATTGACGGTGATGGCCTTAGCGAAATATTCCAGGGCGGTATCGTAGACTTTCAATGCCCGGTAAATTACTCCGATGCGGATGTAGAGAAAGGTCAGGTTGGGATTTATCTGGGCCGCTTTTTCAAATTCCTCAATCGCATAGCGGTATTCTCCCAGGGTCTCCAGAACGGTCCCGTACACTCGATGAGTGTCCATCAGCTCCGGTCCCTGCTCGACGGCCAGGCGGGCATTTTCTTCTGCCTGGGCAATCTGGTTCTGCTCCAGCAGCACCTCGGCATAAAAAGCCAGAGCCAGGCTGTTGTTGGGATCCAGGGTGATGGCCAGACTGGCGGCTTGCTCTGCCTGGTTGAGCCACTGCTGCCGCTGAGCCTGACTGACAGCGCCAGAAGTGGCGCTCCAATCCAGCACCAGCGCTCTGATCGCCTGCACCGTACTGTCATCGGGGGCATCTGCTGCTGCCTGTTCGATTTCCTGTCGGGCCAGCGCCAGGCGCTCCCGCCGCTCCTCGGATGTAGAAAGCAGGCTGGAGGAATAGGTAAGCAGCCGGGCCAGCTCAGCCCGGGCCTGGGCATTCTCAGGATGGTCCTCCAGGACATCGTAATAGGCGTCGATGGCATCTTTCCCCATGGGATCGTAAATCTTCCCGGCCTCGAAATAGGCTTCACCTTCCTGGAGGAGCGAGTTGACTGTTCGAGTGGCAGTTGGGGTGGGAAGGAATAAGGGTTCGAACTGCCCATCCGGTTTGTTGACCTCGATCGCAAACCAGAGTCCCGCTGCGATCAGGGCGCAGAGGACCAGCACCCGGTTAAAATTTACTGCAGGGCGGGATTTGGAAAAAGTGGGTCGTTTGCCGGTCAGTTTGCGGTCCATAGGGGTCAACTGTTCCCTTCAGTCGGGATCTGCTGGAGATTCTGCTTCCGGAGAGGGGGTGACTTCCTGGAGATTTTGGGAGCAGATATTTAGGCCCTCATTGGCGTTAATGACGGCGATTTCATTCTCTCCTACCTGACTGAGCATCAGCTGGAAGATGGGTACTGCCTGGTCGCATTGATTGGTGCGGGCCAGGGTCAACCCATAGGAGGAGAATATTTCAATCACCCGGGGGCGGTAGGATAAAGGGAGCCCTTCCACGACATGACCTTCTTCCGTGGTCCCTCCGCGGACCGCCAGGGAGAGCTCCTCCAGAGCTTGTTGATATTCCTGGTTTCTGGCGTAGAGCACACCCAGGTTGCCGTGCAGGAGAGGGTCAGTGGGGTCGTCTTGAACGGATAGCGAAGCGTACTGGATGGCTTTATTATAGATGCCATCCAGCAGATAAATCCGCGAAATCTCATAATCCGGAACAGGGTCCTGGGGGTTAAGGGCGTTTGCCTGGCTGAAGGAGGTGATCGCTTTATCGTGCTCTTGATTGGCAAAATATGAGTAGCCCAGCATGAGATGCAGATTGGGGATAGCGTTGTTGATATTGAGTGCGCTCTGGTACTCCCGGATGGCTTCGCTGTAATTCCCGGTCCAGTAGAGAACGTATCCCCGGGCCCGGTGGGCTTCCAATAGGTTGGGGCCGAGCTCAAGGGCGCGCAGGGAAGCAGCGCTGGCCTGCTCGTATTTCTGGTTGTCAATCAGGATTTCTGCATGAACGGCGTGGGCAAGGGCGTTTTTATCCGCCAGCCCCAGGGCGCGTTCAATGGCAGTCTCCGCCTCCAGATACTGACCGAGAAAATCCAGGGCCCAGGCTTTCATGACATGACCGAGCGGATTCTCTGGGTTGCGAAGCAGCGCCAGTTCGGCGTTCTCCAGGGCATCCTCCGGACGGCCTGCCAGCATCTGAACCCGGGCCATCGCAACATAAAGGGAGGAATCTTCCGGGTTAACCATAATAGCCTGGCGGTAGGCCGCAATGGATTGATTCAATTTACCACCATTGAAAAAGGCTTCCGCCTGGTTGATATAAGTTTCCGGGTTAGTTGTCGGCGTAGGTGTAGGGATAAACAGCGGTTCCGTGACCGGGACCACCGTCTGATTAATATATACCACGCCCACGATTAATGCCACCAGAAGCAGGATTCTCCACGGATTTGAGCGCTTCCGCGGTTTTTTGGTCATTTTCCATTTGCTGCCGCTCAGATACATGTGCACATCTTACCACCCGGCGGAAATCAGCGTCAAGGAAGGGAAACATCTCTCATCCGCTGTTTATGTTTTTTAATCTGCCTGGACCCCTCTTGTCGATTCCGGCTCGTTCCGCTAGAATTTCAGCATGCGATTTGATGTCTTCACCCTCTTTCCGGAGTTATTTGCGCCTTACCTCAACACCAGCATGATGAAGCGGGCCAGAGAAGCGGGCAGCATTGAGGTCGGAATCCATAATATTCGGGAGTGGGCACTGGATAAGCATCGGGTCACGGACGAACCTCCCTATGGAGGTGGGGGCGGGATGGTCATGAAACCGGAGCCGATCTTTGCCGCGGTGGAAGAAGTCCTTGGGGATCCGCCGCGCTGCCCGGTGGTTTTGCTCACCCCGCAGGGGGAGCTGCTGACTCAAGATATCGCCGCTGAGATGGCGGATTATCAGCGGTTGGGATTAATCGCAGGGCATTATGAGGGCGTTGATGAGCGGGTGCGGCAGCACCTGGTGACCAGAGAGATCTCCATTGGAGATTATGTGCTCACCGGGGGAGAGTTGCCGTCCCTGGTGCTGATGGATGTGCTCACCCGCCTGCAGCCGGATGTGCTGGGAGATCCCCGGGGAGCCGAAAAGGATTCTCATGCCACCGGGATGCTGGAACACCCTCATTACACACGGCCGGAGGTGTTCAGAGGGTGGCGGGTGCCGGAAGTGCTTCGCTCTGGTCATCATGCCCGCATCGACCGCTGGCGGCGCCGGCAAGCTCTGCGGCGGACCTGGGAAAGACGCCCGGACCTGCTGGAACATCTCCCTCTTTCCGAGGAGGAGCAGGCCTTTTTAGGCTCCCTGGAAGAGGGAAGGGGGGACCGCGATGTGGGGGGGGAGGACGATTGATCCCGGGGGGAAAACGGCCGTACCTGATCCAGCCAGAATTTATTAACTTCTCATAAGAAAGTACTCTTTAGCAGGATCACTTCTTGACTGCTAACAGCCCTCGTGATAGGATTTAACCATTCTTAGCAGTCTAATAACGAGAGTGCTAAAAGAGTCTGACAATCATGGGAACCCTGAGTGAGAGACAGAAGTTAGTCCTGGCCCTGGTGGTTAAGGACTATGTGGAGACGGCGGAGCCGATCAGCTCTGGAAGTCTGGTGAAGCATTACCAGCTCGAGTTCAGCTCGGCGACTGTCCGCAATGAAATGGCCTTTCTGGATGAGCAGGGGTATCTCAATCAACCCTATACCTCGGCCGGCAGAGTGCCCACCAAGCAGGGCTACCGGTATTTTGTTCAGCAGTTAATGGGGACAGACGAACTGCCTGCTCATACCCAGCAGATGATCCGGCATCAATTTTATCAGGCCAGGAATGACGTCGATGATTGGATGTCCCTCTCGGCTTCCATCCTGGCTCAGCACACCCGGGTGGCTTCGCTGGTGACAGCACTGCATTCGGAAAGATCCCGTTTGAAGCATATTGCCCTGCTTTCAACCCGGGGGAGGCAGGTGCTGCTGGTCATCGTGCTCAACAGCGGGGAAGTGCATCAGCAAACATTGGTTTTTGACGAAGTCGTTCCTCAGCAGGTATTGACCGCGATGGCATCCCGGATTAATCAACTGGCCAGCGGCTTGAACGCATCGCAGTTGACTGAGGTGAAAGAACAATTTGATGAGCCCAATCAGGGCGAAGTCATCCATGTCATTCTTCAGGTGATTGGCCAGACCAGCGTGATATCCTCGGGCAGTGTCTACCGGGATGGTCTCACCAACGTGCTCTCCACGCCGGAGTTCGCCGAACCGGAAAAGGCACAGCAAACCCTGCGGATTTTTGAAGACCGCACTCTGCTGGATGACCTGCTTTCCAAAACTGTTTATGAAAGTGATTCCGGCGGCGTTCACGTCATCATTGGCGGCGAGGGCACCTGGGAGGAGCTGGATGACTGTTCCCTGATTCTGGCCGGGTATGGATCTCGACGGGATGCGATGGGGGCAGTAGGGATCCTGGGACCACTGCGGATGTCTTACAGCCGGGGTGTTTCCACGGTGCGGTTTGTTTCCGACTTGATGAGCGAATTGATATCAGAATCGATGAGCAATTAACGGCTGGAACCTGCAAGGAGAGAGAGCAAAGCATGAGCGCAAAAAAGAAAAACTCAGACCATCAAGAAGAGATCCTGCCGGAAGAAGGCTCGGCCGCTGACAACACGGGGGCGGCAGGAGAACAGATTTCCGCGGAGGGAACCCCGGAGAAGGAGCAGGAGGAGCGGCCTGGCAAAGAACAGGAAAAAACAGAAAACATTCTTGAGGGAACGGAGGAGGAAACTATCGAGCGGCTGGAACATTCCCTGCAGGACAGCAGGGACAAAGCAGAAGAATATCTGGACGGCTGGCAGCGGTCCGTGGCAGAATTTGCCAACTACAAAAAGCGCATCAACCGGGAACGGGCGGAATTTCATCTGCAGGCCAAAGGGGAGGTCATCAAAGATTACCTGGAAATTGTTGATGATCTGGAGCGCGCTCTTCAGGACCGCCCGGAAAACGGAGAGGGTGCTCAATGGGCGGAAGGAATTGAAATTATCTATAGAAAGTTGATGGCCAAGCTGGAAGCAGAAGGGGTCACCCCCATGAAGGCGCTGGGGGAACAGTTTGACCCCAATATCCATGAAGCTTTGATGCAGCAGGAAAGTGAGGATCACGAAAGTGGTGAAGTCATTGAAGTGCTGCAGGAGGGGTACTGGATCGGCGACAAGGTGCTCCGTCCGGCTTTGGTGAGAATTGCCGAATGATCAGTTAGTAGATAACCTGTTGACAACGAATAACACGGAGGAAAGAATATGGCGAAAATTATCGGAATTGACTTAGGAACAACCAACTCAGCCGCGGCAGTCATGGAAGGTGGAGAACCCACCATCATTCCCTCAGCGGAAGGGGATCGACTGGTCCCCTCTGTGGTGGCGATGAATAAAAACGGCGAACGGCTGGTAGGACGTCCGGCCCGCAACCAGGCAGTGGTCAACCCGGAAAATACTGTCCATTCCATCAAGCGATTTATGGGCGGGAAATTCAGCTCTCCCGATGTGGAGCGGGCCCGGAAAATGGTTTCTTATGAGACCAAAGAAGCGCCCAACGGCGATGTCCGGGTGCTGATGGGAGAAAAAGAGTATTCTCCCCCCGAAATCTCGGCCATGATTTTGGCCAAGATCAAAGCAGATGCGGAGGATTATCTGGGTGAGCCGGTCAATCAAGCGGTGATCACCGTTCCGGCTTACTTCAATGACAGTCAGCGCAATGCCACCAAGGATGCCGGGAAGATTGCCGGCCTGGAGGTGATGCGGATCATCAATGAGCCCACGGCGTCCTCCCTCGCCTACGGGTTGGATAAAAAACAAAACGAGGTCATTGCTGTGTATGACCTTGGTGGGGGCACTTTCGATATCTCCATTCTGGATGTCGGTGAAGGTGTCTTTCAGGTCCGGTCCACCAGCGGGGATACTTTCCTGGGAGGGGATGACTTCGATCAGCGGGTGATTAACTATCTGGCAGATGAATTCCAGAAAGACGAAGGCATTGATCTCCGGGAGCAGCGGCAGTCCCTGCAGCGGTTGAAGGAAGCTGCTGAGAAAGCCAAAATTGAGCTCTCCACCATGCAGCAGACCGAGATCAATCTGCCGTACATCACGGCAGACGCCTCAGGCCCGAAGCATCTGGTCAGGAAACTCACCCGGGCTAAGCTGGAGCAGCTCACCGGCGACCTGGTTGAAAAATCCATGAAGCCGGTCAAGCAGGCGCTCGACGACGCCGGGCTCTCCCCGTCGGATATCGACGAAGTGGTGCTGGTCGGCGGCATGACCCGCATGCCCGCTGTTCAGGAAGCGGTCACCGAATTCTTCGGGAAAACCCCTCATAAAGGGGTTAACCCGGATGAGGTGGTGGCCATCGGTGCCGCCATTCAGGCTGGCGTGCTGGGCGGCGAAGTGGACGATTTACTGCTGCTGGATGTTACCCCCCTGACCCTGTCGGTGGAAACACTGGGCGGTGTGGCTACGCCGCTGATCGAGCGCAATACCACCATTCCTGCGCGGGAAAGCCAGGTGTTCTCGACAGCAAGTGACAGCCAATCCCAGGTTGAAATTCACGTGCTGCAGGGAGAGCGTGCCATGGCAGCGGATAATAAATCGCTGGGGCGCTTCATCCTGGACGGGATTCCGCCTGCGCCGCGGGGGGTTCCTCAGATCGAAGTTACTTTTGATATCAATGCCAACGGCATTCTCGAAGTGACCGCCAAGGACAAGGCGACGGGAAAGAGCCAGAATATCACGATCACCGCTTCCTCCGGTTTGACCGATGAAGAGGTGGAGCGCATGCGCCGGGAAGCCGAGAAGCATGCTGAAGAGGACCGCAAGCGCAAAGAGAAAATCGAAGCCCGCAACAATGCTGATAACCTCGCCTACACGGCAGAGAAAACGCTCTCTGACCTGGGCGATAAAGTGCCAGCGGAGGTCCGCTCCGAGGTGGAAGGCAAGATCGCTGACATCCGCAGCGAACTGGAAAAAGAAGATGTCGATATCAGCCGTCTTAAGAACTTGAGCGACAGCCTTTCTCAATCCCTGCAGCAAGTGGGCGAAGCTGCTTACCAGGCTGCGGGGGGAGCAGCGCAGGGCGGCATGCCGGGCGCAGAATCCGGTGAACAGACCGAGCAGCCAGATGAGGAAGGGGATGTGGTTGAAGGCGAGTTTGAAGACGTGTGATCCTGAGGTAAGCTAGCAATCCAGCCCGGAGGGTTCCTTGGGGATCCTCCGGGGCTGATGCGGTTAAGCGGCAGATTTGATGGTAAGATAGTTTTCCGGTTAAGTGACTGGATATATTCTTATGGCGAAACGTGATTATTATGAAGTGCTGGGTGTTTCCAGGAATGCCAGTGAGGAAGAGCTGAAAAGCGCCTTCCGGCGGCTGGCCCGGAAATTTCATCCGGATGTGAATGATGCCCCCGATGCGGAAGAGAAGTTTAAAGAGATCAACGAAGCCTATGGGGTACTTTCCGACCAGGAAAAACGGGCCGCCTATGACCGCTTCGGACATGACGCTGTCAAGGGGGCCAACGGAGGCCCCGGTTTCCAGACGGTGGACTTCTCCGATTTCGCAGATATTTTTGGGGATATGTTTGGCTTCGGCGGGTTCAGCGGCCGCAGCCGTCCAGCCAGCAGGAATGCACCCCGTCGGGGAGCGGATCTGCAGTATCAGGTCACGCTGGATTTTAAGGACGCGGTTTTTGGTACTGAAAAAGAAATAGATATCACCAAAGACGAGCCCTGTCCCACCTGTAAGGGCAGCGGGGCCAAGCCAGGAACTTCCCCCAGAACCTGTCCGGAATGTGGAGGCCGGGGTGAGGTCCGCCAGACCCGCCAGACCCTGCTGGGCTCGATGGTGCAGGTGAGCACCTGTCCGGCCTGCAGCGGGAAGGGGGAGGTGATCAGCGCCCCCTGCTCCACCTGCCAGGGAAGCGGCACGGTCCGCAAATCCCGGCGAAAAAAAGTCTCCATCCCTGCCGGGGTGGATGACGGCACCAGAATCCGTCTTTCTGGAGAAGGTCAGCCCGGTGTCAACAACGGCCCTTCCGGCGACCTTTACCTGGTGATCCGGGTCCGGCCCCATAAGTATTTCCGACGGCGGAATCATGATATCCTGCTCGACCTCAATATCAATCTTGCCCAGGCGACTCTGGGCGCGGAGGTGAAAGTTCCCACGGTGGATGGTGAGGTGATGCTGAAAATCCCTCCCGGCACGCAGCCGGGGAAGATCATCCGCATGCGGGGAAAAGGAGTTCCCCACCTGCGGAATAACAGCAGGGGGGATCAGCTGGTAATCGTCAATGTCACCATCCCGAAACGCCTGGATCCGGAGGAACGGGAGCTTTTCGAAAGGCTGGCGGAGAAGATGGACAGCGATGTGCTTCCCCAAGAGCGCGGTTTCTTTGACCGCTTGAAAACCGTACTGGGCGGGTAAAAGCATCTCTATTTGAGCAGAATATCATCCAGCGGCACCAGAAGCACAATTTTCCCAGCTTGCTGGAAATCCCCTTTTTGTTTATGCTGGTTGATGCTATGAGTGAAGAATCATTCTCCCCTGCCTGGGTTGAGGTCAGTCTGCTGGTCGATCAGGAGCTGGCTGAGCCGGTGGCCAGCGCGATTGGAGAGGTGATCCCGGCTGGCGTGGTGATCGAACGGGCGTATGATCATCTCACGCCAGAAGGAAATGCTGAGATTGTTGGTCCGGTCCGGGTATATGGCTATTTACCAGCGGATGACCAGCTGGAAGAACACCGCCAGCGCATCTCTCGGGCCATCTTTTTTCTGAGTAAAATATCTCCGCTGCCGGACCCCAGCTACACCCCATTAGAGGTAGAGGACTGGACCACCGCCTGGAGGAAGCACTACCGACCCATCCCCCTGGGATCAAAGCTCATCGTTGTCCCCAGCTGGTTGAAGAATCCTGATCCAGAGCGCCGGGCAGTGTATCTGGATCCGGGCCAGGCGTTCGGCTCGGGCAGCCATCCCTCCACCCAGCTGTGTCTGATTTTGATCGAAGAGCACCTGGAAGAACAACCGGTTCAAAATATGCTTGATATCGGCTGTGGATCAGGGATTCTTTCCATCGCTGCTGTCAAATTGGGGGTGGATTTCGCCCTGGGTGTGGATAAAGACCCGCTGTCTGTGGAGGTTGCCCGGGAGAATGCCCACAAAAACCAGGTCTCAGACAAAACCAGATTTGCCGCCGGTTCGGTCCGGGAACTGCTCAGGGGGGAAATTCAGCCCGGTCAGGCGCCGCTCACAGCTGTGAATATGATCGCTCCTCACCTGGAGGATCTTCTCAAACAGGGTTTGTCGGAGGTGATCAGCCCGGAGGGAACGCTGATCCTCTCGGGAATACTGGAGGATCAAATCTCTCCCCTGCTGAAAATGATTTATGACCGGGGGATGCGCATTACCGCCAGACGCCAGCAGGGGGATTGGATTGGGCTTGAGGTGCTGCGGCCTGGATGATTCTCCGCTGTTTCCAGGTATAATCCAGGGTGGCATTGAAAGATGCCTGCAGTCCAGACATCAGGCCCACAGGAGCAGCCATGAGGAAACTCCATCCCGAAATCAAGCGGATCATCATCGACGAGCAGAGAATTCAGGAGCGGGTATGTGAAATTGCCAAACAAATTGATCAGGATTATGCCGATGTGGAGCGAATCTATCTGATCGGGATCTTGAAGGGAGCGTTCATATTCACGGCCGATCTGACCCGCAAGATCCAGGTGCCCCACCTGGTCGATTTTATGTCCATCTCCAGCTATGGCGACCGGGCAGTCGCCAACGGGGCTGTGCGGTTGATCCTGGATGTCAGGAAACCGATCAAAGGTGAGCATGTGATCATCCTGGAGGATATCGTTGACACCGGGAATACCATGAGTTACCTCTACAAGACGCTCAAGGGCAGAGCGCCGGCATCCCTGAAAACCTGCACCCTGTTCCGGAAAAAACGGGAGGCCAAGAATGTCCCCCTGGATTATGTCGGTTTTGAGATTCCTGATGTTTGGGTGGTTGGGTACGGCCTGGATTACGCGGATCGGCACCGCACACTGCCGTATATCGCGGAGTTAAAACGAGAGGTATATCAGGAGGGTTAATCCCGGGTCTGGCGGGAGAAGCGCGGCTGCGTCTCACCGCAGATCGGCCCCGCCGGCAGGGCATTATGTCTTCACGGCAGCGCTCCATCCGCACGGAAGGGATCATTCTCCGCCGCAGAGATTTCGGGGAGTCTGACCGCATTCTGGAGATCTTTACCAGGGAAATGGGGCGCATCAGCGTGATCGCCAAGGGGGTTCGGAAACCAAGCTCAAAAAAATCCGGTCATCTGGAAGTCTTTATGCGCTCTTCCCTGCTGATTGGACGGGGGCGCAGTCTGCACATTCTCACCCAGGCAGAAACAGTGGATGAATATCAGCCCCTCCGAGAAAGCCTGGAGGGGATTGCTATCGGTTCCTACGTGGTGGAGCTGGTGGATGCTTTCACCTATGAAGAGGGCTCTCACCTCTCTCTCTACCAGCTGCTGGTGCACACACTGAAGCGGTTATCCAGGGGGGATGCCCCCGGTCTGGTCCTGCGGGTGTATGAACTGCGTCTGCTGGATGAGGTGGGCTTCCGGCCTGAGCTGTTCCACTGTGTGGAATGCGGACAGGACATTATCGAGCAGGATCAATTTCTCTCCGGGTCTCTCGGGGGGGGGGTTTGTCCGGAATGCGCCCGGAAGCTTTCCGCCGCTTCCCTCCGGTTTGTCCCGTCCCGAGAACTGAAATATCTGCGCCATTTCCAGCGGACCCCCTACCGTCAGCTGCGGGGCCTGAGGATTTCTGCAGAGCTGGCTGTATCCCTGGAAGACACCATGCAGTACTATCTGACTCACATGCTGGAGAGACATCTAAACAGCCCGGATTTTCGCAAGCGGGTGAGCGGCTTGAACACATCCTGAGCCTCGCTGCCAGGGCGGCCCGCGGTGCTTGACATACCGCCTTCTTGTGGGTAGAATGAAGTAAACCTACAGGTTTTATTATAGTTATGTAGTAATACAACAAGATGGAAAGGATAGATTCCGCCACCAGCGATCTTCGAGCAGTGATCAGGGGGTATTATGCCTCGTTGACACCCTCGGAGAAGAAAGTGGCGGATTATATTTTAAACAATTTCCCTGATGTGATCCGGATGACCCTGGCTGAGGTCGCGGTGGAAAGCGGAGTCAGTGATGCCACCGTGCTGCGCTTCTGTCGATCGCTGGGTTATCAGCGCTGGCTGGAATTTAAGATTGATCTCACCCGCTCTCTCTCCACACCCTCGGAGCAGCTGCTGGATGAAGTCGATGACCAGGACCCCCCCGGAGTGCTGGCAAAAAAGATCTTTCAGTGCAGTATTCAAGCGCTGGTGGATACCAGCGCAGTGCTGGACGACGAGGAGCTCAGCAAGGCGCTGGACCTGATTTCCGGGGCAAAAAAGAACCTGATTATTGGTGTGGGGACATCCGGTCCGATCGCCCATGAGATCTACAATCGGTTTTTCCGGCTGGGGTTGACCTGTCAGGTGCAGACGGATTCTTATCTGCAGATGATGGAAACAGCCCTGCTCACTTCGGAGGACCTGCTGCTGGTGATTTCCCAGACGGGAGATTCCACCGATCCGATCCGGACCACCGCCCAGGCAAAATCCCAGGGCTGCCCGGTAATTGT
This sequence comes from uncultured Anaerolineales bacterium, assembly GCA_964603385.1. Lineage (GTDB taxonomy): Bacteria > Chloroflexota > Anaerolineae > Anaerolineales > UBA11858 > B10-G9. The sequence goes on along the minus strand of CAZRUS010000018.1, from coordinate 43,972 downwards.
CATCACCGGGAATACCGGTTCAAAGCTCACCGAGTATGCCGATGTGGTGCTGCTTTCGGTATCTCATGAAACCAGAATTGAATCCATGTCGTCCCGAATTGCCCAGTATGCCCTGGCTCATGCCCTCTTTGTGGGTTTGATGATGAGGAATATCTCCGATGCCGTGGCCAAGGATCGTTTGATCTGGGATGCGATGATGGAGCAGCCATTTTTTCAGGATAATAACCGCTAACGCAGGTCAGGAGTAGGTATGACAGAAAACGCAGTAGAAATCCATAAACTTCGCTTCCGGTACCGGGGGAAGGAAGAGCTGGTGCTGGACGGGATTGATCTCCAGGTCCAGGAAGGCGAATTCCTGGTGATCATGGGCTCGAATGAAATGGGGAAAAGCACCCTGGTCTCCTTCCTCAATGGTTTGATTCCGCATTATATGAGAGGCCCTATGGAAGGGGATGTCATCATCCGGGGCAAAAACACCAAGGAGCATAAGGTTCCCGAGCTGGCTGAAGATGTTGGCATTGTCTTTCAGGATTTTGAAGCCCAGCTTTTTTCCACTAATGTGGAGCTGGAAGTAGCTTTCGGGCCGGAAAATTTTGCTATTGATCGTGAGGATATCAGGCGAAGGATTGAGGAAAATCTTCAATTTGTGGGCCTGGAAGAGTACCGGAAGCGCTCTCCCGTCACCCTCTCCGGCGGCCAGAAGCAAAAGTTGGCCATCGCTTCGGTGCTGGCCATGGAACCCAATATCCTGGCTATGGATGAAGCCACCACTGATCTGGATCCGATCAGCAAGCAGGGCATCTACGACATCACCAACAAGCTGCGGGAGCGGGAGGACATGACTCTCGTGGTGGTGGAGCACGACACCGAAGAAGTCCTGGAGGCAGACAGGATAGCCTTGATCCGGGAAGGAAAAATCGCTGAGATTGGAACCGGGCGCGAGATTCTGAGCAACAGCTCGCTGCTGGAACGCCTCGGGGTGATGCCGCTGGGCATTCCCCGATTTTTTGAGGCCATGGGAAGCGCTGAAAGACCGCTGACCCCGGAAGAAGGTAAAGCTGCCTTTGAGAAAGAAAACTGGGCTGTGTCCGAGGAAAAATTTCTGGCGATGACCAGCCGGGAAGAGCAGGCACTGGCAGATAAGAAAGCAGAGCCGATCATTCAATGCCGGGATCTCACGCACACCTATCCAAATGGAGTGGAGGCGTTGAACGGTGTTGACCTGGATATTTACCGGGGAGAAATCGTCGCCATCGTCGGCCAGAACGGCAGCGGCAAAACCACCCTGGCCAAGCACCTCAATGCCCTGCTGATGCCAACCAGCGGAACAGCTGACGTGTATGGAAAGTCGACCACGGAGCAGGGCGTATTTGAGATCGGAAAGAAGGTCGGCTATGTCTTTCAGAATCCGGATCACCAGATCTTTTCCGAGGTGGTATATGATGAGGTTGCCTTCGGCCCCCGGCTGCGGGATCTGCCGGAAGAGGAAGTCGATCAGCGGGTCAGTGAAGCCCTGCAGGCAGTCGGCCTGGAAGGATTTGAGGAGGCGGACCCCTTCAGTCTGACCAAATCCGGTCGTCAGCGGGTTGCCGTGGCGTCTGTACTTGCCATCCGTCCCGATGTGCTCATCCTGGATGAACCCACCACCGGACTGGATTATTTTGGACAGCGGGGGATGATGGACATGGTGGTGGATCTCAACAAGATGGGCAGCACAATCATCTTTATCACCCATCATATGTGGGTGGTGGCAGAATATGCCCATCGGGTCTATGTGGTCAAGGATGGGAAGATCCTGCTGGAAGGATTGACACGGGAGATCTTTTCCCAGGAGAAGATCCTCGAGGCTTCCTCCCTCAGGCCTCCCCATTTCGTGCAGTTCAGCAATACGCTTGGAAAAACATTTCTGTCAGCAGAGGAAATGCTCTCCTGCATGGAAGGGAGATAAAACCATGAACATCGATTTTTACCTGGATATTGACACCCCTATACACCGCCTGGACGGCCGGACAAAGATCCTGATCTTCTTGGCTTCCTTTGTGGCCCTGGTGCTTTTTGAAAACCCCCTCTTCATTCTGCCGATAGCCCTGTTAATCCTGCTGGTTAATTTTATTGCCCGGGCCTGGGTGAATATCTGGCGGATCCGCTTTCTGCTCTTCCTGCTCACAGTCACCAGCGTGATCATGTGGAACATCTTCGCCAGTGGGGAGACGGATTTATTCTGGTTTTTCGACCTGGAGTCACTGCTTTACAGCATTGCCAGGACGATGCTGATTCTGCTGATGATTATCAGCGGCTTGAATCTGCTCAGCACCACCCGTAATGAGGAGCTGGTGCTGGCGATGATCAAGCTGGGTATGCCTTACCGGGTGGGGTTTGCGATCTCCACGGCTCTGCGGATGGTGCCCACGATTGCCTCCAGCATCTTCACGATTTCCCAGGCCCAGAAAAGCCGGGGGCTGGATCTGGACAGCGGAGGGATCCTGGAGCGGTTAAGGAAATTCATTCCCATCCTGATTCCGGTCTTCATCTCCACCATCCGGGACACCAATGTCTTTGGGATGGCGCTGGAATCCAAGGGCTTTGGGGCCCGGGAAGACCGCTCCTTCTATCTGCAGATGACCATGGACCGCAGTGATCTGCTGGTGCTGGGGTTCTGCTTGCTGGTGGTGGCGGTTGCCCTGTATTTGAAGTTTGCCGGATTTGGAAATATCCCGGGATTGACTAAGTTTTAATCGTGCACCAGCATAAGGAGTTGAGAGGTATGGATTATCAAGAACTTGATGATTTGCTCCCCTTCGTGCTCAAACGGGACAACGTCGCCCGCTATGAGGACGGGGTGGTCTATATTGGCGACCGCCGTAAGTATCCCTTCAGCAGGGAATTCCTGAAGTGCGAGGATGTGGAGTGTGTCGCTCAAGCAATCGAAGACATGGTCACCCAGGGGGGAGGGCCCTGGGTCGCTGCAGCCTTTGCCATGGTGATGGCAGCCAGAGAGGCCGAAGAAAAACCGGACCGGGAGGCGCTGGAATATTTAGGGAACGCCCGGGAGCGGCTGATTCACACCCGGCCAACCAACACCGCCATGGCCCGCCGGCTGCAGGACAGTGTTGATGTCGCCAAACAGGCCCGGAAGGAAGGGCGTGCTATGGAGGGGGCTCTGCTGGATTGGATCAGGGAGCTCCGGGATGAAACCTACCGCTCCTATGCCGTCCGATCCCGGCTGGGAGCCAGCCTGATTGAGGATGGGGACGGCATTCTCACCATGTGCTTTGCAGAAACCGCTTTCATCCTGGCCATGGCGATGGCCAAACAGGATGGGAAAAACATCCGGGTCTTTGTCCCTGAGACCCGACCTTATTTGCAGGGCGCCCGTCTGACTGCACCCAGCCTGCATGAGCTGGATATTGCGGTGGAGATCATCACCGATAACATGCCGGCCTTCGTGATGTCGCAGGGGAAAATCCACAAATATTTCACCGCCGCTGACCTGATCACACTGGATGGACATGTTGTCAATAAGATCGGCACATTCCAGAATGCCATCGCTGCTCATCATCACGGCATTCCATATTTCGTCTTCATGTGGGGGCCGGATTTTGAAAGCCCGGATCGGGCTTCTGTGGAGATCGAATACCGGGATCCGGCGGAAATCCGTTCCTGCCGGGGAACACCGACGACGATCGATGAGATCAAGGCGTATTACCCGGCGTTTGATATCACCCCACCGCACCTGGTTGCCGGGGTGATCACCAAACACGGTGTGCTCAGTCCCTACGATCTCCGACCTCATTTTGAAAAAGAGCGGGAAAAGGAGTAATCGCATGCCAGCTGCCATCATTGCGGGGACCCTGATCTATGAGATTCCGGGGATGGAATTGAAGAAAAAAACTGTTGATACCCCCTACGGGAAGACGCTGGTTTATGAAGTGGAAGGCGCCCGGTCCGAAGTGGTCTTCCTCCCCCGGCACGGATTGGATCACGACACACCGCCTCACAAGATCAACTACCGGGCGAACATCAAAGCATTGGAAATGCTCGGAGTCAAACGCGTGCTGGCGGCCAATGCGGTGGGCTCGATCAATAAACAGGTCGCCCCTCTGGAACTGGTGGTGCTGAGCGATTTTATCGATTTCACCTCCAATCGGGAGGCAACCTTTTTTGACGGGGGAGAGCAAGGGGTGACCCATGTTGATGTCAGTACTCCCTACTGCCCTTACCTGAGTCAGAAGCTGCTCCATGTGGCTGCCAAGTATGATACCTGTATCCATCCCCGCGGCGTCTATGTCTGCACCAATGGACCGCGGCTGGAATCCCCGGCGGAAATCAAGATGTTCGATTTACTGGGAGGGGATGTGGTGGGGATGACCGGGCTTCCCGAAGCGGTGCTGGCCAGAGAATTAGGACTCTGTTATGCCTCGGTGGCGTTTTCGATAAACTGGGCCGCCGGATTTCAGGATACAATAGAATTTACCAGTGATGCTGAAGGCTTGAAAAAGATGCAGAAGAATTTACTTAATATGCTGTTGGAGACCATCGCAACGACTTCCGATGATCAGTGTTGTAGCGAGTAGATCCGCTTAGAAATTCCCGGCCGGAAATTGTTGTCAGAGGACGGGCGGGCCAGAAAGGAGGTGATACCCGATCTCCATATAGCAGGAAAAAGACCCGATATTCCGCACTAGTTCGTTTTTTATGAAGCTTCATCAGGTATAAGGAGAGAGTAAAAATGAAAGAAGTCATTACCATGTGGAAGAACACCAGAATGGTCATTCTGGTGGCGCTTTCCGCTGCTATTTATGCAGCCTTTCTGATCGTTTTCAAGGGCGGCATCGTCCTCGTTCCCGGCATCACCGAGGTCCGACCCGCCAACGTGTTTCCGCCTGTATTTGGTCTGCTGTTTGGCCCGGCAGGCGCCTGGGGTTCAGCCATCGGCAATTTGATTGGTGATATGTTTGGGGGGACCCTGGGGATTGGCTCCATCTTCGGGTTCTTTGGCAACTTCTATCTCGGTTTTGTGCCCTACAAGATGTGGGGAGCCACTTTTGGATTGGTCAAGAAGGACGATATGTCCCTGGATATGAGCGACTGGAAAAAGATCGCTGCTTTTGAGATCGTCTCCTTGACCGCTGCCGCTGCCTGCGCGATTATCATCGCCTGGTACCTGGATCTGGCAGGCCTGATTCCCTTCGCGTTCCTGGGCGTCACCATCACTGTGAACAACTTCGCTGCCGCTGTGGTCCTGGGCCCGATCCTGATCGCGCTGCTTTACCAGCGTGTCAAGAACTGGGGATTGTTCTGGACCGATGTCATGGAGAAAGAAGATGTCGGCAAAGGATTTGCCACCAATCTGGGCTCCATCCTGATGATTGTGGGCTCCCTGGGCGGGTTGATCGTCGGCATCCTGGTCGCTACGGGAGCCGCCGGTCAGCAGCTTTACGGCTTTGCGGGAGAATCCGGACAGACCGCTGTCTGGCTGGCAGTGCTGCCGTTTATCCTGCTGGTGCTGGTTTCCTCCTTTATGCTCTCTGGGCGGGAGCAGTTCACCGAAGAAACCCTCTAAGAGGATGTACGGAATGGATCACAAGATCGGGACGGGGCAGCCTGCCCGTCCCGATTTTTATCTGAAGTGGATGCTTAGCTAACCTTGAAAAGGGTGGAGGGGAGGACTATGACCATCGAAAAAGCAGATCTGTGCATCAGCGGGGGAACGGTGATCCCCATGGATCCGGAAAGGAGGATCCTTCCGGATGGAGCGGTTTACACGAGAGCAGACCGCATCCTGGCTGTTGGGGAAGCGGCGGAGCTGGAAAACGCCTATCAGGCAGAGAGCACCATTTCTGCCAAGGGGATGGTTGTCCTGCCGGGTTTGATCAATGCCCACAGCCATCTGGCGATGACCTTGTTCCGTGGTTTTGTGGAAGACCTGGTGCTCCAGAAGTGGCTGGAGCGGGTCTGGGAATATGAGCTCAACAAACTGGATGCGGCTGCCGTTCGGGCGGGTTCCCGGCTGGCCCTGGTGGAAATGATCAAAGGGGGGATGACCTGTGCTCATGATATGTACTGGCATTTCCGGGAAACAATGAGCCTGGCAGAGCAGGTGGGTTTCCGTCTGCTGTCAGGTCCGCCTATCACCCGGCTCGGGGATCAGGATTTTGATGAGATGTTTCAAAATGCCCGGGATACCTTGGCGTGGCTGGGAGAACTGGAATTCGTCTATCCGGTGCTGCAAACCCACAGCACGTATACTGCCAGCGAAAAGATGCTGGACACGGTGCGGGAATTCAAAGAGGAGTACGGCATCAGTTTTGCCACGCATGCCAGTGAAAATCAGGCCGAGGTAGACAGCGTTCGGGAAAGGTATGGGAAATCGCCTATTGCCGTTCTGCATGAACACGGCCTGCTGGATGAATATACCGTGCTGGCGCATTGTGTGAAAGTGGACCAGGAAGAGTTGGATTTACTGAGCGAGACCGGCACTAATGTGGCTCACTGCCCGGAGAGCAACCTGAAACTAGGGTCAGGCATCGCCCCCGTTGCCGGGATGCTGGAGAGGGGCATCAATGTCTGCCTGGGGACGGATGGGGCAGCGTCCAATAACGATCTCAATATTCTGGGGGAGCTGCGAACAGCAGCCCTGCTGCAGAAAGGAGTCAATCATGATCCGGAAGCGCTCAACACCATGCAGGCGCTGGAAATGGTGACCATCAACGGCGCCCGGGCCTATCATCTTGACGCTGAGATTGGCTCACTGGAAGCCGGCAAGAAGGCAGATCTGGTGTTGATTGACCTGGATCAACCCCATCTCACCCCCAACCATGACCCGGCGGCGAACCTGATTTACGCTGCCGCCAAAACGGATGTGGATACCGTGATCATCAACGGAAAAGTCCAGCTGCGGGGGGGACAGCTGACCGGATTGGATGAAGAAGCTGTCAAAGCTGAGGTCAGGGCGATTGATAATCTATTTGATTGAGAGGGCAGAGGCGGGGGTTGATAGAGGACAAGCCGGTTTGTGACCGCTGAAAGGAGAGATTGATGGAGTACCGGGAAGTAAAAAAAGAGCTGATCAATACCGTGCATCTGGCCTGTCAGGCGAATTTGATCCGCCTGTCCGCTGGAAATATCAGCACACGCATAGAAGATGGACTGGTGGCCATCACACCCAGCGGGATTCAATACCGGGTGATGCAGCCTGACGACATCTCAATCATTGATCTGGATGGTACGCTGGTTGAAGGGCCTCCTCCCTCTTCCGAGACGCCCATGCACACAGCCATTTACCGTGAAATCCCGCGGGCTGGCAGCATCTGCCACACCCATTCCCTCTACGGGATGGTTTTTGCTCATCTCCAGAAGGACGTTCCCCTGGCCAGTGTGGAGTTAATGGTGTGCGGTGCACCCATTCCCGTGGCCCCCTGGGCGGCGCCCGGGACGGAGAAGGCCGGCAAAGTGACGGTGGACCTTTTCCACGCTCGTCCCCAGCTGAGTGTGATCCTGCTTCGGCAGCATGGATTGGTTGCCCTGGGGGAGAACCTGACCAGAGCTTATGAAATGGCTTACAATGCCGAAATCGGACTGGGAACTTACTATCAGGCAAGCCTGCTTGGCGAGCCCCAGCCCTTCCGGAAGGACCAGATTTCTGAAATCAAAGAAGTCTATGGGCTCTAACAACCCCGGGATTATCCCTGGTAGCTGCCTTCCACCACCAGTTCAGCTGTTTCCAGGTCCTCTCCCTGATAGATATAATATTGCAGAGTCAGGGGGATAATTTCTCCCAGCATAGCCTGCGCCGGGCAGTATTTGGTGGCGGAGAGCTCGATTGAGCGGATCACCGCCTGTTCATCCAGATCGTCACCGGCCAGGTGGTATTCCAGCAGAGCCTCTGTAAATACCTTGGGATGTTCCCCAGCCCGGTCAGCCTGAATATCTACCCGGTAATCGGTCACCTGCTGCCTCTTTTTCTGCAGGATGGAGATCACATCCATCGCTGTGCATCCCGCCAGACTCAGTGCCATTAATTCCAGAGGTCTGAAACCATCGTCATCTCCTCCCACAGCTGGTAAGGTGCCCAGGGGGACTTCAAAGCCGGAGTCGGCTGTCCCGGTAAAGGACAGGTTTCCTTTCCAGCGGACTTCTGCTTTCATGATTTACTCCTTGATCAAAGGGGAGACATATTCCTCGAGGGTGGCTTCATTGATGGCACCCAGCCAGGCCAGTCTCAGATGGCCTTTGCGGTCAATGACGAAGGAATTGGGCAGAGATGAATTCTGGAATGTTTCCAGGGACTTTCCTTCTGGATCCAGCAGGATGGTGAAATCCAACCCAAACTGCTCTACAAAGCTTCTCACCTCGATTTCCGGGCTTCCGGCTTCAACGGCCAGCAAAACAAAGCCCTTCTCGTGATACTTGTTATAGTAGCTGTTAAATTCCGGCATTTCCCGTCTGCAGGGCGGACACCAGGTCGCCCAGTTATTGACCAGGATGACCTGGCCTCGAAAATCAGCCAGAGAGACCTCTTCTCCGGTCAGGGTGGTCAGGGCCAGGGCCGGTGCAGGCTGATCAACCTCGACGGGCGGGAACAGGGGGGCATCCGGGCTGGTTTCCCGGGTTGGATTTGCTCTTCCCAGCAGGATGCCAATCAGCGCTACGATCACCAGGCCGAGTCCGCCGATGATTAAGGGAATTGTGTTGCTTGATTTATCTTTGGCTTTTGATGACATCGCTGGACCCCTTATTCCTGGTGGGTTGAGGCCTGGTGTTATTTTACCTTCAGATGTTGAGAATTTTATCGATCTTACGGCGGTTAAATCCAACCACGATCTGGCCGTTGATGTCAATGACCGGTACGCCCTGCTGACCGCTGCGCCGCTGCATATCCCGAGCGGCGGCTTTGTCCCGGGAGACGTCGACATTCTTAAAGGGGACATTTTTCGCCCGCAGATAGCGTTTCGCGTGGCTGCAGTGGGGGCAGCTGGGGGTGGTAAAGAGAATTACTCGCTGTTTTTTCTTTTTATCCTTGGTTTGGGGCATGGGTGTTTTCTCCTCAGCTCTTTGCCTGGGACAGTGCTTTCTGGATTTCTGCGATCAGGTTCTCTTCCGGGACAGCACCCACAACCCGGTGGGTGCCGTGATTGATGGACGTATCTGGAACACCGCTGACCTGGTATTCTTGAGCCAGATCCATAAACTCGGAGGTTTCCACCATTTCCGCCTGGATATTCTCGCTGGCAAAGGCCAGCCGGTGGGCCAGGATGACAGCACGGGGGCAGTACGGGCAGGTCGGGGTCACAAAAACCTGCAGATGAACCGGATCATCCAGCTCACTCAGGTAATCCATGGTCGCTGGATTGAGTCCCGCATCCCGGGAGGAGACCATCAACAAATCCTGGATCAGGGTGGTGAATTCATGTCCGGAGGGAATGCCGGCAAAGCGGATCCCGTAGTCGACCAGATCCACCTCTCCATTCGGGGCACCAATCAGCAAACCGGGGGCTTTATCGACCCGGTATTTTTCAGCCAGATCGGCGTCTTGCTCCAGGTGATACTCTTCCAAATTAATCAGATGGGAGATTTCCGCCACCTCACGCAGCAGCTGACGGGTATCTTCGCAGTACTCACAGGAATCGCTGTCAAAAAAGACTATCTTGACCGGCTGCTCCAACTCCTGGAAGGCACCTTTCACCTGGCTGACAACATCATCATTTAGCAATCGATCCATGTTTCTTTCTCCTTCTTGCGGATTTTATTTTCGTTCACGTTGACCTGCCCGGGGTGGAAATGCACCGCGGGCAGGTTGATGGGGAGACCCTGGTTGACACTCAACAATAACTGGTCTGAAGGTATCAACCTTCTCCAATATATATCTTTAGATGATCAGAGGCCAAAAAGGTTACATTAAATATAAAATCCCCCGGAAAATTACCGGGGGTTATGACCTCAGTTTTTAGGAGGGTATCTAATCGAGATAAGCTTCCAGATCAAGCTTCTGGAAAAGGCGCTCCCTGACATCCTCCGGCATCCCGGCACTGTCAGCACTGGCGTGGTAAAGGAAAATGGTCTTTTTCAGGGTGTCCACCATGATGCGGCAGTTCTCACAACCGTCCAGGTGGGATTGAATCTCTTCACAGAGCTGCTGGTTTTCCAGATCTCCATCGATATATTCAGAAAGGTGAGCTAACAAATCCTGACAGCGGTTGTGGTCCTTCATCCTGTGATTGCCTCCTGACCGCTCTGCTGATCTGCGATTGGAGATGAGGACAGCTTTTGGCCGTAATATCCGGAGAGCAGCTCCCGTAAGCGGAGCCGGGCTCTGGAGAGCCGGGTTTTGACAGCTCCTTCACTGATATCCAGCACCTCCGCGGTTTCTGCTGTGGAGAGGTCCTGGATATCCCGGAGAATAAACACCGCCCTCAGTTTATCCGAAAGCAAGTCCACCGCCCGATCAAGGTAGTTGATTGCCTCCGATGAAAGCAGTTCCTCCTCCGGCAGGCAGCACCAGTCCACCAGATTCACCGGGTTGTAGGCCTGTCCCTCATCTGTGGAGATGGTCTTATGCATGGAAATCTGTTCATCCTTTCGGGATCGCAGGTGCATGAGGGCCTGATTGGTGGCAATTCGGTACAGCCAGGTGGATATTTTTGAGTTCCCTTTAAAATCTGCAAACCCGTGAAGCGCTTTCAGGAAAGTTTCCTGAAGGATATCTTCCGCATCCTGGGGATCACGGAGCATTTTCAGCGCCAGGCGGTAGATGGGGTCAGAGTAGGCCTTGACCACCCGGGCAAACTCCGCCCGATTGCCCCTGCGCAGTGCTTCCAGGGAAAAATTTTCCTCCTGGCGGCTGGACTCTTCATTCATTTAGATGCAGTTCCTTCTTAAAAGTTACCAGGAATCCGCAGCCATTCTATCACATCAAGATGGAAGCAGACATCAGAGGGGGAGAGGCAATTCAGACACTGGCATACCTCTGAAAAGAGTGAGTTTTGTCTATGGAATCATTGATTTATTTCGATGTAAAAAGAAATGATTGCTGGTATACTTGTCCATGTACCTGGCATCACAATCTGTTTCCATCTGCGAACAGTATTAAACAATGGTGAATATTGGTAAAGCGTGTTGCTTACAAAGCGCCCATGCTGTGCTAAACTGCACCCATATTTATCGGTATCAGGTCTTCAAAGCAAGTCAACCGGATATCGGGGGTTCATTTCACAGGGTTTTGGGGAGAAGCACCCTCTAGAACGCGAATAGGCGGGCTAGGCTGCTTCTCTTTGCATTTTAAGGCTGTCCATCAAGCTGGTAAGGTTATAAGGAGAACAGCTATGAAAAAAATGTTGCTAGAGCTTCCTGCCATGTACGGGGACCATCATGTTCTCGAGGTCCGGCGAATTCTCTTAGAAATCGACGGGGTAAAGGAAGTTTATGCCAGCAGCGGATTCCAGACTGTAGAGGTGGCGTTTGACGGGCGGAAAACCTCAGAAGAAGCCCTCACCGCAGCGCTGGAGAAGGCTGGATATACCGAGGAGTTCCAGCTGCCGGAGGAGCCCTCGATTCCAGCTACAGACCAGAAAGAAGAGGCGTATTTCCGGCATACGGAAGCCTACCGGCAGACAAAAAATACCGTTGGTTTCAAACAAAATATCAGTTTCCAGCGATCCCCACTTTGGCCCTGCCCGGGGATGGGGTTATTGAAACCGGCAGCATTAGATGTGGAAAAGGAGGCCAAAGATGGCTAAAAAGAAAAGAACCCCGCAAGAATCCAGTATCGACCCTGCTTCCAAGGAAATTCTGGAACGGGCAGAATCCCTGGGCATTGGCACAGCCTTCACCAGGGCGGATGATATGCCTCCCTGCAATATCGGGGGGGCAGGAATGTGCTGCAAAAACTGCGGTATGGGCCCCTGCCGTCTGACCAAAGACGGACAGGTGGGCATCTGCGGAGCCAGCATCGACACCATCCAGGCCCGAAATCTGCTGCGGGCCATCGCTGCGGGTGCCTCCGCCCACTCTGATCATGGGCGCGATATGGCCTTCACGCTCAAAGCCACTGCCAACGGTGAGGCGGAGGGCTATATCATCCGTGATGTTGCCAAACTGCGCACCGTGGCCAGCTATTATGATATCCCGGTGGAAAATCGCTCTCCCAATGAGATCGCCAATGATCTGGCAGACCTGTATATCGCCCAGTTCGGCCAGCAGAAAGGATCCCTGGCTCCGGTGGGCAGGGCTCCACAAAAGAGAAGAGACCGCTGGGCTGAAAACGGCGTGCTCCCCCGCGGAGTGGATCGAGAGGTGGTGGAAGCACTGCACCGTACCCATATCGGCGATGACCAGGACCCGGAAAATATCCTCATCCATGCCATCCGGACGGCGCTTTCGGACGGCTGGGGAGGCAGCTTGATTGCTACTGACATTTCTGACATACTTTTTGGCACGCCGGCGCCCATTTTGGGGGAAGCCAATCTGGGTGTGCTCAAAGACGATATGGTCAATGTGGTGGTGCACGGACATGAGCCCACCCTGAGCGAAATGATTGTGGCTGCCAGCCAGGATCCGGAGATCATCGCTTATGCCAAAGACGCTGGAGCGGAGGGAGTCAGCCTCTCCGGCATCTGCTGCACGGCGAATGAGATCCTCATGCGTCAGGGGATTCCGGCGGCAGGCAATTTCCTGCAGCAGGAGCTGGCTATCCTCACCGGCGCGGTGGAAGCCATGGTGGTTGATGTGCAGTGCATTATGCAGGCGCTGGTCGGGCTGGCCGAGAACTTCCACACCAAGATCATCACCACCTCCCCCAAGGTGAAGATCAAGGGGGCGACCCACATCGAGTTTGATGAACACAAGGCACTCAGCATCGCCAAAGAGATCCTCAAAGCTGCCATTGATAACTATCAAAAACGCGGCGCTACACAGATTCCAAAACAAAAAGAGGAACTCATTCCCGGATTTTCCCATGAGTACATTAACTATACGTTGGGAGGGTCCTACCGGGCTTCTTTCCGGCCGTTGAATGATGCCATTATCTCCGGCCGAATCCGTGGTGTGGCCGCCGTTGTCGGCTGCAATAATCCCCGTGGGCAGCATGATTACCTGCATACCAAGGTGGCCAAAGAGCTGCTCAAGGAAGATGTCTTGATCGTAGAGACCGGCTGCGGGGCGATTGCCAGCGCCAAGGAAGGGCTGCTGCTTGGACAGGCCGGCCTTGATCAGGTCGGTCCTGGACTGCGGGAGATCTGTGAAGCAACCGGGATGCCGCCGGTGCTGCATATGGGCAGCTGTGTGGATAACAGCCGCATCCTGACTGTGTTAGCTCAGATGGTGGAAGAGGGCGGTCTGGGAGATGATATGGATAAAATCCCGGCTGTTGGTCTGGCACCGGAGTGGATGAGCGAAAAGGCGCTCTCCATCGGCACCTACTGCGTTGCATCTGGCGTCTATGTGATCTTCGGCGGTACTTCACCGGTGGGAGGAATGCCTGATAGAGTCTCAGACAGCGACATTGTCACCAGGATCATCAGTGAAGGCTGGGAGAAACGCTATGGGGGAAAACTGGAATTTATTCCTGAAGCTGAGGATATGATTCAGGCTACGTTGGAGCACATCGACCGCAAGCGCAAGGAGCTGGGGCTGGTGGCTTATGATCCCAGCCGGTTTGGCAGAAGCGGAGACGACCGAATGCTTGAATTGCAAAAATTGCCCCTGGAAGAACGCCGTCAGGCGATCTACGGTGTGGCAGTGAAGTGAAGGAGAGAGGTATATGTCGAAGTACATCGCGACCCGAGCAACTCGCGGGGCAAATGCCCTGGTCATTGAAGCAGAATCCATGCTCCACAAGGCGATCGAAGAAAAGGGCCCTGATACCCCGGTTGAGTTTCCCAATACAGCCTACTATCTTCCGCTGATCTATGGGATGACCGGCATGGAAGTCAGCACGCTGGGTGAGCTGCAGCCCATTATGGAGCACGCTCGCAGTCTGCTTCATCCCATCCCCTCTCAGGACAAGTGGACACCCTATCTGGGTGAAACGCTTGACAGCGGGATGGCTACCCTGATGGCGGCAGAGGTGATCGAAGCCGTCCGTTTTGTGTACGGCTTGCAGCCGGAACCCTACCCGGAGATCGAGCTTTCCGGGGGGACCAAGTATGAAGGGGACGATGGAGAGATCACCGGCCATCTCAATGGGCCCATTGACGATATCCAGCTCCGATCCTGGGGGATTCAGCTGGTGGATGGGCGCATGCCGGGATTTGCAGCCATTGTTGGTGCAGCCCGGTCCAACGAAGCTGCCGTGCAGATCGTCCGCGAACTCCAGCAGCGCAACATCCTTACCTTCCTTTCCGGAAATGTCAACGGACGGAGCATCATTGATCAGCTCCAGGAAGAGGGCCTTGAGCTGGGTTATGACACCTATACTGTCCCCTTCGGCACGGACACCCTCAGCGCCATTTACGCGCTGGGCTTTGCCACCCGGTCCGCCCTGACCTTCGGGGGATTAAAGGCCGGTCAGGCCAGGGACATCCTGCTCTATAACCGGGAGCGGGTGTATGCCTTTGTGCTGGCCCTGGGGGAAGTGGATGACCTCAAATACGCCGCGGCAGCGGGAGCGATCAACTTCGGTTTCCCCGTGATTGCGGATACGGTCATTCCGGAGATTTTGCCCACAGGGGTGACAACCTATGAGCACGTGGTCAGCATGCCCTTTGATCAGATTGAGGGCAAGGATGACAAGGAAAAAGCCCGCGAGCTGGTCCAGAAGTGCATTGAGATTCGCGGGGTGAAGATCAAGATTACGGATGTCCCGGTGCCGGTGCCTTACGGCTCTGCCTTTGAGGGGGAAGTCGTCCGGCGGGCGGACATGCGCATAGAATTCGGCGGCAAGAATTCCCGCGCTTTTGAATACCTGAAGATGACTGACATGGACGATATCACCGATGGGGACATCCAGGTGGTCGGGCCCGGGTTCGAGGAGGTTGAGGAAGGGGGGTCGATGGACCTGGGGATCGTGGTTGAAGTTGCCGGTCGGGAGATGGAGAAAGATTTTGAACCGGTGCTGGAACGCCAGATTCATGACTTCGTGAACGGAGCCTCCGGGGTGCAGCACATCGGTCAGCGCGACATCGTCTGGTGCCGGATTTCCAAAGCCGCCGCTGAGAAAGGATTCGGTCTGGAGGACTTCGGCAAGATCATCCATGCCCGGCTGCATGGAAATTTTGGCGCTGTGCTGGACAAAGTAGCCGTGACCATTTACACCAAACCGGAAGATATCGAGAAACAGCTTGCCGAGGCCCGCGAGGCCTATGACTACAGAAATAAGCGCCTGGCGGATATGACTGATGATTCTGTGGATGTCTTCTATTCCTGCACGCTCTGCCAGAGCTTTGCCCCCGATCATGTCTGCATCGTCAGTCCAGAGCGGCTGGGGTTGTGCGGCGCCTACAACTGGCTGGACTGCAAAGCTTCCTTCAACATCGATTCCACCGGACCCAACCAGCCGATAAAATTGGGAGAATGCTACGACGGAGAAAAAGGATATTGGGAAGGCACTATTGAGTACACCCGGCAGGCCTCCCACGGATCGGTCGAGGAAGTCACCATGTACTCGATCATGGAAAATCCTATGACTGCCTGCGGTTGCTTCGAGTGCATCGTCGCCTATATCCCGGAAGTGGAAGGGGTGATGGTCGTGAGCCGGGAGGACACGGAGATGACCCCGATGGGGATGAAGTTCAGCACCCTGGCCGGCATGGCTGGCGGAGGTGTGCAAACCCCCGGCGTCATGGGTGTAGGGAAGTACTACCTGCTCAGTCCAAAGTTTATCTCTGCGGACGGCGGGTTCAAACGCATTGTCTGGTTGAGTAAAAATATCAAAGAGGAAATGCGGGCGGAACTGGAGGCAGTCGCGGAGCGGGAAGGACTGCCAGGTTTTATCGATAAAATCGCTGACTCGAACAATGTGACCTCTGTGGAAGAGCTGGAAAAGTGGGTTCAGGAAAAAAATCACCCGGTGCTGGATATGCCTTCCATGCAGGCTCACGTAGAGGAGGGGCCGGCGGTTGTCAAAGCGGATCAACCGGCGGAAACGAAGAAAAAAGAGGACATCATTTCCCAGGCAGAGGCCATTGTAGCGGAGGCCGGAAAACCGCCGGAAGAAAAACCGCAAGCCCCTGCTGAGTCGGAAGCCAAAGAACAGACAGCTCCGCCGGCAGCAGAGGCAGCGGAGCCCTCCCCACAGCCGGAGAGCGGCATCAGCCCGGACCGGGCGGAAAACGCGGTCAATATCCTCAGGCGGGCGCTGGTCGCTGCCCTGGCTGAGCTTGGCGGGTTGGAAGGTCTGGACCTGGGTGAACTGGAGCGCACTGCCCCCAGAAGGGAAGCTCAACCACCCGCTGCACCGGCAGAAGCTGACTTGAAGGAGGAACCAAAGGAGAAGGAGCTGTCCCCGGATAAGCCCTGGGTGACACCGGATATAAAGACAGAGGTCCCGCTGGCCAGCTGGGACGGGGCTGTGCGCCAAGTAGTCATTGGGGCAACCAGGGACGACGGCGGAACCCGATCCAAGACGGTTACCGTGGGTGGGGAAACCGCCATGCCCTTCCTGCATTTCGAAGGAGAATTCCCCCACAAGCCGGTGGTTGCGGTTGAGATTGCCGACCGCCGGCAGGATGATTGGCCGAAGCTGCTCAAGGATGTCTGGGGAGGGGTGATGGATGACCCCGGCGCCTGGGCTCAGGCGGCAGAGACCGCTGGGGCGGATCTGCTGCATATGAGCCTGTCGCTCACGGATGCCGAGGGCAATCCCACCAAACCGGAGCAGGCTGTGAAAGCTGTGCAGACAGCTTTGGAAGCCAGCGGCTTACCGATGATTGTTTACGGACCGGGTCAGCCGGAAGCTGACAACCAGCTGCTGCAGGCGGTCTCCGATGCCTGCAAAGGGGAAAGACTGCTGCTGGGTGTCTGTGAAGAAAAGAATTACCGGACGATTGTCGCCACCGCGATGGCCAATGACCATCTGGTCGTCGCCCGCACAGCCATGGATGTCAACCTGGCGAAACAGCTTAATATCCTGATCAGTGATATGGGCATGCCGCTGGAGCGGGTGATCATGGATCCCACCACCGGCGCCCTGGGCTACGGGTTCGAATATGGTTACTCGGTGATGGAGCGTTTGCGGATTGCCGCGCTGCAGGGCGACAGCATGACCCAGCTGCCCATGCTGGTCACCCCCGGGCCGGAGTGCTGGAAGGCGAAAGAATCTCAGGTAGGGGATGAGGTTCCCGCCTCGTGGGGGGAGTGGGAAACCCGGGCGATTAACTGGGAATCCCTGACTTCGGTAATGCTGATTGAATCCGGTGCGAATATCGTCGTGCTTCGCCATCCGGAGAGTGTCAAACGAACTCACGCCGCCATCAAAGATTTGATGCAGGCTTAACCGCAGCCGATCACGGAGAAATACTATGGCTCTATCAGGAATTCAAATCTACAAACTGCTTCCACAAACCAACTGCAAGGACTGCGGGTTTCCCACCTGTCTGGCCTTTGCCATGAAGCTGGCCTCGAAACAAGTGGAGCTGGCCAAATGCCCCCATGTCAGTGAAGAAGCCAAAGAACAGCTGGCTGAGGCCTCAGCCCCCCCGGTACGGCCGATGCAGCTGGCATCCAATGGCTATACAGTCGAAGCCGGCAATGAAGTGGTTATGTTCCGCCATAACAAACAGTTTTACTCCCGACCGGGTCTGATGGTCCGGGTTTATGATTCCATGTCTCCGGAGGAGATTCAGAAAAAGGTCCAGCCGGTGGATGCCTACGAAACGGAATATGTGGGCATTGAGCTGCGGATGGACGGCATTGCTGTGCAGGCAAACGGGGGGGATTTCCCCGGCGCTGTCAAGGCGGTGCGGGAATCAACCCAGCTGCCGTTGATCCTGATTGGCAGTCCGGCAGATCTTAAAGCCGGTTTGGCCCAGATCGGGGAAGACGAGACTCCGATGCTGGCCTATGCGGATGAGGGCAACTGGGAAGAAATGGCTGCTCTGGCCAGACAGCATGGGGCCCTGCTGGCGCTGGCTGTAGATGATATCGATCAGGCTGTCCAGCTGGCTGAGAATATTGTCGATGCCGGTGTCCAGGATCTTGTCCTGGCCCCCACCCAGCGCACACTCAGCGGAACCCTGACTGCCAACACCACCATCCGGCGGACAGCGCTGGAGAAGAATTTCCGGCCGCTGGGATTTCCCATCCTCAGTGTGCCCGGTGACGTAGGCAGCCGGGTCCGGGAAATCAACCTGGCAGCCCAGGCGATTGGTAAATATGCCGGGTTCATCGTGATGGATCATTTTGATGAGGCCACTGCGTACGCCCTGCTGGTTCTGCGGGAGAACATCTTCACCAATCCACAGGAACCTATTCAGGTCACCCCCGGGATTTATGAGCTCAATGATCCTCAGCCCGATGACCCCATGCTGGTGACTACCAACTTCAGCATTACTTACTTCAGCGTTGCCAATGAAATTGAGTCTGCAGGCATTCCTGCCTGGCTGCTGGTCTCAGATGCGGAAGGGATGAGTGTGCTCACAGCCTGGGCTGCCGGAAAATTTGACGCAGTTTCCATTGCGAAAGACGTCAAAAAATTCGAGGCGGACTCAAAATTATCGGGGGAAAAGCGGATTATCCTTCCCGGACATGTGGCGGTGCTTTCCGGTGAGCTGGAAGAAGAGCTCCCGGCCTGGGCGGTCAAGGTAGGTCCCCGGGAAGCAGTCGACCTGCCCAGTTATATGAAGCAGGTTTTATAGCTGTCATTGATCAGGCCACCATCGAGGTGGCCTGATCAATCCTTAACGTATCTACAGCGGTTTTGGATATGGCTGAATACAGCGTAAAATTCGACCTTGCAGAGCAACCCATCCTGGTCCCAAAAGGCACGACTATAGCCGAGGCGGCCCAGCAGGCTGAGGTGGAAGTGCTCCAGCCCTGCGGCGGACAGGGACGCTGCGGCCGCTGCGCGGTGAAAGTGGAATCCGGGAAGGTCCGCCGCCGCAGCACGCTGCGCTTGTCAGCCAACGATGTCGCCCAGGGCTATGCGCTGGCCTGTCAGACGGTGATCGAGGGGGAGGTAGAGGTGACCGTTCCTCCGCAGGAACAGGTCAAGCGGCGATTGACCACGGATCATCAGGTGGTCGATGTGCTTGTACCGGAGAACTACCAGGCGGAGAAGGTGCAGCCGCTCAGACGGGTCCCGCTGACCTTGAGTCCGCCGACCATGGAGGATCAAACCGACGATTGGAGCCGTCTGGAAACTGCTCTCCGCCAGCAGCTTGGGTTCGGCTCTCTGACCGCTGATCTGGAGGTTATCCGGTCGCTGGGCCAAGTGCTCCGGGAGAGCGACTGGAAAGTAACTGCTCTGCTGCACACGCCGCGGTGGGAGGACGCCCCTGAGGTCCGCCTGATTAAGCTGCTTCCTGGTCATCCGCAGACTGGGCAACCGCTGTGGGCGGCGGCGGTGGATATTGGAACAACCACCGTGACTGTCTGGCTGGTGGATGTACTCAGCGGTGAGGTGAAAGCCACTGCAGCGGAGTACAACGGGCAGATCGCGCGGGGAGATGATGTCATTTCCCGGATTATCTTTGCCAGTAAGGATGAGGGGCGGGAAAAAATGCAGCAGCTGGTGCAGGATACAATCGATGAACTGCTGGATAGAGTCTGTCAGCGGACCGCTGCGGAAAAAGAGGATATTTTCAAAATATCCCTGGCGGGCAACAGCACAATGATGCATCTCTTCCTGGGGATCCCGGCAGCCAGCATCAGGCTCTCTCCTTTTGTAACGGCGATCAACCATGTTCCCCTGCTGCAGGCCAAAGACATCGGCCTTCCAGTTTGCAGCAGCGCAGTGGTGGACTGCCTGCCCGGCGTGGCCAGCTACGTGGGCGCGGATATCACTGCTGGGGTGCTGTCCTCAGGGTTGGATGACACCGAGAAAGTCACCCTTTTCCTGGATGTGGGCACAAACGGGGAGACTGTGCTGGGCTCCAGTGAGTGGCTGGTCACCTGCGCCTGCTCTGCGGGACCTGCATTCGAAGGCTCCGGTGTACTGCATGGCATGCGAGCGACCCTGGGCGCAATCGACGATGTCTGGATTAACGGGACAACTCTGGAACCAACCTATCATGTGATTGGCGGCAAAAAACCCCGGGGGTTGTGCGGCAGTGCACTGATCTCTTTGCTGGCGGAGATGTTCATGACCGGCGTGGTCAACAAGAGCGGGGGAATTGATGTCACCCTGGAAACGGAGCGAACCCGGCAGGGAGAGCACGGCGGTGAATATGTCATCGCCTGGGGGGAGGAAACCGAGCAGGGAAAAGATATTGTCATCACCGATGTGGATATTGATAATTTGATCCGCACCAAGGCAGCCATCTTCGCTGGATTTACCGTGCTGACAGACAGTGTGGGCGTCCCGCTGGAGATGGTGGAACAGGTCCTGGTAGGCGGATCCTTTGGTCAGTACATCAATGTCGAGAAGGCCATTCAGATCGGGCTGCTTCCGGATATGGATTGGGGAAAATTCCAGTTTCTGGGGAACACCTCCATCAAGGGGGCTTATCTGGCACTGCTCTCCACGGACAACCGTGAGCGCATTGCAGAGATTGCCAGACGGATGACTTATGTGGAGCTGTCAGCGGATAACCGCTTTTATGACGCCTTCACCTCAGCGATGTTCCTGCCTCATACGGATTTTGCCCTCTTTCCTTCTGTGAAGGAGGCGCTGGAATAAATTGAGGCAGGGTATCCCCAGGGGAACCATTCAAGCCGGTAAATTTGATAAGGAGAGGAAGGTATGTATATCATTGGAGAAAACATTCATATTATTTCCCCCAAGGTTAAAGAGGCGCTGGCGGAGCGAGATGCCAAGTTCTTCCAGGAGCTGGCGGTCAAACAGGTTGAAGCCGGAGCGCAGGCCATTGATCTCAACCTGGGGCGGCAGAAAAAAGACTGGGAGGAGGTCTTTCCCTGGATTACCCGGGTGGTAGAAGAGGTGGTTGATGTCCCGCTGTGCTTTGACAGCACCAACCTGGACGGGATCATCGCCGGGCTGAAGGAAGTCAGCAAAGCACAGCCCATCATCAATTCCACTTCGGCAGAGCCGGAGCGCCTGGAAACTGTTCCCCCGGTCGCGGTGGAATATGAGGCCCGTTTGATCGCCCTTACCATGGCCAAGGGGGGAATCCCGGTTGGTGCCGATGAGCGGGTCAACCTGGCCCTGGAGCACCTCATCCCCAGGGCTATGGAAGTCGGCCTGCCGATCCCTGATCTGATCATCGACCCCCTGGTGCTGACCGTCTCTGGATGCCAGGAATACTGCCCGGAGTGCATTGAAGCTGTTCGCATGCTGCAGTATGCCGGGGATCCTCCGCCCGCTGTCTCGGTTGGTCTGTCCAATGTTTCCAACGCCGTCCCCCATGAGATCCGGCCGCTCTTGAACCGGGTCTACGGCGTGATGATGATGGGTGCCGGGTTGAAGATGATGATCGCTGATCCGCTGGATGAAAAGCTTAAGGAAGCCATCCGGATTGTCGAAGAGCGGGATGACAGCACCGCGGTGGGCAAGCTCTATCTCACCCTGCACGACCGGGTGGAAGCCATGGAGGAGCTCACCAAGGAGGATGTGGATATGGAGGATCCCGAGCAGGTCGAGATCTGGAAGACAGTGCAGATTCTGCTTAATAAGGTCATCTATGCGGATTCCTTCCTGGAGCAATAAACGGATTTCAACACTGATTCAAAACAGCTGCCTATCGACCGGTAGGCAGCTGTTTTTTGTATTTGATTCACCGAGCAAACCAGAGCCAGACTCCATTCAAATGGATCCCCTCCTGTGGACGGCTTGCTGTCAAACCAGGAGATGGAAGTGGATGGCCTGTTGAGGACGGACGAGGAACCCCCCGTGCGAGTGCTCAAGCTGCATACGGATTTCCAGGGAGTAAGAGAATATTGGAGATCACGCTGAAGCGCTGGTCGAGAAAATTGGAGGGGATCTGGATGAAGAGCAGCTGCCGCCGCCACCTGTAGACGACCGGGAGGTCTTCTCCGGTCAGGCAGCTGCGGTGGGCAGGAAAGCCCAGGACCAGGGCATCGCCCCGCTGAAGAGGGGATCTGGCCTGCTGCGGTATCCGGCCCGGGATCGGATTCAGCGGTTATCCGATCGGAACTGCTGATAGGAAGCGGAGGGGAATCCCGCCATCGCCTGCGGACTGAGGAATTCCGGGGTCCGATGGATCTGACCGGCTCCGGAAGGTGGGACTTTGTTGATTGGCAGGGACAGTGGGGGATGTTTCTGGCTGCTGCCGTTCATCCCGGGAGAGGAGGGATGATCCGTAGCCAGCCTGCCGCAGGGAGAGATCAACTGCCTGTCAATCACTGAAGGATCACGATAAATGGTGAATATTGTCACAAATAGGGGGGGTGGAAAAGTTGACAGATATTGAAAGTTGTTTATAATCATATGCCAAGTACTGATTTCTGATTGTACTGACCTCTGGGGGAGATTTCTGAAGGTAACCTGTTAGAAAACAGATTGCCTTGAGACGGTGTCAGATGGGGGATCTACAGACATCGAGAGGTGGGGCAGGAAGAGATGGCCGTAAAAACATCTCGAAAAATCCTGGAATCAGAAATCCCAGATACGGGTATAATAGGCTTTATCCGTTTTAAAAGCTGACACACTTTCAAGGAAGGAGGTGATGACCGGGAAACCAGATCAACGCATACCTGAAGACAGAACGTCTCTCATTGTATTTCCCATTTTCTCAAAGGAGGAGAAACTGTGAAAAAGAAAACCCTATTTCTATTAATTGCCCTGCTGCTGGTCGGCGCTCTGGCCCTGACAGCCTGCGGCGGCGCTGAACCCCCCGCGGAGGAAGAGCCTGCCGAGGAAGTGATGGAGGAAGAATCCGAGGAGGAAGAGGCAGAAGAAGAGACTGAAGAGGTTGTGGAAGAACCGGTTTATCAGCCGGTGCTGGTCACAGCTGAAAACTGCGACTACGGCGGAAAAGTTCTCAGCGTGGAAGCGCTGGACGACTATACCGTTCAGTTTGATCTCTGCAAGCCGGATCCTGCTTTCCTGGCCAAGATGGCTTTCAATGTTTTCGCCGTTCAACCCAGTGAATGGATCGCTGAAACCGGCGGCGGTGGAGAAATTCTTGAGCAGCCCATCGGCACCGGCGCCTATCAACTGGAAGCCTGGAACCGCGGTGACAGCATTGTTTACTCCAAGTTTGAGGACTACTGGGGTGAGCCTGCTTTTGCCGACACGCTGGTCTTCCGCTGGACGACAGAGTCTGCCGCCCGTCTGCTTGAGCTGCAGTCCGGCAATGTGGATTACATCACCAACATCACCGAAGAAGATATCGCGTTGGTTAATGATGATCCTGATCTGGAGGTCGTTCCTCTTCCGGCTCCGAACATCATGTACATCGCCTTTACCAACACCTTTGAGCCCTTTGACCAGCTTGACGTTCGCAAGGCGATCGCTCTGGGCATTGACCGCCAGCGCATTGTCGAGAACTTCTACCCTGAAGGGTCCGAAGTCGCATCCCACTTCACCCCCTGCAGCATCCCCGGTGGATGCGAGGGTGAATCCTGGCATGAGTTTGATCTGGAAGCCGCCCAGCAAATGCTGGCCGATGCCGGCTTCCCGGATGGTTTTGAGACGGCCATTTACTACCGTGACGTCTTCCGCGACTACCTGCCGCGGCCGGGCGATGTGGCTGTCGAGATCCAGACCCAGCTGAAAGAAAACCTCAACATTGATGCTGAGGTTGTGGTCATGGAATCCGGTGAATTCATTGACGAATCCACCAATGGACGCCTGGACGGCATCTACCTGCTGGGTTGGACCGGTGACTATCCTCACCCGACCAACTTCCTGGACTTCCACTTCAGCAAAGATAATCCGCAGTTTGGCGATCCCTTCCCCGCGATTTACGAACCGCTGGAGGAAGCCTCCCAGATTGAGGATCCCAATGATGCTCTGGATCTGTACGCTGAGGCCAACAACGCCATTAAAGAGAACGTGCCCATGCTGCCCGTGGTGCACTCCACCGCAGCCTATGCGGCCAAGGCTTCTCTGGAAGGCGTCAACAACCCGCCCTTCGGTTCCCCGATCATGCGCCTGATCGATCCCGGCAAGGACACCCTGGTGTTCATGCAGAACGCCGAGCCGATCAGCCTCTTCTGCGCTGACGAGACCGACGGTGAATCTCTGGCTGCCTGCCAGCAGGTGCTGGAAGGCCTCTACCGCTACAACACAGAAGGTCAGGCTGTACCTGCACTGGCGAAAGAATGCACCGCCAATGAGGATCTCACCCAGTGGACCTGCGCGCTGCATGAAGGCGTGATGTTCCACGATGGTTCGATGTTTGATGCCTACGATGTGGTGGCCTCCTTCGGCGCCGGCATCGATGCATCCAACCCCTATCATGTTGGGAACACCGGAGCGTGGTCTTACTATTCCTACCTCTGGGATGGCTTGATGAACGTCGAAGAGTAAGCTTCATTGATCTAGTCCCGTGAAGTAACCTGCGCGGGGCAGCCTGATCCGCAACCTGAACACTGTGGGTTTGTGCTGCCCCGCGTTGTTTTGTATCATTTTGGAGAATTATGACCCAATACACCATCCGCCGCATTCTCTATTCCATCCCGGTCTTGATCGGGATCCTGGTGGTGACCTTTGTGATTGCCCGCTCGATCCCGGGTGATCCCTGCAAGGCCATGCTGGGGGAGAAGGCAACTGTCGAGATTTGCGAGGAATTTAATCGAGAACAAGGGTTTGATAAACCGATTCCGGTGCAGTTCTGGATCTATGTCAAGGATATCGCCCGGGGAGATTTCGGCGAATCCATTCGCTACAGCCGCCCGGTGATGCTGATTCTGATAGAACGGCTGCCGATGACCATTGAGCTGGGGATCCTGGCACTCTTCCTGGCAGTTTTGGGGGGAATCCCGCTGGGGGTGCTTTCCGCGGTCAAGCGGAATTCCCTGGTGGATGTCTTCACCATGCTGCTGGCCAACACTGGTGTATCTATGCCGGTGTACTGGCTGGGATTGATGCTGGCCTATGTCTTTGCCCTGGTGCTGCGGGATACTCCATTCGCCCTGCCGCCGTCCGGTCGGGTGAGTGCCGGGGTGATTCCCACTCCGTTTTATGAGGCCTTCGGCTGGGCAGTGGAAGACGGTACATTTCAATTTTATTTCCTGGAATTCTTCGCCAATATCTACACCTTTAACTCGGTGATCACCGGGCAGTGGGAAGTGCTCTGGGACACGCTGGAACACCTCATTCTGCCTTCGGTGGCGCTGAGCACCATCCCGCTGGCCATTATCGCCCGTATGACCCGCTCCAGCATGCTGGAAGTCCTCCGACAGGATTACATCCGCACAGCTCGAGCCAAGGGGCTCCGGGAGCGTCTGGTGATTCTCAAGCATGCTTTCCGGAACGCCCTGCTGCCCATCTCAACCATCATCGGCTTACAGCTGGGCACGCTTTTCGCCGGCGCTGTGCTCACGGAGTCCATCTTTGGTTTGGCGGGAGTGGGTCGGATGCTCTTTGAAGCCATCACGGCCAGAGACTTCCCGATTGTTCAGGCTTTCACAGTGGTGATTGCCGTCGGGTATGTGCTGGCAAATTTACTGGTGGATCTATCTTACGCCCTGATTGATCCCCGCATCAAATTGGATTGAACCCTTATGGATTCTTTAGTCACCGAACAGACAACCTTGCAGACCAAGGATTACCGTTCCAACAGCCTGTTCTGGGTCACCCTGCGAAGCATCTTTCGCCAGCGCTCGGCCGTGATTGGGGGGAGCGTGTTGATCCTGCTGGTGCTGGTGGCAATTTTTGCCCCTGTGATCGCTCCTTATGACCCCAATGAGGTGCTGATCGGAAAAGAGGATATTACCAAGCGAGAGCCGCCCTGTATTCACCTGCTGGGTTGTCCAAAAGACCAGCCCCAGCACATCCTGGGGGTGGACGGCAACGTCCGGGACGTATTCAGCCGGGTGATCTTCGGAACCCGGGTATCGCTGTTTATCGGCTTTACCACGGTCGGGTTTGCTATTATTGTGGGGACCTTGCTGGGATCGCTGGGGGGCTACGTTGGCGGCTGGGTGGATAATCTTATCATGCGGGTGATGGATGTGCTGCTGGCCTTTCCATCGCTGCTGCTGGCGATTGCCATCGTCACTGTGCTGGGCAGGGGGCTGCAGAATGCACTGCTGGCCATCGCCATTGTCTCTATTCCCCGCTATGCCCGGGTGATCCGGGGCAGTGTGCTTTCCATCAGGGAGCAGGAGTTTGTCTCCGCTTCCAAAGCGCTTGGCGGCGGCCATATGCACATTCTCTTCCGAAGGATCCTGCCCAACGCCATTCCCCCGCTGATTGTGCAGGGGACGCTGGGAATCGCGGCCGCCATTCTGGAAGCGGCGGCACTCTCTTTCCTGGGATTGGGCGCGCAGCCGCCCACACCGGAATGGGGCACCATGCTGGGATCAGAGCGCAACCAGGTCTTCACTGCTCCGCACCTAGTGTTCTTCCCGGGGCTGGCCATCATGATCACTGTGCTCTCATTTAACCTGCTGGGAGATGGCTTACGCGATGCCATAGATCCCAGGTTAAAAGAGTAGCTTAATTTTTTTGGAGAAAGTATTTGTGGCTGATAACAACAAACGTCCCCTTTTAGAAGTACAGAACTTGAAAACTTACTTTTTCACTGCGGATGGGGTGGTCAAAGCGGTGGATGGAGTGGATTTCCAGGTGTATCCTGGCGAAATTCTTGGCCTGGTGGGTGAATCTGGATGCGGGAAAAGTGTGACATCCTTTTCCATCCTGCAGCTGGTGGATCAGCCGGGAAAGATTGTCGACGGTAAGATCTTTTTTGAAGACAAGAATCTGCTTGGAATGGATGAATCCGAGATGATCCCCATACGCGGAGACCGGATCTCGATGATTTTCCAGCAGCCCCAGAGCAGCCTCAACCCGGTGTTCAACGTCGGTTCTCAAATTGCCGAAGTGTTCCAAATCCATGATCCGGACATTCCTAAAAAGGAAGCCTGGAAAAAAGCGGTGGAGCTGCTCTCCCTGGTGGGGATTGCCGATGCGGAGAGCAAGGCCACTGCCTATCCCCATGAAATGTCAGGAGGACAGGCACAGCGGATCATGATTGCCATGGCGCTGGCGCTGCAGCCGCGGCTGTTGATTGCCGATGAACCCACCACTGCCCTGGATGTCACCATCCAGGCCCAGATTCTGGATTTGATTATGGACCTGCGGGATCAGCTGGAGACCTCCGTGATTCTGATCACCCATGACCTGGGATTAATTGCTGAAACAGCAGACCGGGTTGCCGTGATGTATGCCGGCAGGATCATCGAACAAGCGGATGTGATCCCGCTGTTTCAGGAGCCGCTGCATCCCTATACCCGGGGCTTGATCGCCTCCGTTCCCATTCTCGGCGAGGTGAAAAAGGAGCTGGATGTCATCCCCGGATCTGTGCCTAACCTGATCAATCTTCCCGATGGCTGCAAGTTTGCCCCCCGCTGCCAGGCCCGCATTGAGAATGAACTGGAAATTTGCACCCAACGGGAACCTGATCTTATCGAATATCAGCCCGGGCATACCGTCCGCTGCTGGTTATATCAGGATCCCGATGAGCAACCGGACAGTGAAGAAGGAAGAGGTCAGGCATGACAGATCAAACCAATTTCAAGGTTAAGCAGTCCTCAAGGGATATTGTTGTTGTTGAGAATCTGGTCAAATATTATCCTGTTTATGGCGGTGTCTTCCGCCGAGTAGTGGACCAGGTGCAGGCAGTAGATGATGTCAGTTTCACCATCAAGGAAGGGGAGACCCTGGGATTGGTGGGAGAGTCCGGCTGCGGGAAAACCACGGTGGGACAAACCATGCTTAAACTACGGGAACCCACCAGCGGATCGGTATTTTTTGACGGAGCGGATATTTTTCAGCTCTCCAATAAGGAGCTGAAAGCCCTCCGCAGGAAGATGCAGATTGTTTTCCAGGATCCCTATGCCTCCTTGGATCCTCGCCTGCCTGTGGGGGAGTCCATTGCCGAAGGATTGAAGATCCACGGTGTTGGCAACAACAAGGAGCGGGTAGATATCGTTCTGGAAGCCTTGAAGAACGTGGGTCTGGAGGACTACCATGCTCACCGCTATCCCCACGAATTCTCCGGTGGGCAGCGTCAGCGGATTGGCATCGCCCGGGCGCTGGCATTGAATCCGAAATTTGTCGTTCTGGATGAACCGGTTTCTGCCCTGGATGTCTCCATTCAGGCCCAGGTGCTGAACATTCTCAAAGACCTTCAAAAAGAATTCGACCTGACGTATCTCTTTGTCGCCCATAACCTGGCTGTGGTGGAGCATATTTCTGATCGGGTAGCTGTGATGTATCTGGGAAAAATCGCTGAACTGGCCTCCCGCGAGAACCTCTTCAGAAAACCGCTCCATCCCTATACCCAGGCCCTGATGTCTGCCATCCCGCTGCCCGATCCCACCAAAAAGCGGGAAAGGATCATCCTGGATGGCGATGTCCCCAGTCCGCTGAATCCGCCCTTCGGCTGCCGCTTCCATCCCCGCTGTCCTTATGTGGAAAATATTTGCGGCCGGGATGAACCGGAGCTGCGGGAGATTGAATCCGGACATTTTGCTGCCTGCCACTTCGCGGAAAAGTTTATCTGAAAAAATTTCGTCCCTAGATACTTTCCCCCGCAGGGTTCCCTGCGGGGGGCGTATTTAACCCTCCTCACGTAAGTTTAATTGACATTCTTTCATCCGCAGACTACAATGTAGAATGACTGAAGCCGGTCGTGCTGGCCGGTTAGGAGGGTTGATGAGCGCCTGGCCAGGCAAATATACCATCGGATTGACAGGGAATATCGCCACCGGGAAAAGCGTGGTGCGCAAGATGCTGGAGCATCTGGGGGCTTACGGCATTGATGCTGATGTTCTTTCTCACCGGGCGATCATCAAGGGGTCTCCTGGGTACCAGCCTGTCGTGGACACTTTTGGACGCTGGATTCTGGGAGCCAATGGGGAGATTGATCGATCCAAACTGGGGGAGCTCGTTTTCAACAATCCGGAAGCCCTGCTGCGCCTGGAAGAAATCATTCATCCTCTGGTTCGGCAGGCATTGGATGTGCTCATCGAACGCACCAAGCACCGTGTGGTGGTGATTGAAGCGATCAAACTTCTGGAAACGGACCTGCACAACCTGTGTAATCAGATCTGGGTTACCCGGGCACCCAGTGAAATGCAGCTGGAGCGCCTGGTCGAAAAGCGCAATCTTTCTGAACAAGAAGCCCGGGACCGGATCAATGCCCAGCTCCCGGCCACAACCAAACTGATGAAAGCGGATGTGGTCATTGAGAATGACGGGACATTTGAAAAGACCTGGAAGCAGGTCTATGAAGCCTGGCAGAATATTTCCCAGGAAGAACCCGATTTTCAGCCAGAACCCAGCAAAACCTATGGGAAACTGGATGTACGCCGGGCAACGCCGGAAGTGGCGGATCAGATCGCCCAGTATATGACCCAGCGCAGCAAGACCAACCGCAAAATGACCAAAGATGATGTCATGGCTGCTTTTGGGGAAAAAGCCTATATGCTGTTATTATCCGATGAAGAGATCATTGGCCTGCTGGGCTGGCAGGTGGAAAATTTAATCACCCGGGTGGACGATGTCATGCTTGATGAAGGGCTGGCCTTTGAGAAGGGACTGGAAGCCTTGATGAGTTATGTGGAGGAGTCCTCCAAGGAGCTGCAGAGCGAAGCTGCCCTGTTGTTCCTGCCGCCTTCCATCGCCCAGCATGAAAAAATTTGGAGTTCACTCGGCTACCAGGCTCGCACGGTGAAAGACCTCCACGTCCGTGCCTGGCAGAATGCGGTCATGGAATCCATGCCGCCGGGAACCGTGCTGCTGTTCAAGCAGCTTCGTAAAGATCGAGTGCTGCGCCCCATGCAGTAACTCAGATTACCTCTAACAGAGTTGAGTCGTGATCAGGAATATTTTTGATTATTTGCTGTTTATTTTTGAAAGAGCAAATTGGCTGAGTGTATTAGATATCCTGCTGGTGTCGGCAGTGGTTTTCATTGTCCTCTACCTGCTGCGGGATACCAATGCGCTGGTGCTGCTGCGGGGGGTGCTGCTGCTGATCGTGATGATCAGTCTGCTTTCCAGCCTGCGGGTGCTGCCGGCCTTTTCCTGGTTGATCAGCAATACCCTGCCAACGCTGCTGCTGGCGATCCCGGTCATCTTTGCGCCGGAAATTCGCCGGGCATTGGAGCGCCTGGGAAGGACCGGTTCATTTTTCACTCAGGAAAACTACTCCACCGAGATGGAGCGCATCATTTTCAATGTCGTTGAAGCCTGCAGGCGGATTGCGGAACGGAAGTATGGAGCGCTGCTGGTCTTCAGCCGGTTGGATACCCTGGCGCCTTTTGCCGAATCCGGTGTGCGGCTCAACGCCCGGGTCAGTCCGGAAACGATCATCCAAATTTTTTATCCCAAGACCCCTCTCCACGATGGTGCTGCCATTATTGAGGGAGAGAAAATCCTCGCCGCCGGGTGTGTACTACCGCTGTCCTCCAGCGGCGTGCTGGAAGAGTCCCCGGAGCGGTCCATGGGGTTGAGACACCGGGCAGCCCTGGGGATTGCGGAGGAGACCGACGCGGTGGTTTTGGTGGTGTCTGAAGAGACCGGGATTGTTTCCCTGGCTTACGATGGAGAAATCGACAAATATGTGCCTTTGGATGAGCTGGCTGAAAAACTGCTCGGTTTCTACCACCAGGAAGGGTCTCCGCGTTCTCTGTTCAGCTGGATGAAGGGGATATTCGATGGGGTGGTTGAGGGGGCTAAGGAATGAAGCTGCTGAAATGGATGGGCGGTCACCTGACCACACTGTTTCTTTCCCTGCTGCTGGGCGTCATCATCTGGGTTTCTGCGGTCACCGCTGCCAACCCGAATCTGGAAACGGAGATGGACGTTCCCCTGCAGGTCCGGGATCAAGCGGAAGATATCACCATCGTTGATCAGCTGCCGGATGCGGTCAGTGTCACCATTCTCACGCCGGAATC
Organism: uncultured Anaerolineales bacterium; assembly: GCA_964603385.1. Lineage (GTDB taxonomy): Bacteria > Chloroflexota > Anaerolineae > Anaerolineales > UBA11858 > B10-G9. The sequence continues at coordinate 12,832 of CAZRUS010000018.1, read as the reverse complement.
GGTGATGGCTCAGATCGAACAGGAGAATGTCATCACCGCGTATATCGATCTTTCCGATCTGGATTCTGGAACCTATCGGTTTCCTGTCAATATCAGTGTACCGGATCAACTGCGTCCTATCCGGGTGCTGGATTTCAGCCCACGCCAGATTCAGCTCACACTGGGGAAAGTGATCACCCGTGAGCTCACGGTGGATATCAATGTTCAGGGGGAGCCGGCCATTGGGTATCAGACAGGTGAGCTGGAATGGGGGCGCAGGGAGGTAGTTATCAAAGGTAGGGAGGACGAAGTTGAGGAGGTGGTATCTGTCGTGGGGGAGCTGGATCTCTCTGATGCCAATGAGACCATCACCCGGGAGATCAGCCTGCAGCCGGTGGATGAGAACGGATCCGTAGTGGAAGGCGTTACTGTGGATCCGGAGGTGATGCGGGTCACCCAGGTGATTAATCTGCAGGGCGGCTACCGCAATGTCGCAGTCAACGTGGTTACCCAAGGGGTGGTGGAACCAGGCTACCGCTTCACCAGCATCACGCCCGCGCCGCCTACCGTGATGGTATTTTCCGAAGATCCCTCCCTGGTCGAGCAGCTGCCCGGTTATGTCAATACCAAACCGCTTGATCTTACCGGGGTGGACAGCTACCTGGAAACCATCCTGGAGCTGGATCTACCCCAGGGGGTCACCGTAGTGGGGGATCCCACAGTCCTGGTCCAGGTAAATGTTACTCCGCTGGAAACCAATATGACCATCTCCCGGGAAATTGAGGTCATCGGCTTGCTGCCCGGATTGAGCGCAGAGGTCTCCCCCAGCCAGGTTAGTGTGCGGATCACCGGGCCCGTTCCGGTACTGGAGAACCTGACCGAGCGCGATATTCGGGTGATTGTTGATTTGACCAACTTTGAGATTGGTGTGCATACTGTCCAGCCGGCGGTGGAAATCCTGCCCTCCGATGTGGTTGTGGAGGATGTCTCCCCAGCTGAGGTGGAAATCCGCATCCAGTCTGGTCCCGGCCCGACGCCGGAATCTTAAGGCAGTTCAGCCCCTGAAAAAAAGCCGATGCCAAAACCTGTTGTAGCCATTGTTGGCCGACCCAATGTGGGAAAAAGCACTCTGTTTAACCGCCTGGCGGAGCGTCGTATGGCGATTGTGGATGAGATTCCCGGGACCACGCGCGACCGACTGACTACCGAAGCGGAGTGGAGCGGGGTGGTGTTTGATATTATTGACACCGGGGGGCTGGATCCCACCCAGGTGGGTCCGGGGAAGAATCAGGAGCCGCTTTCGGTAGGTTCCCATCAGTTCATCGATCAGATCCGCGCCCAGGCAGAATTGGCCATCCAGCAAGCAGATGTAATTCTTTTTGTTGTCGATGGTCAGGCTGGCGTGACCCCGGCCGACCGGGAAATTGCTGACTCCCTCCGGAAATCTCGGGGGACACGGGAGGGAGATCCCTCCCCGCGCATCCTGTTGGTGGTCAATAAGTGCGAAAGCGCTCCGGTCCGTCAGGAAGCGGTCCAATTTTATGAATTGGGGTTCGGGGATTTATTCAGCGTTTCGGCCATTCATGGGGTAGGCATTGGCGATCTGCTGGATGCCCTGATAGCCAATTTTCCTGATCGTGGGGAGGAGGAGGAAGACACCTCGGTCAAAATTGCCATCGTCGGCAAGCCCAATGTTGGAAAATCCAGCATTCTCAACCGGCTGATTGGTGAGGAGCGTGTTATCGTCAGCAGCATCCCGGGGACAACCCGGGACGCCATTGATACCCGGCTGGTGTATGACAATACCCCGATCACCCTGATTGATACCGCCGGAATCCGAAAGCGGGGCAGCGTCAAACCGGGGGTGGAAAAATACAGCGTGCTCCGAGCGATGAAATCTATTGAGCGGGCCGATGTCGCTCTGCTGGTCGTGGATGCCTATGAAGGGATCAAATCCCAGGATACGCATATTGCCGGCTTTATTCTGGAAAACTGGAAATCGGTGGTTGTGATCATCAATAAATGGGATCTGATCGAAAAAGACACCCACACCATGAACGAGTTTACCGAATTCGCCCGCTACGAGCTGAATTTTATGGATTACGTTCCCATTTTGTTCACGTCGGCGAAATCCGGGCAGCGGGTGAACCAGATCCTGCCCCTGGCTCTGCGGGTGCAGGAAGAGCGCCTGATCCGGCTGCCCACCTCCCAGATCAACCGCATCCTGCAGGTGGCGCAGGATGTGCATCCACCGCCTTCCAAAGCAGGAAAGCATCTCAAAATTTATTACGGATCCCAGGTGAGAAGCGACCCCCCGACGTTCCTGCTTCATGTAAACAATCCCAAGCTGGCCCATTTCAGCTACCTGCGCTACCTCGAGAATCGGATCAGAGAGCAGGCTCCGTTTCTGGGTACCCCAATTCGGATCGTCCTGCGGTCCAGCTAGAGCGAGGGGGCCCTTGGCCTCTGGAGATTGAACTCCAGACTCTGTCTGCTTTCCGCCGTGGGATTCGGTGCCCTTGCCCAGTTTTCCCTGCGGTTATATAATCTGACAAATAGTTACTGGCGCAGCAATATGAAAACTGATTTTCATTCTCTTCCCCCACAGCAGCAGGGCAACACACCGGAAGGTTCACCGGTGTTTTCAACCCTGGTTGATATTCTGGAAACACTGCTCCTTTCGGTGGTGCTGTTCTTCTTGATTAACGCGGTCTCTGCCCGCATCCGCATTGACGGATCCAGCATGGAGCCCAATTTACATCACGGCGAATTCGTCATTGTCAGCAAGCTTAATTACCGCTTTGGAAAACCGGAGCGGGGGGATGTGGTGGTCTTTGATTTTCCCCGCAATCTTACTCAGGAATATATCAAACGGGTGATCGGACTGCCGGGCGATCATGTCCGCATTGCCGAAGGGGATGTTTACATTAACGGGGTTTTGCTTTCGGAGCCGTATCTGACCATCAAGCCGGAGTACGAAGGGGAGTGGCAGGTGCCGGAGGACACTTTATTTGTCCTGGGCGATAACAGAAACAACTCCTCCGATTCGCATAATTGGGGAAACGTTCCGGTAGAGAATATTATCGGCGAAGCGCTGCTGGTATACTGGCCGCCGTCCTCTTGGGGCCTGGTCAACGGCGCCAAGCCGGTTCTGGCCTCGGATTAACGCTGCCGCAGCAGACAGCTGGTCAGCAGGAGATTGCGCTCAGCTTGCCATCAATGAATTCTTCCAGGTGAAGAATTCGGATAAAATTACGGCAACAGTTTGTTTTTGAACCAGAATTCCATTAGAGGGGTCTCGGTCCTTTAATGCTATCTGGTGGGAGCCGGTCTGCAGGCCTCTTTAAAAGGGGGGGCTCCAATATTTGAACGGGAGTTAGGCTATGGCCCAGCGCACACTGACATCCAGGATCATCCCTGTTCACGTGCTCACCGCCAGTTATCGCATCGCGGGGACCTGCAAAGTGTCCAACACCGGTTTGAATGGTCTGCTGGCGGATCCTACCAGCTCCTTTATGAAGATTATGGATGCCAGCCTGGCTCGCATCCATGATCCTGATTATCTGGTACAGCGGCTGGATGAAATCCGGCTGGTGAAGGATCATATCCAGAGCGCCAGTCTGAAGCGCCGTCAGGATGTGGGACCAAAAGGCATCACCCGGCCGGGGTATGAAAATTTCAATAAATTCAAAGTAGCCATCACGGATTCCGCCTATGAGTATGAGGGGGTGCTGGAATGGCCGGGCCGATTTGATTTTACCGCTCTGATGTCCGGGGGAACCTGGGAATATCTGCCCATCTTTGAGGGAACGGTGCGATCGATTGTCTATCCGGAGCTGACCATCAGCAGTCCTGCGATGCTGGTCAACCGCAAACATATTGCCACCTTCACGCATGCTCTTTACAAGGAAGAGCGAAAGCCCCGCGGTGGAGGGACGCCGGTTTTTTTCTAGGGTTGACCGCACTGATTGGGGATGGTAAAATTTTTTCCGTTGTTGGATGCTCGAAACAAGCTGCCCCCATCGTCTAGGGGACCAGGACATGACCCTTTCAAGGTCAAGACCGGAGTTCGAATCTCCGTGGGGGCACTAAAAAAACTGCTCCACCAGCCTGGTGGATGCAGTTTTTGACTTTAATGTTGTGACGCGCACCCGTCCGTTGACAATCAATCGGGGGAGAACTCTGGCTCAAGAAGAGTGCCGCAGGGCAAAGAGCACTGCCAATCTACAGCGGGGAAAATCGATCAACATGGAGGACACCAGGGTGGATTTTTGCCTCTGGTCTTCCAATCAGTACGCAATGCACTCCTAGATATGGAAATCTGCCAGCGGTGCACTGATCTCTCTCAGCAGCTGTTCATGGATCTCCCACATCGCCGGAGGACCGCAGATTAACTTCTCAACGGCATCCCAATTAGACCCTTCCGGGTTGTGGAGCTGAAAAGCATTGTTGGTGATTCCGCTGCAAAGTGCTCAGCACTAGACTGACCGGCAGGCCCCACATGGCTCTGCGTTCCACCTGCTGGATGGAAAACCCGGCTTTCTTCAGCAGGCTCTGGACCGGGATAGGCCGGCAGTCGATCCAGGTGGGAAACCAGAGGTGGAGCTGTTCGTAAAGTCTTCCCACCCAGGGCAGCGGCCGATCTCTGGAGAGAGCAACCAGACCGAGGCGGCCACCCGGGGTCAGCACCCGGCGGATTTCTGCCAGGACCACAGGCAGATCCGGCGTATCAAACAGCTCCAGAGTGAAGCTGCAGAAAACGCTCTGAAAACTTTCCTCGGCAAAGGGGAGATCCAGGGCGCTGCCCTGGATCATGTCTACCTGCTCCTGGGCCTGATTGTGTTCCAGCTTACGCTGCGCTCTCTGGCACATTCCCCAGGAGAGATCCAGCCCGGCGATGAGGTCAGGGGATTCTTCGCCCGCCGCCTGCAGCAGCGCCCGACCGGTCCCGGAACCGATCTCCAGCAGAGATTCTCCCTGATCAGGATCCAGCATTTGCAATCCGGCATCCATCAGGTGAGCTTCGCTGGCGGCCAGCCAGTCATACACCGGCGCCAGACGGGAATAAAAGCGTCCTGCTGCCTGAACAGGACGCTTAACTCGGCTGTATTGTGGCTGGTTATGGTTCATGAATTATCTGCAAAGGAGGGCGGCTAAACAAACGCCCGACGGTAATCATCAATCGCCGTGGTGATCACCTGCTTGGCATGGCCTGCGGGGTAAGGTTCGCCCACCAGCACCTCAGCCTCAGTTTCATCCGGCTGAGTTTTGTAGGTGGCGAAGTAGTGCTTCAAGCGGTTGATCAGACCGATGGGCAGTTCGGAAATGTCGGAGATATGGCCCCAGAGGGCGTCGTCTTCCAGCACAGCGATAATTTTATCGTCCGCCAGCCCGTGGTCGAGGGTGGGGATGCCGCCAACCACATGGGAGCGCAGCAGCACATCCCCGCGGGAGATGGAACGCTCGCTGAGAACAACGATATCCAGCGGGTCCTGATCGCCTTCATCGGCCCCTTCCATTAAAGCCGCCACGCCGCTGTCGCAGTAGGTCCGGGGGATGAATCCGTACAGCGCCGGCGGGAGGGAGCTGGTATCCTGCGGGCGGTCCACCATCAAGAAGCCGGTTTCCTTATGCAGCTCGTATTTCACCAGGTCAAAGGGGGTGATTTCCACGAAGGCATAAACCACGTTGGGGGGCTTGGGGCCCACTTCCAGGCCGTGCCAGGGATGGGGGCGGTCGCGCAAGAAATGCTTCTTGGAAGCCATAGGGTTCTCTCCTGAGCGGTGCTGTTTGCTGTAGTATACCGCAATCCGCGAAGGGGGACAGGGGCGGGATAATGGTGGATGTGTGACGGGAGAGCGGTGATTGAAAATTTGGGATGGCAGGAGAGGGGATGTCAATCTGGAAGCGGGCCTGGTGCAAATTCTCCCGGATGGTTCGCCAGGGCAGCGGCAGCCATTCACCCGACTCCGGATGGTGGTCAAAAAGAAATACCCCCCCAGCTGGTTTGCCAATTGGGGGGGCTCCGCTTTTCTTTCTGAGGATCCGCTCAGCCCAGGCTGATCTCCTGGTGCTTGCTGCCCCCCTGGTACCATTCGATCTCAATTTCCAGCTGCTTCTTGAGGCCTTTCTTCTTTTTCATCTTTTCGGTGAATTCGACCTCAAATTCTACCGTATCCGGCATGGTGATGTCGATCTCATCGGCGCCCTGCATCAGGGTGACCTGGTTGGTCTCGATTTTGGCCGCCAGTTCCCGCAGAAAGGCCGCCACATCAGGGAGGCTTTTGCGAACATCACTTTTGACAATCACGTTTTTCTTGGCCATTTCTGTCTCCTTTGATCTGGTTGAACCCTTCTCATCCCACCATATTCTATCTGATTTGGGAAGTAGAAAGATAAGAAATCCATCATAAAATGATTCAGCACATGGCGCAGTCGTCCTCGCCGTATTCGATCTCAATGGTCAGGTGACCGATCTGATAGGACTGAAGCAGCTCTTTGACCTGCTCCTTAATGCGGGAAGCCTGCTCGCGGTCGGCCTGCTCGCCGATGTTGACATGGGTGGAGAGCACATGGTGTTCCCCGTCCAGCGACCAGACGTGGGTATGGTGGGAGGAGACCACCCCCTGGAGTGCGTTGATCTTTTTCTGGATCTCCGCCACATCGATCTCGCTGGGAACAGACTGCAGGAACACCGAGATGGTTTCCTTGAGATTGATGACCACATTGTACAGGATGTAAACGGTGATCAAAATGGAAAGGATGGGGTCGAGGATGGGCAGGTCGATGAACAGCAGCACAACGGCCACCACCAGCACCGCCGCCCAGCCAAGCACATCCTCCATCAAATGCCAGGAGATCACCCGGGCGTTCAGGCTGCGGTTTTCACGCAGGTTGAGGGCTGCTGCGCCGTTGACCACGATGCCGATGACCGCAAAAAGAATCATCCGCGGCGCCACGGCCCCTTCCGGGTTGAGCAGCCGAGGGACTGCCTGGCTGAGCACAAAGGCTGACCCTCCTGTGAGGATGATCGCGTTTACCAGTGCGCCCAGCAGTGAAAAGCGGCGGTAGCCGTAAGAAAAACGCTGATCCCCTTCCTGACGGGAGACCCGGTCCAGGTACCAGGCCAGACCAAGAGAAAAGCTGTCGCCCAGGTCGTGCACAGCATCGGAGAGAATGGCCACGCTGTTGGCCCACAGCCCACCAAAGATCTCCAGCAGGGTAAAGCCGAGGTTGAGGAAAAAGGCCGTGCGGATTCTGCCCCGGGAATGATGCAGATGGTGCGGATGCTGGTGATGCTGGTGTTCCATCGTTAACCCTGCTGTATTCGCAGCTGTGCCCCTTTTCTACCAGGGGCATATAAAGGAAATAATAATCTGAGAGTGAGCGGGACCACAGCGGGCTTCTTCAGCGGGGACCGCCCCGGTAAGGCGGCACGGTGATGGCGTGGATGCGGCAGATCCGCCGATCCAGCATGCGGCTGCGGATGCGGGGGTCGATTTCGCTCAGCGTGTCAGCCGTGGTAATCACCGTCGGCAGGGCAGCGATATAGCGGTAATTAAACAGCTGGTAAAGCTTTTCCTTCACCCAGGGGGTCATCGACTGGGTGCCCAGATCATCCAGAACCAGCAGGGGGGAGGTCTTGACCTCATCGAAGCGGCGGTCATAGCTCACCGTGCTCTCCGGGTTGAAGGTGGAGCGCAGGTGGTCCAGCAGATCGGGGACCATGATAAACAGCGGAGGCACACCCTCGCCGGCCCGGTAGTTGGCGATGGCCGCCGCCAGGTGAGTCTTGCCGCTGGCATAGCCGCCCTGCAGGACCAGCCACCCCCGTGGGTTTTCAGCAAATTTGCGGGCGGCCTGGAAGGCGCTCTTCAGCTTTTTAAGATCCTCCCGCTCCAGATTCTCGCCCTCCCGGAGGCTGAAGCTGCCGAAGGTCCGTTCCCCCAGCAGGCTGAGGGTGGAGAGCTCGGAATGCCCGGTGTCATCCATCGGCCGGCGGTAGTCCGGGGCCAGAATGCGCACCTGGGTGACCAGCTCAGGATCCTGCAGCCGGGACCGAATGCGGCCTTCCATCTGGTCCAGGGTGAGGTTGGTGGTCACCAGCAGGGGCAGGTTATTTATATAGCGGTAGTTGAGGATCTGGAAGAGTTTTTCCTGGGCCCAGGACGTGGCGTTCTCGGTGCCAAAGTCATCCAGGATCAGCAGCGGGGAGCGGCGGATGTCCTCAAAGCGCTGCTCGAAAGTGGACTCGGGGTTGTTGTAGGAAAAACGCAGGCTGTCCAGCAGGTCCGGAACCGTCAGGAAGAGCGTGGGCACACCGATGTCGACCACAAAGTTGGCCACTGCGGCGGCCAGGTGGGTTTTCCCGCAGCCGTAGCGGCCCTGCAGCAGCAGCCAGCCTTCCAAACTGCGGGCGAACTGCTGGGCGTGATTGTAAGCGCCCTCCAGGGAGTTGGCTTGAGCGGGACCAACACCGATCCGCCCCCGGGGGTTGAAGTTATCGAAGGTGAGATGAGCCAGCTCCTCCAGATTGCTCAGCTGGTAGAGCTGATCGCGCACCTGCTGCTTGAGCTGCCCGCTGCGGCAGGGGCAAACCTGAATCTTGCCAAAATCGGGATGGCCCATGGGGACATCCTGGCGCAGGTAGCCCAGCCCACCGCAGTGTTCGCAGTCTGGATTGCCAGGGAGGGCAGCTTCCTGGGGGTCAGTCCTCGAGGAATTCAGCGAACTCGTCTTCGAGGTATGCCCGGCGGTCTTTTTCAGAATATCTTCGATTCTGTTGCTCATCTCTTCCACTTTCCTGCCAGCTGTCTAAAATGGCTTCAATGTAGTTCCACTTACGGACATTGTTCTGGACGGCGATCTCCACTGCCTGACGGATCCAGTGTTCCGGGTAGGTCTGCTCGGCTTCCTTGAGGGTGTCGGCAATCAGCGGAGTGAGCGGACCGATGTTCTCCTCGTAGAGCTGATAGATGTTGGGCCGCTCGATGTTCAGGGTGACACTGGGATCGCCGTCGGAGGGGCGCCACCGGCCGTCTTCGACGGCCTGGACCGCGGCCCGCCCCCGCGGGGAGTTAAAAAAATAGATGGTGAGCCGCTGCTCGCCCTGGGGCACCTCCGCGGTCAGAAACGTGCCGCGGTCCACCGCCCGCTCCAGCCCGGCGCGCACTCCGCGCCGCTGGGCGGCCGCTGTGGCGCCCAGCCCTGCCATGAAAATGGGATCACTGGTGAAGTCGCTCTCCCGCAGAAAGTGGAACTCACCTTCCTGTCTGGTAACCTGCCACAGCGCGTACAGGGTGACCTTGAGCTCCTCCAGGGTATCGATCTGCGGCAGCAGCTCCCGAAAGAACAGCGAGGGCACCGAGGTGAAGGAGAGCCTGCCGGGAGGGAAGCCGTCAAATCCCATCAGGTCACCTGGGAGAGATCAATTTCCCGCGTGGCCGCGTTCTCAAATTTGGCCAGATTCTTTCGGAAGACCAGCTGCACCTCCCCCGTGGGGCCGTTGCGGTGCTTGGCGATGATGATCTCGGCCAGGTTCTTCAGCGGGGTGTCTTCCTCATAGACCTCGGGACGGTAAATGAACATGACGATGTCGGCATCCTGCTCCAGCGAGCCGGACTCGCGCAGATCGCTGAGCACCGGCCGTTTATCGGTGCGCTGTTCCACGGCGCGGGAGAGCTGAGCGGCGGCCAGCACGGGCACGTTGAGCTCGCGGGCCAAGATCTTCAGACTGCGGGAGATGTCGGAGACCTCCTGGACGCGGTTGTTAGAGCGCATATCTCCGGTCATCAGCTGCAGATAATCGACCACGATCAGGTCCAGCTTGTACTCCAGGTGTAACCGGCGGGCTTTGGTGCGCAGCTGCAGCGGGGTCAGTGCCGGGGTGTCGTCCAGGAATATCTGGGTGTCGTTGAGCACCTCGATGGCCTGGGTGAACAGCGGCCACTGGTCCGGGTTGAGCTTGCCGGAACGCAGCTGGGTGGAGTTGATCCCGGTCTCCTGGGCGATGATGCGCTGCACCAGCTGCTCGTTGGACATCTCCAGTGAGAAAACGGCAACGTGCTTCTTGTGGATCAGGGCGGCGTTCTTGACCGCCGAGAGCAGAAAGCCGGTCTTGCCCATCCCCGGCCGCCCGGCGATGATCAGCAGGTCAGAGGGCTGCAGGCCGCCCAGCATGCGGTCAATGTCAATGAATCCGGTGGGCACACCGACCAGGGCCTCGTCGCGCTGGGAGAGTTCCTCGACACGGTCAAAATACTCGCTGAGCACCGCCTTGATGGGCTGGAGATCGCGGGTCAGCCGCCGTTCGCTGACGTTGAAGACCGCCTTTTCGGAGTCGTCCAGCACGGTCTCCAGGCTGAGGTTTTCCTCATAGGCCAGCCTGGCGATCGAGTTAGCGGCGTTAAGCATCCGCCGGCGGATGGCGGTCTCCTCCACCCGTTTTCCATAGGCTTCGGCGTGCAGGGAGGAGGGCACATTGTTGAGCAGCTGGGTGATGTAAGCCGCCCCGCCGATGTCGGCCAGGTGGCCCATCTGGTCCAGCTCCTCGGTGACGGTGACGAAGTCGATGGCCTCGTTGCGGTCGTGCAGGGAGACAAATGACTCCCAGATCCACTGGTGGCGGTGGATATAAAAATCCTCCGCCTGGAGGAACTGGGCCACGTCGTAGTAGGCTTCGGGGTTGATCATCACGGCGCCGATCACGGCCTCCTCGGCCTCCCGGCTGTGGGGGACGAGCTGCGGGCCGGAGGATTCGGGCGCGGCGTCAAACTGGACTGCTTCAGTCATGGTTGGTTTTGAATGAGCTCTGGAATGATTATTACTATTGTACACCGGGAATAAAAAAGCTGGTGGGTTGAAAGGGGAATCCGCTTTCCTTCACCAGCCAGGTCAGTCAATCGGCGGCGGTGTCAGCTGCCGCTGTCTTGCTCATCAATTTCCTGGTTGTTATCGTCCTCCTCTCCCTTTTCCTCCTCTTCTTCCGGAGACAGATTTTCCAGGTATTCTTCGAACACGGAAAGGCGCTCGGTTTCCACTTCCTCATCCAGGCCGGCTTCGGAGAGGTCCTCCTCGGGGATCAAGCCGGCTTCCTCGAGCACATCGCCAGCCACAAAGATGGGCACATCCAGGCGCACGGCCAGGTTCATGGCATCGGAGGGCCGGGAGTCGATGTTGTGCAGGGTGCCGTTCATGCTGACCACGATGTTGCCGTAGTAGGTTTCATCGCGCAGGGCGACCACTTCAACGTGGATTACCTCGGCGCCCAGCTGGTCAAGCATGTTGACGAACAGGTCGTAGGTCAGCGGGCGGGAGACGGAGACATCCTGGAGGGCGAGGGTGAGATGTTCAGCCTCGAAGACCCCGACCATGATCGGCAGGTAGCGGTCGGCGTTCAGCTCGCGGAGGATAATCACCCGCTGCTGGGACATCAGGCTGACCCGGATGCTGTCGATGACCACTTCTACCATATTGGACATAAAATCGCTCCCACAATTACCAATGACCAGGTCTTGTTATTCTATCACGCGCAGTGGACAGGTGCAACGGAATTGACCAGCAGCAAGCCGATGGAAGAGAGGATCGGTAAAGGAAAGCGGTTCAATGTGTCTGCTTGTTTATTTCTCTCTGGACTCTTGATCCGGGCAGGTGGAGCTAGATATACAAGCTATTTTTCTGGCCTTTTTTTCCACAAGATGTAATTTAACAATGCCGCTGTTCCACCCGGGCAGACAGGCTGCTCTCACTGGGGAAGAAAGGGATCCAGTAAGGCGCGTTTTTTTTATTGTTTATCCATACAGGGTAGCTGCTGGTGGCGGGGATAGCGCGGTCGCCGGGGGGTACTCCCCCCTGGATTGGAGAGTCGTATCTGGAGCTCTTCCCCTGGTCTGTGTTTGAGGTTGCCCCCGCCGTCGCTGCGAGCTTGCTGCCGGTGGCGCAGGGGACAAAAGGGAGCTGGAGGGTAGAGAAGAGGTAGGGACAGAGAGAAAACCTCTTTCTCTGGGGAGGTTCTATAGTGTCGGCGGCCATTTCCCCAGGGGATAGAGAACGAGGAGAGCTGCTGAACGAAACTGGAATCCTCGCGGGATAGAGCCCAGGATTGGGCACCGAAACTGAATGTCCAGAATCCAGCAGTTGCGGGGTTCTTCCTGAAAATACCTCCGGGGTTTAATCTCTCCGCTACTTGGTGATCATGAATTCGATAGCGCCTGTAGGGGTGTCGCTTCCTTCAGGGAAAGCCCTCAGCAGGTACTTGCCTGTGGGCGGGTCTGGGGCATCAAGCTTCCCACACAGGATCGGGTTGCCAGAAGGATCCGTTTGATATTCCTCTCCAAAAGGATAAGTGGTCCCGTCCGGGATGGTCATTTCTAATCGGAAGTTGATGGGGGTTTCTGAAGGTGACTGAACCCAGATGGAGACGTTCCTGGCCTGTGCTTTAGGAAAAGAGTTGACTTTCTGAGCTTTGGGGTCCTCCCTTTCCGTGAGGTAGATGAACAAACCCGGTCCGCTCCCGGAGGGCTGTTTGGAGGTTTCCCCATCAGCGCCGGCAGCTTCACCGCCTGGTTCCCCCCCGCCGGGGCCCTGCTCCGGCCCCGCCTCGCTGAGCTTGTCCGGAATGGACTGCAGGGACTGGTTGAAATCGGCCTGCAGGTTCATGATCTGGGATTTGAAGGTAAACAGGAACACAGCCGACGCCAGGGTGCTCATAACGATGACTCCCAGACAGCCCAGCAAGCCGGCGAAAAATGATTTCAATCCAAATCTTAGTGCGTCTTTCATACAATATTTCCCCTCCTTGATAACGCAAGCTTTTTTCTGTAAATTCGATCAAATGTATCCATCAAAACAGCTA
>CAZRUS010000017.1:0-64357 GCA_964603385.1 uncultured Anaerolineales bacterium | reverse complement strand
TTCTGTGTCATGTCCCATGCACCTCCCAATAGGACATTTTAACTTTGCCCTAACAGCACCAGTTTTCTATTCGTAGAAGATCTGAAATCTCCAGGTCACATTTTCATAGAGCATCCCTTCTGTGGTCTATGCGAAGTATTTTATTCAAGGGATACCTGTTGACAGGCAGGATTTATCTGTTTTCACTGGTAGAGATGGTTCACCCACATTGTTGTGGATATCTACTTTTTTTAGATAATCCTCAGACGGAAATATTGAATCACCTTTTTAACGGAGCTTGATCGGTTTCCGTCAAGCCAACCCTTACCCAAGGAAGGGACCGGTGAACCTCAAAAGTTCCCTGTTGAAATTATCTCTGTTAATCGTCCTCCTGGCGGTACTTGCCGGCTGTGGAGCAGCTCAATCCAGCGGCACGTACGTCTGGATTGACGTCCCCGAGGACGGCCTTTCTTTCCCGGACCTCCGTCCGGTAACCATCTCCGGCCATACCACCGGCAGCGGCGGTATCGACCGGGTTGAGCTCTTTGTGGATGGAGAGCTGTGGACATCTATCGACGACCCGCCGATGGAGGACAACCTGGCCCGCTTCGAAGCAGTATGGGAGCCGCCGGCACCCGGCTCCTACCTGATCCATGCGGTGGCCTTCAACCCTGCCGGCGATCCCAGCCCTCAGGATCAGACCCGAATTACCTTCGGTCTTGAGACTGCGACCCCCCCGGCTACTATAACGCCAACGATCACCATGACCCCGGTGATTTCTATCACGCCGACGATTACCGATACCCCAACACCGGTAGAACTCCCTGCCGCAAACATCGAATTCTGGGCGGAGCCCGAGACCATTGATGCCGGGGACTGCGCTGAACTCCGCTGGCGGGTGGAGGGGGCTCAATTCGTAACCTTTGGCGGGGTCACCCAGCCCGATGAGTACAGCTTCCCGGTCTGCCTCTGTAACAGCGAAACCTACACCTTGACGGTAACCCAGCTTGACGGCAGTGAAGTCCAGCGGCGGGTCGACGTTAATGTTGTCGGCACCTGCGCGGATACTCAGCCTCCGCCGGTTCCCGAGCAGGCGGTCCCGGGCCCAGGGCTGACGATAGGGTGTAAGGCGAACCAGACCCTGGCCTGGCTGCCGGTCAGTGATGAGAGCGGGATCGCCGAGTACCGGGTCAAGGTGCAGCGGCATGCCGGTGACAACAACTGGAGCAGTGCTCCCGGAAGCGTCTTCACCGGTATCTCCGGAAAACAGCTTTCCCTCCCTGTGGAATGCGGTTGGACCTACCGCTGGTAGGTTCGGGCAATAGATGGGGAAGGCAACGCCAGCGCCTGGTCCGGCTGGCGGCAGTTCACCATCACCCTGGAATAATCTCATCTAAATGGGCCTTTTCCTGACGGCATCAGACAGCCAGCCAATTGACAGACCGCGGCTGTTCGGCTGCCCTGAAGGACTTACCCTGAACCTCAGGCAAGGAAGTGTGACATGAAAACAAGCACCAAGCGCACCATTTTCGGATTGGGATTATTATTCCTGATTGGTTTAATCCTGCTGGTTTTGCTGCTGGGCTGGTTCAACAGGCGGGGACAGGCCTTCAATGCCCGGCCGCTGGTGCTGGTGCATGCCCCAATGAACAATAAACGGCTCCAGGTCGGCGATCGGGTTACTATCCATGCCACCACCAGGGAGCAGGAAGGCCTGGAGCGCATCGAGTTATGGGTGGACGGAAAGCTGATGGACGTGGTGGATGCTGAAGACCCAGCTCCAAAATCGATGGTGTTCTCCTCCCAGTGGGTGCCGACTTCCACAGGAACCCACCTGCTGATCATCCGGGCGTTCTCCAGCAAAAATGTCCCCGGGCAGTCTTCTATCCGGGTACTTGCCGAGCAAGCGGGAGAAGCGCCCACCGGAAGCCACCAGGTGGAGGAAGGTGAGACGTTAGCAGCCATTGCAGAGCAATACGATCTCTCTACTGAGGAATTGGAAGAGGCCAATCCTGAGTTGGGGGAAGATGGGCCGGCACCGGGTCAAGGACTGACCATTCCGGATAGAGAACCCGCCGCCGAAGAGGAGAGTCTGCCTCCAGCAGAGGAAACTTCTGAAGAACCCACTGCAAATGCCGCTGAACCTCTTCCGAGTATTCTGGCGATATTTGGCAATCTGCAGTTCTTTGGCCCCGAAGCAGATACGGTCCCGCTGCGGGTGGAGGTAACCAGGCTGCAAACCCAGAGGGCCTTTGAAGGGATGCACTGCTACGTCAGCCTGGCCGGCAGCCTCCCCCAGTGGTATCCGGATGCAGATCAGGATCAGGCTACCGACGAGTCGTTTATCCACCTGGGAGGTGGAAACTGGCAGACGGAACCCTACCTGACCGGACAGACAGCACCGCTGATCAATTGGACCGAAGACCAGCCCCTGCCCTTTACGCTCAACTCTGTGGGCATCACCGGCGGGGGGACCGAAGCGGTGGAACTGGGTACCTATGAGCTGGAATTGGAACCCTGGCGCTGGGACGGCATTGCCAGAGAATTCCGGCACCAGGATCATACCCTGAACTTTTCCATAAGAGTTACCAGAGCCGACAGCGGCTCCCGACTCGTACCATTATATATCGACCCTTCCATGACTTCTCCCCATAATGTCCGCCCCAACGAACAGAACCGCACCCTGGAATGGGATTACAGCCCGGATGATGATGAAGATCCGATTGACGGCTTCCGGATCTACCTCAACGGCAACCTGCAGTGGGTGGAGGATCCCGAAGCCCGGGAAACCGGCATCCCCTACGAGTGGTTCAATCCGCCCTGCGGCAGCAACTACACCTTCGGGGTCAGTGCTTTTATTATTGAATTCCCGGACGGACCGGAGTCCTACCCCGGATTGACGATCATCAATCAGCCGCTGGAAGACTGCAACCGGGAAATCCTGATTGTTTTCACCACCCTGGAAACCCATGTTCTGGGCGGGGATGGGCGCTGGGAGGACCGCCACGGCGACATCGGACCGGTTTACGGCACCTTTTTTGCCAACGACCAGCAGATTACCTTCGACGGCGGTCACGAGCGGGGACATCTGGACAAGCCCAACGGCCTGAAACACACACACCTATACACTTTGGGAGATGGCCGCGGATCCCACCTGGAATTTCAGCGGGCCGAACGCTGCTGTGGTCGATGTCCCTCCCGGAGGGACTTTCGAATTCGGCTTCCAGCTCATGGACCGGGATATCGGGCCCTGTGATGAGTCCGGGGACCCGGGCTGCGACGATCTGATCTGCGAAGGCATCTCCATCCGCTACGAGGACAACGAATACGGCGCCCTGGACCAGGTCCAGGAAGGGGCCTTGATCTCCGATAACGGCCGCTGCTGGGTGTACTTCTATTTTGAGCCCACCGGAGAAGGCTCGGTCGGCACCGGTGTGGCGGGGCAGGAACCCCTGCCCTGGCTGCACCTGGTTGACTACCAGGTCACCGAGGGAACAGGAGAAATCGAGCTCACCGTGAGGAACACCGGCACCGGGTCCTGGCCCGGGAGGCGGGACCTCGATATCGAGCTGCAGTCCCGCAGCGGGGACCGCATCGGATTCTTCACCTGGGAGGAGTTCGAGCTGGGGGCCGGCGATCAAACGACGCTGACCGACCCGGATATGTACATTGGTTCCCCTTATGATGCCTGCGTGGTGATAGATCCCAACGACACCGTGCTGGATGAAGCGGAACGAAACGGCACCATGGTTCACCAACCGATCTGTCCCGATCTGCCCGACCTGATGATCACCAACCTGATCTACCGATCTGAGGGACCGGGGAATCTTCAGGTAGAGGTGCACAACAACGGCAGCGGGGCGGTGGAAAACAGAGAACTGACCCTGACCACATCGCTGCCGGGCGGCAGTCCGCTGGGGCTGGAATTCTCCTTCCCCGGCATCACCCTGGCAGCCGGGGAAAGCCGCTGGTTCTCCCTGCCGGACTCCAACCGCTTCCGGGAGCAGATGGCCGCAGGCTACCGGGTGGCCGTTGATCCCTATGATCGCATCCTGGAAAGAGACGAGGGCAATAACCACTATGACATCGGAGAAGCCACCCGGCTGTGGCTTAACTGGAGGTTAATTCAAGCCCCCACCAGCGTAGGTCACATTGTCGAGTTTGATCTGGAAGCGTATGTTCTGACGGGGACGGAACGCCGCCAGGTAGCCAACTGGCGGGTCAGCCAGGATATCGATTGGCCCGGCTGCCGTCCCGATTTAACCTGTCTGCTGAACTTTGGTGCCGGGGAATACGACAGCGGTTGGGTCAATATCTACGGAGATGAACATCTGGAGGTGATCATCAAGGCCGTACACCCCAATTCTCTGACACCTACCTACACATTAAGTGATGTCTTCAGCGGTCCGGAATGGGGGGCATCCGCACCTTACAACAACACCTGCGACTCCATCATATTCAATTCTGATGGTGCGCACACATGGTATTTCGATCGGACGTCAACCGGTAATCCCTGGATGACGCGCTTTTACCTCTGCCGGGAAAACGCAGAGCGCTGAAACGCTGGCGGCCATTGATAAAACCAGTAAATGGTAAAGAGTCAGCAGAGCAGCGCGCCAAAGGCGCGCTGCTAATTTTGGCAGACCGACTGCGGTAGATTCCAGCGGTTATTTTTATGCTGTAAGACCCGGGAGAAAGATCACTGAATCCAGAATGACTAAAAACAATGACCAACTACTAATCACCGCGCCTCAGGCGCTCTCCCTTGAGCCCGTTAAACCGAGCCAGCATCCCCGCTGCCCGAAGATGAACGGTGAATGCCCGTCAGCGAGACGCTGACGGAGGTTTTTGGGGGGTGCCCCAACCAGCGCCGACGGAAAGCTGATCTTGGTCCCGGAGCCTGGGAGCGCTCGCAATGACAAGGAAGGTGGTCGCAGCAGACCATCAGGTCAGCGCTCCGGGACATGTCAGAAAGAAGAAGCTCCCTCCAGAAAGGATAAGGCTGCTCCATTCTCCCCACTTTGAAGGTCTTCATCTGGAAATTGGATCTCCTCTGGCGGCAGACTCAACGCTTTTTCAATTGACGGAAAACGCCGGGTAGAATTGAGAACCGGCTGGAGGAGAACAAAGAACTGCTAGCTGCCTCACTGCTCACTGCGCTTTTGGCGCTCACGGCAACTGGTTGATATAATGAATATCCGCCAAGTAATTTTCAGGAGGAAAAAAATGAACCACCCCAAATTCATCATCCATCTCGCCAAAGACAAGAAGTACTTTTTCCGCCTTACCGCACCCAACGGGCAGAACATCCTGGGCAGCGAGGCCTACACCACCAAGAGCGGCTGCCAGAACGGCATCGAATCCGTCAAAAAGCATGCCCAGGATGATGATAACTACAACCGCCTGGAAGCCAAGAACGGCGAGTTTTATTTCACCCTGGAGGCGGCCAACAACCAGGTGATCGCCACCAGTGAGATGTACACCAGCAAGCAGGGCCGGGACAACGGCATCGAATCCGTCAAGACCAACGCCCCCGCAGCGCCGGTGGAGGATACCACGGCCTGAGGGAAATCCTTCCCTCGTTTGCCAGTGAAAACAGTTCCCGGAGCGCTGGAAGGCTCCGGGAGCTGTGCCTGGCATCATCAGCGGCCGCAGTCGCTTACAATCCTTCGTTCTCCTTCAGCATCTCTAAAAACCCGGACGAGGAGCGTTTGTGGAACTTATCCGGGTGATTCAGATGCGGAAAAGGCTTACCCTCCGGAACCGGAACGCCCAGAAAATTACACACGGGTTGCCAGCCCTCGGTGACCTGATACTCCAGCAGCTCACCCTCCGCATAGGAATCCTTGACCTCAGTGTTCCACTCGCTGTAGCGGTTGACCGCATAGTCTTTCTCGGAAAAACGTCCTTCAAAATAATTCTCTTCCAGCATGCGCAGCTGCAGACCGTGAATGCGCTCAATGCAGTCCGCCAGATAAGGGTCAAACGATCTCACCTCCCGGGCATAGGCCTTGTTGACATGGGAAGACTCGGACTCAAACACCGTCGAAGAAATATCGTCATACCACTCTTCAGGATTCCGGTAGCTGAGGATTACTTTGGCCTCTGGATAACGATCCTTGAGCTGCCGGTGAAAAATATAGCCAGGAAAACCAATGATGGAATTGTAGTCACGGAAGAAATCTTCAAAATTCACTGCTTCCCCTTTTTCCAACGCTTCCCAGAATTCAATTCCCCGCGGTCGAACGAATAATTCTGTCGAGTTGTAGCAAGGGCCAAATCCCAAATCTTCGATGACCTGCCTCAGGGTGGTTGTGCCTGTCCTCGACAGACCTGCTCCAATAATGAACAAGCTCATAATGACTCCTTTCGAATTTTTTTCTGTCTGTGTTCGCTATCCAGGGACATCCATGGCAGCGGCGATCTCCTCCCGCAGGGAAGTGTTCAATCGTCGCTTGAGGTCCATGAATTCCCGAGAGGTATAGATGTCCAGCTCCCGCGGCCTGGCCAGGGGGTTTTGATAGATCTCTTTCACTGTTCCAGGGCGGGCTGACATCAGAACAATCTTATCGGACAGAAAGATCGCTTCATCCAAATCATGGGTGACAAAGATCACCGTGGCCTGGTACTGCTCCCAGACTTCAAGCAGCAGCTCTTGCATCAGCTCCCGGGTTTGGGCATCCAGGGCACCGAAGGGTTCATCCATCAGCATCACCCGGGGGTTGCTGGCCAGAATGCGGGCAATCCCTACCCGCTGTTTCATCCCTCCGGAGAGTTCATGGGGATATTTGGCTTCAAAGCCTCTTAAGTGAACCTGTTCAATCTTCTCCTGAGCAATTTGTTTGCGAGTTTCTTTTTTTACCCGCTGCATCCGCAGTCCAAATCCGGCGTTCTCCAGCACGGTCAGCCAGGGAAAGAGGGCATAATCCTGGAAGACAACCCCCCGATCCGGTGAAGGTTCCCGGATCTCCTTTCCATCCACCCGGGCCGAACCGCTGGTCGCCTTGACAAATCCGGCGATCACATTCAGCACTGTGGATTTCCCGCAGCCGCTGGGCCCAATCAGGCAGACGAAATCTCCCGGTTCAATCTCTACAGAGAAATCCCGGACTGCTTCCACCGCCTCCCCCCGAGCGGAGTGGAACCGCACCCCCAGATTTTGTAGAGAGACATGAGCGCCGGGAAGTTTATTTTTGCCGTTCCCACCCGCTCCCCCGGTATCCTGTCCTGCAAGGCGATTAAACATCAGCTTCTCCCCTCCCCTGCCCAGAAGACCAGCCGCCGGGACAGCCGGGCAAAGATTTGATCAGCCAGCCCACCCAGCACACCCAGGGTCATCAACCCGACCATCATCCGATCCGCCCGGAAGATCTCCCGGGAGTGTGAAATCCGGTACCCCACCCCGGCGGAGGCACCGGTCAGTTCGGCGGCTACCACCACGATGAAGGCCACCGCTACCCCGGACCGCAGGCCGGCGATAATAAAGGGAAGTCCCGCAGGCAGGATAACCTCAAAGAACAGCCGCCTACCTTTGGCTCCCAGTGAGCGGGCAGCCCGCAGCAGGGTGGGATCCACCGTCGAGACGCCAATATGTGTATTCAGCCAGACATGAAAGAACACCCCATAGGAAATCAGGAAAAGTTTGGAGGACTCCCCCAGCCCAAACCAGAAAATGGAAATGGAAACCCAAGCAATCGAGGGAATGGGCCGGAGCAGCTGGATGACCGGTTCCAGCAGAGCGCGCACAATAGGGATTCTCCCTGTCATCAAACCAACGCTGATAGCAATTGCTGATCCGGTCAGGAAACCGCTCAACACCCGGCGGGTGCTGATGAAAACGTCATTAAACCACATCCCGGATTGGATCATCCGCCACAGTTCCTGGACAACCCAGGTGGGCGGGGGAAAAAGGTTGATGCTCAAGCTGCCAAAACGACTGAACAGCTCCCAGACAGTTAAAAACAGCAGGATCGATAGGACATTGGTGAGGTTGCTCTGGTTCTGGATGTAGAAATTCCACAACCTGGTTTTCAGACTCTCTTTTTCAGGCATGATTTTCTCCTCCCAGCTGGAAGACCTTTCCCCCCGTCGGGTCCAGTGGGTATAGGACAGCTCCCCTGGCTGCGACCATCCCCGGGGTGGAGAAGAAACTAAACCCCCACCCCTGGAAATGGTGTCTACAGATCACTCACTAATCAAGTGATACCCGGTCCGCATCGACGGCTTCCAGCGGTCCTTCGGCGATGAACTCCCGGAAATCCGGCATAGCGGCCCCCTCCGGTGCCAGATCATTGTCCAGCTGGAAGACAGCCCGCTTTTCAGATCCCTCAATCATGGTCTGATCGAGCCAAATCTGGAAATTGTATCCGCCCATAAGATTTTCAGCCGCGTCTGGTTCCACTTCAGAAGCTTCGGCGACGCAGGCAACCGCCCCTTCCGGGTTGGAGGCTGCGAACTCATCCGCCATCACCATCGCTTCCATGAAACGCTGGTAGGCTTCCGGATTAGCCTCGACCAGCTCCTCCATCCCGACGATCAGGTACAGCGATTCAAAAATCGGCGGATCGGGCTGGGTCAGGAAGACAGCGCCGTCGCCCATCTCGGCTTTGGCGTTATCCGGCTGAGGCCGCCAGCTGGCGAAGGCATCGACATCGCCATTCACCAGGGAAATTACCATATCGGCGGGTCCAAGATTGACAACATCGACATCCTCCACAGTCAGACCGGCATACTCCAGATAAAGGTAGAGGAAATAGTGGACATCACTTCCCAGGGTGACGCCGATCTTTTTGCCCTCAAGATCGGCCGGTTCTGCAATACCGGACTCGACCCGGGCGGTAATTTTCTCATCCAGGAAGCGGGCGTTTTCAGCCAGAATGGCCATCGGCTGCTCCTGGAAAGCAGCGAAGATCACCGGGGAGATGGCTGTGGTGGCAATCTCTGCCTGACCGCCGATCAAGGCATCCATGGCAGCACGTCCGGAGGTGAAACGAACATGCTCGACATCCACGCCGACCTCTTCATAATAGCCCTGGCACTCGGCGATTACGGGCTGGATCCAGACATGAGGGGAAGAAAGAGCGACCGTCAGCTCCATGGACTCTTCCTCCGCTGAACCTCCACAGGCTGCTGAAACTATCATGGTGGCCAGCAGCAGGGAAATCAGTTTCCAACTTTTTCTTTTAAACATGGTCAAGCCTCCTTAAGATAATGAGCAGTTGTTGAAGAATCACAGGTGAGGAATAACTTTATTTATATTTTCTTGTCAAATGAAAGCGGATGAACTGATCTTTATAGTAGATTTGAGAATGGACCAACGGGCGGTTATTGAGATCAAAATGAGTATCATTACCCATTAGCAGCGGGGTGTTCTGTCCAATTTCCAGCTCCCGGGCAAGCTGAGGGCCAGCGCTGGTGGGAATGATTTCGGATAGGGTGTAGCTCAATTTGAGCTGGCAGCGTTTGCCCAGAAATTCGAACAGGAAGTTTTTCAAATCCTCTTCCGAATACTCCCCGCAGAGCAGGGATTTCGGAAAATAATCCCGAATGTAGATGGCCGGCTGCTGATCGGCATAGAACAGCCGGGTCAGCACCATAATTTCCGAATGCTCCGGCAGTAGCAGCCGATTGCTGAGTTGGGAAGTGATGGTTTCTTCCCGTAAATCCAAAATTTCCACCGAGGCCTGGTAGCCGGCATTCTCGATCAGGTCGGTCAGCCGGAAGGGCAGATCGGCCCGCACCCGCAGGCGCAGCACATGGGGATTGATGAAAGTGCCGGCGCCGTGTTTGCGGACGATAAATCCTTCCTCGTCAAGGATGGAAAGAGCCTGCCGCAGAGTTCCCCGGCTGATGCCCAGCATCCCGGAGAGCTCATCCTCGCTGGGGATCTGGCCGCCGTCGGGGTAATCATTTTTGATTAGATCGCGGAGCTGATCGGCGATCTTGATCCGCAGGGGGACGTTCTTTTCCACGCTGAGGTTGAAATTCATGGAGAGATCCTTGAAGTAGAATTATTTGTATATACGTCTAACGACTGTCCTATTTATAGACGAAAAACTCCCCCCTGTCAAGCGGTAAATTCCTCCTTAACCCCAAAAAAGTGTCTGTCCAGGGGAAAATGAGCCTGCGTCCCACCAGAATCGGGCTGATGTATAGCGGCAGGAATTTCAAACGGGGAAGATCAATAAAAAAGCTCCCGGCGCTGATACTGGACGGCGGAAGCTTGTTCTAGTCAAACTCCATGGTTGTTGCTAGGCAAGATGCCGCTCAACCTCGGAGGTTGGAGGAGATAATCGGGGTACGCAGCTCCCCGATTGGCTCGATCCGGCAGGTCACAACATCCCCCTCTTCCAGTTTCATCCCTTTACTGACCCCCACCCCGGAAGGAGTGCCGGTAGCAATGACATCCCCGGGTTCGATGGTCATAATCTCAGACAGCTTATGGATCAAATATGGAACCGGATGAAGCATATCCGCCGTTGATCCTTCCTGCTGTATTATCCCATTGTGATAGAGCCGCAATTGCAGCGAATGGGGATCGGGTATTTCATCCTTGGTTGCAACACAGGGACCCATGGGAGCAAAGCCGTCAAACCATTTACCATGCAGCCAGTCAAAAAAGGGATCCTTTTCGCGCTCAAAACGGTCCTCTATGCTGGAATTGAATTTTCGCTCAGAAATATCATTGAGGATGGTATATCCGAAGACATACTGCATGGCATCAATTAGGGGGACATCCCGCCCTGCTTTTCCGATCACGACAGCCAGTTCAACTTCCCAATCCACCCAGAGATTATGCGCTGAAAGCTGGAGTGGCTTTTCGGGCCCGATGATGGTGGTGGAAGGGGGCTTCATAAAGAACTGCGGCGTTATTTGATCTCCTGAAGGAGGAACTCGAAACCCCACCTCCCGAATATGTTCGGTATAATTGCCAGCCAGCAGGATCAGCTTACGGGCATCCCCCAGGGGGGCTTGCAGGATCACCTCTTCCCGGAGCAAACTTTCCAGGGAATCCAGCTGCTGATTTTCCATGTTTTCAACGAGCTGCAGGACATCGCCCCCCAGCTCAATGAAGTCCCTTAAGGTTCCTTCCTCCGGGAAACTGAATCCGGCCTGCCCAGGAAGATCAGAAAGCTCAATAATTCGATCCCCCCGGAGAATTCCAGGCCTTATCTGATCCCGAGACTTCTTGCTGCTGTAGCTGACGAACTTCATCCATCACTCCATGACATCGGCAATGGCTTCATCCAGAATCCGGATTCCCGCCTCGACCTCATCTTCGGTGACCACTAACGGGGGCGCAATCCGGATGACATTGCCATACAACCCCAATTTCCCGAGCATCAACCCCCGCTCAGCCGCTGCGAAAACCACCTGCCTGGTCAGCTCAGAATCCGGAACTCGATCCTCTTTGATAAATTCCATCCCATGAACGAGTCCTTTTCCCCGGACATCCCCCAGAACAGTGTATTTTTCCTGCAGCAGCTGCAAACCATCCGCCAGAAATTCTCCCACGGCACGGCAGTTTTCCAGCAGGTCGTCTTCCTCAATAATGTCAAACACAGCCTGGACCGCTGCCGAACAAAGCGGATTCCCCCCCCAGGTGCTGGACAGCCCGCTGTCCCCCACAGCAGCAAAGATCTTTTCTTCCCCAACCACAGCTGAGGCCGGCAGCGAGGAACCCATGCCTTTCCCCAGCGTGAGCAGGTGGGGTCGGACATCCTCCCATTCAATCATGTACATTTTTCCGGTGCGTCCGAAGCTGGCTTGGACTTCATCCACGATCAGGATCAGATCCCGTTCTCGGGCCCAGTGCTCCAGGGATTTTAGATATCCTTCCGGCGGAAAAATAAATCCTGCCGCTCCTTGGTAGGGTTCGACGATCACAGTACCAAGATCCCCCCAGGTTTCCGCTTCCACTATTCGATCAAGCATTTTCAGGCAGTGCAGATCACAGTCCGGATATTGTTTATCATAAATACAGCGGTAGCAGTAGGGATAAGGAGCGCAGATCGTCCCAGGCACCCCCGTCCCAAACCCCTTTTTCGTTCCCGCGCTCCCGGCAACACTCATTGCCCCGTACGTTTTGCCGTGAAACCCCCCGTGAAAACTCAGAATCTCCTGCTTTCCTGTATACAGACGGGCTAACCGGATGGCAGCTTCTACCGCCTCGGATCCAGTTGTCAGCATAAACACCTTTGTGAGATTTTCCGGAGTGGAATCGACTATCCGTTCCGCTGCGGAGACTCGTTGCGGGGTGCGGAACGTATAGGAGTTATCCAAAGTCTCTGCCTGTTCCCGGAGCTTTGCCGTCATATGGGGATGACAGTGCCCGACATTGGTAACCAAAACACCAGACGTAAAGTCCAGGTACTCATTGCCATCCACATCCCAGACTCGTGTTCCCCGGGCTTTTTCCCAGACAATGGGCAGCTGTCCGGGCGGACTGGGCAGTTCGGACCGCTGGTTGCGTTGGAGCATTCGTTGGGATTCTTTTCCGGGGATCTCCCGCCGGGAAAATTTAACTGACATGATCAAACCCTTTCCTTTTCTGACAATCTCTAGCGACGCACCCGACCCGATGAATCTCCGCCGGCCAGCCGCTGGACTTCCGCTACAGATACCTGGTTGAAATCGCCCGGGATGGAATGTTTTAGACAGGACGCCGCAGCCGCAAACTCAAGGGCGCTGCCGTCCTCCATGCCCTGACTGAGTCCATAAATCAGCCCGGCCGCGAAGGAATCTCCGCCGCCAACCCGGTCAACAATGGCATAGATGTCATAATGCTGACTGTGATAGAAATCGCTCCCATTATGCAGGCAGGCTGACCAGCCGTTGTGGGTAGCAGAATGGCTCTCCCGCAGAGTGATAGTTTGCTTTTTCAGATTCGGAAATTCTTCCATCACCCGCTCCGCCAGGCGCCGGTAGCTCTCCAGATCGAGCTCTCCGCTGGTAACAGCTTTGTCTGATGTTTCCGGCAGCGTGATTCCTAATGATTTCTGGCAGTCCTCTTCATTGGCAATCCCGATATCGACGTACTTGACCACCTCACGCATCACTTCCGGGGCTGTTTTGCCGTATTTCCATAGCTTCTTCCGGAAATTGAAATCACAGGACACGGTCACGCCTGCATTCTGAGCACTCTGCACCGCGTCCAAGGTTAAGGCTGCCGCGTTGGCGGAAAGTGCCGGTGTGATCCCGCTGACATGAAACCAATCTGCGGTGGAGAAAACCCGGTCCCAATCCAGGCTGCCCGGTTCTGCTCGAGAAATCGCCGATCCAGCCCGGTCGTAGACCACATTAGAGGGTCTTTGATTAGCCCCGGCTTCCAGAAAATAGATTCCCATCCTCCCCGGACCGCGGATGATTTCCGAGGGGTCAACGCCATAAGCCCGGATCTCCCGCAGACAGGCATCCCCGATGACATTTTCCGGCAGCACAGTGACAAATGCGGCATCCAATCCGAAGTAAGCCAGTGACAAAGCCACATTGGCTTCACCACCCCCAAAAGTGGCCTCCAGGGTTGGAGATTGAAAAAAACGTTCAAACCCCGGTGACTTCAGCCGGAGCATGATTTCACCAAAAGTGATAATTCTTGTTTTCTTACCCATCAGTATCCTTCCTGATTTCAGCAATCCAGGTCAAAACCTGCTTCACCAGCTGCGCTGTTATTGAAAAATCCCCTCCAACCAGGGCATCTTTCGGGAACAGTGCCGATCCCATCCCAACCGCACAGACACCGGCATCAAACCAGCCAGCTAGATTTTCCTTTTCCGCCCGGACGCCCCCCGTGGGCATGATCAAACTCCAGGGGGTGGGGGCGAGAATGGATTTGACAAACTTGGGTCCTCCCAGGGTGGACCCCGGGAAAATTTTGATAATCTCAGCGCCAGCTTCCTCGGCGGTGGCGATTTCTGTTGCCGTTCCACAGCCGGGAATATAAGCGACTTTCCGGCGATTGCACAGACGGGCAATCGCCGGGTTGAACAGGGAACCAACGATAAAATCCGCTCCCATATTGATATACAGGGCGGCGGTTCCCTGATCAACCACGGAACCGACACCAATAATCAGATCCGGGTGTTCTTTACGGCAGTAAGGAAGCAGCTTCTCAAAGACCTGAAAAGCGCCCTCTCCCCGATTGGTGAATTCAAAAACGCGGGCGCCTCCTTCCACACAGGCAGCAGCTGCCTTCTTGATCACTTCGGAATCCGGGTGGTAATACAGCGGAACCAATCCGCTGTCAATCATGGACTGATAAACCGACAGTCTCCGTACTGCTGCCATGATCAGGTTCTCCTTTCCCTTGAAATCAAGGATATGTTGTCACGAGATCGGCCAGCACCCGGGCAGCCTGAAAGATTTCCTCCAGTGGAATATGTTCCTCGGCCGAGTGAGCCACACCCAAAGAACCGGGGCCAAATACCACGGTCGGGATCTCCAGTTTATTGGCATACTGCCAGGCATCGCAGGCTGCCCGCATAGCGTCAATCTCAGGAATCAGCCCGGTTCTCGCCATCGAAGCGCTCAGAGCCAGCACCAGCGGGTGATCAGCCGGCAGCGAGTTGCCGTCGTTTCGCAGCATCGGAAATGTGATCTCAAAGTTGTCTTTCAGCCAATCATCGCCCTGGGTCCGCAGGGCATCTTCCAGGTCCTGCTGGACCTCCTGGCGGTTCTTGTTAGGCAAAAATCCAATCAACCCTTTCAGGACGGCTTCATCCGGTACAGTTGCCGGCCAGGTACCGGATTCAAACTGGCCGATGGTCAGCGGCATAGGATCAGCATACTCATCAAAAAGGGGTAAGTGCCGGGATGACGCCAGCAGTTGGTCATGATAGCTGCGCAGAATTTCTATCGCCTGATAAGCCGCGTCGATGGCGCTGATCCGGCCTTCCGTGTTGCCGCTGTGGGTGGCCTTTCCAAACACCCTCAATTGGAACCAGACCGCTCCCCGCACTGCAGGAATGATCTTGAGTTCACTGGGCTCAAGAATTACAGCTGCATCTGCCTCTACCCCCCGTTCAATCATTGCCAGCGTGCCGTTCCCCCCGTTTTCCTCCTCAACCACCAGATGAAATATCACATCTCCCCGGGGTTTGAGGTTGTTCTCCCGCAGGATTTGCGCCAGAGCGTACAGGGTAGCCACCTGCCCTTTGGCATCCACCGATCCCCGTCCGTATATGTTCCCTTTTTTCTCCCGGGGAGTGAAGGGATCCTGCTGTCCGGCACTGGGTGGGACGACGTCCAGGTGGGTATTAAAGACCACAGCTTTCCCCTGAGTCCCTCCCTTGATGACCACCTCGACCTGCGGTGTGTCCCGATAAGTAAAATCAGGAAGCCAAAAATCATAATCGGGATGTTCCATGATGGAATCATCGATGGAAACCAGGATGCTGGAATCGCTGCATTCCTGAAAAGCCTGCCGGGAAAAACGGGACGCCTCCCCTTCATTTCCACGGGTGGAGGGGATGCTGATCAGCTCCTTCAGAAAGTTGATCGTTTTTTGCTGGACGGCGTTGCTGACAGACTGCAAGGGTTTCCTCCCTTATGGAATCAACAGGGCCTTGACGGCTTGTTTTTCCTCCACCATCCGGAAGGCTTCTTCCCAATCCTCCAGCGGATAGACATGAGAAATCAATTTTCCGGCGTCGATTACACCTGAGGCCATCAAGCCGATGGCCCGATCCCAGCAGGTATAAGCAGTGGACATATTGAACACAATCCGGCAGGCTTTTACAGCCGCCGTATCCCAGGGAAAAGAAATTTCCTCGACACCGGTTAAGCCGATCTGAGAGATCGTGCCTAACTTTCGAACCAGATAAGGGGTAGACGCCACTGCCGCAGGAGCGCCAGAAGCCTCAATGACAAGATCTGCCCCCCTTCCGTGGGTGACATCCATAATCGCAGCAGTAACATCCTCCTGATCCGCAAGCAGGATGAGATCCACCCCGATCTCTTCCGCCAGAGGAAGACGGGTTTCTTGATCTGCACTGGTCCCGATCAGGATCAGTTTGCCCACAGAAACCGCTCGGGCACACATCAAAGCCGCCAGACCAATCGGACCGGGGCCAATTACCACCACGGTATCATTCGGTAAAATGGGCGTATTTTCCAGCACATCCTGAACAACATTAGCAACCGGCTCCACCAGGGCTGCCTGCTGATCTGAGAGATGGTCGGGGATGGCGTGGAGGAGATGCTCAGGCATAACCAGGTAACGGGCAAAAGCCCCATCGATCCCCCAGCCCGGGGAGCGTTTGCTGGCACAGATCTGAATATTGCCCGTCCTGCACAGCTCACATTTCCCACAGGCCCGCGTGTGAGGTTCTCCGACCACCCGCTGCCCCACTTCAAAGCCGGTAACCTTGTCCCCTTTCTGCAGGATGATACCGCTGAACTCATGGCCCATGATCACCGGGGGCCAGTAGGGAAACTGATCATGACGGATGTGAACATCGGTCCCGCAGATCCCTGCTGCTTTGATCTCCAGGAGGACTTCATGGGGCTGGATCTCAGGAACGGGCACCTCCCGGAGCTCCATATTCCCCGGTCCTCGGGCCGTTTTTACCAACCCGATCATTGAATGTTCAGGCATGATTTCCTCACTTCAGATACTCGATCTCCACGTCTGGATTGAGGACATTTTTGGGGGGTTTGCCCTCCAGAAAGCGTTTGACATCATCCAGATAATCTTTGCGAATATCCCAACCTGCTTCTTCAGAAAGCCAGCTCAAATGCGGAGTGCAGATCGCTTTGGGATTGGTCAGGATGGCCAGATCCTCTGGAGGCGGCTCTTGTTCGTACACGTCAATCCCCGCTCCAGCGAGTTTACCCTCCTTTAAGGCCAGATCCAAAGCTTCCAGATTGACAATCCCTCCTCTGGCGGTATTGATCAGGATGGATCGTTCCCGCATGAGATCAAATTGAGGCCTATCAAACATATGATGGGTTTCTTCCCACTTCAGCGGGCAGTGAATGGTGACAATATCTGCCTGGGAGATGACATCCTCGAAAGAATGCAGCTCAATGCCGTACTCCTTAACCCGGTCCTTCGACAGGTAGGGGTCATTGATTAAGAAATCCAATCCAAAACCCGACAGCATCCGGTGCACTGTGCTGCCTATGCGACCAAAGCCGATAATCCCTATCGTCTGGGCTTCCATCCGGTACACTGGATAAATATCTTCAAAGATCCACTTCCCGGCTCTTACGCTTCTATCAAGCAGCTCCAACTGCAGGGGCAGCTTGCGCTGACAGGCCATCATCAGCATGACTGCCTGCTCAGCGACATCACGAGTGCAGTACGTCGGATAGTTGGCGACGGCGATCCCCGCCCGGGTGGCTGCTTCGACATCGACATTGTCATAGCCAATCCCGTGTCGTAAGATCAGCCGGCAGTTCTCCAGCTGATCAATGACTTCCGCGGTAAAGGGCACCATGTTGACCAGAATGATCTCTGCCCCTTCCACCGCTTCCAGCAGGTCTTCCTGCGACGCGGTCTTCAGCTGGTGGTAGGCAAAATCTATCCCCAATTGATCAGCAACGTCCTGCTCATAATCGAGATTATCCTCAATATAATCCGTGATCACAAATTTCATGGTATTCACCAATTCTCTGGAGAGGGATCACCCAAACCGGGTGCGTGTGACAGCCAGGGCCAGATTGGTACAGACAATCCGCGTCTGCTGCAGAGCGCGGTAGTCGCTGTTCAGAAATCGTACTGTCCTTGGTCCAACCCGAGTGACCCCGGGGACAAAGGAACAGAGGTGGGCAATTTCAGAGATAGAAAAATCAATTTCCATCTCAAACTGCTCGGGAAGCCTCTTATCCGGGATCAATCCTTTCTTCCTGCGTTGAATGGCCTGCCTGGTAGCACGCTCCAGTTCTCTCTTGACATCATCGGAAGAGAAATGCCTGGCGCTGAATTGGGAAATCCCTTCTTTAACAACTGCACACTCGATGGATTCCTCAAACTCTCTCGCTTCCATTGCGGTCCAGTCATCGCCTGCCACCATGATCAGGGCAGAGCCCAGATAAGCAGCCCAGTAGCCATTCAGTCCCAGCTCACCGATGGACTCACCGTTCAAACGCAGATCGTAAACATCGCGCATCACATAGGTGTGATTCAGCACCCCATGACCGGTTCCCGCCCGGGCATGTCCCATAAAGACCGCTCCCAGATAGGACTTATCCAGCCCGTGCATCTGGTTGTCTGCTTTGACATATCCAGAAATTAAGGCAGCTTTTGGATGCAGTTTTCCCAGGTTGAGATAATTCATCCCCGAATGGGCTTCGTTGACCAGAATTTCTTCTACGCCTTCATCCAGGGCCGCTGTAATGATGGTATTGATCTGATCAATCCATAACTCCACCATCCAGGAAAATTCAACTGAGCCGGGGCTGGCATGACGGTACTCTGCCAACCCGGCCACTCCTTCCATATCTGCGGAGATAAAAAGCTTCATGAGCTCCTCACACTCTGGTGCCGGATTGGGCATCAAAGAGATGAACCTTCCCGGGTGTAAAGATGATTTCCATCTCTTCTCCATCTTTTATATCGCTGACATCCTTGACCAGGGAAGTCACAGACACTTGCTGATTAATTTCCATCAGCACCAGATAGTTCTGTCCCAGCAGTTCAATGGTTAGAATCCTGACGGGAATTCCCCCCGTTCCTGCCGGGACCACTTCGACGTCTTCTGGCCGGATGCCGAGAGTTACCGGCCCCGCTTGCGGCGCTGCCTCATCATCCGCTTCGATTCTGACGGCATGGTCATCATGCTTGAATTTCCAACCAGCACCGTTTTCCTGCAGAGCCCCTTCGAGCAGATTCATCTCGGGGCTGCCGATAAACTTGGCGGTAAAGATGTTCTGAGGTCGGTTGTACAGGCGATCGGGGGTGTCCACCTGCTCCAACCGGCCCTCGTTCATCACAGCCACTTTGGTCCCCAGGGTCAGCGCTTCCACCTGGTCATGGGTGACATAGATAAATGGACCGCCTTCTTCCTGCTGCACCTGCTTATGAATCAGTTTGAACTCAGAGCGCATGTTAGCCCGCAGCTTGGCATCCAGCGAAGCCAGCGGCTCATCCAGCAGCAGCACTTTCGGGGAACGGACCAGAGAGCGAGCCAGGGCTACACGCTGACACTGCCCTCCGGAAAGCTGGGAAGGATAACGGTGCAGCAGCTCCGGGATCTGCACCTTCCGGGCCGCATCTTTCACCCGCCTGTCGATCTCGTCCTTCGGTGTTTTGACATTGCGCAAATAAAATGCGATGTTGTCATATACGGTCATGTGGGGATAGAGCGCCAGATTCTGAAAGACCATGGCCATATCGCGGTTTTCCGGAGGAATATCCGAGATGTCTTCTTCATCCAACAGGATGCGCCCATCTGTTTGAATCTCCAGTCCGGCAATGATCCGCAGCGTGGTGGTCTTGCCGCATCCCGAGGGACCGAGCAGCACCAGAAATTCATCCTTGCCGATCTCCAGTGAAAAATTATCTACGGCAACTACGTCGCCAAAACGTTTCAGCAGATTGTCGATTTTTAGATAACTCATTTCAACTCCAAATTATTCATGAAAAGCGTGTGGTCAAGCCTTCGATAATGTGCTTGCGGAAGAAGATCGCAATCAGCATCGGGGGCAGGATGGTCAGGGTTGCAGCCGCCGCGATCATTCCCTTACTGGAGCTCAGGCCCTGGGTGAGGGCTGCCAGCACCGCGGTCTGGGTCCTGGATTTCAGGGTTTGGGTCAGGATGGTGGCAAAAACAAATTCCCCGTAGGAGGTCATGAAGGCAAAGATGGCCGCAGCAATGACCCCGGAGCGCGAGACCGGCAGGACCACTTTCAAGAGGGTTTTCAAATACCCGCAGCCGTCCATCCGGGCTGCTTCTTCATATTCCACAGGGATGTTTTTGAAATATGCCTGCAGGATCCAGATGGTAAACGGGAGTGTGATGGCTGAGTAGAGCAAAATCAATCCCAGCTTGGTATCGATCAAACCCAGCCGCAGGAACACCATATACACCGGGATGACGATCGAGATGGAAGGCAGCAGCCGGGTGGCCAGCAGGAACAGCAGCGAAACGTTCTTCCCGCGGAACTGATATCTGGCAAAGATATGGCCGGCCGGAAAACCCAGCAGAATATTAATCAAAGTCACAAACACCGCAATGATCAAAGAATTGATGATCGAGGGATAGACCAGTGTTCCGCTCATGGTGTACATGGACTGCAGCATCACCGAGGAATCTTCAGGCACAACGCCGGTAAACAGGTAAGAATAATGGTTCAGCGTGAATATCTCAGAATTAAGCATAAAATGCGGAGGCCGATCCTGCAGGTTGACTTCCCGCTGAAATCCGGAAATCATCACCCAGTAGATAGGGCCCAGCAGGTAGGCCAGCACCAGAACAGACGCTGCGATCAAAAATATTTTTTGTGCTTTTCTACGACCTGAAATTGTATTAAACATGCTTAGGCAGCCTCCTTCTCAAGCCGCTCCTGCCGCCTCCGTAAGGACCGCTCAGGGTTGAGAACCACCAGGTATATATAAATGAAGATCACCATGATCAAGGATAGGATCAAGGCCATCGCCGCCCCCCGACCGAAACGGGTAAAGGTGAAGGTCTCTTTGTAGATATGCCAGGCCAGCGTCCGGGTGGTATCCCCGGGCCCCCCCTGGGTGATCACAAAGACCAGGCCGAAGTGGAGCACCAGGGCGAAAATGGTCTGGATGACCAGCACCATCTGAATCACAGGCATCATCATCGGAATGACAATTTTCCGCAGCGTTCGGAAAAAGCCGGATTGATCCAGGGTGGCCGCTTCATATACACTCCTGGGGATCGTGGACAGCCCTGCGGAAAACAGAAAGGTGCTGTAGGGAACGATTTTCCAGACATAAGCAAACAGAATTCCCCACAGTGCCAGATCCGGATTGGAGGCAATCGAGAAGTATTTCTCGATGATCCCCAGGGAAAACAGCAAACCGTTCAAGACCCCGAAATTGGGATCATAAATCCAGTTCCAGATCACCGCGGAAACCGCTCCCGGAATGGCATAGGGCAGCAGCAGAGCAAGCTTGATCAGATTATTCCCCCGGAACTCCTGATCAATCAGCAGGGCGATCAAGAATGAAATCACAATCACTGCAATCACGGCTGCAAAGGTAAACTTAAAGGTCACCCAGAGGGAATGGTAAAACCCGGGGGCCGCGGTTGGTTTGGTGAAGATATCAAGATAATTTTCAAACCAGACGAAGTTGCCGGTAGGCACGCCGTATTTAAATTCCTGAAAGGAAATAAATATCGAATACAGCAGAGGAATGGCCACAAAGACAATCACGAAGAGCATCGAAGGGACAATCAACTGGTAGGCAAATCGCGTGGTCTGGTTATAATGGCGTTGTTCGATCTTTGATTTCATCGTCATTTTTTTACCCATGATATATAATGGGATGAAGAGGGCTGAAGCCGGCATCAACACCGGCTTCAGCCTGATGTATTTGGAGTCCTACTCGGACTTCAAATCGTTCCAGTAATCGGCAATGCTTTGCAGCGTTGCTTCTGTGGTGTTCTGGCGCAGGATCGCTTTCTGTGTCTCTGTGCGTATAAAGGAAATCCATTCAGAGAACCAGGGGGCATTCATCCCCGATTTAGAACGGGCAATTTCCTTCTGAGCCTTCATGATCTCGGGGTCCGCCATCTTGGAGAAGGCCTCGTCCACTTCCGGGTCCTCCCAGAGGGACAGCACGGAAAATCCAAGTCCGTTCTGAACTGCCCAGCGTTTGGCGACGTGGTAGCCTTCCTCACCGTCCATGGTGGTTTTTCCGCCCATAAACTCAATCAGGTGAATGGCAGCCTGGAGCTTTTCCTCGCTCTCATCCGCACCTGAGCCCAGCAGATACATCCGGGAATACCCATCTGTCTCATGGGTGGATCCAGGCATCATGGCAACTTCTGCGTCACCGGCTACTGCGGACAGCCCTTCCAGGTTGAGTTCTCGCACCATGTACCCGGGCAGGATCACAAAGGCAGTGTCGCCAGCCTTGAAGGCTTCCTGAACCGCCACAGCATCCATTTCCAGTACGCGCTGCGGCATAATTTGATGATCGTTCATTGCTGCAGCCAACCACTCGACCATCTCATACACCGGGCCGCTGTCCACTTCAAAGGCCACGTTGTGATCCTCATCAAAGAAGGACGCGCCCTGAGAGTAAGCCAGCGTATAGAAGGCTTCATCGAACCAGGAATCTGCTGCCAACCCGAACATCACCGGGTCATCCGTGATCCCTTCTTCCAGCAGGATCAGGGATTGTTCAGTGACTTCAGTCCAGGTCTGCGGCGGCGCTTCGATTCCGGCATCCGCCAGCATTTGTTTGTTGTAGAAGAAGTACATCACATCGGTGTAGTAAGGGAGACCGTAGAGCTTGCCGTCATAGGTCATGGCCTCGACACTGTACGGAGCGATGTCCGAAACGTAGTCTTGCACCTCAGGCCAGTAATCCTCTAACGGCAGCACCCATCCAGCAGCTGCCCATTTCGCCAGCCAGTGATCCGAGCTGTAGACAACATCGAATTCATTCCCGGCGGCATTGGTGGTGGTCACATGAGTGTCAAACTCGCCGTACCCGGCATCGGACCACTCAATTTCCACATTCATGGGCGGATCAGCTTCCGTGGCCACCCAGACCTTGAACTTTTCGATGTTGTCCATGACCGTTTCCAGGTCATAGGTCCAACCGGAAAAGTGCAGGGTGACCGAGGGGAGTTCCTCTTCAGCAGCTGCCTCTTCTTCTTCGGCTTCCTCAGCGGCTTCTTCCTCCGCGGGGGCTGCTTCCTCTTCAACTTCTGGCTGCGTCTCTGGAGCCGTTGTCGCGCATCCTGTCAGCAGGACAGAAGACAGGATCAGCAGAGCGGCAACCATTTGGAAGATTTTCTTCATCTTTCACTCCTTATCTCTCATAAGTCTTTTCGTCCCGTACGGCGTGACGCTTCATCCGCCGGAACTCCTTGCTTCAGCAGGTTTCGAGTGTCTGTTTCGCTATCTGACCTCCTTTCGGTTTCTAAGAGAATCTCCTCGGCGATATCCTGTGGAACCACCAACACCCCATCACTGTCCCCAACAATAACATCATTGGGGCGGATCAGGATATCGTTGATCCAGATCGGAATTTGCCAGGCCCGCAGACGAGACCGATAGAAACCGTCAACTGGGCTGGTGAAACGACAGAAGATTGGAAACCCCATCTCTTTCACAAAACCGGAATCTTTTGCACCTCCATTGATCACAGCCCCGCAAACTCCATTGCGGATGCACACCGTGGTGGCTAATTCCCCCCAGAATCCCGAAATCTGATCATTCCCAGCGTCTACGACGATCATGCTGTGTTCCGCATATGACTCGACCATTTTTGCGGCCGGGCGATCCCGTTCATCTTCCAGGGGATCCAGAATCCATTGAATGGTGAAGGCAATCCCTGCCACCGATTTCCGGCCGAGTTCTTTCGTCCTGCATTTAATCTCAGGTCCCAGCCATTGGTGGTGATAATTTCTTTCCTGAAAGACATCATTGATGGCTGCGGTATATAATTCCGAGTACCGCTCAACAAGTTCGCCGGCCGGAATGCTGTAGGGATATTCCAAATCCTCGATCATAATTTTCTCCCTGAATAATTTCTATCAGGCCAGTGAAATGGCCTGAGCTTTTTGAATGCTTTCCTGGACCGCTTCCGCAATCCGTGTGGCAATCATGCCATCTCTGCCGGAAGGGAAGGTGCCCGTGACTTCTTCGGACGCCCCGCCGTTGATGACATAATGGGTTTTCCGGATGAAATCTTTGATGGGGTCAACATAATAGCCGGAAACAGCCTGATATCCCTGCATGGTTTCCTGGCTGTGATAGGCAAATTTATTGATTGACTGCATCCCCTGGTCAGCGGTGCAGAAGTGCAGCCCCCGGTCCTGGGTATCGGCCTCAATCAGCCCCTGGCTGCCGACGATCCGGATGCCCTGATTGACCAGGGATTCAAAACTCTCCGGAATCACCCAGCTGACATCAATCGTGCAGCTGAATCCGCCGTCCATCAGCAAGCGAACCGAGACCGCATCCAGCGCCTGTATCCCTTCCTCAGCCAACCGGCCCCGGTATCCCCGGGCAGAGACCTGACTGACTTCCTGCCCGGTGATCCAGCGCAGCAGATCCGCTTTGTGCACTCCGATAAACCAGAATGGGGAGGACTCTTCCGCCCATTTGCGCAGATTCTGCAGGGGAACAGTGATCTTATCCTCCATATAGAAATGTCCGTAGTAGAGCTCCCCCACCTCACCTTCCTGGACACGGCGGTGGATTTCAATCATATAGGGGTCATAGCGTTTGTGGAAATCCACCATCAGCAGCAGATCTTTTTCCTCGGAGAGCTGGATCATGTCCAGACAGCCAGCAGAAGTCAGATCCAGCGGCTTTTCGACCAGCACATGAGCATTGCCTTCCAGGGCAGAGAGAGTCACTTCCCGGTGGAGGTGATCCGGGGTGGCCACTGCGACCAGATCCAGCGTCTCCTGAGCGATCATCTCCCGGTAATCGGTATATCCGCGGATGCCGTACTGGGCACCCACCCGGCTGGCGGTTTCCTGACTGTGAGCCGCCATGCACAGCAGATTTGCAAACCCCTCGCGCTCCATCTGCCGGGCAGCAGCCAGGTGGTGCTGGCCCCAGACGCCGCCGCCGACAACGCCGATTCTGACCTTTTTTTCTGATTGATTCATAGCTGTAGTTCCATTTCTTAATCCTCTCTACTCAGGAGGCATTCTGGGCAGCAAATTTCTGCAGGGCTTCTGTCAGCCGGTCTTGAGAGTTGAGGATGTGCTGCCGCATTCTTTCTCTGGCTTCTTCGGGATTATGATCCCGGATCGCCTCGACGATTTCTTCATGACTGGTGATAGTAGCTTCAATGGCCCCCTCCAATAAAAAACCGCTGCCGACCAGGAAATCCATATGGAAAAGCAGCGTTTCAATGAATACCAGCGCATAGGGGTTGCGGGTTGCTTTGGCGAGCATCTTGTGAAACTTGAGATCAGTCTCGATCCATTTTTCCGGATCATCCTGAGAAGCCCGCAGCTCTTTCATACAGCGGTCCAATTGATCAATGACTTTTTTCCTGGAACGCTCAGCGGCCAGATAGGCCAGTTCCGGCTCCAGCAGCAGTCGGACTTCAAAGAGCATTTCGTGACTTTCTTTTATATCCAGGCGTGAGATATAGCGGGAGAGCGCTTTGGTGGAAGCTTCCGGTGTCGGGGAGAGCACAAAAGCGCCCCGCCCGTCCTGCACAGTAATCAAGCGCCGTTCGCGGAGGATCTTCAGCGCCTCGCGGACGATGGTCCGGCTGACATCAAACTGTTCGGCGAGCTCATTTTCTGAGGGCAATTTTTCTCCCGGCAGAATTTGCTTTTCCCGGATGGCATTCTCAATTTCCTCCGAGACATATTCGTAGAGCCGAATTTTTGGTGCCTGCTTGAAGTTTGCCGTCATATCGTTCTCCCCTATGCGCAGTGTTCTTATTCAATTGGTTATTCAGTTGTCTAGATGACTTGCTGTATAGCTGTATTACAGGTTATACAATAAACTAGAGTGTGTTTCAAGGTTTTTTCGACCATTTTTCCCAAAACAGGAGGAATGTCATTGATTCTGGGTAGGTTTCAGAGTTATTTATGACCGCCAAGGTGACGAACCGCATATCAACGCCAAACAGATTGAAAGAAGAAAGCAGTGTCTGCTGCGACTGCCAGTGTGAGCGGACTTCCCAGCGATCGGGATCTGCGTTGGTAGTTGGTCCGTTCATCAGGCTGAATGCAAAAAGGACTGCCCTACCCGGATGGCCCGCAGCCCGCTTTGGAGCCTAGCCGCCGGAAGCCGGCTTCAGATCCCGGACTCTGAGCGCACTCCGGGAGCTTCTACCTCTCCGGTAACAAAGACACGCCAGCCCATCGGCAACCTGCGGTTAAGCAATCAGGGTGTTCCCCCTGCCGACCTCAGAGGTCGGTCGAGGTAGAAAGCCGCTCAACCTCGGAGGTTGGGCTTCCAATCGCTGTGGAAAAATTCCCCCCGCGGGCGGTCCACCCGTTCGTAAGTGTGTGCACCGAAATAATCCCGCTGAGCCTGAATTAAATTCGCCGGGAGCCGTTCCGTCCGATAGCCGTCAAAAAAGGCCAGAGCGGCAGACAGGGAGGGAACCGGAATGCCAGCATCAACAGCCAGCTTGACCACCCGGCGGAGCTGTCCTACTCCGACAGCCACCGCATTCTGGAAGAATGGATCTTCCAGAAGATTGCTCAAATCCGGCTCCCGCTGGTAAGCTTGATGGATTTTCTCCAGGAATGCGGACCGGATGATGCACCCCTCTCGCCAGATCAAGGCGATCCTCCCATAATTCAAATCCCAGCCATACTCCCGGGAGGCTTCCTGCATCAGCATGAAGCCCTGGGTATAAGAGATGATTTTCGCGGCATAGAGCGCACCGCCCAGCAGATGCGGCCAGTCCTCCTCCGGCAGCGATACCGCAGACCCGGGACCTGGAAAGAACGCTGAGGCATCTCTGCGCTGCTCCTTCAAAGCACTCAGCGACCGGGCTTGGACTGCTTCAATGATCAGGGTCAGGGGCACCCCAAGCTCAAGCGCCTGGGCAGCAGTCCAACGGCCAGTGCCTTTCTGCCCGGCTGCGTCGAGGACCTTTTCCAGCAGCGGCTGGCTGTCTCCATCCAGCACACCCAGAATATCGGCTGTGATTTCCACCAGGTAAGAATCCAGGACACCCCGGTTCCAAGCAGAAAAGACAGCCTGCATCTCCCGATGATCCAGATCAATCACATCGCGGAGCAGATGAAAGGTTTCAGCGATCAGCTGCATGTCTCCGTACTCGATCCCATTGTGCACCATCTTGACAAAATGGCCGGCGCCCCCGGGACCGATCCAGTCGCAGCAGGGAAACCCATCCGGAATCCGGGCAGCGACGTCCCGAAGCATCTCTTTCACCTCCGGCCAGGCTTCGGCAGACCCCCCGGGCATGATCGAGGGACCGAATCGAGCCCCTTCCTCCCCGCCGGAGATGCCCGCTCCGACGTACAGCAGCCCCCGGGATTCAAGCGCCTCCTGCCTGCGGATGGTGTCCTGGAAGTGAGAATTCCCGCCGTCCATGATCATATCCCCCGGTTCCAGAAAAGGAAGCAGGGCTTCGATGGCTAGATCAACCGGTTTCCCGGCTTTGACCATGAGAAGAATTTTCCGGGGCTGTCTGACCTTCCCGGTCAGATCTTCGATGGAATCAGCGCCGAGAAGATTGCTGCGTTCGGGATGCTGAGCGAGGAAGCGGTCCACTTTGGCTGCGGTCCGATTATAAACAGCGGCACTCCAGCCGTGGTCGCTGAAATTCAGAATCAGGTTTTCCCCCATCACCCCCAGCCCGATGACACCAAGATCTGCTTTTTGTTTCATATCCCTTTCCTGTTCGAGAGCTCCAGATTGTGGATGATTTGAGAAACGATCTGCTCTATGGAAGTATCAATATCAATGACCAGCGCCTGCTCCGGTTCTTCCAGGGTGTCAAACTGACTGCGGAGCATCCCGGGCTTCATATAATGATCCTCTCTGGCGGTCATGCGCTGATAAATGAGGTCAAAACTGCCCTGCAGATAGACAAAATCCACCCGGTCTCCCTCCCCGCCCCGGAGGATTTCGCGGTAGCTTTTTTTTAGAGCAGAGCAGGCCAGGATCAAAGATTCATTGTCAGCGAGGTGATCCAGGATCAGCTGGTGGAGATTATCCAGCCAGGGACGCCGGTCCTGATCATTCAAAGGCTGGCCGGCGGCCATCCTGGCCACATTATCAGGTGGATGGTAATCATCTCCATCGAAAAACGGCCAGCCGGTTTTTTCAGACAGCCTTTCCCCGACGGTGGTTTTCCCACAGCCTGATACTCCCATGAGTATGATCGCTCGGCTCATCAGCTACCCCGCAGTCTGGATTTCCCTTGGGATTCCCCGGAATCAGGCCGTCAGCCGCCTGGCCAGGACCACGGCAGCATGGGCATCCGGCGCGTATCCATCGGCCTTGATCTGCTCCGCGAACTCTGCCGTCACCGGCGCTCCTCCAACGAGCACCATCACTTGGCTGCGGATGCCCGCTTCCGACAGGGCGGTAATGGTGGATTTCATGCTCATCATCGTGGTCGTCAGCAGGGCGGACATGGCGATCAAATCCGGCTGATGCTCCTGGACAGCCTGCACAAACTTCTCCGGAGCCACATCTGTTCCCAGGTCAATGACATCAAAACCGGCTCCGCGCAGCATCATCGCCACCAAATTCTTGCCGATATCATGCAGGTCTCCCTGAACGGTGCCCGCCACCGCCAGCCCGGCGGTTTTTACCTCCCGGGAAACCAAGCTGGGTTTTAAGACCGCCAGACCGGATTCCATCGCCCGGGCAGAGACCAGCATTTCTGGGACAAAATATTCCCCCTGTTCAAACCGGGTTCCCACTTCGGTCATGGCCGCAATCAGACCCTTATTCATGATCCGCTCCGGTTCCAGGCCTGCATCAAGGGCTTCTTGCACCAGAGGGGCGACCCGGTCCATTTTTCCAGTCACAACCGCTTCAATAATTTTTTCCAGAACTTTTTCCATCAGCGTGTCAGCTCCCACTATTCGGTTCTACAAATTCAAGGTTTGATTATGCACCCAGCATGCCCCCGTCGACAGGGAACACCACCCCGTTGACATAATCCGAAGCGGTAGATGCCAGGAAAAGCACCGGCCCGGCAATGTCTGCCGGATCGCCCCAGCGACCGGCCGGGATTCGAGCCAGAATATGCTCGTACCGCACCGGATCGTCCTTCACACCCGCGGTCATTTTGGTATCGAAGTACCCGGGAGCAATGGCATTGACATTGATTCCCCGGTTGGCCCAGGCATTTGAGAAGGATTTCGTCAGGATGGCGACGCCGCCCTTGCTGGCGGCGTATGCGGGGATAAACTTCCCGCCGTTAAAGGACTGCATGGAGGCGAAGTTGATAATCTTCCCAGATCCCTTTTCCAGCATCACCCTCCCAGCCAGCTGGCACATCTCAAACACTGAGGTCAAATTAATCTCAATGACTTCATCCCAGATATCCAGAGGAAAATCTTCCACCGGGTACCGGCGCTGGATCCCCTGGGCGTTGACCAGGATGTCCAGCCCTCCCAGCTCATCCAACGCCCGATCGAACCCATTTCGGAGGGCCTTCCGGTCCGAGAGGTCCACCTGCAAACCCTGGATCGGCGGTTTCCCGGGTTGGCTCTTTTTTTCCGCCCAGCGGTCCAGATCCTCAATGGTATCCAGGACCATCGTGGATGCACCTGCCCGGTGTAGAGCAACCACAACCGCTCCTCCCAGATCCCCCGCACCCCCGCTGATCAGCGCTTTCTTACCCGCAATACCAAAATCCACCATAGAGGTCTCCTTTGACAGTAATCGCTGTGGGTCAATCCTGCAGCAAGGGCTGAATGTTTCTCATCCACCTGCACGCCGCCGAGAAATCATCCGGAACCGGCAAAATCTCGCCGGACACCCAGCCCTGATATTTGATCTGCTTTAAATATTTGACGATCTGGTTGAAGTTAATATGGCCCATTCCGGGAGCACAGCGGTTGCTGTCCGCAAAATGGACGTGCTCCAGCTGATCTCCGGCCCGCAGCAAGGCTCCGACCAGATCCGCTTCTTCAATGTTCATGTGGAAGGTATCGGCCAAGATCTTGACCCCTGGGGAATCCACCTGTTCGATAAAATCCCGGGCTTCTTGAATGGTATTGATGAAATTGGTCTCGTAGCGGTTAATGGGTTCAATGAGCAGGGTGACGCCGTGCTCACCGGCGTACCCGGCCAGTTCCCGAACCGCTTCCACAGCGGTCTGATAGCAGGCTTCATGGTTTTTTCCAGAGCTGTCATCCAGGACCCCCCGGATGCTGCCGAGCACGACCATGGAGCCCAGTCTGGACGCAAAACGGATGTGCCCTTTCAGCCGCTGACGGACCTTCTTCTGGACCGCCTGATCGGGATCAGCCAGGCTGAGCCGGTCATGAAAATAGCTCTGGCCGGTGCCAAATGAAATCGCCTGCAGTTCCAGCGCATCCAATTTGCTGTGAAGAACATCCTGATCCAGCTGATCGGAGTCCCGTAGATTCAGCTCCACTCCATCAAATCCCAGCTGGCGAGCTTTCTTGAAGCCTTGATCGAGATCTCCCGCAAACAGCAGGGGAGCAAAGTTTGCTTTCGTAGGTGATAATGCCAGGCAGGTTTTAATCATGAAACAATCCTTATTCCTTTAGCTGATCTAACAGGTGTATTTTCTCCAGCCGGGGAACATGCCGACCGCCGTCATATTTTTCCTCCAGCCACAGTGCCAGCAGCTCCCGGGCATGTCGGACGCTGACCACCCAGGCTCCCATCACCAGGATATTGGCATCATTATGCCCGCGGCTGAGTTGGGTGGTGAAAGCATTGTGGCAGAGAGCTGCTCTGACACCAGGGATTTTATTTGCAGCAATCGACATACCGATGCCAGTCCCACAGAGCAACACCCCCCGATCGGCTTCACCGGAGGAGACAGCCTGCCCGACTTTTTCTGCGAAATCAGGATAATCGTTCATATCGGCAGAGAATCCCCCCATATCCAGGACCTGGTGGCCCTTCTCTTCCATCAATTCAATCAAGGCATGTTTATGTTCTACCGCTACCCAATCGACTCCAATGGCAATCTTCATCATAACCTCATTTTTACTAGCAGTGCTTGCTCATTCCCAGCCCAGGACCGCCGGAACCTGATCCAGGCGGAGAAAGGTCGGCTGATATCGTTTCCGAAGCCAGCTGAGCTGATGGGTATATTGTTCCACCCTGGCATCATCTACTTCTCCCGTGTCGGGATCCTGCAGGTCATAGGGATGGGTGTCAATCACAATCCACGGCAGTGGCGCACCATGCTGAACGGTTTGATTCACCCTCTCTTTTTCGATCCAGGGCATGGTGGTAATCGGCACCTGCAGGAAAGGTCCCTCACGCCCCCGGAAATCCAGCCAGTTCCCCTCATCATGCAACCAGGGGCCGGTGCCCAGAGGGACACTGAGATTGTCCATCTGCACCGCTCCCTGATCGGGATCAGTCAGACAAACCCAAGGCATAACCGCGTTCCCATCCGGAATCATCCGGGCTGACCAGGCAGCGCCGGGCCTGACATCGCTGAGGATGCTGTATCCGAGCTTTTTCAGAACCCGGTAGACCGCCCTGCTTTGCAGCGCACAGCCATTGCGGTGGATCACCACCGTCAGGTTGCTTTCCTGCGTGTGGAGGAACCCATCCAGAGCAGTTTTCGACTTCTCGGCGATCCGGTAGATCTCATCCTCGCCTTCCGCATAATGAGTATCAAAGTGATCGTGGACGCCCAGCGCTTCACCGCTTTCCAGCAGCTCCAGCAGCAGATCAGGATGATTCACCGTCCAGTGAAAATCGTATTCATTGATCAACCAGCTGGTTCTCCCCAGCAGATCCAGATCGGCATGAACCTGCCGCATGGCGCGGACACCCGCTGCCTGCTGGCGGTGATCCCCAACCCGCAGATCTCCATCCACTGTCACTGCCGCCCAGACAGCCTCAGCCTTCGATCGGATAGGTTCCATAGCTCTTCACTGTCTCCAGCATGGCGTAAAGGTTTTCCAGTCTGACCGCATCATGGATCGAATTGCTGGAGCTGAATACATGCCCGCCGCCGGGAGAAACCTGGCGGATGATTTCCTTTGCTTTCTCGACAACCTCTTCCACCGTTCCGTTCGAAAGCAGTTCCCCGCAGTCCAGGTTGCCCATCAGTGTC
The DNA here is from genome assembly GCA_964603385.1 of uncultured Anaerolineales bacterium. Classification (GTDB taxonomy): domain Bacteria; phylum Chloroflexota; class Anaerolineae; order Anaerolineales; family UBA11858; genus B10-G9. The sequence goes on along the minus strand of CAZRUS010000017.1, from coordinate 32,484 downwards.
AACCTGTCCCCGTACTTCTTTTTCATCCTGGCGATATCCATCCCGGCAGTGGGCTCAAAGGGATGATGGCCGTCGATGCCCACCTCATCTACCAGCAGGTCCAGCAGCAGCTCGGTATTGCCGTCCAGATGCTTGATATAGGGAACCCCGTACTGATGGCAGAGATCGGCGATCCGCTTCAAATGGGGAACGAAAAATTCCTGGAAGCTGGCCGGGGAAAACATCGGTCCGGACTTGAAGCACCAATCGTTTCCACCGATAATCCCATCCACTCCGGCTTCCAGCTGGGCCCGGACGAAAGCAACCGCCCCCTCGGTGGTCACCTCCATGTAGCGGTGGATGAGATCTTTCTCTGAGACCATGGCTTTCAGGAACAGCGTCAAATAGGGCGACGAGCCGGGATAGGCCACATCCCCCCAGCCGAGGACAAACAGGCCGGCTTTCCCGGCTGCTTCAACAGCGGCTTCCACACCGGCTAGACCGGGTTGGGCCTGTTCAGGCAGGGCGGTGTCCTGCCGCTCCAGGAAATCTACCCAGCGGCGGAAGCCGTCTGCCCCCTCATCCATGATGGTATGTCCAACACACATGATGGCATCCGATTCAGGTTCATAGAGATGCTCCGACCAGAATCTTTCCGGCCCATTGATCCGCCAGCGGTTCTCCCCGCATTCCTGAATATCGGCATCAAAAATGAAATTCGATCCGTAATTTCCGTATCCAAAGTCCACCGGGCTGAGGAAATCGGTGATGCGGACGCGGATGATATCAATCCCCAGTCTGCTGTAGAGTTCAATGCCGTCCCTGGCGGACTGAACCGCGGTCACCTCCAGTGCGTTCAGCCCCTGCTTGCGTGCCAGCAGGAAATGGCGGAATGATTTCCCTCCGTTGGAGGGGATGTAAACCTCCCTGCCGAGGATTTCCGAGGCCAGGCGGCTGGAAAAGGCGCCTTCAAACAGCGGAACCCGATCGGGCTCTCGGTGAGAAAAGGCCAGTTTAACGCGGGTTTTGCCATCCATGGTCTCAGCCTTGAGGGGAAAAGGGATTAATATCCCTGGCCGCTTCCAGCAGAGCGACAATGTTTTCGGGGGGAACCAGGGGCTGCACGTTGTGGATGGGACCGTAGACATACCCACCCCCGGGTGCCAGGATCTTGATGCTCTCCCGGGCTTCCCGGCGGATCTCCTCCGGTGAGCCGAACTCCAGATTTCGGGTGACAACCGAAGCCCCCCAGAAAACCAGCTGATCGCCAAATTCCTTTTTCAGCCGGGCCGGCTCCATATTGCGGCACTCTTTCTGGACCGGGTTGATCACCTCCACCCCCGCCTCAATCATATCGGGCAGGAAATCATACACGGATCCGTCCGTGTGCATGTAGATGCTGGCGTCAGTATACTTTTTGATATTTTCGATGACTCGGACCAGGCGCGGCTTGAAGATCGACCGATAAAGATCCTGGGACACCATCGGGCCGGTTTGGGTGCCAAAATCATCGCTCATGGAGACAACATCCACCATTCCACCCACCAGCTTCAAGGCCTCCGTCCACTGCTGGATCTGGAAATTAACGGTGCGATCAAGAATTTCTTCATAGAGATCGCGGTTGAGAATCAGGTCCATCATGGCCTGCTCAGGCCCGCGCAGTGTCCAGGTATGCTCCCAGCTTCCTGCGGGGGCAATGGTCAGCATAATCGCCTGCTGATTCTGCTGATCAGCCAGCATGACCGCATCTTTCAATCCCTGATAACGGCTGGGGTCAAGCGGGTCCGGCCAGGGGTACTGATCCAGATCTTCCAGCGTTTTAGCCGCGGCCAGCGGGTGCGTGTGGTAATCATAATAATAGCCATTTTCCGGCATCCGGTAGCTGGCGCCCCATTCGTCAAAGAAGATCCCCTGCTCATCAATTTCCAGAGACCAGGAAGCCGGGGTATTGGTGCAGAATGCGGCCACATCCCCGCCTAACAACTCCGTGATCCGGGGATCGACCTCCACCGTCTGCAGCCAGAACTGGCGAAATATCTCCTCCCCCCCTTCCAGGCCCAGATACCGCTTGAGGTTCTGATGAGCGTTGGTATGGATGGTTGTATGGCGGCCGCCGAAATCTACCGGCAGGCGCTCCGGCTCCTCATGATTTAACGCGGTTCGTACACAATCCCGGCCTGTCATTGTCATCGCTGCCCGGTCCTCTACTGCTGATCTCCACACTGGAGGTTGGGATATTAACCCAGCTCCTTTTCCTGGACGCGTCTCTGCTGAAAGCGTTCCGCCAGGGTATTGCCCACGGAGAGAATATGTTCCCGGAAATATTTTTCCGCTTCATCGGGGTCCCCCCCGGTGAGGGCATCCAGCAGGAACTGATGGTTCTCAGCATACTCCTCGAGGTCGGGGGTGGTGATGGAATCCATCTTAATATAGAAACTCAGCCGCCGGCGCATCTTCCGCAGCAGATTGCAGAGCAGATTATGCCGGGAATACGAGTAAGCTTTCTTATGAAACTTTAGGTCCAGATCATAAACGGCGGCGCTGTTACCGGCAGCCGCCCGTTCTTTCATCTTCCGGACAATTTCTTCCAATTCCTTCTGAATCTCGGGGGTGAGATTTTCCACCAGCAGCCGGGCGCCGTACCCTTCCAGGATGGCCCGGATGCTGTAGGTTTCCAGGATATCCTTGTCATCCCAGTCCGCGACAAAAGTTCCCTTGTGGGGATAGCTGACCAGAATTCCCTCGCCCACCAGGTACTGAATAGCCTCACGTACCGGCCCACGGCTGATACCAGCCTGACCCGCAATGGAGTTTTCATTGATCCGGTCCCCCGGTTTGAGTTCTCCGGCTTTCAAAGCCTCCACAATGGCATCCTCAATTTTATGTCTCAAGACCCCAGACTCAATCGGTTCAATCTCCACCGGCATGGACTTCCTCCAGTTCTAGATCCTCAGCATTGATTTCAGGCGGAAACGGTTTTCATCGCTTCCAGATACTGAGCTGACGTAATTGAATATCCCAACATGCCTTCCATCCATTTCACCATTCGCTCGGTGAAGGAATAGCCAATCTCCTCATCCTCGGGGATTTCAATCGCTAAGACGGCATCCCGCAGCAGAACAACTTGGTAATTCAATTCCCACGCATCTATCATTGTACACAACAAACAGACACTGGCATCAAATCCGGCACAGAAAAGCGTCTGCACATTCAAGTTTCGCAGCAAGGTATCCAAACGGGTGTCTTTGAAACCGCTGTAAAAATGCTTCCTGATGTAATAGTCTCCTGCCTGTGGAGAGACCACGGGGGCGATATCCAGCAGTGAGGCACCTTCGGTGGTCAGGTATTCCCGGGGATCAACCAGATCGGGGGACTCGCTGAGCAGGACTTCCATATCCACCTGGAGGGACCGTCCCATCACCTTCCCGAACTGAGAGCGGTTGATCTCGATATTCGGAGCCGAATTATGGGCATAGACAACCGGCATACCGGCTTCCCGGGCTGCCTGCAGCGCCGGTGCAATGAAATTAACCGTGACATCATCCCAGGGCTTGTTCTTTTCGGCATCGAAGCTGGGGTGATTCTTGGCTTCCCCACTGACCTCAAAACCATGCCCGTAGACGTCCACCACCAGGAACGCCGAGCGGTCAAAATCTACTTCAAACGGCTCGGTAACATGCCCCCGGAACCCCTCCGGCGGGTAGAGCTGATAGTAGCGGCCTTCCAGCTGAATCTTCTTCATTTTCTATCTCCCTCTCAGTTAGCGATATCCACCGGTGCGGAGAATATCCAAAGCAACGGCAATCACCAGGGCGACACCACTGGCGATTTGCTGCCAGTAGGCGTTGACGTTGTTCATCACCAGACCGTTCCGCAGCGTTCCCAGAATGAGCACCCCCATCAGCGTACCCTGGACTGTTCCGCCGCCGCCCGCCAACGCGGTCCCGCCCAGGATGGCGGCAGCAATCATATCCAGCTCCGTCCCGGCGTTAGCGTTGGGGATCATCGTACCCAGCTTCGAAAGCATCACCAGACCTCCCAGGGAAGCGGAGGCAGCCACGATGACGAATAAAATCATCCGCTGGCGGTCGACATTGATCCCGGCCAGCTTGCTGGCCTTGGCATTGCCCCCCACTGCATAGGTGTTGCGACCGAAGCGGGTATTGCGCAGTACGATATGGGCGATCACCATAACCACGATCATGACAATCATCGCTGAGGGCAGGCCGAGCACCTCGGAGCGTCCCAGCCATTTGAATCCAGCACCGGAGATGGCGTGGGATTGACCGCCGGTGATCAAAAAAGCGATTCCCCGGAAGATCCCCGCCGTCGCCAAGGTGCCGATGATGGGGTTAATGCGCAGCCGGGTGACCAGCAGACCGTTGATGAAGCCGCAGATCAGGCCGACCAGCAGCCCGATCAACATGGCCAGGAAGGGAGCAAATCCCCATTCCATGTGGGCGACTCCGGTCATAACCGCGCTGATGTCGGCCACGGCGGCGATGGAGAGGTCAAACACCCCCCCGATCAGCCCCATGGTAACCCCAGTCGAAACGATGCCCATAATGGCCACAGCCCTGCCGATATTGAATAGATTCCTGGTATTGAGGAAGTGCGGTGACGTGGCAGTGAATACCGCCAGCAGCAGCAGCCAGGCGATCAGCAGCGGAAAGCCCTCAATGTTGAGCAGCTTCTTCAGCTGAAAGCCGGTTTTGTTAGTTTCCTCTTGATAGGTTGTCGGGGTGCTCATAAGTGTATCCTCCGGAGAGTGTGCTTGCCGGGATCACATCGCTGCGATCGCGCTGGTCATCAACTTTTCCTGGGTCGCCTCTTCCGCGGGGAACTCCCCGGTGATCTTCCCTTCGCTAAGAACAAAGATCCGATCCGAAATAGCCAGCAGCTCCGGCATCTCGGAAGAGAACATCAAAACAGCATGGCCTCTGCTGCATAAATCGTCAATAATCCGGTAGATTTCTACCTTGGCGCCGACATCCACCCCCCGGGTGGGTTCATTCAGCACCATGATTTTGGCTCGGGTATCCAGCCAGCGGGAAAATACTACTTTCTGCTGATTGCCCCCGCTGAGGCTTTCAATATTAGCTTCCTGGGAGGAAGCCCGGATATCCAGCGCCCGGATCCACTCCAGGCAGCTTTCTTTTTCCTTGGTTTCATTGATCAGCAGGTAATTGCTGACATACCTCTGCAGGCTGGCAATGGTCAGATTCTTCCGCAGGGAGAGCGGCCCGATAAGAGCTTCTTCCTTCCGGTCCGAGGGGACATAACCCAGCCCTAAACTCTTGGCCTGATGGGGGGAACCGATTCTGACCGCTTCTCCTTCCACCCGGATCTCTCCGGAGGAAATCGGTTCCGCGCCGAAGATGGCGTTGGCCAGTCGTCCGCGGCCGGACCCCAGCAGTCCGTAGACTCCGACCACCTCTCCGGCATGAACATCCAGCGAGATCTTCTCTAGCCCGTTTTCTGTGGAGAGGTCCTTGACCCCGAGCAGCTTCCTACCGATCTCAACATGGGTGCGGGGGTACATCTCCTCCAGGGTGCGGCCTACCATCATCTCAATCAGCTCCTCGGTGTTGGTCTCCGGGATATTCTTGGTGCCGATCAGCTGTCCATCCCGGAGGACGCTGACCCGGTGGGCGATCTCAAAGACTTCCTTAATACGGTGGGTAATATAAATGATGCCGATTCCTTCTCCTGCCATCCGGGTCAGCAGGTTGAACAGCGCCTCCGTCTCAGTATCATTGAGAGCAGCCGTTGGTTCGTCAAGAATGAATATTTTCACATCCGAGGTCAGCGCCTGGGCGATCTCCACAATCTGGGCTTCGCCGCTAGAGAGGGTGGCCGCTCTGGCATCAGGGTCGATGCCGGACTGAAAATGCTCCAGGATTTCTGCTGAGCGCTGTTTGAGCGTCCGCCAGTTGACAAACCCCGGCAGTCCTCCGTCCGGCAAGTTCCCGAGGAAAATATTCTCCTTCACGGACAGCGCGGGGAGCAGGTTCAATTCCTGGTGAATGACCCGGATGCCCTTCTGCTGCGCCTGGCGGGGCGAATGGAAATCCGCCCGCTGACCCTCCACCCAGACTTCTCCTCCATCCGCTTGGTAGACACCGCAGAGGATTTTGATCAAAGTCGATTTTCCGGCCCCGTTCTCCCCCAGAATGGCGTGAATTTCGCCCCCCTGAAGGTCAAAATCAACCGCATCCAGCGCGCGCACCCCGGGAAAATCTTTGGTAAGATCCTGTGTTTTGATGAGTACACCGGATTCCATGAACCGCTCCTTGATGGTTTTCAGGCGGGGAGCTGCCAGCTCCCCGCCTGACGCTTCGAAAGTTACTCTTCGGGGTAATACTCGTCCAGGTTATCTGCATTCAGGAAGACATGCGAGATAAAGACCTCCGGCGGAATCTGCTCTCCAGCCAGCAGATCGCATCCCAGCGGGATGAGATCATAGCCGTACTGCTCGGGCCGGAACAGGGTGGTGCCGACAAACCCGGCCGGTTCCCCAGTCCGCAGCGCGGTAATGCCGACCTCATCGCCGCCGATCCCGGCAGCCAGCACATCGCGGTTGGCGGATTCAGCGTAATTCAGCGCGGCCACTGCATTGCTGTCACCCAGCATGCCGACCAGAACGCGCTCGGCTTCGGGATTGGCTTCCAGCAGGACAGCCACTGCTTCCGCAGCCTCGTCCACATTGACGCCGCCCTCAAAGCGGATTATCTTGTCCTCGGACAGATTCGGGAGTCCCTCCTGCACGCCGGCGATAATGCCCAGGGTGCGCTGCTCCAGGGTCTGCTGACCGGCCAGATCCTGAGCTTCCACCAGCACGAGGTCAACACCTTCATCGCTCCACTTCTCATTGGCCGCTTCCACAAGGCCTAACCCGGCCAACTTGCCGGCTTCATAGTTGTCCGCGCCGTAGTATACTGAGCCCGGAATGGGAATGTCAATGGCGATCACCGGAATGCCGGCTTCTTCAAAGATATCCTTGATGACATAGTTCTGCTGCTCGTAGTAGTTGAATTCGAACATCAGCTCGATATCATCTCGGGAGGCGAGGATTTCCGCATTTTCCACCGCCTTGGCAGGATCAAACTCATTGTCGAGGAAAACCAGCTCAACACCGGCTTCTTCTGCGGCATCCCTCATGGATTGATCCACGATGGCGATGAAGGCAAACTGGCTGCCAAAACTGGCGTAGGCCATGGTGCTGCCCTCACAGACAAATTCCTCTTCTTCTTTTTCGACCTCGACGATTTTTTCGACCTCAACCGTCTCGATAACCTCGACTTCCACTGTCTCAACGACCACCTCCGGTTCTGCTGGACCGCAGGCGGACAGCAGTAAAGCCAGCACCAAGACGGCGGCCATTCCTAAACCAAACTTCTTGCTGATCATGTGCAATCTCCTTGTTCCCTTCCTAGGGTCAATTCTTCTTCCCTGATCTCAGAACGCCTGGGCTTTCCGCCGGAAAACAGGAATGTTATCTTTTTCTAGATCCCCCTTCATCTGTACTACCGACGCTGCCGAACGACCGGCTGTTAGAAGCACCCTCGTTCTCCGAAAATAGTTCATGAGCCATCGATCATGCCACCACCTCCAGTTGCCTGCCTTTCCAGATGATCAAAATTCCCGGACGGGAAATGTTTTCAGGATTAACTGCACTGTAGCACAGGATTTGTAGATTGTCAACAATTGACAATCTACATTTGACTATCTACATTTGACATCATGATTTTTGTATGCTATTCTAAGGAGCAAACTCATCCCCGGAAAGGAAGCCCGCCATGCCCCACCCCGATTTTCGGCACCGCCTGCTGCCCGTGCTCCGCTGCCAGGATTTTCCCGACCGGGTCCCGCTGATGGAAGCGGGCATCGCCCTGCCTGTCAAGGAGCAGTTTCTTGGAAAATCCTTGACCACCCTGGAAGATGAGGTCGAATTCTGGTCCCAGGCCGGGTATGACTTCCTGCCCCTGGAGGCCGGGCTGCGGACGATCATTGATGCCGCCATTCATCATGAGGGGACCGGGCGCTTTGAGGACCCGGAGGATGCCGAAATCGTCCGCCGAGCTAAACAGTTCGGGCGGGACGCCCTGAGTCCTCAGGCGCTTTCCACCGCCAGCGCCGAGGGAGGAAAGCGCACCTGGGCGCCGGAGGGTCAGGGGATGATCACCTCGCTGGAAGATTTTGAGGTTTTCCCCTGGCCGACCGCGGACGACCTCAACTACCGGATTTTCAGCGAAGTAGAAGCGATCCTCCCGGAGGGGATGGAGGTGATCGTCTTTGCCGGGGCAATTTTTTCCAGCCTGATGCTGATGATGGGCATGGAAGAAGGCCTGATCGGGATGATGACCGGATCGGAGCTTTTCCAGCGGCTGCTGAAGCGGGTGGGAGAATTCCAGGTGGCTGTGGTGGAAAAGTTGATGGCCTATCCTGCAGTCGGCGCTGTCTGGGTTAATGACGATATGGGCTTCAAGTCCCGCACTCTAGTCAACCCAGAACTCTTCCGCAGGTACACGTTCCCTTACTACCGGGAGATCAAAGCTGTCACCGCGAGGCATGACCGCCCACTGTTATTGCACTCGGACGGCAACATCACTCTAATTCTCAAAGACCTTGCGGAGATCGGCTTCAACGCCATCCATCCCATCGAGCCGGAAGCGATGAACATCGTCGAAACCCGGAAGATCATCGGTCCAGAGGTCTGCCTGATCGGCAATCTCTCCCTGGGCTTCCCGCTGGGGACGGGGACCCCGGACGACGTCCGCCGGGAAACCACCCGGCTGATCCAAACCATGGCCCCCTGCGGAGGTTACTGCCTGAGCTCCGGCAATTCCATCCCCGATTACGTGCCCTACAAGAACTGGCGGGCGATGCGCGACACCGCCCTGGAGGTGGGCCGCTATCCCATCCGAAGGGCATCGTGATTCTGGAAACCCTGGCAGCCGGCCTGATCGTCTTCCTCGGTTCGCTGCTGCAGAGCAGCTTCGGCTATGGGTTGGGGGTCTTTGCTGCTCCATTGCTGATCCTGCTCCATCCCGCCTGGGTTCCGGAGCCACTGCTGACAGCCAGCCTGCTGATGACCCTGCTGATCTCCTGGCGGGAAATCGGGGATCTGGCCTGGAGGGATCTCACCTTCAGTCTGCCCGGATATCTGGGTGGCGCGATCACCGCTTCGCTGGCGATTGTCGTCCTTCCCGTCCGGGCTGCAGCAGCGGCCACGGGAGGGCTGGTGCTGCTCGGGGCGGGCCTCAGCCTGTTGGGGGTGTGCCCGCAGACCACGCCGGCGGCGCTTTTCGGCGCCGGGGCGCTGTCGGGGCTGATGAGCACGATCGCCTCCGTGGGCGGAGCGCCGATGGCCTTGGTCTACCAGAACGAGGAAGGATCGCGCGTGCGGTCGACCCTGAACGGTTTCTTCACCATCGGCACCCTACTCTCGCTGGCCAGCCTGGCGGGGGTGGGGAACTACCAGCTGTCCGACCTGCTGCGGGCGCTGGCGCTGCTGCCCGGGATCCTGCTCGGCTTCTGGGCTTCGAAGCGGTCCCTGCCTAACATTAACCAGCAGTTCCTCCAGCGGGGGCTGATCGCAGTCTCCTCCGCGGCCGGCCTGATGATTATCCTCCGCGCCTTGCTGGGGGGATAAAAGCTCCGGCCTGCAATTCAGCCGGTCCGGAGATTCTATTCACTCTCCGGAAAGGAAGCCGGCTTCAGATCCCGGACTCTGAGCGCACTCCGGGAGCTTCTACCTCTCCGGTAACAAAGACACGCCATCCCATCGGCAACCTGCGGTTAAGCAATCAGGGTGTTCCCCCCGCCGACCTCCGAGGTCGGTCGAGGTAGAAAGCCGCTCAACCTCGGAGGTTGCCTGACAATCAGCGCCTATTGTAAATTGCTGTTTTTTCTTGTATGATGAACTTTAGCTGCTGCTCCATAACGCCTTGCGTTCTCATCCTCTCTCCAACACGACCGAACCGAATCATACCGACAGTGCACGGCTATTCCTGAGTTATTTTCAGGTCAATATCAGCTCTTAGCCAAGAGAGGAAAAGATGACCGCTCCCAGAACCCCATCCTCCCCTCAGTTCCCCCAGTTCCTGGTCTCCCTCCAGCATGTCCCCAGCATGAACAGCGAGCGCTTGCAGGCGCTGAACTCGTTGGGGATCCACACCGTCAAACAGCTCTTAGAATACTACCCTCTGGAATCCGCTCAAACGCTGCAGCACTGGTCCCGGGGGGAGATCCTGCATGATATCCAGCTCGAGGAGTACCTGGATGGCGATACCAGCGCCCTCACCCGGGACACAGTCCTGGCTCTGCCGCTGGATCGGCTGAGAGGGCTGGGGGAACGAACCGCCCGAATCTGGGAAAGCGCCTTCCGGGCTGATACCATCGGAGATTTGCTGGACCTGCCTCTCATCCGGGAAGCCAGAAACCTGCTCCATCATGCCCGCTTTCAGGAGCGGCCCTCTGCACCGGACTATCTGGTTCCCAAACCCCGGCAGCGCTCCAGGATCCGCTACCGCTACCGCAGCTGGACCCGGACCGACCGGGTGCTGTTCCAGCCGGGCGCCTTCCTTCCTGTACTAACAGGTCAGAAAAGAGGGAAAAGGGCTGCCCCCCCGATGACTGTGGGTGTGGATGTCTCCGGGATCAACTTTGCGGAGCTGGGCAGCTGCGGACCCAACACCATTCAGCGCTATCTCGCTCGAACCCTCACTCAACCTGAGGATGCTCTCTTCTATGTGGGATTTTTGATCACCAGCGCCCAGGACTGGTCGGCTCAGGATCTCACCCTGGGAGATGTCAGCCACAGCATCGGCCTGGCTCCCGGCCAGATCAAGAACATTGCCACCCTGCAGTGGAACCGCTTTCGACGCGCTCAGCGACGAGAAGCGACCGATGTCCAGGAAACCCTGGATCAGGAAGTCGTCATGCAGCAGTCGGCCGAGGAGCAGATCCACGATCTGACTCTGGTGAAGAACCGCAGCGCCTCTGCCGAGTTCAACACCAGCTACGAACAGGAAGCGACCGGCCTGGGCATCGGAGCCGGGGGCGGCGTGGGGGCGGGTGGGTCAGCCGCGGCCGATCTGACCGCCGTAGCCGGATTTCCGCTGACCGCCGCCGCCTCAGCCATGGGGACTTTCCTGGGCAGTGCCAGCGCCAACAACGTCACCTCGAACGGCCAGCAGGAAGGCTATGTGCGGGAAAACGTGCAGGAGTCCAGCCAGATGAGCGGGGCGATTACCAGCGACATCAACAACTACACCAAACAGAGCGCCTCGCTGGTGCGCTCGCTGCGTTCCACAGTGGTTCTGGAGGACTCCGAAGCGGAGCAGGAATCCGCCACCACCACGGTGCTGGCCAACTACAACCACTCCCACGCCCTGAACATCCAGTGCTACGAACTGCTGCGCCGCTATCAGATCCACACCTACACCGACAGCATCCTGCCGATCATCTACGTCCCCTTCCAGTGGATCTGCTTTGACATCCAGGCTGCTGCAGCCCTCTGGGATTATCTGCGCCCCGCAGTCAAAATTAAAGCCCCGGAACGGGTAGATACCTGGGATGCAGCCATCCGTCTCAACAGCGACCCAGGTGTCCCGCCCATGGAACCGGAAGAAGCCAGGGTGACCCGGCTGACAGTGAGCAGCTGGCTTCCCTTTCCGGTTACTATCAAGTTCCACCTCACCCCCCCCGGCACCTTTGAAACAGTTGTTCTGGACAGCTCGCTGACCGAGCACACGATCAGTCATCCCTTTGCACCCGGGGATGTCCTGGGGTTCTCCATTGATTCACCCTCCCAATCCATGCTGAACAACATGGATTTACCGATGACGGAACACACCCGCAGGCTCAGGATCCAGACCTACCTTTCCAACCAGGAAGGAGATGAAGTCAAAATCCCCTACGAAATCGATGTCACCTACCGGAAAACCATGTACAGCATGGTAGAAATCACGGATGTCCACCCTCTCTCCGGACCATTCAACAGTGTGATGATCGCCAGGCTGTCCTCCCGATTCGGCCTCTACCAGCAGGATGTCGATGACCTGGTCAGCCATTTACGTGAAAACGAAATGACCTACCTGCGTTATCTGATTACCATTTGCGACCCCGGGGACCTGACTGCCATCCTGGAAGCGATGGTGCTTTCCCTGCAGGGAAGCGCCGTTCCCTTTCCGGAAATTGCCGATGTGAACAGCCTGCTGGGGATCACCTCCCGGCACCTGATCCTCCCCCTCCGGCGCCTGGGAGAAATGCAGGATCAGAAACCTTTCCTGGGCAAGGCGGTCATCGGCGGGACCGTCGGACCTTCCAAAAAGGTCGAATTAAAATTCCACACCAATGGGATCATCGCTTACCAGCCGGCACAAAAACAGATTGAACTGAAATTTACTGTCCAGAACAAAATTGACGACATCCAGTACAGTGCCGCCCTGAAGGTGCGGTTGACAGACAGCGGAGAGTCCACAGAGGGCAGCCTGCTGCTCACCTATCCGGATCAGCCTGACATCCCGCTGGACCTCTTCCTCACCCGGCAGGGCGATCAGCCGGAGAAAGGGAAGGTTCAGGGGATCGCCCAGATCAACGGTGAAACCTGCGAGGCCTTCTTTGAATGGGATGCCAGTATGTCATACCAACCCGGCGAGCAGAAACTGACCCTTCCCGAGGCCCTGGCCGGGATCTGGAACCGGGCTGATCAAATCCTGGAGAATGATATTCCCATCTACGATCATATCGACCTGCCCACCGACGGCCTGTTCTGGGAGGCTGTCCTAGGCCAGTCCAATGCTTCGGAATATGTTGATCCCCGCCGGTTCACCGCCTGGCACGAATGGCCGATCCCCCATACTGCACCGGAGATCGTGCCCCTGGAGCTGGGCCAGCATGAGGCAGCAGGGACGGAAGGGTTGGAGCCGACGGTCGTGCCTGCTTCCCTGAGCCAAATCACCCCCAGCTGGTACCAGCCCTGGGGTGCGCTGGCGCAGATGGCCGGGGGCATGCTGGCCTCCGCCAGCCCGCAGGGATTGGGTGAGAGCCTGCTGCAGGTCTCCAGCAATCTATCCCAGCTGGCCAACGCGGCAGGAGAGCAGGCCTCCACACTGACCGGGTCGATGGCCAACACAGCCATGACCCAGGCGGTGGAGTTCGGCAAGCAGATTGCCGATATGACCAATACCGCCATGAGCTCGATGTCGGGCAGCTCTGGAAGCGGGGCGGGATTGGGCACATCCGCCTCCCCGCCCGCCAGTCAGACCGAAAAAGCGGGCGCCCTGAATCTGCTGGATGAAATCATCCCCACCGGCACCGGCGGGATGAGCGGCGCTGCCGCCGACGGGGAAACGACCCTGGCCTCGGCCCCCATCTCCATGGAAGACGTCCAGCGGGCGCAGAGCGGCGTGGTGGGAGCCCCGCTCAGCGGCGGCGGAGATACTGCCGGGGGCGAGACACCGCAGCAGGAAGCGGATTTAAGCGCCCTGATCGCAGCCGCCAGAGCTGCTTTGCAGAACGCCCTGGATGAATTCCGGGCGGACCCCAGCTACGAGCGGGCGGTAAAAGTGCTCCAGAAAGCGTCTGAGCTCCAGAAGGTGTCCGAAGAGCTGGTGGACGGACAGATGGGAGAAATGGGGGAGCATTTCCTGCAGATCTCTAACGAGTGGCTGGAGCGCTTCAAAACCCATCCCAGCGCAGACAACTACCAGAAAGCCATCTCCGCCCGCCTGATCGCCCAGCAGCTCTATGATGCCCCCTCATTTGACTGGCTGGAGGACGTCAGCCGCCAGCAGCCGGCCGGGAGATACACCATCCAGGACGGCGACACGCTGAGCGCTCTGGCTCAGACCTTCTACGGCGAGACCTGGCGCTGGCCGGCCATTTACGAAGCCAACGTCGATAAGCTCGGCGCGGATCCGGATCTGATCCTGCCCTCCGTAACCATCACCATCCCCTGACCGGAAACCGTCTATCGATAAGCCGCTGAGACGCTCCCGGGGTGCAGAACTGCCCCGGGAGCTTTTGTTTTTGATATGATCTCCCGGTAAGATAGGCAGGCTTTTTCATCCTCGGCCGACCTCCGAGGTCGGTCGAGGTAGACAGCCGCTTAACCTCGGAGGTTGGCTTTCCCATTCAAGCAGCCCCCTTCCCAGCGCATTCCCTCCCAGGGATGCCATTTTTAGCAAGCTCTAAACTGCAGCCCCTCAGCTTCTGATAGGATACAAAAGATGACTCCCCTGTTCTAAGAACACAGCACAAACACAGGAAATGCCAATGACGAAAAAGAAGCTGATCATCGCCGTTTTGTTTTTTGCGTTGCTCGCCGGCGCCTGCAGCGCTTCCAATCAGGGATCAAGCCGGAGCCCGGCTGAAGACTCTACCACCCCGGAGTCCTCCAGCCTGTCCCCGAGCAGCAGCGCGGCTCCCACGGCAGCACCCGAACGCACAATTACCGTCACCCGGCTGGACGGCACCCAGGAAGAAGTCCCCTACCGGATCACGGGCTACGCCAGCCTGCTGGAACAGCACCTGGAATCCGGCTTGTGGACGGAATCCGAGGGGCTGATCACCCTGCTTAAGCTTTTTAGCGGGGAAATCAAGCGGAGCGAGATCCCGGACGCCCAGTACCTGGTCACCCGGGGCGGCACCGGGATCGTCCGCCTAACCTACGAATACCTGGCCCGGGAAGATGCCGATCCGGAGGCGGCGGCGGAAATGGAACGGCTGCTGGCCCAGCTCTTCCCCTCCCAGGAAACCCTGGCGGAAATCAGCCGGCCCGCCGAACCGCCCCGCAGCAGCCGGAGCCCCCACCTGGGCGCTCCCAATCCGCAGGCCTCCCCGGGGACCTGCCAGCGGCTGGCCTCCAGCGGCTTCGACTCCAGATACTTCTCGGAGGAAAACTGCTATATCTACCAGGAGGTCAAGGTCGGCAGCTACTTCTACCGGGTCTACTATCCTGCCTGGTGGCAGGGGGAGGATCAGGAACAGCTGGTGGACGCCGCCCTGGAAGCGCTGGAGCACAGCGCCGAAACCTATAAGACCCTGGGAGATATGAAAGACATCAACTTGCTTTTCAGCCTGCTCCCGGACCCGGATGACCCCCCCGGTGAAGTATCGGCGGGAGTTCAGCAGCCGGCCGGAAAATTCAGCGCCTGCCAGCTGACCTTCTTTCCCGCGGCTGATGATTCCGGGTTGAAAACCTTTCAGCAGACAATCGCCCATGAAGCCTTCCACTGCTTCCAGGATTGGAATTTTTCCAGCTCGGGGTACGAAGCCAATGCCTGGTGGCTGGAAGGCAGTGCTGAGTACTTCAGCAATGTGGCCTACCCGGAAGTCAACTCGGAGCACGGCTGGTTGGGTGATTTTGACCGGAACTCAGTCAATAATTCACTGCTGGAGATGGAGTATGAAAATTTCCTCTTCTTCCAGTATGCCGGCAACCGCTACGGCAACGCCGGCACGATCGAGCTGCTCAAAAAGCTGGCTGCCGGATCAGGGTCAGCCTCCGCCCTGGCTAATTTCAGTGATATGGAAACCGTCTTCCAGGAATTTGTGGTTGCCTACATGAGCCGGGGGATCACGGATAGTGACAGCAAATCCATCAGAGTAGTTAACCCGGTCGTGATCCGCAAAGAGCCCATCGACAAAGAGGGGGAAGAATCCTTCCAGGTCAGCGCCTTCGTGGCCGGACGGTTCACCCTGGCCTACAAACAGGAGAAGCGCTTTTTGGAGCAAACCGAGGGCTCCGGCGAGGGCAAGCACTCGGCGGCCAGGTTCAAGGAGCGCCAGGACCCGGGGAAATGGTCCGACATCCCCCCGGAAATCCGCTCCACCTGCAAGGATGACCTCTTGTATTCCCTGGTGGTCACCACCGTCAAGCCCGGAAACACCTACACCCAGGAAATCACGGTTGACAAGGTCGAAAACGCGGAGTGCGACCCATGTTTGCTGGGCACCTGGCAGGTGGATAACAACAGCTTCGAAGCCTTCGTCCGGCGCAGTCTGACTCAGGCGGGCGGCATATCCGGGCTTCCATCCGGGGCCATACCAACCTTTGACGTCCGCGGCAGCCAGCTGATTGAATTCCGGGAAGAGGGCGACCTACTGACCCGCCGGGTGGGGTTCGAAATTGAGGTCGGCGCCTCAGGATATCCATCCTTTGTCACCACAGTCAACGCCCAGGGCTCAGGGATCTATTCCTCAGACGGGGAAGAGCTGGAAATTTACAATCTGATGGATTACGTCAGCCGGGCCCGGGCCACCATGGACGGGGTGGATATCTCAGTAAATCTCACCCCGGTGGGTACCACCTATAACTTTTTCGGTCAGACCGGAACCGGACCGGGCGCAGGAGGACAGACCAATCTCCAGGAAACCGGCGGGGCTTATACCTGCAGTGAGGATGCCTTCACCTTTACCCAGGAAGGGCTGGGGGAGATGCTCTTCCTCCGGGTGGACAAAATCCTCCCCACCCCGGTCCCGACTGCCAGCCCTTGAGCAGGGATTTCAAACCATATTGAAAAAACCTGTCAGATGAACAGGGATCACAGATTACTTACAGTTACCCTATCCACGTGGAAGATGATCGGTGAATCTCCGTCAGCGAGACGCTGACTGCGGTGCAGGAAGAGATAGAACCAGGTCCCGGAGCCTGAGAGCGCTCCGGGACCTGTGCCTGTCATCGCGAGGAGGCCGCCAGGCCGACGCGGCGATCTCTGCTTTCGGCGGCCTTGAGGTTGTTTGTTAAGAAATTGGCCGGAGTTATTCTCACCACATCGCCTGCCGAACAGAGCTCCCTCCGCTGCGCTGGCAATGACAAAGGGGGTGGCCGCAGGAGGCCGCCAGGCCGGCGCTCCGGGACCTGTGCCTGTCATCGCGAGGAGGCCGTCAGGCCGACGCGGCGATCTCTGCGCCAAGCGGCCTTGCGGTTGTTTGTCCAAGAAATTGCCCGGAGTTATTCTCACTGCATCACCTGCCGAACAGAGATTGCTTCGCTGCGCTGGCAATGACAAAGGGGATGGCTGCAGGAGGCCGCCAGGCCGTAGCTCCGGGACCTTTGCCTGTCATCGCGAGGAGGCCGCCAGGCCGACGCGGCGATCTCTGTGTCAGGCGGCAGGGTGGGGTGGTTGGTCCAAGAAATTACCCGGGGGTATTCTCATCCGCATCACCTGCCGAACAGAGATTGCTTCGTTTCGCTCGCAATGACAAAGGGGATGGCCGCAGGAGACCGTCAGGCCGGCGCTCCGGGACCTTTGCCTGTCATCGCGAGAAGGCCGCCAGGCCGACGCGGCGATCTCTGCGTTCGGCGGCCTTGAGGTTGTTTGTCTAAGAAATTGCCCGGAGTTATTCTCACCGCATCACCTGCCGAACAGAGCTCCCTCCGCTTCGCTCGCAATGACGGAACCTAGAGGTCATCATATAAATCTCGCCATTGAGGATTGATTGAACAGATTAGATCAATTTTCTTCTGTCTGGAACCGGCTTTGATTTGTTTTTCTCTCATGATCGCAGCTGAGATATCGGTAGTTGTCTCAAAATAGACTAATTTCGAACACCTGTATCGTTTTGTAAAGCTTCCCCCTTTTCCAGCTTTATGCTGCCTAACACGTCTCCAAATGTTATTGGTGACACCGGTATAAAGGGTTGTGTTGTGCAGATTGGTCATGATGTAGACACAATAGGTTTTCTTACTCATTATTACCCCCAGTAAAACCATTATAGCAAAATTGTCATCGCGAGGAGGCCGTCAGGCCGACGCGGCGATCTCTGCGTTCGGCGGCAGGGCGGCGTGGTTGGTCCGAGATATTTCCCGGTGGTAGGCTCACCGAGCCGCCTGCCGGACAGAGATTGCTTCGCTGCGCTCGCAATGACAAGGAGGGTGGCCGCAGGAGGCCGTCAGGCCGACGCGGCGATCTCTGCGTCAGCTCCGGTGGGAATCCCGCCCGGGGAGGCTGGCGCTCCCCCTCGAGCCTAGTGAACCGAGCCAGCGGTCCGCTGCAGTAAGGGGTTGGGAAACATCCTCCTTGCAGGAGGGTATTTCCTTGTTGGATCTGGTGGAGGGTCCCCGGTGCTGATCGAGATATCTCTGGTTTTCTCCACGAAGGAAGCGCCATCCGGGGAGGATGACGCTTCCCTTCTGAACCGTGCCAGAATCCAGGGATTTTAATGAATCCTATTCACTGCCCTCAGCTCCCCGCAGGCCGTACAGCACCAGGCCGCTGACCAGCAGCATGGCCACCGAAAGGGAAAGCAGGCCGAGTTTGACCAGCCCTTCCTGCCATTCGGCGCCGACCGCGCCGCCCCCGGCAATTGGCATCATCTCTCCACCCGCAGCCCACATCGCAGCCAGGAAGGTGGTCCCCCAGTTGGCAAAGGTTCCGAACAGGGCCAGGAAAAAGCCGGCCCGCAGCCAGCCGTCGGAAAGGCGCAGATGGGGCCAGACCAGACCCAGGATCAAAAGCACCATCCCGTTCTGGACTCCCTCCAGATGGCTGGAAAGCCCCAGGCGGGGATGCTGGAGCACCGGAATCGCAAATCCGGTCAGCAGACCGAGCAGGAAAAGGATAATCCCTGCCCGCAGTAAACGCCGTCCGATAACTTCTTTGATTCCCACGTTCATGATTTCCTCCTACGGATAAAAGTTTTCAACGAATAACGAAAATGGATTGAGGGGATGATTGGAATCCCGGGTCTAATACAGCACCAGGAGCTTCTCGAGGGCCGCTTCCGCAGCGGAAACATCACCCGAGATCTCCATCCGGGGCCGGGCTTCGGGAAAGGACCAGCGGCCGGAAGCGAAGATGTTGAATTCCAGGGCGTCCATCTGCAGCGAGGCGGTCGGCTCCCCTTCCCCGGTCCGCCAGGCGCCCCCGGCGGTGCCCGTGAGCTCGATGAGCAGCGGCGGATTGTCCGTCTTCCGCTTCAGGACAGCGGCTGTGTCGCGCATCACCAGAGCGACAATCCGCCCGTCATGCTCCCGGGTCTGGTGGAAGCTGCGCTCAGCTGCCCGGCAGATGTCCAGGCGGTGCATCCAGGTATCCCGGCTGTGGATGACCCACATCAGGTGCCGGAAGGAAAGCCGCCCCTCATCGGGATGGGGAATGGAAAAGGGTTTCAGCAGCCGGAAGCCGTAGGCCCATTTGCGGGCCGCAGCCGGTCCCACCCGGCGCAGCTCGGCGATCAGCTCATCGGGCGTCCGGTCCGCCCGCTCCCGGAGCTGGAAGGCGTTGACCGCATCTTCTGGGAGCTCTCCTGTAGCGGGTTTCTGCGATCCCTGGCGGAGCATCTCCACCCAGCTGGCCCCGCCGGCAAAACCTCCGGCCTGATGGGCCAGGATATCGCGCACGTCCCAGGCCGTGCAGGCGGTGGGCTTCCCCCAGTCCTCCGGTCCCAGGGACTCCATCAGATCCAGGAAGCGCTCGATCTCCACGAGCATCAGCTGTTCAGCTTCCTCCGCGGTGACATAGGGAACTTCGGCCGCCAGCGGCAGAACGGTTTGCTTGGTTTTGGTCTTCATCACACTGCCTCCTCTACCAGTAAATGGTTTATTCCTTGGACCAGGCCTGATCGATCAGCTTCACCGCGGCCGGGATCAGCGAGCCAAAGCGGCCTTCTCCCAGCGGCAGGTCAGGCTGATTGGACATGTGCAGGGCGGTGATTCCGTGGGAGAGGGCGATCAGCAGATCGGTCAGCTGCTTGGGCGGCAGGTCGGTATCCAGCTGATCCTTGAACCCGGTGATGCGCTCCACCCAGGTCTGGAGGTTGTCCGTGCTGACCCGCAGGCTTTCCGGGGAGGGCTCAAAGCCGGGCACCGGGCGCTCAAAGCACAGCTGGTAAAGCTCCGGATTGCGGATGGCGAAGGTCAGATAGGCCTCCATGGCCAGCCGGAACTGGTCCCGCCAGCTCTCGGCCCCAGCGGTGTAGTCCCGCAGATAGGCATCCCAGCGTTCAAAGCCCAGCCGGAAAAGAGCGTCGTAAAGATCCATCAGGCCGTCGAAATAGTTGTAGAGCGAGGGGGGCTGCATGTCCATGCGCCGGGCCAGTTCGTGGAGGGTCAGCCCGCCGACGCCCTCTTCGCGCATGATCTCCCGGGCGGTGTCCAGAATTTCAGCGATGGTTTGCTGCCGGGCGCGCTCCCGGCGGGTGAGTTTTTCTTCCGGGGTGTTTGTGAGCACTGGTCATCCTAATAGTATTAGTTTTACCTAATGATATTAGTTTTTATAATTTTGTCAAGCCTGGAAGGGGACTTCCGGGAGATTTCTCATATTCTGCTTAAGTACAGGGATTAAGAATTTCCAAAACCAAGCCAAGCTCGCCAGCCCGGCGCTCCGGGACCTGTGCCTGTCATCTCGAGGAGGCCGTCAGGCCGACGCGGCGATCTCTGCCTCAGGCGGAAGTACGGTGTGGTTGGCTCAACAATTTCCCGGAGTTATTCTCACCGCTTCACCTGCTGAACAGAGCTCCCTCCGCTTCACTCGCAATGACAAAGGGGATGGCCGCAGGAGGCCGCCCAGCTCCTTGCTAAGATTTCCCTCCCCAACCGCGTCTAAGAAGAGGACAAACAGGGAGCAAGATTATGAAATTCAACTTTTTAACCATCCTGAGCCTGACCACCGCGGCCCTGCTGCTGACCGGCTGCGTCGCTGGTCCCGGCGCCGATAATACCAGCAGCGGCCTGAAGGAGGACCTGATGACAGAAAACAGCTCCAACCTGACAGCGCAGGAGCTGCCCGGCGTCCTGCTGTTCGACTTCCAGCCCGGCAGGCCGGCCTGGAGCAGCGTGGACGACGACGTGATGGGCGGGGTTTCCAGCAGCGGTGGGCGGATCACCGAGGACGGCACCCTGCTGTTCTCCGGGACCATGTCCCTGGAGAACAACGGCGGTTTCGCCTCCCTGCGCTCCCCCTGGAACCCGATCGACCTCAGCGGGAAAGACGGGCTGCTCATCCGGGTGCTGGGCGACGGCCAGCTCTACCGCCTGCGGGTCCGGTCCTCGGACACCGTCCGCAGCGTGGCCTACAACAGTTTCTTTGAAACGGTGGAGGGGGAATGGATCACGGTGTACCTGCCCTTTGAGACCATGGTGCCCACCCTGCGCGGCTTCCGGGTCCCGGCCGGGGAATTGAATCCGGCCTCGGTCACCGGGTTGGGTTTCATGCTGAGCGACAAGCAGCCGGGCGAGTTCGCGCTTGAGGTGGACTGGATCCGGGCCGTGGCGGAAGGGGAAGTCGCCAGCCGGTAAAGGGGAACGTTGAGGGGAGATGGTAAGACCAGGAAATAGTAAATAGTACATAGTAAGTAGAGCAGCGCGCCTCCGGCGCGCTGCGTGGATTAACTGACCGACTGCGGTGGATTTTGGCTGTTCTCTTCGAACACTAGAAAACGATCAGATGAACAGGGATCACAGATCCCTTACAGGGAAACCTAATTACTGCAGCAGCGGCAATGACCTCGTTTTCAATCAACGAGGAAACGCCATCCGGGGAGGATGACGTTTCCCTACCGAAGGCGAAGGCCCCGGAGGTCATGACGGCGGCGGTCGGTCCGGGATTGTTTGTATCCAGTAATGAGTAAGTTGTAAATGGTTATTCGTGAAGGGTGCCGTTGACCAGAACTGCCTCGCCTGACCCTTGACAGCTCAGATCTCACCGTGCCTGCGCCTCTCTATCCCGTGACCATCCTGCCCGGGAGAGCTGACGCTCTCCTTTGAGCCTTTTTTTTATAAAACAGCAAGCGGTCCATGATGAGCATCATCTTTCATTGCCAGACGGGCGCCCTACCAGGGCGCCCCTACGCGAGATCAGTGAATCCTGATCATTTCTTACCTGCCCGATCAAGTTTTTCCTGCAATATCAGGTATTTCGCATGGGACCACAGCAGCGGTTTAGCGATCTCCCCCCAGCGCTCTTCCCAGATCGGATAATAATCCGGATCATTGAGATCCACCGGGACCTGCTCGGGCAGCTGCCCAGCTTCATCCGCCTGGGCTTCCACCCACTCCAGCAAATTCCGGGCCCGATCCAAATCTCCCCGTTCCGCCCAGTACCAGCCCAGCCAGGCAGTTAACAAAATCCATTCCCCTCCGCCATAATAGGTATCCCCCCGGTAGCGGTGAACGCCGCCCGCCGTCAGTTCAGCTTCTATCCGCTGAATCGTGGCCTCCATCACAGGATGATCCGGCTCGAAAATTTGATAAGGAACAGCCAGTGCTATCAGATTGGCATCCACCTGGTCCGATCCCAGATATTTCATCAAGGATCCACCCCGGATCCCCTCCTCAAAAATCGTTTGCCGGATCGGATCCGCCACCTGCTGGAGATCCCGGCCTGTCAATTCGCTGAAGGCCTGCACCCCGGCATAAATCGAAGCCAGGGTATAGGTGTGAATTTGATCAGGAAATTCCTCCCAGCAGTCCGAACAGGGATACCGCCACAGGGCACTGATGTACTTGACCGCCAGGGCAGCGCTTTCCAGCAGGGAGATTGGGAGCGGCTTTCCTGTTAATCGCGCGTGTTCCCGCAAAGACCAGACCCAAGTACCGAGCCCATCCAGCTGATAATTGGGCCAGTCCCCCTGATCATCTTCCCCCTCCAGGGTGTAGCGGGTATGCAGGTACTTTGTCGGGGAAGGTTCTCCAGTTTTCTCCAAAATTTCAAGTGCCTGGTCCACAACCTGAGACTTGCTGGCTATCACTTCCGCTGCCCAGGAATGAAAGCAGCGGGCACTGCTGTGCTCCCCCATTAAATCCATACTGTAAGCAATGTAAGACCCGTCCCGGAACCAGCTGTAGCGGTAATTCTCAAAGGTTGGGCAGGCCAGAAAACCTCCCCTTTCAGCCTGATTTTTTTGAATGACCGCGGTGCTTTGAGAAACCAAGTCTTTCATGATGCCCTGTCCTTGTCTGAGTACTTCAACACGAATGTTCCCCAGACATCAAGTCGGGGAATTTTCAGCTGGTAGCTGCCGGAGTCTTCCTGCCAGGATATCGGCTGCAGCCGCCAATCCGCCTGATCGGGACTCCCCCACCAGACCCCGGAGATCTGTCCTGGAACGGGTCCGGAAAGGTCGAAATTCACCTGTGGTTCAGGCAGGTCATGGGCCTGATCCCAGTGGGCTTCAGAAAGGCCGGTTTGATTAATCAGGCAGACCGCGAGCAATCCCTCCCCCCGGCATGCGGTAAAACGGATCCCTGCAGGAACAGAAACCTGGTAATCAGGATTTCTCTTGACTGCCGGGCCAATCAACTCCCCATAACAAACCATAAAATGATAATAATTCTCCAGGTATGCCCGCAGATTTTCGGAAATCGGCTCATGGTTGGGGAAGTAGGGGTCTGTGAGCAGGCGGTTTCCTTCTCCCAGTTCAATCCGGGCTCCCCCCTGAGCAAAGGCCACAGCATCAGCCAGGCGGATATTCGGCTCGTGTTCAGCCGAAATATAAGCTGCAATAATCACGGGTTTTCCCCCGGACAGACTGCGGGACTGGATTAATATCCGACGCAAATCCTGATAGCTGGTTTCCGGCGGCCAGATCTCAATATATTGAAAATCCGCTGACGAATCAGCCAGAGCTTCGATGGGCCAGTTCTTGACAGCATTGAAAACGATTGTTTTCCCGGGTTGGTCCTGCTTGAGCTGGTTAATAAAATCCTGAAAAGCTGCCGGGAGATTCACCGGTTCACTGGACGCGTTTGCACCCTGGCGGGGTTCGCCGTACTGGTCAATATGGATGCCGTCAAAGGGCAGCTCCGTCAGTACGCGGTCGCACTCCTCCTGGATATGCGCTGTCCAGGGGCTTCTTGCTGTCGGGTCCATGATCCCCAGAAAATCCTCAAATTGATAGGGTTTACCTTCAACATCATATAAAGCCCACTCCGGGTGTTTGTTCTGGAAATCCAGGGAGGCCGCATACACGGCCATATACGGCATGGACTTGATCCCGGATTTCTGCGCCAGCTTCAAAAATCTCCGGATCACAGCCAGGGACAAAGTCCTGTCCAGGGGATCTTGATAAATATCTTCCGGGGGAAGAAGCTGGTCATGGCGGTACTGCCAATCATAATACTGAAGGCCGTTGATATGGCAGCGGAGAAGATCCGTAACCACAACTTCCAGATCGTCCCGATGAGGAGAAAAATCACACAAAAAACCGTAGCGGGGAAATTCCGTCCAATCCTGGAGGATATCAAAAGCTGTCATTCTCGATCCTAGAAGACCCCCGGCAGCATCCCTGATCTCAACCACAGCCCCATACCCTCCCAGTGACCCCCGGGGCGGAGACCAGGTCAGGATCAGGTCTGACCCCGGGTCAGGATCATCAAGCTGCGAGCTGGATATGAAGACTGGTTCAAATTCTTTCCAGATGGTCAGGCCAATCTGGAGAGGATACCTCTGGTCATCAACCCGGGGCAGGAGAAGCCGCAAAGAGATTTCCTGTCCGGGATCAAAGGTTCCGCAAAGCGGGTAGAGCTGAAAATCTATCATCCTTATCCTTTCAAACCAGAGGTGGCGATGCCCTGGATAAAATACTTCTGGAAGACGGCAAAGACAATCACAACCGGAATTAAACCCACAATCGAGGCGGCAAAGACCTGCCCCCACTCGGTCAGATGCTGGGATTGAAACAGGGCAATGGCAATCGGCAGGGTTCGCTTGCTGGTTTCTTTGATGGCTACATGGGCCCAGGGAAATTCCTCCCAGCTGAATAAAAAGGTAAAGATGGTGACCACGGCTAAACCCGGTCGAGATAGGGGCATCACAATCCGCCAGAAAATTGTCCAGCGGCTGGCCCCATCCACCAGGGCTGCATCTTCAATATCCTGGGGTATGCCCTCAAAATATCCCCGCAGCAGAAAGGTCTGCATGGACAGGTTCATAGTGACATACACCAGGATCAAGCCCAGATGGCGGTTTAATAAGCCGAGATATTTGGAGACAATGAACTGGGGGATAATCAGCATCACCGGCGGGACCATCATCCCGGTCAGTAAAACATAAAAAAGGAACTCTTTCCCGGGAAACTTAAACCTGGCAAAAGCATACGCCATTAAGGAGGAGACAACCAGGGTAGATCCGGTCGAAGCCACAGCCACGAACAGACTGTTCAGAAAGTACAACCCAAACTGATCGGTCTGCAGCGCTTTGCGGTAATTGGTCAGGGTTGCCGCTGAAGGCCACAACCGGGGAGGCATCTCAAAGATGAAAGCCTGCGGTTTGAGGGAAGTGATCAGCATATACCAGAAGGGCAGCAGCACGATCACAGTTCCTGCCAGCAGCAGGAAGTAGGTCACGGTCTTCGAGAATAGGCGGTGGTGTTTTCTGTTCATCCTATATCTGCTCCCGCCTGCGCAGCAGCCGCAGCTGCACGGCACTGATCATAAAGACCACCATGGTCAACAAATAACTGATGGCAGAACCGTACCCAAATTCCAGATTATCGAAAGTTTCCTCATACATCAAGGTCAAAATAAAATGGGTTTTATCCAGCGGGTCTCCCCCGTTGGTCAGCAGTAAATTAGAGATATAAGCATTGAGGGCACCCACGGTGAGCACTACCACTAAAAAAATGATCGTGGGTCTTAATAATGGAATGGTGAGCTTGAAGAACTGCTGCCGGCCGTTGGCCCCGTCAACCTCCGCTGCCTCATACAGCTCGCGGGGGATGGCCTGTAAGCCAGCCAGGAAAATCACCGCAGTCCATCCCACCCCCTTCCAGATCCCCAGAAGATGGATGGGGATAAATGCCAGGACAGGATCAGCCAGCCAGAGGATATTCTGATCTATCACCTGGAACACATCGCGCAGCAGGTAGTTAATCAAACCCGCCTGACCGCTGAACATATACTCAAACAGCAAACTGACAATCACCCAGGAGGTAATCACCGGCAGATAATAAATCACCCGGAAGACCCCTTTGGCCCGGATCTTCTGATTGAGCAGCACAGCCAGCACCAACCCGATTACCATCTGTCCCGGGACAGTGACCAGGGCATAGACCAGCGTATTGAGAACCGCTTTTTGAAAGACAGGATCCCGAACAGCTTCCAGATAATTTGCCCAGCCCACCCAAGTGGATTTTTCCGGAAAAATGATGTTCCAATCAAAAAAACTGATCCGGAAGGAATACACCATCGGTCCGATGATAAAAGTCAGAAACAGGACCAGCCCGGGCAGTAAAAACAGCAGGGCCTGGAAGCTCTGATGGATTCTGGTCTTGAGCTGGGTTTCCATAATTACTTTCCTGCTTCAGTTCTGATGAAGAGTGTGCTGGATGGACACGAAAAGGGAAAAAGAAGTGTAGAATGTGATTTTCACACATTCTACACTATCGCTGTCAGCAAAACACCTGTCAGTGATCTCCTATTCAGCCAGCAGGGCGTCAATTTCTTCCGCTGCCTGATCAAGAGCTTCCTGAACAGTTTGCTCCTCCCGCAGCATGCGCTGGAAGGCATTGTTGACAGCGCCGTCCATTTCACCCCATTTGGGATGCGGCACACGGGCCTGGGCGGTCTCCAGCTGCTGCATGAAGATCTCAAAATGGGCCGGCATGGAGGCATCACCCGTCAGGTGAGCCAGGGTGGGCATCACACCCACTTCAGCCATCATCTTCTGGGATTCCTCGCTCATCAAGAACTTGACCCAGGTTTTAGCAGCTTCCGGATGTTCTGAAGTTTCAAAAATCACCACATCCTGACCACCCACCACAGAACTGGTGGTTCCGTCTGGCCCTGCTGGAATCAGAGCAAAATTGACTTCAAAATCAGGGAAATTACCAGCATAAATATCCACCATCCAGGGGCCGTCAATGATCATGCTGTACAACCCGGTGGCGTGTCCATCTGCCGTTCCCACGCCTCCTCCCAGCAAATTGGGAGAAATGCAGCCCTGCTGGAAGAGATCCGTCAGCATGGTGAAAGCAGCCACGCTTTCCGGACCATTGACATAACCTTCGGCGGTTGTGATGCCTTCATCAACAATCTTTCCACCCATGGCGTAAAAGACCGGAGCGGGGGCCCAGAAATAGGTTCCGCCCAGGGCATAACCATACTGTTCTTCCCCTACTGTCAGCTCACAGGCCGCTGCTGCAAATTCCTCCATGGTCGTCGGGACTTCCACACCGGCAGCTTCAAAAGCTTCTTGATGCCACAACAGCACCTGGGTGTTGGTATCCTGCGGCAGTCCGTAGTAACCTCCATCCCAGAAATTGGTCGCCAGCGGCCCCGGGAAGACCTGGTCAGCAATCTCATTAAAACCTTCCAGGTTTCCATCCAATTTCATCAGAGCGCCCTGATCAGCAAACTCAGGAACCCAGACGATATCCATCCGGGCCGTATCAGGACCTTCCCCGCCGGCCAGACCGGTCAACAGGGCTGATTTAAAGTCGCTGTAGGCGTACCGGGTTGGCAGAACTTTGATCCCGGGATTAGCTTCTTCGAAGACAGCGATCACCTGATCCAGCTGCTCGGTCTCAGGATCACTCATGGTATGCCAGTAAGTGATTTCAACCGGTTCGATTTCTTCCGCTTCAGCCTCTTCTGCTGGTTCCTCCGCTTCAGCTTCCTCGGCCGGCTCAGATTCTTCCACAACTACTTCTTGTTCCGGTTCTTCAGCTGGTTCCTCAGCCGGAGCCGGTGCACAGGCTCCAGCAGCCAGAGTCAAAATCAAAACCAGACTCAATAACCCTAAAATTCTCTTTTTGCGGTTCATGTCTTACTCCTTCCTCATTTCAGAAATTCAACAGGATCTGGGGCGTATGGGTTTCTAAATTTCATGGACCTCCTTTTCATTCCCACTTCTTTTATTGACTAAATTATCTTCGGCAAAAAAAAGAGCTCAGCCGTCATTACTATGATTTCCTGCGTTCTTTCGGCGGTGAATAGGAGAAGCGAAATAATCCTGGAGCACCAGGCTGGCAGCCCCAATTGCCCAGGCATCATCCCCCCAATGATCCACACGGACTTCTGTATCATCCCGCAAAGTGGACATGGCGCACTCGGCAATCGCTTTCCGCATCGGATCGAAAATCAGATCCCCGATCCGGGTCCCTTCCCCGCTGACCAGAATTAATTCCGGGTTGAAGATATTGATCAGGTTGGCGACCTCCCGCCCTAAAACCCGACCAGCTTCTGAGAAGATCCGCTTTGCTGCCGGATCCCCGGCTTGCCCCAGTTCAATTAATTGGTCCAGGGATTGGAATTCAGGAAGCTGATTGGATTTCACAGCCTTTTGCCCCTCCCTGATCAAGGAACGTTCCGCAGCAAAAGCTTCCAGACAGCCGGTCCTGCCGCAGCTGCAGGGGGGACCGTCCGGGTCAACGATAATATGCCCGAATTCCCCGCCCCCGCCCCGGGAACCCCGGTAGAGCTGACCGTTGACCACGATCCCCAGGCCGATGCCCCGGCCGACGGTGATGGTCAAAAATTCGCTCACACCCTGGCCGGCCCCGTACAGCAGCTCAGCCATGGTGAGAGCTTTGACATCATTATCAATATGCACCATGGTCTGCAGCTCCTCCTGGAGCATGGATCCGAGGGGCACATCCCGCCAGCCGAAGAAAGGCTGCTGGCGGGAAATTCCGCGTTCAGCGTCCACCACTCCGGCCATCCCCAACCCCACCCCTCGCAAGCTGTCCCGGGAAACGTCTGCCGCCTGGATGAGAGCATCCACAGCTTCACTGACCTTGCGGACAATTTCTCTGGGGTGGGTTCCATCCAAGTCAGTCACCCGGTGGGAGCGCACCTGCGCACTCAGGTCGGTCAGGGCGCCGATCAGCTTTTCCTCAGTGAGCTTGAGGCCAACCACAAAACCGCCGTCCGGGTTAATGGCCAGCAGGATCGGCCGCCTACCGCCGCTGGACTCACCTTCGCGGGTTTCCCGGATCAAGCCTTCCTCGATTAAATCCGAGGTCAGGTTGGTGATGGAAGCCGGGCTGAGTCCGATCAGCTGGGCGAGCGCGGCCCGGCTGATCGGTCCTTCAGAGAGGATGGTGTTGAGCACGGTAGAGCGGTTCATCCCGCGGATTAATTTTCGGTTGCCGAGCAGGGGTTTGTCAGCCATAGTTAGTTTATTCACTGAATTAAGTTACCTGGATTATACAATAGGATCCGGGGCTGTCAAGACCCCGGGGCTTAAATCAGGGGATTTATGACAAAACTCACCCCCGCTCCGGTCAGCGTCTCCGCTGGTGTGACCCGGTAAAACGAGTAAATGGTAAATAGTAAGTAGAGCAGCGTGCCTGCGGCGCGCTGCCTGTATTAAATTACTGTTTACGATGGATTTTAGCTGTGATCTTCGAACACTAGAATACTATCAGACTAACTGTGATCACAGATCACTGCTGAATTAAACTAATTACTAACTTACTACTCACTGGTTGCTGATCACCGGGCCGGCAGCGGCGAAGACCCCGGAGGTCACTCCGGCCGCCGATGGTCCGTTTTCATGCCAGTCACTCGAAAATGTAAATTGCAATTCCTGCAGGTTGCTGTCAAAGAGATTTGCAGCGTTTTCCAATTTAAAGCTCACATCTTACTGTCTTGCTAAACTGCTTTTCGATCCAGATCAGGATTTGATATTGGTAGATGTTTTCAATTTTAATGAAATATCTTTATATATTTTATTCATTGACAATGAAAACTTTTTTGTATAGAATCCAATTACCATGTCTCCAAACACGGCCTTCAACCTCTCACCCGATCTTCTGTCCGCTGTCCTGAAAGAGCAGTGGGAAGCATTTAACGGACAGGAACTGGGAGTGCGGCGGGAGATGCTGAAGAAAGTGCAGCAGGCCCTGGATTCCCCCCAAATCCTGATTATCACCGGACTTCGCAGGGCCGGTAAATCCACCCTGATGGCCCAGATCGCCCGCACCTACCTTGCAGACCGCTGTTACTTTGTCAATTTTGAGGATGAGAGACTGCTGCAGTTCACTGCGGAGGATTTTGACCTCCTTCATGAAAGCCTGATCAGTCTCTTCGGGGAGAAAAAAGTCTTCTTATTTGACGAAATTCAAGCTGTCCCCCACTGGGAGCGCTTCGTCAGACGGCTGCATGACCAGGGATATAAAATTCTTCTGACAGGTTCCAACGCCGCTCTGCTCAGTGAAGAGCTGGGCACCAAACTTACCGGAAGGTCACTCCGGTTCGAACTTTTTCCATTTTCCTTCCAGGAATACCTCCAGCTGAAAGGAACATCTACCATCCCGCAGGGACCCTTCACCACCCGGGAAAAGGGCCAGCTGGCAGGTTGGATCCAGGATTATTTGACAGAGGGAGGGATCCCGGATGCTGTAAAATACCCTGCGCTCGATATCCATAAAACACTCTATGATGACATCCTGCACCGGGACATCGGCTCCCGCTATCAAATCGAGAACATGCGCACCCTGAAGGAACTGGCTTTCTACCTCTTAAGTAATATCACCACAGATCTCTCTTTCAACCGCCTTAAAAACCAGCTCAAGCTGGGCAGCCTGAACACGGTCAAAAAATATATCGGGTATCTGGAAAACAGCTGGTTGTTTTTTGTAATCCACAAATTTGCTTACTCTGTCAAAACCCAGCAGATTGCATCCAAAAAGATCTACGGCATCGATCCCGGCCTGGTGCACCAGGTCGGGTTCTCCTTTTCGAAAAATCAGGGAAAGCTGCTGGAGAATTTAGTATTTCTGCAGCTCCGTCGGGAAACAGATCGGATCTTTTATTATCAGACCAGGGCCGGTCATGAAGTTGATTTCTATCTCCCGGAGAAAAATCACGCCCTGCAGGTCTGCCTGGAATTCAGCAGCCCGGAGACCAGAAAACGGGAACTGCGTTCGCTGCAGGAAATGGCACTTGAAATCGACCAACCGCTCCGCCGAACGCTGATCACCCTGCGTGACAAAGAAACCATTCAGCAGGAGGATGGAATGATTGAAGTCGTTCCCGTGTACGAATGGCTTCTACAGCAAACATCAAATTGAATCCCTGTACGGGAAAAACCCCGGAGGTCGGCACCCCCTTCCAGCACTTCCCAGTATAATTCCCCTAGAGAAGAAATCTATCTTTCCAGCAAGGCCAAAAAGCCTTCGGGATGAACGGGTTTTTCACAGCTGCACCAACAAGGATCCCCATGGATAACTGAACTGACCCAACCCTCGCTAACCCACCGGCGCAAAAACCAACCAACAGGATGATCCTCAATGGACTCTTTCAACGCCGGATCATCAATCTGGAAAAGGGGGACATATTTAACCGGGAGGTGAAGCCAAAATCCCCTGATTTTGACTTTGGCCGTGTCGAGGGGATGATGCTCGGCCTGGCAATTGGTGATGCCTTGGGCATCACCACGGAAGGACTGCTTCCCAATCAGCGCCGCAGGCGCCTACCTCCGCTGATGCCAGAGCCTGCGCAGCTCCTGGCCCGGCAGCGGAACGGCCGAGGATCCGCTGCTCATCGAACTGCGGGAGGAATTCCTGTATCCGGATGTGAGCAGAACAGCCGAAGATCAGCGGGAGATCCCTCTGACCAGCCTGGGAAGCTGCCTGGTGACTTTTCCCCTGGAGGACACACTGGAGGGGGTGTTGATCCTGATCTGCATGGAAAAATATCAGGAGCTGTTTGATTTGAACAACCAGCAGGAGCTGCTGGGGCTGGTCACCATTCTGCGCATCCCCGGGGAGGAAACCGTCCGGCAGCGCTTTCCAATCCATCTTATTGATAGATATTCGCGGGGTCCTTGAAAAAAATCCCCCCACCTTTCACCTCTAAAACATATACTCCCCCAGAAAAAATCATTACAAAATCTATTTCACTGATCGCTTTGTACTTGTGCCTGGATAGATTGAGGGAATGCAGGTAAACAGGATTTCCCATGAGTTCAATTTCTTTCAACTCATTGAAAAGACGCTTTTCAGCTGCACTTTTTATTATTTCAGATAAAACGGGGGGAATCATTCGCATAAAAAAATCTCTTTGGGAGCCTTGCAGATGGGTTCGTATAGATCTCTTTTTATGTCAGATTATTTCCTGACAAGAACGATATGTAATTGAAACAACAAAAAAGTATGGTTGATAAAAATAAACCTGTCAAAGATTTTGGGGTGAACTTGCGAAAATGCAAAGATAATTTTGATCTTTTTTCCCGGCTTAGAAGAATATCAAATACATACTTTTTGTTATCATTTATATCTATTTCACAAATTACTGATTTGTAAATTGTAAAAGAATTTTTTCTAATATAATAAGAATTCGTGAGCATGACAGGATTAAAATTATTTTGCCCCTAAAATATATAAAATTTTCAATCTATGAGTATGAAAGGTCAAAACTTCAATGCCTGATAATCAAACTTACCCGGAATGGCGTTTCCGAAAATCCACGCCTGGGGATCCCTTTGTTGACCCCACCCACGATGAATTTTTCACCACCCAGGATGTGGGAGGATTGAATAACGCTCTGGTAAGGGATTAGTGTAAAGTTCTTTCTGTAAATTCTGATAAAAAAGTAGGTCAGGTGTATCC
>CAZRUS010000016.1:0-65505 GCA_964603385.1 uncultured Anaerolineales bacterium | reverse complement strand
CCCGTAGCTCAATGGATAGAGCGTCTGACTTCGAATCAGCAGGTTGGGGGTTCGAATCCCTCCGGGTGCGCCTTCCAAAACTCCTCAAGCAATTGGGGAGTTTTTTTAATACTCCGTGATATCAGGGTGCGCTGGACTCCCCAAGATACAAGGGATTTTGGTTTAAACCGTTTTAATTCAATTGAAATATTGGCTATACGAATCCTTCAGTTTGGTACACATCCATTGCCTTGCTGATTAGATACCCCTCAACATTTTCAAGGCCCTCCAGCAACATCAATCCGTGATCCACTCCCAGCACCATCACTGCCGTAGCTAATGAATCTGACAGCATAGCATTCCCACTCAGGATCGTGGCGGATGCCAGTTCAGGAGATGAGAATCCGCTCCGGGGATCAATAATATGGTGATACATCAGATCCTCCGAGAAGAACTGGAAGTAATCTCCGGAGGTAGCAGCTGCCAGGTCAGTGACCGGGACCCGGGCCAGCAGATCCGACAGCGAACCCCGCGGGGATTGGATGCCGATCTTCCAGGGTCCATCCCCGTCCTTTTTTCCCCTTGCCATTAAGTCTCCACCGGCTTCCACAAACACATTCTCAAAGCCCATTCTCTTCAACATATCGCTGCCGGCATCGACGATGAACCCTTTGGCAATCCCATCCAGGGTTACGGCCATCCCGGGTTGATCGAGAGCGATCTCTTTGCCTGAAACTGCCAATTGGCGGTAATCCACCAGCTTGAGGGCGGATTTTATTTGATCCGCGCCAGGCAGTCCAGGCTGGGAATTTTGATAGAGGTCCTCCAGGGGTTTGACTGTGACATCGAAGGCCCCATCTGTCAGCTTACTGATCTCCCGCGCCTTGTAGAGTACATCCAGCAGCTCCCGGGGCGGGTCAGCCAGCATTCCGGTGCGATTCAGGACTGCGAGCGGGCTGTCCGGTTCCCGGTGAGTAAAGATCGCCACCTGGCGTTCCAGCTCCCCAAAGACAGCAGCGACCGCTGCTTCGGCGCTGGATCTGCGATGGGCTGTTACAGCCAAGTTTATGGCCGTTCCCATCAGCAAACGGGTTTCCCTGACAGTTACAAATTCCTCATTTAACACATCTTTCAGCAGCTTCCCTCCCATGATCGCACCACCGATCACAGCAGTGATTCTGATAAAATCCCTTCTTGAAATTCTTTTTGGATCACTCATTTTTTTTCCTGAATTTCAGGCCGGTCCAACCGGCACTGCAGTAGGTGTTGGTCCCGATGGTGTCGGTATTTCCAGCGTTGGATCGCTGGTTTCTACTGCATCCCCGCCCTGGTTAAACAAGGAAATACCGGATTCAGACAGGTTCCCGGCCACATCGATAACCACCAGCGAAATACTGATCAAGACAAAAACCAGGATGACATGCTGGACCCAGTTCACTTTGCGTTTTGTTTTCTTTTCGGCCATAGTCCAAGAATCCATTTTCTGATCAGGCGGATAAATTCTTCCACCGGGTGCAGGGGGCAGAGATAGGTACACCACGGGCGGCGGATAAACAGTGCGGTCAGCATCACCAACCCCAGCAGCATAAATTGAACATTGGAACCAATCAGTTCAAACAGCGTTCCAAAAATCTCAAAACTGGTCACTCCGGGGTTGTTTGACAGCAGCGCAATCAGAATCGCTCCCCAGGCCAGTCCGCGCTGAGCCCATTTCAGAAACGGACGGTATTTTCCAGGAGAACGAACTTTTGCGCCCCCAACCACACCCAGGCACTCCTGCGCTGCGCCAAAAGGGCAAAACCATTCGCAATACGGGTTTTTATTATCTACTGTGAAGACAAAGAAAATCCCCCCAATCAAAATGTACCAGTATAAATTGGTCTGCCACTGAGGCCAGTAACCCATCAGGAATTTGTTAATATAGACCAGAGTCAGGGGACGATTGTACATAAATCCCAGCACAACCAGGCCGGTAATCAGGCTTGCCCAGCGGGCCTGTTTTTTATATTTAAATTTTGGTGATTTACCCAGATACCCGATCCCAAACAAAGCCAGGAGAGCAACCTCAGGGATACCAAAAACAATTTCAGGTGGATCCTGTTTTTCAACCGGCAGCCCGGCATAATCCGCAGCAACCGTGCTGGCTTCAAGCACAGCCTCAAAGATTGCCCGGGAGGTATAGGTCGCCCCGGTAATCCCATCCACGTCCTCTCCTATCGAGAAGCGCTCAGAATAGCTTTTTCCAATTAACGAGCTGATAAAATCATTTTCAACTATCCTGGTCATCCAGGATGGTGTTTCTTTGTGGGAGGCAACCACCGCTCCGATAACCTCACCCTCGGGAGAAACTGCCACTGCCATTTCAAGTGGTCCGCCGTAGCCGCTGGCCTCGCCAATGGCGACATAGCCTATCAAATCATTCTCTTCTGCATCCCCCCAGGCTTGAAATAGATCCTCCCTGACTTCTTGGATATGATGAGCCTCAGGGACAGCCTTCTGAACTGCGGGGAGCAGATCTGCTTTTGTACGCACTGCACCAATCACATACGCCACAACCAGAGATAGAACTGCAGCCAATCCCCATATTCTCTCATTGCGCTGCTTCTTTTGATAAAGTGGTACCTCTACGTTCGAATTTCCTGCCATATCAATAAAGGGTTCCTTTCAATTTTTACCATTTTTTTCAGGCTGTACTACCTCAGTCAATTCGGAAATCAGGGCCTGGAGTTTCACGATTTCCGCCTTCATCTCTAATTCCCGGTATAAAACCAGCGCTTGATTTGCATACTCAAGAGCTTTTTCCTGCTCCTGCAGATCCCGATATATTATTGCTAACATCACCAGCTGTTCAGCTTCTAAAGTATCCAGGTTGATTTCACTGGCAACCTTGCTGGCGATCTGATGATGGTGGATGGCTTCGTCACTCCGGCCTAACTCCGCCAGGCAAACACCGATCCGGCCAATTGCATAGGCTTCTTTATCGTGTTGATTAAGTCCGCGGGCAGCTTTTTGTGCTCCTTGATAAACTTCCATTGCATCTCCATACTTCTCATCCAGCAGGTACGATTCACCCAGACTCAACCGGAAAGAAACCTCTTTCTCCAGGTCTGCTGCTTTGCGGGCAGCTTCAACAGCCTCAGCCAAATACTCTTCAGCCTTGGATTTCAATCCCCGTCGGAAATATGCCGCGGCTAATTTTTTGTAAAAAATGAGCCTCAATGAGTATTCCTCTACCTCTTTTGCCGTTTTAATTCCTTCCAGGGCATATTCAATTACCTGCTGGTCGTCTTCCTGCTTCTCTGCAATATTAACCAGGTGATAGAGAGGCTGCAGCTGGGCCTGAGTGTTGTCAGTTTCCTTCAAGTAGGCCATCACTTCATTAAAAATTTGGGCAGCTTCTGACCATTTCGTTTTCCATTCCAGAACAATGCCAATGTTCCCGTAATATCCAATCTCGGACTGTTTGTCTCCCATCTCCCGCGCCAAATCGTAAGCCTTCGTAAAATAAGACTCAGCCTGATCTGGGGAGGCAATCGTCAGACTGTAATGTCCCAATGCCCCCAGCACTTTCATCTGCCGGGGTTGATCTTTGATCTCTTCTGCCAGCTCCAGAGCAGCGCTGAACTTCTCAAGGGATTGAATTTCCTCTCTAGAATCAATTAATACCTGCCCCTGGGTGGCAAGGGCATCAATCAACCACCCTGGATCATTTTGCTCTTCGGCCATTTCCTGAATTTTCTGCGCAATTTCAAAAGCTGTCGGAAGCTGTCCTGTATTGTGATACGCAAAGGCTTGAGTGCTGAGGCATCTTAACGTCAACTGATAATCATCCACCTCCCTGCAAATGTTATCCGCTTCCCTGAAGTGTTTTTTCCCTTCGCTGTACTGATTTGCCTGGAACATCGCAAAACCCAGATTGCAGAGAGCCACACTGATCCTGGCCTGATCTCCACTGGCGCGGGCCTCTTCCAGGGCTTTTTTTGCCATCCCAAACCCAAACTCTGATTGATTGCTACCATTTTCGGTCATCGGAGATTCAACTCCTCATTATCACCGTTAATATTGCTTCATAATCAAGGAATGTAAACGCTGCAGCATTCCATCGGACCAGAAGCCAGAGTACTTATTATACACAGGCATCCTGACCTCTTCTGGAAGATACTTAAATCCATCGTGTTTCAAAGTGAGAGTAGTTTGACTGCCGGTCTTTTCCAATTCGATCATCACCGTTGTATTGTTAAACCAGATATCGCCGAAAATATTCCGCTCTAGCCAGGTGAATGCAAATTTTTCTTCTGGCAGGATTAAGCCAATCTCACCTTCTATCCAAACCTTTTCGCCCTCGATTATCAGAGGGATTTCAATTTTGCCGCCTTCCATGATATCGATCACAAATTCATCCGCGTTGAACCAGCTTTTCATGTCCTCTTCTGTCATTAAAAACTGCCAGACCTGATCAATTGACGCCGGGATGAGTATTGTTCCCTTGATAATTAGCTGATTGTTTTGCAAGATGATCTCCGGCCCTTTTGGGACATGATAAGATTTCTACCACCGACAATCATACGATTAAAACGGGTAGAGACACAGCAGTGCTGTGTCTCTACCGATCAAATTTTTAACGGGCTTAGGCTTCCGTTTTTGGCTTGGCTGCCAGCAAACGCCAGAGGCCAACACCCAGCAGCACGGATACGAACAGCAGGAAAACACCCAGTTTCCAGCCAGCACTGGGCTCGTTTTCTCCTATCAAGGTGCCCCAGGATAAAAAACTCAGGGAGAAAATGCCGTACCACAGGATGGTTAACAGCCACTTCCACCAGTTGAGCTCCCAGCCCTGGTCTTCAGCAAATGCTTTGAATCCAAACCCAACGAGAACAGCAATCATTCCCATCAGCAACCAGAAAAAACCACTTGTGAAAAACATCAGTCACCTCTCTCTTCAGCATAGGGGAATGGTGTGATATCCATATCCAGGTAATCCTCAGCATGCAGGTAGAACGGCTCCGGTCGGTAGCTGGCAAATCCGCCGCCTGCTTCCGGCCGCCGGTAATCCAGCGCTTCCGGATGTTCGAAAAATGTATTCTGCATCCAGAGTAAAGCACTGCTGAAGGCACCGGTGGGATCCCGCGGGTCAACTTGTTTAGCTACATCGTGCAGCCAGTTATCCTTGCGGCTGTACGGGCAGTTAGCAACGCAAAGTCGGCAGCCCATTGGCCCCATACTCTCGCGCCAGAAGTTGTAGCAGGCACCGTTGTTGATATACCAATGCTCGTAACCGCGGATCTCAAGACCTTCGTAGCTGTCAGCCATTGAGATTGCGCCGGAGGGGCACTGTTCTGCACAGATCTTGCATTTCTCGCAGAATTCCTTCACACCAAATTCAATCGGTTTGTCAATTTCCATTTCCAGATTCGTGAGCACCACCGCGGTGCGGAAGTTGCTCCCGGCTTCGGGTGTGATCACATAACCGGCTCGGCAGTGCTCGCCAACACCGGCATCCACCATGTACGGGGGGCAGATCAGATCGTAACCACTCAATGGAGTGTTTGCCCGTGAAGGATAGCCCATATATTTCAAGGCGCCTTCCAACCGGGCAGCGGTGATGCTGACCCGGGCATAGGCATCATAACTGGTGCCCAGCTGCGGATTTCCTAAAAGAACGTCCCACTCCATCGGGACCCCGATACAGATCGCATACTGCCAGTGGTCAGGCATCTCAGAATGATCATAATCATGATCGGTGCCGCGCCAACCATCTCCATACATCCAATCTTTATTGGCTTTGGTGATCCCAACCACGGTGGCCCCATACAGATGGGCCATGTTTTTAATAAACTCGGCTGCCAGTGCAGGAGATTTAAACGCCAGCGGATCATCTGCAGGAATCGGAGAAGCCCCGCGGCGTCCTACCAATGTGAAATCGGAAACCTCCGGAGGTTCAGTTGGCGAAGGAGGAGTGATAACGGTCCAGCCTGCCGAGTAAACATCCGCCAGGGCAGTGTAGCTGCCATAGACAGCCCGGTCTTTTTGATTATTGGGAATCGTTTCGGTGAAAGTTTTATAGTCCCATTCCAGACGCTCCGGGAATTTTTCATAGAATGCAACCAGCGGAGGTGGAAATCCCAAATCCTCGATGGGATCATCGAGCGTCCAATCCGGATTTTCCTGAAGTGCCGCGTCAAACGTGGCAACCCGGCCAAAGACATAGTCTGTCAGGTGGCTGGGGCGGCGGACTTCGGCTACCGGTTTGAAGTTGGGATATGCAACCTCAAATGGTTTGCGGTTGAATGACTGCGTGGCGGGATTACTGGATTCCCAGCCGGTATAGCTTTCGGAATTCTTTCCGGCAGCGATCCCACCTGCCACCATCCCCCCCGCCTGGACGGCAGCGGCAGCAAGCCCGGCGACTTTGAGAAAATCGCGGCGTGAGACTTGCTTGTTCTCTTCACTCATCATCATCTCCTTATATCCTTGTCTAGGATTTAATGAAAAACAACGACAATTATCGTCTTGTCGTTGTCACCTTGCTCGAGGTTAGGACAATTTCCCAAGTTCCTGGCTGATCCATTCCAGAAGGAATGATATACAGTTGCGGCACAGCGCCGGATTCTCACCGGACTTCCTTGGATACCTCTACTAATATTCCCAATGTGCTATCATAATCCTACACTTGCAAACCTTTAAACAGTTGTATTAGTATACAACTTCACAAAAGGAAATTTGTCAATCCACAAAATTCCAATTTTGTATACATTTTCACAAAGGAGGATAAATGTCTGATAGACATAAGCACAAAAACAGGCAAGCTGTCCGTTCTGTTGAGGCGCTGCAAAGTGCCCTGATCACTCTGCTGGAAAATAATCTTTACTCGAAAATAAAAATCACCCAGATCGCTGAAGAGGCAAATCTGACCCGCTCAACTTTTTATGCTCACTTTGAAACAAAAGATGATTTGCTGAACGATATTATCAACAATATTCTGGATGACTTTTTTGAAAACCTTTATAGAAGAGACTCAGTGACCCCAAATCCTGAAAACGACCTGGAAATTAATAGAAATTTTTTTCGTGTCTGGGAAAAACACAAGGATATCATCCCTTTGCTGCACTCGGTCGACTTTGACTGCCTTCTGGTGGAGAGAATGAAAGTTTATTGGAAACATGTGTCAAAAAAATTAGCAATAACCACCGACACTCCAGTTTATTCTGGTTACATAATAAATTTTTTAGCCTATACTTTTGTTGGATTTCTAAAAGAGTGGGTTGAAAATGATTTGCATCCATCATCAGATATCATGGGAGAGCTTCTTTATCAGCTCACCGGCCCCCCTGCCCTGAATGAAGCAAGGAAGAGTTTTCAACATAAATTCGATAAATAGCAGAGCGAAGACTGTGGACTGAGGACGGATCCGTAATTTGTAAGTAGTGAGGAGTGAGTAGATAGAATATGAGCGTACAGTCAAGTTCTGAAAAATACATAATCGTCTGACGATTTACGGCTAACGGCTTACGGGCCTGCGGCGCAGCGCTGTTAGTACCTCCCGTCTTTAGTCGCCGGTCTCCAGTCTGGGGGCAGGGATTGTTTCCCATCCCGGCCCCGGGCGCTTTGAAAGCCGCCCGATTTTAGGGTAAAATCGAAGTGATTATTTCCCATTATTCAAGGAGGAGTTCATGTTCAAGTTCAATACCCGCACTTTGGTGGCCACAGCCATCGGCGCAGCCCTCTTCACTGTCTTATTCATGTACGTCAAGTTCCCCACCCCGGTGGCCAACACCGATTTCCACACCAGCTACGGCCTGGGCGCGTTCTTTGCCGTGCTGTTTGGCCCCATCGCCGGCGCCCTGATCGCCTTCATCGGCCATGCCCTCAGCGATACCTTCCTGTGGGGCTCCGCCTGGTGGAGCTGGGTGATCGCCAGCGGTGTGGCCGGGTTTGGGTTCGGGCTCACCAAGTATTGGATCGATTCCGAATCCGGTGTCTTCGGGGGGAAAGAAATCCTCACCTTTAACGCCGTTCAGGCCGCAGCCCACCTGGTCGCCTGGGTGGTGGTCGCTCCCCTGCTGGACATTCTGATCTACTCTGAGCCGGTCAACCTGGTCTTCACCCAGGGGCTGGTGGCCTTTGCCGGCAACGCCGTCTCCACAGGGATCATCGGCACCCTGCTGCTCCTGGCTTATGCCAGAACCCGCACCCCGGAAGGCAGCCTGGAATAGCCGGCAGGTGCGTCCGCTGCCGCAAAGCAAGCTGCATCATGTCCTGGAAAAAGGGCTGCCCGGCAGCCCTTTTTCCTTTTCCCCCCGGTACC
The DNA here is from genome assembly GCA_964603385.1 of uncultured Anaerolineales bacterium. Lineage (GTDB taxonomy): Bacteria > Chloroflexota > Anaerolineae > Anaerolineales > UBA11858 > B10-G9. Next base: position 57,221 of record CAZRUS010000016.1, on the reverse strand, counting down.
GGTTCACAACTCCTCTCCAGATGGTACAATCCAGAGGAAGCCCAGCCCTTAACAGTTGAAACCATGAACCCCAAACCCGTCATCCAATTCTCCAATTTTTCATTCCGCTACGCTGTCCAGAAGCACCCCACCCTCAAAAATATCAACCTGACCATTTACGAGGGCGAGAAGGTGCTGATCATCGGGCCCAGCGGCAGCGGCAAGAGCACGCTGGGCTACTGCATCAACGGCCTGATTCCCCATTCCTACCCGGGGACGATTGAGGGGGAACTTACCGTCCAGGGCATGGATCCCGCGGTGACGCCCATCCATCAGCTCTCGAAATCGATCGGCACTGTCCTGCAGGATACCGACGGCCAGTTCGTGGGCCTATCCGTCGCCGAGGATATCGCCTTTGCCCTGGAAAATGACTGTGTGCCTGCCCAAGCCCTGAGACGCCGGGCCAAAGCAGCTGCTGAGATTGTCGGGTTGGAGCGGGTCATCCTCAATTCTCCCCAGGAAATCTCCGGCGGGCAGAAGCAGCGCACCGCCCTGGCCGGCATCCTGGTGGATGAGGTCGATATGCTGCTCTTTGACGAACCGCTGGCCTACCTGGATCCAGCCACCGGCAAGAAAGCCATGGAGCTGATCGATGACATTCACGCGAATTCAGAAAGAACCGTCATCGTCATCGAACACCGCATCGAGGATGTGCTGCACCGCAAAATTGACCGGGTGATCCTGCTCCATGAGGGCGAGATCATCGCCGACATGGGGACCCACGAGATCATCAGCACAAACCTCTTCGCCCGCTACGGCATCCGGGAACCGCTCTATGTCACCCTGCTTAAATATGCCGGTGTGGAAATCACCCCGGCCCTGCAGCCGGGATATATCGACACCATTGACCTGCGATCGCACCGGGAGCAAATTCTGGATTGGTATCGGCGCACTTCTCCCATCGCCCAGCCGCTCAGGGAAGAGACGGCCCTTGCAGTCTCCGACCTGTCCTTTGCCTATACGGAATCCAGCAGCAACGTGCTCAAGGAAATCAATTTCACGATTAAGAAAGGGGAAATGCTCGCCATTGTGGGACGAAACGGCGCCGGAAAGTCCACCCTGGCCATGCTGATCTGCGGGTTTGAAAGCGGCTATCAGGGGGAAATTTTCCTCTCCGGTGAAAATGCCGCCGAGAAATCGATTGCCGAGCGGGCGGCGGTTGTCGGCTATGTGATGCAGAACCCCAACCACATGTTCACCGAGCATATTGTCTTCCAAGAAATCGCCCTTGGCCTGCGGCTGCGGGATGTCCCGGAAGACGAGATCCAGCGCCGGGTGGCAAAGACCATGCAGATCTGCGGCATCGAGCGCTTTGCCAAATGGCCCATCAACGCCCTCAGCTACGGCCAGAAGAAGCGGGTCACCATTGCCGCTATACTCGTCCTTGAGCCCGAGATTATCATCCTCGACGAACCCACTGCCGGCCAGGATTACCGCCACTACACAGAGATCATGACCTTCCTCCGGGGTCTGAATCGGGACCTGGGGATTACCATCATCCTCATCACCCACGATATGCATTTGATGATGGAATACACCAGCAGATCCATCGTCTTGAGCGAAGGGGAGCTGATCGCGGACACGGATTCCAGTGATGTGCTCACCAATGTGGAGATTGTCGAGCAAGGCTCTCTGAAAGAGACCTCCCTCTTTCACGCCGCTCAAATTGTGGGCATCGAGAATCCCAAAAACCTGGTCGATGCTTTTGTCAGCCACGAACAGCGGGAGAGGCAGGCGGCATGAAAAGGCTGTTTAATTATCGGGAGGCGGATTCCTTCGTCCATAATCTCTCCGGGGTCAGCAAACTGGTGGGGTTTTTAGCCATGACCTTTACGGTGATGCTGACCTACGACCCCCGGGTGATCGCCGTTGTTTTAATCATTGCCGTGTTTGTCTTTCGGGCGTCGAAGATTCGGCTGCGGGATCTGCGGGTGGTAATCATCTATATTTCGGTCTTCATGGCCATTAATTTTGTGCTCACCTTTCTGTTTGATCCCCAGTACGGAGTCCGGTTATACGGCACCAAGCACGTCCTCTACACCTTTTCAGAGCGCTACACCCTGACCCAGGAGCAGCTCCTCTATCAGATCACTAAAATCGGCAAATACGCCGCCACGGTCCCCTTCGGCTTGCTGTTCTTTCTGACCACCCATCCCAGCGAGTTCGCCTCCAGCATGAACCGGCTGGGAATCCACTATAAAGTCGCCTTTGCCTTCAGCCTGACCCTGCGCTATCTCCCGGATATCTCTTCCGAATATATGATCATTTCCAAAGCGCAGCAGGCCCGGGGGCTGGAGCTCTCCAAAAAACAAAAGTTCAGCAAGCGGGTCAAAGAATATGTCCGGATGATTGTCCCCCTGATCATGTCCTCCCTGGACCGCATTGACAACATCTCGGACGCCATGGACCTGCGCGGTTTTGCAAAACAAAAAAAGCGCACCTGGTACAACACCCGCAGGCTGTCGCGGAACGATAAACTGGCCATCCTCTTCACGCTGGCCGTGTTTACTGGCTCCCTGGTGATCACCCTGTTCGTCAACCAGAGCCGATTCTGGAATCCGTTCATCTGAACCTCATCAAAAGGGAAAAACCCATGAAAAACAAAATCCTGGTATTTCAAAGCGATTTCGGACTGCTGGAGGGAACCGTGTCCCAGATGCATGGGGTCGCCATCCAGGTGGATCCGACTCTGCGGATCTTTGACCTCAGCCATCAGATCCCCCGCTTCAACACCTGGGATGCCTCTTACTCCCTGTACCAGACCTGCCACGCCTGGCCGGAAGAGACCGTCTTTGTCTCGGTGATTGATCCCGGTGTGGGATCCAAGCGCAGAAGCGTCACCGCCAGGACCAGTGCCGGGCACTACATCGTCACCCCAGACAACGGCACCCTGACGCACCTGAAAAAACACGTCGGGATCGAGGCGGTGCGGGAAATCGATGAATCCGTGAACCGCCTGAAGGGCAGTGAGAAGTCTCATATTTTTCACGGCCGGGACGTCTATGCCTACACAGGCGCCCGGCTGGCTTCCGGGGTGATTGACTTTGAGGGCGTTGGCCCAGCACTTGCCGTCGAAGACATCCTTATGCACGAGACCATCGACCCTGTCCTGGAGGCAGATCAGCTCACCGGCATGCTGGAGATCGTCGATCCCCATTTTGGCATGGTCTGGACCAACATTCCCCTGGAAATGTTTGAGCAGATGGGCATCGATTTCGGCGATCCGGTCCATACCGTGATTGAACAGGCCGGTGAACACAGATACGGGGAAATGCTGCCCTACTGCCGGACCTTTTCTGATGTCCCCCGGGACAGCGAACTGATTTACCCCAACGAGATCGGCAACCTCGCCATTGCCACCAATCTGGGCAGTTTTGTGGAAAAATTCGCCATCCAGACCGGCACCGATTGGCTGGTCCACTTTCAAAAGCAGGATTGAGGCAGCGGTCCAGGAGAAAGCACAGCGGCAGTGGGTTTCGACCGCCTGCAGCACCTGGATTTCATCCCACCCCAACCACAAGCCTTTTCAGTGCTGTGATTTTTGTCTGGAATCCCCTTAAAATTCGACCGCCTGGCTTATCAGGAAGCAACCATTTATGAAGTTCAGAAAAATCTTCCAGTTCTCCCTGATCGGCCTGGCATGCCTTACGATCCTCAGCGTCCTGGGGCTGTCGATCTGGTCCGCCGCCGGCACCTATCCCGCCCGGGAAGTAGCTCGGGAAGCGCTGAATTCCACCAATCAGGTCCACGTCACCCGGGATCGATGGTTTGTTTTCACACCACAGGAGGATACCGACATCGGACTGATTTTTTACCCTGGCGGTTTGGTAGAACCGGCAGCTTACGCCCCAGTTCTGTCGCAAATTGCCGAAGAAGGCTACCTGGTGGTAATCACGCCCATGCCGCTCAACCTGGCCATCTTTAACTCCGGGGCCGCCGCTGACGTGATTGAGGCCTACCCGGAAATCGACAGCTGGCTGCTGGCCGGACACTCGCTGGGCGGCGCAGCAGCTGGGATTTACGCCGCCAACAACCCGGAGAAAATTGAGGGCGTGGCGCTGTGGGATTCCTTCCCCCCGGACAGCGCAGATCTTTCGGGTACCGACCTGTCGGTCATGTCGATTTACGGCACCACGGACGGGATCCCCAACACCGATAACTTTAACACCAAGCGTCCCCTGCTTCCAGACAGCACACAATTTATCGCCATCGAAGGGGCCAGCCATGCCCAGTTCGGCGACTACGGCCCGCAGAAAGGAGATGTGGAACCTACCCTCAGACTGTCAGAACAGCACCGCAGGGTCACGGAGTTAATGCTGGATTTCCTAGAGGAAAAGTAAATAGAAAATACGAAATAGTGAATGGAGCAGCGAGCCATCGGCTCGCTGGAAAGTAAATAATGGGATTCCCTTGGTTTCCGATGGCTGTCTTTGATCTGCTGTCCACGAAGAACGGGTCAGAGGACCCAGATCCCCGGAATAAATCAACAACGCCCTCAGTGAATAGATACTGATTACTCTGCCGCAGGCGCACTTCCTTCTATCAACACTTAACTTCAAACCGTCAACTTTAAACTTTCAACTTTTAAACTCTTCCCCTTTTCCAGTAGCGGACCGTTGTCTTGCCCGGCCGGCTGGAGCCCAGGCCGCGCTGGACTTTCGGCTCTCCGGAGGTGATCTCCAGCTGATAGTCCTTGAACAGCAGTGCGGCGATGATGGTCATTTCATTCTTGGCAAAGTTCATCCCGGCGCACTTGTGCAGGCCGCCCCCAAAGCCGATCAGGGCATGCTTTTCGCCCCGGTCCTCCCGACGCTCCTTGGAGAAGCGCAGGGGGTCATATTGATAGGGATTCGTGAAGACCTCCTCCCGGAAATGGTCCACCGCGGTGGCGGTCTGCACCATCCAGCCTGCCGGGACCACTGTGTCCCCGATCACCAGATCCTGTTCGGCGGTGCGCATGATCGTTTCCGCTGAGGGCCGCATCCGGGCGGTCTCCTCCACAGCCAGCTTGACATAGGTCAGCTTGCGCAGGATGCTCTGCTCGAAGGGCTGCCCACCGCCCAGCTCGCGGTCGATTTCTTCCCGGACCAGCGCCAGATACTGCGGATGCTGGGCAAGCTGGATCACTGTCCAGGCCGCCTGGCCGGCGGTGGTTTCATGGCCAGCAAAGAGCAGCGCCATAAGCAGCTGGACAATGGTCTCCTCCGCGGGCAGTTCCCCGTCCTTCATACGTACCTCCACCAGCAGCTGGAAGGGATCATCCACCGGGTTTTCCCGACGCTCATGCACCAGCGGGGCCAGCACATCGCGCACGAATTTCTTGGCCCGGTCCCGGCGGATAAATTTCGGCAGCGGCCAGTGGGGCGGCAGCACCGGGTCCATGGAGCGGCTGAGGTCGTCATAGGCCTTCCAGAACTCCTTGCCCAGCTGGCGGTTGATCGCCTCGCCCAGGAAGCAGCGCCCGGCCACCTCTTTGACCAATTCCACCGTCTCAGCGGTGAGTTCCATCTCCCCCTCTTCACCGAGGCCGTCCAGCCATTCTTGAACCACATCAACCATCACCTGATGGTAGCCGGCCATGCGCTCCCGGCCGAAGAGGGCATGCAGCACCGGCCGGTGGTTGAGATAGGTCTCGTGCTCAGCCAGAAAGGCCACCTCCCCGAAAATAGCGGCCAGGAAATCATAGGCCTCATTCATGTTCAGGGCGCGGTCGGTCTCCTGGAAGAAGACGGTTTTGGCCTTCTCCCCGGTGAGCACGGCCACCGGCTGGCCCATCAAGTTGAGCCCGAACACCGGCCCAGCCTCCTCGGCTCCGCGTCGCAGCAGCGCATCCTGGCGGGTTAGGTAGCTGACCAGATGGCCAATCAGGGGTAGTTTCCCTGAAATCATTTGTGGTTCCTTCATATAAATCCCTCCCTGGTAGCAGCTTAGATAATTTGATTTTACTACGCGCTGCGGAAAAGCCCATTAGATCTGACCTTATGGTGCCTTATTTTGCCTGCATCGTTCCCCCGTCCAAGTTTGAAACCAATCTCCCAATCTCCTTTGATCCTTATTTATTTATATCGCATCTTTTCCCGATCCAGTATAATGAGGATTACCTAGAAACCAGGAAGCAAAGCGGGGAAATCTTGCAACAGCAATCGCAGCAGGAAGGAACATACCGAAAAATTTTCCAATCGACCGGCGACAGCCTGGCCATCCTCAGCCTGGAGGGTGGGATCGTTGATGTCAATCCTGCCGCCACCCGGCTGTTCGGCTACCCTCGAGAGGAATTTCTCAACATGCATCCCCGGGATGTACTGCTGCCCCAGGACCGGCACATCTATGAAGAATTCATGTCCCGGGCGCTTGCCGAGGGCGACCTGCGCGATCAGACCGAGATCGTCTGCAAGGATGGGATCCGGAAGCACATCGAGGTTCGTCTGACACCGGTTGAATTCCAGGACCGAACCCACGTTCTGGCCATCATCCGGGATATCACCGAGCGTGTAAAGGCCGAGCAAGCCCTGCGGGAATCCCGCCAGCTGCTGCAGCGCACCTTTGCCAGCCTGAGCGATGCTGTCTTTGTAATCTCCCCGGGCGACCGCTCCATCCGGGCCAGCAACCAGGTTGTGGAGGAAATTTTTGGCTATACGCAAAGCGAGGTCAGGGGACGCAACACCGCTTTCCTGCATGTCGATCAGGAAAGCTACCGTCGCTTTGACAAACTTTCCCTCCCCGCCCTCAATCGGGAGGGAAAATACCAAGGACGCTTCCAGATGCGCCGTAAAGACGGCTCGGTCTTCCCCAGTGAACACACTGTGACCGAATTCCTCGATGCCCAGGGCCAGCGGGCCGGAGTGGTCAGCGTGGTCCGGGACATCTCCGACCGCGTCCAACGGGAAGAAAGACTCCGCCAGCTGACCGATCAGCTGGTCCGGGCCCAGGAGGATGAACGCCGCCGCATCGCCCGCGAGCTGCATGACGAACTCGGCCAGGCCCTGACCGCCATCTCCTTGGATCTGGCCGGGATTGACCGCGGCCTGCCTGCTGATGTGCCCACAGCGCTGCTGGACCGGCTGGAGGAAGCCCGGGCCCTGGTCAATGAAATCGATGACCGCGTCAATGAAATCGCCCTCAACCTGCGGCCATCCCTGCTTGATGACCTCGGCCTGATCCCGGCTCTGCGCTGGTATACCGGCAGATTTTCTGAACGCACAGGGACCACCATCCTGACCCATTTTCAAGAGATCGGGTCCAGGTTGAGAGATGAGCTTGCCACCGCGATCTACCGCATCGTTCAGGAATCACTCACCAACGTGGCCAGGCATGCCGGCGCCTCCCGGGTGAAGCTGGCTCTGCTGATCAGCGATCATACGATCGAGCTGTCCATCGAAGATAACGGAAGCGGATTTGACGCTTACAGGGTAAATAACGGCAGCACACTGCCCGGGATCGGCCTGATCGGTATCCAGGAACGTATCCACAATCTCGGCGGCAGCCTGAAGATTCATTCCTGCGCTGATCAGGGAACAAAAGTAACCATCCGGCTGCCGCTGCAGTCCGGAAGCTGACCATGACTGAAATAACCGTGCTGATTGCCGAAGACCACACCATGGTCCGCAAAGGCCTGGTTTCCCTGCTGGCGGATGAAGACCATTTAGAGGTAGTTGGAGAAGCAGCCGACGGCCGCGAGGCTCTCCAGCTGGCTGCGAAACTGCAGCCGGAGGTCGTCCTGCTGGACTTGAGCATGCCGGGATTGAACGGGCTGGAAGCCGCCCGCCGCATTAAGGATTCCCTGCCCGGGATGGAAATCATCATTCTCACCCGCTACACCGACCGGGAATACATCGAGCAGAGCTTCCTGGCCGGCGCCTCAGGCTTTGTGATAAAAAATTCTGCTCCCGAAGAGCTGGTCAAAGCCATCCGGACAGTGACCGGGGGAGCGTTTTACCTGGATTCCGGCCTGGAGCAATCCCTGGCACCAGCACTGCTCTCCAATCAGGCTGGCGCTGAGACCTTGCGGGAGAAGCTCACCCCCCGGCAGCGTGAGGTCTTACAGCTGATTGCCGAAGGGCATCCCAATCGCGACATTGCAGGAATACTTGACATCAGCGTTAAGACTGTGGAAACGCATCGCGAGAATCTACTCAAACGCCTGGGGGTACACAGCACCGCCGGTTTGACCCGCTACGCCATCCGCATGGGTCTGATCCAGCTTGATCAGTAACCCAGACCCCGCCTTTCCTTCTCAACTGCCATAATTTTATATCCCGTCCCGATGTGGGGGAATCCCCCATTCACTCCTGCATCCAGTCCGGCTATGATTATTTCCGCTTATTGATCTGATAAAAACTATCACTCCCGGCAGAGAGTTTCGATCTGCCATTTATTTAACGGTAATAGTATGAAAATCCATCCTTCTCACGATTCTTATCATCCTGCCGGGGAAAAGCAGCCTCCCGGCGGGCTTCCTTCCAGAGATCCCGATGACAACCAGGCTGAGCTGGCCTTTACACGCCAGCAGCTGCAGCGCTACCAGCAGCTCTTTCAAGCCTCCACACAGCCGATATTGCTGATTGATCTCTCCGGGCTTTCCATGGTCAAAAACGAGCTGGCAAAGCACGGGGTACAGAATCAATCCCGCTTCCTGGCAGAGCTGCCTGAGGTGGTCGATCAGGCCCTGCAGTGGATCCAGGTGTTGGAATGCAACCCAGCCGCGTCGGCTTACTTTCAAACAGAAGACTCTCCCGAACAGCTGCGGGAAATGTCCAGGATACTCAACCGCTCCCGTGAGCTGCTGGGCGCGCTGCTATCCTGGTCAAGCAGCGGAGATCCGTCCCCTTTACAGCAAATCAATCTCCGCCCGGACAGCAATTCAAATCACCTGACCTGCATCAAGGTCATAAAACCCCCTCAGCAGGAGGACCTCAGCCGGGTCTTCCTGCAGTTGAATAATAAATCTGCCGGAGAATCCTTCCTGACCGAAGTCTGGGACAACAGCCTGCACAAATCGCTTCAGGAGCGTTTCCAGATCATCTTTGAACACGCTCCCGATGCCTACTTCCTGCACGACCTGGAGGGGAAAATCCTGGACGGCAATCAGGCTGCTGAACAGCTTCTCGGCTATGACCGGGGTGAATTAATTGGAAAGAACTTCCTGAAGTTGAAAATCTTTCCGGAGGATGAGGTGGAAAAAATTATCAAAGGGATGGCCCACAGTGAATTGGGCCAGGCCACCGGTCCGGAGGAATACCGCCTGATCCGCAAGGACAACAACCGCATCGACGTGGAAATCAGCACCCGACCTGTACTCCTGGAAGGGAACCCCCTCGTGCTGGGAATCGCCCGGGATGTCACCCGCCGCAAGCAGGCTCAGCGGGATTTAGAAAAAAGCGAAGAGCGCTACCACAGCCTGTTTGAGAATGTCCCCATCGGACTTTACCGCTCCACCCCGGAGGGAAAATGGACCGACGTCAACTGGCCGCTGGTAAAGATCCTCGGCTACCCAAGTAAAAGCGCTCTGCTTGATGTCAATGTCTCCAACCTTTACGTGAATCCAGAAGACGAGGTCCGCTGGCGGGAGAGGATTGACTCCCAGCAAGTGGTCACCGGCTTCGAGACCCAGCTCTACCGCCATGACGGCTCCAAGATCTGGGTGCTGGACAACACGCGGGCGGTGCATGACCAGCAGGGCCGCCTGGAGGCCTATGAAGGCGGGCTGAAGGATATCAGCCAGCGCAAGCAGGCAGAGCGGGACCTAAAACGCAGCGAAGAGAAATACCGGCATTTCTTTGAAACCTCCCACGACTGCGTTTTCATCAGCTCCTGCGACGGCCGCTGGCTGGAGATGAATCAGGCAGCAGCGGATATGTTTGGTTACCGGAGCAAGGAAGAGCTTTCCCAGGTGCCGATACGCGAGCTTTACGCTCATCCCAATGAGCGGGAGCTGTTTGTCTCTGAAATTGAAGCCAAGGGAGAAACGAGGGATTTCCTGGTAAAGCTGCGCCGGAAAGGCGGCGAGCTGATCGATGGTCTGATCTCTGCCAAAATATATCAGCAGGACGGGCAGACCATAGGCTATCAGGGGACCATTCGGAATATCACCGATCAGGTGGCATACGCTGCCGAGCTCAAGCAGCGCACACTCCAGCTGGAAGCGCTGCAGGAAATCGGCCTCAACCTTGCCAGCGAACTGAACCTGGATGAACTGCTAGAAAACATCGTCCAGCACGCTGTCAAGCTGGTCAACGGCGAAGGGGGCAGTTTTTATCTACCAGATGAATGTCAGAGGGTTCTAACAGCAGCTGTCAGAATTGGCTATCAGGATCTTCCCCAAGATGTCCATTTGGAGCAGGGAGAAGGATTAATCGGCAGGGTCTGGGAAAAGGGAGAAACCATCCTGGTGGAGGACTATGCCCACTGGGAAAACTGCGTGCCGGTGCTTGCCAAGGCATTCGGCCAGCGCTCGCTGATCGGCGTTCCCGTGATCTGGGCTGGAGAATTTCGCGGTGTACTGGAAATCCTCCACCCCCCGAAGCATCCCTTCAGCAATGAGGACCGGCGGCTGCTGGAGATGCTGGCCACCCAAGCTGCTGTCGCCCTGCACAACGCTCGGCTGTTCAGCAACGCTCAGCTGCGGCTGCACCGTTTGCGATCGCTGCGGGAGATCGACCGCACCATCTCCAGCAGCCTGGACCTGAAAACAACCTTGAACGTGATCATCAAACGGTTGGTCAGCAGTCTTAAAGTCGACGCCGGATCCATTCTGCTGCTCAACCCTGATACCCTCCGGCTTGATTATGTCACCGGGACAGGATTCCAATCGGAAACAATTGCCGCAACCCAAATCAGTATGGGGGAAGGCTACGCCGGAAGAGCGGCTCAGGAACGGGAAACCATCTTTGTTGAAGACCTATCCCAGGAAAACAATCATTTCGAATTTGATCGCCTGATCCGCGAGGAAGAGTTTTTCAGTTATTTCGGCGTTCCCCTGCTGGCCAAAGGCAAACTGCTTGGCGTGCTGGAAGTTTTTCAACGCTCTCGCCTGAATCCGGGGGAAGAGTGGCGGGAATTTTTCGAGACGCTGGCCAACCAGGCTGCCCTGGCCATCGATCACCTGCAGATGTTCCAGGATCTGGAGCGGACCAATCTGGAGCTCAACAAGGCTTATAACGAGGTTATTGAAGGCTGGGCCCGGGCATTAGAGATGCGCGACGATGAGACCGAAGGACACAGCCGCAGGGTGGAAGAACTCACTCTGGTCCTGGCCCGAGAAATGGGTCTGGAACCGCAGAGGATGGCCAGCATCCGTCAGGGAGCCCTGCTGCACGATATCGGAAAGATGGGTATCCCCGATGAGATCCTCCATAAATCCTCCCAGCTGACAGAGAAGGAATGGGAGCAGATGAAGGAGCATCCCCGCCATGCCTACCATCTGCTCTCTCCCATTGAACATCTCCGACCCGCGCTGGACATCCCCTACTGCCATCATGAAAATTGGGACGGCAGCGGCTACCCCCGGGGACTGTCCGGAGAGGAGATCCCCCTGGCAGCCCGGATCTTCAGTGTGGTGGACGTCTGGGATGCGCTGCGCTCAGACCGACCCTACCGGAAAGCCTGGTCAGATGAGGAGGCCCTCTCCTATATTAAAGAGCAAACCGGGAAGAAGTTTGATCCCCAGGTGGTGAAGGCTTTCTTGACGGTGATCTCCCGCTGATAAACAGCCAACGGCAGCTGATTGATCCAGCTGCCGCTGAGGATAATTCCTGCACTTTCTGGTTTTAGTTTTTAATCAACTCCTCAAACTGGGCCACCATCTCCTCCACGGAGAGAATCCCGGGGTCAAATCCCAGCGCAGGGTCCCCCTGGGCCAGCTGGGTGATCTGCGGCGGTGCCAGGAAGGTTTTCACCAGCACATCGGACTGCGTGAAGACCTCCGCGGTCGGCCCGTCGGCCATGATCCGACCCTGGCCCATGGCGATCACCCGCCGGGCGTACTGGCCGACGATGGGCATATCGTGGGTGATGATGATCACCGTATGACCGTGCTCCTCATTGAGATTCTGCAGGAAGTCCATGATCTCCAGGGACTGCTTGGCATCCTGGCCGGTGGTGGGCTCATCAACGATGATCACCTGCGGACGCAGGGCGAGAATGGAGGCTATCGCTACCCGCTGGCGCAGCCCTTTGGAGAGGAAAAAGGGGTGCTCCTGATGGTACTGCTTTTCCAGGCCAACCACAGAGATGGCCTCTTCTACCCGCTCCTTGACTTCCTCCGGGGGCAGCTGAATGTTGCGGGGGCCGTAGGCGATCTCATCCCAGCAGTTGTTATTAAACAGCTGGTGGTCCGGGTTTTGAAAAACATAGCCCACCCGCTTGACCATCTGAGTGATGGAGCCCTTCTTGGAATTCAAGCCGTCGACGATAATCTCCCCTCGGGTGGGTTTGTAAAGGCCGTTGAGGCATTTGGAGAGCGTGGTCTTTCCAGAGCCGTTCTGCCCGATAAGCGCGATCATCTCCCCGGTGCGTATCTCCAGGTTGATCTCAGAGAGCGCCTGCGTCCCGTCCGGATAAACAAAGTCCACATCCTTGACTTCAATATACAGTTTGTTTTCAACCATGAGAATCCTCTCTGCCCGGCTGCATCACGCTGCGCAGCTGTGTCACCCCGGAAGCGACGTCCAGGGGATATGCGCCGTCGTAATGGCCGCGCTGTTTGAGCTGATGGAAAAACTGGATCACCCCGGGCGGATACACTCCCCGCTCCAGCAGCAGTCCGCTGCGCTCGAAGAAGGCGCCGGTTTCCTCCTCCAGGGCCAAGGAGCCTTCCGACATCAGCACCATCCTGTCCGCCAGCGGTACCAGGTTTTCCAGGCTGTGCTCGATGGCGATGATGGTGTTGTTCTCTTCTTCTTTCAACCGGGCCAGAACGCCGAAGATCCGCTGCCGGCTGACCGGATCGAGCATCGAAGTAGGCTCATCCAGAATAAGGATTTTGGGCATCATGGCCAGGACTGCCGCCAGGGCCACCCGCTGCTTCTGTCCTCCGGAGATCTCATAGGGAGGTTTTTCCAGCAGCTCCTCCAGATCGGTGAGCGCAACCACCCAGTCCAATCTCTCCTGGATTTCATTCAAGTTGAGGCCGATGTTTTCCATCCCGAAGACCAGCTCATCTTCCACAGTCATGGCGGTGAATTGGGCTTCCGGATCAGAGAAGACCACCCCGACCAGCTGCTGCAGCTCACCTCCGCCGTAGGCTTCCACTTCTTTGCCAAAGACGTTCACCGCTCCCTTTTTGATCCCGTTGTACTGACCGGGGATCAGGCCGTTAATAGAATAAGCCAGGGTGGTTTTTCCGGCGCCGTTGGGTCCGATCACGCCGACAAAGCTGCCTTCTTCCACAGAGAGGTTGATCCCTTCCAGGGCATTACGCCGGGTGTTGATATATTTCCAGGAATAATCTTTGATCTCGATCACAGTGCTCACAGCAAACTCCCTACTTGATCACAGCAGCCAGGACCGCAAAGCAGCCAGCAGCCAGGAATCATCCATCTTGAAATAGCCAAATCCGTAGCGGAAAATCAGCAGTGCGGCAAATGCCGCCACGATGATCCCGATATAGATATAGTCAAAATATTTGTAGCTGTAGTGGGTCAGAATGTAATCAGCCCGCTTGACATTGGCCGTTTTGCCGGTGAAGGAATATCCCCGGGCCACCAGGGCATTGGTGAAATCCTCCGAGCGGCGCAGGGAGAGGGCAAACAGCGGGATCATGTACATAATATACTGCCTGATTTTATAGGGAAGTGATTTCCCGGCCGGGTCATACCCGCGGGCTTTCTCCGCCTGACGGACAATGCCAAAATCCTCCAGCACCATCCCGGCCGACCGCAGGGCCATGGCAAAGACGTAGGTAACCACGAAAGGAACTTTGATGCTGCGCATGGCCACAATGATGTCCCGCTCCCGGGAAGTGTTCAGGAAGAAAACCATCACGAAAATCATCGGCAGGATCCGGAAGTAGACTACCAGGGCATCGCGGATGCGTTCCCAGTAGAAATTAATCCCGATCACCCGGGTCAGAAGCTCAAATTCCGGGTGGGTGCCGCCCATTACGGTATAGGAGAGGAAGATGATCGTACCCATGGAAACCGCCACCGGGACGTAGATCTTCAAGGTGCTCATATCCACCCGACTGATCCACATCAGAAGGATGACCACCAGCATCAGACCAATGTTCCACTCCGGGGCGGAGACAAACATCGGGAACAGGCTGACCACCAGCATAAAGAATAATTTCACGAAGGGATGAACCGCATAAATAGGCGATTCATTGGGCACATACCCCAATAATGTTTTATTCATATGGATCCCTATTCAAAATTATACTCCGTGGGGAGGGGACCCCCACGGAGTATATCAGTTGTCCAGTTGGCAGCTCAGGCCCACCACTTCTTGACGAAGGCGGTGGTGCGGATGACCACAGCGGACAGCGCCTTGAGCAGGATGAAGTTGAAGACCACCCCGGCAACCACATTACCGCCGAACCAGCCCCACAGGAAGAGTGGAATGGAGTCCGTGGTCAGCAGGTCAAAGCTGCGCAGCACGACCAGCACGGACCACAGCGCCCCAAGAATGCTGGAAACCACCATGGCCGCAAACAGATACAGATAATCCCGGCCGGATTTGAGGCGGGGATCCAGTTTGAAGCGCCGGAAGACCCAGGCCGGCAGGAACGCCTGAATGGCGTTGGCCGGAATGTAAGCCATGGATACGTAGAAGGGGGTTCCCGCAATGGCGTTGGAGAAGAACGGGAAAATTGCCCCGGCGATTACCCCCCAGGCGCCGAACCAGACCGCTCCCACCTGCTGAACAGCGATGCCGGTCCAGAAAAAGTTGACCCCGAAGCCGAGTGGGAAGCTGATGGAGCCGAAGGCTCCGACAACAAAACCGATGCCGATCAGCAGGGCGGTGATCACAATGTGAATCACGCCCACGGAGCGCTTTTCCCCCTCCTCTACGGTCCAAATTTCTTCCGCAGTCATTTCTGATTTAACTTCTTCAGTCATAGCGATTCTCCTCTAGATGAATACGTTTGGAATGGATAATGAAGACGATGCGTACGCTCTCTCCCCTACCATCACCTCCTTTCCCCAGCAGAGTGACTCCGCAGATCAGAAAATGATACCTTCTATACTTACTATACCAGACCAGCTGGTCCCCTTCTATGACAAAGGGCTAAAGGTTTAACTATGATTAATCAACTAAGATTTTTTCCCCGACCAAACAAGGTGGGGAATTCAGCCCCGGAGGCTGCCTGCCAGAGGTCACTGGAAATCCCTTTTCTGGTAACTCCTGCTATAATCCAGGCAGTCAGCTCATCCAGCAGGAGACGCGTTCGTGACCGACCCCCTCAACTCAGCCGCCTCCATTCCCGGAGCCGCTTCCGGCGCCCCCTGGCCGACTTTCCGCCGCGATTCCCGCAACACCGCCCACTCCCCGCTGTCCGCTCGCTACACCGGAGATCAGCCCTGGACCTTCCAGACCGGGAAAGGCATTTTCTCCACCCCGGTGATCGACGCCGGGGGATCAATTTATATCGGCTCCGCCGATCATTATTTCTATGCCCTCCATCCCCATGGAAGTTTGAAATGGAAATTCAAAACCGGCGAGATTATTGATTCCGCGGCCGCCCTCCCGGCCTACCAACCGGGGGAACCCCCTGCCGTGGTGGTCCCTTCCGGGGATGGGCATCTCTATTGTCTGGATGCTGACAGCGGGGCCGTTCGGTGGACCTTCGACGGCAACGAAGCCCTGGAGCAGCAGTTCAACAACTGGTTTGAGGGCAATGTCGCCGTCGCTCCGGACGGCACACTCTACGCCGGCAATACCAATTTCCGCTATTATGCGCTGACCCCGGACGGAAAGCTAAAATGGACCTACCCAACCGGATCCAACGCCTGGTCCATCGCCGGCATGGCGCCGGACGGCACCCTGATCTGGGGCAGCTGCGACACCTTCGTTCACGGGGTTTCACCGCAGGGAAAACGACGCTGGCGCAAACGGACACTGGGCTTTATCGCCGCCTCCGCCGCCGTCGGTCGGGACGGCACCGCTTACATCGGCTCCTTTGACAGCTGTCTCTACGCTCTGGACAGCGCCAGCGGGAAGGTGAAGTGGAAATTCCACACAGGAGATCATATTTATGCCTCGGCGGCCCTGCTGGAGGAGGAGGGAGAAACCAGGCTGATCCTGGTTGGCTCCACGGACGGCTCCCTGTATGCCCTCTCACCAGCGGGAGACCTGGCCTGGCGCTTCGACAGCGGGGCACCGATCCGCTCCTCCCCGGTGATCGGCCGGGCGCCGGTGGGAGAAAAAGGCTGGATCGCCTATTTCGGCAGCGGCGCCGGAAAGCTCTTTGCCGTCCACCTCGAGGACGGCAGCAAGCGCTGGTCCTTTGACACCACCGTACACTCGCCGGAGCTGACAGACCGCAATGATCTCAACGGCTCTCCGGCCCTGGGACCCACCGGGGTGGTTATCGGGGGAGAGCACGGGCGGGTATGCTATGTTCCTTATGACTACCCCCTGCATCGGGACCATCCCCGGGCCAGTATCGATCCAGGGGATGAACTTCCCCACCATACAACCGGCCTTTTCTATGTCTCTCCCGGCGGAGGCCTTCAACTTGAGCCGCCTGCGGAGATCCCAACGGCTGCTGTGCTCACCTTCCGTCTGCTGGTCCGACGGGAGGGAAAAACCATCCCGGCCCGGCTGAACGACGCGCCGTTCAACCGCGGAAAGCGGCGCTTGAGTGTGGAAAGCGACCCCGCTCTACCCTGGAAAACCCAGATTTCCGCTGATGGACGGTATCTGCACCTGATCTCCGAGGACTTTCTGGATCCAGGGGCCGACCTGAAGATCCGGCTCAGCGGGGAATGCTTCCAGGGCGGCCTGCGGATCGGCAACCTCACCCTGGGGGGGCGGAAACTGGTTTCCTTCCAGAGCACCTTCCGGTTTCAGGTGCGAAATTCCCTGCCCAATCCATTGACTATACGAACTTCCCCCGGAGAGGTGCCCTGCTTTCAATGGACCCGTCTGGCTGTCCCCCTGCCCACCATGCTGCCCAGCCTCAACCAGATCGGCTTTGATTACCTCAGCTGGCTGATCGGCGTCATCGACATCGGGGAACCGGACCAGCATGGGCGCGGGCGCCTGCTGTGCTGGGCTCTTGGCGCCCGGCGGGACCAGCACAACCGCCTGGTGGTCGACCCGGCCTCGGATTTCGCCCTGCCGCTCTCCGGCCGCTACCAGCACAACGCTTTCCAGCTCAGCAACGCCAATTTCACCCTCAAAATTACCGGCATTCCCATCCCCTTCCACACCTTCCAGCTGCGGGGCGCATGGGACGAGGACCTGCGCTCCCTGCCCGGAAGCAGCGCTTTTGCTGCCACTGAGGTGCTCTCCATCCCCAACTTCGGTCCCGCCATGGTGCTCGCCGGGCTGGCCAATGGGGTCTGGCGGCAGCTCATTGCTGTGGGCACCTTCCTGACCCGTCCCTGTCCTGCTGAGGTCGCCGCGCATCAAAATCCAGAAAATATCCGGGTCCGGGCCGGCTCCATCCAGCCCCCCGGAGGAGGAAAACCGGGGCGCGTGACTGCCGAGCTGGAGATCACCGCCGGCACTTATCCGGCGGACCAGCACCGCGGCGGACTGCTGCTGCTCGATCCGCAGGACAGCAGCGTGCTCCCTCTCGATTACCAGCCGCTGCTGGAAACCAGCGCCGATGATCAGGGCAACCTGGCCAGCATCTCCCTTACCCTGCCGCCGGACACCCGGCTTCCGAAGCGGGTAAAAGTGATTGTACTGCTCGATGTCTATCCCCTTCACCAGGCCGTGCTGGACGTCTCTCAGCGAGGAAAGTGACCCATGACCCCCACCACCAGCGAGCCCCGGGAAACCCGGCTTTCTCCCGGCTTCAAACTCCTCTACGGCAGCGGGAATCTGACTTCCAGCATCCCGCTGACCATCATCATGTTCTTCCAGCTTTATTTCCTGACCGA
Source organism: uncultured Anaerolineales bacterium (assembly GCA_964603385.1). Taxonomy (GTDB): domain Bacteria; phylum Chloroflexota; class Anaerolineae; order Anaerolineales; family UBA11858; genus B10-G9. The sequence goes on along the minus strand of CAZRUS010000016.1, from coordinate 39,135 downwards.
CGTGGCCGGTCTGCGGCCCGATTATGCCGCCTGGTCGATCGCTGCCGGCCGGATCTGGGATGCCGTCAACGACCCGCTCTTCGGGGTGCTCTCCGACCGCATCCGCCATCCGCTGGGCCGGCGTCGGATTCTGCTGCTGACCGGCTCCCTGCCGCTGGGGATCACCTTCTTCCTGATGTGGCTGGTCCCGGACTTCCCCCAGGTCTGGCAGGCGGTCTATTATGCCCTGATCTTTATCTTTTTTGACACCTGCTTTACAGCGGTGCACGTCGGCTACAACGCGCTGACACCGATGCTTTCCCGGGACTACGATGAACGCTCCTCGATTAACGGCTACCGGATGATCTTTTCGATGGGTTCCACGCTGATCGCGGTGATCTTCGCCACCCTGCTCAACCAGGTGATCGCCGATCCCCGCCGGGTGTATTGGATCCTCGGATTGGGATTAGGCGCGCTCAGCGCGCTGCCGCCGTACATCGTTTACGCCATCACCGGGCAGTACCGCTCCACAGAAGAACCGTCTCCGTTGAAAGTGCGCCAATCCATCCTGGCCACCCTGAACAACAAACCGTTCCAGCAGGTCACTGGACTCTATCTGCTGAGCTGGACGGCCGCCTCCGTGGTGGCCGCTGTGCTGGTGTACTACGCCAATTACTATCTGGGCGTACCCGAGCAGGCCAACTATTTCGTGCTCGCTGCCCAAACGGCTGCCATTTTCTTCATCCCGCTGGTGGTGTTTCTCGCCAGGAAACTCGACAAAAAGCGGGCTTTCCTGATCGGCGTGGGCAGCTGGACGCTCTTCCTGATCGCCCTCCTGCCCCTGCAGCCGGAGATGGCCCCGGCCGCCTACCTGCTGGCGGTGCTCTCCGGTCTGGGCATCGCCACGGTGAACGTCATCCCCTGGGCCATGCTGCCGGATATCATTGAATATGACCAGCTGCAAACCGGTCGGCGCCGGGAGGGCTCCTTCTATGCTTTTATCTCCTTTTTCCAGAAGCTGGGCACCGGGGCTGCCCTGTGGGCCATGGGCCAGCTTCTCCACGTCGCTGGATATATCACCCCGCAGGCTGGAGAGCCGCTGCCGGTCCAGCCGGATCGGGCGGTGGTGACCATCCGCTATTTTGCCAGTTTGGTCCCGGCCGGGCTGCTGTTGATCTCCCTGCTGTTTGCCGCCGGCTACAGCATCACCCGGGAACAGCATCAGGCCACCCTGGACCGGCTGGCCGAGCTGCACAGCTCCTGACCCCGCTGATGCCTGAGAGGAACCCCCTATGAACTTTGATCCCTCCCAATTTCCGTTTGACCATCCCATCCCACTGTTGATCCAGCAGCGGACCTCGGTCCGCACCTACAGCGGCACCCCGGTACCAAAGGATCTGCTTGACCCGCTGGGTCAGTTCCTCAAGGGCTGCGATCAGGGACCGCTGCACAACCGGGTGCGCATCCAGATGACCGCAGCGGAAGAGGAGGATGCCCAGAACCTGAAGGGATTGGGCACCTATGGGTTCATAAAAAACCCGGCAGGATTTCTCATCGGAGCGGTTCAGAAAGGTCCCGGGGCGCTGGAGGATTTCGGTTATTTGATGGAAGCCGCCATCCTGCGGGCTACCGATCTCGGCCTGGGTACCTGCTGGCTGGGCGGGACATTCCAGCGCAGCCGCTTTTCGCGACAGATCAAGCTGAGAAAGGAGGAAATCCTCCCCAGCGTGGTCTCTTTTGGATTGGAAGCGGATCAGCCCCGGTCGCTGGATGCCGCGCTGCGCCTGGCAGCAGGATCGGACCAGCGCAAGCCCTGGTCAGCGCTGTTTTTCATGGGCGATTGGGAGACGCCCCTTCCGCCGGAAGAGGCAGGATCATTCCGGACCCCGCTGGAGATGCTCCGCCTGGCCCCTTCCGCCTCCAATAAGCAGCCCTGGCGGATTCTTATCCAGGAGGAACGGGTCCATTTCTTCCTGCAGCGCACCGCCAACTACCCTTCCGCAGTCTGGAAAACGCTGCTGGGGATTGCCGATCTGCAGCGGGTGGACCTGGGCATCGCCATGAGCCATTTCGAACTCACTGCGCTGCAGGAAGGTTTAATGGGCAGCTGGATAAAATTGGACTCCCCGCCGCTTCCCAACGAGCATTCCCCGGAATACTTGATCAGCTGGAAGGTTTCCGGTGAAAAACGTACTCAGGTAAAGAACTGATTCGCGAGATAAAAAAAGGAGAGAGATGGCAGAGAACACCTTTGACAATCTGCTGCTGATCGCCCGCCCGGGGGCTGGAAAAAGCGAAATCATTGCTCATCTGAAACAAACGCCTTTGGAAGAGCGCCTGGAGCGCTATCACATCGGGCACTTTATCGAACTGGATGATTTTCCCCTGCTCTGGGCCTGGTTTGAAGAGGATGACATCCTGCAGCGCATGGGCCATCCCCGGCTGCATTCCACCCCGGATCATTATTTTCTGAAACCTTACTTCTGGGATGTGCTTATCGAGCGGCTCTCCCTGGAGCATGCCAAACTGCTCCGCGATCAGCCCAATTTCTACCAAACGGGGACTGTGATCCTGGAATTTTCCCGGGGGAAGCAGCACGGCGGCTTTCACCAGGCCTTCCAGCATCTCAGCCGGGAGATCGCTGAACAGCTGGCCATCCTGTATATCGACGTCTCCTGGGAGGAATCCCTGCGCAAGAACCAGGCCCGGTACAACCCGGACCGACCGGACAGCATTCTGGAGCACGGTTTGAGCGGCGAGAAAATGGAATTTCTTTACCGGGAATCCGACTGGGAGGAGCTCACCGCGCTCCGGGAGGACGACTTCATCCCCATCCAGGGCGTCGATGTTCCCTATGGCGTTTTCGAAAATGAGGACGATCTGACCACTCGGGGCGGGAAGCCCCTCAGCCAGCGCCTCTCCCGGGTTTTGGACGCGCTCTACCAGAAATATCAGCAATTTCGGAACCCTTGATCCGCGGGAAGCGTGCTCGTCGGGAAGCGTGATCCTGGCATCCGGATCGCGCTTCCTTCTTCAGTCCTGATGGGTCCCCACGCCGGCCAGCTCTTCGCTGGAGTTTTTCTTCCGGCACGGAAACAAAGTTTCTACAGCATTCTAAAAAGTCTTTTCGTCCGCCAACAAGGAAACGCCATCCGGGGAGGATGACGTTTCCAATCAAGACGTCGGGAAGCGTGATCCTGGCATCCGGATCGCGCTTCCTTCTCCAGTCCTGATGGTTCCCCTCCCCAGGCCAGCTCTCCGCTGGAGGTTTTCTTCCGGCACGGAAACAAAGTTTCTACAGCATTCTAAAAAGTCTTTTCGTCCGCCAACAAGGAAACGCCATCCAGTCAGGATGACGTTTCCAATTTTCCTAAGGCAACTTCAGGTCGATGCGGTCACCCGTACAGCTGATCGTACTCTGCCATCATCGATTCCGTCCGGCTGACCCCAAAGCGGGTCACCCCGAGCTCGATAACATCCCAGGCGTCCTGCACCCGGCGCACACCCTGGGCTGCTTTGACCTCCATCTGATCACTGACGCTCTCCCGCATCAAGCGCAGAATATCCAGCGTGTACCCCACCGTCTCGCCGTGCTCGTTCTTATAAGGGGAGTCGGCAAATCCACTGCTGGTTTTCACAAAATGGGCTCCGGCTTCTTCAATCAACTGACAGGCTTTGACAATTAGATCCATCTCCTCGTAGTAGCCCGTTTCCAGGATCACCTTGACCGTTCTGCCGCCGGCTGCTTCCACCACCGCCGCAATGTCCTCCCGGACAAAATCATACTCTCCCCCAAAAAGGGCGCCCAGATTGAGCACCATATCAATTTCATCGGCCCCTTCAGCAGCCACCTGCTTGGCCGCCGCCACCTTCACCTCCGTGGGATCATACCCCAGCGGGAAGCAGATCACCGGGTTGACCAGCACATCACTGCCCCGGAGCATTTCAGCGGCCAGTTTTGTGTAGCAGGGTTTCACCGATGCCGCTGCCACGTTGTATTTCAGGGCCACCTCGATCCCCCGGATGGTATCCTCCCGGGTCAGGGTCGGCTTTAACAGCGAATGATCAATCATCTTTGCCAATTCGGCTTTCTTGAGGAGAGGGACAGTCATCAGCAGCTCCTTTTAATTGAAAAACTTTTCCTTGCGATCTTGCTTTCCTCTGTGTTATATTATGATTATACCTGATAATTCCTGTTCATTACGGGCAATCTCAGCAAAGGTGGAGCAATGATCCCAGCAGCCCGACAAAATCAAATCCTCTCCTGGTTAGAAAGAGAAGGCTACATCGCCACCACCGACCTGGTCAACCGCCTGCAGGTTTCCCAGATGACCGTCTGGCGCGACCTGCAGGAGCTGGAAGCCAACGGGTATCTGCGCAGGGTTTACGGAGGAGCGGAATTTGTTCAGCAGCGAACCGATTCCCCGCCGGTAAAGCCCCAGGAGCTTCACGAGCTGGATCACATCCCCATTCCGGACACCTTCAAACTGCCCCGCAAGGCCCAGATCGGCCGCCATGCTGCCCGGGAGTTCATTCAGGACCAGGATGCGGTCATTCTGGAGGGCGGCTCGACGGTGGCCAATCTGGTGCCGCACATTGAAGCGGCCGAGGTCACCGCTCTCACCAACGGGTTGTATACCGTCCTGATCGGCCAGGTCTATGCCACCGTAACCAATATGCTCTGCTGCGGCGGCGTGCTCAATCAAGAGACCAAAACTTTCATCGGTCCCCGCGCGGAAGCCTTCTTCCGCAATTATCAGGTGGACAGAGCATTTATTTCTGCCTACGGCTACATCCCCGGGGAGGGCTTCTACGATCCTACGCCGCTCTATGACAGCATGAAGCGGACCATCTGCTCCCGGGCCAATCAGATCATCATGCTGCTGGAATCGGTAAAAATCAACCGCCAGGCCCTCACCCATGTCCTGAAAGAAGACGAGGTGGATCTCATGATCACCGATCCGGACATCCCGGGGGACGTCCTGGCTGCCATCCAGGATCAAGGGCTGGAAGTCCACATCGCCCAGGCCTGATCAGCTGTAAGCGCCCGCTTCTCTGGCATATCGGAAAAGCTCAATAACATTCTCCGGCGGCACATCCTGCTGCAGGTGGTTGGAGGGGGAAAGGATATATCCCCCCCCGTCCGCCAGCGCTGCCAGGCAGCGGTCTACATCCCGGCGTACATCGGAAATGCTGCCCGGCATGGCTCTGCTGATGTCTATCCCCCCCAGAAAGGCAATTTCCTGCCCGTATTCTTGCTTCACAGCAGGGACATCCAGCCCGGAGACCGGTTCCAGCGGATGGAGCACATCCACGCCCAGATCGATAAATTCCGGGATTAAATCAGCAATCGCCCCATCAGAATGGAGCATAATCTTGATATCCGGCTGAATATTCCGGATGGTGCCAATCACAGTGCGCAAACAGGGTTTGATGAACTCCCGGAACATGTCCGGGGAGAAGATCAGATTTTCATTGGTAGCATAGTCATCGCCCGGCAGCTCGATCATATCCATCCGGCCCGCTGCGGCCTCCAGGTACCTCGCAGTCAGTCCGCTGATGACCGCCGTCACCCGCTCCAGCAGGGCGTGGGCAAACGCCGGTCTGATCGCCATATCGAGTAAAAAGACGTCCATCCCCCGTAAATCCGAAGCCAGCTGAAAGGGACCGTGAGAGGTCACCATGCGTCCAATGATGTAATATTCCCCTTCCCTCTGCAGTGCGGCAGCCCGCTCCCCGACCCCCGCGGTCCATTCTGGATCCTCGATATCCGGCCAGCTGACCCGCTGGTCAATGTCTTCTGGGGACTCAGCATCCCGCAGCAATCCTTCCCCGGCGGCGTAATAGGGCAGCGTTTGAATCCAGATTTGACCGAAAGAATCCAGAAAGCGTTGGGGGTCATCGGTGGGATAGCGGGGGCTGGTTGGATTGGCCCCCGGCCATACATAGCGGGTATCCGTGCCCAGCGCCTTCAGCACCCGGTCATCCAGATGATTGACCGTGTGCCCCCGCCGGAAAGTAGGCACCGGCTCCGGAAACCCCAGCAGCTCCAGCACCTGGTAATAAAGCTCATCCACCATCCCGTAGGGACCGCCCCACAAAGCCAGCGGCACCCGGTCCGCTTCCTGATGTGCTATACTTTTGAAAACACGCTCTCTTGATTTCATCGCCCTCCCACTATCCTTTCCACTGCCTCCACGACGGCGACCATATAAACCTTTGCTGCTTAAGTTGATCTTGATTAAACTGGAAAATTCAATATAATCTATTTTGGGCTTATCAAAGTATAACGCCTTTTACCAATTGTTACAACCGTCACCAAGGGGGTTGACAAGTCCGGGAAAAAAGGAGGTTGCTATTTGGAGGGTAAGGTAACAGAATTGGAAGAAGCCAGCCCAAGATATTCCCTAAACATCTGTAGTAAGGAGCTACCTTTATGAATACATCCAAACGATCCATTCTGATCATCAGTCTGCTGCTGATCGGGAGCGTGCTGCTCTCGGCCTGCGGCGGCCTGGGAGGCGGTCAGGATGAACCCTACACCATCGGTATTTCCAACAGCTTCATCACCAGTGAGTACCGCACCCAGATGATTGATGTGCTGGAAGAGGTCAACGCTGAATTCATGGAGCAGGGTCTTACCAACCAGCTGGTCATTGAGAGCGAGAATACCGATGTCGCCGGCCAGATTCAGCAAATCCAGAACCTGATCAATCAGGAAGTGGACGCCATTATCGTCAACCCCGGCGATGTGGAAGGCCTGAACCTGATCCTGGAGGAAGCCGTGGAAGCCGGTATCGTGGTCATCGCCATTGACCAGGAAATCTGCGCAGAAGGCTCCTATAACGTGGCCATCAACCAGAAAGAATGGGCCATGATCAGCGCAGAATGGTTTGCTGAGAACCTCGGCGGCGGCGATGTCGTCCTCATCGAAGGTTTCGTCGGCCACCCCGCCAATGTCGCCCGTATGGAGGGTGTTGAAGAGGTCTTTGCGGACTATCCTGACATCAACGTGGTCGGCCGCGAGAGCGGCATGTGGGACGAAGCCACCGGCCAGCAGGTGATGGCGGACTTCCTGGCCTCCTTCCCCGATCTGGACGGCTACTGGACCCAGGACGGTATGGCGATCGGCGCGCTTGAGGCTGTGATTGCCGCTGATCCAGCAGAATATCCGCTGGCAGTCGGAGAAGGCCGGGTGAAATTCCTCCGCCTCTGGAATCAGGTTCTTGAGGAGCGACCGGACTTCAAGACCATCGCTGTTGCCAACCCGCCTGGTGTGGCCGGATCCGGTCTGCGCATTGCCGTTGAAATGCTGCAGGGCAAGGAGATCGACACCACCCAGCTTGCCGGAACCTGCGGAAACACCTTCTACATGCCCATTCCTGTTGTGGTCACCCCGGACAACTTCGAAGAAGTGTACAATGAATATGTTGTTGAGGGCGATTACCCGGACTCCTATCTGCTTGACGGAATCCTGACCCAGGAAGAGGTTCAGCAGTTCTTTGAGTAACCCGTACCCCCACCGCCTCCGGGGGGTTCCCGGAGGCGGTTTTTTCTTCCCCTGCATCACCCAAGGCTGCAATATCCATGACCCAGATCTCCTTCCAAGCCCAACATATTGTCAAACACTACGGCGGCGTGGTGGCTCTCTCCGAGGGGAATTTATCCATCCGATCCGGAGAAGTGGTCGCCCTGGTCGGCGCCAACGGCTCAGGGAAAAGCACGCTCTCCAAGGTCATCACCGGTGTGGTCGATCACAGCCGGGGAGAACTGCTCCGCAATGGGCAGCCGGTCAGCTATCCCAACCCCATCTCCGCTCGCCGTGCGGGGGTAACCGCAGTGTTTCAGGAGCTCAGCCTGGTCCCCAAGATGACTGTGGCCGAGAATATCTGGCTCACACACGAACCGCTGCAGCGGTTCGGATGGGTGGATGAAGATCATATTTATCAAGAAACCGAGCAATTATTATCCTTCTTCTCCGGCACCTACCAGACCACCCTGCATCCGGATGCCAAGGTCGAGGAGCTTTCTCCTGATGAGAAGCAAATTGTCGAGATCCTCAAAGCTTACAGCTTGAAGCCAGAAATCCTGATTTTGGACGAGGCCACCGCCAGCCTGGACAGCCAGCAGGTGAAACGTTTATTTGACCTGATCGAAAGCTGGAAGAAATCCGGGATGGCGCTGGTGTTTGTCTCCCACCGCATGGATGAAATCTTCCAAATTGCTGATCGGGCCGTTGTGCTTCGCAACGGAAAAACAGTAGGCGAAGTGTGGATCTCCGAGGTGGACGAAAGCGACATTGTGCGCATGATGGTGGGCGAAGAACGCGGTCTGGAAGCGGTCAAAGCCGCTCCTGCCCGGAGGGAAGAGAAAGATATCGTCCTGGAAGTTCGAGATCTCTGCTCGCAAGCCCTCCAGGGGGTCAGCTTTAAAGTTCATCACGGTGAACTTCTGGGCATCGGAGGTCTGCGCGGTCAGGGACAGCACAGCCTGCTGCGGGCGATTTTCGGCGCCCTACCCTGCCAGGGAGAGGTCCTGCTGGATGGAGTGCAGGTTCATTTCAGCCATCCCAGAGAGGCCATGGACCGGGGGATTGCCTTCGTCCCCGGCGATCGGGCCAGCGAAGGGCTGCTGATGATCCGCTCCATCCTGGAAAACCTCCATCTGGCCAACTGGAAGAACTATGGCTTTCCTCTCCATCTGGACCGAGCCCGCCGGAAAGCCCATCAGATTGAAGACTCCCTGAACCTGGTGATGGAATCCCTGGAGTCTCCGGTGAATTCTCTCTCGGGGGGCAACGCCCAGAAAGTGGTCATCGGGAAGTGGCTGCTCCGCGAGCCGAAACTGCTGCTGCTCGACGATCCTACCAAGGGGGTCGATGTGGGCACCAAATCCGAATTTTACCAGCTGCTCAATGACCTTCAGCAAGAAGGCACCACCATCCTTTTCTACAGCTCGGATGACAGCGAGCTGCTCAGCCTGTGCGACCGCATTCTGGTGCTGCATGACGGGGCCATTTCTGATGAGCTGGTCGGGGAAAACATTACCCGCTCCAACCTGGTATCCAGCAGCATGGGGGGGGCGATCACCAAGAATTCCAAAGAAGGAGACCAATGAACGGACGGATCGCCAAGTTCCGCTCCTGGCTGCAAAAATTCCAGAAGGAAAATAGTTATTTTCTTGCCCTGGTGCTGTTTATTCTCGGGCTGATCATCAACTTTATCCTCCAGCCCACCCTGCTCACCCCCCGGGTGATCAACGGCAATTTCCGGGCCTGGCTGCCTTTGATCCTGCTTTCCATCGGGCAGGCCGTGGTGATGATCAGTGGAGGGTTGGATCTCAGCGTGGGGACGCTGGTTTCCCTGGGGAACGCCATTCTGGTCACCCAAATCACCGAAGAAACTGCGACCACCCGGAACCTGATCATCGTTTTCGTGGTCATCCTGGTAGGACTCGCTGGCGGGGTGTTCAATGGGTTAGCCACCGCCTCCCTGGGGCTGCAGCCGATGATCACCACTTATGCTACCAGCTTCATTTTTGCCGGTCTGGCGCTGCTGATTCTCCCCCAGCCGGGGGGCAGCATCCCCCGCGATTACAGCCGGTTTTACCGCAGCACCACGCCGCTGGGTATTCCGCTGGCGATTTATATCATCGCCCTGGTCCTGGTGGTCTGGATGCTGCTCCGGAAACGCCGCTACGGCCGCTTTCTTTATGCCGTGGGTGGAAAAGCGGATGCCGCTTATTACACCGGCGTCCCGGTCACCCATATGCGTATCTCCACTTATATGATCTCCGGTCTGATGGCTGCGCTGGCTTCCGTCGCCCTCACCCTGCTGACCGGCAGCGGCGACCCTCGGATCGGTGAGGCCATGACCCTGGATTCGATCACCGCTGTGATCATCGGCGGGACCGGGCTGAGCGGCGGTACCGGGGGAATTTTCGGGGCCATTCTCGGCGTGGGCATTCTCAATACCATCCGCAATATCATTTCCTTCGCCAGACTGGATTCCTGGTGGAGAACGCTGGTCAACGCGGTGATTATCGTCATCGCCCTGGCCGGTCCGGGAATCGGCGCCCTGCTGCGAAAAAACGCCGGGAGCAAACAGCATGATTAAGGCAAACGCCAACACCAAAATACGCATCTCTCCCCCGCTGGCTGCTTTGCTGCTGGCAGTGATTCTTTTCTTAATGAGCGGTTTTCTGCCCAACGGGTTCAAAACCCTTTCCGGAGCTATCAATCAGGCCTATAACATCCTCCGGCTGTCCTCCCTGCTGGCGATCATTGCCGCCGGCCAAACCCTGGTGATCATCAGCGGCGGGGAAGGCATTGATCTCTCCGCGGGGGCGATTGTCACCATTTCTGCCCTGTACACCTACCGGTTGATCGATGGTCAGAACTCCCTCATCATCCCTGTGCTCTTCCTGGTGCTGGGAATCGGCGCCTTTTTCGGCCTGCTCAATGGTTTGGGGATTTCCCTGTTGAAAATCCCCCCCTTTGTGATGACGCTGGGCATGGCTGGCGTGGTTCAGGGCACCCTGCTGGTAGTCACCCGCGGCCTCTATGAGGGCCAGGTAGCCCCCCTGATGACCAGGCTGATCGCCCGGGACCTGATTTTTGGCATCCCGGGAGTGCTCTTCCTGTGGGTGATCTTCGGCCTGCTGATGACCCTGCTGTTAACCCGAACCCGCTTCGGGAAAGAGCTCTTTGCCATCGGCACCAACCGTCTGACTGCCAAGCTTTCCGGGGTCAAGGTGTCCAAAATGGTGATCATGACCTACACCATCGCCGGGATTCTGGCCGCCTTTTCCGGCTTTGTGCTGGTCAGCTGGACCCAGAACGCCGGACTTGATTTAGGCACCCGCTACCTGTTCCCCTCCATCGCTGCTGTGGCAGTCGGGGGCACACTGCTTTCCGGGGGCAAGGGCAGCTATGTGGGCACCATGGCCGGGGCCATCGTCATCCAGCTCATTCAAAGCCTGCTGACCACCATGATGCTTCCAAATTCCATTCAGCAGATTGTCTTTGGATCCGTGCTGCTGATTCTGGTGATTATCTACGGTCGCGAAAAAGGGCTCCGACTCTAAGCCTAGCAAACCCATAGAAAGGAGAATATTATGCGTAAAGTTACCATGTTGGGCTCTGGCCTGATTGGGATGTTCTACACGCTTACCCTGCACGAGCGCCGCAGCAAGGACCAGGTGGAGGTGATCTACTCCCGCACCAAGGAACATGCCCGGGATTTTGCCGACCGCTACAACATCCCCGTCTGGACCACGGACCTGGATGAAGCCATCAACCACCCCGAAACCGACGTGGTGGTCATCGGTCTGCCCAACCACCAGCACCTGGAGGCGGTGCAGAAAGCGGCAGCGGCCGGCAAAGCCGTGCTGTGCACCAAGCCGCTGGGACGCAATGCTGACGAGGCCAAGGAGATGCTCGACATCGTCGAGGAAGCCGGAATTTTCAACGGCTATCTGGAGGATCTGGTCTACACTCCGAAAACCCTCAAAGCCCTCCAGGCCATCGACGACGGCGCTATCGGACGGGTGATCATGGCCCGCTCCCGCGAAACCCATCCCGGCCCCCACTCGGCCTGGTTCTGGGATCATGAAAAAGCCGGCGGCGGAGCAATGATCGACATGGGCTGCCATTGTCTGGAGATCTGCCGCAGCTTCATCGGCAAGGATGTCCGTCCGGTGGAAGCGATGAGCATGATGGACACCCTGGTGCACCCGATCACAGCCGAGGATACTGCTGTCGCCTGGGTGCGGTTTGAAAACGGCGCTGTAGCTCAAATTGAATCCAGCTGGACTTTCCGGGGCGGGATGGACCTGCGGGATGAGGTCTCCGGCACCGAGGGCACCATCTGGATCAATCACTGGCTGCGCACCGGATTTGAAATGTTCAAGACCGGCAGCGGCTACGTGGCTGAAAAGGCCGAAACAGAGAGCGGCTGGGTCTTTCCGGTCGGCGATGAAAATGCCGCCCTGGGCTATTCCGACATGTTTGCGGACATGCTCAACAGACTGGACGACGGGGAAGCACCCACCGAGACCTTTTATGACGGCTACGTAATCAACGCCATCATCGATGCCTGCTACCGCTCCGCTGAGAGCAAGCAGTGGGAACCGGTGATCCTTGAGGATTGGCGCGGCGGCAGCTATGAAAAACCGGAAACCACTGTATCTTATGATGAGCAGTTCAACCTGATCAAAGAAGAACGCATGCCGGACGGCCGGAAGAAGCTCATCCTGCAGGACAAAGAAAAAGGAACTGTCGAAGAGCGCTACGTGGATTAATTCCACAACACCTATTCAGGTCAGCGGGCAGCGCTGGACCGCTGAAAGGAGTGAATTATGGCAAAAAAATATCATGTTGGCGTGATCGGAGCCGGCTTCATCGGCCCGGCACATATGGAAGGCATCCGCCGCCAGGGCTTTGAAGTCACCGCGGTGGCAGAAAGCGACCAGCAGACGGCGGATCAGGCAGCTGAACGGCTGCTGATCCCCCGGGCGTACGGCGATTGGAAAGAAATGATCCAGGAACCAGATCTGGACGTCATCCATATCGCCTCCCCCAACTTTCTTCACTTTGAACAGGCCAAGGCCTGTCTGGAAGCGGGCAAGCACGTCATCTGTGAGAAACCGCTGGCCATGAACACCAAAGAGTCCTCCCAGCTGGTCGCGCTGGCGGAGAAGAAAGGGCTGGTCAACGCGGTCAATTTCAACATCCGTTTCTACCCTCTGGCCCAGGATGCCCGGGCCAGAGTGCAGGCCGGCGAATTGGGTCAGCGCCTGTACATCATCCAGGGCAGCTACCTGCAGGACTGGCTGCTCTACGATACCGATTGGAACTGGCGCTTAGAACCGGACCTGGGTGGAGAGCTCCGGGCAGTGGCCGATATCGGCTCCCACTGGGTGGATCTGGTCACCTTTATCACCGGGGCCCGGGTAGAAGAGGTCCTTGCAGATTTCGAGACTTTCATACCCGTGCGCCGCAAGCCCAAAAAGGAGCTGGACACCTTCGGCGGGAAACTGGAAGTAGATATTGAATACGAAGAGAAACCCATCAAAACAGAGGACTACGCCAGCGTACTGCTCAAGTTTGATAACGGCGCCCGGGGCGTAATGACCGTTGCCCAGGTGTGCAGCGGCCGCAAAAACCGGCTTTTCTTTGAGATCAACGGCTCTGAGTCCAGCTTAATCTGGGATTCAGAGACCCCCAACGAGCTGCTGATCGGACATCGGCCCCAGCCCAATGAGCTCCTGATCAAAGATCCTTCTTTGATGAAAGAGGCATCCCGCTGGTCCGCCTCCTATCCCGGCGGCCACACCGAGGGCTTCCCGGATACCTTCAAGCAGCTGCAGACCGCGGTGTACGATTACATCCAGGCTGGAGATTTCTCCGCCGCACCGAACTTTCCCACCTTCCAGGCCGGACACGATACCCTGGCGGTGGACGAAGCCATTCTGAAGAGCGCCAAGCAGGGCGCCTGGACAAAAGTTGATTATTAATGCTATTGCTCACGCAAGACGAGAGGAGGTAGGTAATGAAATTAGGACTGATGACAGCTGCATTTCCTGACTTATCGCTGGAAGAAGTGGCCAAATGGGCCAGTGAGAACGGCTTTGAGATGCTGGAGCTGGCCTGCTGGCCGGTCGGTAAAGCGGAGCGCCGTTACGCCGGGGTGACCACCCTGGACGTCACCGATATGGACAAAACCAAAGCCAAAATGACCCGGGAGCTGATGGACCGCTACAATCTGGAGATCTCTTCTCTGGGTTACTACCCCAACCCCCTGCATCCGGATCCCGAACACCGGGAAAATGTCATTGATCACCTAAAAACGGTCATCGATGCCGCCCCCCTGGTGATGGATGACCCCATCGTGGGAACGTTTGTCGGCCGAGATAAGGATAAGACTGTCGAGGAAAACCTGGAGGAGTTCGCCAAGGTGTGGCCGGACATCGTCAAACATGCCGGCGAACAGGGCGTCAGGATCGCCATTGAGAACTGCCCGATGATCTTCTCCACTGACGAGTGGCCCGGCGGGAACAACCTGGCTGCCACGCCCAGAATCTGGCGGAAGATGTTCGAGATCATTCCAGATGAGAACTTTGGGTTGAATCTCGACCCCTCCCACCTGGTCTGGCTGATGATTGACTACAACCGGGTGGTCCGCGAGTTCAAAGAGCGCATTTTCCACGTCCACGCCAAGGACCTGGAGATCGATCGAGAAGGGTTATATGAAAACGGGACCATCTCCCTGGGGATGGGCTGGCAGATCCCCCGCCTGCCCGGCCTTGGTGAGGTGAACTGGGGACGCTTCCTGAGCACCCTGTACCGCTTTGGATATGATTATGTGGTCTCTATAGAACATGAAGACCGTAAATTTGAGGGCACAGAAGAGCTGGTCAAACGGGGTTTCCTGATCTCCCGGGATGTGCTCAAACCGTATCTTCACTAGCAGGTACCGTTTGCACTGGGTTATAATCTCCTGGGGAGCTGTTCAGCCCCAGGAGATTTTTTTGACTGATGAGCTGAAAGATCAGAGGAGGCTGAAATGTCCTACTACATTGGCTGCGATCTGGGGGGGACGAACATCAAAGCAGGGCTGGTAAATCTGGAGAACGGGCAGGTGCTGTACAGGGATTCCTGCCCCACCGACGCTCATCAAGGACATGAGGCTGTCATGGCCCGGATGGCAGATTTTCTGCAGGAGCTGATCTCAGACTGCGGCGTTGAGCGCTCGAAGATCGCCGGTCTGGGCGTAAGTGCTCCGGGCGTGCTCAACCTCAGCGAGGGCAAAACTCACTTTCTTCCCAATCTGCCCGGACAGTGGCGTGATGTTCCCCTGGCAGGCACGCTTTCCAAAGCCCTGGACCTGCCGGTTGCCCTGCTCAATGACGTCAGGGCCATCACCTACGGGGAATTCCAGTACGGCGCCGGGCGGGACGTGGAGCGTTTGGCTTGTTTTGCCATCGGCACCGGAATCGGCGGCGGGCTGGTGATCAACCGGGAGCTGGTTCTGGGGTTTGAGGGGACTGCCGGGGAGCTCGGTCATCAAACCGTGGAGATGAACGGTCTGCGCTGCGGCTGCGGCAACTACGGCTGTGTGGAAGCGTATGCCTCCGGACCGGCCATCGCCTCCTGGGCTGAGAAAGCGGTCCGCCAGGGGCTGACCACCCGGATGGGGGAAATGGTCGATTACGACTGCAACAAACTCACCCCGGAGGTCGTGGCCCGGGCAGCGGAAGCGGGGGATGAGATCGCCCTGGAGATCTGGGAAAAAGTCGGTCGCTATCTGGGAACAGCCATCGCCAATATCTGTGTGGCTGTTGGACCTCAGCGGGTGGTGATAGCTGGCGGTGTGGCCGCTGCCGGCGACCTGCTGCTGAACCCGATTCAGAAAACCCTCCAGGAGCGGGTCTTTGTCATGCCGGTCGACCAGGTTGAAGTGGTCCGCAGCCAGCTGGGTGCCGACGCCGGCATCCTGGGTGTGGCCAGCTGGGCGGCTTCCGGGCAGTCGCAAACTCTTCGTAGCTGATCCCCCAAAAATCCAACCCGCAGGATCGCTGCCCCCTGCCGGATGTTCCGCGGGGTAGAAATTCTGTGATTTTCATCACAATTCGGTGAAAATCGCCCTGAAAACAAACAACTTTTTGGTATAAATAGGGTGATATCAACCCCAGGCACCCATCCTCTTTGCGTCGCACACCGCTGACGAACATCGCCTGCAGACCCTGTGCCCTACCGCTGACACAATTGAATCGTAGCGATCCAGGAGGGCTGCTATGTTCGTTAAAGATCGCATGACGCCGGATCCCATCTGCGGTCATCCGGATATGCCCGTCACCGAAGCCCAGGAATTGATGATCGAAAAGGGCTTCAGGCACCTCCCCATCCTTGATGAAACTGAAAAGCTTGTCGGCCTGATCACCCGCAGGTCTCTGCTCAGTGCTCTTCCCTCCGATATCAGCAATTTCAGCCGCTTCGAAATCACTTACACGCTGGCAAAAATCAAAGCGAAAACTGTGATGGTCAAAGAGGTCACCACCATCCATCCGGATACGCCCATTGAGATTGCCGCCAGGGTGATGGCCGATGAACGCATCGGCTGTCTGCCGGTGCTGGCTGATGATCGGCTGGTCGGGATCATCACGGACAATGACCTCTTCAATATCATGGTCTCTCTGCTGGGCGCCCGGCAGCCTGGCACCCGGATCACCGTGCTGCAGCCGGACCGCACCGGTGAGATCGCCCGGCTGACCAATGCTATCGCCGAAGCCGGGGGCTATCTCTCGGTCTGTGTTGGCTATTATCCTCAAGACATCCCCGATCACTGGATCTCGGTTTGCAAGGTGCAGAACATCAGCGATCAAGAACTGCTGGACACGGTCAACGAACTCGCGGAAACCTCCGTCCAGGATATCCGCCAGCTATAGGAGCCACGCCATGAAAAACAACACTCATCCAGCTGGATCGGTCCTGGTGGTGGGCGGGGGAATCGGTGGAATGCGCGCTGCAGTGGATCTGGCCGAAGCAGGGTTGAAAGTCTACCTGGTGGAGCGAGATGCCGGATTAGGCGGCCGCGTTGCCCAGCTGGGCTTTATGTTTCCCACCCACGACTGTGTGCTCTGCCGGGGAACTTCCGACCACGGCTACGGCTGCACCCGGCCGGCAATTTCCCCGGCTTTCCTGGATCACAACCGCCATCCCAATATCGAAATCCTGACCCGAACAGAAATCACCGGTGCCGCGGGGCAGGCGGGGAATTTTCAGGTTGCTGTAACCCAGCAGCCCCGCTATGTGGATCCCGGTCTGTGCACCAACTGCGGGCTGTGTGCCCTGGCCTGTCCTGAGCGCCTTCCCAGCGAATTCCAGGAATCCATTGTCAGCCGCAACGCAGTCCATAAAAGCGCTCCCCGCTCCCTTCCCAATACATATTACATCGATAAGGGCGGCTACTGTGACGACTGCCGGCGCTGTGAGGATCTCTGTCCCACCGGGGCCATCGACCTCAAAGAGCAGCCCCGGACGAAAATTCTCCAGGTCGGTGCTATCATTCTGGCCCTGGGCTACAAATTATCTGATCCGCTGGAGCTGGCAGAATATGGGTATGGACGCTACTTGAATGTGGTGCACAGCATGCAGTACGAACGCTATGTCAGCCGTTCCGGCCCAACCGAAGGGCTGCTGCTGCGCCCCTCCGATAACACCACACCGCAGAAAATTGCCTGGCTGCAGTGCATCGGTTCCCGGGATCAAGAGCATCCCTACTGCTCAACGATCTGCTGCATGTATGCCACTAAGGAAGCCGTGCTGGCCAAAGAACGGCTGGAGGATGTCGACTGCCGGATTTTCATCATGGACGAACGGGCCTTCAATAAGGAATACAACGCCTACTTTTACCGCTCCTCAGAAGAGCACGGTGTCAAATATACCCGCTGCCGGATTTCGGATCTTCGGGAAGATCCCCTGACCAATGACCTCATCCTTCATTATCCGGATCCGGAAAACGGCGGGAGGATGAAAGAGGAGCGCTTCAACATGGTCGTGCTCTCGGTAGGCGTGCAGCCTCCCACCGGGGCGGAGCTGGTGGCTGGTCAGCTGGGTTTCAATCTTAACCAGTACGGTTTCTGTCAGACGGATAAATTCAATCCCCTGGAAACCAGCCAGCCGGGCATCTATGTCTGCGGGGCCTTTTCCACCCCAAAAGAGATTGCTGAAACCATTATCGATTCCGCCGGCGCTGCCGGGGATGTGATGCGGCTCTTCCACCATCAGCTGGGAAACGCCCTCTACACCCGCGAATACCCCTTTCTCAGCGATCAGGATTTTCCCCCGGAAAAGGACATCAGCGGTCAGCCTCCCCGGATTGGGGTCTTCAGCTGCCGCTGTTTCCCGACCATGGAAGGGGTGATCGATTTTGAACGTCTGCTCAGCAGCACGGAGGATTTCCCCCATGTGGTGCATGCAGAAGAAATCGGCTACGGCTGCTTCCAGGAAGGTTTGGAGCGCATCAAGGAGGCCGTGGTAGATCATCAGCTCAACCGGGTGGTGGTCTGCGGCTGCAGCCACCGCACCCACGAATCCCTTTTTCAGAAGGCAGTCCGGGAAGCCGGATTAAACGCCTATCTGCTGGAAATGGTCAACATGCGGGGCTTTGCCGCCTGGGTGCATTCCCAGTACCCTGACATGGCTACACGCAAAGCCGTAGAGATGGTCCGCATGGGCGCCGCGCGGGCAGCGTCCCTGGAGCCCATTCACAAATCTGCCGTTCCCCCCCAGCAGCGGGCGCTGGTCATCGGCGGCGGGGTCTCCGGCATGACCGCCGCCCTGTCCATTGCTGATTCCGGTTACAACGTTACCCTGGTGGAGAAAGACCAATACCTGGGCGGCAATCTGCATAAAGTCCACTATTTGGTGGAAGGGGAAGATCCCCACAAACTGCTGCGTGATCTGGTCAACCGGATCATCGCTCACGAGCGCATTGAGGTGCACACCAGGACCGAAGTGGTCGAACACAGCGGTCATGTCGGCTCCTATCACGCCGTCCTGCGCCATCAGGACGGAGGCGAAGACCGCATCTCCCACGGCGTGACGGTGGTCGCCACCGGTGGGGAGGAAGCCCGGGTTCGCCAGTATCTGCTGGGCGAGCACCCCCGGGTGATCACCCAGCTGGATCTGGAAGAGACCATAGCGCACCACATCGATGAAATCCGGGGACTGAAGCAGGTCACCATGATCCAGTGCGTCCGTCCCGATGGCATCAGCGATGATTACTGCTCGCGGATCTGCTGCACCAGCACGATTAAAAACGCCCTCCGGATTAAGGTGATCAACCCGGATTGTCAGGTCACCGTCCTCTATAAAGACATCATCACCTACGGCTTCCGGGAGCAGTATTACACCGAAGCCCGACAGCGAGGGGTAATTTTTGTCCGCTATGAGGACGACCAACCCCCGCAGGTGAGGCGCAGGAACGGAGAGCTGACCGTCCACCTGCAGGAGCCCATGCTGGATCGTCCGCTGGAGCTGCAGCCGGATCTGCTGGTACTGAGCACGGGCATTCTCCCCTCAGCGGGCACCCGACAGCTGGCTGAAATCCTCGATGTACCGCTCTCCAAAGAAGGCTTTTTCCTGGAGGCCCATATCAAGATGCGCCCCATGGATTTCATGGAAGAAGGTATTTTCATCTGCGGGATCGCTCACTATCCGAAATTCATTGAAGAAAGCACCAGTCAGGCACTGGCCACGGCAGGCCGGGCCACGACCATTCTTTCCAAGCAAACCTTCCATTACGGGGGCACGGTGGCTGTAGTCGATGCCGAGAAATGCGTCGGCTGCCTGACCTGCGCCCGGACCTGCCCATTTGAGATTCCCAAAATAGATCGCTCCTTCCGTGGTGTGGGTGAGCTGGGCGGTGCTGCTTACATTGAACCGGCCCTTTGCCACGGCTGCGGAACCTGCACCGGGGAATGCCCTGCTAACGCCATTCAGCTGCTGAACTACACCGATGAGCAGGTGATGGTGCCCGAAAACCCAATCCTGGGGAGCTGGATACAATGACCGAACAAAATGGCTTTGAACCCGAAATCACCGCCTTCATGTGCATCTACTGCGGCTACATGGCCGCCGACACAGCCAGCGCGCTGCGGATCCCCTACCCCCCCAACGTCAAACTGGTTAAGCTGCCCTGCACTGGAAAAACCGACCCCCGTTACCTGCTGAAAGCCTTTGAGGACGGCGCCGACGGGGTCTACATCGTGGCCTGCCCGCTGGGAAACTGCCACCATGTGCGGGGCAACGAACGGGGCCTGGCCCGGGTGGAGCGTACAAAATATCTCCTGGAGGAAATCGGGCTGGGGGCGGACCGCCTGGAGATGTATTTCATGTCCGGCGGCCAGGGGAAAGCCTTTGCCGAGGCCGCCGCGGAGATGACCGAACGCATCCGCTCGCTGGGCCCCAATCCGCTGAAAGGACCGGCCTGACTCTGCTTGAACGCACAGCCTGAGAAAGAGAAAAGCGCCAGCAGTTGGAGGAACCTGCTCGGCGCTTTTCTCATACCCCACCATTCACAGGAATGGTCTAAGAAAATGGAATAATGAAAGGGATTCCTTTTTGCGGATGATCGATAATCTCCACCGGAGTTTGATAGGCCCGGGAGATGTTTTCCACGGTGATCACCTCACGCGGCGTCCCCAGCTTGTGCAAACGCCCCTCAATTAACAGGGCCACCCGGTCAGTAATCCCAGCTACCTGATTCAGGTCGTGCATGGCCATCAGCACGGTGAGGTTTTCTCTTTCCACCAGGTCCTTGATCAGACTCAAAAAGCTGACCTGGTATCCCAGATCCAGGTGATTGGTGGGCTCATCCAGCAGCAGTAGCGGCGTTTCCTGCGCCAAAGCGCGGGCCAACAGCACCCGCTGCTGCTCCCCTCCGCTGATCTCTGCCAGCCGCCGCTCAGCGAGATGATCGACACAGGTCTGCTCCATGGCCCAGCGGGTCTTTTCCAGATCCCATTTGCTGGCCTTCCCCAGAAATCCCAGATAGGCGGTTCTACCCAGCAGGACAGCCTGTTCAACTGTAAACGCTCCTCCTAGCTGCCGCGCCTGGGGGACCACAGCCAGCACCCGGGCGCGCTGGCCGGGAGTCAGGCTGGTGATCGTCTGCTGGTTGAGCAGCACCTCTCCACCGCTGGCCGGCAGGATGCCGCTGAGCACCCGGATCAGGGTGGACTTGCCAGCGCCGTTGGGACCGATCAACCCCAGAATCTCTCCTTTGGCGATCGACAGGGAAATCCCATCCAGGGCAGTCACCTGCCCATAGGCTGCGGACAGCCGGTCAATTTCCAGCACGGGAGGCGGTATTTTTTTGCTCACCAGAAGACCTCCTTTTTCGCCCTCCGGAGGATCCACAGGAAAAATGGAGCCCCGATCATCGCCGTGACGATGCCCACCGGCAGGGTCTGCGGCGCCAGAATGATCCTGGCTGCCAGGTCCGAGATCAGCAGCGTCAGCCCGCCGCCAAAAATCGACAGCGGAATCAGCTTGCGGTAGTCCCCTCCCCAGATCAGGCGAATGATGTGGGGGACCACCAGGCCGACAAAGCCGATCACTCCCGAAAAGGAGACCGCCGCTGCCGTGGTCAGGGAGGCAGCAAAGATGATCATGATTTTGATGCGCTCCACCGGCAGCCCGAGCTGTTGGGCCTGCTCCTCGCCAAACTGCAGGACGTTGAGGGCATGACCGCTCATGGAAAGCAGAATCAACCCGGACAGGAAGTAGGGGATGGCGATTTTTATCGGCTCCCAGCCGGCCACCACCGATCCCCCATACAGGAAGGTCAGCGCCTGGTGCACCACGCTTTCCGTGAGCATGATGATCAGGGAGGTGGCCGCCGAGGTCAGGGAACCGATGGCCACACCGGCCAGAATCAGGGTGGTCAGGGGGACCATTTTCCCCACCCGGGCCAGCGAGTAGACCGAAAAGATGGTGGTAATGGCGCCCAAAAAGGCGCCCAGCGGAATCAGATATTCGCCCACCCAGGGCAGGGCCATCAGGGCAATTGCCCCTAATCCGGCCCCGGAAGCCACCCCAATCAAATACGGATCGGCCAGGGGATTCCGGAACAATCCTTGAAAGGCAGCACCGCTGCCGCCGAGGGCTGCGCCGGTGAGAGCTACCAGGATGGTGTGGGGGATGCGGATATCCCAGAGAATGGCCCCGAAATAATGCGGCCAATCGGGCGAAAACTCAAACCAGGGCAGCTTGTTGAGCAGAATGCGGAGAGCATTCCCCGGGGGAATGGGTACTGCCCCCAGGGCAATGCTCAATACAAACGCTCCGATCAGCAGCCCGATGGTAATCGGATACGGTCTCCGGCGGATAAAGCTCATTCAGCAAACAGCTCCGGATGAATGATCTCTGCCACCTGTTGATAACCGTCTACCAGACGGGGACCGGGAACGCTCAAGATAGAGGGGTCAAAAGGATGGATATTGCCCTCCTGCACGGCGGTGATTTCCTCCCAGCCAGCTCGTTCGGCAACGCTTTCCGGGGTGGTACCGTACATAGCATCCGCCAGCAGAATGTAATCCGGATTCTGGGCGACCACTTCTTCCGAGCTGATCTGGGCCCAATCCCCCTCCAGCGCATCCCCCAGGTTCTTCCCCTGGGCTTTCTCGATGATGTAGGAGATGAAGGTCCCCGCCCCGGTCGTCCAGGGGTTGGTGGGATCGGTAGCATCGAGTTCATAAAAGACCAGCGGCTTTTCTTCGGCCGCTGCCAGGGTCTCCTGCAGGGCCGCGATGCGCTCCTCCAGAGAAGAAACCAGCACTTCGGCCTCGTCCTCATCTCCGGTCAGCATCGCAATCTGCAGGATGTTCTCGTACAGGCCGGCAAAGTCATCCGGATTGGCCTGCCAGAAGACATTCAATCCCAGTTCAGCCAGCTGCCCGACCTGATCTTGAGAGATGATCTCTGCTGCCAAAATTAAATCGGGCTCCAGGGCCAGGATATCCTCCGTGGGCAGCCCTTCCCACATCCCGCCGAGGTCTTTCACCTGCTGGGCCTCTTCCGGATACAGGGAATTGGAATCCCTCCCTACCAGGCGATCTCCAGCGCCAATAGCAAAGAGGATCTCGGTCATTGACGGCGACAGGGAAACAATGCGCTGGGCCGGACCTTCCAAGGACAAATCGGTCCCCAGGTCGTCGGTCACCGTCAGCGGATCCGGAACGGGGGTCGGTGTAAAATATGTTGTTGGTGTAGCCAGAATTTCGGTCGGGGGCACTTCTGTGGCTGGAGCTTCCGTCGGCTCCGGCGCGGATGCCGGGGTGCAGGCACTCAATGCCATCATGGATATCAGCAGGAAGATAAATAAAACATGGGTTTTCTTATTCATGGTCTCCTCTTTGAAAATCTCTCCTTGCAGTTTAAAGAAAAAATCCCTGTCTCTGACAGGGATGGCCGTTGATCGGATATGATCCTAGTTAACGTTCACACCTCCTTACCTCGAGAGACGGATGAACTAACAGTTAGGGCGGTCGACCTGGCTTGGCAGAGTTCCAGATGTGGACCTGCCTTACAGTTGCGGGACAGCGTCTGACTCTCACAGACTTCGCCTTTCAGCCCACCCTTCCGGGGAGACAAGGCACCCTAACCAGAACAAGTTGTTAAGCTGCAGTCCTGCTTAGCTTTGAGGATTGTACAGGGAAATCTCTCAGCTGTCAAATAAAATTTCACATGAACAGCCAGCTGGGAGGAAACTCACCCCCATAATGTGATCCTCTTCAGGGAATCAGGCGGCCCATCAGGAAAGCCCACCCTGGGTCAGCCGGCTGAAACCATTTTATGGCCCCCCCTGGCAGGTCCCCTCCTGATGGGATTGCGCCGCATCCGCTGCCCGGGAAGTGATACACTATGCTCAGGAATCTCTTGTCTGACTAAGGGTTTTTGGCTATGCGAAGCGCTGATGTGATCGTGATGGGAGGCGGAGCAGCCGGCTTGATGGCTGCCGGGCAGGCCGCAGAAAGCGGCGCCCGGGTGCTGGTGCTGGAGAAAATGCCCTCCCCCGGCAGAAAACTGCTGCTGACCGGGAAGACGCGCTGCAACCTGACCAACATGGACACCATCCAGCAGTCCCTGGATCATTTCAACCGGGAAGGCCGCTTCCTCACCCAGGTGTTCTACCAATTTTTCAACCAGGACCTGCGGGATTTCTTTCACGCCCTGGGAGTACCCACGGAGGAACAGCGCGGCGGACGGGTATTTCCAGTCAGCGAACAGGCCCAGGATGTCCTGGATGCCCTGCTGGGCTGGCTGAACCGGCTTGAGGTCACCCTGCTCACCGACCATCCGGTCAGCAGGCTGCACATCCAGGATGACCGCATCCAGGGGGTCTCCAGCGCACAGCAGGATTTCACCGCCCCGGCCGTCATTCTGGCCTCCGGCGGGAAAGCCTATCCGGGCACCGGCTCCACAGGGGACGGGTATGATCTCGCCCGCCAGGCCGGCCACACCATCAAACCGGTCTTTCCGGCCTTAGTCCCGCTGGTCACCGCCGGGGAGACCGCCCGCCAGCTGCAGGGGCTGAGCTTGAAGAACGTCACCGCCAATCTCTGGGTCGAAGGAGAAAAGACAGCCGATCTGTTCGGGGAGATGCTCTTCACTCATTTCGGACTGTCCGGGCCGATCATCCTCACCCTCAGCAGGATGGTCGTACAGCACCTCCGCGCCGGCCGGCAGGTTGAGATCGTCCTTGACCTCAAACCGGCCCTGGATCATCCCACCCTGGACCGCCGCCTGCTGCGGGATATTCAGCAGCAGGGCAGGAAGCAGTACAGCACGCTGCTGGCCGGGCTGCTGCCCAGCTCGCTGATCCCGGTCTGTGCGGCGCAAACCGGCATCCCCTGGGAGAAAAAGCTCAACCAGCTCACCGCGCAGGACCGCAAAACCCTCCGCATGTGGCTGAAGGAAAATTTCCGTTTTTCAGTGATCGGTCACCGGGGATTTGAACAGGCGATTATCACCGCCGGCGGGGTGAACGTTTCCGAGGTCGATCCGCGGACAATGGCCTCCCTGCTGGTCAAAGGGCTGTATTTTGCCGGGGAAATCCTGGATGTCGATGGCGACACCGGCGGCTACAACTTACAGGCAGCTTTTTCCACCGGCTGGGCCGCCGGCAGGGCTGCTGCCGGGAAGAACTTCTGATCAGCTCAACCGCAGATCATTTCCACCCGGAGGGATCTGGAATCAGTTCCTGATAAAGCTGAATCATCCGGTCGGCGATATTCTCCCAGCTGAATTTCTTGGCAAATGCAAAAGCATCATGACCCATTCGATAGCGAAGAGCCTTATCCTTGAGCAGCGCCGAGATGTTTTCCCCCAGCGCCCGGTGATCCTCCACCGGGACATGAAAACCGGTAACGCCATCTTCCACCAGATGCGCCAGCCCGCCCACCATCGAGGCAATCACCGGCGTCCCGCAGGCCATGGATTCCAGGGCCACCATGCCGAAAGATTCATAGTGCGAAGGCATAATCACCATCTCGGCAGCTGAATAATAATAAGGCAGGGAATCCTGATCTTTTTTCCCTAGGAACGTGACCATCCTGTCCAGATCGAATTCATTCCTGAGCTGGAGCAGCTTCTCCAGTTCCTGGGATTGAGGCGCTTCCAGATCATCCAGATCTCCGCCAATCACCGCCAGGCAGATATCCCCCTGATTGCCACCATTGTCCCGCAGATGGGCGATAGCTCGCAGCAGGGTCTCCAGCCCTTTCAGCGGCTCCAGACGGCCGACAAAGAGCAGCATACGTTTTCCCATGGGAATCCCCACGTACTCTTTGGCTTCGTCCGGCGGAATAGGATAAAAATGGCTGAGATCCACCCCCGGCGGGATGATGACGACTTTTTCTCCCCCAGCTTGATAGAGTTCCATCAGCTGGTCCCTCTCCGTGGTCGTTGCGGCGACAATTCGATCGGCGCTGCGCACAGCTTGATATTCCCCTTTGATGCGGTACTCCCCCTCGGCCTCTGCCTCCGTCTGGGCTACCCGCTGTTTGAGCTTCCCCAGGGTGTGGAACATTTGAATTATCGGAGCCTGCCAGGCCTGATTGAGCTTCCGGGCGGCGATGCCTGACATCCAGTAGTGGCTGTGAATGAGGTCGTACTGCTGGCCTTTTCGCTGGGAAAACTCCAGGATGCCATCGGCAAAATCAGGCAGGTAGCCGGCCAGCTGCTCTTTAGGAATGGGATGCTCCGGACCGGCTGGAATGTGAGCCACCCGGTTGCCAAAGCCCAGATCATGCAGCACATGGGGGACATGCTCATCCTCGGATCGGGTGAAAACATCCAGCTGCACACCCCGGCGGCCAAGGTAGCGGGAGAGATCCCGCACATAGACGTTCATCCCCCCGGCGTTCTTGCCGCCCAAGGTGGCCAGTGGGCAGGTGTGATAAGAGATCACTGCAATTCTCAACGTTGCTCTCCCGATCCAGAAATGTGCCTGAGTTCAGCTGTCTGCCAGGTGGGGCCTTTCCTTGTCACCCCCGTATGATAGCTGGTATAATTTCCCCCGTCAACCAGCAGATCACCAGCCACCGTAGCTCAAGGGTAGAGCAATCGCTTCGTAAGCGATAGGTTGAGGGTTCGACTCCCTCCGGTGGCTCTAATTAATCTCTCCCTCCCCGTCTGTCAGTCCCTGTCCCCCCTGCACTCCGCAGGGGTTCCTTTTCCGGGCTCCCGGTCCGGCTCCCCGGGGAAACCGGGTGTTGACGGGTATTCCTGATTTGGATATAGTTATAGAAACACCTCTTTATTGATTTCTGCCCTTCCGCCGGTACCCAGCAGGAAATCCGCCCCTTCACCCTGCCAAGGAGCCTCTGATGTCTGATGAAGTTCAGGAGTTGGAATACACCTCAAGCGGCAAGTTGAAGAAAACCCACTACAATCGGGAGCTGGCCAGACTGCAGGAAGAACTGGTCAAACTGCAGTACTGGATCAAAGATCAGGGCTTGAAGGTCTGTGTGGTCTTTGAAGGCCGGGATGCCGCCGGAAAGGGCGGCGTGATCAAACGCATTACCGCCCGCCTGAACCCCCGGATTGTCCGTGTGGTCGCCTTGGGGACGCCTTCGGATAAGGAAAAGCAGCAGTGGTATTTTCAACGCTATATCCCCCACCTGCCCTCCGCCGGGGAAATGGTTTTATTTGACCGCAGCTGGTACAACCGCGCCGGTGTGGAGCGGGTAATGGGGTTCTGCACGGATGACGAATACCGTGAGTTCATGCGCACCTGTCCGGAATTCGAACGCATGCTGATCCGCTCCGGCATCCAGCTGATCAAATACTGGTTCTCGGTCAGTGATCAGGAGCAGGAACGCCGCTTCCGAAAGAGAAACACCGACCCGGCCAGGCGCTGGAAGCTGAGCCCGATGGACCTGGAAGCCCGGGCCCGCTGGGTGGAATACTCCCGGGCCAAGGATGCCATGTTCATGTACACCGACACCGAGGAAGCTCCCTGGTATGTGGTTAATGCCAACATCAAACGGCATGCCCGATTGAACTGCATCAGCCACCTGCTCAGCCTGATTGATTATCAGGACCTCAGCCCGGAGCCGGTCGAGCTGCCGACCCGCCAGGTGGATGCCGGCTATAAACGGCCACCGATCACCAGCCAAAAATGGGTTCCGGCCATCTACGGAACCAATCCCTTCGGCGAAGATTAGCACCAACAGAACACCAATATCTGATACTGGACATCAATATGCAGCTAGACTACACCATCCGCCCTTATCAACCCTCGGATTGGACTGCCATCACGTCCATACATGACCTGGCCCGTCCTGACGAGTTAGCCGGTTCCTGCGATCCACGAGCTTTCATTCCCATCGAGCAGGATCCGGAAGTCGAGCACCTCAAATCCTGCCGGAAATTTGTTGCCCTGGCCGGGGACCGGGTAGTCGGTTTCATCGGGGTTGATGGGGACTACATCGGCTGGCTGTATGTCCATCCCGAATACTACCACCAGGGGCTGGGTAGAAAGCTGCTCCGCAGGGGACTGCGGGAAGCCACCGGCACTCCCTGGACAATCGCTCTGGCCGATAACACACCAGCGGTGAATTTATATCAAAGCGAAGGGTTTATCGTGGTTCGACGCTATCAAAGTGAGAACGCCGGCTATCCCTGTACCTGCCTGCGACTGGAAAAACAATCGTAACCATGCCGGTTACGGTATACTACCCAATAATCCTATTCCATCAATCGAGGGAGGTAATTTATGAAAGAGAACCGCATCTGGCGCTGGTTAGCCCTGGTGGGCATCGCCGCCACCATCACCATCAACGTCCTGGCCAATTCACTGCCCATCAACGGGTTAAACACGGGGGAGATTTCAGACCGGTTCGATATTTTCTTTGTCCCCGCCGGATATGTCTTCTCCATCTGGTTCTTGATTTACGTGGGTTTGATTGCCTACGCGGTCTACCAGATCCTGCCTGACAACCAGGAAAACAGCCGGCTGGACAGGGCTGCTGTCTGGGTGGTTTTGGCCAGTGCAGCCAACATCGCCTGGATTTTCTGCTGGCATTATCTGCTCTTTGGCTGGTCCCTGTTGGCCATGACCCTCCTGCTGCTCAGCCTGATCATGATCTACACCACATTGAAAATCGGCCGAGAACCGGTTGATCCCGGGGAGTACTGGTTGGTGCGGGTGCCTTTCAGCATTTATCTGGGCTGGATTTCTGTGGCCACCATCGCCAATGTCACCCAGGTTCTGTTTGTCTTTGACTGGGGAGGCTGGGGGATTTCAGAGGAAATCTGGACAGCGGTCATGCTGGCTGTGGCCACCGTCCTGGGCTGGATCATGGCGCTGGACCGCAGAGACATCCCATATCTGCTGGTATTGATCTGGGCCTTTACCGGCATCGCCCTCAAGTTTCCGGGCACCCAGCTGGTCGCTGTTTCCGCCTGGGCAGCGTCCGGGTTGCTGGCTGCCGCTGTGCTGTGGACCGCTCTGCAGCGTCGTTCCCGAAATATCTGACCGGAGCACAATGAACTGAATTCAAGAACAGCGCCCTCATCCCGGAGGGTGCTGTTTTTCCTTTCCTGGCTGATACACCTTCAGCTGGGAAAGCAGCATCCCCGTCAGCATGAGCAGGCTGCCAGCGAGGCCCCGGGGCGCCAGAGTTTCCTGGAGGATCAACCAGCCCCAAATGACAGCAAACACCGCTTCCAGGCTGAGCAGGATGGCTGCATGACTGGGCCGGGCTGTCTGCTGGGCGACCACCTGCAGGGTATAGGCAATGCCAATGGAAATCACCCCGCCGTAGATGAGGGGGAGAGCTGCCTGCCGGAGCAATGGCAGGCTGAAGTCCTCTACCAGGAAACCAACAGCAAAGCTGAGCAGCGCCGTGGCCACAGCCTGGACAAAGGACAGGCGGATGGGATTGTGGTGGCGGGAAAAGTTGGCGATGAACTGCACATGACCGGCCCAGAAAAAAGCTCCCAGCAGAACATAGGTGTCTCCCCGGGCCAGGGTGAAGCGCTCGGTGCCGCTGAGAAAATACAGCCCGATCACAGCCAGCACAGCCCCTATCCAGGTTTGTAAAGGAGCCCGATCCCCCCAGATCATCCCCAGCAAAGGAACAATTACCACATATAAGCCGGTCACAAAACCGGCCTTACCGGCTGTGGTGAAAACCAGGCCCACCTGCTGTAAGGTAGCCCCAGCAAATAGAAACAATCCGGCTGTACTTCCCACCGCCAGGGTGCTCCTCCAGGGAGGGCTGCTTCCTTGAGCCCGCCTGCCGGAAAGGAAGGGCAGCAGAGAAAATGCCCCCAGGGTGAATCGGAAACCGTTGAATAAAAACGGTCCCATGTCCTCCATGCCCACCCGCTGGGCAACAAACCCCCCTCCCCAGATCACGGCGGTCAGCAGCAGCAGCAGATTGGCCCGGATTGTCTTGGCTTCCATCATGATCCTCAATTTTCGGGGATGTGCTCCCCGAGTTTATTCTCCCTATTGTATACTATCTGTAGCCATTTATTCAGCCCATTCAGCCGGGCAGCTTCCAGAATAAGGACCAACCATGGAATTTATCACCCAGCTCCATGCCCACCGCTCTATCAGGCATTATCAACCGGACCCGGTGCCTGAGGAGGTGCTGGAGGAAATCCTCGATGCCGCCATCCGGACCTCCTCCAGCGGCAATATGCAAACCTACTCAATCATCGTTACTGACGATGATGCGCTGCGGGAAAAGCTCCTTGAGCCCCATCTCAAGCAGCGTATGGTGGTCGAAGCACCCCTGCTGCTGACCTTTTGTGCCGATTTTCACCGCATGCGCCGCTGGCTGCAGCTTCATCAAGCGCCGGATAATTTTGATAACTTTTTTGGGTTCATGGTGGGGGCCATTGATGCTGTGCTGGCTTCTCAGACAGCAGCCCTGGCGGCGGAATCCCTGGGTCTGGGAATCTGCTATCTGGGCAGTACGCTTTCTAACAGCGACCGCATCGCGGATATTCTCCAGCTGCCTGCCAACGTCGTCCCCGTGGTTGGTTTCACCCTTGGCTATCCGGATGAAGACCCTCAGCTCCGGGACCGACTTCCCCGAGAAGGACTGGTTCACCGCAACCGCTACCAGGAATACAGCGACCGGAAAATCCAGGAGATCTACCGGGAAAAGGAGGTCCAAGGATGGGAACGCTACATGAACTCAGCCCGGCTGCGCCGGTTGGTCAAAGAAGCCGGGGTGGAAACGCTGGCAGAGCTGTACACCACAGTGAAATATACCCGGGAAGGGTACCAGGAAATCTCCCGCCGCCTGCTGACCACCCTGCAGCGGCAGGACTTCATGAACAATGGCGGGGAATGATCGCCGGACTCCGCCCAGCGGGCATGCCCGGCTGCAGTGGTACAATCATCGCAGGATAAAAAAAGCAGCTGGGATTTTCACCAATTCAGCTGCTGGAGAAGAACCCCATCAGGCCCGGGATTAAGGAGGAAGCCTTGAATCGCCTTGCAAACAAAAAAATTGCCCTGATCGGCAGCGGCAACATGGGGAGCGCCATGATTGGAGCGCTGCTCCACAAAAAGGAGCTCCCTCCAGAAGGGATCACTGCCTGCGATCCGTATCCAGCGCAGCGCGATCTGGTTGCTGCCCGCTACAGCGTGCCCGTCTCCGGAGACAATCAGTCTGCAGCAGCAAATGCAGATATTGTCGTTCTTTCCATAAAACCCCAGGTGCTATCGAAGGTATTTGCAGAGCTGAAAGGCAAGATCCCGGAAAACAGTCTGGTCTTTTCTATTGTTGCCGGGGCCCCGATCGCCACCATCCAAACAGGTCTTGACCATCCGGCGGTGATCCGTACCATGCCCAACACACCGGCACAGATCAGCGCCGGGATGACGGTCTGGACAGATTCAGCTGCAGTTACTGAAGAGCAGCGCCAGGATGCCCGGGTGATTTTGGAAGCGATGGGCGAAGAGCTTTACGTTGAGCATGAAGATGCCCTCAACATGGCCACAGCGGTCAGCGGTACCGGCCCTACCTATGTCTTCCTGCTGGCAGAAGCGCTGGTGGATGCGGCTGTCCATCTCGGGTTTTCCCGGCGTGATGCCCGCATGATCGTGCTCCAGACCTTGAAGGGATCCGTGGATTTTGCCCTGCAGTCAGACCAGCACCTGGCTCAGCTGCGCAATATGGTCACCTCGCCAGGAGGGACCAGCGCAGAAGCGATCTACCAGCTGGAAAAAGGAGGGATCCGCACCATCCTCTCCAAAGCCGTCTGGGCAGCCTATCAGAAAAGCCGTCTGCTGGGCAGGCGGGATGATCGCCCGGTGGATGCCCCGCTGAAACTGGACAACAGCTGAGGGGCTGGCTGCCTTTTCCCTCCCGCAGCTAGCCTTTTCTTCGGCGGCTGGAGGCCGCACCGCCCCCGCTGCCGCCGAAGGTAATCGACACCCCCAGCAGGAAACCAAAGCTGTACCAGCCGCCGTTGTTGTGCACCTCAAATACCGAGACCTGCTCTGCAAAGAGAGAAATCACAAAGGTAATCGGGGCGATCAGGCCGTGCCAGAGGCCAGCCCAGAATCCAGCGATTTCCTCCGACTGATCAGGTTCTCCTTGAAGCGGGTTGGGCCCGGCTGTGCAGGCCGCCAAGATGACTGGCAGTGAGAGCAGCAGCATAATCCAGATACGATTCTTCATGTATGCCTTCCTGGCTCCTTTCAGATTAATCCCAGCACATATCCTGTCAGGTAGGCGATCAGCAGACCGACAAAGAAGCTGTAAAAGGTGCCGATGATAACATACTCCGCTTCCATGCGGTCCCGGCTGACATTCAGTTCACCAAAGCGCAGAATCGACTTGGCAGCGATCAAAAACCCCACCCCGGCTGGCTGCCCGACGAGGACAAACAGGTAGATTAACGCCCGCTCCAGCTTGCCAATGGTCTCCCCACCGCCGTACAGACCCCTGCGCTCCCTGAGCTGTCCTTCCTGAAGCTCACCGGAATCCGACCGGATCTGCTGTAAATATCTGCTGACGGCTTCGCCAACCAGCGGGGAGGCGGCAAACACACTGAGGGAAAACCCCGTGAACAGGGCCAACCCTGAAAAATAGAACGGCATCCAGCGCAGCCAGATGGACCGGCGAAGCCAGCCAGCCGGCGGCAGCAGCAGGACAAAGAGCAGGATCAGCCCACCAACTCCTGCCCAGCGAAAAACAGCCCGGTGCCGGACATCCTTCGCCGGATGCAGCAGCACATCAAGCAGCAGCGTTCCCAGCAGCAATCCCACGGCTGCAGGCCAGACCCGGAATGTCCCCGCGGTCAGCAGCACCGCGGCTGCCTGGGTGAGAGGATGAAAGACAGTGCGAGTCCATCCAGCAGTCCGCTGGAAGATGATCTTTACCATCAATTCTGATAATAAAACGGCCGCTGTGAGGACAACGGCTGCCTGGATGACATCAGCGGTCATGACAACTCCCCTTCCTACCCATCAGCACGCAGCTGACTGCTTTCATGTTCTCTTGACGTCCTGCGCGGTAATTTGCGGAAGCACCCACTCATAGAAATCCAGCGCTCGCTCCAGCGGCCCCCAGCCCGCCCGCTGCAGGTGCTGAGCCACCGCCTGCTGGGAGATCCCTCCCCCGAAACACCGCCGGGAGATTTCCTGCTGGGTGTAGTCCAGCAAAGCCCCGGAAACAGAAGCGGACTGCCTGAGTGTCCAGCGCTGGCACTCCTGATCCAGCAAGGTCAGAATGACATCCAACGCCCGGGTGAGGTTCGATTTCACAGCGCCGGGAAATGCCACCACCAGCCTGGTGCGTTTATCCAGTGAATCCAGGGCAGCTCCGGAAAGCCGGAAAGCAGGTCCGTCCCCACCGGAGAGATTTCCTTCCGGCAGGAAATCGATGGTTCCAATTCCGATAGCGATCCGGGTGTCCAGGTCTTTGACATCCATAGCAGAGCGGACTTCCGCCCGGAAGTAAAGCGCTGTCCGCAGCGAGAGCGCCGGGTCATTGACCAGGTACTGCCAGCTGTCCCCCCGGAAGATCTCTACCGGGTGCCGGAGCGCCGAAAAGTTTTCCTGCAAACGCCCTGAAACCGATCGGATAACTTCAGGCAGGGTTCGCCGCTTATCAACGGACAGCAAAGAAGATCCCACCACATCTCCTGTGATCACTGCCCGGTAGGGATTGTTTTCTGCCGCCATCGCTCCACCTCCATACAAGTTATATCACTTGTATTCACTCTTTACAAGCCTATTTACTTGTCTTTTGAGGGGACGTGGTTCCCTCCCTGCCCCCGATTATTGGCTGTACGAATTATTCCCCGGCGTGCAGATTCCATTCATCTGTCCTTCCGGCCGGTTTTCAGCTCCAGGCAAATCCCTCTTTCTGTCATTGTACACCGAAGAGTTAATTCCTGCTGCGGATCCCCTGTCCCCCCTATTCTCCTCCGGAAAGCAGGCCGCCGCCCGGTCTATTTCATGTATAATAATTCCATCATGTCGACCAGAAACTCCTCCCTCGTCATTGGCATTGCCGGCGGCACCGGTTCCGGAAAAACCACCATCGCCAACTATGTATTGGAAACAGTGGGCCCGGAGAAAATTGCTTTCTTGCCTCATGATGCTTATTACAAGGACCTCAGTCATTTACCACTGGAGAAACGGGTCAAAACAAATTTTGACCACCCCTCTTCCCTGGAGACCGGCCTGCTGATCGAACACATCAAACAGCTCAAAGAGAATCAGCCGATCGAACTGCCCAGCTACGACTTTAAATCTCACACCCGCAGTGCGGACACGACCCGCATCCAGCCAGAACCGATCATTCTGATTGAAGGCATCCTGATTTTTGCCGAACCTGAACTGAGGCGCCTGTTTGACCTCAAGATTTATGTCGACACCGATGCCGATATCCGCTTCATCCGCAGGCTCAAGCGGGATATCACCGAACGGGGCCGAACGACCCAATCCGTGATCAATCAATACCTGGAAACCGTCCGGCCCATGCATCTGGAATTTGTTGAGCCGTCCAAACGCTATGCCAGTGTGATCATTCCCGAAGGGGGATACAATCATGTCGCCCTGGATCTAATTGTGGCCCGTATTGAATCCATGCTTCAGGAAGCATAACATGACCAATTTTTCAGCCCTGGACCATTATCTGGAAAAGCATCTCTCCGAGAGCCTGGAGGAGCTGAAAACCCTCTGCGCTCAACCCAGCGTCGCCGCCCAGGATTGGGGAATGCAGGAAACCGCACACCTGGTCAAAGGCATGCTGGATAAGCGGGGATTTGCCACCGAAATATACCCCACCGGCGGTCATCCGGTGGTCATCGCCGAACGTCCCGGGGGGACAGACAAAACGCTGCTGATCTACAATCACTATGATGTCCAGCCCCCGGAGCCCTATGAACTGTGGACTTCTCCGCCCTTTGAACCTGAACAGCGCGGTGAGAAGCTTTACGCCCGCGGAGTGAGTGACGACAAAGGACATTTCGTCAGCCGGCTTTTTGCCATTGATGCCCTGCTGGAAGAGCGCGGCGAGCTGCCCTGCCGGGTGAAATTCATCCTCGAGGGAGAGGAGGAAATCGGCAGCGTCCATCTGCCGGCTTTTGTGGAAACTCACCGGGACCTGCTGGCCGCGGATGCCTGCATCTGGGAATTCGGCGGAGTGGATTACCGGGGAGTCCCCCTGCAGTACCTCGGTTTACGGGGCATCTGTTATGTGGAGCTAACCGTCGCAACCGCAGAGATGGATGTCCACTCCGGGCTGGGGGGATCAATCTTTCCCAATGCGGCCTGGCGTCTGACCTGGGCTTTGAACAGCCTGAAAGACCGCCGGGAACACATTCAGCTGCCCGGCTTTTACGACCCGGTCCAGCCGCCCTCCGATGCAGATCTGGAAATGCTGTCTGCTCTGCCCCCGGTTGCAGACGAGTACCGCTCCCGCTACGGGGTGAAGGGCTTCCTCAAGGGTATGGAAGATGAGCTGGAGCTGAAAACCGCCGGGGTCTTTGAACCCACCTGTACTATTTGCGGACTGACGGCCGGCTACCAGGGCGCGGGATCCAAGACTGTCCTGCCAGCCCGGGCATCCGCCAAAGTCGATTTTCGTCTCGTTCCAGATCAAACTCCTGCGGAGGTGCTTCAACAGCTGCGGGCGCACCTCGATCAAGCAGGATTCGAGGACATCCAAATCACTTTTTTGGGAGGAGGTCCTCCGGCGCGAACCGATCCGGATCATCCTTTTGTCCAGCTGGTCATGGAAACTGCCGAGGAGCCTTTCGGTCAGGCCATGCAGCCGGTGCCGATGACCGGAGGATCCGGTCCCAACCATGCCTTTGTGCACACCCTGGGGCTGCCGGTGGTCACCACCGGGATTGGCTACCCGGGATCCAACGCCCATGCACCGGATGAAAACATCCGCCTGGATCTGTATCTCGCCGGTGCCAGACACATAGCCCGGATCATGGCTGAGTTCGGCTCATCCTGACCCGCGCCGCACCGGGTGCAGCAGACAACTTCCCCCTGACTATCCCTCGGCCATCCGGCAATCAGCCAGCTGAGAAAGAGCATTAGATATGATTTCAGAAACCCTGGTCTCCCTGGACCTGGAAACCACCGGGCTGGACTCCTCCAGCGACCGCATTATCGAGATCGGCGCTGTGAAGTTTTCCGGCTCAAAAATTCTTGACAAATTTCAAACCCTGGTCAATCCCGGCCAGCGCATCCCCCCCCACATCTCCAAACTCACCGGGATCACCGATGCTATGGTGCGGGGGGCTCCAAACATTGAAGAAGTATTGGATGAAATTAATCAATTTGTGGGAAATTCACCAGTATTGAGTCATTACGTAAATTTTGATTTAACGTTTTTAAGGAAACATGGAGTTCTAAATAAAAATCGATCACTATGCACATATGAACTCTCTTCTGTGCTTTTACCATCTGCTGGCAGGTACAATTTGCAAGCCCTAGCCCAAAGATTAAACATTCCCCAAAAGACCTGGCATCGGGCGCTGGATGACGCCCGGATCACCCGGGGTGTATTTATCCGTCTCTATGAGCAGCTGCTGGAGCTTCCCCTGCCCGTGCTGGCAGAAATCGTCCGCCTGGCCAGGCAGCTGTCCTGGGACGGCCGGCTGCCCTTTCAATGGGCTTACCAGGAGAGATCTGGCGCTGGTAATGACAGGGAGCAGGCATACCGTAATCCACTGCTTTCCACCGCGGCTCCGGAAGACAGGGCCCCGCTCCGCCCCAAAGACCAGTCCGATCCCCTGGATATTCCCGAGGTAGCTGCCCTGCTCGAGCCCGGGGGAGCTTTCTTCAAACGCTTTCCGGATTACGAGCACCGGCCGGAGCAGGTCGAGATGCTTCGGGAGACAGCCCGGGCCATCTCCGAGGGCAGACATTATCTGATTGAAGCTGGAACGGGCATTGGAAAGTCCCTGGCCTATCTGATCCCTTCCGCTCTCTGGGCAGTAGCCAACAGCCGCCGGGTGGTGATCTCCACCAATACCATCAATCTGCAGGATCAGCTGATGGCCAAAGACATCCCAGCGTTAGAGGATGTGCTCGACCTTCCTCTCAGAGCCGCGGTGCTGAAAGGCCGTTCCAACTACCTCTGCCCCTACCATCTGGAAATGCTTCGCAAAAGCGGCCCCAAGAACGCCGATGAAATGCGGGTGCTGGCTAAGATTCTGGTCTGGCTGGAGCGCAGTCTCAGTGGAGATCGCGGGGAAATCAATCTCAACGGACCCCAGGAAAATCAAATCTGGAATCGGATCTCCGCCGAACATGAAGACTGCTCCACAGAAGGATGCTTGAAGCGCACCGGGGGGCGCTGTCCCTTTTACCAGGCCCGCCAGCAGGCCCACTCCGCCCATCTGCTGGTGGTCAATCATGCCCTGCTGCTGGCCGATGTCGCCACCGGCAACCGGGTGCTGCCGGAATACGACACACTGATCGTCGATGAGGCCCACCATCTGGAATCAGCAACCACCAACGCGCTCAGCTTCTACACCTCACAGGCCAACTTCCGCCGCTCGCTGAATGCCCTGGGGGATGAAAAGAAGGGAGCGCTCCGGGCCGTGCTTGACCTCGGACAGGAAACCCTCTCCCCGGGAGATTACGGTGCCCTCCATAAGCTCGTTCAGGGGATCATCTCCCGCGCCTTTAAAACCCAGAGCCGTATGGATGAATTTTTCAGCAGCCTGGCGACCTTTCTGGAACTGAAACGGGGAGGAAAGCCGGTGGGGC
Source organism: uncultured Anaerolineales bacterium (assembly GCA_964603385.1). Lineage (GTDB taxonomy): Bacteria > Chloroflexota > Anaerolineae > Anaerolineales > UBA11858 > B10-G9. Next base: position 1,876 of record CAZRUS010000016.1, on the reverse strand, counting down.
GCTATTCCCATCAGGAGCGGATCCTGCCCTCCACCCGCACGTCGCCCAACTGGGTGGACCTGGAAATCTCCTGGGACCAGGCCCGGCAGCCCCTCCACGGGCTGATCTCAGACCTGCAGTCGCTCTGGGAGGGCATCCAGCAGATCCTCTCCCGGGCTCCAGAAAAGGAAGCTCGCATCGAAACCCTGCTCAACGATCTCCGGGAAGCCTCCCGGTCGCTGTATGAGATCTTTGAGAATATTGATGATCTGGTCTTTGAACCCGACCCCAACAGGATCTACTGGCTGGAAGCCTCCGCTTACAACAATGTCATCACTGTACAGGCAGCTCCCCTGCATATTGGAGAGCTGATGGAGCGTTTTATCTGGTACGAGAAACGCGCTGTGATCCTTACCTCAGCTACCCTGACCACAACCGGCAGCTTTGAATACATCCGCAGCCGACTGCAGGCGGTGGACGCGGAAGAGCTCGCCCTGGGGTCCCCGTTTGACTACCAGCGGGCTGCCCTGCTGTATCTGGTGGATGACATTCCGGAGCCAACCGATTACCGGGGTCATCAGCGGGCCATCAACCGGGGCTTGATCGAGCTCTGTAAGGCCACCGGCGGCCGGGCCCTGGTGCTGTTTACCTCCTACAGTCAGCTGCAGGCCACTGCCAACGCCATCTCCGCACCGTTGGCAGAGGAAGGTATCATCGTCTACGAACAGGGAAGCGGCCCTTCCCCGCACACGCTGCTGAAGAATTTTCGGGAAGCTGATCAGGCGGTGCTGCTGGGCACCCGGGCCTTCTGGGAGGGGGTGGATGTCCCCGGACAGGATCTTTCCGTGCTGGTGATAGCCAAACTTCCCTTTGATGTCCCTTCCGATCCCATCGTTGCTTCCCGGTCCGAAGCTTATCAGGATCCTTTTCGAGAATACTTTTTACCGGAAGCCATCCTCAGTTTCCGACAGGGATTCGGCCGGTTGATCCGCACCAAGCAGGACCTCGGGGTGGTGGTCATCCTGGACCGCAGGCTGGACACCAAAAGTTATAAAGACATGTTTCTTTCCTCCCTGCCCCCCTGCACCAAGCAGAAAGGCCCCCTGGCAGCGCTGGCCGAAACTGCCAGCCGCTGGCTGAACATCTGAGCCGTAGTGCAGCCGCTTGTAAAGCGCTTCGTTATTTGCTATCATGAAATCAGTAGAGCTCGCAGGCTGAGCTGAAAGGTCTGCGCTGCGGTCCGACTCCTGAGGCAACAGAGAGATTATCCGGTTTCAGAAAATAGGTCTGGTTTCTGTCAAAAGGAGGTCTTCGATGGTGCGCTACAAAAACACAATCTGGTGTGACAGCTGCGGCATTGAAATCCGCTGGGTGCCGATCAAGGATGGGAGATTTCTATACTGCTGCGAGGATTGTAAAAACGGCTTCCAGTGTGATTGTGATGACCGCCATGACGAGGATGAGTTCCTCTTTAAGAAAAAACCGAAAAAAATTTCCACCCTTATGCAGTAACACACTGCCCCTTAAAGGGAAAAGGCTGGATAAAAATCCAGCCTTTGATCATTTCAGGGGGCCTCCGGCTGCATCAGCTGTCCTGTTCGTCTTCAGGCTCGTCCTCTGCAGATTCCTCTGTACCTGACACTTCCTCTTTCTCTTCCGCAGCTTCCTCAGACTGACGGTCTGATTCCTCCTCCGGCTCCTCCGCGGAGTCTTCTTCCTCCGGCTGTGCTTCCTGTTCCCCCTCTTCCGCCTCTTCGGACTCTTCACCGTCTTGCTGGTCTTCCTGAGCGTCCTCGGTCGTATCCTCGGTAACTGGCTGTGCTTCCTCCGCTGGTTCTTCTTCCCCTCTGTGACTATAATGATTGGACAACTCCTCTCAATAATTTAGTGAGCAGGG
>CAZRUS010000015.1:0-84367 GCA_964603385.1 uncultured Anaerolineales bacterium | reverse complement strand
CCTCATACTGGATTGTGGGAAAAGCAAAAAGGGCTGCTTTTTAGACAGCCCCGTTTTCCAAAATAATGATCTCTAGGTCGATTTCCCGAGTTTAGGGCGTTGGTGTCCAGGTGGGCTGGCAGGGCCAATCAAAATCATCTGGTGGACAAGCAGGTGTCCATGTTGGAATAGGTGTTGGAGTGCGGGTAAGGGTTGCCGTTGGAGAATTGGTCGGCAGTGGTGTAAAGGTGTTGCTCGGCACCGGGGTATCTGAGGGCACCGGCGTGTTTGTGGGCACCAGAGTATCCGTCCAGGTGGGCGGGATGGGGGTTTCTGACGGGGTCGGCGTGATGCTCGGCGTCAGCGTGTCTGAGGGAGTTAACGACGGTGTAAAGGTGAAACTGGGCAGCGGTGTGGCCGTGGGCAGCGGTGTGGCCGTGGGCAGCGGCGTGGAAGTCGGCGGCGGCGGCGGGGATGGTGTCGGCGTGGTCGTCGGCGTATAAGTCGGCGTCCAGGTGTGGATCACCCGCGGCACAGGATCCCGCCGCAGCTGACAGCCGTTGGCAAAATCAATGATCACGCCGAAGTCATTGGTCAGCAGTCCGGTCAGGGACCCGCCTGCTCCCCAATCACCGTCAAAATCAATTTCCCAGGTATAGGTGTCGCCGGCGTCAAAGGGCAGACTTCCCCCGATCCAATTGCTGGGTGAACTGTCATCGGCCACGCCGTCATTGTTGCCGCCCTGGTAAAAATAAGAGCCGTCCCAGCGGAAAAAATCCACCCGCAGATTGGGGTAACCATTGACATTTCCGTACTGCTCGGCATAATTCCAGTTCAGCTGGATCTGGTTGGCCTCCGTATCGACCACATCGCCGTTGGTGATGTTCATGCGCAGAATGGCGGTGTTGTCAAAAGCGAAGCCGGTCATGCTGTATTTACTACAGTCGGGCGTCGGCGTTACTGTGGGAGTGGGGGTAATGGTCGGTGTGTCCGTAGGGGTCGGGGAAGGCAAAGCCATGCCGACGACTTTATGGCAGTTATCGTCGAAGACCAGGTCCATGGAAGTATCCCCCACCAGGGGAATGAGCGGCGGCGTGAAATAGGCAATATAATCCCCCACCGCACCGGGAGCCATGGCAATAATTGGAGCAGGATTCCAGGTCGTCGGCGGGGTATCATCATCCAAAATTGCCCAAGGGCTGCCGTTAAATCGGAAAGCGTAGGCTTTCCTGCTCGGCACCCACTTTAACCAGTTCTGGTTGGCCTGGTAGAGGTGAATCGGAACGGGGTTGTTGTTCCGGATGCGCATGTAGGAAATCCAATTGAACCCAAACAAGGAAGTGCCGCTGTCCACAATTTCAATGAGAGCACAGTCCACGGGGATGGGTGTATTGGTGATCGTTGGCGTATTGGTTGGCGTTGAGGTGGGAGTTTCCGTTGGTGTCGGAGTGATGGACGGCGTCGGGGTGATCGTCGGCGTCTGCGTCCAGGTCGGCGCGGAGAGGATGGGGCCTGAGACCCCGATGACCCGCGAGGTGCGGAATTTTTCCACGATCCCATCTCGCTCGGCGCTTAACGCCACCGAGGGCCAGATATTGCTTAACAGAGGAAGGAAGAGCGGATGCTGGTGTTCGACATGGACCTTGACCCGGTCCCCCGGGCCGCCAGCGTCGTCCATCAGTTTGGTATTGAGCACATCCTTGCAGAGCGGGATGGCATAGTTGCTGTAGTCCATGGCAAACTGATTTTCCCGATTGCTGCAAATGGTGATGTGATAAAACCCATTTTCCGTGGGCAGGCCGATAAAGGCCGGGGTGTTATTATCCAGGTACTGTTCATAATTCCCGGAGACATTGGGGCGAAGCCAGAGGCCTGCCCCGCCGCCAACTGCTGCATCCTGGATGGAAAACAGCCTGGCCATATCGATCAGTTGACGTTCCTTGACTTTGGCATCGGCTCCGGTGTAGGAATCGGGCACCTGGCAGTCCTGCGGATCTCCCCCATCGGTGTCGGCGGCCACATGGGCTGCGCCCAGGATGTTGCCCGCTTCCACACAGTAGAGCTCATTATATTCACCGGTGACTGCGTAGCGGATTCCGAAACGGGCGGCATTCTGAACCGCCATCCAGGCAAAGGTCATCCGGGCAAATTCAATGATCCCAAAAATTACAAAAAGCAGGATCGGCAGGGCGATGACGAATTCCACCATCGCTTGCCCACGATCCCGCTTGGTTAAGCGCAAAACCCACCCCTGTCGCATATTTTCCTGTTTTATCCCCTTCCTCGTAGGCCTCAGTATACCATAAAACGGGAAAATATCAACGAGACGGTGAACTGATGTTTACTGGCTGATCCTGGTGAAAATGCTCCCGGCGATCTTCTGGAAAATCTCCTGCAGATAGGTGGCATCCGGGGCGTAGTAATACTGCCCGCAGGAAGTCTGATGGGGTACCCCTGCACAGGGGTCTGTGGCTGCCGGATCCCGGAAATTATCGTCCCCGATATTGGCCATGTATCTCAGCAGCTCCTCACCCGTGTATGGAGGATCACCTGCTTGACCAAGGCCAATCGTATAGATAGCAATTTCCTCCCCACCTAGAGGTTCATTAGGATTCGTTGATCCTAATAAGGCCACACGGTCAGTAATATCATAAGCATAGTCGTCGGTATCATAGGGCGGCGTGTTATTCCCCACCCAGGTGGCCCCAGGTGGACATTCAGTAGCATCCCCATGGAAAGGTCCACAATGTCTTGTCGTAGGATCTGCATCCGTACACCAGGGTCGATCCCACATGGGATTATTCAGACTTCCTCCACAGAAGCCATTTACGTATCCAGCTGGTACTGGATTGTTGACATCACTGGCATCCGGCAGGTCACTGACATTCGTGCCCCCATCGGAAAGCATCACGATCACCCAGACTGAATCCACCCGACCCTGATCACTTAAGATATTACCCGCCACCCGCATACCGCATCCTGTACATGTTGAGACGATTGTGTCATCAAAACCGTTGGGAACCCCTGCTACATAGGTTCCATCCCCATTCACATCCATGGGATTCATATCCCCGAGTGCAATACTTCCAAAAGAATCGTAATAGGAGGCATCCGTATCATCGTGAAGGGGGATGGCATCAATCGCACTATTAACCGATGTATGGTCTGATTCTAGAACTTCTACAGAGGATAAATCTGGATCAATGATTGTTGCTGTATAGTTGTAGGTTACAATGGCTATTCGATCATAGCCATCAAATAACTTATCAACCATGGATTTTGCTGCGTCTTTGGCTTTACGAAGGGGTTGACAGTTATTGGCAGCATTGCACGCAGCGGGATCAAAATTATTCCCGTATCCAGCAGTATCTCTTCCCATGGATTCAGATGTATCAATAACTAACACCAAATCAATGGATGCTGCCTCCCCCACGGAATGCGTGGTGATGGGGATATCATTGACCCCGAATAACTGCAGAAAGTACACCGGGCTGTTCTGGGTGGCCTCCACATAAGCCAGCTTGCGCTGATCCTCCCCGGCGGCCGGACACATGGCAGCAAATTTCGCCGGCAGACCGCTGTCATCACAGGTATAGGTCTGCAAAGTAGTGATGTCGTTGATGTTGTTTAAAGCCAGCATTTCCCGGGCTGCTTCCCGGATAAAAGTATCCCGCTGCGCTTTAGGCAGTGAGGAGTCTTTGATGTTATTGGCAGCTGCGACGGCAGCAGCATCCAGGCCCCTTTTCAAACGGGTGAAATTCAGGTAGAGACTCCCGGCATCAGTCACCAGCCCGGCAAAGGCCAGAATGGCCATAAAGGCAACAGCGGTGATGACCAGTGCCTGTCCCCGCTCCTGACTGGACCCTCGAATAATTTTCTTCCTGATTCGCTGAAGGCATTTTTTGATCATCATAGACCACCATCGGAAAGTTGAAGTACGGAGGGCCTCACCACAAGATTAAGGACGGGGGGTAGGGGTGGGTTCTGCCGATGGAGCCGGCATGACCGCATAGGCATGCAGGGGAATCGGATTGGGCAGCAGATCAGCAATCAAGGGCAGGTTGAGCAGCTGCTCATGGCAGTAATACACCTCAACCATCACGATCCCCTTGTCAGGCTGGGCAGCATTCACCGGTAATCCCGGGCCGCCAGGCGTGGGAGAATTGGGCGGCGCTGTAAAAGTCGGCAGGCTGTAGGTATAATAGGAGGCCAGTTCTGCGTTGGTCATGAACGGAGTGGTCGACCGCAGACTGCCGTCGCAGTTGCGGGTCCAGTTTTCCCCATACAATGACCAGACCCCGTCCCCATCATTAGGCCAGCGATGGGAAACGACATTATCATCCACGGTGAACACAGAAATGGTGACATCATCCGTGGCCGGATTCAGGGTGAGATCCGGGTTAAATCCGGCGCCGATAATCACACAGGCGGTATCGTAGAAAAAATGCATATCCGAATCTGTGCAGGCGCTCATGGGCAGCCCTGTGCCAGGCGCATTCAGCACCTCATAATCATGCTCTGAGGCAAAGCGGGCTGCTTCCCGGGCCACGTCCAGCATGCTCAGGTAATGGTAGATAATCGCCCCTACTTCCACAAAGGCGATCAGCAAAAAAAGCAGAATCGGCAGGACGATGGCCAGCTCAACAAAACTCTGTCCCCGGTTGGATCGTGCTGTCTCGTAAGAATGCCCCATCTCACCCCGTCCATGGATTAGGTTCAACAATTTCATTATAGCAGAGGGAAACCCAGCGTCAATTGAAAACAATCAGATTACAAAATTGTAATGCCTTCCTAATCCATCAACCAACTGACCCTCCCTCCCCACTGAGATTGAATCCCGGAACAATTATAATACTTTTGGTGAGGCAGTCATAAACTGTCAACAGAAAAGGAGATCACGTGGCCAATCAGCTCCAGCATTCTAACTCCCCGTATCTTCTTCAGCATGCCGACAACCCGGTCAACTGGCTTCCCTGGGGATCAAAAGCCCTCCGCCGGGCCCGGGAGGAGAATACGCCGATCTTTTTGAGCATCGGCTATGCCGCCTGTCACTGGTGCCATGTCATGGCGCATGAGTCCTTTGAGGATCCGGAAACAGCAGCCTATATGAACGACCATTTCATTAACATTAAAGTGGACCGGGAAGAACGTCCGGATCTGGACGCCATCTATATGAAAGCAGTGGTAGCAATGACCGGACAGGGGGGATGGCCGCTGAGCGTTTTTCTCACCCCGGACGGTAAGCCATTCTATGGAGGAACCTATTTTCCCCCCCGGCCCCGTCATCAACTGCCCTCCTTTCTGCAGGTGCTCCACACTGTGGTTAAACTCTGGGAGGAAGAACCCGAGCGGCTCCTGGAAAGCGGAGAGCAGATCACCGCCCACCTGGCACCCGGGGCAGCCTCGGCCTCCCCGGCGGCTGAGGCTTCTGTTAACGAAGCGGACTTGAACGATATTGTCAGCACACTGCAGAACAGCTATGATTGGGCGAATGGCGGCTGGGGACCGGCGCCAAAATTTCCCCAGGCGCTGGTGATTGATTTCCTGCTTACTCAGGCTGTGGAGGGAAATCAAACGGCCGAGGAGCTCGCCCTGGATGCGCTGACAGCCATGCGCCAGGGAGGGATGTACGATCTGATCGGGGGGGGGTTTTCTCGCTACAGCGTGGATGAACGCTGGCTTGTCCCCCATTTTGAGAAAATGCTTTACGACAACGCCCTCCTTTCCCGGGCCTATCTGCACGCCTATTTGCTCAGCGGGCAGCGGGACTACCGCCAGGTGGCCGTTGAGACCCTGGATTTCGCCGCCCGCGAGCTGCTTGATGATCAGGGAGGATTCTACTCTTCCCTTGATGCAGATTCGGAAGGGGAGGAAGGCAAATACTACCTGTGGTCCGCTCAGGAAGTTCAATCCCTGTTCGAAAATCCTGACCACAGCTCGATCTTAAAGGCGGCTTTTTCCCTTCCTGAGCAGGGAAATTTTGAAGGCAAAATCATCCTCCAGCGGAAAAATTCTCCTGTGGAGATGGCCGCAAACAGCCCGTATACCAGGGAGGAAGTTGAAAAAATTTATAATCACATCCGGAAGACTCTCTTCCAGCAGCGGGAAACCAGAGTCCGGCCGGAAACGGATGATAAAGTCCTGGTGAGTTGGAATGGACTCATGCTGACTGCTTTCGCGGAAGCTGCCAGGTTTTTGAACCGGAAGGACTACCTTAATATTGCTATACGAAACGCCGATTTTCTGCTTTCATCCCTGCGGGATGATTCCGGGCGGCTGCTGCGCTCCTGGCGTCAGGTCCAGGCCGCTCACCTGGCCTATCTGGAAGATTACGCCTCCTTGATCCTCGGCCTGCTGGCGCTTTACCAGAGCGATCCCCACACCCGCTGGTTTGCAGCCGCCTGGGAATTGAGCCAGGAAATGGTCGCGCTCTTCTACCAGCCAGATGCGGGGTTTTTTGACACCGGGCGAGATCACCCTCAGCTGATCTTCCGCCCTCAGGAAATTCAGGATAATGCCACCCCTGCCGGCAGCAGCCTGGCGGTGACAGCGCTCCAGGTCATCAACGGCTTTCGTCTGAATTTTGAGTGGCAGGAGATCGCCGAGGACGTTCTTTTCTCCCAGCGGGATTTTTTGCTTCGGGCGCCGTTGGGATTCGGTCAATGGCTGCAAGCTGCAAATTTATCCATCAGAGGCTTGGAGGAGCTGGCCCTGATTGGCCACCCCGATGAACCGGGAATGGCAGCGTTCCAGGAGGTCATCCACCGCAGCTTCCGCCCCCGGACAATCACGGCAGCAGGTGCCCCCCCGCTTTCTCCCAACGATCCGGAGCTGCTCCAGGATCGTGCCCGGCTGGATGATAAGGTCACAGCCTATCTCTGCCGGGATTTCGTCTGCCGCAAACCGGTTACTGACCCAGACCAACTGAAGAAACAGCTGGAGGAAGGATGACCCCAACCAGCCGCCAGCAGGCGGTGAAAGAAGCCCGGACGTGGATTGCAGAAAATCCCCTCTATCTGGACACAGAAACTACCGGTCTGGGAGTCAGCGATGCCGTGGTCGAAATCGCCCTGGTCGATCAGCAGGGTAAAATTCTGCTGGACACCCTGGTCAAGCCCAACCGGTCTATTCCCCCGGAAGCCATCGCTGTTCACGGCATCACCCGGGAAATGACCAGCGATGCCCCTGCCTGGCCCGATGTCTGGGCCAAAGTGGAACCCCTGCTCCACAACCGCCCTGTCGGCATGTACAATGCAGAATTTGATTTGAAGCTAATTCAGCAAACTCATTACTTGAACTGGATGCGCTGGTCCCCACCGGCCGGAGCGCAGTTCTTTGATATCATGGATCTTTACGCCCGGTTCCGGGGAGAACGGAACCTCCGCTCCACAGGCTACCGCTGGGTTTCATTGGAGCAGGCCGTCAGGCAGTGCCGGATTCCTGTCACCAGCACTCACAGGGCCAAGGATGATACCCTGCTCACCCGGGCGCTGCTCAATTTTATCGCTGCCCAGGGGTAAAAAATCTTCCCTCTCCATCAAGGCAGGAACAGGGAATGCCCCCCGGTTTTTAATCCCCCCAAGGGATCCATTCCTGGCGTCAGCCCCGGCTCCTCCCACCCACCCGGATGCCCATTCACCCAGCCAATCCAGCCTCCAGACCAGCAGCCGGCTCCGCACTCTTCTCCCGATGAAACCGGCGTATCCCCTCGACGGGGGCTGAGGATCGCTCCCGGGATGAGCATCTTTCGGGCTCATAATTCCGCTGCTCCAATTAGTGAGGAGCTGCCGGAGGGGAGTTTCCTGGCCCTGGGAAAAATTTCTTCAAGCGCAGGCCCAGCGCAATCAGCCCGGCCAGCGCCAACACCAGCATATATTCAATCACCGGGATGCGAATAATCTCATTCAACATCCCCCAGCCCCGATCACTGTACACCCAGAGCACAGCCCCAATATAAATACCCAGCACCAGCCAGCGCTGCCACCGTTTCAAGCCCAACCCGAACAGCTGAGTGATCACCAGGATCCCCCCAAACCCGAAAGCAAACATCGGCCAGAGGTTGTTGCCCTGCATCACCGCCACCAGCGTGCCGTGCAGCAGCACAAGCGCCTCCTGGACAAAGGTCCACCAGCGGTTGACATGGACGCGGGTAAAAAACAGGCTGCCCTGTAAAAGCAGCAAGAACATGTAAAAGAACCCCCAAAGATGCCCGGAAGTGGAGACCATGGGATGGTACCAGAAGGTGTAGACAATCGCCCAGGCGAAATAGTATCCATGGTACTTACGGGCAAAACGGGAAATCTCTTTTGATATCGGCAGCTTTTTTCCGAAGAACAATCCCCGGCGCTGATTCTCCATCAGCAGCACCCAGACCAGCAGCAGCACCACAGATGCCTGGGAGCTCCAGATGGAGACATCCTGGGCCAGGCCGTCGTACCAGATCTGGGTCTGGAGGAAGTGCAGGAAAACAAAGAATGCGTTGACTCCCAGCGCCCAGACATTGACCTGATGAAGCCGCCGGGAATACTTTGCCACCCGGGTCTGGGCATAGTAAATCAACCCCCAGAAGGAAAGCTGGTGGAGGGTGTAAAATCCCCAGGCGGTGGCCCGGGTCCAGAAAGTTGGCTCCGGGAGTTTCCAGTAATACCAGGAAGGGCCTTGATCTGGCAGCAGCCGGACGGCGTCCAGCCGCCTCCCTGCCCACCAGATCAGCAGCGTAAACCCAACGCTGAACCCGATTCCCAGATAAAGAGTCAGGAGATCATTCCGCTGTTTGGTTTCTTTTTTGATGTCTGCTGTCATCCACCGTCTCCTCTCTGCGTATCATGCCTGCTTTGCAACCATCGAATATTTCCACATCGGATCACACCAACCGGCCATATGCCAGGGATCTGCTCTGGTGCCACCACCGCGCAGGATTGTTTTCCAGTCCGAGTCTCTTCCCTGGGGAATATTTACTGATCCAGTCAGTCACTGCCTGCTTCCCTGGCGATTTGATAAGCCTCCAGCGTGCGCTCACGGGCCTCCTGGTGGTCAACGATCGGCCGAGGATAATCCTTACCGATCACACAGCCAGACTGGGATTGAACCTGCTCAGGCATTTTCCAGGGAGTATGAATAAATTCCCTGGGTACATCACGCAGCTCCGGGACATAGCGGCGGAGGTAGGTTCCTTGGGGATCATGTTTCTCGGCCTGAGAAGTAGGGTTAAAGATCCGGAAATAGGGAGCGGCATCCGTTCCGGTGCCTGCCGCCCACTGCCAGCCGCCGTTGTTGGCTGCCAGATCGGCATCCACCAGATTTTTCATGAACCAATCCTCCCCCCTGCGCCAGTCAATCAATAAATCTTTTACCAGAAAGGAAGCCGTTACCATCCTTACCCGGTTATGCATCCAATGGATGCTGGACAGCTGGCGCATGCCGGCATCCACGAGAGGGTATCCAGTCCGCCCCTCCTGCCAGCGCCGCAGATCTTCCGGGGCATCACGCCAGCGCATCCTCCTGAGCTTCTCCCGGAAACTTTTCTCCAGCACCTGAGGGTGATGGTAAAGAATGGCCAGGTAAAATTCGCGCCAGATCAATTCCTCCAACCAGGTCTCTGCGCTCTGAAGCTGATGCTGGTTTTCGGCCCGGTCGATCGCTTCCAGTGCAGCCCGGAACACGCGCCGGATGGAAATCATCCCCAAATGCAGGTAAGGGGATAAACGCGAAGTGCCCTTGACCTCCGGACGATCGCGATCTTCTTGATAGCGGTATATCGGCGGATCATCACCCTGGGTGAATTCCCGCAGGTGCCGCTGGGCAGCCTTTTCACCGGGCGGGAAGACATCCTCCCTGCGGACCCGCCATTCATCCGGCAGGGATTCCGAATCCAAACTGCGGGGGTAGAAACCAGGTTCCTGATCGATCAGGGAGGATTTACGGAGGCTTTCCAGATAAGTTTTCTTCCACTTCTTCATATAGGGAGTATAGATTTGATAGGGATCTCCCGCATGGGTGCGGATCGCCTCCGGATGTGAAACCGTCACCCCCGGTGTCAATTTTAATTCCAGAACACCAGCCAGCTTTTGATCCCTGCGCCGGGCATAAGGAGAGTAATCCTGTTCAGCGAAGACGATCGTAGCCCCTACCTCTTCCAGTATTTCGGGCAGGACGTTTCCGGGGTTCCCGGAGCGAATGATTAATTTCCCTCCCCTGTCAGCAATGTTATCCGCCAGAGATCGCAATCCGTCCCCAAGAAACGCCAATCGAGATTTGCTCATCCTGCTGGAGTTGAGAATTGCTTCATCCAGAATGAAAACCGGCTGTACCTGATAGCCGGCTGAACAGGCTGCCTGCAGACTCTGGTTGTTTTCCAGGCGCAGATCCCGTCGGATCCACCACAGGGCTGTCGGCCGATCTCTGCTTTCAGATGTCATCAGAAAATCCTTTTTCGATCACCAAGCTCTATTCCTCCCGGGACATGAATTCCCTCACCGCCTCCAGAAAAGGCGCCGGGCACTCCTCCTGAGGCAGGTGACCGCAGTCCTCGATCACGGCCAGTTCGGCACCCGGGATTTCCCTGGCCAGCCGGATGCTATCCTCGGTGGGAACAACCTGATCATCATCCCCGGTAATCACCAGAGTGGGGACATTGACCTGATCCAGGCGCTCTTCCTGATTCAAGGGATAGCTGGCTTTGGTCAGCTCCCAAAGCGCCTGGTCCCAGTTTTTTAGCTGCAGCGGTTCGCGGTACTCTTGATAAATCTCTGATCTGATTCTGGAAGGGTCGTGCCAGGCGGATTCCAGGAACTGATCTCCCCGGTTGGCGATTCTCCTGGCCAGCAGAGGACCGAGATGGTCCAGCTGGGGTGTGCGCAGCAAGGGCCGGACCCAGGCAGGAGAGCCTCCCCCGGTGTACACAGCAGCATCGACCAGGACCAAAGCCTGGACTCGCTCCGGATGGCGGAGCGCTGTCTCCAGGGCGATGGTCCCTCCCGCGGAATTCCCCATCAGCACAGCCTGCTCAATCCCCAGTTTATCCAGCAGGCCGATCACCAGCTCAACCTGGGCATCCGGGCTGTAGGGGCTTTCCCCGTCCCAGCGCAGGGGACGCTCGGTCAGCCCAAAGGCGGGCCGATCATAGGCAACCGCCTGTCCCTGCTCTCCCAGCGGATCAATCACCTCCCGCCAGGAATAAGTGCTGGCTCCGAATCCATGCAGCAGCAGATAAACAGGCTCGCCGCTGCCCTTATGTTTGTAGTGAACATCCAAGTTGTTGACAGTCACAAAACGGCTGTCCTCGTCGGCCAGCTCCTGGGGACTCCGGGAGCTTTCCAGCTCCGGAACAGGCACCAGGAAAGGTCCCACCAAAACGATCAGCAGAACAGATGTGATGGCTACCAACCAGCGGCGGGTTTTTGTATTCATTATGCTACCTCACTCCCGGCCTTTGATAGGATCTCGATTAACAATCTGCATTCCAATTCGCTGCGTTTTTCTCTGAGCTGCAGCCCATCTTCGGTGCACCGCAGCTGCTCATACGGGGGAATACCAGGGAACCTTTCCGGCGGCCCCTGATCTGCCCTGGCAGCCCTGGGGCAGGGTTCAACTCGCGTCCTTCCCGGCCGGCTGTTGGGAAGATCAGCGGTCAGCCCGCTCCCGATAACTTTCAACCTCGTCTTTAATTAATCGCGCACTGCTGGCCAGCTGGGCTTCCTCCTCCGGCGCCAGAGGGGGGATGAGAGTCTTGATAATTCCCTCCGATCCCAGATGGTTCGGCAGGGCAACAGTGACATCCCTCACACCACAGATTTCTTCCACCGGTGTACAGACAGTGAGAATGGAGCGCTGGTCATCCAGAATGGATTCGACGATTTTTGCCAGGGCGCTGCCAATGCCATAATAAGTGGCACCTTTGCCCTCAATGATCTCATAGGCAGCATCTCGAACTTCATGCTGAATCCGGTCGCGAACCTGCCGATCAACCTGGCGTTCGCACTCAATACAATATTCTGCCAGGGGAATCCCGCTGATGGAAACCAGCGACCAGGTCAGCAGCTCAGAATCCCCATGCTCCCCGAGAACATACCCGTGAATGTGGCGGAAATCGACGTCCAGGTACTGCCCGAGCAGAGCTCGAAAACGGGCGGTATCCAGAGTGGTTCCCGAGCCCATCACTCTGGTTGAGGGAACCCCTAATTCTCCAGCGTATTCCGCAGTCAGATGGGTGATGACATCAACCGGGTTGGTGGTGACCAGCAGAACAGCGTCTGGAGCATAGGCCAGAATCTGAGGAACTATCTGCTTGATGATCCCGGCATTCTTATCCAGCAAATCCAGTCGGGATTCTCCTGGCTTCTGGGCAGCTCCCGCGGTGATGACAACCACCTGGGCTCCCTCCAGATCAGCATAGGATCCAGCTGTGACCAGGTGGGCTGTGCCAAAAGGCACGGCATGCAGCAGGTCTGCCGCTTCCGCCTGGGCCCTCTTCCGGTCAATATCCACCAGAACAATTTCCCGACCAACACCGCGCAGCACCATGGCATAGGCAGCAGTACTGCCGACCAGCCCGGTGCCAACAATGCCCACTTTTTTCCGTTTGATATTTGAACGTAGGTTCTCTTTGCTCATCAGACGCTCCCAGCTGCCTGAGGTTGACCGTCAGGTCAGGCAGAAATCAGGTTCCTGCTTATTCTTTTCTGGATTCCAGATCCTTTCTGGCCTCCCGGATCGCCTCCAGGAGCATTTCCCCCTCCTTTCCTAACAGGTCAGAAAGATGCTTTTCTACCTGCTGCAGGTATGACTGCAGCTGATCCTCCGGGACATTGCGGGAAATCAGCAGATTCTTCAACCAGACCATTTCAGTCTGCAGATACCCCAAATCGTTCAGGTAAAGACTGGCCTGAATGGCTTTCCCCAGCTGATCATTGGCAACCAGCATTTGATCTCTGGTCATCTCCATTTGTGTTGATCTGCTCATCAATCGATCCCATAGGCGAAGTTCCACGGTATTAAACTTTTCCAGCAAAGCGGAATAATCTTCCTTGCTCCTCACGGCTTGAAGGTCCTCCACCTTTTTCGTTTTCAAGATTTCCTCCACACGATCTGCCGCTTCAGTCAATCTCTCTCCCAAGGAAAACCCCGGGGTGCGTTCTTTCATCCTGGGAAAGAGATTAAAAATACGCCCCCCATAGCCCACCAGATAGCCGTTTTGGGTTAAGGATTCCGCAATCCGCACCAAGGAGGCTGCTGTTTCCAGTACCTGCGCTGTCAGGATAACCAGCCTGGACCCCGTGGTTTCCAGGGAGGTGTCCAGGTCAACCAGCGGGACATCCGCACCCAGATAGATGACCGGATACCCTCTGCGGCGCAGAAAGAGCGTGATCAGCAGCGGGGAAAGCGTGTGATATTCCCCCGGAGGACAGGCCACCGTGATGACCTCTTTCCGGATGGGCGGGGGCGCGGCGTCAATTAAGTTGTGCAGCCGCTGAATGACCAGAGAGGTCGCAAAATGCTCCTGCTGAACGGTGATCTCCCCCTGATACCAGCTCTCTCCGATCTCCGCCAGCCCTTTGACCAGGATTTCCTCCCAGACATCCTCCAGGGAGTAGCGGGCAAAGGCCTCCGAAAGGATCCGCTGCGCTTTTCCTTCCTGGAAAGAAAGGGTGGCTTCCAGCCAGGCTTCCCGGACCAGTTGATACATTTCCTGGCTGCCGCTGGTCCGGTCGACTCTCCCTGTTTGATAGGCTTCCAGCATGTCCGTACCCAGGGGATATTCCTGGAAGGGATCATTCCCCGCGGCTGTGATTTCCTTCCAGAGTTTGGCGGCCTGTCCGATCCGCATGCCTTCCTCCTGCCGTTCCAATAGCCATTTGACGGTTTTCAGATCGCGCTCAGAATACAGCCGATGCCCCCCTTCTGTCCGTTCCGGCAGAGGCAGTTCGTAGCGCCTTTCCCAGGCTCTCAGGGTATCCGGGTTGATACCAGTTTCCTGAACGATAACGCCCAGGTTATAGGTGGGGGTATTTTCATTGTGCGCCATCATGCCTGTATCCTTTCTTAGCCGGCCGTGTTAGACTACATATAGTCTTAAATGGGCCTCAACTGTTATTTATAGGTCCAGTGTACTCTGAAATGAATATTATGTCAAGATTTTGAAAATATATTGTCTATATACTTGACAAACCTGCAGGGATCAAGTAGGATACCTGCAGAGGGCAAAGCTTTAGTTGCGAAGGAAAAATTGATGACGATAAAAATTGTGACTGACAGCACCTGTGACCTGCCCCAGAAATATCTGGATGAGCACGGGATTTCACTGACCCCGCTCTATATTAATTTCAAGGATCGGGGATATCTTGATGGGATTGAGCTCAGCCGACAGGAGTTCTATGAAATGCTGCCGGAGGAAGAGATCCCCCCCACCACGGCAACCCCGAGCATTGAAGCAGTCACAGAACTGTACCAGCAGCTGGCCGATGAAGGAGCAGATGAGATCATCTCCATTCACATATCGGAGGCGCTCAGTGCCACTGTTGATGTAGTTCGTCAGGCCGCGGAACGGGCCCCGGTCCCGGTCACCGTCCTGGATTCCGGACAGCTCAGCATGGGGCTGGGCTTTCAGGTGCTGCATGCCGCCAAATGTGCCGAGCGCGGGTTCTCGGCGGCAGAAATTGTTGCCGAGCTGGAAAAACGGGAGAAACACATCTATGTCTATGCCGCCCTGGATACGCTGGATTATCTCCGCCGCAGCGGCAGAATGTCCAACGTCATCGCCGGGATCGGATCCATTCTTAAAGTAAAGCCGATCCTGAAAATGAATCTGGGCAGCCCGGCATCCGAGCTGGTCCGAACTCACAGCAAAGCCATCCAGAAGCTGGTCGATACCGTCAAAGAACTGCAGCCGATTGAAGAAATCGCCCTGGTTCACACCAATGCTCCGCAGGCAGCCAGAGAGCTCTGGGAAAAAATTAAGACTTTGCTGCCTGAGCAGCCCTTTCCGATATCAGTCAATGTCACCCCGGTGCTGGGAGCCCATCTCGGCCCGGGAGCGGTCGGATTTGCATTGAGGGAAAAAATCTCCTCCTGACCTGTATTCCGCGCTGAGGACTCCTCCCTGGGGGTGTTATGAAAAAGATCAACCTCTGGTGGCTTTGGCTGATGGCCTTCCTTCCCAGAGTGGTGCTTGCCATCACTTTCTTTGATGCTGGTATCAGCCTGGATGATATGTACCAGTATGACATGCTGGCACGTTCCCTGACGGATGGCCGGGGATTCCGCTGGTACAGTGCGGCCGATTTTGAGCCTCTGCGCCCCTACTATACACGGTTTCTGGATGTAGAGCAGCTTAATTTTCCAGAGGAAGGAATTCCAACGGCCCACCGCGGCCCGGGATACCCAACGTTTCTCAGCCTGATCTACCGTATCACCCCGGAAACCACCCGGTTTGGTTGGGTCAGAGTGGTTCAGGCCGGTCTGATGGCCGGGCTGGCACCTCTCAGCGCCCTGATTGCCCTCTCCTACGGCTTGAGCCGAAATGCTGCCCGTCTTGCTGGTTATGCGGCCGCCTGGTACCCCCTGCTGCTTTTTTATCCTCTAGGACTGGCTTCCGAGAACCTGTTCCTCCCCTTGCTCGCGGTCACCTTCCTCTGTCTGCTTAATCTCCCCCCCTCAGGAAGGGCCTCCCGGTCTCTCCTGACAGGGGGCCTGCTGGGACTGACCGCCCTGACGCGGTCAGTGATCTCCCTTTTTCTTCCCCTCAGCGCCTGGTGGGTTGGAAGTCGGGTTTCTGGACGCTGGACCAAAGGCCTGCTGGTACTGGTCACCGCAGTGGGCATCACCTTCCCCTGGGCAGTACGCAACAGCCTGCTGATGGGGAAAGTTTCCTTCCTGGAAAGCAGCCTGGGGTATAACCTGTTTATCAGCTACCATCCAGAGGGCGACGGCGGTTTTGATCACCGCATTGCTGCGCTTCCCCTGCAATTTGTTGAGGACCGCCAGCGGGAAGACTATGCCATCAGCCGGGTGGTGGAATACATTCGTGACGATCCAGGAGAAGCGCTGGAACGGGTTGTTCGAAAAACAGCCTACTACCTGGGCGTCGAGGACAAAGAGCTGATTTATTTTTACACCAACAACCAGATCGGGAATATCCCCCAGCCCTGGCTGGCCGTTCTGTACGTCCTGTTCGTGCTGCCCTGGCTGCTGATTCTCTTGCTGGCCCCGCTGGGGATGCTGCTCCACAGACAGCGGACCGGTGTATCGCTCAACCTGCTGCTGATTGCCGGCTACACCTTACCTCATCTGCTGATTATCGCAGAACCGCGGTTTCACCTCGCCTTAGTACCGATGCTGCTGCCGTTTGCAGCCTCAGCCTGGGAGTCCAGAAATTCCCTTACCGAAAAAATCACCCACAAAGGTGGGAAAAGACCCTACCTGAAGCTGGGCCTGACCTGGGCAGCGCTGGCAGGGTTCTCCCTCTGGTATCTGGCAATGCGCTGGCCCACCCTGGTACAGGTGATGACCAGCCCCCACAGCAATCAACTCTACTTAGCGTATTGACCCGCAAGGAGGACATCATGAGCATATTGGAGCTATTCCAGCTGTTTGCCATCGCAGCTACCCTGATCACCGGTCTGTACTCCCTGATCTGGCCCCGCCGGATTCAAGAGTTTACCGGTCTGGTTCCCGAGGGAGGGCGGGGGGTGACCGAAATTCGCGCCATACTGGGTGGTGTGTTTATCGGCCTGGCTGCCGGGGCTTTCTTGCTGGACCATGCAATCAGCTACCCACTGGTAGGAATCACCTACCTGGTCATCGCTGCGGTGCGCACCGTGTCCATGTTTGTGGACCAATCCGCTGTCTCTTCAAACTGGATCAGCACGGCCACCGAGGTGATCTTCGGTGTGCTGCTTATCCTCTAGGAGGATACAATGACTGCTGCCAAAATCATCGCTGCTCTGGGTGTCCTGGCCATGACAGCCGTCCTGATTTTTGGTTTTACCGTGGGGGACTTCGGCGCTGATGGACAGAAACTTCTCGCCAATCCCTGGGGAATCGTCTCCCTGGTGGACCTCTATGTGGGCTTCCTGTTGTTTTCTGCCTGGATCGTTTACCGGGAGCACTCCCTTCCGCTCGCCGTCATCTGGGTGATCCTGATGATGACCCTGGGCTTCTTTACCGGGGCGCTGTACACACTGATCGCACTGCTTACCAGCGGCGGCAGCTGGCAGCGCTTCTTTATGGGGAAGAACGCGCCAGATCTCAGATAATCCTTATCCATACACACCTATTTATCTAAGGAGTTCCTGATGTCTGAACAAGAAAAAAGCACCAAACTATCTTTTCCAAGGCTGCGGAGATTTAATGTCATTATGGGCTTTCTGCACCTCATCCAGGGGCTGGCCATGGTCATTTTCAGCAATGACTCCACCTACCCAATCTACTCCTCCTTTTTGACTTTCAATACTGAACTCTTCAAACTGGAGCCCAATCTGGATCAGATTTTCGAACTGCGTTTTGGTCCAGCAGTGGGGGCTTTCCTGCTGATCTCAGCCGTGGCTCATTTTTATCTCTCCACAATCGGCTACAACCGCTACGTGGAAAACCTCAAGAAGAACATGAACCCAATCCGCTTCTATGAGTATGCCTTCAGCTCCTCGCTGATGATCGTCTTGATCGCCATGCTGCTGGGGATTTATGATGTAATCAGCCTGCTGGCTCTTTTCGGATTGAACGCGGCCATGAACTTTTTCGGGATCATGATGGAATTCGACAACCAGAGCCGGGAGACCGTCCGCTGGACATCCTTCATCTACGGCTGCATCGCCGGGATCATCCCCTGGCTGGCCATGGGTGTCAACCTGTACGGCAGCGCGGTGGTCAACGGCGCCGAACCGCCCACGTTTGTCTATGCGATCGTTGTCTCGCTGTTTCTGTTCTTCAACAGCTTCGCCGTCAATATGTACCTGCAGTACAAAAAAGTGGGGCCCTGGAAAAATTACCTGTTCGGAGAAAGGGCTTATATCGTACTCAGCCTGGTAGCCAAAACCGCACTGGCCTGGCAGATCTTCGCCGGGACCCTGGCACCGGTATAAACAAAAAGGGACAGCAACCTGAGAGGAAGGTCACCAATGTCCACAATCAAGGAGCTTTTGGAAGAATTTAAATCTATTCTGAGCGGAAAGATCCCCATTCTGGATGTAATATTACCGCCCTTGCTGTTCACGCTCCTCTATGGATGGCTTTCCGTAACTGCGGCCTTGGTGGCCTCCCTGATCACTGCTGTTTTGCTGTTGGGACTCCGAATCTGGCAGAGACAGTCCTTCGGATACACCCTGGGAGGGGCCGGAATCACCCTCACCGCCGGAGCAGTCGCCTGGATCTCCCAGTCGGCCCGGGGGTTTTTCCTGCCGGGGGTGCTCTCCAGCGGGATCACCTTCCTTGCCGCGGCAATCAGCCTGGTCATCCAGCGCCCGCTGGCTGCTGTGAGCAGCCACCTCACCCGGGGATGGCCGCTGACATGGTACTGGCACCCCCGGGTCAGGCCGGCCTACAGTGAAGTAACAGCCGGCTGGACACTCTTTTTCGCACTGCAGTTCGGCATCCAGCTTACCCTTTACCTGCAGGGAACAGTGGAATCCCTGGGAATAGTCCAGCTGCTCACTGGCTGGCCGGCTCTGATCCTTGTGCTGGCTGCCAGCTACGTGTATGGATTGTGGCGCCTGAAGCAGCTACAGGGACCCAGCGTTTCCGAATTTGAGGAGGAAAAAGACCCGCCCTGGGAGGGGCAGCAGCGTGGTTTTTAATTATCCGGTAAGGATTTCTGCCCAGGATCGGGTAGAATAGAGAGACACATTCGCAGAAAAAAATCCTGAGAGGGAACTGATCATGAAATCGGTAAAGCTGAAAACTTCCCCGACGGTTGAAGCCCACCGCGATCAAAATATCCTGGAACAGCATGGGATCAAAGCTGCAGTAATTCCGCATTATAAATCTCCCAGCGTTTACACCGGGGATACCCAGATGTCTGACCTGCTGGTTAGAGATGACCAGCTGGATCAAGCCAGGTCAATTCTCGGGCTCAAGCCAGATCAGGAATGAACCGCAGGGATCGGCAGCAGGTAATTCCGGCAGAGATCACACGGGGATACCCCCCGCAATCCTGCCTCATCCCGTGAGATTAACAGCTTATGGATCAATTTATTCAGGGAGTCATCAACGAACTCAACCGGGTCTTTCAGCCGGAGAATCTGGGGACCCTGGTGGTGGAATGGCTGGTGAGATTGACCAGTGCAGTGCTGATATTCGCGCTGTTCTATCTGGCCTGGTTGATCATCAACCGCGTAGTCCGCTCACTTCTCAAGCAGAGCCAGCAGGACGAAACCACCCGGACCTTCATCACCACACTGACCAAATACACCGTGCTGATCATCGGTGGATTGACCGCCCTAAATGCTGGCGGTGTGGACATCTCCGCGGTGCTGGCTTCTTTGGGAATTGCCGGCATCACCATCGGCTTTGCAGCCCGGGATGCCTTTTCCAACCTGATCTCCGGTCTGCTGATCTTTTTAGATCGGCCTTTTGTGATCGGGGATCTCATTGAAGTAGGGGGAAATTACGGCCTGGTGGATCAGATCACGCTGAGATCAACCCGGATTATCACGCCCGATGGCAGGATGCTGGCAGTACCGAACTCAGAAATGATCAACAAAACGGTGGCCTCCTATACCAACGTTCCCCACATCCGCTTGGATATGGATTTCACCATCGGGGTAGAGGAAGACATTCAAAGAGCGCGGGAATTGATCCTCGACGCCGTCATGGAGGATGACTCCTTCCTGCAGGATCCTGAACCCGTGGTGCTGGTCCAGGCGTTGAATGACTATAATATCCAGCTTCAGCTGCGAGTCTGGCTGGAGGATGAGCGGCTGCATATCGGAAAACGAGCCCAGCTCCGGGAACTGATCTTCAACATCTTAAACGATGCCGGCGTAGATATGCCGTTTGAAACCATCCAGCTCACCAATCTCGATGTCAGCTTGAAGCAAGATAAAAACTGATCCTGAGAAATTGGCGGCAGCCGGTTTTTCCAGCATAGGAAGGTGGCTTGAGCAGGCATTTCCGGATGAGAAAGATATTCACAAAGCGGTTGCCTCCGGCACCCTCATCAACCTCAGCCTTTTGGCACCATCACAGTAACTGAACCCAGTACAGAAACCGCTGTTCATCCACAGATCCCCGGCAGCGGCAAAAATACCCTGGATCCGCTCCCGGTCTTTGAAGACATCCGGGCTGCATGGGAAATCAGCCCTCAGTCATTGATAAGAGACCAGACACCGATCCCCCGGAGGCTCCCCCTCCCACCAATACGCAGTAAACCGGCGGCGTTTCTACAAGCCTTTCCCGCTGATTAAGAAACGATCCTCCCTGAGTCTGCCGGCAGCCCGCCGCAACCGGTCAGAATTACCGAAAAAAGAGCCTCCAGCACCTGCTGGAGGCTCTCCTGTTTTCAGTTTTCCCCGTTAACCGTGGCCGTGATCCACGCTTTCTTTACAAGGGGCAGCTGCCCCCAGATTGCCATCCAGATAATGCTGGATCGTTTCGGCAACGGTGCCGCAGGCGCCGGTGGCCGTGTCAATACCGTACTGATTGAAGAATTGAATGGCCCTTCCTCCCATCCCACCACTGAGCATCACCTCAGCTCCTTGATCTTTGATAAACCCAGGGACCTGTCCCGGACGGTGAGCTTGGAAATAGGGATTTTCGATTATCTCCACTGCCTGAATTTTTTCGTTCTCTATCTCTACCAGGGCAAAAAAGGGACAGCGCCCGAAATGATGGGCAACCTGACTCTCTGTACCCTGGTTGGTTTCTGCTGACACAGCAATTTTCATACCTCTCTCCTTTTGTTATTCATGGACTTATTCACGTGGGGATCCCCCGGAAGGACCCCCGTAACATCAAGGGAATTCGCTCCCGCCGCGGTGATACCCTCATCTGCATTAAGTATTTGCTGGATCCGGTGCCAGAGTTTATTGACTGACCTGCTGACTTCTGACTGCGGGGAAAATTCGGTGACTGGCCTCCCCTCCACCATGGCCTCGGTGACGGTGACATCAAAGGGTATTTCGCCCAGCACGGGGAGATCTCTTTCACGGCTGATTGTGCGAATTTTCCGGGCTCCAGCGGGAGAAATGTCCACTTTATTAATACACACCCCTGCCGGAACACCAAAATGCTCAGTGGTTTCCAGCACCCTTTCCAGATCATGGATGCCGGCCAGGCTGGGTTCGGTAACAATCAGAGCAAAATCCACCCCCGAAACCGCTGAGATGACCGGACAGCCCATCCCGGGAGGCCCATCAATGAGCAGTAAGGTTCCCGGCGAGTTTTGGGCTGCTTTTTTGGCCTGTTCTTTGACCAGGGCAACCAACCGACCGGAATTTTCCTGGCCGGCTCGCAAATTAGCGTGAAACAACACCCCAAATCGGGTCTGTGATCGGTACCACTCCCCCGCGATCTGCTTCTCCAGGGAAACAGCCTGCTCTGGACACTGGTAGTAACAGGAAGCACAGCCTTCACAGGCAAAGGGATCCACGCGGTAACCGTCCTTACAATCGTGCACGGCATCAAATCGGCAAACTTGCTGACAGATTCCACAGCCCTGACACTGTTCCCGATCAATTCTGGCCTGGTACCCACCCTGAAAGCTTTCCCGGGAAAGGATCGTTGGAGAAAGCAGCAGTTCCAAATTGGCAGCATCTACATCTGCATCAACCAGAATTAGGTGGGGAGTCTCCAGACCGGAAGCTCGCCTGATCAGCTCCGCGAGAGCAGCGGTTACACTGGTTTTCCCGGTGCCGCCTTTGCCGGATAGCACTACCATCTGTTTCACTGTTCCCCCTGGCCTCGAAGTCTTTCTTTAATGCGGGTGAGCAGGAAGAGAAATTTTTCCCGGTAAGTAGGATCGATATCCACCAGTGTTCGACCGGCGGCAGTGCCTTCGCTGATAGCGCGCTTCAACGGGATGCGCATCATAAGGGGCAGATCCCTTTCCTGGCAATAATCTTCCACCTGCCTATCCCCGACTCCATCCCGATTGACTATCACCCCAGCAGGCAGGCCGAGTTCTACCGTTACCTGGTAGGCCTGCTTCAAATCATGCAGACCAAAAGGAGTTGGTTCGGTGACCAGAAGGACGAAGTCTACCCCTCTGATAGCCTCGACAACGGGACAGGAAGCCCCTGGCGGCGCATCATAGATGTGGATCTCGGGGAAATCATCCAGCGGCCAGTTCTTCAGACCCGCAATCACCGGCACCGCCAGGGGCTGGCCGATGGCTAGTTTTCCCTGCTGGAGAACCATTCGCTCTGGAACATCACCGCGCGTTAACACGCCAATCGGATTGGGGATTTCTTCCACTGCCCCCTGCGGGCAAATCAAAGCACAGCTGCCGCAGCCGTGACATAAATCTGCGAAGACCACCGGTTTCTCCCGCAGGATGACAATGGCATGGAACTGACAGACCTCTGCGCAGGAACCGCAGGATGAACAGCGTTTCCGGTCAACGCGGGGGACCATGGTGCTGACCTGCTTCCGCTCCCGGAATTCTACCGGGAAGAACAAATCAGCATTGGGAGCTTCCACGTCGCAGTCGGAGAGGACCAGCGTGTACCTCTCCGCAGCGACCTGAGACAGGCTGGCTGCAATGGTGGTCTTTCCCGTACCGCCTTTTCCGCTGGCGACAGCGATTCTGAGCATGATGGTTCCTAATTCAGGCGTGGTGTCCCGGACCGGTCGGACCGGTCACCCGCTCCAGATTCCCCTGTCTAACCGCCTCAACCAGTTCCCGCGGGGTTCCCTTCCTTCCCAGATAAACGGTCATCTCCGCGGCCTGAAGTGCTTCAAAGGCCTTGGGGCCAAATCGGCCGCTGATCACAGCATCGACCCCGCTGTCAGCCAGCAGCTGGACAACCTGAGGTCCGGCTCCTCCTCGGGAGTGGACGGCGGGGTTCTTAAGATCCTGCCAGTGGTTTTTCCTCTCATCGAACAATAAAAAATATTCACTGCGGCCAAATCTTTCCTGAAAAGGAGAATCCGGGTTTCCATTTGGTGATGAGATGGCTATTTTCATACGTTTCCTTTCCCATTCATAAGGTAGTGGCACCGGAAGAACAGCGTTCGCCCCCTCCTTGATCAACTCTCTTACAGACGGGGGTGATAATTATTCAGAACCGGGCTGGCCCTGAAGATGCTCAATCAACCCATTTCCGAATTCTGGTAGCGTTCCATAAGTAAATTAATTCGCTCTTTCAACCCCTCCAGCATCTCGATCGATTCTTGTAAACAGCGCTCGCCCTCCCCGGTAATCCGGTAGACCCGCCGTTTCGGTCCCCGGCTTTCCTCATCCCAGTAGGAATCAATCAAACCCAGTTCTTCCATGTCCCGCAGATCCCGGTAGACAACACTGGAATCCAAGCGCTCTGGGGTAAAACCAAAGCCGATCAGCTGGTCGTAAAGCTCATACCCATGGGATTTTTCCTCTTGAAGCAAAATAAGCAAACTGGGGCGAAGCATTAATCGTATGCCCCGCCGCTGTCTTGGATGCCTGCACCACCGGGAACCCCGCGGCCGTCGCGTTGGCATATTTCCTCCTTAGCCCTTGATTGCTGCCGAGTTTACTAAACTATGTGCAATTTGTCAATAGATAGATTGTCAATAGTCTGTTTTCCCCCTCGATCCTAGAATGGCTCCACTAGACCCGGGAACTGGTCGGCAGAATAGGCATTTGCGGGCCGGAAATTTGCAGATATTCCGCCAGCGCAGCCCGGGCAGCCGTTCGGTCATCCCAGGGATATTCCGTTTCCCCAAAACACATCGACTGCTCATGACCTTTTCCGCAGATAATCACCAGATCTTCCGGATCAGCGAGTGAAATTGCCTGGCGGATGGCATCTCCCCGGTCCTTGATCCGCCAGAAACTGCTCCCCTCAACTCCTCCCCGGCTGGATACACCTAGGGCCATCTCCTCCAAGATATCGACCAAGGATTCTGTGCGGGGGTCCTCTGCAGTCAGCACAGTCAAATCCGCCAGTTCACCGGAGATCTCGGCCATCAGCCGCCGCTTCTCCCGATCGCGCAGCCCTGCTGAGCCAAATACAGCAATTACCCTGCCTGGGGTCATTTTTCGGGCAGCCTGGAGGGACTCTTTCAGGGCATTGGGCGTGTGTGCAAAGTCGACGATGACGGTAAATTCCTGCCCGAGATCAATGATTTCCATCCTGCCAGGGATCTTCTTAACGCTGGAGATACCCGCTGCCGCCTGCTGCCAGCTCACTTCAGCTCCCTGCAGGCAAGCGGAAACAGCTGCCAGGCTGTTATAGACGTTATAGGCTCCCAGCAGAGGGAGAAAGAAATCACCGACCCCCGCAGGACCCTGTATCCGAAAAGAGATTCCCTTTTCCGTCTGCTGCAGATTCAGAGCCTGAAAATCTGCCTTTCGGGAAAGTCCATAGCTTACCTGGGTTATCTTGAGATGTTCAATCCTCGCGGCCAGCTCGGGATAAGAACCATCATCCTGATTAATTACTGCCAGTTGAGGGCTGGAGAACTTTTTATGCTTCCGCTCTGCAACCAGTTCAAACAGGCTGGCTTTGGCGTCGAAATAAGAATGATAGCTACCGTGGTAATCCAGGTGCTCATGGGTTATATTTGTGACCACCCCAATATCAAATTCACAAGAGGCCACCCGCTTCTGGGCTAAGCCATGAGAAGTAGCCTCCAGCACTGCATGGGTCAAACCTGCCTCCACCATCCTGTTCAGATAACCCTGAATATCCAGGGCTTCCGGGGTGGTGACATGAAAACCGGTGTCCAGCACCTCATCCCCGATAACCGCATTGACTGTAGAGATCATGCCTACCGGGATGCCGGCGGTCCTTAAGATCTGAAAGATCAGATTCGCCGTGGTGGTTTTGCCGTCCGTACCGGTGACGCCGATTACCATCAGCTTTCTGGCCGGATATTTGTACCAGGCGGCTGCCAGATCGGCCAAAGCTGTCCGGGTATCCTGCACCTGCAGGTAAGGGACCTTCAGTGTCCGGTAGAGCTCTGCAGGTCGGGATCCCACTACAGCAGCCGCTCCCCGCTGCACAGCATCATCGATATAATCATGTCCATCCGTGCGCGTTCCAGGAACAGCCACAAACAGGGATCGATCCTTGATTTCCCGTGAGTCCATGACAATTCCGCTCACTCGAGGGAAATCCACCCGGGGCGAATTGATCAACTCGATATCATCCAGCAGACATGCCGCTGGGCGCAGATCTACTTTACTCACGAACAAGACTCCTTTCCAGGATGTCTGGTGCAAAGAACCCCGGGAAAAAATTGCCCGGTGTTTCCCGTCGGTTAACTTCAACCTCAAATCAGGGAGGCTCGTTGCTGCTCACCCGTTCCTTACCTGGTTTCCCTCACTCCATCAAATGGTTCAGATATCGATCAGCAAATAACCCCGGGGTCCCTCCGGTGTGCCAGAAAAGCACGCTGTCATTCGGAGCAAAAAACCCGGACTGAATTAATGACAGCAGTCCCCCCGCAGCCCGCCCGGTATAAACCGGGTCCAACAGCAATCCCGCCTGGCGTGCAAAGAAGCGGATGGCCTCTCGCTCCAGGTTTCCCATCACACCGTATCCTTCACCAAGAAATTCATCCCTGACCAGAATATCCTCCGGTTGAAAGCGCTGTCCTTTCCCGGTTAAATCCGCCGCTTCTTCCGCCAGGGAAACGACCCTGGATTTCAGGATCGGCGCCGGTTCATCCACACTGATGCCAAGAATCTTAGTTTGGGGAGACAGCAGGGCAGCCCCGGCGGCTAACCCGGCCTGGGTTCCTCCCGAGGAAGAGGCGAAGAGGATCCACTCAGGCATTTTCTCCCCGCGCTGTTCCAGCAGCTCCTCAAAGGCCAGATAATAAGCTGCCGCGCCGAGAGCATTTGAGCCTCCATAAGGGATCAAGTAGGGTTTGCGGCCTTCTTTCTCGGCGCGAAAAAACTCCTCCTCAAGATGCTCATCCCGCTTCTCCGGATCTGTCCAGACGATTTCCGCACCCAGCAGCTGATCCAAAAAGAGATTTCCCGAGTGGGATCGGGGCTCTTCCCCTACCAGCACCAGCAGGCAATCCATCCCCGCAGCTGCCGCGGCAGCTGCCGTTTGTCGGCAGTGATTGGATTGAGCTGCACCGGTGGTCAGCACTAATTCTGCTCCGGAGGAGCGGGCATCGGCCAGCAGGAGTTCAAGTTTACGGGTCTTATTTCCTCCAAATGCCAGGCCGGTTTGATCATCTCGTTTTACCAGCAGCTGGATGCCTCCCAAGCGCTCAGACAGCCGGGAAAGATCATCCACCGGTGTAGGTAAATGGGCCAGCGGTAATTTTTCGAGCATGCACTCCTTCCTTTTCCAATCAGCGAGTCCCTTCTTTCTCTGCCGAAGATCACAGCTCCCTGCCCGCTTCTTCTTCGGTAGATCGATTGCGAAAATAACGCCGGAAATCCAGAAGACGGGGAACTGCCTGGTGATAAACTCGGTACAGGAGGGGTTTAACCGGATAATCCCAGGCACCGATAGTGCGGATCACTTCGCCGCCAAACCCGCTTTTAAAGCGGTACACCCCCCAGAGGGGATCCTCTTTGTTAAACTCATCGGGAGCTCCCCACATGTCGTAAACTTCACACCCCTGCTGTTTCGCCCAGCGCATGCTTTCCCATTGAATTAAGTAAGAAGGCATTTTCTCACTGTGCTTCATCAAGGACATACCATGGATGTACCAGGCTTTATCCAAAAAACGAAAGATCACCGCACCGGCAGTGGGCTCTCCTTCCACTTCAGCCAGAAGGGGCTGGGCAGCGGGATCGGCTGCTTTCTTTGGATCGCTCATAAATTCATTCCAGACCTGCTGGTAGTACGCCTGGGGCCGAATCGTGAATCCTGCCCGGACTGCGGTTTGAGCGTACATGGTGTAGAGCGTATCCAAGTCCTCTTCCGTACCCTCCCGGACAGTCACCCCTTTCCTGCCAGCCAGGCGGATATTATAGCGAGTTTTTGATTTCATCTCCGACAGCAGCTCTTCCTCATCCGGAGTGAGATCAATCACAACGGAATTGCGGTATTGAATCTGCTCGGGAGAAAACACCCAGCCGCGCTTCTGCAGCTCACCCCGGAACGTCCCTCCCAGGGGGATTTCCCGGGCATTTTGCTTCCCCGGGATGCCGGTCCCCAGAGGAACATCCGGGTCAATTTTCAGCTGGATTGCCCCCCGGTCGCGGGCGAAATTTTCCAGATCGGCAGCAACCTTCTTCCTCAAGTTATCATCCGCCCAGTCAATCAGCAGCGGACCTTTGGGAACATAGACCA
Source organism: uncultured Anaerolineales bacterium (assembly GCA_964603385.1). GTDB lineage: Bacteria > Chloroflexota > Anaerolineae > Anaerolineales > UBA11858 > B10-G9. Next base: position 56,996 of record CAZRUS010000015.1, on the reverse strand, counting down.
CACTTAATCCGGGCCCCAACCGTTTTTCCAGGGCTAACGCCGCTGCGGCAGGGAGGGATTCTTCCCCTGGGTTTATATCTTCAAACCGTCTTAACATCCACATGGTAGGCTGTTGAGTCCAGATCAGACGGTGAGACCGCCAGCCGTAGTGTTCTTTGACATTTGCCCACTGGCTGGTTTGAAGCAAATGAGAAGACGGGAACCTGCCGATCATCTCATTCCAGGTGAGTTTATTCACAGCTGATCTCCTGACTGCTGGCGAACTTTTACCATCAACCGGTACAATCTGTAGAGACCGGGTTGATAGACACGATCCCAGGGACCAGCTGCCCGCTTCAGCTCTCCCCCAAACCCCCGTTTGAACCGGTAAACCCCCCACAAGCCATCGCTGCGGTTTAAAAATTGATCTTCCAGTTCTTCCTCGCTGGCATCCGGCACCCCCCAAAGGTCATATTCCAAACAGCCCTGCTGTTTTGCCCAGCGCATAGCCTCCCACTGGACCAGGTAGGTTGGCATGCGGTCGCGGTGTTCCGGAGAGGAAGCCCCGTAAAAATACCAGCTGCGCTGGCCGTTAAGGAAAACCATGATGCTTGCCAGCGGTTCGCCCCCATATTCCGCCTGGAAAACCTGGCAGCGGCCCTCAGGATGAAACAGCCGGAATACCTGATGGTAGTAATCTTTGCTGTGGATGCCAAAATCCGCCCGGTCCGCGGTGGATTCCAAGAGATGATAGAAATCCTCGATCTGCTCCACCTTTCTTACCGTGACATCTTTCCGACCTGCCAGGCGGATGTTGTAACGGGTTTTGGATTTCATTCTGCCCAGGATTTCCTCTTCGCTTTCCTGCAGACTGACCACAATAGTTCTGGGAGGCTGAATGGCTTGGAAGCTTTTCTGGAAACCCGTCCAGGGCTGGGTTTGTCCTCTCTCACTCTCCCACAGATCCGGTTCCAGTTTCAGGAAGACCGCTTTCCTGGAGCGGCAGACCCGGTCCACTTCTCCCAGGAATCCTCTCCAGAGCTGATCACCCGGAATCTCTCCCCCCACCACCGGCCCCCGGGGGAGATAGGCGATGGTGTATCCTAAAGGCAAGGATTGAAACAGCACCTGGGCTCCCATCTCCTGATAGCGGATCCAGCTCCCCTGCCAGCCAAAATTCTCCTTTAATTTTCCCCAGGATGCGCTCTGCAGGATATGCGCTCCGGGATTCGCCTGATAAAATGCCTTCCAATTTTCTGCTGAGATTTCCGCCATTCCGCTTGGGTATCCTTTGCCCCCTCTCATCGTTTCCTCTAGCGCTTCTCTGCCATCCAGGAAGCGGTTTCTTTCAGGCCCTGCCGGAGAGAAACCTGTGGGCGAAAGCCCAGGGTTTCCACAGCCCTTGCCGGATCCCCGACTGAGCGATAAATATCCCCGGGGCGTTCCTGCGCAAATTTGATTCCCGGGTCGCTGTTGAGGATCTCCCTAAGCAACTCCACCAGCTGGAGAATGCTGGTCTCCTCACCAGAGCATATATTCAGTGTTCTTCCTGCCGCCGCATCGATATCCGCCGCCAGCAGATTTGCCCGCACCACATCCCGGACATAGACAAAATCCCTGGTCTGACCGCCGTCGCCAAAGATCACTGGGCTTTGTCTATCAAGGAGTCGATCTATGAAAATGGGGATGGCTGCCGCATAATCCGACTCTGGAGATTGCCGGGGGCCGTAGACATTGAAATAACGCAGGGCTACTATCTCAAAATCGAACGCTGCTTGGTTCATCCCGGCGTAGATTTCCCCGGCAGCCTTGGAAGCAGCATAGGGAGAGAGCGGCCTTGGTAGAGCCTCCTCTCCCAGTGGAACCTGCTGCTCATCGCCGTACACCGCCGCGCTGGATGCCATCACCAGCCGCCGCACGCCGGCTTTTCTGGCAGTGGAGATTAAATTCACAGTGCCGGCGGTATTAACAGCAAAGCATTCCTCCGGCTCTTCAAGGGAGAGGGGGACAGAGACGAACGCTGCCTGGTGAAAAACCAGCTCCACCCCCTGCAGCAGGGATTCTAAGAGCGGCTGATCCCGGATGTCCCCCCGCTGAAAAACAATCTGGTTGTCAACCGCCGATAAATGCTGTCTTTTTCCGGTAGAGAGGTTATCCAGCACCACCACATGGTCACCCCTTTCCACCAACGTTTCTGTGAGATGCGAGCCAATAAAACCCGCTCCCCCGGTCACCAGGCACTTCTTCATCTTTTCTTATTTCCCTTTCAACCCAAAAATGGTTCCTGGCGTGTTGAGAATAATCCGTAAATCCAGCAGCAAACTGCGGTTTTTAATATAATAGAGGTCATACTCCAGCTTATCGATGGTCTCTTCAATATTTTCCGGATACCCATAATTGATCTGAGCCCAGCCGGTAACCCCGGGTTTAACCAGCAGTCTGGCCCGGTAAAATGGCACCTTCTTCTGCAGATTTTCCACCAAACTGGGTCTCTCCGAACGGGGGCCTACCAGGCTCATCTCTCCCCGGAGAACATTAATAAACTGGGGGAATTCATCCAGATGGGTCTTTCTGAGAAACTTTCCCACACTGGTCACCCGCTGATCATCCTCACTGGCCCATTTGGCTTCCCCATCTTTTTCTGCATCCTGAACCATGGTTCGAAATTTGATGATTCTGTAGGGTCTGCCGCTCCTACCCAGACGGGTTTGCCGGTAGAAGATGGGTAATCCGCTGTCGATGAAAATCAAGAAAGCCACCGGAGGCAGCAGCAGCAAAAACAACCCCACCCCGATTAATCCGCCCAGAATATCCACAATCCGCTTCCCGATATTGTAAAATCCACTCACGCTGGTATCATCCACGAATGACCGCAAAATCCAATCCGCTTCCAGAATCCGAATGGGCACCCGCTGATTAAGGTCTTCGTACGCCACCGGCATACGGATAATCTCGACGCCCAATTCCTGGACATCCAGCAGGGCCTGGAAGGTTCCCCCGTTGATCACCCCTGTGATGGCCACAATGATGTCCGAAATGTTCTGCATCTGGACGATTTCCAGCAGATCATCGCCGGTTCCCAGCACGGGATACCCTTCGATCTCCTGGTCCTGTTTCCCGGGATCATCATCGATGATCCCGATAATGAAAAATGGTTGAGGGGAGATGCTGTTAAAGGATGACAATAACAGCTTACCGGATACGCCGCCGCCCACCAGCAGAACCCGGCGGAGAAATTGGGGCGCGGTCAAAACCCGGATATAAATTAACCGCCAGATTAGGGTGAACCCCACTGCAGCGATGATATAGGCTGCCACCCCGATGCGAGGAAGTGATTCTGGGGTTGAAGTAAAATAGACCCCCAGATAGAGGATGGCGCCAATCAGCGCTGCTGTGGCGACGCCCTGCAGTGTTTGGGACCAGCTGTTCGCCTTTCGAATATCATAGAGGTCAATCAGCAAAAATATCCACAAAGCTGGAAGCAGGAAGAACCACCCGGGAACGCGCTCTAAAATAAAGGGAATCGAAAAACCCAGAAATTCAGCCTGGTTTCCCCAGATAAAGAGCGCAGTCACCAACGCCAGCAAAGAAGCAAGCAAATCCCCATTGAAAAGCAGCACACGGCGCTCTACAAAGCGAAACCGCCAGCGGTGCTCCTTTTTTGCGTCATAAGGTGTCTTCATCGGTTCCGTTTCCAATCTGTCAGAATACTATTCTCTTCCACTTAATTTCGCCGCTGCGCTCGTCACCAGGCTCCATAAAAACCCCGCACCCCAAGAGAAATGCATGGTGGCGATCGCCGCCGGGACGCCAAGCAGATATTGGAAATCTTTCCGCCTGACTGCAGCAATCACGCCCGAGATCAGCAGTGGGACCAGGTAAATGACAGCTTCCAGGGCAAGCAGCCAGCGGGCAAACCGAACCCAGACGCTGAGCAGGCCCAGCACTATCCAGGAGAGCACAAACAAGCCTGAAATCTGCCGCCATCGGAAAGTCTCTGGATAGCGCAGCAGCATTTTCAATTTCCAGAATCCATAGCGCCAATACTGGCTGGCAAGCGCGCCCAGGGTAGCCCGGGCCAGATAATCTGCCTGAACGGATGGATCCAGCCAAATCGTGCCCCCTGCTTTGCGAATGCGGACATTGAATTCATAATCCTCATTGGCGAGCAGGCTCTCATCATAAGGACCAATTTCTGTTATCAAATCTGCCCGATAGGCGCCGTAGGCAACGGTGTCGACTTCCCTGGCCCTGCTCCCGATTCGGTAGCGGGCATCGCCCACCCCGAGGGGATGTCCGGCAGCCACCGCGATGGAACGGGCAATCCAGGTATCCACGGATGGCTTGATGGCTAAAACGCCGCCAATATTGCTCCCTTTTTCCTCCTCCAGGGCTTGAATGCTTTTCTTAATATACTCCTGATCAGGGTTAGAATGGGCATCCAACCGGACAATGAACTCTCCCTGGGCTTTTTCCAGGGCTCGATTCAGCGCTGAGGGGATGGTTCGCTTCCAGTTGTCTACCAGCTTTACAGGCAGTTCTGGATGATTTGCGGCAAATTTGTTAATGATCTCCCGGGTGCCATCTGTGGACATGCCATCAGCAACAATCACTTCCATATCATCTACCGGAAAGCTCTGATTCAGAAGGGCATCAAGCAGGTCCTTGATGACACTTCGTTCATTATAACAGGGGATGATCACCGATACTTTCATCTATGTAGATCGCTCCTGATCCAGCTGAGCTGAGGTATCATCCTCGGGCTTGATCACCGGTAAGCTGACCAGGAAGACAGTCCCCTCCCCCGGCCGGCTGCGGACGCTGATCTCGCCGTTATGGGCTTCGATCAGCTGTCTGGCAATGGCCAATCCCAGGCCGGTGCCCGCTGTTCGCTTCTGCTTCCGGGACTTATCAACCTGATAAAAACGCTCAAATATCCTGGAAAGGTCCTGATGAGGAATCCCTTCACCGGTATCCCTGACTTCAATAAAAACCTGCTCCTGCTCGATCCAGACCCGGAGGCTTACCTTTCCGCCCGGGGGAGTATGGTTTATGCCATTTTCCACCAGATTGGTGAACACCTGAGCTAACCGATCCGGATCCCCTGCACAGGGGGCTAAATCTGCTGCCTGCAGGGACAATTCGACCTCAGATTGAATGGCCTGAGGCTGAAGCTGGTCCTTCACCCGGGTCAGGATGGATTCCAGATGGACAGACTGGCGTTTGATTTTCGCTGTACCCGCATCTAACCTTGCCAGATCAAGCAGCTCGATGACCAATCGGTACATTCTACCAGCTTCTGTGGAAATGATCCTGGCGGCATTAACAATCTCTTTCCGGTCCTGCACTGTTCCATCCTGGATGGCCTGCGAAAATCCCTGAATGGAAGTTAAAGGAGTCTTTAAATCATGGGAGACATTGGCCACAAAATCACGCTGGGCTTGCTGGCTGGCCTGCACCTGCTCGATCATTTGATTGAATCCGGCTGCCAGAGATCGGACTTCCGCCGGCCCCCGGGGAGGGATCTGCCGATACTCCCCCTGCGAGACTCCCTCTGCTGCCCTGCTAATCTCCTTCAAGGGGGAGGTGATCCATTGACTCATCCAGGCTGCCAGCAGCAGGGAGATCACCAGGGCCAGAATTCCTGCCCGGAAGAACAGCGGAACAAAATCCTCCCGGAGAACTACCCGGAGCTGAGGGCTGCGGAGCAGCCGGAGGCCTCCTGCTCGCGGCACAGCAAGAACCAGTGTTCCCCCTGGAGGCATCCGCCGGGTAGTATACAGCCAGGGGTCTCGATTCTCATCCAGCAATCGGCCCTGAGGGTCTCCGGCCAACGGAGCCCGGAGGGACGGCTCCTCCGGCTGGGAATCATAGATCTCCGTCCCCGCCCTGCTGTAAAGCACCGCCCGGATATTCAGGGATTGGCTGATCCGCTCCAGAAAAATCTCCCGCTGGTCCCTGGGAAGATCCTGCACTTCCAGCTGACGGTTAATTAACTGCAAGGCAGCGTTCAGCGTTCCCAGGGCCTGCCTGTCCACCACAGGGTTGCGGATGACATAGATGAAAAGCGCTGTCCCCAGGACTGCGAGGATAAGCGTGATCAAGAGGAGATAGGTAAACCAGAGCCGTGACTGCAGAGAATTTAACATAATTGACTGTTCACCAAGGAAACCACACCCAGACCGCGGTCCGGATCCATTCTCCTGATTGGTGTCCAGTGGGAGTCAGTTCTCAATTAATTTATACCCAACGCTGGTGATTGTTTCTATGGCCAGGGAGCTTCCCTGGAGTTTTTTCCGCAGCTTACCAATATGCACGTCTACAGTGCGGGTGTTTCCAGCATAATCGTATTCCCAGGCCTTGTTAAGGAGCTGCTCGCGGCTCAAAACCAGGCCCAGATGCTTTCCCAGGACATAGAGCAGGTCAAATTCTTTGGTGCGAAAGGGAATTTTCTTTCCTTGGATTCGGACCTCACGTCGGGCTGGATCAACCACGACATCCGCCAGGTGCAGAGTTCGCTCAGAATCTGTTGGTCCGGGCTGTCTGCGCCGCAGAATTGCTTTTACCCGGGCGACCAGCTCCCGGGGATTAAACGGTTTGGTCAGATAGTCATCTGCGCCAAGCTCCAGACCGAGGATTTTGTCAACATCCTCATCCCGGGCGGTGAGCATCAAGATGGCGGTATGGTCTCCTTGCTGTCTCAACCGACGACAGACGTCCCATCCATCCAGCTCCGGAAGCATAATATCCAGCACAACCAGGGCAGGCCGAGCCGTCCGGACAGCTTCCAGCGCAGCTTTTCCATCAGCCGCTGTTTCGATCCGGAATCCTTCCTGCTCCAGATACATCCGGGCCAGTTCGATGATGTTTGGTTCATCATCTACCAGCAGGATTCTTTCACCGGTCATCGCAGCAAGTTAGAGTTCAAACATGGGCTGTGGCTTCGATTTCCACCGCCCCATCTTTCGGCAGCTTTGCAGCCTGAACGGCCGATCGGGCTGGATATTTTCCCTCGAAAAACTCGGCATAAACCTCATTCATGGCGGTAAAATCATCCATATCGCGGAGAAAGACAGTGGTTTTCACCACCTTTTCGAGCGAACTGCCGGCCGCTTCCAGCACTGCGGACAGGTTCTGCAGCGCCTGTCGAGTTTCCGCACGGATGCCGCCGGAAACAAACTCCCCGGATTCAGGATCCACTCCCAGCTGACCCGCGGTAAATACCAGAGAGCCCACCTTTACCGCAGCGGAATAGGGTCCAATCGCTGCTGGTGCGTTTTCTGCTGTAATGATTTCCTTAGAAGATGCAGCCATGATATTCTCCTTCCTGCCTGAGGGATTTTCGGGATATTGTTCTGCTCACAACCTCGTTTTCTCCCTGATTAGTATACCGCATTTAGCAGATGGACTGTCCTGAAACACAGGGCGCCTGCGGAAGCACCCCGTTCATTATATGACTATGCGAATATTTTGACGCGGGATCAGAACTTCAATAAGGCCAGAATATCCCCCAGAGCAGCTTGAAAAATTTCTTCCAGCACCGCATCGTCCTGCAGGTATCTCCCCCCAAAACTGCCGTCCCCCAGAGCACTCTTCACCTGCTCGGCAGGCAGAAAATTTTCCATCTCCACCGGCTCTTTCTCCCTCTCAGGAAGCGCTCCCACCCGTGTGAAAGAAAATGCCTCCAACCAGTTGGCATGTCCTCCCTCAAGTCCCTGCTTCCTGATCACCTCCTGGACAGAAGAGGATTCAAACCAGGCGTGAAATCGTATGTTAATATCCGGCAGTCGATTGGCCATCTCAGTGAGCTTCTCGGTCAGCGGATGATTCCCCCCATGCCCATTCAGAATCAGAAAGCGGCGAAATCCCTGCTGATAGGCGCTCTCCAGCAGCTCTTCCACCACCCGTAAAAAGGTTTCTACCGAGAGGCTGAGCGTTCCTGGAAAATCCAGAAAATAAGGGGAAATTCCGAAATTCAGTGGGGGCGCTACCGGGACACCGGTCACCCGGCTGGCCTCATCCGCCAGGGCAAGGGGAATCTTGATGTCCGTCAGCAAACTGAGGTAGGCATGCTGTTCACAAGCTCCGGTGATAAACAGAATCCGATCGTCCTCTTTTAAATACTCTTCCAGGTCAAACCAGCAGAGATCCTCAAACCTCATCCGTCCACCTTCCTCAAAAAACCTCCAGCGCCCTGGCTGGAGGTTTCCCATCAAACTACGATATTCACCAACCTGCCAGGGACAACGATCACCTTCTTGATCGCCTGATCCTCCAGATAGGGCGCTGCCCCGGAGCTCTCCAGCGCAACTTTCTTGGCTTCTTCTTTGCTGATATCCACAGGAACGGTGATGCGATCCCGCAGCTTGCCGTTGACCTGGATAATCAGCGTAAATTCTTCCCGCTGCAGAGCCTCCCGATCCACCGCCGGCCAGGGCTGGGTGTGAATCGAATAGGGCTTCTCCATCACACCCGTCCACAGCTCCTCGGCGATATGCGGCGCAGCGGGTGCCATCATCAGCAGATATATCTCCAGCGCTTCCTGCCAGGCTTCCGTCCCCCCGGCCCCCTCCTTCCGGGCATCTATCAGCGCATTCAGCAGCTCCATCAGGGTGGAGATGATGGTATTAAACTCAAAGTTTTCATAGTCATCAGTTACCCGGTCAAGCGCTGTGTGCACCTCGCGGCGCAGATCCCGGAGCACCTCCTGGGATGGATCCCCGGGCGCGGCTGGTTCATGAAACAACGACCAGCTTCGCTTCAGCCAGCGCTCGGTTCCGGCAATCCCTCCACTGTTCCAGGGTCCTCCCTGCTCCCAGCGGGCGAAGAACATCAGATAACTCCGGACTGTGTCTGCGCCGTATTTTTCCACCAGGTCATCCGGTGAAACGACGTTCCCCCGGCTTTTGGACATCTTTTCGCCATCTTCCCCCAGCACCATACCCTGATTGCGCAGCATCAGCATGGGCTCCGGACCCTCCGTGATGCCCAGGTCTCTCATTGCTTTATGGAAAAACCGAGTGTAAATCAGATGCATATTGGCATGCTCAATGCCGCCTGTGTAGATGTCGACCGGCATCCAGTAATCGTATTCCTCCTGTTTGAAAGGTCCCTGGTCGTATCCCGGGCTCAAATACCGCAGATGGTACCAGGAAGAACACATAAAGGTGTCCATGGTATCCGTTTCCCGTGTGGCCGGTCCCCCGCAGTCAGGGCATTGCGTGTCTTTCCAGGTGTCATGCAGCTTCAAGGGACTTTCCCCGGTGGGACGCCATTCGACCTCCTCCGGCAGCGTAACCGGCAGCTGATCTTCCGGAACAGCATGCCAACCGCACTCCTCGCAGTGGATCATGGGAATGGGGGCCCCCCAGTACCGCTGGCGGGAGATCAGCCAATCCCGCAGCTTGTAGGAGACGGCCTCCCGGCCGATGCCCTCCTCCTCCAGCCAGTCAATCACCTGAGCGATCCCGGGGTTTTGACGACCTTTTTCCTCGGAAATTTTTGTGCCGTTGAACTCTCCGGAGTTAATCATTTTCCCCGGCCCAATGTAGGCTTCCTCCATGGTCTCACCCTCGAACTGCACACCCGGTGGCTGGATGACCGGGATAATCTCCAGTCCATACTGGTGGGCAAATTCAAAATCACGTTCATCATGAGCAGGAACCGCCATGATCGCCCCATAGCCATAACTCATCATCACATAATCGGCAATCCAGATCGGAATACGTGCTTGATTGACCGGGTTGACCGCATAGGCCCCGGTAAATACGCCGGTCTTTTGCTTATCCGCGGCGGCCCGCTGGATCTCTGTCTGCTGCGCCGCCTGCCGCTGGTAGGTCTCCACAGTCTGACGCTGATCGGCTGTAGTGATCTCATCCACCAGGGGATGCTCTGGAGCCAGCACCATGAAGGTTGCTCCCCAAAGCGTGTCCGGCCGGGTGGTGAAAACGGTGAATTCCTTTCCCCCTTCGGTCTGAAAGGTGACATCGGCACCTTCCGAACGGCCAATCCAATTGGTCTGCAGGGTGCGGACCTGTTCCGGCCAATCGATACTGGAAAAATCCAGCAGCTCATCTGCGTAGTTGGTGGTCTTGAAAAACCACTGCTCGAGATCTTTTTTGATCACCTGCGTTCCACAGCGTTCACAGTGGCGATCCTCTCCATGGACCTGCTCTCTTGCCAGGGTGGTATTGCACTGCGGACACCAGTCTACCGGTGAGCGCTTGCGGTAAGCCAGATCATTCTCATACAGCTGGATGAAAAACCACTGGGTCCACCGGTAATAAGCAGGGTCGGCAGACACAGCTTCCCGACGCCAGTCAAACATGGCACCCATACTTTTCAGCTGTTTTCGCATTCGGTCAATGTTTTGATAGGTCCATTCCCGGGGATGAATCCCCCGTTCAATAGCGGCGTTCTCCGCCGGTAAACCAAAGGCATCAAATCCCATCGGAAACATCACATTGTATCCCTGCATCCGTTTAAATCGGGCCCGGGCATCGGATGGCGTCATTGCATACCAGTGGCCGATATGCAGGTCCCCGGATGGATAGGGTAGCATGGTCAAGGCGTAGAAATTTTCTTGGGAGGGGTCGATATCGGCATGATAGAGACCATCTTCCGCCCACTTTTTTTGCCAACGCGGCTCAATTTCCTGGGGACGATATTCAGTGGTCATGGTTTTTCCCTTGATTGATCAGATATTACCTCTCTGCTTTAATAAAACAAAACCTCCGTCAGTCAGGGACGAAGGTCAGTACTCCGTGGTACCACCCTGTTTGCAGAGGTTGATTTCTGCCTCTCGGGGCTGCTGTAACGGGCAGGTCCGCTGCAGCCTACTGATTTCGGCTTCAGGTGCATGCCAATGCTGGCATGTCGGGCGAGTTCGAACGCTCAGGTACTCTGGAGGTACGCAGGTCGGGCTTTCAGCCGGTGGCCGCGACTCTCTTCCAGATATTCTACTACTCCCGAATTTTCTATGGGGATGCCCTGGGCATCCTTGTCAGTGGACCCAGTGGGATTCGAACCCACGACCTTCTCAATGCCATTGAGACGCGCTCCCAGCTGCGCCATGGGCCCATAGAGGTTGAGGAATATTTTACCCTCTTGAAAGCGCTGCGTCAACCTAGGTGGACCTGGCGGGATTCGAACCCGCGACCTCATCAGTGCGATTGATGCGCGCTCCCAGCTGCGCTACAGGCCCACTGTTAAAAATGCTTTCCCATTGTAGCGGAGTGAGGGGTGAATGTCAAGCAGTCCTCCCTCAGGCTGCCTCATCCAGGATAACTTCCCGTTGTCACCCGGTGCATCCCGGCGGCCTCAAACCGATCAAAGGCTTGTTCAGCCCGTTGGGAGAAATCCACCACCTCAGGGATGACTACGGGGCTGGTGCAGTCTTCCAGCAGAAAAACCTTATCCGCCAGCGACGGATCGTCGGCCTCGATCTGCTCAAGTAAATCGCTCACCGTCCAGGCGACACAGTGGCTCTTCGCCTGCCCGGCGATCACCATCCGATCGACTTCTTTTAATTTATTAATCAGAAAAGGTGATTTCCCAGCGACTTTTTCTCCAGAAGGACCTTCAAACACCTCGGGACCAATCGCTGAATATGCCTCGGTGAGGGGATGGTTGCCCTTGATGCGGATGTCCGGTCTGGCATGGCGGGATGCGCTGTGGAAAAATACTGCTTCCTCCACCGCTGAAACCAGGGCGTGACCCACGCCTCCAAGCATGGCATGATAGGGCCAGATCTGCAGCTGGTATTTTTCCATTTCTGACAGCTTGCGAGCATAATAGAGCAGATGGTCATTTAATTCCGCGGGGTCATAACCGAGGAAACGGCTGGCGTGCGGATTGACTTTCCAGACTCCCTCTTGGATTTCCTTTTCACTGATCTGGGTGTTGGGGTCCGGATGATTTCCCTGCTCATCCACCAGGAAGAGGGCGTGGAAGATCTGCAGGGGATGGTGGGTGTCCATGGTAGCCGTGATAGCCGATATGTGGGCCAGATTGCGGTAGATCCAGGCCACCAGCCGCTGGTTGTCCTCAACAGCCCCCCGGCCCGATTTTCCAGCGACAAACAATTCATAACCCGGCGTGCAGAAAGTGTTCTGCACATCGATTAAAACCAGTTCGGTCTTCTGCTGATCATCTGCCGCAGGGGAGATTTCCCACTCCCGGGCATACTGCCTAGCTTGCCCGGCCCGCTCCTGGTAAGGGACCCGGTAAACTTCCTCTACCCTCTCAGGATCAAAAAAATCCGGCTGGTACCTGCCATTTTTCTCGGTCATTTTTTCCCTCCCTTTCTGTGATCCTGCTGGTTATCCGCTGCCTGCTCCATTATATCAACCGCTATATACTTAACTGAAAAAAACAGAATTCAACCTCCTGCCGCCCACTATCCAGAAACCTCATGATCAGCCGCTTCTGCTGTTGCATATCGGTTTCCCGCACATCCATTCCGCACAATCACCTGGAAACCCTCCCCTTCAGACATACCTACCTGGTCAGGGTTCCGCTCATCTGCGCTGTGAATAAAGAAAATCAATGATCAGAGAATTGACTGCCTCGGCCTGTTCATAATGAGGCAGATGTCCGGCCAGCGGGATGATCTCCAATTGCTCCCCATCGATGACTTCCTGGACCGCTTGGATATCCTCCCGGGAGATGGTTTGATCCTGCTCGCCCCAGATGATCAAAACCGGGCTGGAAGCCTCAGATATCTGATCATACACAGCCAGCGGATCCTGTTTGGGAATGTTTCGAATGGTTGATAGCAGCGCCTGGCCCGTTCCCCGGAAGCGGAGCTGCTCCCGGTAACGCTCTTCCCAACCAGGATAATTTTCCGGTTGAAAGAAATCTTGCATCTGCATCCGGGGTAACAAAAGGGGCGCCAGGATCACCTGCATAAAATACTCCCCCACCAAGGGGATGTTCATGGGCAGGATCTCCATCCAGGAAGTCTGGACCGCCTCCGGCGCAATCAATGTCAGGCTGGCAACTTTTTCCGGGTGCTGTTTGGCATATTCAGCAGCAATGGGTCCTCCCATGGATAAACCTACCAGGTGAAAATTCCGGGCTGAAACCAGCTCATCGACGATTTCTTCCAGCTGTTGGACAAACAAAACCTGGTTGTATACCACCTCCGGTCGATCTGAATACCCTCTCCCATACAAATCAAATCTCAGCACCTGAAACCCGGCCTCCGTGAGGGCTGTGCTGGTCGGTTCCCAAACATAAGAAGGGACTGAAAACCCGTGGATCAATACCACTGGGGTGCCCTCTGCTGGCCCCTCCAGGAAATAATGCACCTCTCCCCGGGAGAGGGTTAAAAAATCTCCTTCCGCCTGCTGCCTTTCCTGTTCGGTCAGGTCCTTCGTTTCTATCGGTAAAAGGATGCCCATCACCAAAAGCAGCATACCCAAGCCTCCCAAAAATGCTTGCAGCAGCCGTTTTTTTCTGGACATATTTTCCCCTTCGACTGAATTAAGTTAACAGATCAGCGCTTTTATTGTAAACCAACCTATCCTCAACCAGCAGTTAAAATCAATAGAGAATGACTTTCTGCAAGAAGAACCCCCTCCAGGAGCACACCTGGGAACTTTTCAGGCACAATTCACGTCCATTAATTTACAAGAACTTATATTAGGAGGACAGCATGCACAAGACACGCTATCTCTGCTTGATATTCAGCTTTATCTTTATCGGGATCACTGCCGGCTGCAGTCTCAGCAGTGCCGGTGAAACCATTTCGGGGACCTCGTGGGAGCTGGTAAGCTATGGGGAAGAAAAGCCACTTTCCGGGACAACCATTACTGCAAAATTTGAAAAGGGAGAAGTCAGGGGCTCAGCAGGCTGCAATCAATACTTTGGTTCCTATACTGTCCGCGGAGATTCTCTGACAATTGAAGAATTGGCCTGGACAGAAATGGCCTGCCTGGACCCTCAAGGGGTGATGCAGCAGGAGCAGGAGGTCATCTCTCTGCTTTCCTCGGCGGAAAGCTACAAACGAAATAATTCCCATCTGGAGATCATCACCGATCAGGGAAAAACATTGCTCTTTCGCTCTCAAGAGGGCTGAGTAAAGGGAACGGCGGATGGGTAGCGGGGGATTATCCCCTGTACTCAAAGAGATGAAAATAACCAGGGTTGGCTGCATATTTCTGGACCTGGGCATCTTGATATTTCGGTTCCAGCACTACCCGTTGATACCCCCTTCTACGGATGATGGGCAGAAAGTCCTGCCCATCATTGGTCAGTAATTTTTTCCCCGAGTTTGGAACAATCATTAAATGTTTCACCTGCTGCCTTTCAAGCAGCTTCATCCACCAATCAATTGCCGATATCGTACATTCTGAAAAACTGTGAATATTCAGGGCGATTTCTGGTTTCTGGTCTCTGACCCTTTTTTGAATTCTGTCCACCGGAACAGACTCAGCTTTATCTTCTATACCCATGACCCGTATATAGTAATCACAAATGTGAGTGGATGCAGGAAAGGCATCCGTACAAAAATAGCTGCTGACATTGGGAAGAGCGCTGATCATCCTCTCAGCCAATCGTCCATATCCAGCCCCGATATCCAGCACTCTGACCTGGTTCCAGGTGGATATCCCCAGATGGACTTCCAAGATGTTTATTTCCAGGATGGAATCCATTAAGTCTCTGGAAACTACTTTCTGATCTGCTTGAAACAGCATCACACCAAATCCTCCTGGCTCCTGAAGCTGTTCCCACAAGTCTAGGGGATCATTAGTTTTAATATAATAAGCCGCCAGCAAGTAGCCCAGCGGATTCCTGTTCATACTGCCTGCCTGATAGAGATAAGCATTATCCCCCCGGAAATAAAGCAAATCGCGTTCTGAAACTCGATCCTTCGTCCACAGCAGCGGAGTGACAACCTGCGCATCAAATGCCGCATAACGGGATTCTAATTCCTGCAGATCAGGATGGTCCCCACGGAGAATTTCCCCGGCGCCTGGAGGGAGCTGGTAATCACCCGCTGCCGGCGGGATCCCGCCTTCTTTCTGCCAATCAAAGAGAATCTTTTCCGGTACCAATAGAAATCCGTAAGATTTAAGGATCTTCTTGATCATCGATAATTCCCCATCTTGGATCTCCTCGCCGACTCAGAATTAATCATATCATCCTGTAGAGAATTCTCATTTTAGATTATAAAATAAGATATCATGTATATGCAGGTTTACAGCAGCCGAAAAGAGTCCCTTAGAGTTCACCAGCAGGAGATCCCATGTCAGAGAAACAATTGACAAGACGACAAAAAAAACTGAGGCAAGCTCTGCAGGAAAACCGTCTGGAAGCCGCTGCCCTCAACCCTGGACCGGATCTAGCTTATCTTACCGGCCTCGATTTCCACCTCATGGAAAGGCCGATTGTGGCCATTTTTCCCCTTGATCAGGATCCGCTGATCATCCTCCCAGAGCTGGAAATGGCCCAAGTACAGGCAGTGGATTTTGAGATGACAGTCATCTCTTACAGCGAAGAAAGGGCTGCCTGGCCGCAAGCGTTTCGGACCGCGTTTGAAAAGCTCGGTCTGACTGCAGGCAGCATCGGGGTGATTCCCCGCCGTCTGAGGCTGCTGGAATTTGAATACCTTCGAGATGCAGGTCCGGAAGTGGATTTTCGTTCTGCCCAGGGTATTTTTGCTTCCCTGAGAATGGTCAAGGATGCTTCCGAGCTGAAAAAAATGCGGGAAGCGGCCAGAATTGCTGAGTGCGCCCTGCAGGCCACTCTCTCTTCAATCAAACCGGGTGTAACGGAAAAAGAAATCGCCTCCCGGCTGGTCTCCCATCTGCTCCATCAGGGGTCCGATCCAGCGTTGCCCTTTTTCCCGATCGTCTCTTTTGGCTCCAACACCGCTAATCCCCATGCTGGGCCCACGAACCGGGAGCTTCATCACGGAGAACTGGTGCTGATTGATTGGGGAGCCAGTAAGGATGGCTACTTCTCAGATATCACACGCACCTTCGCGATGGGGGATGTAGAACCAGAGTTGGAAAAGCTGGCTGAATTCGTTCGCCGGGCCAACAAAGCTGCGCGGAAAGCCGCCCAAACAGGGATTCCAGCCCAGCAGGTAGACCTGGCTGCCCGGGAGACCATCGGGACCGCAGGGTACGGAGACTTTTTCATTCATAGAACGGGCCATGGGTTGGGAAGAGAAGCCCATGAAGAACCTTACATCAGCCAGGATGATCAAACCAGACTGCAGCCGGGGATGACTTTTACCCTTGAACCGGGAATCTACCTTCCGAATCGGGGAGGTGTGCGCATTGAGGATGATGTCGTCATGACTGAAAATGGATTGGAGACACTTACTCATTTACCAAGAGAGCTGACGCAGCTTCTTTTGGAAGAATAATCTGCTGGTCCCGGAATCGTAATTGACATGGTTGGTTAAAATGTACCTTTTGCAATAGGGAGTGAGATATGCTTGTTCCAGGCACAGAACCTTTTTACTTCCCCGGAGGCGCAACAGCTTGTTTATTGATCCACGGCTTCACAGGATCACCTGCTGAGATGCAGCCCCTGGGAGAATTCCTGGCCTGGCAGGGATATTCGGTTCTGGGTATTCGGCTTTTTGGTCACGGCACCAGAATTGAAGATATGCGCCGGGCTCGCTGGCAGGACTGGGTCCACTCCGTCCAGGATGGATGGAATCTCCTTCAGCCTACCTCAGATAAGGTATTTCTTATCGGCCTCTCCATGGGGGGCGTTCTTGCCCTTCATCAAGCTTCCATCCTACCTGCGGCCGGGGTCATCAGCCTTTCTGCACCCTATAAACTCGGTCCTGATCCCCGGCTTCCCTTTCTTCCCGTGCTGGCGCCGCTGCTCCCCTATGTCTCCAAAGGGGAGCCTGACTGGCATGATCCGGAAGCAGATCAGGAGCATTTCGCCTATGAAAAATACCCCACCAGAGCGATTATGGAACTGAATAATCTGCTCGCTGAGATGCGCCGGATTCTCCCCCAAGTGAACATGCCTGCTTTGCTTATCCAATCGAGAAAGGATTCTACTGTTGCCGAGGAGCATCTGCTCTGGATTAATGACCAGCTGGGAACTCCAGAGGAAAAAAAGCAAACCCTCTGGCTGGAAAAAAGCGGCCATGTTATCACCAGAGATGTGGAAAAAGAAACTGTTTTCGAACAAGTTGATACCTTTATTCAGCAAAATTCCCGGGGATGATCGGAGGCGCACAACACCATGTTTGATACCCTGAACAACCTCCTGCTGCCGATCTCAATTTGGTTTCAGCAGGCAGATCCATGGCTGATCACCATCATGAAAGGATTCACCTTCTTAGGAAATGTAGAATTTTATCTGCTGATCATGCCAGCGCTGTACTGGAGCATTCAACCGAAGTTGGGGATACGTCTGGCAGTGATCCTGCTGATCAGCGGAGCGGTTAATTCCATTCTCAAACTGACTTTCCAAACTCCCAGACCTTACTGGATTTCTGAGCGGGTAATCGGTCACACAGCGGAAAACAGCTATGGATTTCCGTCCGGTCATGCTCAAAATGCCGCTGGAATCTGGGGCTTGCTGGCAGCAGCAGCACAAACCCCGATATTGAAATTCTTGGCAGCTGCCATAATTCTTCTGATTGGTCTATCCCGGATCATCCTCGGGGTCCATTTTGTTCACGATGTATTTTTCGGTTGGCTGGTCGGTGGACTGCTGCTGGGAGGATATTTGAGGGTAGAACAACCGCTGATCTCCTGGATTCAGAAGCTCTCCCCTGCCATGAAAGTTCAGGGGCTGGTGCTGTTCTGTATGGGGGGAATTCTCCTGACCGGTTTGATCTTCCAACCCTTATCCCCACCTGAAATTCCTGCTGGCTGGAAACCTGGCCTCGGCGCTTCTCCTTCGCCGTATAACTTTGATAATCTACTGACAACTCTGGGAGCATTAATGGGGCTGGGGATCGGTCTGACCTTCCTCGATCGCCGCTTTATCTTTCTTGGCGAAGGGTCGCTCAAAGAAAGACTCCTGCGCTACCCAGTGGGCTTGATCGGCGTTGTTTTGCTGTGGGCTGGCCTGGACCAGATCTTTCCGGATCAATTGACATGGGCTTCTCTGTCCTTTCGCTTCCTCCGTTATACGCTGATCGGTCTGTGGATTTCCTACGGCGCACCCCAGATGTTTTCACGGCTGGGAATAGCGTCCCTGCAGCCGCGAGATAATTTGACCTAATTCTTTTCTTACCTAGCTTGCGGTCCTCCCTGGTTAAAAAAATCACCCCTGCCTGAAATCAAGCAGGGGTGAGCGTTTACCGGGAAAGCCGTTTCATTCTTCCTCTTTACTCGCAGCGATGACTTCTTCGGCCAGATGGGTAGGCAGCTGCTGATAATGGGAAAACTCCATTTCAAAGAAGCCGCGTCCTCCTGTCATGGACCGCAGGTCTGTGGTATATCGCTGCATCTCAGCCAGCGGCACCTGGGCAGAGACCACCGATCGTCCTCCTCGGGTGTCCATGCCCTGCACCCTCGCCCGGCGGGTGTTTAGATCTCCCAGGATATCCCCCATGTTCTCCTCAGGAACTGTCACCTTGGTTTCCATAATGGGCTCCAGCAGGATGGGACCGGCCTGCTGGAATGCCATCTTGAAAACCTGCTTGGCGCAGATCTCAAAAGCCACCGGTTTGGAATCTACAGGATGCTCTTTGCCGTCAAAGACCGCTGCCCTGACATTGACCACCGGATACCCGGCCAGCACGCCGTCATCCATCACCGCCTTGACACCCTTTTCAATAGCCGGCATGTAATTTTTGGAAATCGCCCCACCAAACACTTCGTTGACAAATTCAAAGCGCTCGCCCTCCAGGGGTTCCAAACGCATGTGAATTTCCGCGAATTGGCCTGATCCACCGGACTGTTTCTTGTGGCGGTACTGCGCTGACCCGGATCTGTTGATGGTCTCCTGATAAGGCACCTTGGGAATCTTGGTTTCCAATTCAGTCTGGAACAAATTTTTCGCTTTCCGAATGGCAACATCAATATGCTGACCACCCATACCTTCCAGAATGGTCTCCTTGGTAGTCGAGTCCTGCCGCCAGGTTAAGGTCATGTCTTCTTCACAAAGGCGGGTCAAAGTGGGGCTCAGTTTTGCAGAGTCAGCCTGGCTGGAGGGGATAACTGCGACGCGGTACAGTGCTGTGGGATATGCTGGAATAGGTAGGCTCAGCGGATGTCCCTGTTCGCCCAGTGTATGACCGGTTGAGGTGACATTCAATTTGGGCACAGCCACGATATCACCGGCATGCACATTGGTCACCTCCAGCTGTTCTTTCCCACGCATGACTGCAATGTTCCCGAAGCGCTCTTCTTCATCTTCGTTGTGATTCCAAATCTTGCTGTCGGCGCTGACCGTGCCGGAATAGAGCCGGAAAAAAGTGATTTTACCCACATAGGGATCCGCCGTGGTCTTCCAGACATAAGCGGCAAGCGGTCCGCTGTCTGAATTATTGAGCTTCTCCTCACCAGCAGGGCTCTCCGCAGTGACTGGTTCTGTTTCATCCGGAGCCGGCATCAGCTTGAGTATGGTGTCCAGCAGTGGTCCCAGTCCAATTGACGCTGCCCCTGCGCTGACCAGGACCGGTGCAAAGTTCAAAGCTGTCAAACCGGCTTTCAACCCTGCCATGATCTCATCCGTTGACAGCTCTTCCCCTTCCAGGTATTTCATCAGCAGCTCGTCATTTCCTTCCGCAGCAGCTTCAATCACTTCCATGCGCATTACTTCTACTTGATCGAGATATTCATCGGGAATATCTACGGCTTCCCACCCTTCCTCTGGATAAGCTTTCATATCCAGCAAGTTGATGACTCCCTGGAAATCGGCTTTTTCGCCCCAGGGAAGCTGCAGAGGAATTAACCGCATGGAAGTCATTTCCCGAACCGAGTCCAGTGCTTTCTGGAAATTCGCATTATCCCGGTCCATCATATTTACCAAAATGAAGCGAGGAAGGTTGAAATCGTCCGCATAGGACCAGGCCAGCTCTGTGCCAACCTCAGCACCGGCCACAGAATCCACCGGGATGATCACGCCATCGGATACACGAAGAGAGGAGATCACCTCGCCCACAAAATCGGTGTATCCCGGCGTGTCCAGCAGGTTGATTTTGTGATTTTTGTACTCCACCGGAACCATGGATGTAGAAATCGAGATCCCCCGGCGCTTTTCCTCTTCCTGGTAATCCGATACCGTCGTTCCCTCGCTGATCCCACCCATGCGGGTAATGGCGCCGGTGAAATGAAGCAGGGCTTCGGAAAGCATGGTTTTTCCAGAGCCGCTGTGAGAAGCGAGAGCAATATTTCGAATGGACTGCGTAGCATATTCTTTCATGGATTAAGCCTTCCTGATCAGCGGATGATAGACCCTGAGAAGCGGATTTCTGCTGTAGGTTTTCAGGGTTTGTTATACTAGTTTGTTGATGGTTCCTGTGATGACAATCGACTAGAAGATTTTATGACATCATGCCCTGCTTGTCAAAGCATAATATGAAATGGATTTACCGGAATGGGCTCCCGGTTGACCTGCTACTGCCTGATTTCTCTCCCAGCTGAGCAAGGGCCGCAAAAAACTATGACCAATCAAAGCGCGCAAACAATCTCTATTCCTGGGTTGGTGAGCACCTGTGATCAGCTCCACAGATGTCTGCTGCCGGATAACTCCGTTCAAATACCCCCTCCGGACAGCGCACTGCCTGACAGCGCCTTCTTCCAGGTTTGCAGGAACAGGATCACGACCAAAGTTGCTGAGGTAGAAAAAATCTTTGCTGCCACTTCTACAACTGCAGCCAACCTGGCTATCAGATCCCGACGGGCTTATCAATGGCTGAAGTACCTTTCCCGGCAGGAACAGTTAATCCAGCATGTCCAGACCTTAATCCGAACCGAAATCCAGGCACAGGAGGGAAAAAGAGCCCGGAAGTTCCGCGGTCTCCAGCTTCAGGTCCGCCTCTATCATCAAGGAGCCCTTTATACGATCCGAAAAAGAAAAGAACATCTCCTCCTCAGTGCCCATCAGGGATTTTCAGGGGCACCTGACCACGTTCTCCAGGCGCTGCTTACCCTGGCACAGCAGGGACGCAGCCATGCGGCGAGGAAAACAGTCCAGGACTATGCAGCCGGGAAGCATTTTTCGCGGATCAGGGAACATCTGGAATACCTCGGCGTCCCCCGGGGCAGCTATGCGGCCGGGACGCACCGGGACCTGGTGCAGCTATTCCAGCAGGTGAACAGAAAATACTTTCAAGGACAGATTCCCCCACCGCGGTTGACCTGGAGCAGCCGCCTGACCTTCCGGAAATTTGGGCATTACCAGTACGACACCGATACCATCATGCTCAGCGCCAGTCTGGACCAGCCCTCCGTGCCAGCTTACGTCCTGGAATATGTCATGTATCATGAACTGCTCCATAAGATTCTTGGCTACCATGAAAAGAAAGGGCGGCGGTACGCACACACTGCCGCCTTTACCAAAAAGGAAGCTGAATTCCCCAGATTAGAACAGGCCCAGCATTATCTCCGGAAGTTATCAGCTGAATTGGACCCGAACCGCTAGGGAAAACAATCTTTCAGCTTACCTGATCTGCTTTACCCAGCTGCCGTCCGGATGTGCTCCTGCACCAGCTTACGCCGCAGCGTCTTGCCGACATGGGTCTTGGGCAGCTGCTTCCGAAACTCAATCTCGGTGGGAACTTTATACTTTACCAGCTTATCCGCGCACCAATCAATGACAGCCTGTCTCGCCAGCGTCTCACCGGGTTTAACAACCACCCAGGCTTTGACAGTCTCCCCCCGATAAGGGTCAGGAACGCCGGCAACAGCCACCTCGAGGACAGCGGGGTGGTCCTGGATGATCTCTTCAACCTCCCGCGGCCAGACCTGGAAGCCTCCGGGGTTGATGACTTCCTTTTTCCTGTCCACGATGTAGAAAAAACCTGCTTCGTCCATCCGGACAATATCCCCAGTGTACAGCCAGCCGTTGCGGAGAGCATTCCGGGTCTCGCTGGGCATATTATGGTATCCCTTGAACACTTGAGGAGCTTTAATGATCAACTCTCCGAGCTCACCCGGTGCTGCTTCGCTGCCCTCATCGTCCAGGTCGATGATTTTGGCATCAACATCCGGTAAGGGAAGCCCAATCGATCCGGTTCTGTTCTCCCCCAGGTTGGGATTACAATGGGTGGCTGTTGGCGCTTCGGAAAGTCCGTAGCCCTCCATAATCACTGCGCCGGTCAGGGATTCAAAGGTCTCCTTGGTTTCACGCATCAGGGGAGCTGAGCCGGAGATACAGGTCTTCAAGGAGGAAAGGTCATACCGCCCAGTTTTGACATCGGGATGATTATTAATGGCATTGTACAGCGCGGGCACAGCAGGAAATATGGTCGTCCGGTACTTCTCCAGATTTCGCAACAAATCTTCCAGATCCCGCGGATCGGGGACCATGACCAATGTCGAGCCGGATGCCAAACCATAGTTCATCCCGGCCACCATCCCATAGACATGGTAAAGAGGGATGGCCATCATGACCACCTCCTTCCCCATCTCAGCCCTGGTAATCCATTTGACCAACTGGAGGGTGTTGGCAACCAGATTTCTGTGCAGCCCAACAGCCGCCTTGGGAATTCCCGTGGTCCCTCCGCTGTATTGAAAAATTGCCCTATCCTCGGAGGAAATATCCAATTCAGGTCGATCCTGGGGTTGATAGGCGCGCAGCAAATCCGGCAGCCAGAGATCTCCGCTTTCCAATCTAACCCGGAAGCCGCCTGATTTCTCTTTCAGCAACCAGAATAATAGCGACTTCAATGGCGGCAGGGATTCTTTCATATTGGTTACAATCAACTGCTCCAGGCCGGTCTCCGGCTGCACCTCTTTGATCTTTTGGTAAAAATTACTCATCAAAATCATCAACCGCACCCCGGAATCATTTGCCTGGTGCTTGATTTCCCGTTTCGTGTACTGGGGATTGGTGGCAACGACGATCCCCCCTGCTTTGAGCACGCCAAAATAAGCGATGACAAACTGGGGAGTATTGGGAATGAGGATCCCCACTCGATCGCCTTTTCTGACCCCCAGATCATGGAGAGCTCCTGCAAGGCGATCTGTGAGCTCATTCATCTTCTGATAAGAGATCTTTGCCCCTTTAAATAGGGTGCAGGGTTTATTCGGGTATTTTTCTGCGTTTCTCTCCAGAAAGTCAAATAACGGCACTTGGGGATAGTCAATACTTCTCGGGACCCCCTCATCATACTGATCATGCCAGATTCGATGCTCCATGGTTCGCTCCTCATCGGTCCCGCTTACCGATTTTTCTCGCCTGTAAAATTGTCTGCTTGCGGCAGGGATTTCCGAATAAAATCTGCCAATTCTGCTGCCGATACCTGCTGGGGATGGAACCAATGGATCTCCGGGTCATCCGCTGGAAACCAGTTGGCCTGCTGGCGGACATACTTCCTGGATTTGCTGGCGATCTGCCGGACAGCCTCCTCCCGGGTGATAACACCTTGCAGGTAATGGATAATCTGCTTGTAACCGATTGCCGACAATGCCGGCAGGTCAGGGGAATACCCAGCTTCCAGCAGAGATTTTACCTCGGCAATTAGCCCCCGATCGAGCATTTCTTCAAGCCGCTGGTCAATTCGCTGATACAGTTCTTCTCTTGGTCTGATCAACCCAATTTGAAGGATTTCAAACGGGGAGCCTGTTTTCCCCTGCTGTTCGGAAAACCGCTCCCCAGAAAGAAAAATTACCTCCAGGGCCCGGATCATGCGGCGCAAATTGGGTCCATCAATGCGGTCAGCCGCCTCAGGATCCAGCTCCGCCAGACGTTTCCGGAGCCCCTTAACGCCTATGCGCTCAGCCCAATCTTTGATCGCCCGGCGGAGCGCCGGATCTGGCTTCACTTCTGGAAGTCTCCAGCCCTCAACAACCGCCCGGATATACTGGCCGGTACCGCCAACCAGAAAGGGAAGCTTCCCTCTGCTGTGAATGTTCCTCACAGTGCGTCGGACCTGGCGTAAATAAACAGCCAGACTCCAGGTCTGATCAGGTGGAGAGACATCAATCAAGTGATGGGGCACACGGTCCCGTTCTTCCTGAGATGGTTTTGCCGTGCCGATATCCATCCCCCGGTAAAACAAACGGGAATCAGCGGAAATGATCTCACCATTGAGCATTTCCGCGAGCTGGAGAGACAGTTTGGTTTTCCCCACAGCAGTGGGCCCCAGGATCACAATTAATGGCATCCTCTCTGGACGTGGGTTTCTCATACAAAAACATTCTCGAAGTGTTGAATTTCTGGTGCTGACTTCCCCTTTAATTTGCGGACAGCGATGACATCAATCCGCCAGCGGTCGGGCAGCTCAGGATGTTTTTGCAGGTAATCAGCGATCGAATGCAAGATATTTTCCCGCTTCCTGGATGTGATGCTCTCCTCCGGATACCCAAACCTGCGGTTTGTTCGGGTTTTCACCTCCACAAAGACCAGCTGGTCCCCCTTCTCTGGGATACGGCAGATGATATCCAGCTCCCCGTACGGGGTATAGTGATTGCGTTTTAATACCATATAGCCCTGGGCTTCTAAATATCTGGCTGCCTGGTTCTCTCCCCATTGACCAATCTGCTGTCGTATGTCCGCCATTTTTCAATCCTGACCACCCACCCCGCTTCTTTATGTAGTGTAGCACACCCGCTTCTCCTTGCCCAAAATCCACCCAGCTGTCCCCAGAGCAGTCTTGATCACGGTTATAATGAGAGGGATGAAGAAAAAGCCATCCGCGCTCCCGGCACAGAATACCATCAGTGTTCTGGTTGCGACCATCCTGCTGGCTTATACGCTGACCCAGTTTGTCTCCATCCCAGCGACGGGTTTTGAACTGACCATTCTTGGTGTTTACCTGCCTGTCTCGATTAATTTTCCCACACTGGTCTCTGTTCTGGTGGTCGGCCTGACAGCAACCGGTACCGCCTGGATGCTGCGGGAACATCCCACCGTGGATGATTACCCCTCCACCTTTGTCCACTGGCTGCTGCCCAGTTTGACGTCGATGGTGCTGATGCTGACAATCGGGCAGCTTCCATTTGGAGGGATCTGGTGGGTGGCAGCAGCAGTCAGCGGGGCGGTGATGATGCTGGTGCTTACCGCTGAATACTGTGTTCTCGACCCAGAAAACCCTTATTATCAGGCAGCAGAAATGGGCATCACGGCTCTCTCGTTCGCTTTATTCCTGATTCTGGCAATTGCCGCCCATGCTTCCGAAATCCGCCTCTTCTACCGGATTCCTTTCCTGAGTCTGGCGGCTTTGCTGGTTTTTCTGCGCGTCCACCACCTCCGCCATCACGGAATTTGGGCCTTCCCCCATGGTGCGGTTGTCTTCCTGTTGATTGGAGAGCTGGCAGCAGGATTTCACTACTGGCCGATGGAGTCAATTCCTTATGGAATTGCCCTGGTAGGTCCCCTTTACAGCCTGATGGAACTCAGCAGCCGGATCCAGCGGGCAGACCATCCGATCAGCATTCAACCACTCTCCGTGCCGGCCCTGCTGTGGATGCTTTCCTGGTTTTTTGCCTATTTGCTTTAATTTCGTTTCCTTGTCAGGATTTTTGTGTTTAAAAATGCGCATTCTGACCTTTCTGAATTGATCATTGAGGAACTTTCTATGCCAATATGGATCAGCACAGCTTACCTGACCAGCGCTTACCTGGTTGGTTCCATTCCCTGGGGGTATCTTTTTGTCAAGCTGTTTACAGGAAAGAACGTCCAGAATATCGAAAGTGGACGCACGGGGGGGACAAACACCATGCGGGCAGCCGGCCTTGCCGCGGGTTTGGCAACCACCTTCCTTGATATCCTTAAAAGTGCCGGGGTGGTCTGGATAGGAATGTCATTTTTCCCCCAAGCCTACTGGCTGCATGTAATTGCCGCCCTTCTCAGCGTGCTGGGACATAATTATTCTATCTTTCTGCTCAGGATCTCCCCGGAGGGCAAAATAGACCTAGGAGGGGGTGCTGGTGGAACGCCCACCATTGGGGGATTAATTGGCTTCTGGTGGCCAGTTGCCCTGCTGGTGCTTCCCATCGGCGCGGTGATTATTTTTGTGATCGGTTATGCCTCCTTGGCCACCATGACTATGCCGCTGCTGGGCAGCCTCATTCTGGCCTACCGGGCAATTCGTTTTGGGACCCCCTGGGAATATGCTGTTTTTGGTCTGCTGGCAGAGGTCTTGATCCTCTGGGCGCTGCGGCCGAATATTAAGCGGCTCATTCAGGGAAAAGAACGGGTTGTCGGCCTGCGGGCCAAAGAGGGCAGAGAATAAATCACAAACTCCTCTCAGGCCAGGGTATTGGGTAAATAGGCGGGCTCTTCCCCAAACTCTTTTTTATAGAGAAATGTGAGATTCTGCTGGTGAATTTCCTCCGCAGCACCCCCAAGGAGGATTCTGCTCTTTCCCACCTGTTCAACAGACTTTTCCCGCAGATATTCCCCGGGGTAATCATCCTCGTGTGCATCCTGAACAATTTTTAAAATGGTATCCAGGTAGCGAATCCTGTCTTTGATGCTGCTGTCCACTTCTCCGCGCAGGATGACTTCCCCATGACCCTGGACGACATTTTCGATAGTCAGTTCGCTGATTTTTTGCAAGGATTTCTTCATCACCTCTGGATCCCCATCAACAATATGAGGGATGGGCATCCAGACATCCCCGGCAAAAAGGACTTCATCCTCCACCAGATAGATGCCAATTCCATCCTGACTGTGCCCGGGAAGCTCAATAAACCGGAGGGTCTTATCCCCCACAATTAACTCCAGCACGCCAGAATCCAATGTCATATGAGGCAAAACAATCTGGGTTTTTTGGAACAGGGAATCATTTTCCCGGGCTGCCCTTAAGGAAGGCACACCATACTGTTCTAAATAATCCCGGCAGAGCTCATGACTGAGCACGAAGGCTCCCGGGAAAAAGCAGTTTCCCCAGGCATGATCCGCATGGTAATGGGTGTTGATCACATAGCGAACTTTCCGTTCCAGCTCTTCCTCGATAAATTCCCGGATAGCCAGCGCCTCATCAGGAAATGCCAGCGTGTCAATAACCACTGCCCATTCCTGGCTGAGCACAGCGCCGGCATTGACCTGAGCATACAGATCACTTTGAAATGTATAAACATCATCGGCAACCCGTTCTCGGTGAATCATGATGATTTTTCTCCTCCCTGACTGCCGCAGTGATAGAATGGGGCTGCTGGGGCTTTCTCCAGCAAGCACACCCAAGAATAGCACATCTCGGCGGGGGAAGTCAAGAAATTTTAAGGTTTCAGAGGAGATAATAATCCCGCCGGGGCGGGGATCTCCCGCGTTGACGGAGCAGGCATCTCTGGGTATAATGCGGGCAATATCATACATACCCTGCCGGGAAGAGTATGCGGCACAGGATCTGGAAGAGACGGGAGGTCAGCGGCTGAAAGCCCCCACAGATCCAACCGCAGAATGTCGCCCGGAAAGCTGCCGAAGAAATTTGAGCGCTCAAAGAGTAGAACGGCACGGGGAGCCCGTTACAGCCCTCCGGAGATGAGCTCCGGCAACAAGTGCATGCCATAGCTTGCTGATGCGCATGAAAAGAGGTGGTACCGCGGAAGGATTTCCCTTTTCGCCCTCGGGGAGAAAAGGGGTTTTTTTCTTTAAAGTGGGATGTGATCATGCGGCGTTTTCTGATCCTTATTCTGATACTGACATTCGGGCAGTCTGCCTGTACACCTGCCATCTCTGAGGCAACCCCGGCCAGCACAGGAAGATTGCCAGCTCTACCTGACACCTGGACACCTGAACCTTCCGCTGCTCCCTCCTCCACTGCGACCGTCCGTCAGCGGCCAACCGCCTCATCCACCCCGACACAAATTCCCGCAGAAGCGACAGACCCTCCGGATATTCCCACCTCATTTCCTACCCTCACCCCTTTCCCCCAGGAAAAGCTCTCCCCCTTAAAGCCCGGCGAGGATCTGACCATCACCGAGATTCACATGGTCTCCGAACAGATGGGATGGGCTTTTGGTTTTCAACAGCAGCAAATTCAACGCGTTCTCTACACAGCAGATGGGGGGAAAACCTGGCAGGACCGCACGCCGGTAACAACCATCCCGAAAAACCCGCAGCTCCGGAAAAAACCGGCCGGATATTTTTTCGATCGGAATACCGCCCTGGTCCTGACACCGGCGGTCAGCAGTAATCCTGCTGACGCGGCTCATGTTGTCTGGAGAACCGAAGATGCCGGGATGACCTGGAAATCCAGCGCCCCCCTTTCTCTGCGAAATCTAGAACCGGATTTTTTACCCAGAGAGTTTTATTTCATCAACTCCCAGATCGGTTGGCTCCGGGTTCATCTGGGATATATGATGATGCATGAGTATACTAACCTGTATGTTACGGAGGATGGAGGCCGCTCCTGGAAGAGAATCATCGATCCCGGTTCGAATTATCTTCAGGGATATCACAACACCGGCATGGCTTTTGCCAGCATGCAGGATGGTTGGGTGACCAAAGACAATCTAGGCGCAACCGAACCCATTCTGGAACAGACCCGGGATGGGGGTCGGACCTGGGAGATCCTTTCTCTGCCCTCCCCGCCGGGCAAGGATTGGTACCAGCTTCAACAAAGCTGTCAGACCAGCAGCCCTGCGTTCCCGTCCACCCAGGTCGGACTGCTGCTGGTGAACTGCTATCCCTTCGACGCCGAAGAAGGCGTTTATGACCTGGATACCCCCAGCAGTACCCTCTACGCTACCAGCGACTGGGGGGAAAATTGGCACACATACCAATTTCCCACCCCGGTTGACCAGCTGGTTTTCGTGGATCTGCAGCATGGATTTGCCTTCGGGAAAGTGCACTATCGAACACGGAATGGCGGAGCGGATTGGAACAGAATCAAATCGGTCTCCTGGCAGGGAGACTTCCACTTCCTCTCCACCCAGCTGGGCTGGGCTGTCGCCCGAAAAGGGGAGGATGTTGCCCTGGTAAAAACCAGCGATGGTGGATTGACCTATCAGCAGCTAAACCCGGCCGCCGGGTATAACTATCAAAACTAGACATCAAACCGCATTTATCTGACCTCAGGGGATGGAGAAGAACATGCTTCCAAAGCGATATGATTTTTTACAAATTGAGAAGAAACTGTACCAATTCTGGGAAAAAAGCGGATTTTTCAAACCCACCAATGATCCCAATGAACCGGGACATGATCCCAGCATCGAACCATACGTGATCAGCATTCCCCCACCGAATGTAACCGGAAAACTTCACCTGGGTCACGTGCTCTTTGTCACCCTGGAGGATTTAATGATCCGCTACCACCGCATGAAGGGGGACCCCACTTTATGGGTCCCTGGCACGGATCACGCCGGGATCGCTACCCAGCTTCAAGTGGAGATGAAACTGAAGCGGGAAGGCACCAGCCGGGAAGAGGTGGGGCGGGAGGAGTTTCTCCGTCAAACCTGGCAGTGGAAGGAGGAGCACAGCGGCTTGATCACCGAGCAGATCCGCCGGCTGGGTGCTTCCTGTGATTGGGAGCGGGAGCGCTTCACGCTAGATGAGGGACTTTCCCAGGCAGTGCGGGAAGCCTTCGTGCATCTGTACGAAAAAGGCCTCATCTACCGCGGCCCCCGCTTGATCAACTGGTCCCCAGCGCTGCAAACCGCGGTCTCAGATCTGGAAGTGGAGCACAAAGAAGAGCAGGGGAAACTCTATTATTTCAAGTACCGCCTGGCCGGGGATCCGGACCAATTCATCCCGGTGGCCACCACCCGTCCAGAGACCATTTTGGGGGATACCGCGGTCGCTGTTCACCCTGAAGATGAACGATTTCAGGATTTCATCGGCAAGCAGGTGCTGGTGCCTATCCTGGGTCGAAAGATCCCGGTGATTGCCGATGATTATGTGGATCTGGAATTTGGCACCGGCGCCCTGAAGATCACCCCCGGACATGACCCCAATGACTATGAAATCGGCCTGCGCCACAACCTGGAGCTGCTTTCCATGCTGGATAAAAAAGGCAGGGTGACGGATGTCGGCGGCCCCTATCAGGGACAGGACCGCTTTGAAGCCCGCGCCAATCTCTGGGAGGACATGAAAGAAGCCGGGCTGGTCATCAAAGAAGAGCCTCATGTCCATCAAATCCCCCGGGCCCAACGGGGTGGAGAAATCATCGAGCCCATGATCTCCACCCAATGGTTCGTCGACATTCAGCCGCTGGCTGAAAAGGCGCTGACAGCAGTCAAAGAGGGACAGATCGAAATCATACCGGAGCGGTTCAAAAAAGTCTACTACAACTGGATGGAAAACATCCATGATTGGTGCATCAGCCGTCAGCTCTGGTGGGGACACCGTATCCCGGTTTGGTACTGCGATGAGTGCGGTGAAGTCACCGTCAGCCGGGAGGATCCCACCGCCTGCGAGCACTGTGGAAATCAAGATATCTATCAGGATCCGGATGTACTGGACACCTGGTTCTCCTCGGGTCTGTGGCCGTTTTCTACCCTGGGCTGGCCGCAGCAAACCCCTGATCTGGAATACTTCTATCCCACGACAATGATGGAAACCGGGTATGATATTCTATTTTTCTGGGTAGCCCGGATGATCATGATGGGTCTGGAACTTACCGATGAGATCCCTTTCTCCACAGTCTACCTGCACGGTCTGGTGATGGATGAACACGGTCAAAAAATGAGCAAGACCAAAGGTAATGTCATCGATCCCATTGAAGTGATGGATGAGATGGGCACCGACGCCCTGCGCTTCACCATGCTGGTGGGCTCCACCCCCGGCAATAACACCAATCTCAGCCTGCAGAAAGTTGAAGCCAACCGCAACTTTGCCAACAAAGTCTGGAACGCCGGCCGGTTTGTTCTGAGCAGCATCCCGGAAGCCCCTGAAACGCCGGATGCGGAACCGGATTGGACCCTGGCAGATTCCTGGATCTGGGCCCGCTTGCAGCAGCTGATCCGCGGTGTCGAGCGGTTATTCTCCAATCATCAATACGGGGAGGCCGGGCGGCATATTTACGAATTTTTCTGGAATGAATATGCGGACTGGTACCTGGAAATCGCCAAAGATCAGATTGCCCGCGGTGGCGATCGTGCTTTTTACACCATCGAGACCCTGATCAAAGTCCTTGACCTCTCCCTGCGGCTGCTGCACCCCTTCACCCCCTATGTCACTGAGGAGCTCTGGCAGCACCTCAAACAAAATGTACTGGATTCTCCCTTTCAAGATCAGCTGGGGCATTGGGCACAGGCATTGATGATCGCCTCCTGGCCAGAACCCAGACCGGAGCAGAACTGGGAGGAGGAAAAAGTCAAGCAGTTCGAACTCATCCAGGAAATTGTCAGAACGATCCGCAATCTCCGGGCGGAAAAGAAAGTTAATCCCGGGAGATTGATTCCCGCCCATCTGGTCTCGGAGGAATATGCGGAGATTCTGAACTCAGAGCTTTCCGCACTGGCCTCCCTGGCCCAGCTGGACCGTGACAAGGTGAAAATTTCCAGAACTCTCCCCCAGAAACCGGAGGGACATATCGCCCTGGTAGCAGGTCCAGTGGAGATCTACCTCCCCCTGGCAGGGCTCGTCGACCCGGATGAGGAAAAAGCCCGGCTGGCAAAGGAGCTTGAGGAAACCCAGTCTCAGATCAATCGGCTGCAGGATTTACTCTCTGGTCCCTTTTCTGAAAAAGCACCCCCGGACGTGGTGCAGAAAGAAAAGGAGAAATTAGCCGGGTATCAAGAGACGGAAAAGACCCTCCTGGATCAGCTGGAAACGTTGAATTCTTCTCAAGAAGGGTGAGGTGGACTCCAGAGAGGAGTCCCCTGTGGGTAGAAGGAACAGACTCTCCCCTGAGGGTGGACAGGAAAGGAAAGGCAATCGATGATAAAAAGACTGGTCAGCTGGCTGAATAAGGTCTCATCGGCCCGGACTGTGATACTCACCCTGGGGATCTTCCTGCTGTTCACTTCCCTGGTCCTTCCCGCCCAAGCCCGGATCGCGGAGGAGCGGACCGGGGGGGGAGATTCCCCGGACACCTCATTTTTCTACACCAAAGTCGATCTTTTCAGAATGGCGGAGCAGTACGGGGAAGAGGGAAGACAGGCCTATGTCCGGGCCCGGTACACCTTTGATGTCATCTGGCCTCTGGTGTACCTGGCGTTCTTAACCACGGGAATCGGCTGGTTCGGCAATCAGCTGGCACTGGAAAACCCACTCCTGGATTGGGCTGTTCTCGTTCCCTTGCTGGCCACCTTGTTCGACTACCTGGAAAACGCGGCGGCCTCCCTGGTAATGGCTTTTTACCCCCTTCAACTGGCAATCCCGGCAATGTTGGCTCCCCTGTTCACCATGCTGAAATGGATCTTCATTTACTGCGCTTTTGCGCTGTATCTGATTGGTGGTGTGGCAGTCCTGCTTCAGAAACTAAAGAATGCCAGGAAAACTTCCCTGACAGAATAAAACAGCAAACCCTGGCTGGTGGAATTTCATGTTACAATAGCAGGGAAATTTAGCACTTTCACAGTTTAGAGATCTTGCCGCGGACTCGCTGAATCCCATGTCATCCTCTGGATTGTACTGAGGCGAAGCCGGTGAAAATCCGGCGCTGTCCCGCAACTGTGATGCTCAGGTGTATTTCGCCTGCGCTCAGCCAGGTCGACCTCCACGGCAACGATTTCCACGTACCTCGAGGAAGGAAGGTGGGAAATCTACCGCATGTCATCCCTGGCTCCCCTCTTCCCGTCGAGAAGCCAGGGATTTTTTGTTTACACTGTCAGTCATCAGCGTTGGGAAACCCGTATGAAACAAGCAGGTCAGGGGATCGTACTCTTGAATACCGGTGCAGGGAAGGGGAAAACCACAGCAGCCCTGGGCCTGGTTTTCCGAGCCTGGGGACACGGAC
Organism: uncultured Anaerolineales bacterium; assembly: GCA_964603385.1. GTDB lineage: Bacteria > Chloroflexota > Anaerolineae > Anaerolineales > UBA11858 > B10-G9. The sequence goes on along the minus strand of CAZRUS010000015.1, from coordinate 24,070 downwards.
TGGCAACCTGTATCATCCAGTTCATGAAAGCTGAGACCGGACGCTGGGGGGAGGTCAAAGCCGCTCAAAAACTGGGCCTGGAATGGCATCAAATCGGACAGGGATTCACCTGGAATGAAGACCAGGCCCTGAGCATACAAAAAGCGAAGCAGGGCTGGAAGCTGGCGCAGGAGAAGATTCTCTCTGGCAGCTACCATCTGATCGTGCTGGATGAATTCACTTACCCGCTTCATTACGGCTGGCTGGACACAGAGAAGGTCATCCGCTGGCTGGAAGGAAATAAGCCAGACGCACTCCATGTTGTCCTTACCGGCCGCGATGCCCCCAGGGCGCTGATTGCCTATGCAGATCTGGTCACTGAGATGAACAACATCAAACACCCCTATGACAGCGGCAGGAAAGCCCAGAAAGGAATCGAGTTCTGAGCCATGAGTTTATCCACTGCAGCTGTCAGCATCCCCTTAACCTGCGGTGAATTTATCCAGGGTCTCTATCAGGGAGTGCCCTGTCTGGTATCCTGTCCTATCGATTGGTATCACGCTGCCGAAGTTTCCCTGCTGGAGGCTGGCTGCTGGTCCCTGCCGGCAGAGGCTGGAAAGACAACAGCTGCTATACAAAAAGCCCTCCAGATCCTTCCCATCCCTCCCACCGGGGGCGCTGTGGATTTATTCTCCCCTGCTCCAAAAGAACGGGGATACGGCACCAGTACGGCAGATATCAGTGCCGGTTTGTATGCCCTCAGCTCCGCCTGTGGACAGTCTTTCCCACCGGGAATGGTTGCTGAACTGGCGGTATCCATAGAACCCAGCGACAGCTCATTTTTCCCGGGACTGCACCTTTTCGACCACAGGCAGGGAACGATTATCAAACCGCTGGGGGAGCCTCCCCCTTTTCCCCTGATCATTCTTGATCCCGGTGGAAAAATCAACACCAGGGCTTTCAACCAGAAAGACCTTTTACCGCTCCTGGAGAAACTGGCTGACCGTCAGGAAGAAATATTTGAACTTTTCCTAACCGGTCTGAAAAAGAGAGAGTGGCAGGCCGTGGGCAAAGCCGCCACGGAGAGCGCACTGGCCCATCAGGAAATCCTGTTCAACCCGCTGCTGGAGAGAGCTGTCGAACTGGCAAGAGAGACAGGAGCGCTGGGAGTCTGCCGGGCTCACAGCGGCACCATCATCGGGATCATCTACCCCCCAGAAAAAGAACAAATTCAAGATCAGCTGGCGATCATCCGCCGTCAATTGCCCGCCTCCGTAACCTGCAGGCCCCAAAGATGTGTCAGCGGAGGCCCCCGTTATTCCCTCCCAGAAAATCTAAGGAGACACCATGAATCTCGAAACCCTCATCGAGCAGATTCAACCACTGGATAAGGAAGCCATGCAGCAGGCCCGGCTTCGACAGGATGACCTCACCAAACCTCGCGGCAGTCTGGGTCGATTGGAAGAGATTTCCATCCTGGTTGCCGGGATGACCGGCAGACCCTTTCCTTCCCTTGAAAACAAAGTCATCGCCACCATGGCTGGAGATCACGGCGTAGTCCAGGAAGGGATCAGTGCTTATCCCTCCGATGTCACCTACCAGATGGTGCTTAACTTCCTCCACGGCGGCGCGGCGATCAACGTATTTGCCAACCATATCAACGCCCGGGTGGTGATTGCTGATCTGGGTGTGGCGGAGGAGTTTGAGGATCTCCCGGGCTTGACCCGCCGGAAAATCGCTCCCGGAACCGGGAATATTGCCAGAGAGCCGGCAATGTCCCCGGAGCAGGCTCTGGAGGCGCTGCAAGCAGGGGTGGAAATTGCCGCTGCCGAACACCAACGAGGGATGGATATTCTGGCCACCGGCGAGATGGGCATCGGCAATACCACACCATCAGCAGCCATCGCCTGTGTTCTGACCGGCAGGGATCCAGAGATCATTGTCGGCCGCGGTACGGGTGTGGATGATCAGGGACTGGCAAGAAAGGTCACTGCCGTCCGGCAGGCGCTGCAAAGGAATCAACCGAACCCCGGCGACAGCCTTGACATCCTCTCCAAAGTCGGTGGGTTTGAAATCGGCGGGCTGACGGGGGCTGTGCTGTACGCAGCGGCAAACCGCATCCCGGTGGTTATTGATGGCTTTATTTCCACAGCTGCAGCCATGCTGGCTGTCCAGCTGTCTTCCAATGTCAAGCATTATTTGATCAGCGCTCACCGGTCTCAAGAGCGGGGGCACCAGCTGATGCTGGATTGGCTGGAGCTGAATCCGCTGCTGCAGCTGGGAATGCGGCTGGGAGAAGGAACCGGAGCAGCGCTGGCGGTTTCCCTTGTGGAGGCAGCCTGTAAGATTCTCTCCGAAATGGCTACGTTCAGCGAGGCCGGAGTGTCCGATAAAGAATAAACTGCGGCTGGTTCAGGGAATATTTGGGAAGGGCTTATGATCGCTTTTTTATGTGCTCTGCAGTTCCTCAGCCTCGTCCCGCCGATCGTTCGGCGCGCGTTTACAGGACGGGAATTGGGACAATCCGTGGGTTTCTATCCCTTGGTGGGACTGCTGCTGGGATGGATGCTGGTCGGCGCCAATTATGGGCTTTCTTTGATGCTTCCCCCCCCGGTCAGGGCAGGGTTGGTGCTTGCTCTCTGGGTGCTGCTCAGCGGTGCTCTTCATCTGGATGGATTCCTGGACAGTCTGGATGGTCTTTTCGGCGGCTATAACACGGAAATGCGTTTGGAAATCATGCGGGATGAGCGGGTGGGTGCTTACGGGCTGGCAGGAGGGATTCTGCTGATGATTCTAAAATATGCCGCTCTGATCAGCATGCCCGCGTTCACTCCCTCGCTGATGTTAATCCCGGTGCTCAGCCGCTGGGGGATGGCCGGCTCGCTGATCCTGTTTCCTTACGCCAGGGAGAAAGGTTTGGGCCGGGAGATTAAAAATCACACGGGTGGCACCCAGCTGGCCGTGGCCACACTGACCGCCCTGGCGGCAGCCTGGCTGACAGCTTCCTGGATGGGCCTGCTGATGGTTGGACTCACCGCAGCGCTGACCATGATAACCTGCCTGCTCATCCTGAAAAAGCTCCCCGGGATGACCGGTGATCTTTACGGGGCTGTCAATGAACTGCTGGAACTCAGCCTGCTGATTGCGGCAGCTGGAGGGCTGCTGCCGTGAACCTGATCCCCGGCGTCGAGATCAGCATCACCCCCGAAGTGCTCATCGTCCACAGTGATCACCCGCTGTCCACGTTATCTTCCGCATTGATCGGCGAAGGCTTTCTCCACACACGACACATTCTCAATCACCACGTCGATCTCAGCTACAGCAGTCTCAACCCGGAACAGGACCTGAACCGCTGTGCAGATCAGCACGGCATACCTCGACCTTTTATCGGCTTGATGACCGCAGCCTATGTAGATCAAGCCCGGATCTCCATCCAGCGGTCAGAGGGCATCGCTGCGGCAGCCGTCGTCACGGCTGGATTGGGAAATGTATCTGCCGCCGGTTTATCCTCGCCGGCAGGCGGTCCCCCGGCAGCCGACACGATCAACATCATTCTCCTCATAAATCGATCCCTCTCCCAGGCGGCAAAGGTAAACGCCGTTATTACGGCGACAGAAGCGAAAACGGCCCTGCTGCAAACACAGGGCATTAAAACTGCTGAAGGATATCCTGCTACCGGCACCTCCACAGATGCTGTGGTCATCGCTGCCCTGGACAGCGGCCCAGAAATCCGTTTTGCCGGTCCGGCAACGACTGCAGGATGGTTAATCGGAAAAGCCATCCGGGGGGCGATGGGAGGATTCCTGGAATGAGACGGCCAAAATCCCACCTGTTCACAGCGGCCGCGTTGCTGGATGTGCTCTGGGGAGATCCTCCAAACCGCTTTCACCCCACCGCCTGGATGGGAGCGCTGATCGGCCGGGTGAAGCGATGGGCACTGCCCCAGGCCCCTCAGCAGCAGCTGCTCACCGGAGCGCTGCTGACCATGCTGGGCAGTGTTATTGTTCACTGGATTGTCAGTTCCGCTCAAAAATTCGCCGGACAATTTTCAAAAACTACTGCTGCTCTGCTGGAGATTTTTCTCCTCAAATCCACCTTTACCTACCGGGGTCTGGAGCGCACCTCAAAACAAGTGGAAGCAGCCCTTGAGAAGCAAGCCCTGGAAGAAGCTCGAACTCTGGTCAGCTATCATCTGGTCAGCCGGGACACCTCCAATCTGGATGAGTCCCAGCTGGCTGCTGCGGCCATTGAGTCCGTGGCGGAGAACGCTTCGGACAGCCTGCTGGCGCCCCTGCTCTATTACGCTGCCGGTGGATTACCTGCCGCAGTGGTTTACCGGTTTGTGAATACTGCGGATGCCATGCTGGGCTATAAAGATCCAACCCATTTCTGGCTGGGAAAAATCCCTGCCAGGATCGATGACCTGTTAAACTTGATACCAGCACGGCTGACCGGGCTGCTGATCAGCCTTGCCTCCTGGCTGAAGGGAGACCGCCAGGGGCAGGCGTTTAAGGTCATGCGCCGGGACGCCGGTCAAACAGAAAGCCCGAACGCCGGATATCCGATGAGTGCCATGTCCGGCGCTCTGGGCGTAAAATTAGAAAAAGACACTCAGTACAAGCTGGGGGCTGATTTTCCTGCACCGGGGAAAGAGGATCTATCCCGGGCCCGGAAACTATTCCGGTTAACAGCTTGTTTAGGGATGGGGCTGATGCTCCTTCTGATCACCAGGACAGATAAGCGAGGACAAACGAAGAAATGAACCAGCAAGCCAACGAGCTCACTCACCGGCCGCAGCGCATGAAACCAGAACCCAGATCTGCAGTCCGGCAAATCAGCAGCGTTCACCACGGCGCAGCCGATTATGCGGAGCTGGAAACGCTGGGGCTGACCCCGGACCAGGTAATTGATTTCAGCGTCAACAGCAATCCCTTTGGTCCCTCGCCCAACATCGCAGCCGCCCTATCGCAAGTAAACTTCGACCGCTATCCCGACAGGGAGGCCATCGCCCTCCGTCGAGCGCTCTCCGACCACCATCAGGTAAAGAGGGAGCATATTCTGGTGGGCAATGGGTCTGCAGAGCTGCTGCAGCTGACGGCCTTATCTTTTCTGGAGCCTGGCAGCAGGGTGGTGATCAGCGGTCCTACTTTCGGGGAATATGCCAAATCCGCTACCATCATGGGCGCTCAGGTAACCGAGGTCAAAGCCATCCCGGAGGACAATTTCCAACCTGACCTGGCAGCCATCCGGAAGCTGCTCAGCAAATCAGCAGTCAGCGTGCTGTTTCTGTGCAGTCCCAATAATCCCACCGGCCAGATCGCAGCCCCGGATGAGATTCATTCCCTGGCGGAAAATTATCCCGCAACCTTAATTGTGGTGGATGAGGCCTATCTGCCATTTGCCAGAGGCCTCTCCTCCGCGATGGACCCGGAAAGAGCCAACCTGCTGATCCTGCGCTCGATGACCAAAGATTACAGCCTGGCAGGACTGCGCCTCGGATATGCAGTTGCGGGCAGGGATCTCATCCAGGCGGTCGCTTCCGTGCGCCCCCCCTGGAATGTCAATGCCTATGCCCAGGCAGCCGGGCTGGCCGCACTGGAAGATCAAGACCACCTGCGTTCGTCCCTGCAGAAAACCTGGCTGGCAAAAAAGGACCTGATCCTCAGCCTCAAGAAAATCGGCCTCTCTCCAGCGCCTTCCCGGACCCATTTTTTTCTCCTGCCCGTAGACAATGCGGCCGAATTTCGAGGCCAGCTGATGGAAAAAGGGCTTCAGGTCCGGGACTGCTCCTCTTTCGGCCTGCCCTCCTATGTCAGAATCGCTACTCTTACCCCGGAAAAGAATCGGAAACTTGTTGACGCCATCTCTGAAATCCTATGAAAAATTTTGATTCCGAAGAATTAAGATCAGATCGTCTGCAATCAGAGTTGATCAAAGACCTGCTCAGCGACCATTCTTCCCGGACGCTTCACCTGGTCCGGCACGGGGAAACCGACTGGAATGCCAGACAGCTCTTCCAGGGCCAAAAGAATATCTCATTAAACAACTTAGGCCGGGCTCAAGCGGAGCGGATTGGAATCCGTTTGCAGAACATTCCTCTCGCTGTGATCTATACCAGCGGACTGAAGCGGGCCCAGGAAACCGCACAGCGAATTACAGAGCACCACGAGCTAAAAGTGATCAGCGACCCCAGATTGAATGAAATCAGTTTTGGAGAGTGGGAAGGCATGGATTATCAAACCATTGAGGACCGCTTTCCTGACCTGCTGGACCGCTGGTATCAGCAGCCCTTAAATACATCGGCTCCGGGTGGAGAATCCCTCCTGGAGCTTTCCCATCGGGTGGGAAAAAGCCTGCAGGAAATCATTTCTGCGCCAGTGGAGGGAGATATCCTGCTGGTTGCCCATGGCGGGCCGCTGCAGGTTCTCATCTGTAGACTGCTCAATTTCTCGCTGGAAAACTACTGGCAGTTCCACCTTGATAATGCCTCGCTGACCACGCTGACCATCTACCCCGAAGGAACAGTGATCAATCTCCTCAACGACACCTGTCATCTGGAGGGTCTCGATGAGCAATGACTGGAGAAGCTGAATGTGAAAGCAAAATGCATCATGGTCCAGGGCACATCTTCCTCCGCAGGGAAAAGCCTGCTGGTCACCGCCCTCTGCCATCATTACACCCGTCAGGGGATCCAGGTAGCCCCGTTCAAAGCCCAGAATATGTCCAACAACGCTGCGGTCTGCCCGGACGGTTCAGAAATCGGCCGGGCCCAGGCAGTCCAGGCAGCCGCTGCCGGCCTGCAGCCGTCCGTGGACATGAACCCCATCCTGATTAAACCGGAAGCTGATGCCCGCTCTCAGGTAATCGTCATGGGCAGACCCTGGAAACGGCTGGATGCCAGCAGCTACTACCCAGAAAAGGAATACCTCTGGGATACGGTTACCAGCGCGCTGGACAGACTGCGCTCGACCTACCAGCTGGTGATCATCGAAGGGGCCGGCAGCCCCGTGGAACTCAATTTAAAAGACAGCGACATTGTCAATATGGCTGTGGCCAGATATGCCGATGCGCCGGTGATCCTGGTCGGAGATATTGACCGGGGCGGCATCTTCGCTCAGCTGCTGGGCACCTACTGGCTGCTCCCCGATAAGGAGCAGCAACTGCTGGCCGGATTTGTGATCAACAAATTCAGAGGAGATTTTTCTCTGTTTGCTGACGGTCTCCAGATCCTGGAAGAGAGAAGCACCCTCCCGGTACTGGGTGTTGTTCCGTATCTGCCTGATCTGTACATACCGGAAGAAGATGCCGTCGCTCTGGAAACTTTGCCGCCGGTTCAATCAACCTGCCCAGCGACGGTAGATATCGCGGTCATCCACCTGCCAAGAATATCAAACTTTGATGATTTTGACCCGCTGCTGGCAGAACCTGATGCGAGGCTACGGTACGTTCACAAACCAACCCAGTTCGGCGAGCCAGACGCGGTCATCCTTCCGGGGACAAAAAGCACCATCGCCGACCTGGAATGGCTGTGGAGCTCCGGGCTGGCTGAGCGCATCCAGCAGTATGCTGCCGCCGGGGGTTCGGTTATCGGCATCTGTGGGGGATATCAAATGCTCGGTGAAGTCGTCAATGATTCCGATCAGGTGGAATCCAGCAGAAAGGATATTCCCGGTCTTTCGCTCCTGCCGGCAAGAACAAGGTTTTCTGCAGAAAAGATGACCTACCAATCTCAGGCTTTGGTCACCGGTGATCAAGGCTGGCTGAGAGCGCTGGCCGGCCAAGAAATCAATGGCTATGAAATCCACCAGGGAAAAACCACAGCTCAAAATGACTGGTTGAAAATCCAGCAGCGCAACCACAAACCCGCAGATCAGCGGGACGGCAGTGCTTCTAGGGACGGCAGGATCTGGGGATGTTATCTGCACGCTCTCTTTCAGAATCGCAATCTGCGCCGCGCCTGGCTTTCTTCGCTGGGGGCAGACCAGCTGTCCAGTGAGCCACTGCAGGAGGACCCCTTCCTGGCTTCCCTGACCCTGCTGACCGATGCTGTTGCATCCGCTCTGGATATATCAAAGCTGGAGGAAATCTTATGGGACAATTGACCGTACTTCTGGGAGGAGCCCGGAGTGGAAAATCCACCCTGGCAGAAAAGCTGGCCGGACAAAGGGGGGAACCGGCGCTGTATATCGCCACTGCCGAAGCTGATGATGCCGAGATGGCCTCAAGAATCCAAAAACACCAGCAGCAGCGACCGGACAACTGGCGCACATTGGAAGTCCCTCTGGATATTGCCGGAGCGGTCCTGCACGATCATCCGGAAGAAGAAGTGATCCTGATGGATTGCCTGACACTGCTGGTCAGCAATGTGATCCTGGAAGCCTGCGGCGACGTCAATGAACCGGATGAAGAGACCTCACAGCAGGCAGTGGAAAAGGAAGTCGCTGCCCTGATAAAAACCATCCAGGAAGGAGAGGCCGGCTGGATTGTGGTCAGCAACGAGGTCGGTCTCGGTCTGGTTCCCCCTTATCCTTTGGGCCGTCTCTATCGGGACCTCCTCGGTTGGGCAAACCGGCAGCTGACTGATGCAGCCGATGAAGTCTTTTTCCTGATTGCCGGCAGGGTGCTGCCGCTCCATCAGATCGAGCACGATCCGGAAACCTATCTGGACTGACTGGATTAACCACAGAAACCGGGGGTATTTTCGGGGACAATTCATTCTAATCCAGGGAAATTCAGGCGGCTGATCTTTCAGCACCCAGCAGGTTGCTGAGATGGAAATGGTACTGGCCTAAAGCCCGGGAGATAATCTCCTGGGAAAGCTCAGCTGTGCTCAAATCCCCCCCCAAATCAGAAAGGGAAAGCGGCTCTGCAAAAGAAATCATCGGGGATACCAGCAGTTTCTTTGGCTTGAGGAGCTGCCGGATAACCTGGAAGAATTCTGAGATTCGCTGTTTATCCACCCGGGATTGCCGCAGCAAAGTCAAAGGATGATCGATAAATCTGGGATCCAGGATGCCGCTGATCAAGGATATCGTCAGCCGGGATTCCGGCACTCTGCGCAGAAACAGTCCCAGGCTGGAGGACCAGCGGTTGAGTTCCTGCTCTGTTCCCGGCATACAGGCCGGATCGGGGTCGATTGTTCCCCGGGCAAAGACCAGCAGGGCACCCCCTTTCTTAAGGTGGTTTATGGCTTTCCTGACCACAATCATCCTTGCATAGGGATCGTGGTCAGAGAAGATCAGATGTTCATAAGCAAAGGGAAATTTCTTCAGAAATGGAATCGGCGAAGAGATAATCTTGATATCACTGCGGGGCAAATGGGAAGAAATCACCAGGGAATCATAAGCCCCGGGGTGATTGGAGGCGACGATCAACGGGCCTTGATCCGGAATGGACTCCGCGCCCATAACCGAGACAGATTCGACAAAATGGCTGATAAACCAGGCAGAAGCTTTCTTGAAGCCCTGCTGAAAACCCAACTCTTCGAAATGAACTGCCAGCTCAGAGAAGCGGACCATTGGTTTCCAGACCAGCGGCCTGGAGAGCCATGACAAGATGCTATCTTTTGGAAGGCCTAATGCTTTGATTAACTCTTCAACCAGCTCTCCTGCCAGGGTGTTCACATCATGTTTTACCAGTTCCATAACTCATCCCTTTGCAGACAGAAATCTCTCTATTAATTTTAACAAAGCGGCCTTGATTTCGATACTCATAATTGCCCATTTTGGGATCCTCAATCAGGCCTATTTTCTCCCTCAAGAAGTACTTATGCTAGCGCCAAGATTGTTAACAGAAGCTTTACCTTCCCTTAGCCGGGTTTTTAAACGCTGTTAATTCGATCAAGGCATAATTACTGCTGAGAAGGAACGGTACTTTTGACAAGGACATCAAATAGGCAGTTGACATTGAGATCACGCGAACTCAACGCACACAGGCAATTACACTCAAAACATCCTTTGCTGGAAAGGTCTTCCTCCTTTACTCCTTACATAACCTGGCTGGTTGCTTCTTCCCAAAACAAATCACCAGGGACCACTGGCGGCCAGAAAACAGCCGCCAGTGTGTCTTTAAGCCTCCAGGCCAAGTCAGAAAGTCAGACAATTCACAAAAAGGAACCGCCATGTATGCCTTGAGATTTGATGGCTCCTTCCGCAGCCTTCCTGAAAACCCTGTTCCCTCCGGGTTCCTGGGGTTTGGTTGGCTGGTCTATTTCCAGACTGTTTTGATCGCTTACGGCTACGGGATTGCAGCCCGGGGAAAGGATGCCACCTCCAATGTCGCCGAATACCTGGCCTTGATGGAAGGCCTGGAAGCGATGATTGGGATGGGGATCACCTCCCAGCCGGTAGCAGTCCTCAGTGATGCCAATGTCATCATCCACCGGATGAACGGATATGCCACGGTAGGAACCTTTCGTGACCAGCCTCTCCACAATCAAGCTGAAAAACTATCCCAGGAGGTCAATATTTATGATTGGCGCTGGGTTCCCCGCCAGTGTAATTATCAGGCAGATGCTTTAAGCAGAAAAAGCTTTCAGGAGCTGGTGGGAGACCGCGAGAGCCTGGATCAGGCCCTCCTACCCTTCACAGAAATCGGAAAGAAGAGGATGACACCCTGCATTACCTGGATGGATTGCAGATTATTAAAAGGGACGACCTGCCGGCGCTCACCAGTCAGTCCGGGGTAACCCTGCCCGGCGCCTACCTGTCAGCCTCCTCCCAAGAGATGACAGCTGTTGCCTGAGGGATGAGCTGGGGGTCGAGCTTCGTTCCTCTCCACAGAAAATTAATCCTCAATTCCCCACCGGTCCGGGTACAATAGACCTAGATGCCAATATCCAAAGGATGTGCTATGAAAAATCTCCCCATGGCAATGCCAGAGAAAAAGAGAATCGCGCTGATTGCTCATGATAACAAAAAGGATGACCTGCTGGCCTGGACGGCGTTCAATAAAGAAAAGCTCACCCGGCACACGCTGTTTGCTACGGGCACCACGGGAAAACTGCTGGCCGAGGAATTGGACATCGAGATCCACCGAATGCAGAGCGGCCCGCTGGGGGGTGATTTACAGATTGGCGCGAAAATTTCCGAGGGGGAGATCGACATCCTGATCTTCTTCTGGGACCCCCTGGAAGCCCAGCCTCATGACCCTGACATCAAAGCCCTGCTGAGATTATCAGTTGTCTGGAATATCCCGGTGGCCATGAACCGCTGTTCTGCTGATTTCATCATCTCCTCCCCGCTGCTGGAGAGCGAGTATGAGCGCCTGGCCCCTGATTATGAAGAATACCGGAAGAGAATGGAACAACGCTATGACGAGTTTCTTCCCAAGCAGTGAGCTTATTGCCAATCCAGAAGCAATCTTTGTTCTCTTATATGCGCTGCGGGATCTTCACCCTTTCCTGGCTTGGATAGGTGTCTTCCCTAAAGAACTCAATTTTACCCCCGCCTTTTCTAAGAATTCCCGGGAACGATCATCTGGGTACTCGCGGTCATAAACAATCTCTGTGATTCCGGCATTGATAATCGTCTTGGCACATAAAAAGCAGGGTTGATGGGTGACGTAGATCGTGGCCCCTGATGTGGTCACCCCGTGGAGGGCCGCCTGGATGATGGCATTCTGTTCCGCATGAAGGGTGCGAATGCAGTGCCCATTCTCCATCAAACAGCCCACTTCCGTGCAGTGGGGCAGTCCTCTCGGGCTACCGTTATATCCAGTGGTCAGAATACGTTTATCCTTTACGATCACGGCACCGACCTGCGCTCGTTCACAGGTGCTGCGGTTGGCCACCTCATGGGCGATATTCATAAAGTATTCGTTCCAGGACGGACGTTCATTGTTCACAGCCATACAGTCACTCCTGATTTCCCCTGATCGGCACAGGGGCCAGCTTGATTATCTCAGGGAAAATCCTGCCTTCTGGATTTCGTCCTTCAAGTGGGGGCGGGAGGGCTTCCGGGCTCTTCTGGCGGAATGCTCCAGCCATCCGTAGCGGTTCTCTTCCCGATCCTGGCGATCCACCTGCCTGCCCCGATAAATCCCGGTCGCAATCATCACTCGATCGTAATCCTCCAAAAATTCTCGATCATCCATGTGGTAGCTTTCCCAATGGAGAATCGCCTCGAGGGGCAGCCGGGGACGTATCAGCGGCTTTTTCTCCGGCCATCCCAGAGTCATGCCGGAGATCGGGAAGACCAGATCGGGCAGATCCAGCAGTTCAATCACCTCCGAGGGGTGGTTGCGGATGGCGCCGATATAACAGAACCCTAACCCCAGAGATTCCGCCGCCAGAGCGGCATTCTGCATCGCCAGGGCCGCATCAACTGCCCCCACCAAAAAATTTTCCAGATAGCCGGCCTCCAGCTGATATCCCTGATGCCGACAAACGCGCTCCAGCCGGCTGTAATCAGCACACCAGGTCAAGAAAACCGGAGCCTGGGTGATATGCTTCTGGTCACCACATAGTTCCTGGAGCCGGTGCCGCTTGTTCTCCTCCCTGGTCACCACCACGCTGTAGGTTTGCAGATTGGACGATGTGGAAGCCCGCTGTCCGGCCTCCACGATGATCTCAATATGGTCTTCTGCTACCGGGTCTGATCGATAATGCCGAACGGACCCATGCTGATGGATGCGTTCTATTGTGGGGGTGGTCATGGTCGCTCCTTGGGCAACAGAAAATCCTTTCAGGAATCCCGCTGAGAAATTCTCCTGTCAGCTTCCCCCTCCTGGCTTCAGCACTCACTGTAGCCGCAGGCATAACACTTCCGGCAGCCCTCCTCATTGACCAGAGCCGCCTGGCCGCAATCCGGACAGAGATCTCCAATCCTGATTGAGGCAGGAGGAAACTCTCCGCCAGACTCCGCTGTGCTTTCAGTTTTCCAGCCGGTGTTTTCCAGGTATTCGTTCAAGGCCTGAGCAATGCCATCCGGGAGAGATCGCACCCGGTTGGCACCGAATCCCAGCGGCCGCCTCCCTCCAATGCCAGCAAACTGCTGGAACACTTCTTCCAGCCGCTGCCGCGGAGGAATGGGAGAGGACATACGCAGAATATAAGACAGCGATCTGCCAATCGCTTCTGAGACCGCTGCAGTATCTGAGCCGGCTTTGGCTGTGTTGATGAACACCTCGAACGGCTGTCTGTCCCCGTTTTCATTGATGGTGACATAAGTTTTCCCGAGGGGTGTTTCAATGCTGTACGTGTACCCTTCCAAATGGCGCGGCCGGGGCTTTTTCGTTGCCTGCCATTTTTTGATCTGTTCTTCCGCATTGTCCAGCTGGTACCCTTCCCGGGACTGCTTGGTTTCCAGAACGACTTTTTCCCGCGAACCGGTGACATACACCGTGATGCCTTTGCAGCCCAGTTCCCAGGCCAGCCGGTAGGCTTCAGCAACATCTTCTGGCTGCGCATGCGCGGGGAAGTTGATAGTTTTTGAGATGCTGTTATCGACAAAGGCCTGCAGGGCAGCCTGGGTCCGGACATGTTCCTCAGCGGTGATGTCGGAAGATACCACAAATGTGTTCCGGATCTCCTCCGGGAGCTGATCAATCTCCTGGCAGCTTCCGCTTTCAACCACCCTGCTGATGATTTCTGTTTTCAGCTCATCGCTGAGGTCCGCGTCATCCAATGCTTGCTGGAAAAGGGGACTGGTATAGGTAAGATCTACCTGTTCCTCATCTTCCGTGACATGCCGGGTGTAAGCCAGGGCAAATACCGGTTCACAGCCGTAGCCCTCACAGCCGGCTACGGTAGCAATCGTTCCGGTGGGAGCCACGGTGGTCTGGGCGGCATTGCGGATGCCGTGTTTCCGAAGTCCTGCCTTAATCTCCTCCCAGTCCAGCGCCGGTCTGCCCCAATCATGCTGATACGGCTCCAGCGGAGCTGGCGGCGTCCAGGTGAGATCATCAGGATCATAAATGCTCCCCTGAATGGCCTGGAAGGGTTCCCTTTTTTCTGCCAGTTCAATACTGGTCTGCATGGCATGGTAGCGGACAAATTCCATCACCTGGGCAGCAAATTCCTGTCCTTCCTGGGATCCATAGCGCACACCGGCCCGGTACATCATGTCGCCCAGCCCCATGATGCCCAGACCGATTCTGCGGGCCTGCATGGCTGCCCTCTCCAGCTGGGGAACTGAGGGAACGTAGGCATTGGCATCTACCACATCGTCCAGGAACCGGGTCGCTGTTTGCACACTCTCCTGCAGTGCTTCCCAGTCCGGAGTGCCGTCTTCCCGGATATGAGTGCTGAGATTGATGGAACCCAGGCAGCAGTTCTCATAGGGAGCCAGGAACTGTTCCCCGCAGGGATTGGTCGCTTCCAGCTGGTAATGATGGGCCATGGGATTATCCCGGTTAGCCCGATCCAGGAAGAGCATCCCGGGTTCTCCGTTGTGGTGTGCCTGATGGACAATCCTGGCAAATAAGTCCCTGGCCCGGACCTCCTTATAATCGAGGATGGGAATCCCTGCTTCTTCCGCCTGATCGATGGTGCCGTTAAAATGACGGTAAGACGGGTCCTTGACATCCGGGAAGCGCAGCTGCCAGGGTTGATCTTCGATTACCGCCTCCATAAAGTCATCCGTGATTCCCACAGAGATATTAAAATTGGTAATCGATGACTCGTCTGTCTTGCAGGTAATAAACTCCTCAACATCAGGATGGTCCACCCGCAGCACAGCCATATTTGCCCCCCGCCGCGTCCCTCCCTGGGCAATTTCTCCAAAAGCTTTGTCATACACTTTTAAAAATCCGACCGGGCCAGTGGCATGTCCGGAGGAGGCTTTGATGAGGGATTTTTTTGGACGCAGACGGGAAAAAGCAAACCCATTCCCACCGCCGGTTTGCTGGATCAATGCGGCATCTCGGAGGGACTGAAAAATGCCGTCAGACCATTTCCCCATATCATCACTGATGGGAAGTACAAAACAGGCAGCCAGCTGTCCCAGCGGTGTTCCAGCCCCTGTAAAAGTCGGGGAGTTAGGCAGAAATTTTTTCTTCGCCAGCAGGTGGTAAAATCTCTCCGCCACAGCGAGCACGTCCCCTCCCCATTTTTTCTCCTCCGCTGCAATGTGATAGGCTACCCGCCAGAAGGTCTCTTCTTTATTCTCCACCGGCTGACCATCTTCTCCCTTGCGGATATACCGTCTTTGGAAGACCTCAAGAGCATTCTCAGTCAGCTCGACCTCAACAGCTTTCTCCGGCAGAGGGGGAGTCTTTTTCACCACAGAGGCCTGAGCAGTTGGGTCGATTGTTTCCACCATGGAAATCTCCTTTAAAGCGATTAAACCGGCTGATGCCCTCACGATTTTGGACCCACAATCCCAAAAATACCCCCACCTGTATGGGTATTACCTTGGTGAGCCCGTATATTTAGCTGGGGGGTATTCTAGCATAGCCAAACTGATATATCAACCCGGCGGCCAAGCTCTTACCTTAATATTTTCCTTCCATCCGATTAATTTAAGAAGAGAGTGATATTTTCCACAAACACAGCGGAACAAAATCTTACTAGACCGGGCAGCTTTTTGTACTGATCAGCGATCTCCCTTTAATCAATAGCCGGCAAAAATCTTCCCGCAAAGAACCGGGGATGCTACAATGGGGCCAGCAATTACAGCCGGCAATCCAGGAGGGAAATCATGAATCAGGAACCAGAAATCATTGTGCTGGATTTAGAATTCTCAGGAAACTCTCAGACCATTGCTTCTTATTTAATTCCGCACGACAGCGGAGCGGTGCTGATAGAGTGTGGTCCCGGATCAACCCAGAAAACCCTGCTGAAAGCCCTCCGGACCCAGGGGTACCAGCTGGAAGATATTACCCACTTACTGCTCACCCACATCCATTTGGACCATGCCGGTGCCGCCGGCTGGCTGGCCCGACAGGGCGTGCCGGTCTATGTTCACGAAATCGGTGCCCCGCATCTGCTGGATCCCTCCCGCCTGCTGGCCAGCGCCGGGAGAATTTACGGTGATCGCATGGATGAGCTCTGGGGAGATTTTTACCCTGTCCCGGAAGATAAACTGACCGCTCTCGAGGACCGGGATGAAATCCAGGTGGGGGGGCTTACCTTTACCGCTCTCGATACACCGGGCCACGCCTACCACCACATGGCTTATCTCCTGGGAGAGACTTGTTTCAGTGGCGATGTGGGTGGGGTCCGCATCCCCAACGCGGAAGCCCGCCATCTCCGGGTTCCCATGCCCCCGCCAGAATTCCATCTTCCGAAATGGCGGGAATCCATCAAGCGCCTGATCAGCCTGCCGATCTCCCGCATCGCTCCCACCCATTTTGGCTTCTACGAAGACGTGGATTGGCATCTGCAGGAAGTGCTCCGGGAGCTGTCTGCTGCCGAAGAATGGATGGTTAAAACCCTGCCGCAGGGTCTGGAGTCGGAGGAGCTCCGTCAGCAGTTCATTCACTGGGCTGAAGACCGCTCCCTGAAAAGAGGGGTGGATCCTGCCAAATTGGAGCTCTTTGAAAAGGCCAATCCCTCGGGCATGTCCGCCGACGGCATCAAACGCTACTGGGAGAAGTACGTCCAGGGTGGCTGAAATCCCCCTGGATCCGGATGTGATCACTGCAGTGCGGCAAGCACAATCCCTGGTTGTGCTTACCGGCGCGGGTGTTTCTGCAGAAAGCGGGGTCCCCACCTTCCGCGATGCCCAAACCGGCCTGTGGGCGAAATATTCTCCCACGGAGCTGGCTTCACCGGGGGCATTTCAAAGCCAACCAGCAAAAGTGCTCCGCTGGTACCAGTGGCGGATGGAGCTGATCAGACAAACCAGTCCCAATCCCGGGCATTATGCCCTGGCTGACCTGGAGCAGCTCTTCTCTCGAAAAAACAAAGCCTACCTGCTGATCACCCAGAATGTGGACAACCTTCACCGGGAGGCTGGCAGCCAGCAGTTGATCGAACTCCATGGAAATATATTCCGGGTCCGCTGCCACCGCTGCCGCAGGCCAGCGGAGCTGGATCTGCTGCAGGTGGATCTGGAGGAAGGACTGCCGCGCTGTCCGGCATGCGGCAGTCTGCTCCGACCGGATGTGGTCTGGTTTGGAGAAAGCCTCCCTGAACATGATCTCAACAAATGCTGGGAAAGATCCGCCGGCTGTGATGTCTTCTTCTCCATTGGCACCTCGGCAGCAGTCCAGCCAGCGGCATCGCTGCCGCTGGCTGCTGCAAGTCAAGGCGCACTCCTGGTGGAAATCAACCCCCGTCCCACAGCCCTGTCCCCCAGAGCAGAATTCCGGATCCCTTCCCCTTCCGGAGAAGTGCTGCCGCTGCTGATTTCCAACCTGTAGACTGTTCAGGAGAACACCAGAGAAATCACAGCTGCCAGAAGCAGCAGTGATATGCAACTTTTCTCTCCTTCCCCCGTATAGTTTATTGAAGGAAGACTGGCAGCAATGGCATAATCACAGGTATCAAGGAGACAAATATGTTTACCCGGAAAAATTTTTTACTGATTGCCATACCAATTGTGTTCATAATCGCCCTGGCTTCTGGTCTGGCCAACCCTGCCCAGGCAGTGGAGTTCGATGAAGATGGGTTTGTGGGCGCCGATGAGGTCATTGATGATGATCTTTTTATCGCCAGCGACATGGTCGAGATCAACGGCACGATCAACGGAGATGTCTTTGCAGCCGGATCTGTGGTGGAAATCAACGGCACGGTGAACGGCAGTCTGGTAACCGGCGCTCAATCAATTCAGGTCAACGGAGAGGTAGAAGGCTCGGTTTACGCCGGGTCCAGCACGCTTACCCTGGGATCTGAAGCTGGGGTGGGACGCAACCTGTACTTTGGGGGCTTCAACCTCACCACCAACCCAGGCTCCAGGATCGAAAAAGATCTCCTGGTGGGGGCCTACCAGGCGCTGCTCTCCGGCACGGTGGGACGCAACGTCCAGGCCGGTGCGGGAGCTGTGGAGATTGACGGCACGATCGGCGGGGATGTTTATGCCGCTGTGGACAGCCCCGACTCAGACAACCAGATGGTTTTCTTCGGCGGGCCTCCCGGTGTGGATCGGGTTGTCCCCACGGGCTTGAGGGTTTCTGAACAGGCCGAAATTGGCGGCCGGCTGACCTACGAAAGCTCCCAGGAGCAGGAAGATGCCATTCAGGCCGCACCCGGGGAAGGGATTGTCTTCAAATTCAGTCCTGAACGAGCCCCGGAAGCGGATGCCGGAGACTTCGGTCGGGAAATTGGCGAGGCCAGCACAGTGGCTCTGATTGTCTCCTGGATTGGCAAGCGCCTGCAAGCTTTTGTGACTCTGCTGCTTTTGGGTGGGCTGCTTATCTGGCAGCTGCCCAACCTGCTGAGAAAAGTCAGCGACAAAGTAGAAACAAAAACCATGCCTGCTTTGGGCTGGGGCCTGGTCACCTGGGTGGTGGTCTATGTTGGTGCATTTGTGGCTGCCGGTCTGATCATTGCTGCAGCGCTGTTCTTTGGCGTGGTCACCCTGGGAGGTCTCTCCAGAACCATCCTGGCGGTTGGCTTCTCGAGCCTGGGGCTCACTCTGGCTGGATTCGGCCTGCTGGTCAGCTACATCAGCAAGCTGGTGGTCGCGCTGATCATCGGCAAGCTGCTCCTGAAATGGCTGGCCCCTAAGTACGCTGATCAGCTGATTTGGCCGCTGGTTGTGGGCATCCTGATTTACACGCTGCTCAGAGCCGTTCCTATCCTGGGCTGGTTCATCGGGGCTGCGGTCACCCTGATCGGCATCGGTGCCATGTGGCTGACCTACCGGGAGAAGCACGGCACCCGGGAGGAAGTCCTGGAAGAAGCCGCTCCAGAGCAGACAGCGTAATTCCCACCTGAAACACAAAAAGAGCCTGGATCCAGGGATCCAGGCTCTTTTATTTATTCTCCCAGCAGCTGGACAACCAGAGAGCGGGACCGCGGTCGGGTATCAAAATCCAGAAAAACAATCTGCTGCCAGGTGCCCAGGGTCAGTTTACCCTCCTGAAAAGGGATGGTCAGGGAGGGTTTGAAAAGTGCTGCCCGGATGTGACTGTGCCCATTGCCATCTCCCCAGCGCTGATTATGGGCGTAAGCTCGATCGGCAGGAAGAATTTCCTCCACCAGCCGCTGCAGGTCAGCAATACATCCGCTCTCATACTCCAGGGTGGTCAGAGAGCTGGTGGCGGAAGGCGAAAACACAGTCACGATGCCGCTGGCCAAACCGGATTCCCGGACCCTGGACTGCACCTGATCGGTAATATCCAGCATATGCCCATTTCCCTGAGTCTGCAGTGTAATTTGCGCACTGACGACGGTCATATCTACCTCCCTGCTGAAAACGTTCCGGTCAGGCAACTTCCAGATAACGGCTGACCTCCCAATCGGTCACCCGGGTGCGGTACTCCTCCACTTCAGCCCATTTTGCTCTCTGGAAGACTTCCACAATCATCGGTCCCAGGGCATCCTTAATGACCGAATTTTTATCAAACTCATACATGGCTTCGGCCAGGGAACCCGGCAGGGCTTCTATCCCCCGCTCTTTCCGCTCCCCTTCCTCCAGATTCCAGATATTGACATTGTTCAACGGCTGGGGGCATACCAGCTCTTCTTCGATGCCGTCCAGGCCAGCCGCCAGCATGACGGCGAAGGCCAGGTAGGGATTCGCAGAGGGATCAGGGCAGCGGAGCTCCAGGCGCACGGACTTATTTCTGCCCTTTGTGTAGCGGGGCAGGCGAACAAGGGCCGAGCGGTTAATCTGCGCCCAGCCGATATACACAGGCGCTTCATATCCCGGGACCAGCCGCTTGTAGGAGTTTGCCGTTGGGGCCAGAATCGCTGACATGCCCCGGGCATGCTTCAGCTGACCGGCCAGAAACTGATAAGCGAGCTCGGAGAGGTGGTTTTCATCCTCGCTGTCAAAAAACAGGTTCTCCCCTGTTTTACTGAAGATGGACTGGTGGGTATGCATCCCCGAACCGTTAACACCAAAAATCGGCTTGGGCATGAAGGAGGCGATCAGATCATACTTGGCTGCGATCGCCTTGACAGTATATTTCATGGTAATGACATTGTCCGCTGCCCGCAGTACATCCGCATAGCGGAAATCAATTTCGTGCTGCCCCCGGGCCACTTCATGATGCCCCATTTCCACCTCGAGCCCCATATCGTTAAGGGCATGCATCAGCTCGGTGCGAACCATGGTGGCCTGATCGCGGGCTGAAAAATCAAAATACCCTCCTACATCATAAGGAACCGGATGGATATCCTCGACCCCATTGCGTTTAAAGAGGAAAAACTCCGGCTCCGGGCCGACGTTAAAGATCCATCCCCGTTCCTCGACGGCTTTCACCACCCGCTTGAGCGTGCCGCGGGGATCGCCCTCAAAAGGATCTCCATTCGGTTTATAGATGTCACAGAATATTCGCGCCCGACGCAGATCAGGAGGGCTCCAGGGAAGGACTGCGTAGGTGTCCGGATTGAGAACAAGCCGCATATCGCTCTCCTGAACGCGGGCAAAGCCCTCCACGGAGGAGCCGTCAAACCATACACCGTCCTCTAAAGCGCCGGGGAGGCGTTCCGGGGTGATGTCAACGCTTTTCACCGAACCGGTCACATCCGTGAACTGCAGGGAGATGAATTTGACCTCTTCTTTTTCCACACGGGCAAGTAATTTTTTCCGATCCATGGTTCCTCCTGTAAGGATAACTGAATTGAAATCACCAGGGCAAAACGCTCCCCAGCCAGTGGTGTTAAAACAAAATGACACGCCCGGGCGTGTCACTGCAGTACCATCATCGTGTCAGCCCTTCCCCGGGTATCAAAGGATTGCCCTTAAGCAGGATCCTTTGGGCCACTGCGCTGCCCTTGTGCTGTCTGTCACCAGCCAGTTTTCGGTCAGCCCTTTCCGGGAAGGGAGAAGAAGTCTATGGCCAGACTTCAGAGGCATCCGCTGATCCTTCGATTTTCACTGCTCGCCGAACAGTTTAGCACCTCCCTCGCGGGAAGGAACCTCCACCTCGTCACCTCAAGCTCCGCCTGAGGCTCAGCCGCTATCCACCTTCACTATTCAGTTGGTAAGCTGCTGCCGTGATTGTAGCAAGGGGATCATTCCGTGTCAAGCAAATTCTATCCACTGTTTTTAAACTTCAATAGTGGGCAGTTTATAGCTGAAAACTGGACTCCTATCATCAGTTCCCTCACACTATCAAGGAGGGAGCCCTGGCACAGCTCTACAAACGGTTGTAAGTATCTCGAGCGGGGCTCGGACCGTAGGCACAAACTTTCTGTAACAGAACAGTTTTTTGGAGGATTATTTTTCTAGATACGTCTCTTTGAGTTCTTGGAGAACCAAATCCAAAGTCTCCTCGAGTCCTTGCGCCTGACCACAAAAATCAATCTGCTCACCCACTGATTCCTGTCCTGAGATCTCTCTGAGATACTCCAGATATTCTCTTTGGTAACACAATATTGTCGTTGCGGAATAATTCGCAAGTGCTGATTGCGCCTTGGCAATTTCGAGTTCGAGAGGAAATCCATACCCCTCAATTTCCGCTTTCCGATCTGCTAGCTGAAGGAGAATTGGTTCCAGATCTTCTGCTGGTGTGTCATCAGCTGCTGCTGCCAGATCATGGATCTCATCTCTGAGATTTTCGAAATCCGAGATAGACCTTTCATAGAGTTCCATTAACAAGATGTCTGGTGTGCTGGTAGGCTTTGGATCGGTCAACCCCTGACAGGCTGTAATCAGGAATATCCCAATCACCAAAGGGATTCCGTTGATTATTTTATTTCTCATGTGTCATCCGTAGTTATACCTATAGGGCTGATCTGGTTGTTTTTGTTCTATGGACCGATTAGCTCTATAAGAATTCAGAACCAATGGACGAATATCTCGGCAAGTTGATGATGGATAGCTTGGCCAGGAATCACACCCAGATGGAACATAATCACGATTATTGTACCAATATCCTCTATATAGATACCTTGTGGTTTCAGGGATGGAAACAAAATTTGAACAGCACCTGTATTCAAGAGGACCTTCAAAACATACCCAACCATAAGATAATGGAATCTGTTGGGGGGAGTGTCAATACCCCAATTTTGATACCAGTTGAAACAGGGATAATCAGGCAAAACCAGCAGGGCTTGAAGACGGCGAAGTATTCTTTCTTCTGGACCCCCCTGTGAAGTTATCTGTACATTTAAGATATGTTTACACGAAGACCTGGAGACGATATAATGCAGAAGATCACGGGGGTGGTTGAGTCCCGGTGGGCTCCCCGGTCTTCAAAATCGGTGGCGGGTCGTTATACGAGCCGCGGTGGGTTCGACTCCCATTCACTCCCGCCTTATTCGTTGTACAAAGGGCACCCCCGATCATGTCCTCACCCTCAACCAGAGACCAAGCACCCAGTCAGAGAGATCAACTGACCCGGATCATTGACCGCTACCTAAAAATTGACCGGATCAAAATGGGCACCTCCCAGGACAGATACCTGGCTGTCTACCAGGGACTGCTCCGGGGTCCGGCGGTAGACCTTTACGATCCGCTCGCAGAAGCGCTGAAACCGTATCAAATCACACCTCTTTTTCGAAACAACAATGGGAAACATGCCGTCATTCTCCGGGAAGGCCTCTATCGACCGGAAAAGAGAAAATCCACAATCAACATTATCCTGTTTGTGATCACCTTTCTTTCAGTGATCTTTGCCGGCGTCTTTTCCATCTATGAAGGCCCGTTGACCGCGGACCTGGCAGTCCTGTGGTCCAATATTCAGCCGATCCTGGGAAAAGCCATCGCTTTTGCCGTCAGCCTGCTGGGTATTCTTACTGCCCACGAATTCGGACACTATTTTGCCGCCCGCCATCACCGCACCAAAGTCACACTCCCATATTTCATCCCCTTCCCGATCAGCCCCTTCGGGACCATGGGAGCGTTTATCCGGCTGCAGGAACCGCCCAAGAACAAGCGTGTGCTGCTGGACATCGGCCTGGCAGGACCTCTCGCTGGACTTATTGTGGCAGTTCCAATTATGATTTATGGTTTGACCATCTCCGAAGTCAAGCCGCTGCCTTTTAATCTCCAGGAGTATATCTTTGAAGGGAACTCATTGCTCTATCTGGGGGCAAAATACCTGGTGCATGGGGAGTGGCTCCCCAGACCGATCTCATTCCAGGGACTGCCTCCCTTTCTTTACTGGATTCGCTACTTCTTCAGCGGCATGCCCCTTCCGCGAGGGGGCCTGGATGTAGAACTTCATCCGGTTGCCTGGGCAGGATGGGCTGGCCTGCTGGTCACCTCGCTGAACTTACTTCCTGCTGGTCAGCTGGACGGCGGCCATCTGGTTTACAGTCTGTTTGGTCAGGAATCCAAAAAATCCTGGCCGTACATCATCGCGGCTTTGGTCCTGCTGGGTTTTATGTGGCCGGGCTGGTGGCTGTGGGCAGTGCTGATCTTATTCCTGGGGAGGATGCAGGCAGAACCACTGGATGAAATCACGGAACTGGATCCACTGCGGGTTCAGCTGGCCAGATTGGGCCTGGTGATCTTTGTGCTGGTCTTCACACCGGTACCGCTGATCTATTGATTCCCTTGATCCAGCAGCTTATCCCAGAAAATGAAAAAACTCCCTGATGGGAGTTTTTTTCTGCACTGAGGGGATCTCCGGGTTCATTCCTGGCTGGAGGTGTTTTTCTTCTCCTGGGAGAGAGACTTTTTTTCTGGTTTCTCGCTGATGTCTTTTTTCGCGGAGGAGTCGCCTGAGGTTTCCTCCCCGGATCGGGAATCCATCCCCGACGGGGAACGATTATCTGTGGCATAAAACCCGGATCCTTTGAAAACAATTCCCACGGGCAGATACACCTTTCGAAGAGTTTCCGTTCCACATTCCGGACAAACTGTCAGGGGATCATCCGAAAATTTCTGCTTCCGGTCAAATTGGATCCCGCAGTTCTCGCACCGGTAGGTATAAATAGGCATAAAACACACCTCAAGTGTGTGATTTCAGGTTCAGTTGTCAGACCATCGGAAATTATAGTCCTTTCGGAGCGGATTATCAAGGGATTTCCACCAGAGTGTTATTTAAACTTGAAAACTGGACAGTTTAAACCTGAAAAGTGGACAGTTTA
>CAZRUS010000014.1:0-86056 GCA_964603385.1 uncultured Anaerolineales bacterium | reverse complement strand
CCTCATACTGGATTGTGGGAAAAGCAAAAAGGGCTGCTTTTTAGACAGCCCCCTGCCTGGCGAAACAAGCCCAATTTCTTATCAATTATTTATCTTAAATACAAGCCCTGAGCAGTGATCCAGGGTAGAGTGTTGATATAATGGCAGCGGTGTCAAACGGCTGGTTTTTTTGCAGCGCCTTTTAATCAACTGATATTTTTATGAACGAAAAATGATGGGCAGAAAACAATTTTTACGCTTGGGGTTGTTCCAGCTGGCAGCGGGGGGGCTGTCTGTGCTCTTCCTCGGTGTGCTCAACCGGGTGATGCGGGTGGAGCTCGGTCTGGATTTGATCACTGTGACCATTCTGGTGGGAGGAGGTCATTACCTGGGGGCTCTGGTGGCCATTCCATTTGGATATTTTAGCGATCGACATCCCCTTCTGGGATATCGGCGGTCAATTTACATCCTTTTGGGATCGCTGGCGGCTGTTGGTGTCTTGGTCAGCTCTCCCTGGGTGGTACGCTGGATTGCAGCCTCTCCAACCTGGCTGCGGGTCGGCTCAGGCTTTCTTTTTTTCCTGACTGAAGGTACCTCCACCTACATTGCAGGGACAGCTTACTTGTCTTTGATCACTGATTTGACCGATTCCGAGCAGCGGGGTCAGATCACCGGCTTTATCTGGACCTTGTTGATGGTTGGCATCATCCTTACCGGTGTGCTCAGCGGATTCCTGCTGGAGCCTTTTCGGATGGCCCGGGTGATGATATTGTTCTCCGCAGCGGCGGCAATTGTCGTATTATTTACTCTGATCGCCCTCTGGCGGCAGGAAAAACCGGCTGCCGAACCTCATCCAAGGAAGACTGGTAATTTAGGTCTGGCGTTCCAGGGGATTTTGGAAAATCGATCCGCCCGCTGGTTTGGCGCTTTTCTTTTTTTGAGCATGTTTTCTTTCTTTATGCAGGATGTTCTGCTGGAACCGTTTGGAGGAGAGGTTTTTGGTCTGCCGGCTGCAGCGACCACCCGGTTCAATGCATATCTGGGCGTGGGATTAGTGGGGGCGATGCTTTTTGGGGGGATGCGTTTGATCCCTGTTAAGGGGAAACACTGGACGACCTCGCTGGGGATCCTCCTGATGGTGGGGGCATTTTCTGCCCTGGGTTTAAGCTCTGTATTTGGCTATTCCCCGGCATTGCCGCTGATTCTGCTTTTTCTCGGCACTGGATCAGGATTGTTTACTGTCGGGGGGGTTTCTTTGATGATGGATATGACCTCTTCCCGCCAGACCGGTCTCTTTGTTGGCGCCTGGACGCTGATTCAAGCGGCTGCAAAAGGTCCCACGGCGATCGCCGGAGGCGCGCTGCAAACAGCGTTGATCTCCTGGGGATTTTCAGCGGGGGGAGCCTACGCAGGGGTATTTTTTCTAGAAGCGCTGGGACTGCTGGTATCACTGGCATTCCTGCGCCAGGTAGCAATAGATGAGTTTCGGGAGCGGGCAGCTGCTTTCACCCAGGCGGCAGCAGAGAGTTTGCGATAAGTGGTTTTTGGGTCTGAATGAGAGAGCTCCGGGAGCCTTAAGGCTCCCGGAGCTCTCTTTTTATTCAATCAAAATTTTCCTTTGTGATCATCCAGCATTTCCATCAGAGTCTCTTTCCTGAGGAATTCTCCTGTGGAAAGATAGCTGCGCCAGTTGGCTAGATGCTGCGCAAGTTTTTTTCTCAGCTGTTTTTCAGCCAGGGACCGGTTTTTCCGCTGGCTGCGGGTTTGATCGCTTTCTGCCCGCAAGCCAGTGGGATGATGAATTACCATCACGCGGGTTTCGCGTTTATTTACATGCTGGCCCCCGGGCCCACCAGATTTGGCCCGGAGGATCTCCAGCTCAGAATCATCGAGTTCGGGGGCTGACTGCAGGTGGGTGTTGATCCACTCGAGATATCGGGTGAGAAATCTTTCCTGCTGGGCTGGATTATCACCGCTGGGAAATTGACTGATCACGTTTTTGAGTACTTTCTCAGCAGCAGCCCGGCGCCGCTCCTGGGATTGCCTGCGCTGGATTTTGCGGAGAGCCTGAATGGTTTTTCTGCCCTGCTGTTCTTTTTTGGAATCACCTCCGCCCCCACCGCCTTTTTCAACAAATCGCTCCTCATAGCCGTAATAGTCCTCAGGGTTGATCTGTTGGAAATCCTCCCTTTTGTCCTCTTGGTCATTCATGCTTGTTTCCTTCCGCTGCTTTTCACTCCCAATCCACTTCCATTCCATTATAGGCCAGGAGAGAGCTCCCCAAGCCGCGTTTTATCTGGTATAGTTCCACAGATTCTCCTCTTTCTGGTTTGGCCGCTTACCTCCAGGGAAGCAAAAAAGTGATTTTCCTTTGCTACGATTCTCTCAATCAGCTTGGTTTTTGTTGGGCAGAATGGGATCCTCCTCAGCCCTGAGATGATCTTCTGGAGAACAGTTTTCCCGGGCTGAGTTCGAACACCGTGACTGCTGCGGCAGTTCCGTTGATGCGGATGTTAATTCCTATTTTTTGCCAGGAGATGGATTCTGGTCCCAGACAGCCGTGGTCAGGGCTGATTGATGGTGAGGTGCTGCACCTTCGTTCAGAACCCACCACAATCTGTCGCCCTGCGCTGCTTTTCGCCGAAAGCTGACCATTGATTCAGATTCTTCGCTTCCGGAATTCTTTCGGAAGCAGGAGCAGCTCAAAGGGTTCACTGTTTTTGTGGATCGGACTGGTTCCTGTCCTGAGCCCCCTCCCGATAATGGACTTCCAGCTGTGGGAAAGGCAGGTCAATATGGTGCTCGTTGAGCGCTTTGTAAAGAGCGGAGTTGACCCGATCAAACATCCGGCGGGTATCCACATAGGATTCCAGCCACCAGCGCACCCGGAAAATCAGCGCAGAATCCCCAAACTCTAAGAAGAGCGCTTCTACTTTCCTGTCCGGCAGCACACCATCAACCTCGGAGACGGCGTCAATCATTACTTTCCGGGCTTCTTCGATATCGGTGCCGTAGGCGACGCCGACATGGATCTGCAGTCGGTAGCGGTCATTGGGATAGGCGTAGTTGACCACCAGACTTTTGCCGATCTGCGAATTGGGCACCACGACCATACGGTTGTCCCGGGTGCGGATGCGCGTGCTGCGTAAACCGATATCGACCACATCTCCCCAGGTATCCAAGTCGAGGATCTCAATCCGATCACCAATCCGGTAAGGCCGGTCCATCATGATCAGAAATCCGCTGATGGTATCTTCGAGGGCGTTTTGAGCGGCCAGCGCCACCGCCAGAGAGCCGATGCCCAGGGTGGTGACCATCGCTGTGATATTGACATTAAAGTGGGAAAGGATGGTGATCAATCCGATCGCGCTGAGCAGGATCAAGGCTACTCTGGTAAAGAAAGGCAGCAGCTGCTCGTCCAGATCTGTGTCTGTTTTTGGGATCATCTCCTCCTGATACCATTGGAATAGGTGGGTGATCAAGCGCCAGGCGAAGATGAAACCGACCAGAAAATAGAGCAAAAAAAATCCTTCCTGCCGCCAGGTGTCCCAGGCCTCGGGCAGAAAATCCAGCCTCCCCATTCCAAACTGCAGGGCCACTACCAGCGCCAGGAAATACAGCGGCAGACGGGCAGCATCAATGATGGCATTGTCCAGATTGGACCTGGTGTGTTCGGTGATTCTCTTTAGGATCCGATCGAGCAGGAATGAGATCACCCAGCGGCCCAGGGCCAGCACACCAACGAAAATCAATAGAGATATGCCAATCTCAATCCACTGCTCGCCTGTCAAACCCAGAAAGACAGCATCCATGAAACCTCCTTTATTTTCTATGCGACCATATTATATCCAAGGCCGGTAAGGGGTGATATCGCATTGCGGTGCAGCAAGACCTGAAATCTCTCAGGATGTCAGCTCTTCTTTTATCCGGGCAGCCCACTGTTCGGCACGCTGCATTTCCCCTTCCAGCAGGGGACCATCTGTATCGCTGACATAGAAACCTGCCGGTGGAAAAAGCAGCTGTGCTCCTTTGCGTTCTAATCCGCGGGCAATTTTCTTGGCGGCATAGCCGAAAATGGAGACGAAGAATGCCAGGATTTTGATCTCGCCGATTTTTGATTCCGTAAAACGGGTGTCAAATGCGGCTGCCATGACCCCATCCAGCGTCCCGGCTTCAAGGTCCTTCAGCCAGCTGCTGATTGCCGGAGTAGGACTGAAGCGCTGCGTGGGGGAGCCCACCACCAGCAAATCCAGCCCAAGCAATCGTTCTGGTTGGAGATCGCTGAGGGGAACGACATGGGATTCATCCGGTGGTCCCAGGGCTTTGCCGACAGCCCGGGCAATCCGGGCGGTGTTGCCGTATTCGGAATCGTAGACAACCAGTGCTTTCACGGTTTTCTCCTTGTGGTGGCTGATTTGGTGGGTTTCATCCTGCCGTATGAACTGGGACTTTTGGAGGGTGTATGCTTTAAAGGAAGGCATTCCGGTTGCAGCGAGTGAGGCTTTGGAAGCGTGTCCAAGTATCTGCGCGGATCCTTCCTGGCTGAATTCTCCTCGGGCGTTGAACAAACCGGGTACAGGGGCAGGGAATGCCAGGAGTCAACCACAGCAGCCGGGCTGCTGGAAGGACGCCCAATTCTTCCCGGAGTCTTTACTCAGGCATGTCAGGATCATCCGGGGCTTCTCCTTCCGGGAAGGCTGCTGAGGCTGCTGCACCAGGCGAGCTGGGACGGGTCAGCAGGCCGATCACAGCCAGGACGGCAAGATTCCCAAGGAAAACCAGCCAGGCAGTGAGGGCGCGGCCGGTCCATTCGAAGATCCCGCTGGCAGCCAGCGTGATCAGCATGGGCAGTCCTACCCAGGCTCGCCAGCCGCGCAGATCAGGCTGCTGGGTCCGGTCCTTGTCGGGCAGGAAATGGACCAGCCCCAGCGCTGTCCCCCAAAAAACCAGCAGCAGGAACGTTTGCAGGCCGGGCAGGGGGATCCCCAGCAGTCCGACCAGGTGATCGAGGTAAAAGGCCGGGACCAGCGCGTAAATCCCGGCGATAAGGATGGGGCTGAAATTGGTTCCTGTCCGAAAGAGAGAGATCACTCCCCAGACGATTACCGCCAGGGTGACCAGGATCATGAAACGCACCAGCGTGTGCCAGAGAACCAGCGCTCCTCCGGCGATGAGCGTGAAAATCAAACCGAAGGTGGACCAGGCCCGCTGCAGCGTGCCGGCGTTGATCACCAGCGGGTCGCGGTTGAAGATGGCCTGCAGTTCATCCAGTGGAAGGACCTGATATTCATTATCCGAGATCAAATGCACGCTGTTGCGGGTGAGCAGCAAGCCCTGATCAAGGCGCACGGGATCCAGCTCTGTGTACTGTCCGGTGGTATCAAAGACGACCAGGGTGCCCGGCTCGTTGACCAATATCAGCGGTTGGGGAGCGTCCACTTCAGCAGTCCCACCACGAATAGTGATCTCCGGGAAGTCCTCTTCCGCAAGAGCAGCTGCCATCTCTCTGCCGACTTCTCCCATGGTTCTGCCCAGAAAACCCGTGGTCAACCCGGCTATGATCAGGGTGAAGAGCAGGAAAAACAGCACGGCAAGAACCAGCCGCCTCCGGATGGCCCGGCGGTAAAAAGTCAGGCTGGCGCAGGGGAGCACAAAGCCCATTCCCAGCCAGCCGATTTCCTGAAGGCAGCCGGATGAGGGCTGTGTTTCCGGGCGGGCAATTTCTGAGGTCATAATTCACCATCCTTTGATTTCAGCAGCCAGCAGTCTGGAAGGGAGGTTGAGATGATGGCGATCCTGCTTTCCCGGCATGGCTCAGCAGTGCAGATCAATCCTGCAGGCTGCGGATCTTCTGGATGCTTTGGCCAATTTCAAGGGAAAGCGGTTCTAAGAAATCCACCAGGCCTTTTTCGTATCGCTTTGCCACCAGGTGGGGGGGAAAAAGCAAAATCTCCCCGATCTCTCCGTGAACAGCCAGTTCGGCACGGTCCTTCTCCTGCACAATCACCCAGCTGAGCTGGTGCTCACGGACCAGTTACTCCCCAAAGGCCATCCCAAAAGCATTGATCAGTGGATTGGGATCTTCGGTCTCCCGATCGTGAGTGGCGTACCAGGCAGCGTAGGCCTGATCGAGCTTCCCGGGCTGCAGCCAATCCGGGTCATCCTTTCCTAAAGTGCTCTGGGTAATCCCTTTAACAGCTGAGAGGTTTTTTGCGAGCCAGTCTTTTTCATGAGCATTGAGTTCCAGGTAGCTCTGTTTTGCCATTTTTTCTCCTCAATGCCGGTTGGTGAGAGGTATTCGATTGAGGCTTTCCGCTGAGCTGGAGTAAGATGTATTCCCCATTTTGATCGGGTGCTATCTGAGAATGGAAAGCTGAATGCCGGGCAGGATCCAGGACTGCGGATGAGGTCTGTAACCGGAGTGTAACATACCTCCCATGAGAGCGGGAGACTGTAACAATATTTCCAGCTGCAAGAAAGAAAGACCACACCGGGCGATGTGGTCTTTTGTAATGTGTCGAAAGATGTTCAGTTCAGCCGAACTTGTAATCCGCGCCGAATCCCCCCCGGGGATTTTTCCAGGAGATATTCAGGTAGGGGCAGGCCACCCGGCAGGTGCCGCATTCCACACAGCTCTGCACAGCGATCTGCACTGTCCGACCGTCCTGGGGGCGGTAGGCGCCCACCGGACAGAAGTCGATGCAGGGCTGGTGTTCGCAGTTCTGGCAGACCGCGGGATCCTTGATGGCCAGGTGCAGCTCCTGCTCATCGGTGTAATACTTCAGCGACATCAGCATGTCGTCAACATACACTTCGGGCAGCTCGCGCTGATACTCCTTCTGTTTCTTAGCCATGATGATTTCCTCCTGCTAAATGCCGATCACTGCCCGGCCGAACGAGATCATGTCTCCTACTGCTTTCCACAGCGGCCGGCGGTCGGTCAGGGACTGGAAAATGTTTCCATATAATTTGCGCTTGGGCTTTCCGAACCCGGTAAAGAAGCCGCCCAGGGCATCGTTGACAAAGCTGGGGTAGACCTCCATGAACTCCGGGTGATTCTTCAGGAAGGAGGACATCCGCCGGTACTGCTTCAAATCCTTGAGCACAAAAAGCTCCTCCAGCTGCTTCCGGTAGCCGGATAGGGTGCGGGTCGAAAAGTCACCTTTCTGGTGAGCTTTCACCGCGGTCAGGGCTGCCTGCTTGCCGGCGGTGATGGCCATATTGGTGCCTTCCCAATGCAGGGCATTGACCATGGAGGCGGCATCTCCGGCCACCATCGCGCCGTCCGTGTATAACATCGGCAGGTCGTTCCAGCCGCCTTCCGGGATCAAATGGGCGCCGTATTCCATCATCTGGCCTTCCTTGATCAGCGGGGCGATCACCGGGTGCTCCAGGAAGCGCTGCAGCAGTTCATAAGGACGGATCCGGGTTCGCTGCAGGGCATCCAGGGTGACGCCCACCCCCAGCGAGATGGCTTTGTCCGCGGTGTAAATAAAACCCAACCCGGGCATGCCCATGGAGACGTCGCCAATCACCGAAATGGCGGCACCGTGGTCGCGGTCCGGCAGGCCTAGGCGGGCGTTGATGTCCTTGGCAGGGAGCGAGATCAGCTGTTTCACCGCCAGGGCAGAAGAGGAGAGCCGAATATCATGATTGATTAACCCCAGCTTCTGGGTGAGCAGGTTGTTGACGCCCTCGCAGATGATCACCACCGGGGCGTAAATCCTGCCCTGGGGCCGATCAGTTTGGACACCGATGACCCGGCCGTCCTCCAGCAGGAAATCGGTCACCAGCGTCTTGGGAATCAGAAAAGCGCCTTCCTCCTCGGCCTGGGCGGCCCACCAGGGGTCGAACTCGGCCCGCAGGGCCACGTAGGCATCCACTGGATCGCCGGCCACCTGGCCGCCTTCCACCATGGCTTTGACCACGCCGTCCTCGGAGAGAAACCAGAAGCCGGTTTCAGTCACCGGCCGCTCCAGCGGGGGGCGGCGGTCGAAGAAATCGGGATAAATATCCAGCAGGGAGTGGGTGTAGAGGGCACCGCCAAAAAGGTTTTTCCCGCCCGGCTTTTGACCGCGTTCCACCAGGGCTGTATCCAGCCCGTGCCGGGCGGCGATGGCCGCTGCCGTGGAGCCGGCCATTCCGGCGCCGATAACCACGACGTCAAATTCGATTTTATTTCTGCTCATGCCGGCACTCCTTTCCGGGCCTGCAGCTGCTCAATCATCTCTGGGATGACCTCGTAGAGGTCGCCGACAATGCCCACTGTGGCGACTTCGAAGATCGGGGCGGTGGGATCGGTATTAATGGCCAGGATAAAGTCGGAATCCTGCATGCCCACTTTGTGCTGGATGGCCCCGGAAATTCCGGCGGCGATATACAGTTTGGGCCGGACGTGCTTGCCGGTCTGGCCGACCTGATGGGGATACTCGATCCAGCCGCCGTCCACGGCAGCCCGGCTGGCGCCGACCACGCCGCCGAGTTCGTCGGCCAGCTCCTTGATCAGCGCAAATCCCTCCGCGCTGCCCAAACCCTTTCCGCCAGCGACAATCACTTCGGCGTATTCCAGGTTGAGGCTGGATTGATCATCGGGGATGAATTCGACCACTTCGGCAGCCATCATCTCCGGAGTGACCTGAAAATCCTCCTGGATGACCTCGCCGCCGGCACGTTCATCGCGCTCCGGGGTTTCAAACACCCGCGGGCGAACGGTGGCCATCTGGGGCTGATAATCTTTGCAGACAATGGTGGCGATGACATTGCCACCAAATGCCGGGCGGGTGGCCAGCAGATATTTCTCCGTGCTTTTTCGGATGGTGCCCATTTCCAACCTGGTGCAGTCAGCGGTCAGGCCGGTTTTCACCGAAGTGGCTACCGCACCGGCCAGGTCGCGGCCCAGCGTGGTAGCCCCGATCAGGAAAACTTCCGGCTGATGCTTTTCCACCAGATGGGAGAGGGCGTCGGTGTAGGGACGATTCAGGTATTGTTTCAAAGCCGGATCATCCACCAGGTAGACCCGGTCCGCGCCGTACTGGAAAGCCTCCCGGGCGACATCCTCCACGTCATGCCCGACCAGGATGCCCTCGACGACAGCCTGCTCTCCACTTTCCTCGAGTTCGTCAGTGATCTCGGTAGTCAGCCGGTTGGCGACACCCAACAGTTCGGCCGCCACCGGGTGCATTTTTCCTTCCTGCTGTTCAATGAAAACCCAAAATCGTCTGGTCATTTCAATCCTCCGCTAGGGATGAGGCGCTGCTGCTGGAGAAGATCTTTTCCAATGTCTGACGGACAGCGGTTTTCAGCCCAACTTCTCCGGTGCTGAGGGTCTCTGCCGGTTGATGACCTTCCGGGGTGCCGGATTTCGCCACCCAGGTGGGGGAGCCTTTCAGGCCGATCTGGGAGAGGTCGTATTCTACCGGCTCTTCCGCCGACCACTTTTCCGGCTGATAGCGCAGGGAGGTGATCAGATCGGGCAGTGACGCGTAGGGGATGTCCGCGATCTCTTTCTCGCAGGTGATCACTGCTGGCAGCGCGGTTTGAATGACCTCGCGCCCTTTCTCGGTTTTGCGAACCATCACGGCATAGCCCTCTTGCTTGTTGATCTCGCGAATATCCACCACATAAGTGACCAGCGGCATGCCGAGGCGGACAGCTGCGCCCGGCCCGACCTGGGCGGTGTCGCCGTCAATGGCCTGCTTGCCGAAAAAGATCAGATCGAGGGGGTCCTGCTGATGAATTCTGCGGATGGCCTCGGCCAGCACATAGGAAGTCGCCAGGGTGTCGCTGCCGGCAAACTTGCGGTCGGAGATCAGGATGCCGCGGTCGGCACCCATCTCCACACATTCGCGCAGGGCATCTTCGGCTGCCGAAGGGCCCATGGTGATCACCGTGATCCTGCCTTCGAGCTGGCGTTTCCACTCGGCAGCAGCCGCAACCGCATGGGCATCATAGGGATTAAGGATGGCAGGAACGCCGTCCCGGATCAGACTTCCGGTCTGGGGATCGATGCGGATGCTGGTGGTATCCGGGACCTGTTTGACGCTGACCAGGAAATGTACCATGCTGGTACCTCTCGTAAGATAAACTTACCCTTGAATTATTTGTGAAATCCATAACTTACGGTTAATATATTACCATATTAGTAAGGGTTTTATAAGGGTATCTGGCTAGGGAATATCAGAGGATGTGTGCTGCGTCGTGATAGGTTGATCTGGTTTTACCAGGGTTTATATTTGAATTCAATCCGGTGGCTTCCTGGTGAGAGGGGGATACTTTTAAAGGTGCCCCATAGCAGTTCAATGGGAATCTCCTCTCCGTCTACCGCTGCCACCCAACCCTCATCCCAATTATCGATATAACTTAGGTATCCTACCGCTGAGGTGCTGACCAGCAGGGTCAGCTTATCCCCCTGAAAATCTAAAATGGTGATCTCATGTTCTCGCTCGAGAGCTTCTGCATCGGAGAGGAAATCAGCAATGTATGGGTAATCGATCCTGGATGTAAAAAAAATCACTTGGCCTTCTGTCTGTCCCAGCAGTACCTGACGGGCATCCTCCTGCTCGTCCGTCCGCTTCAGGAAATCGACATAGCGTTGATAATGCCAGCTGATGCGGCTGGCCCAGACATTGTATTCGCCATCCAGCGGAATGGCGATATTTTCTAAGACGCGTTGATCAGGAAGCCGCCTTGATTGGTTTTCTTCAAACCAGGCAGCATGAATTTTTGTCAGCCTGTGCTTATTTTCTGGTTGGATCCAGATCCACGGTGAAAGCTGTCCACCCACGGCGTCAAAAATGGAAAAAAGGAAGCATACTATCAGCAGAGGTGGCAGCCAAGATTGGTCGATCTTCCATCGCCACGCAGTGAAAATCAATCCAAAAAATATTCCCGTTGAGACCAACCCTAAGATTAGATAGACATCAGGTGAGCCGTGTTCCATCCAATCCCAGTAGCGGGAAAATTTTTCAGGTCGATTTAGTAATTTCTGGAACCCAACAATCCCAGAGGCAGCCACGGCAGTGACAATCATCTCCAGGCGGGATCTCCTCAGTCGATCTGGTTCCTTGAGCAGCTGATAGAGATACTCCAGTGCTCGGGCAAGGATCAGGGAGAATATGGGCAGCAGGAGGATATTGATACGGGACCATACCCGTAGTTTGTTAAAACCTGGCAGGTAATTCCAAAGCAGATTCCAGAAGAAATTAAAGGGGGTGGTATTGTTATCCCAACCCAGATAGGCAATCAAGGCGATCCAGATTAAGAAGAACACCACAAGCTGGCGTGAAAAGATGAATTTCTGATCTTCATCTCCGTTTTTCAAGCTGGCTGTTAGAAAGAAAATGATTACCAACAGAGCAAGAAAACCGAAGTAAAACCAGCCTTCAGATATTGCTGCCGGAGGGAAGATTGCTGAAGCGATAAAATCCAGCGGATCCGCACTATAAACACCTGTTGACCAGGTCAGGTTTTCACCGGCTCGATGGGCAGTCTGGTTCAACAGCGAACTCATAGATCTCAAATAGGGCAAAAGCAGAAGAAGAGAAATCAGCCCGCTGACCCCCAGAGAACTGGTGATCAAATCCCAACGTGGAGGCTTGGTATCATTGATCAGCTGTTTTCGGAAGTTGGGGATGGTGAGCAGAAGAAGGTAAGGAGGAACCAAGAAAAGCAGATAATAGACGAAATAGGGGTATCCAGCCGTGATCAAGAGGGTCGCCAACACAATACCAGCTGCGGACCAGACGGCAGTCTGCCTGATGGATTTTATTTTAAAGAGCAGCGTCAGCATCAAAAGGAGCCAGGGAAACCAGGCGGCGGTGTGAACTGCATTTGGAAAACGAGCAGTCTCAATTAATTTATAGGAGATGGGTATGAGCAATGAAACAATTCCAGCAGTGATCGGTTTTATCCTCAGGGTGGATAACCACATATAAAGACCAAGGGCAAAAATTGAGATCCCCAGGATGGTATATGTCTGATAGCTGAGAATGCTGATCCCTCCCCGAAACAGCGAGTAAACCGCAAAGGGAAGGTTCAGGGGATAAAAGCTCTGGGTAAGTGGACTAGCGGTAAAAGGAAACCCTGCGGCTTCTGCAGGAGACCAGAATGGGAGCTCCAGCCGGCTAAGGTGAGCCAGCAGATAAACTTTGTAGGTGTAATACCAAGGGATGAAATCATTCCCGATTCCTCTGCTGAATCGGGTGGGCAGGACCAGCTGCCAGAAAATAATCAACGGCCAGATGAAAATCAATACAGGAAGGAGGATTTTCCAGTGGGTTTTCTTGGGATGGATTTTGTGGATCAGGTCTTTCAAAAAGCTGTTTTGATCTGACCACAAGCATGCCAGCGTAAGGGCAGCAGCTATAACTATGCAGCTGAAGCTGAAACCAACTGTGCGCAGGAAACCCTGTCCCGGTTCTTCAGAAATGAACAGGATAAAAATCAACAACAATCCGAAAAAGAACAGAAATAAACTCAGTGGTTTGTTTTTCATCGCTATTTACCCTGCCGGGCATTTGGTACCTTTTGGAGATGCAGGCAATTTCGTTGCATTGGAAAGATTTTCACTAACCGGTCAGGTCATCGATGTCATCATCGGTTTGCGACAAAGCAATGCCTGATTAATCATCAAAGGTAGGAGAGTCTCTCCGAATTGATCTAACCAGGTATTTAGAGGCTGGAAGGGGGAGAACTGGAAAGGAAGGAGGTGGATTCCACGGTGTTCCAGAACCTCTCCTCCCAACTTTTTCAAATATCGGCGCAGTTCAGCAGGCCAGAGGAAGTTTTCATAGCCCTCATAGGGTCGGATTCCCAGCCTTGAAGCCAATCTGACCGGACCCTGCCATAGCCGGTTGGGTGAAGAAAGACTCAACCACCCACCCGGTTTGATTACTCTCCAGAATTCACTGATAGCCTGATAGGGATCCGGTGTATGTTCAATGACTTCTGTGGAAAACACCAGCCGAAAGGTTTCATCCGGAAAGGGCAAGGAAAGGATATTTCCCTGGGTGGAATAAGTTCCCGCTCTGGCTCTGGTAATGCGAATGAGCTGCTTTCCCAGGTCTAGGGAAACAACCTGATGGCTCCATTGGGCCAGCCGCTGGCTGGCATGTCCTGTTCCGCAGCCGGCATCGAGTACCCACGACTTCCTGAGATCTATCCCGGATAAAAAGCGGTCGATGAGTATGCCGAGACGCCGGTCCAGATCGTAGCTATTCATCACCCGGTCGAAGCTGCTCGCCAGCGCTTCGTGGGTCAATTCAGGCTTCCGAACAGTCATCCAGAGCTTCTTCCTCCAGCCGATTCGCCGCTAGGTGTTTATATTTTAGAACGTATAGTGGACGCTCCTTGACCTGTTCGAAGATCATCCCCACATACTGGGCTACTATTCCCAGGGAAAGCAGCTGTACTCCACCCAGTATCAAGACAGCACTGATAGTTGAAGTCCAACCTTGAACAGTGATGCCTAGAATTGAAATGATCAAAATATAGAGCAGATAAAAACCGCCCAGCCCGGCAAGTCCAAGGCCCAGCCAGGTGATGAACTCGAGAGGAAGGGTGGAAAATGAGAATAATCCGTGCCGGGCAAGCTGAAAACTTTTCTGCCAGGTGTAGCCGGGTGTTCCAGCGCGGCGCTCAGGCTGCCGGTACTTTACGATTGCAGAGGTCCACCCGATCCAAGGAACCAGACCGCGGAGATAGCGGTGGACTTCCCGCATTTCCCGGAGGGTGTCGATAACCTCTCTACGCATTAAGCG
The DNA here is from genome assembly GCA_964603385.1 of uncultured Anaerolineales bacterium. Taxonomy (GTDB): domain Bacteria; phylum Chloroflexota; class Anaerolineae; order Anaerolineales; family UBA11858; genus B10-G9. Next base: position 72,320 of record CAZRUS010000014.1, on the reverse strand, counting down.
GAAATCGGCGCTCCCGGGAATGATTTTCACGTTGGTCAGGTGCCCCAGCAGCTGGTAAAAGATACGGGAGGTCACCCTTTTCACCACCCCCATTCCATGGTTGCTGTCCCGTACAGCATAGACTACATCAGCCCCGCTCTGGTGAAGCTCGAGCATACGGGGGATGATCTCGGGGGGGTGCTGTAAATCGCTGTCCATGACAATGACTGCATCCCCTTCAGCATAATCCAGACCGGCTGTTAGAGCTTGTTGGTGCCCAAAGTTGCGGCTAAGTGAGAGCAGCGTCAGGGAAGGATCCTCTTCCGCCAGCATCTGAAGCGCCTGAAAGGTTCCGTCTGTGCTGCCGTCATCGATAAAAACCAGCTCATGTTGGCAGGCGAGCGAATTCAGCACCTCTTTAAGCTCTCGGTAGAACACCGGGACGTTCTCTACTTCATTATAAAAAGGGGCAACGATGGTAAGCTGCACGGCGGATTTTCCTTCCTTCAAAAACTATTAACAGGAGTATAGCACGATTGCCGACCGGTTAGGTAAAGCTTGGAAGTATTTCTCAGGACACCAGCGATTTCAGTCAGCCGTTTCTTTATATTGTGATCGGGATTTCCCCAGCAGCTCTAGTACTGCCCAAACTTGGTTCTGGTGGGCCAGGCGGTCGGCGGCTCCGGCAGCGGGCAGCCAGCTGAGTCTGTGCTCCGGCCGGCAGTTTTTGAGGAGATTAACTCCGATCAAGCGATAGTAGCTGCAGAGCTTAATGAGATAGATGGGTGCCGGGCGGGCAGAGCAGACCAGCAGTTCAGCTTGATCGAATCCCAGACCAACCTCTTCAGCAAGCTCGCGTGCTAAAACGGACAGGAGCGCTTCCCCGGGTCACACCCCGCCCCCGGGCAGGTAGAGATCATCACCGGCGAGCACTAGGCCGACTTCATTCTGAGTGTTGGTCAGCAGAGCATAAACACCGAGTCGATCCCAGTAAATCAGGCCGGGAAGCCGGGTGCCGAACGGCGGGATCTGGTTTGTCTTCATGCCTCTTTTCACGCTGCTGCAGAATCCCGAGATGGCACTGCTGCCTCGACCGGGTCCGGAACGCATCTGGCATAGTCACCCGGTGTAACAGGAAGGAATGTTTCCTACTGTATCACAGCGGGGTATGCCCTTTTCAAGGGTGCGCCAGCTGGAAAGGTTTGCGAGATGGGAAAAATCGTGGCTCATGGCTCCGGAGGATTGTTTTCCTGTTCCCTTCGCTCAAATACCGTTTCTGTGAGCAGCAGCTCTTCCCGGGTACCGTAGACTTTCAATTCGCCGCCCTCAATCAGGAAGTACACCGTGTATTTGTTATTGTGTTCATCGGCTTCCCGAACGATGTTATCCGGATCGACCACCGATCGTAAAGCGTAGATCCCGAAGGGTTTTGTGCCCATCTCCAGCGACTGACCGGCATACCAGTAATGGTAGATATCCACCCAGCCCACCGACAATCCCTGCCGGCGGTTGCGGCAGGACTGGTAAACGGCTTGCTCTGCCCTGATCTCCTCGACTTCGACTCTCTGCGGCGCTGTTTCAGTGTCCACCATACAATAACCGGTTTTTCCGCTGGAGTGCAGCCTTTCCAGGAGTTCCCCCTGGGAATTGGAGCGGTAGAGCTCGTAAAGAACAAAATTATCGAGATGCCAGTGGTCATGGGCCTGATGGTGGACAAAGCGGCCGACCTCAATCTCCAAGGGATCCTGCTCCCCTCTGCGGTAGATCCATTGGGAGACCCGGATCGCTTCTTGATCTGGCTCGAGATCAGCCCACAGCTCCAGCGGCCCCTCTCCGGTGTTGACTAGGTAATTGCCGAACCGGAAATAGGGTCTTCCACTTTTCCAGTCAAGCACTTCTACCCGCAGGTTTCGGGGTGGGAGCACTTCCAGATCCGGCAGTAGACCGGATGTCACTGATTCGGGTGCCGCTGTTTTTGTTGGGAGGGGATGGTCTGCCGGGATGGTACCGGTCTCCTGGCGACCGGCTCCAGGTTCGGCAGCTCCGGCAGCATGGATCGCTGTCATTACTCCAATCATCAGAAAGACTGCGGAAACGGTCGCAAGGCGTGTGATTTGGTTCCGATGCTCCCAGACGTGTCTCTGCAGCTGGGAAAATTTTCTGAACATAGGCCAGTCTCCTGATTGTCTCCGTTTGGCAGTTGACCGTATTCTCAGGATAAGGCAGAAGCCAGGGAAAGGAAATATACCGGAGCCGGCGCACGGGCACATCTTGTGATACATTCCTTAAACAACAAAGGCCACTCGGGTTTGAGTGACCTTTCATTGAGGCGGGGACGACGGGATTCGAACCCGCGATCTCGGCCTTGACAGGGCCGCATGTTAACCGCTACACCACGCCCCCCAACGGAAATCAATTCTATCACATCCCCTTAACCCGTCAAGATAGATTTTCCTTTTTACGGAGGTCTAAAATTCTCCCACCTCGCCGATCCGGAAACGCTCCATGACCAGCATCCCACCCAGCGCGGCGGCCATTAAAATGGTGCTCAGCGCCATGGCCTGGCCGTAGTTTAATACCCCGGGGCGGGAAAGAAAGCGGTAGATGACCACCGGCACGGTGGGGTACTCCGGCCGGACGATCAGCGAACTGGCGCCGAATTCCCCCAGCGAGATGGTGAAAGCAAAGGAAGCCGCCACCAGCAGGGCGCGGCCGATCAGCGGCAGGTCGATATGCCGGATGACCGCTTGCGGGGAGGCTCCCAGCACACGAGCCGCCTGGCGCAGGGAGGGCTGGATGCTTTCCAGCGCTGGGGTCAGGGAGCGGACCACGAAGGGAAAAGCCACCAGGGTGTGCGCGAGGGGAATCAAAAGCGGTGAGGCCCGCAGGTTGAGGGGCGGCTGGTCGAGGGCGACCAGGAAGCCCAGGCCGAGGGTGACCGCCGAAGTGCCCAGCGGGAGCATGAGCAGGGGGTCGAGCACTTTGTTGAGCGGCGCGCGGCGGTCCCGGGCCAGGGCCCACGCTGCTGGGAGCCCCAGCAGCAGGGCCAGCACCACGGTGGCCGCAGCGTAGCCCAGCGAGACCGCCAAAGCGGTGCTGGGTGGGACATAGAACAGCGATTGGCGGGGGTTCTGGCCCAGCGCGCGGTAAAACGCCAGCGTGGGCCCTGCCGGGCCGTCCCCGGCCCGCGGCCCGCCGGCTGGCAGCGGGATCACCGAACGGGCGGCCAGCGCCGCCAGCGGCAGCACCAGCAGGGCCAGCAGCACCAGGATGAGCAGGCCGGCGGCCGCCCGGGCCCGCCAGCCGGTCAGCTGTTGCTCCGTCTGCTCCCGGGACTGCAGCGAGATCGGCCGGGAAACCCGGGACATCAGGCGGGTGTACAGCACTGTCAGGGTGAGGGTGAAGCCCAGCTGCAGAATGCTGAGGACGCTGGCCAGCGGCAGGTTAAACAGGCTGACCGTCTGATGATAGATTTCCACTTCCAGGGTAGCGAAGCGGGGACCACCCAGCACCAGCACCACGCCGAAACTGGTGAAGTCAAAGATGAACACCAGCAAAGCGGCTGCCATCACCGCTGGCGCCAGCAGCGGCAGAGTCACCCGGCGGAAAGTCTCCCAGGGGCTGGCCCCGAGGCTGGCGGCAGCCTGACCCATACGGGGATCCAGCCGGCTCCAGAAATCTCCCACCACCCGGATGATGATGGTGGTGTTGTAAAACACATGCGCTGTGAGAATGGCACCCAGCGTATTGACAAATTGAATGGGGGGGGCGCTGAGCTGAAACAAATTCATCAGCAGACGGTTGCCCAGCCCGTTCGGCCCCAGCAGTGCGCTGAAACCGGCAGCCACCACCAGGGTGGGCATCACGAAGGGGACCCCGGTGAGGGCCCGCAGCAGATTTTTCCCGGGAAACTGGTAGCGTCCAAAAAGGTAGGCTGCCGGCAGACCCAGCACCAGGGTGAGCAGGGTGGAAAGCACGGCCTGGTAAACGGTGAATCCCAGGGCATCCACAGCGGCCGGAGAGGACAATGCATCCCAAAGTCCGGCCGCCAGCGGACCTTCCAACCGGGAAAAACTGGTCTGGAATATGCTGCCCAGCGGATAAAAGTAGAACAGGGCCAGGAAGACCAGCGGCAGCAGCCAGAGCAGCAGGGGGTTGAAGCGGGTCTTTTTTATCTGAGAACTCATATTGGCATCTACGCGGTTTATTGTGAACAATGATCGGAAAGCGGTCAGCAGGAATCCGTGCCGCTGGCCGTCCTGCAGGTTGCTGCTAAATCAACTCCTGGAAGCTCGATGCGCGCTGCAGCTGATCCTCCGCTCTGCTTGGCCCCATTCTTCCCTCCCCCCGCTCCCTTTCCGGAGGAAAGATGCCCTCAAGGGGGATTTCTCTTAAAAGAATAACCTATCGCAGCACGGTCTCTCTCCAGGCTTCGATCCACTTTTCACGGTTCTCTGCGATGGATTGATAGTTGACCTCAGCCGTTTTTTCGGGAACCTGGAGATACTCGAGAAAGACCTGGTCCAGCTTGGCGTTCTCATTGACCGGGAAGACGAACATGTTCAGCGGAATGTCCTCCTGAAATGCTGGGGAGAGCATATAGTCAACCCAGGCTTCAGCCAGCTCCCGCTTCCCGGTGCCTCTGAGAATGCCCACAAATTCGATCTGCCGGAAGCAGCTCTGATTGGCTGTGACCGCTGCCGTGGGGGCTTCATCCAGCTCTTCCTCGGCATAGAGCACCTCGAACGGTGGGCTGGAGGCATAGGAGACCACAAGGGGGTAGGTTCCGCCTGCCTGGGTGAAGGCGGAATAGTAAGCTGTCTCCCAGTCGTTGACCACATTGACCTCATTCTCCACCAGCGCTTCCCAGTATTCCAGGTAGCCGTCCTCTCCAAACCGGCCGATGGTGGCCAGCAGGAAGGCCAGCCCTGGGGAGGACGTGGCCGGATTCTCCACCGTAAGCAGGCCTTTATACTCGGGCCTGGTCAGATCTTCCAGCGAGGTCGGTGGGTCCAGTTCTTGGTCCTCGAAGTAGGCTTTCTGATAGTTGAGGCAGACATCCCCGAAGTCCACCGGCAGCGCCCGGTGCTGGTCATCGATCTCATAACGATCAGGAATTTCCTCCAGCAGGGGAGACTGATAAGATTCAAAGATGCCCTCTTCCAGGGCTCGGCTGAGGAAGGTGTTATCCACCCCGTACAGGACATCCGCGAGCGGATTTTCCTTGGCCAGCACCGCTTTGTTAACCATGGTGCCGGTGTCACCTGCTTCCAGAAACTGCAGAGTGACAGCATGTTCTTCCTCAAAAGCGCTGATCACCTCTTCGGAAGCCGCGAAGGAGTCATGGGTCATTACAGTCAGCGTTTGTGGTGCCTGGGGGGAGACGGGAGCTTGCTCTTCCGATGACAGCTGAGAGCAGCCGGCACTGAGGACGATAGTTAGAAAGACAGCAGCGAAAATTGAAAGAATTTTTCTGTTCATGGTATCACTCCCTGGACGAGCCGCTGCGGAGATGAAAGACAGCTAGCAGCCCATCCTGCAGATGGACCGCTGCCTCTTGGGCGGTCAGGCTGTTGCTGATCCCCCGGGAAACTCCATAACCGAGAGCCTGGTCTTTGAGCGGATATTCCAGGTTTTCGGTGGTAATCCGGTTGGTGCCAGGCTGCAGCGAGATCAGCGAGATGGTATCTCCGGGGGAGCCGTTGATGTGCAGCGTATCCCCGGCGCGCAGGACATGGATCTCTTCTCTCCCACAGATCAGCGTGACCGGGATTTGCAGCTGCGGGTGGGCCAGCAGCATCAGGTTGGCAAAAGTCATATCCAATCTTCCGCCCACAGCACCATAGACATGGATTTCATCCACTCCCTGTTTTTGAGCCTGCAGCAGCGCCAGCTCGAGATCTGTTTCATCTTTCCGCTCCGGGTGGGAGATAATTTCCACGCCCTTCGCCTCCCAGTCCCGGCGCAGGGATTCAGAAGTAGAGTCCAGATCCCCGATCAGAATATCAGGAAGGAGGTCCAGTGCCAGACAGTGCTGGCTGCCGCCGTCAGCAGCGATGATGAGTTCCTCTCCGTGGAAGGTGAGTTCACTGGGTGAGAAGCAGAGGTCTCCGTTAGCGAAAATAACTGCGCGCATGTTCATTCCCGTAGTATGGTTGGCAGTGTGGGAGGGGCAAGAAGTCCTCCGGGCTGCAGCTCTCCTTTGCCCGGGTTTCAATCCGCCGTGGCTCCAAAAACAACACTCCTCCGGAGGGAGGAGTGTAAGTGCCTTGCAAGCATTCCTCCGCCGGTATCATCCGGATCAGGTTCAACGGGTCGAAAACGTTGGTTTTCCTCTCAGCCGGCTACGCGGCTCCCCGTGCTTCTGAATTTAAATTGTGTCTACAGTATAGGATTGGTGGGTTGATTCGTCAAGCGGAGAAATTGTTTCCTTCCCCACTGTGCAAATTATCCTGAGGGGCAGTTTTTAAGTCAGAAAAGGCAGCAGGGAACCCAGGATGCCGCCGGCAGCCCAGATTCCAGAAGATTTTATCGCTTTTAAGGGGCCTGCTGGAGACCACCGCCAGCAGGCTGAGTACAGCAGCGGCCCCATTTGCGCTCCAGCGGAAAAGCAGCGGATTGTTCACCCATCCGAAAATCAGGCCGGCCAGCACCCCCAGCAGCAGCCCGGCGCCAGCCAGGCCACCGCGGATAAACCAGCGCATGGCCTGCTCCGGGATATTCCCCAGCTCTCGATCTTCCCGATGAAGGGCCGCGTTTTTTTCTCCTGGAGGGGAAGGCCCGGCAGGTAGTTAACTGAAAGTAAGGAACTGGATAACAAGTCAAAGGAAACCAGATCGGATTCGCAGATGCGTCAGGTGAGATCCCGGAGGATTCTCTTTAACTCCATCCGGTGGTGTTCTGAAAAGCTGGGCAGAACTGCCCGCACCACCCGGGTGATCCGCGGCTGTCCTGCTGTGGTCAGCTGATGCTTGAGGAAAAAGAAAGCTTCCAATTCCGAGCGCTGAATCAGGGCTCGCAGCAGAGTCGATATTTCCTTGATGTAAGTCTGGTCATCCGGCTCCAGAATTGAGCTTAGCAGCTGGAAAATGAAGGGGAGATTTTGATAGCTGTCATGGTCAGCCAGATAATTCAGACCAAAGAGCACGGCTTGAAGACTTCTGGGGGTAGGTTTCTGAAGGAGATTCTGGAAGAGCTGTTCGGTTTTTTCCGGGTCATGGTCGAGCACTCGAGCCAGGCTGGACCTGAGGATGGCACTGCGGATGCCATCTGAGTCCGGGGAAATTACCCAGCTGGACAACCGATCCAGGATAGGCTGGGCGTTGATAGGGGGGATGGCGCCCAGAAAGGAGGCTGCCAGTACCCGGGTTTCCAGCCATTCTTCCTGCCAGAGGGCGTCCACCAGCTGCAGTCCTTGAGAGGGGGAACGTTCCAGCTGAGGACGGAACTCCCTTTCCAAAGCCCGCAGCACTGGCGGGGGGACCTGGTAGCTGGGCAGCGCTCCCGCCAGATTATTCTTACCCGGCCGCCGAACGCGGTCTGCGTAGTGATCCAACAGCTGATGTAGTTTCTGGATCAGCTGTTCGGGCGCAGCAAGTTGATCGCTGACTTCGGCGCACTGCATCTTCAGCTGCGAGGGATTGATGGCGGCCATCATTGGTCCTTAAAGAAAACAATCAGCTGCTGAACGGCAGCGTCCACATCCGGGGTGAACTGGATTATCTGACGATCCTGGTCAGCGATATAGTCCCCCTGCCTGGTAAAAAGCTCCCGGAAGGTTCCTTCCCAGCCCCCTCCAATTAAAATCAGCGGTCGGGGGGCGGCGGCCTGGATCTGAAGCTCCGCCCACATGAGAGCGATTTCTGCCAGGGTGCCGATGCCTCCTGGAAGCGCCAGAGCGGCATCGCAGGTATCAATCAAAGTGAACAAACGCTGGCGGAGGGTGGGCCGCCGCATTTCCTGCTTTACCCAGGGATTGGGCCCGATAGGCCGCCATCGTTCGATTTCATCACAGGTGACCCCGATCACATGACCACCTGATTCGGCGGCGCCTCGGGAAACGGCCTCCATGGTGCCAATGTACCCACCGGTTTGGGCGGTGAAGCCGGCGTCGGCGAGGAGTTTTCCCAATCGGTATGCCTGCTGATAGGCCTCACTACCTGGTTTGGGGCTGGATCCTCCAAAGACGGTAATCGAGGGGGTGGACATAGTTATCTTTTCCCGGGTTGGCTGCGGGTATCCGGCCAGCTGCGCCGGCGGTTCACCGCCAGCTTGTGCAGCGCAGCCGCTTCCAGGTCAATCTCCGCGATGCTGGCCAGCTGCAGTACATACAGGGTGACATCGGCCAGTTCATCAGCCAGATCGTCCTGGTTGACGTCCTCACTCCATTGGAAGAGCTCCAGGACTTCGGAGGCCTCCACTGCCAGCGAGGCGGCCAGATTCCGGGGACTCTGAGGTTTGGGGCTGTCTGCTCGATACCAGCCCTGGTCGGCGACAAATTGGTGCATTTTTATGGTCAGCTGTTGTATGGTTGACATAACTAGATTATAGCGGAAGTTGGCTCGATTGCCGCCAATCAGCAGTCGAAGAAAACTGGACCGTCGGCCCGGGGGCTCCAAATCCACCGCTCGAGGGGAAGCGCCAGCTTCCCCGGGCAATATCCCCGCCGGAGCTGGCGCTCCGGCTTGAGCACGGAAGGGATTCGGGCAATATCCCCGCCGGAGCTGGCGCTCCGGCTCGAGCGTAGAAGGTCGGGCAGCCACATCGAAGGAGCTGTTTTCTATCCATCCCGGCAGCAGGATCAGGTGAGGTACAATTAGATTGAAAAATTTATCCTCTGGCGATAGCCTGGATTTCCTGCCCATGGACATCATCCTCACCCACGAACGAACAGATTTCGACGGCCTGGCTTCCCTGCTGGGCGCTTACCTGCTCGACGAAAGTCTGACGCCGGTGCTTCCCCGGCAGCTCAACCGCAATGTGGAAGCCTTCCTGATGCTTTACGGTCTGGAGCTGCCTTTTGTCGATCCTAGGGACCTCTCCGGCGATCCCATCCAATCCGCCACGCTGGTGGACACCCAGGGGCTGATCAGCATCAAAGGCATGGTGAAGGATCTTGAGGTCAGAGTAATTGATCATCACCCGCTGCGTCAGGACTTCCCCGAGAATTGGGAGGCCACCATCCGGGAAACTGGGGCTACTACCACCATATTTGTGCAGGCCATCCAGCAGCGGGATTTACCGCTAACGCCCATTCAGTCCACTCTGTTGCTGCTGGGGATATATGAGGACACCGGATCGCTGACCTATACTCGCACCACGCCTGAGGATATTTTTGCGGCCGGGTTCCTGGTTGATCAGGGAGCCAGCCTGGAAATCGTCGCGGATTACCTCAATCATCCCCTTTCCATGGAGCAGCAGCAGGTTTATGAGCAGCTCCGGGCCAATGCTGAAAGTCATATCATCCATGGACACAGTGTGATCATCGCCCAGGCGGATGCCAGCGATCTGGATGCCGAGCTTTCCAGTCTGGCTCACAAGCTGCGCGATCTGCTGGACCCCGATGCGATCTTCCTGCTGCTGGCCATCTCCGGCGGCGTGCAGGTGATCGCCCGCTCAACCGATGACCATATCGACGTCTCAGCCGTACTTTCCCAGTTTCAATCCGGTGGGGGGCATGCCCGGGCGGCTGCTGCCCTGATTGATGACCGGGAGCAGCGAGATATTCACCAGGAGCTCATCCGGGTTCTCCCCCAGTACGTACAACCGGCAGTCCGGGCCAAAGATATCATGTCCCGTGACCCTCAGACACTCAGCCCTGAGACGGCGGTTCAGGAAGCCGCAGATTTGATGATCAAGTTCGGGTATGAAGGATATCCGGTGGTGGAAAACGGGGAAGTGGTCGGGCTGCTCACCCGCCGGGCAGTTGACCGCGCCCTGGCGCATGAGCTTAATTTATCAGCCAGCAGTCTCATGGAAGCCGGGAATGTCAAGGTGTTCCCCGGGGATTCACTGGAGCATATTCAGGATGTCATGGTGGAAACGGGCTGGGGACAGATTCCAGTGGTAAGTTCCCGCTCTCAGAAAATTGTGGGCATTGTCACCCGGACTGATTTGTTGAAGATACTCGCCCCCAGCCGACCCTCCCCCGGTCGGCGAAACCTGGCTTCCCGGTTGGAATCCACGCTGCCTGAACCCCGGCTGGCGCTGCTCAAGCGAATTTCCCATCTGGCTGTGGAGGAGAAGTCCGCTCTCTACATTGTTGGGGGGTTTGTCCGCGACCTGATGCTGGGCCATCCCAGCCTGGATTTTGACCTTGTTGTGGAGGGAGATGGGATCTCACTGGCGGAAACCGTCCAGACCAATTTAGGCGGGCGGGTGACCAGCCACAGCCGGTTTGGAACGGCAAAGTGGTTCCTTGATGTCGAGCAGCTCTCTGAGCTTGGCGACCCGGAGAAACTCCGGGAATCCCTGCCTGATTCCCTGGACTTTATCACAGCCAGAACCGAATTTTATACTCATCCCACCGCGCTGCCAACAGTTGAGCAGAGCAGCATCAAGCTGGATTTGCACCGACGGGATTTCACGATTAACACCCTGGCCCTGCGCCTGGATGGCCGCCATTACGGAGAGCTGTATGATTATTGGGGGGGACTGGATGATCTCAAACAGAAGACTTTAAAGGTTCTGCATTCCTTGTCCTTCGTTGACGATCCTACCAGGATCCTCAGGGCAGTTCGCTATGAACAGCGCTATGATTTCCGGATCGATGCCCGCACCCGTCAGCTGCTTCTGGAAGCCAAGGAGATGATTAAAAGAGTCTCCGGTGATCGCATTCGGCATGAACTTGACCGCATTTTTGACGAGGAAAAAGCCCCAAGGATGATGGAGAGATTGGATGAGCTGACCATTCTGGAAGCCATCCACAAGGATTTGTTCTGGGATGAGCGGTTTTCTGATTTGCTGCGAAGCCTTCCAGATAAATCCCCTCCTTCCGAGTGGGAGATAGACCTGGAGGGCCGGGACCTTCCGCTTGACCGGCTGCTGGCCTATCTCCTCTGGCTGATGAATATCCCGGACCGGGACCAGGTGATCAGGCGTCTCAAACTGCCGGGATCCGTATCCGGGCTGATCATGAAGGCAGCGCAGCTCAACGATCAGCTGGAAGAATTCCACCAGCTGGCTCCCAGTGAGGCGGTATCCCATTTGGAGCGGATTCCCAATTTGGCCATCTATGCAGTCTATCTTCAGACAGAGAAGTCCCGCTTCCGGGGGGTTTTATCTCGGTATCTGTCCTCCTGGCAGCATGTAGAGACCACCATCAGCGGTCATGACCTGCAGGAAATGGACCTCCCGCCGGGACCCCAGTATGCTGAAATCCTCTCCGCCCTGCGAAACGCCTGGCTGGATGGAGAGGTTAACAGCCCGGAGCAGGAGCAGGAGCTCCTCGAGAAGCTCCTCGAAAAATCGGAGGGAGGTTGAGCCGTCCTCTGAACAGGGAAACGCTGTTCATCCCGGCGTGGCGGGGATGCAGCGGGAAGGAAAGGACCGGTCAACAAATGTCCGGATAAGGCTCTTGCCAGCGGGGGGTATTCGTGATAAAATACTCGCGGAGGGAGGTAGAAATACTGGCGGCAATGGAAAGTGGGTCTACCCCACTTTTTTTATTGCATCCTCAAGGAAGTTCTAGGGCCTCTTATCCTGGGGTTTTTGGAGAGAATGAAATGAAATCTGAATTTGCACTTGCTTTAAAACAGGTTATCAGCGATAAAAATTTGCCGGAAGAGATCATCGTCGAGGCGCTGAAAGACGCCATGGTATCGGCTTACCGGCGTTCTGTGAATGCATCCAGTGCCCAGAAAGTGGAAGCAGAGGTGGATCTGGAGACCGGCGAGGTAACGGTTTTCGTTGAAAAAGAAGTAGTTGATGATGTCCAGGATCAGCGAACCGAAGTTACCCTTAAGGAAGCTCAAAAAACCAATCCGGATACCGAGTATGGGGATCTGGAAATGGTGGAAAGCACCCCTGAGGATTTTGGCCGCGTGGCGGCTCAAACTGCCCGCCAGGTAATTCAACAGCGCATACGACAGGCTGAACGCCAGGCGCAATATGAATTTTACAGCGACAAGGTGGGAGAGATTGTCACCGGGGTGGTCCAGGCGGTTCACCGTCATGAGCTGACCATTGGTTTGAACATCAATGCAGAAGGAAAAATGCCCCGCAGCCAGCAGATTCCCCGGGAGCACTATCGGGTGCATGACCGTGTTCGGGCGCTGCTGCTGGATATTGAGGAGACCACCCGGGAACCGCGCATAATTCTCTCCCGCGCTCACCGGGATTTCCTGAGGCGTCTGCTTGAAAACGAGGTGCCGGAAGTTTACCAGGGGTTGGTGGAAATTCGTTCCATTGCCCGGGAGGCTGGATACCGCTCCAAGGTCGCTGTGGCAGCGCTCAAACCAGGAGTGGATCCGGTGGGAGCCTGTGTGGGCGTCCGCGGTGTGCGTATTCAGGCCATTGTCCGCGAATTGAGTGATGAGAAGATTGATGTCATCGAATGGAATCCCAACACGGAAGAATACATTGCCAAGGCGCTCAGTCCAGCGCGGGTGCTCAGTGTCTTTCTCAATAAAGAGACCGATGGCATGCCCACTGCCACCGTGGTAGTTCCCGAAGATCAGCTCAGTCTGGCCATCGGCCGGAATGGGCAGAATGCCCGCCTGGCTGCCAAACTGACCGGCTGGCGGATTGACATTAAAGGGCTCTTTGAATCCACTTCTGACACCCTGTTCCGAATTCATAATGATCCCAGCTATGCTTCCTTTGTGGAGGCTGAAGCCGAGGTGATTCCCAAGATTGAAGCAGTGATGACCAAGAAGGAGGAAGGCAGACCGATCACGCCGGAGGAATACCGTGAGCTGCATTATTTCAACACCCGGGTGGAGTCAGCTGTAGCTGAAGAGAAAAGAGAACTGGCCAAACGGCGGCAGGAGCGCATCAAAGCGGCCAAAGCAGCCGTGCCCGCAGATGCCTATGAGCTGCCGCTGATGACCTTGGGTCTGCCTACCAAGGTGGAGAATCTGCTGCTGGAGGAAGGCTTTGATACCGTTGGTAAGCTGGCCTACCAGCTGCTGTTGATCCCCGAGACAATTTCTGATATTGATGGGATCGGACCCACGTACATTGAAGAGATAGAAAAAGCCCTGGATGTGATGGTTGGATACGAACCACTGCCTGAAGAACTGGATGTGGACATGAGCCAGTTCGGAGAAGACATCGCCATCCCCACTCCTGAACCTCCCGCGGAGGAAAAAGAGGATGAGGAGGTCCAGGAAGCGGAAGCTGAGGAAGCTGAGGCAGCTGAGGCAGCTGAGCAAGAGGCGCCCCCGGATGAAGAACTTGACGAGAAGGCTGAGAAAGCGGAGGAAGAAGTAGATGCTGAATCGGCTGTCGAAGCCGAGGAGGGGGAAGCGGAGGTCGTCGAGCCTGAGCCTGAAGAAGATGTTATTCCCGCGGATGCCTATGATCTGCCTGTGATGACGCTGGGGCTGCCTGAAAAGGTGGAAAATCTGCTCACCGAGGCAGGGATGGAAAATGTCGGTCAGCTGGCAGCCAAATTCCAGCAGTCACCGGAGGAAATCCAGGCAATTGAGGGCATTGACCCTGACGCCAGGGAAGAAATCCTCACGGCTCTGGAGGTGATGGTGGGGTTCAAACCCCAGCCGAAGCAGGCGAAAAGGGAATCTGCGGAGACGGATGCAGCAGGGGAAAGCTGAGGAGCTGGGAAGACCATGGCCAGAAAAAAGCATGTCCCCCAGCGAATGTGCGTTGCCTGCCGGGAAAGTCAGGCGAAAAAAACGCTCATCCGCCTGGTGCGAACTCCAAACGGAGTGCAGGTTGATCCCAGCGGGAAAAAACCAGGACGGGGTGCTTATTTACATGCTGACCCGGACTGTTGGGATGAGGGGCTGAAGGGCCCGCTGGCTAGATCGCTCAACACGTCCCTCAGCGAGGACGATCGGCAGCGATTGAGGATGGAATTACAGGCCCTGCAGAAAGAGAACAACACCCCGTAAGCTGCTGACTGTCAGTGGGGTTTATTCAGCGAGAACGAAGAGGAAGATTACATGAGTGAGAACGGACAAGAGACAAAGCAAATCGAACTGCCCATCAGCATTGCTGTCCGGGAGCTGGCTCAAACTCTGGATGCCAGCCCGATCGATGTCATCAAAACCTTGATGGCCAACGGCATGATGGCCAATATTAATCAGGAAATTGATTTTGATACCGCGGCGATTGTGTCTGCCGAGATGGGATATGAGGCTGTCCCCCTTCAGGTGGAGGAAGAAGAGGAAAAAGATCAGATCTCGATTCCTCTCTGGCGTCAGATGCTGGCTGAGGAACAAGAACAGGATCTCGAAAAGCGACCCCCTGTGGTGGCAATTTTGGGCCATGTAGATCATGGGAAAACCACGCTGCTGGACGCGGTCCGGCATACCTCCGTCGCCTCAGGGGAGGCAGGCGGGATTACCCAGCACATCGGTGCCTATCAGATCGAACATGATCAACAAACCATCACCTTCCTGGATACACCCGGCCACGCGGCTTTCACTGCTATGCGGGCCAGAGGGGCCCAGGGGGCGGACATTGTCATTCTTGTTGTGGCTGCTGATGATGGGGTTATGCCGCAGACAGAAGAGGCCATCTCCCATGTTCGGGCGGCCAATGTCTCCATGATCGTTGCCTTGAATAAAATTGATAAATCCAACGCTGACCCGGAAATGGTGAAACAGCAGCTCTCCGAGATTGGTATCGTGCCGGATGAGTGGGACGGAGATACCATTATTGTTCCGCTCTCGGCGACAGAACAGACCGGGATCGAAGACCTGCTGGAAGCCATCCTGCTGGTGGCCGAGGATATGGAGATTCTCGCGAATCCTCAGGGAGCAGTGTTTGGAACCGTTATTGAAGCAGAACTGACCCGAAGCCGGGGTGTGATGACCACGCTGCTGGTTCAAAATGGAACCCTGGAAGTCGGCGACACGGTCATCGCCGGGACGGCTTACGGCAGGATTAAGGCCATGTTTGATTTCCATGGGAACAATATTGATCAGGCCGGGCCCTCCGTTCCCGTCTCGGTGATGGGAATTAACGACGTTCCTCAAGCCGGCGAGCTCTTCACCCGGGTGGAAAATGAAAAAACGGCCCGAGAGATTGCAGAAGAGCGCAGGCTGAAATCCGAGCGGGCGGAAGCTGAACGGGACCAGGGAGCCAGCTTGGAGCAGCTCTTCGCCCGGGTCCAGGCCGGTGAGGAAGAGGAACTCAGGTTGGTGATCAAAGCGGATGTCCAGGGCTCATTGGAACCCATTATCTCCTCTGTGCAGGACCTAAAAAGTGGAGGGGAGCAGGATATCGGAGTCAAGATCATTCACACGGGAACAGGCCAGATCGGGGAAAATGACGTCATGCTGGCTTCCGCAACTGATGCCATTGTGATCGGCTTTAATGTCGAAGCGGACAGCGCAGCCCGTCGGGCAGCGGACACGGAAAAGGTCTCCATCCGTACCTATCATATTATTTATAATCTGATCGATGATATCGAGAAAGCCCTGAAAGGGATGCTGGAACCGGTGGAAAAGAAAATCCTCATCGGCCGGGCGGAGGTGCTGGCTGTCTTCCCCTCCGGACGTTTTGATCAGGTTGCTGGATGCCGGGTGGAAAAGGGCGAAATCCGCCGTAATGCGAAAATTCGCGTTGTCCGGGACGGTAAGGTGGTTTACGATGGAGATATTGACTCCCTGAAAAGGCACCAGGATGATGTTAACGAGGTTCGCAAGGGTTTCGAATGCGGCATCGGGCTGAGAGGATTCTCTGATTTTGAAGAAGGGGATATGCTAGAAAGCTACGTAATCGAGATGGTTTCTGAGTTTTAGGGAGAATCATGGTATCAGATAAAAGAATGGTTCGAATTGCTGATCGGATGAGAAAGGAACTATCGCTGCTCTTCCTGGAGGATATCAGTGATCCCAGGTTGAGTGATGTCAGTGTCACCGATGTCAAAGTGGATAAAGAGCTTTCTTATGCTGATATTTATGTCAGCTCTCCCCAGGGGAAGGAAAAACAAGAAGAGATTATGAAAGCTCTGAAACATGCCTCCGGTTTTATCCGGGCTCGTTTGGCAGATGCGCTTTCTCATCTGAGGACATTTCCAGAGCTGCGCTTTCACTGGGATATGGTCCCCGAGCGGGTGGACCGCATTGACAGCATCATTGCCGAACTGGAAGAAGAAGAGGGGGGTGAAGAGGAGCCGGGAGCCGAATGAAAAATGCTACCGTCCAGGCGTTGGGGGACAGAATTAACCGCGCTGAACGGATATTATTGATTTCTCATATCCGGCCGGATGGAGATGCAGTGGGCTCGCTGCTCGGCCTGGGATTGTCTCTGGAGACCACCGGGAAAGAAGTGAACTTGGTCCTGGAGGATGGGGTCCCCCGGGTTTTCCATCACCTTCCTGCAGCAGATCGGGTGTATCAGCAGGCAGCCGGGATTTATGACCTGGTGATCGTGCTGGATAGCTCGGACATCAGCCGGATCGGGGAGGTGCTGGACGAGTACGGTCAGCCGGATGTGAATATTGACCACCATCCTACCAATACATATTTTGCCCGCATGAATCTGGTCCGGGAAGAAGCTGTGGCGACGGCGGAAATCATCTACGATGTACTGATCGAGCTGGATCTGCCGCTGAATCAGGAGGTGGCTGAAGCGCTGCTGACAGGCATTGTGACTGACAGTTTGGGGTTCAGGACTTCGAATACTTCCCCGAAAGCCCTCAGAACGGCGGCATCACTCCAGGAATTGGGGGCGGATTTACCCGCACTGTATACCCGGGCTCTGGTGCTGAAATCGATTGAATCTGTTCGCTACTGGGCCCAGGGATTATCCAAAATACAGCTCGAGGATCGGCTGGTCTGGACCACGCTGACTTTAGAAGACCGCAAGGCTGCGGATTACCGAGGGCGGGATGATGCTGATCTGATCAATGTGCTCTCAACGATTTCCGATGCTGACATCAGCATTATCTTCGTGGAACAGCGCGACGGCACGGTGAAGATCAGCTGGCGGGCAAAGCCGGGCTTTGATGTCGCCCGCACAGCAATGGCTTTTGGGGGTGGGGGGCACGAACCCGCTGCAGGAGCATCAGTCAAGGGGGAGCTGGACCAGATCGTGGAAGATGTTGTGGAAGCCACCCGGGGAGCACTGGAAGGGGAACATCCCCTTCCCGATGAAAAGGTTTCTTAATTGTTGGGGAGTTTGAGATGATGGCAAAGGATGATCAACTAAAAGATTTTGTAACCGGAGCTTTAGTACTTGATAAACCGGTCGGGATCACCTCCCATGATGTGGTGAAAATTGTCCGCCGGGGAACAGGCATCCGCCGGGCTGGACATACCGGCACGCTGGACCCCCGGGCTTCCGGTGTTCTGGTGGTCTTAATCGGCCCAGCAGTACGCCTGAGTGAGTTCCTTTCTGCCTCGGATAAGCGCTATCAGGCAATTATCAAGTTTGGGGTAGCCACCGATACATATGACACGGAAGGGAAGCAGGTAGGGGAGACCAAAGCGGTTGACCACATCACCGAGGAGGACTTTCATCAGCTTCTGGATGCATATGAGGGAAAAATTGCCCAGATTCCACCGGCTCATTCAGCGGTCCGCGTCCAGGGGGAGAAAGCCTATGAAAAAGCCCGCCGGGGGGAGGATGTTGAGCTGGAACCCCGTGAAATTGATGTATATAATCTGGAGCTTCTGGAATGGGCACCCCCAGAAGCTGTGATCGACGTCTATGCCTCTTCGGGAACCTATGTGCGCTCCTTAGCGAATGACCTGGGCAACGACCTGGAAGTTGGAGCGCACCTGACCGGGTTGCGGCGGACAAAAAATGGCCAGTTCACTCTCCGCGATGCGGTGCGACTTGATGAGCTCCAGGATTCCTTTGAAGCCGGTGATTGGTACAAACACCTTATTCCGGCTGCTGAAACGCTTTCGGATTGGTACACAGTCACCCTTTCCCCGGAGCAGGTCGAACTGATCAAACACGGTCACCGCATTCCAGCTGAGCCGGATGAATCTGGTTGGGCTCGAGGGCTGAGTGAGCAGGGAGATTTAATCGCTCTCCTGGAAGTGCTGGAAGAGGAGCAGGTCTGGCAGCCCCGGAAGGTTTTCATCACCACCTGATTGCCCGGCAGCGGAGATTATGGTCGATCATTATCGCTCCCTTGAGGAAGTGCAGCTTTCCCAATCCTGGCTGACCATTGGAACTTTTGATGGTGTCCACCTGGGACATCAGCGGATCATTCGATCTCTGGTAGATCAAGCTCATCAGCATCAGCTGCCAGCAGCAGTGGTGACATTTCATCCCCACCCCACCCTGGTGCTCAGGGGAGGTCAATCGTCCTATTATCTCACCCTGCCAGAAAAAAGGGCCCAGCTGTTGGGAGAGATCGGGGTGGATGTGGTTGTCACGCATCCCTTTACCCGGAAAACTTCCCGGCTGACGGCAAAAGAGTTTGTTTCCCGGCTGCACCGCAGGCTCCACTTCAGCCAGCTGTGGATAGGGCATGATTTTGCTTTAGGGAAAGACCGGAAGGGAAATGCTGAGCGCTTGAGGGAGCTGGGAAATGAATCCGGATTTATCCTGAAGAAAATCCCGGCTTTATCACTGGATGGCAAACTGGTCTCCTCCAGCCTGATCCGCCGTCTGCTCAGAGAGGGAAATGTCAGCCAGGCAGCGGAGTATCTGGGAAGACCTTTTTCCCTGCCTGGAGAGGTCATTCCTGGAGACAGCCGGGGAAAAAATCTGGGATTTCCAACCTCTAATCTGGATGTGCCTGAAGATCTGGTGGCTCTCAGTCCGGGGGTGTACGCCTGTTATGTTGAGATGGAGGGGAAATCCTGGCAGGCGGTGACCAATATCGGCTATCGACCGACTTTTGGCGGACAGGAGGAGCGGACTCATATCGAAGCCCATTTGCTGGATTTCAACCAGGAAATCTACGGAAAGGAGATGGAGCTGTTTTTTGTTGAGAGACTGCGGCCGGAGAAAAAATTCTCGCAGGTCAGTGAACTGCAGAGCCAGATTCGAAAGGACATCCTTCGGGCCAGACAGATTTTTCAGGAAAACTGACTATCCTTGCGCTCCGGGGCGGCTTTGGTATAATTTCCGTGCTGACTAGACCACTTTCCGGCATCAGCTGGGAAGCTGGAGACCTGCTAGAAAGCTTGATTGATACCTATTGAGGAGAAAGCAGACGTCATGACCATTGCAAAAGAACAAAAAGAAGCTATTGTCAAAGAATACGGCCGCCATCAAGATGATACGGGTTCACCCGAAGTCCAGATTGCCATACTGACCAGCAGGATTTCTGAGCTCACAGAGCATCTTCAGGAGCACACCCATGATGAGTCATCTCGACGGGGTCTGCTGAAGATGGTGGGAAAGCGGCGCAGGCTGCTGGCATATTTGCGGCGGGTGGATTACCAGCGTTATGTAGCCATCAGCGATCGGCTGGGCTTACGGAGGAAATAAGCAACCTGAAACCGGGCAGGCGGAATGATTGCTCCCCATCTGCCCGGTTTCTTTTCGACTGCCGATGGAATTAACGGCAGAAATCAGGGGATTTGCGGTTTTCGGCCCAGGGTGGGCCGGCAAGAGGGGGATCCAGCCTGAGGGCCAGGACACTCAGAAGGTCAGATTGCAATCAAAGAAGCAAATTAAATCGTTCTTATTCACCAAGCATTTAGTTACCCAGCGATTCCTGTCAGGTTGGGCATTGGGAGGTGCAGACGCATCCCGGGTCTTCAGCTCCCAATCCCTGACCGCAGGGAACCACGGTAGGAGGAAGAAATGAAACCAGAACCAAAACAATATCGAACGCAGGTGCAGGGGAAAGAAGTTCTCTTTGAAACCGGCGTGCTGGCCGAACAGGCCGGCGGCGCGGTCACCGTACGCATCGCTGATGCAGTCATGCTCAGTGCTGCTACCATGAGCGACGAAGCCCGGGAGGGAATAGATTTCTTTCCGCTCACCGTCAATTATGAGGCTCGAATGTATGCCGGAGGGGCTATCCCCGGCGGATTTTTCCGGCGGGAAGGCCGTCCCGGTGAGGAAGCTACCCTGACCGCCCGGCTGATTGACCGACCGCTGCGGCCTTTGTTTCCAAAAGATCTTCGCAATGCCGTTCAGCTGATCCTGTATTCTTTATCTGCGGATGAGGTGCAGCCTCTGGATGTCCTGGGCATCAACGCAGCCTCCGCTTCGCTGATCGTATCGGACATCCCCTGGCAGGGTCCCATAGCTGGCATCCGGGTGGGGCGCATCAACGGCGAGTATGTCGCTTTCCCGACCTATGAGGAAATTGAAAGTTCCGACCTGGATCTGGTCATGGCTGGAAGCCGTGATGCCATTCTGATGGTGGAAAGCGGATCCAATGAGGTCAGTGAAGAGGTCATTCTGGGTGCGCTGGAATTTGGTCAACAGGCCATCCAGCCGCTGATTGACGTTCAGGAAAAAATGGCGGCGGAACTTGCCAAACCCAAAAAAGAGTATCAGTCATTTGCCACCAGCGAAGATATTAAGCAGCAGGTTGAACAGCGGGCTTATGATCAGCTGATGGAAATCCTTGCCCGCGGGCTGGAGAAAGTGGAGCTCAAAGAGGCCATTAACGAGCTTCGGGAGGGGCTGTATGAGGCGCTTTCCGGGGAGGATGAGGGCCTGCAGAAGGAAGTCAAGGATGCTTTTGACGCTGTCTATAAAAAAGCCATCCGCAACCGGATTCTCGACCTGGGTCAGCGCCCCGATGGCCGGGATCCCAAAACCGTCCGTGATGTCTGGTGCGAGGTGGATACCAGCCCCAAAGCCCACGGCTCGGCTGTGTTCACCCGCGGTCAGACACAGGTGATGTCGCTCACCACCCTGGGAACCCCCCGGGAAGCTCAGATGATCGACAACCTGACGCCGCAGGAGACCAAGCGCTATATGCATCACTATAACTTCCCACCCTTCTCGGTTGGGGAGGTGCGCTATCTGCGGGGTACTTCCCGCCGGGAGGTAGGGCATGGTGCCCTGGCGGAGCGAGCTTTGCTGCCGGTGCTCCCTTCTGAAGAGGAGTTTCCCTATACTTTGCGGGTAGTATCCGAGGTGCTGTCGTCAAACGGTTCCTCCTCGATGGCCTCTGTCTGCGGGTCCACCCTTTCTCTGATGGACACCGGTGTGCCCATTCAAGCCCCGGTTTCCGGCGTGGCCATGGGGCTGGTCAAAGAGGGCGACCGCTATGCCGTGCTGACCGATATTCAAGGACTTGAGGATCATGTTGGCGATATGGATTTCAAGGTCGCCGGCACCGAAAAGGGCATTACTGCTCTGCAGATGGATATCAAGCTGAAGGGCATGTCATCAGAGATCATGGCGGAAGCTCTGGCACAGGCCAAGGAGGCCCGCTCCCTGATCATGAACAAAATGATGGAGGCGATTTCCGCGCCGCGCCCTGACCTTAAATCCCATGTGCCCAGACTGCAAGCTATCCGGATCCCCGTTGATAAGATCGGCGCGGTGATCGGCCCTGGTGGAAAGACCATCCGGGATATCCAGGACGAAACCGGTGCCAGGATCGACATCGATGATGATGGTCTGGTGTTCATTGCTTCTGATGACGCGGAGAGCGCCCGCATGGCGCGTGAACGGGTAGAAAGCCTGACTGCAAAGCCCGAGGTAGGACGGATTTACACCGGAAAAGTGGTGGGAGTGAAAAACTTTGGTGCCTTTGTGGAAATCCTGCCTGGTGTGGATGGATTGGTGCATATCTCCCAGCTGGAAACCCGCCACGTCAAGAGTGTTGAGGATGTGGTGGCATACGGCGATGAGATCACTGTCATGGTGACTGATATCGGCAAGGACGGAAAGATTCGTCTTTCCCGGCAGGCTGTGCTGGAAGGCTGGACACTGGAAGAAGCCCAGCAGGCTGATCGCAAACGCTGATCCCTGGATTCGGCTCGACAAAGAATTCGGAAGTTTTCAATTCTTCCGAATTCTTTTCTTTTAATGATGTAACTTTTACAGGCCGCCGGCATCTAAATATATATAGGCAACAAAGTTGACCTTTCTCGCAGAATGAGGGAGGTTTTTTTACGGTGCAGGAGGATTTATGTTCAATCTACATCTAGAGCAGTCTGCGGCAGGATCGGAAGATCAGCATCGTCTATATGACGTCATTATCATTGGAGCCGGGTCGGCAGGGTTGACCACGGCAATTTATACGGCCCGGGACGGCTGGGATACGCTGGTTCTGGAGGAAGAAGCGCCCGGTGGGTTGGCCGTTACCACGCATCGGATTGAAAATTATCCAGGGTTCCCTGAAGGGGTAGAGGGGTCAGCTCTCATGGAGCGTTTTGAGAGGCAGGCAGCCCGCTTTGGTGCCGAAGTAGCCCCCTTCCAGAAGGTGGAGAAGATCCGTAAGGAGCAGGATGGCACGTTCACGGTGGAGGGAGAACAGGCTGGGCAGTACCGAGGGCGATCGGTGCTGCTGGCCACAGGAAGCAAACCCAGAAAGCTGGGCATCCCTGGGGAAGATGCCTATTATAATCGGGGGGTCTCCTACTGTGCGACCTGCGACGGACCTCTCTACAAGGATCAGGAAGTCGTGGTCATTGGCTGCGGGAACTCCGGTCTGCAGGAAGCGCAAATATTGCTCCAGTACGCCAGCGCGGTTCGGTTTGTGGAATATCTGGATCATTCTATCGCTGAGCAGGTGCTGCAGGACAGGGTGCAGAGTCATCCCAATGCAGTCTGTCTGCTTTCCCACCAGGCGGAAGAGATCAAAGGAAACGGAAGGGTGAAATCCCTGGTGGTCACGAATCGTGAGAGCGGTGAGAGGCGGGAGATAGAGACCGATGCGGTCTTCATCTATATTGGTTACTCACCCGATACAGATTTTGTGGCAGGTCTGGTTGAGCTGGACGACCAGGGGTATGTAATCACCGATGAGGATCTGCGGACATCTGTTCCAGGGATCTTTGCTGCTGGGGATGTGCGCTCTGATAATCTCGCGCAGGTGGCTGTTGCGGTGGGAGATGGAACGAAAGCTGCGGTCTCCATCCGCGAGTATCTCCAGCAGCGGGTTCTGGGGTCTGCCTGACGGCCACTGTATAAAAATTTTATATGAATTGGGACCAATGGGGAGCATTTGGGCGGTGTTTTGGTAAAATGTGGTATTGAAATCGTTTCCAGTTCCATTAGAGAGATAAGGAGAAATCACCATGAGCAAGAAAAAATTTGGCATCAAACCTTTAGGAGAGCGCGTTGTCATTATGCCGGTTGAAGAAGAAAGCCGGACGGACAGCGGCCTTTATATTCCCGACACCGCCAAAGAGAAACCGCAGACCGGTGTTGTCGTAGCTGTGGGAGATGATGATGAATTGATCTCAGTAAAAGAAGGAGATAAAGTTCTTTTCCCCAAGTACACCGGAACCGAAATTTCCATGAAAGGGGAAGACTACATCATTATGGATTACGACAGCCTGCTGGCTGTGATTGACTGAGGATGTCAATGCCTGAATCCTCCCAGAAGCCAGTCCAATGTTTGATCATAGGCTCAGGTCCTGCTGGCTTTTCGGCGGCGCTTTATGCGGCCAGAGCTAACCTTAAACCTGTAGTCCTATCAGGAATGGATCTGGGAGGACAGGTTTCAAAAACAGGCCTGATTGATAATTATCCCGGCTTCCCAGAGGGCATCGAAGGGCCTGAGCTGGTGGAAGTCTTTCAGAAGCAGGCGGTCCGTTTTGGAGCCCAGGTGGTGTTAGATTCCGCCACCGAAGTCGATCTTTCTGAGCGTCCCTTTAGGGTCACCTCTTACGGGGGTGAGTATCTGGCGGAGACATTGATCATCACTACCGGCGCTTCCATTCGCAAGCTGAATGTGCCTGGTGAGGAGGAGTTCGTAGGCCGCGGCGTCTCCTACTGCGCTACCTGCGACGGGCACTTCTTCAAGGACAAAGACCTGATTGTTGTGGGTGGGGGGGATAGTGCCATGAAAGAGGGCATATTTCTGACCCGCTTTGCAAAATCGGTCACCGTTGTCCACCGCCGGGATCAGCTGCGCGCCGGGGTTTATCTGGCTGAGAAGGCCAAGCAGCATCCCAAGATTAATTTCCTTTGGGATACTGTGGTGACCGAGATAATGGGAAGTGATACTGTAAACGCGGTCCGTCTTCGGAATGTCAAGGATGAAGAGGAACAGGTCAGGGAAGCCGACGGAGTATTCATCTTCATCGGCCACACCCCCAATACTGAGATGTTTGAAAATCAGCTGGAGATGGATGAGAACGGCTACTTAGAGCTGGATAAATATATGCACACCAGCGTTCCCGGTGTGTACGCTGCCGGCGAGGTGGGGGATCCTCACTTCCAGCAGGTGGTTTTCTCTGCCGGGATGGGCGCAGCCGCAGCGATGGAGGCGGTGGAGTTTCTGGAAGAGCAGGCATAAAAGAAAAAATCCGGAAGTCTGGAAGACTTCCGGATTTTGCTTTAATTGGACAGCTCCGGGAGTCTTAAGGCTCCGGGAGCTGTCAGACTTAATTTTTATGAAAAACCAGGTATTTTCCCTCTAAAACTACCGAAAAATGTCGGGGAGCTCCGGGAGCTGCTGAAGCGGACTTTTTCCTTGAAGCTCAGCTGCGCTCCTCGTTTGTCTCTGGATTTTCTTCTGCCTGCCGCATGGTCTGAAAGGCGGCCAGACTGACCTCCAGCATCTCCAGGGTGGGTTCATTGGTGGTCAGCCGCTGCAGGGCCAGATTGGGCTTGATGAGCTGGCGGATGACCGGATGCTTCTGATGGTCCGCCGTGAAGCGCAGATATTCGTAGGCAATGCCTGTCAGGACTGGCAGCAGCAGAATCCGGCTGAGTAAGCGCCAGGCCAGTGTGAGCGGACCCAGGGCAGTAAACAGCAGAACGGAGAAAAGCACTACAATCAGCAGAAAGGCTGTTCCGCAGCGGGGATGCTCCACACTGTAAGGCTTGACCCCTTGAGGGGTAAGTTCAGCTCCATGCTCAAAGGCGTTGATCACTTTATGCTCAGCGCCGTGATAAGCGAAGACCCGCCTGATATCCTCCATCCGCCCGATTCCCCACATATATCCCACCAGGAGCAGCAATCGGACCAGTCCCTCTGTCAGGTTGCTCATCCAGGCCGACCAGTCCAGCAGCCGTTCCGTGAGCTGTCCCACACCTGCCGGCAGCAGAAAAAAGAATCCTATGGCGATGGCCAAAGAGAGGCTAAAGGTAAGGAAAAGCTCGGCACCTTCCAGCTTTTCGTCCTCTCCTGTCTGTGTGTTCGCCGAGATGGTCAGGGCTTTCATTCCCAGCACCAAAGCATCCCAGAGTCCAATCAGTCCGCGCAGGAATGGGATCTTGATAATCTTGCTCTGGTAAATCTTACTTAATGTTTCGGTGTGAATGACAATTTCCCCTTCGGGGTTACGCATGGCGATGGCCGCTGCCCGTTTTCCGCGCATCATCACGCCCTCGATCACAGCCTGTCCACCGTAGTTGGGTAGTTTGGTCGGGGTGTTTTGACTAGTCATCGTTATCCAGATGGAAGAAAAAGCGCACCAGTGCCTGGATGCCATTATAAAATGTGGGCAGGTGCATTTTTTCATTGGGACTGTGCATATTGTCACTGGGGAGGCCAAAACCGATGTTCACGGCATCAACGTCCAGGAACTGCTGGATATGGACGACAACGGGTACGCTGCCGCCCTCCCGTTTGAAGATTGGCCGTTTCCCCCACGTTTCCTGGGCTGCTTTCACATAGGCCTGGATCCAGGGTGAGCTGCGGTCGCTGATGGAAGGAAAATCAGCGGACATCTTTACCAGTTCCCAGTCCACAGTGCCCGGCACATGCTCCTCCAGGTACAGCCGGAACTGCTCATCAACCTGATGAGGATCCTGATTGGGGACCAGACGGCAGGAGATTTTGGCCATGGCGTAGGCAGGAAGAACGGTTTTCTGTCCTTCACCGATAAATCCTGCGTAGAGGCCATTGATTTCCAGAGTGGGGCGGGCGCCGACCCTTTCCACCGGGGTGTAGCCTTCTTCCCCCCAGAGGGCCTTCACGCCCGTTTGGGAGAGGAAGAAATCTTCATCAACCGGCAGCCGGCTGAGTTCCTTACGCTCCTCATCATCCAGCTGCTGCACCTGGTCATAAAATCCTGGCAGGGTGACCCGACCCTGCTCATCGTGCAGCCCGGAAAGCAGATCCGTCATCACCTGAGCCGGGTTGTGAATCACACCACCAAACAAACCGGAGTGCAGATCCTGACTGGGGCCGGTGATGCGCAGTTCAAAATATGTGATGCCCCGCAGGGCATAGGTGATTGTGGGCAGGTCAGGAGCGAGCATCCCGGTGTCGGGGTTGAGGAAAAAATCACAGGCCAGCAGCTGTTGATGATCGGGGATGAATTCCTTTAGGTAGCTGCCGCCAATTTCCTCTTCCCCTTCGATGAGGAACTTGACATTTACGGGCAGCTCCCCGCTGGCCAGGACGGCTTCCACCGCGCTCAGGCTGGCAATGATCTGCCCTTTCATATCGGTTGTCCCCCGGCCGTAAATATTTTCACCCACCACATTGGCCTGGAAGGGATCGCTGTCCCATTCGTCCACAGGGTCTTCAGGCTGGACGTCATAATGACCGTAGATCAGCACGGTGGGAGCCTGGTCACCCGCATCCAGATTTTCCCCATAGACAATGGGATGACGTGGGGTGGGGAAGATTTTTGCTGTGCTCATACCTATGCGGAGCAGTTCCTGCTGGAGCCATTCTGCTGCTTTTTGAATGTGTTCCTTGCGCTCCGGGTCCGTGGAGACGGACGGGATGCTGACCAGTTCCTTCAGGGCGGCCAGCTGCTGCTCCCGCTTGCTTTTCGCATAGTCAAGAGCCCTGTTTAGATGGTCGGACATATGGTGGGTCCTCCGTTTCTGAACCTAATTTGCACCAAATACTGGGTAGATTGTACCGCAGCTTAATTGGAAAGGGTACGCCGACAGCAATGCAGGCCCCGCTGGAAATATTAGAGAGGACTTTTTCGCAACCGGATTTCCCCCGGGGGGAGAACGAACTTTTCCACAGGAAAGCGGGATACCTGGGAGGGGGAAATGGTTAGCCCGGGAACTGCCAGGTGAATAATAGCGTGATTAAAAACCTGTTTTGCGGACTGCTTAAACTACAAAATTAAGTTATGATAAGTTTCTGAGAAAACATTCATAGTCAGATAGATAACAGGACAGGAAATGACCTTATTCAAAGAATATTTACAGCCTAGAAATGTTGACCAAGCCCTGGAACAGCTGACTGCAGCAGAAGGCACCACAGCTGTGGTAGCTGGCGGAACGGACCTGCTTCTGGATATCAAGCAGGCGCGTCATCCAAACGTAGATGTCATGGTGGATGTCTCTGCTGTAAAGGAAATGAGAGAGATATCCCTGCAGGGGGACTATGTTTATATAGGAGCAGCGGCTACCCATAAAGAGATTATCAGCAATCCGATCCTGCTGGAGCATGCCCGCTGTGTGGTCGAAGGATGCGGCTTGATAGGGGGGCCCCAGGTCAGAAATGTGGCCACCATTGGCGGGAATGTAGCTCATGCCTTGCCCGCCGGTGACGGCACGGTTGCCCTGCTTGCCCTGGGGACGGAAGTCGAGCTGGCTTCCCCAGAAGGCAGACGCTGGGAACCTTTGCTGGATATTTTTGAAGGGCCGGGCCGGGTTAATTTTGACCGCAGAGAAAATTTAGTCGTTGGATTTCGATTTCACCAAAAGGGAGAAGGTGAAGCGTCTGCCTTTCACCGGGTGATGCGCCCGCAGGGCGTGGCTATTGCCATTCTCAACATGGCCAGCTGGGTGAAAATGTCACAAGAGACGTTGATTGACGTCAAGCTGTCCTGTGGACCGGCTGGCCCCCGCCCCTTCCGGGCCTTCCGGACCGAAGAATTGATCAAGGGCAAGCGCCTGGATGGGGAGCTTTTCAAGGGAGCCTGCAATATGCTCAGTCAGGAGGTCAGCCTGCGGACCAGCGCCCATCGGGCAACCAAGGAATACCGTCATATGCTGCTGCCCGTACTCCTGCAGCGGGTTTTAGAGAAAGCGATTTCAAGAAGTATAGATAAGCCATTTAATATCGAGGGTGTTAACAATGACTGAACTTACTTGTTGGGTAAATGGGACAGAAGAAACTGTATCGGTAGAAGCGGGAGAAATGCTTTCGGATGTCATCCGATATAAGCTAGGACTGACCGGCACAAAAATCGCCTGTAATGAAGCGGAATGCGGTTCTTGCACAGTGCTGGTGGACAACGTGCCGGTGCTTTCCTGCAATTATCCCGCCATGAAGGCACAGGGAAAGCAGGTAGTGACAATTGAAGGTCTGGCAGACAATGGGACTCTGCATCCTCTCCAGGAGGCATTTGTGAAGCATGGGGCTGCGCAATGTGGTTTCTGCACCCCGGGTCAGATTATGACCGCAGCTGCGCTGCTGGAGGAAAAACCAGATCCAACCAAGAAAGATATTGAATATGCGCTGAACGACACACTGTGCCGCTGCGGCGCCTACCCGGCCATCAGCAATGCCATTCTGGCAGCTGCCGATCACATCAGAACCGGGTCGCCAATTGATTACCCCCAGCTGGCATTTGAGGGCGAGTTAAACGTCGTGGGCCAGGTGGTGAAACGACCGGAGGCGGTGGAAAAAGTCACCGGAGAGGCGATTTATACTGACGACATCACCTTCCCCGACATGCTGTACGGCGCTACTCTGCGGGCTGGTATCCCACACGGCCGGGTGACCAAACTGGATACCACGCGGGCCAAAGAACTGCCGGGTGTGGAGGCGGTGATCACCGCTGAGGATATCCCCGGTCGGGTCAATCACGGCCTGGTGATCCAGGATTGGCCGGCGCTGATCGGTGTGGGGGAGAAAGTGCGTTATGTGGGTGATGCGGTAGCGGTTGTCGCCGCAGACAGCAAGGAAACAGCCCGAAAAGCGCTTGCTCTGATCGAGGTGGAATATGAAGAGCTGCCGGTGGTCAGTGATCCGGTCTCAGCCAAAGAGCCGGATGCCCCCCAGGTCCATGAAAGCGGCAATCTGCTCAAACATATTAAGGTGGATAAAGGGGATATCGACGCGGGATTTGCGGAGTCGGATATCATCCTGGAAGATACTTTCTTCATGCCAACCTATGAGCATGCCTTCATGGAGCCGGAATGCAGCATTGCTCGACAAACGGATGACGGCCGCATGGAGATATATGTTGGTTCCCAGATTCCCTATGCAGACCGTGATCAGGTGGCGGCTGCTCTCGACCTGCCCGAGGAAGATGTCCGGGTGGTCGGACCGCTGATCGGTGGTGGGTTTGGCGGGAAAGAGGACATCGCCGGCCAGATCCATGCGGCGCTGCTTTCCCGGGAGACCGGCAAACCGGTAAAGATTCTATATGACCGCCATGAAAGCATGCTGGTGCATCCTAAACGACATGCGACAAAAATCACCGTCAAGCTGGGCTTGATGAAAGATGGGACTATCCACGCTGCGCAGACTGAACTGTACGGGGATACCGGGGCCTATGCCTCGCTGGGAACCAAGGTGATGGGGCGGGCAACCACCCATTCCACCGGCCCTTATATTGTCCCCCATGTGAAGATTGACTGTTATGCCATGTACACCAATAATCCCCCCGCGGGGGCTTTCCGAGGCTTTGGGGCCCTGCAGGCAAATTTCGCCATTGAGACCATGATGGACATTGTGGCGGAGGAGCTGCAGATTGATCCCATTGAACTGCGCCGCAAAAATGCCCTCCGGACAGGATCGATTACCAACACCGGGCAGCACCTCCGGGAGAGCGTTGGGCTGCTGGAATGCATTGATAAAACCCAAGCAGCTATGCGCCAATACATGCCAGAAGGGGACCTCTTCAGATCCCGTAAAGTGGAAGGCAAACCCCATAAAAGAAGGGCCTGGGGGTTAGCATTGGCCTTTAAAAACACCGGCTTGGGAGAAGGGGCGCCGGACAAAGCCAGTGCCGAAGTAGAGCTGCTGGAAGAAGGGCTGGCTGAGGTGCGGATTTCCTCCGCTGAAATCGGCCAGGGCCTGGTCACTGTGCTGCAGATGGTCACGGCAGAGGAGCTGGGGATGGAACTGGATCAGGTGAAAGTCCTGCTTTCGGATACCGATCTGACCCCAGATGGAGGCCCCACGACCGGTTCCCGCCAGACTTACATTTCCGGCAACGCCGCCCGCTACGCAGCGATCGGACTCAGAGATGCCATGAAATCAACTCTGGCAGAAAAATATGACACACCGCCAGAAAGCATCCTGTTTACCGATGGCAGGGTTCAGGTCAACGGCACAACACTGTCGTTCAAAGAGGTGTCTGATGCCATGCGGAAAGAAGGGCGTGATCCCCGGGTGCTGTATGAATACTGGGCGCCAGAAACTACCCCACTCGGTGAACCGGGAGATAAACACTTTGCCTATTCCTTCGCCTCCCAGGCAGTTGAAGTGGAAGTGGATTTGACCACCGGTGAAGTGGACGTCACCAAGGCGATCGCTGCTACCGATGTGGGCACGGCCATCAATCCGCTTGGTCTGCAGGGTCAGGTCGAAGGCGGGATGATCATGGGCCTGGGTCATGCGCTGACAGAGGAATTCATTCTTGAGGAAGGCAAAGTGATCACTGATCATCTGGCCCGCTACCGGATGCCTTCTATCAAGCATGTCCCTGATGATATTGAGGTGATCATCGTCGAGGATCCTACCACGGAAGGGCCCTACGGGGCCAAAGGGGTAGGGGAGATCTCCACCATGCCGGTATCTCCGGCAATTGTCAATGCGGTCTACAACGCCACCGGTGTGCGCTTTCATCGGGTGCCGATCGATCAGGACTGGCTCACCCAACAGCTCAATTCCTGATCCTGCGGCTCAGTTAAAAATCATGCCCCCGGAGAATAAAATCAGCTGTACCTTTATTATCCGGGGGAACTATCCCTGCCATGACCGCTGAGCAGAGAGCCGGAATGGGGCGGCGGGAACAGCCCGCAGCCGGCAGAGTAAAGTGCTGAGCAGCGTCTGATCGTGGTACAATAAAAAAAATAAATATGGATCGGTGGTCGCTGTGATTATCGATTAATCTTAGCGGCGTCGGGAGATCCCTGACGAAAAGTGCTGCCGTCCTCTCAGGAGACTGATTTCGCCGATCCGATGAAAAATTGTGGGTTTTATCACGCTGCTGTCATAGCTGAAATTCGGGGGATTTTTTTCGCCGTACATCAAACCGATCACCGCAGAAAAGGCTGCCACAATTTCTTTAATTGTGGTTTCTTTAATTACCGAAATTACCGACCAGCATGTCCGCAAACCGGATGGGAGCGGGCGTCATGATGGTGTCTCTGCCCTTTGACTTTCCCGGTGTGATTTACCGCAGTCCCATGCCGTTTGGTCCCTTTGACCGCACTGGACTTTGGGAAGACTATCAGCGGAAAAACATCGAGCTGGTGGTGGTGCTGACCGAGACACAGGAATACCTGGTGCACGCATCCCGCAATTTACCAGAATTGTATCGTTCCTCCAGCATGGAGGTGCTTCATCTGCCGGTACCGGATTTTGGTGTGCCGGCGGATATCAACGCCTGGGAGACAGGCCTGAAGACCGTTGTGACCGCAGCAAGCCAGGGTAAAAATACCGCCGTCCATTGTCTGGCTGGATTAGGACGGACGGGGACATTCTTAGCCTGCCTGGCGGTGAAAAGCGCGGGATTCTCCGCCGGGGAAGCCATCTCCTGGGTGAGGAGGGCGGTTCCCGGCTCCTTGGAAAACCCCGTTCAGGAGGAGTTTGTTTTTCGCTACCAAACGGAACGGGGGTGAAAGCGTGGTGAGAATGCCTTTCTGATTTTTAATGATTATTATTCTACCCTGGAGGAGGAAAGATGATTATCAAAAATGCCCATTTGATCACCTGGGAGGAGGACAATCAGATTCTGGAGAACAGCGAATTGCTGATTCAGGAGGGCAGGATTCAGGAGATTGGCTCTGATCTTGATCAAAATCACCCTGAAGAGAAGGTGTTTGATGCCCGGGGGCAGTATGTTATGCCCGGAAATATCTGTGCCCATACCCATTTTTATGGGGCTTATGCCCGGGGGATGGGGATTCCCGGGGATGCTCCCAAAGATTTCCCTGAAATTCTCGAAAAACTGTGGTGGCCGCTGGACATGGCGCTGGACGAACGGGGGGTGAAATATTCTGCGCTGGTCTTTGCAGTAGACGCTGTGAAAAATGGCACCACCACCCTCTTTGATCATCACGCTTCCCCAAATTTCATCGCCGGCTCTCTGGATGTGATCAGCGAAGTGCTGGATCAAGCCGGCCTCCGCGGCGTGCTCTGTTATGAGGTCACGGATCGGAACGGAAAGGAAGGGGCTCGAGCTGGCATCGACGAAAACGTTCGCATGATTAAAAAAGCAGCCGGGAAGAAGAATATTGGAGCAGCCTTCGGTCTTCATGCCAGCCTCACCCTGGATGATGATACCCTGGAAGCCTGCCGGGAGGCGGTGGGAGAAGAGGCTGGTTTCCATATCCATGTCGGGGAACATCAGGCGGATGAATACGACAGCCTGAAGAGAAGTGGAACGCGGGTGGTCGATCGGCTGAAAAAATTTGACATTCTGGGACCAAAGACCATCGTCGCTCACGGGGTGCATATTGATCAGCAGGAGGCAGTCCTGCTGGCAGAGACCGGCACCTGGCTGACCCATCAACCCCGCTCCAATATGAACAATGCGGTGGGTGTAGCCGCGGTGGAAGATTTTCTGCGCCTGGGAATCCCGGTAGGCATTGGCACAGATGGGTTTTATCATGCCATGTGGGAGGAGTGGAAAACAGCCTACTTCCTGCATAAAGTCCACCATCTTGACCCCCGCCGGATGAGTGCGCTGGAGATCATTCAAATGGGCGTGCGCAACAATGCGGCTCTGGCCAACCTCTACCTGCAGGATGGAAAATTGGGTGTGATCGAAGAGGGAGCAGCAGCGGACCTGATTTTTGTTGACTATCATCCCTACACACCGCTCAACGCGGGGAATCTGCCCTGGCAGATCATCTTCGGCTTTCAGGAGAGCATGATCACTTCCACCATGGTGGCCGGTGAGTTCTTGATGAAGGACAAGCAGTTGTTAACTCTGGATGAGGAAAAAATTACTGCTGAGGCCCGGGCCCTGGCTCCGGAAATCTGGGACCGCTATCAATCTTTCGTAGGCAGATACAGCTGACCCAGGGTTGAGGTGAGTAAAAAAAGTCATCTAGCAGTGAAGGAGCAATAAGAATGTCTGATAAACCTGTGATAGCCATTCTGGGAGGCACTGGGCATGAAGGAACCGGGTTGGCTTTGCGCTGGGCATCCAATGGTTATGATGTCATCATTGGATCCAGGAAGGAAGAAAAAGCTCTCCGGGTGGCAGGGGAGCTGAACACGGTCCTTGGTGAGGAGCTCATTCAGGGCATGGAGAATGCCCGGGCAGCCCGGGAGGCGGATATCAATGTGCTGACAGTGGTTCAGTCCGCTCACCAGGCCGCTGTTTCGGCCCTTAAGGAGGATCTGCAGGGCAAGATCCTCATTGATGCCACTGCGCAAATCACTTTTCCGAATCCAAAACCACCCGACCCGCCCTCCGCAGCCAGGAAGGCACAGGAGATCCTTGGGGAAAGCGTTCCGGTGGTGGCAGCCTTTCAGAACATTCCTGCCCATGCTCTACAGGACCTGGAGAAAGATCTGGAGAGCGATGTGCTGGTCAGTGCGGATGATCAGGCCGATGCCAAGACCGTGATGGAAATCATCGAAGGGGCAGGGATGAATGCCTATTATGTCGGAGATCTCGATATGGCGATCACCATTGAGGGTCTGACGGCTGTCCTGGTAAATATCAACCGGTACAACGATATTAAACACGCCAGCGTACGAATCGTTGGCTCTTAGGAAGGGTATGACGGTAAGAAAGGTGCAGCCCCTGGTTTTTACCCCGCTTGCGGGCATTCCCCTGGTCAGAGAAGGGGATGACCTGGCAGGGCTGCTTCTGGAATCGCTGGATAAGAATCAGACTCAGCTGCAGCAGGGAGACATTCTGGTGGCAGCGCAAAAGGTGGTTTCCAAAGCAGAGGGGAGGGGGGTCGATCTAAACACCGTGACACCGTCCAGCCGGGCACTGCAGCTCGCCCAGGAAACCGGAAAGGATCCCCGGGAGGTAGAACTGATCCTCCGGGAGAGCAAGGCTGTGATCAGGACCCGGAAAGGTTTGATCATTGTGGAACACCGGCTGGGGTTTATCTGCGCCAATGCCGGGATTGACCATTCCAACGTCTCCCCTGGAGAAACCCCCGGGGAAGAAAGGGTGCTGCTGCTGCCTGAAAACCCGGACCGCTCGGCGGCACGGATCCGAGAACAGCTGGAATCTGCCTGCGGCTGCCGGGTAGGGGTGGTGATCATTGACTCCCATGGCAGGGCCTGGCGGGAGGGAACGGCAGGGATTTCGATCGGCTTCTCAGGGGTGCCAGGGATTGTTGATTTACGCGGGAAACCCGACCTGTTTGATTATCACCTGCGCATTACCAAAATCGCCGCGGTGGATGAGCTGGCAGCCAGCGCTTCCCTGGTGATGGGACAGGCTGATGAAGCCATCCCTGCTGTGCATGTCCGGGGATTCCCGTACCCTCTTCGGGAAGGATCCTTTGAGGAGCTCCCCCGAAAGAAGGAGGAAGATTTATTCCGATGACTGCAGTCTGCCGGGCCAATTGTCTGGAAGCCAGCTGGAAAGCAGCAGCTATCGGGGAGGAAGAGTTCCCCCCGGGAAGGAAGGGCAGATGCTGAAGATTACCGCGCTGGCGGGTGGAGTCGGCGGAGCAAAGCTGGCAGATGGACTGGCCGCCGGCGAAGTAGAATTGACCGTGGTAGTCAACACCGGGGATGATTTTGAGCATTTTGGTCTCTGGATCAGCCCCGATTTGGATACAGTTTGTTACAACCTGGCCGGGATGGAAAATCCAAAAAACGGTTGGGGAAGGAGGGAGGAAAGCTGGGAAACTCTGAACGAGATCCGCACCCTGGGGGGACCGGATTGGTTCCAGCTGGGGAACCGGGATCTGGCCACCCACCTGGAAAGAACCCGGAGACTGCGCGCAGGGGAACGGTTGAGTGAGATCACCGCCAAATTTTGCCAAGCTTGGGGAGTGGAAACCCAGGTGCTGCCGATGAGCGACGATCCCATTCCCACCATGGTGGCAACCGATCAGGGGGAGATTCCCTTCCAGGATTACTTTGTCCGTCTGCGCTGTGAGCCAGAAGTTACCGGGTTCCGGTTTTCGGGTGTGGATGCAGCCCGACCGACACCAGGTTTGCTGGCGGAGATCGGCGCTTCGGATTTGATCGTTCTCTGTCCTTCCAATCCCTGGGTGAGCATTGATCCCATTCTGACAGTTCCCGGGATCCGCTCCGCGCTGCTCGATAAGCCTGTGCTGGCCATTTCGCCGATCATCGGCGGGCAGGCAGTGAAAGGTCCAGCCGCCAAGATGTATCGGGAAATGGGGCTTGTTCCTTCTGCTGCCGCTGTGGCAGGTCATTACGGAGAATTGCTGGACGGTTTTGTAATCGATGAGGAAGATCAGGCGCTGGGGGCGCAAATCCAGGAGCAGAGCCGTCATCCGCTGCAGGTATTCGTCACCGATACCTGGATGAGCCACCGGCGGGAGAGAATCCGGACCGCGCAGGCAGTGATTAAATTTGGTCTGCAGATGATCAAGGAGGATTAAGCATGGCATTGTGGGCAATCGTTCCAGTCAAGCCGCTCAGAAGAGGGAAATCCCGCCTGGCGGGGGTGATGTCAGCTGATGAACGGGCGGATCTCAATCAATATTTACTGGAGCACACCATCCATATCCTCAATCAGGTAGAAGGGATTGAAAGCATTCTGGTGGTCAGCCGCGACACAGAAGCGCTCTCTATTGCTCGCGACCTGGGTGCCAGAACCGTTCAGGAGAACGGCAGCCCCGATTTGAACATCGCCCTGACCCGAGCTACCGAGGTGGCGAAATCCTATGCCACCCGCGGGGTGCTGATTATCCCGGCTGACTTGCCCCGGCTGGATGTGGAGGATATCGAAGCCCTGCTGGCCTATCGAGAGGATCCCCCGGTGGTGGTGGTGGCCCCTGATCGTGAGAAAAAGGGAACCAACGCCCTGTTTATTTGCCCTGCTGGTCTGATCGAATATGATTATGGTGAGGACTCTTTTGATAAGCACTGCCGGCGAGCGGAGCAAGCCGGCGCTCGTCTGGAAATTTGTGATTTGCCCTCCCTGGCGCTGGATTTGGATGAACCAGACGATCTGGCGCTGATGGAGGCTGATTTGAGAGTTGAGTAGCTGGTTGATTATTGTGTCAGTTTAGATTTATGGAGGATTCCAATGAGTAGACCTGTTGCCCTGTATTTACAGGACGCCCATGATCTCCGGGATGGTCTGGACTATGTCCAGTACGCAGAGGAGAAGGGATTTGATGCCGTCTGGCAGGCGGAGTCCCGGCTGGTTCGGGATGCAATCGTGCCCATGGCTGCCTACGCAGCCGTGACAGAAAAAATCAAGGTTGGCTCCGGGGTGATTAACAACTGGACCCGGAACATCGGACTGCTGGCCTCCACCTTCCTGACCATGGATGATCTGGCACCGGATCGGATCATCTGCGGCATCGGCGCCTGGTGGGACCCGCTGGCAGAAAATGTCGGGATTGACCGCAGGAAACCGCTGACCGCGATGCGGGAGACGGTGATCATTCTGCGCCGGCTGCTGAATATGGAGAATGTCACCTTCGATGGGGAATTTGTTCATGTCAATAACATTGAGCTTGATGTTGTTCACGGACGGAAAGAACCCCGCAATGTGCCGATCATGATTGGGGCTACCGGCCCCAAGATGCTGCAGCTGGCCGGGGAAATCGCCGATGGGGTGGTGATGAATTACTGTGTGCCGGTGGAATATAATGACATGGCTTTGGAGAACATCGAAAAGGGCGCCCAGAAAGCCGGCCGCTCCCTGGAGGAAATTGACCGGCCCCAGCTGGTGGTCTGTTCCGTGGCTGAGGACCATGCTGAGGCGATTGATTCCAGCCGGGAACTGCTCACCCAGTACCTGGCCCAGCAGCCGCACATTGCTAAAGCCAGTGGAGTTTCTGAGAACATTGTGACAGAGATCCAATCGATCCTGGGCTGGCCGGCCACCCATGAACAGATTCAGGAAGCCAAGCATCTTGTCCCTGACGATTTGATCCACCGGATCACTGCCTCCGGCACCCCGGAGGAAGCCAAGGCCAAGGTAGAGCAGTATATGGATCATGGCTGTACAACCCCGATCCTCTATCCCGTGGGTGGGGATGTCAAGCTGCTGGTAGATACATTCGCTGATTTTTAAATCAGATCAGTTCAAATCCAGGGGTCCCGGAAGGAAGCTGATCCCCGGGTCCCCTTCGGATTGGTTGAAAATAGGAAAGGATAGCATGATCATAGAATACCACCGCCCGGCTTCCCTGGAGGAAGCGCTCTCGCTGTTGAACCGATCTCAGCCCAGCACGGTTCCGCTGGGAGGGGGGCTGTTCATCAACGAGCAGGTAGATGAGGATATCGCAGTGGTAGATATCCAGGATCTCAATCTCAATCAGATTGATTTCAAAGGAAACAGGGTCCAGATCGGCGCTGGAGCCACGCTGGAGGAGATTCTGGCGGAAAAGAAGCTCTCCCCGGCTGTGATCGAAAGCATCAAACATCAGGAAACCTACAACCGCCGTCAGGTGGCCACGCTGGGCGGCACCCTGGCAGCCAGCAATGGCCGCAGCCCGATAGCCGCTGTGTTTCTGGCGCTGGATGCCGTTCTGGAGCTGCGCGGAGAGGGAACGGCAGCCGGAGAGGAATTTCTCGGAGAGCTGCTGCCGCTCAGGGAAGAAAAGCTGGCCGGGAAGCTGATCACCCGCATTACCATTCCCGCCGAGGCAGCTGCCTGCTATCACTATGTTGCCCGTTCCCCAGCGGATCTGCCCATTGTCTGTGCAGCAGCAGCCCGCTGGCCGTCGGGACGCACCCGGGTGGTGCTTGGCGGAACGGGAGCCCAGCCGGTGATGGTCCTTGACGGTCCGGATGAGGAGGGGGCCCGGAGAGCCGCCCGGGATGCCTACAGTGCGGCAGAGGATCACTGGGCCAGTGCTGAGTACCGTTCGCACACCGCTGAAGTCCTGGTAGGGCGGTGTTTGGATGACATTCACGATCAGTAGAGAGGTAGGAAACGCATGAGGGAATTGAAGCTTATTATTAATCAAGAAGACTATACTGTTCAGGCTGCGCCTGGGGAGAATCTGTTCTCCGTCCTGCGGCGGCTGGGATTCAGCGGTGTGAAGTTTGGCGATGAGCAGGGGATCTCCGGGGCGGATACTGTGCTGCTGGACGGCAAACCCATTAACTCCTATCTATACCTGGCCGCTCAGGCGGAAGGGCATCAGATTGAGACAATTGAAATGCTGGGCGAGCATCCGGATCAGGGCTGGAAGGAAACCCGCGGTCTGCATATTCTGCAGCAAGAATTTGTTGCTACGGGAGCGATCCAGTGCGGCTACTGCACACCCGGACAGCTGCTGGCTGCGAAGGATCTGCTGGATCGAATTCCCGATCCCAGTGAAGAAGAGGTCAGGGAGGCGATATCCGGGGTGCTCTGCCGCTGTACTGGCTATAAAAAACCGGTACAGGCCGTGCTCCGGGCAGCCGCGCGCATGCGCGGGGAGGAGGTCCCTCCGCTGGAGGAACCCATCAAAGCGCCTCCAGAATGGACGGATTCTGAACCGGATGAGCCCAGTCCGCCGGTGAAAACGGTCCAGCCCGATGGGACCGTGCTGACAGCAGAGAAAGTAATATCCAAACTTGAGGTGACCACTGAACCTGAAGCCTGGCAGCAGGTGGGGAAGCCAAAAGAAAAAGTCGATGCGGTTAAGCTGGTACAGGGAAAACCTGCTTTCGCAGCGGATTTTGAGAAGCGGGATATGCTCTACGCCAAAGTTCTCAAGAGCCCCCACGCCCACGCATTGATCACATCCATAGACACCAGCAAAGCGCTGGAGATCCCCGGTGTTGCCGCTGTGCTCACCCACAAAGATCTCCCCCGGGTGGTGTATTCCACTGCCGGTCAATCGGATCCCATTCCCGGCCCGCTGGACTGTTTTTCCCTGGATAAAAAGGTCCGCTTCGTGGGGGATCGGGTGGCCTTTGTGGCGGCGGAATCTGAGGAAATTGCCGAGCGGGCGCTGCAGGCGATCGATGTGGAATATGAGCTCCTGGAGCCGATCCTGGATCCCCGGGAGGCTATGAAACCAGGTGCGCCGGTGATTCATGATGAGGAGGAATACGTAGACTTCCTGGATTCTGATGCCCAGCGAAATCTGGTTGCGGAAATCCGCATCGATATCGGGGATGTGCAGAAAGGATTTCAAGAGGCGGATCAGATCTTTGAGGCCGAATATGTAGTCCCCAAAGTGCAGCAGGCTCATATTGAGCCTCACGCTGTGGTGACCTACTGGGATGAAAACGACCGGCTGGTGATCCGCACCAGCACCCAGGTGCCGTTCCATGTCCGGCGGATGATCGCTCCCGTGCTGGGACTGCCCGTGAAACGCATCCGGGTGATCAAGCCCAGAATCGGGGGCGGCTTTGGGGGCAAGCAGGAAATGCTCATTGAAGATATCGCCGCTCATTTGACCATCGCAACAGGAAGACCGGTGCAGTATGTTTACACCCGGGAGGAAGAGTTCATCGCTGCCCGCTCGCGTCACCCGATGCGCATCCGCATGAAGACCGGGGTGAAAAACGACGGCACCCTGACTGCCAATGAAATGTACGCCTTGAGCGACACCGGCGCAAACGGGGCCCACGGCCTTACTGTGGCCGGTAACACCGGCCATAAAGCCATGGCCCTCTATGTTGGCAGCGGCGAGTACAGGACATCTCCTAACATCCGCTTTTATGCCGATGTTGTTTACACCAATACCCCCCCAGCAGGCGCTTACCGGGGGTACGGGGTTCCCCAGGGGTTCTGGCCGCTGGAACGCCATATGGAAAAAATTGCCCGCGAGCTGAAGCTGGATCCCCTGGAATTCCGCTTGAAGAATGCGCTGCGGGCAGGTGAGCTGCATCCATTCAGCACCGCCTGGAGTGAAGGAAGAGAACCACAGCCGGAAATCATTCAGACCAATGCGCTGGCAGAGTGTGTGCGCCAGGGCAAGGAGGTGGTGGATTGGGACGGCAAGATGAAGGACGGCAGCTGGCGTGAGGTTCCCGGAAAACCATATCTGAGGCGCGGGATCGGCGCCGCGCTGGTAATGCAGGGCACGGCGATCCCTTATCTGGACATGGGTGGGGCCAGCATCAAGCTCAACGACGACGGCTCCTTTAATCTGCTGGTCGGCGCCACGGACCTGGGGACCGGCTCAGATACTGTGCTCGGCCAGATGGCAGCTGAAATTCTAGGCGTGGCGCTCGAGGATATCATTGTTTACTCCTCTGATACGGACTTCACGCCTTTTGATAAAGGGGCCTATGCCTCCAGCACGACCTATATCTCCGGGGCCGCTGTGGTCGATGCGGCCAGTAAAGCGGCTGATCGAATCCGGGAACGAGCGGTGATGATTCTCAAAGAACGTCATCCCGAGGCATCTTATCAGGCGGAGGAAATTGAGCTGTCCAACCGCTGCGCGATTGCCGCCGATGGCAAGGCTGTCTCCATGGAGGAGATCGCCCTCCATTCCCTGCATCATACAGATCAGGAGCAGATCATGGCAGTAGGGTCCTTCATGTCCCCGGTTTCACCGCCGCCGTTTGCCGCACAATTTGCAGAGGTAACCGTGGACACTGAAACCGGACAGGTGGTTGTTGACCGTCTGGTGATGGCGGTGGACAGTGGGATCATTGTCAACCCGATCACAGCTTCCGGCCAGATCGAGGGAGGGATGACCCAGGCGCTCGGCTATGCGGTATCGGAGGAGATGGTCTATGACCAGCTGGGCAGAGCTCGGGAGAAGGACTTCCGTGACTATCACATCTTCATGGCCCATGAGATGCCCGTCCTGGAAACCCTGTTTATTGAGACCTTTGAACCCTCTCATCCTTTTGGCGTCAAAGCAGTCGCCGAAATCCCCATGGATGGAGTGGCCCCGGCGGTGGGCAACGCGGTTTATGACGCCTGCCGGGTGAACGTCGATCAAAACCCGGTCACCCCGGAAAAGATCTGGCGTGAACTGCAGGCTGTCAAGAAAAACTGACCCCTGATCTACCGTGCCCAGGAGATAGCTTTCTCCTGGGTGTAGATCCCTTTCCGGAGCGGTCTCGGAAGGGATGTTTACGGCTGCGATCTGATATAATTGGGTAGTTGGGAAAAGCTTCAAAAACCGCCCATTTTTGCTGAAAAGCTGGCGGAGATCTGGTTAAAAAGACTATGGAACAGACTACCTTTGTGATCGGTCATGTAAATCCAGATACGGACTCGATTGCTTCGGCAATTGGCTATGCCTGGCTGCTGAATGAACGGGATGGGATTGACGCAGTGGCCGCCAGGGCTGGTTCCCTGAATCCGCAGACCAGCTGGGTTTTGGATCGATTGGATTTAGGTGCGCCTTATCTGCTTACCGATGTCAGCCCTCGGTTTGAATCCGTTGTCCGACGGCTGGACACCACCACCCCGGATCGACCGCTGCGCGAGGCCTGGGATATTGCCAGCCGCACCGGCGGGGTGGCGCCAATCATTCATGAGGACGGCACCCCATTTGGATTGATCACCGGATTGACCCTGTTTTCCTTCCTGGCTGATCTGGTCGGTCCCCATCCCAAACGGCAGGAGATGCGCATTGCAGAACTGCTGGATCTGCCCAGTCACGAAGCGGCGGATACCGGGGTCCCTTGTTTTAAACTCAGCAGCCGGATCCGCGATGTGGTCAACCGAATTCTCAAGCAGGAGCGGAATTTTTTCTTCGTGGTCGATGAGCGGGGGCATTATGTGGGCATTTCCCGCCAGCGGGATATTCTCAATCCGCCCCGCGCCCAGGTGGTGCTGGTTGACCATAATGAGAAAGAACAGGCTGTGGGTGCGCTGGAAGAAGCCGATCTGATGGAGATCATCGATCATCACCGGCTGGGGAATCCCTT
This sequence comes from uncultured Anaerolineales bacterium, assembly GCA_964603385.1. Taxonomy (GTDB): domain Bacteria; phylum Chloroflexota; class Anaerolineae; order Anaerolineales; family UBA11858; genus B10-G9. The sequence continues at coordinate 30,037 of CAZRUS010000014.1, read as the reverse complement.
CACCCGGGCTCCCATACGCTTCACCACGGAGGTGGTCGGGAGCACCAGCACCATCATTGCCGAGCGCATCGAGGAGGCCGGATTGAGCGCGCCCCCGGAAATTGCCGGCGTGCTGCTGGCGGGAATCATCTCAGATACCCTGCTGTTTACCTCCCCGACCACAACCAGCAGGGACCGCAAAGCGGCCGACAGGCTGGCCCGCTGGGCGTTCTCCTGGGACAGCCCATTGAAGGAAGAAACCGTGGAATCCTACGGGGAGCAGGTTCTCAAAGCCGGGGCGGGGCTTTCCACGCGCGATCCAGATGAAATCATTACCACAGATCTGAAGACGTATGAATCCGGAGGAATGGAATTTGGTATTGCCCAGGCCGAGGTCACCGACCTGGTTCAGGTGGACAAGCATCTGGACAAACTGCACCAGGCCCTGGAGCGGCTGCGGGTCAACCGGAATCTGGACTTCACGGTGTTAATGGTAACGGATGTGGTGCGGGGCAACAGCCGGCTGGTAATCAACCAGCCGCCGCCCACTTTTGATGATCTGCCCTATCAGCCTCAATCGGACGGGACCCGAATCGCGGAAGGGGTGGTCTCCAGGAAAAAGCAGCTCCTGCCGGTCATTCTGAGTTTATTGGAATCATAAAGCAAAGGAACAAATTGTTTATGAGAGATGTTTTTCGGGCGCTGGCTGCCCTGGAGCAGGAGGGAAGATCAGGAGCCCTGTGCACCATAATCAGCACCCAGGGATCGACTCCCCGGCATGAAGGCAGCAAAATGCTGGTGTACCCCGATGGATCCATCGTCGGTTCCGTGGGCGGGGGGGAGGTGGAGGGCCGAGTCATCCAGCAGGCCTTGAAGGTCCTCGCCGGGGAAAAGGCCCGGGTGCTCAGCTATGATTTGGTCGATCCTGACCAGGGAGATCCCGGCGTGTGCGGGGGATCGATGGAGGTGTTTATCGAACCGATCCATTCCCCGGATGTTTTACTGGTGATTGGAGGAGGGCATGTCGGTCAGGCGGTAGTTCATGCGGGCAAATGGCTGGGCTATCATGTGATCCTTTCCGATGATCGGCCGGAATTCTGCAGACCGGAAATTGCGCCAGAGGCGGATGACTACCTGCCCTGCGAGATCGACGAGCTCCCCGCCAGAATGGAGTTCAACGACCGAACTGCAGTTGTCCTGGCAACCCGAAGCATGAATGTGGATACCAGCGGCCTGCCGGAAATCCTCGCGGTGCCTACGGCCTATGTCGGGGTGATCAGCTCACGCCGACGCTGGGCGCTGACAAAAAAGGAGCTGCTGGAGCAGGGGGTTGATCCAGCGCTGGTGGACAGCGTCCGGGCTCCGATTGGACTGGATTTACGGGCAGAAACTCCTCAAGAAATCGCTGTCAGTATTCTGGCAGAAGTGATTATGGTCAAACGAGGCGGAGCGGGGGCTCCCCTCTCTGAAAATGAAGAGTAGGTTGACCTAACAGGTCAAATGTGGAGAGATATTTATGTGGCGTGAATATATTAATGCTGTTTCGACCGAGCAAGTTTTAGACGTGCTGACAGACAAGAAAGAAAAAGCTCGCATAATAGCGGGAGGGACTGACCTGGTGCTGGAGATGGAGCAGGGGATGCATCCCGAGGTGGAAACCCTGATCGATATCTCCCGGGTCCCCGGTTATGATGCAATTGTCCTCGATGAGGAAGGGTGGATCCACCTCGGCCCTACCGTTTCTCATAATGACTGTGTGGCTTCGCGCCTGATCCGTGATTATGCTCTGCCGCTGTCTCTGGCCTCCTGGGAAGTGGGAGCGCCGCAGATCAAAAATGCGGGCACCGTTATCGGCAATGTGGTTACCGCCTCCCCGGCCAATGACACCATTGTTCCTCTGATCGCTCTGGACGCTGAACTGGTTCTGCTCTCCCGGGAGGGGGAACGCATCGTTTCCCTGGAGGACTTTTACACCGGCGTTCGCAAAACCGTCTTGAAAGCGGATGAAATCGTCCGGGAAATTCGCTTCCGAAAAATGGCAGAGAATCAGCGCGGCACCTATTTGAAAATGGGCCTCCGGAAGGTCCAGGCGATTTCCGTGGTCAGCATGGCGATGATCCTCACTGAAGGACAAGACGGGGTGGAGGCTGCGCAGATCACGTTGGGCGCTGTTGCACCCACGATTATCCATGCCAGGGAAGCGGAGGAGTATCTGGCAGGGAAGCAGCTCAGTGACGAGGTCATCGAGGCTGCTGCTGAACTGGGGAAAGCCGCCGCCGCTCCCATTGATGATGTGCGCTCCTCGGCGGAGTATCGGAAAGAGATCAGCCGGGTGCTGGTCAAGAGAGGATTGAGCCGCATTCGAGACCAGCAAGAGGGAGAGAATTTGCCCAAGGAACCCGTGCTGTTAATCACAGAAGGAAAACAATCACCGGGTGCCGAGCTGGATGGGACTCCCCTGGTGGAAGGGGAGACGCCGATCATCACCCAGATTAACGGCAAAGATTATACCTTCCATCAAGGGCATCAAACCACTTTGCTGCATCTCATCCGGGAGCACGCTGGGCTGACCGGTTCGAAACCAGGCTGCGAAGAGGGAGAATGTGGTGCCTGCACGGTTTTCCTGGACGGGGAAGCGGTCATGTCTTGTATGATTCCTGCCCCCAGAGCTCATGGTGCAGACATCGTCACCATTGAAGGGCTCTCAGATGGAGAGCAGCTGCACCCGGTTCAGGAGTCCTTCATTGACCAGGGTGCCGTACAATGCGGATACTGCACACCAGGGTTTATTATGTCAGCAGCAAAACTGCTGGAAGAAAAACCCCATCCAACCCGGGAACAAATTCACACAGCCGTATCAGGAAACTTATGCCGCTGCACCGGCTATTATAAGATTGTCAGCGCAATCGAAAAAGCCAGTCTGAAAGAAGGTGCGTAAATGGGTAGATACCAGCAGTATGAAAAGCAGATTAAGGAAGAACCCAAAAGCTCCCATCCGATCTGGCGGGGAATCGGATTCTTGCTGATGGGTTTAATCGCTGTGATGTCCTACGCCGGGGCGAATCTACTTGTTGAGGCCAACAAAACGAGACAGTGGATCCAGGTCCCGCCGGGGATCCAGGGGGGTGTCCCTTGGGCACCGGATCTCTATGCTGAATTGGTCGTTGCCTTTTTTCTGGCAATGATTGGCTTTGGCATCATGGTTATTTTCTACTCGTTTGTTTATCAGATATCGAGACCGAGAGATATCTTCAAATACCTGCGGTGATTACTGTCATTCATCCTTCCGCATTGTGCTTCTGCTGCGGGAAAACAGAAGCCGGGTAAAGCTGTCAGGAAAAGGATGTTGAAGAGTGCTCTGGCCTGGCAGGTAATTGTTTTCAAGATTGCCGTTTTTCGGACCCACCTGGGGTCCGCGGGTTCTGATGGAGGTTCTTCCATCGTCAGGGCGACCGGCTGACAAGTGCTCAGCAGCTCAAGAGAGTTATGGGATGCCATTTAACTTCCGTTACTATTTGAAATATTTTTATTACAGCTTTTTCCGCGCCAATCATACTCCGGGAAGACTGAGTCTGAAGCGGTTCCTGCTGGTGCTCTTCTTGTTTTTTGTTTATCCGATCTATAATCTCTACATCCGGGCAGGATATTACCTGGACGATCTGCTTTTTTCCCGCTATAAAGAGATTTCCCGGCCGGATCCAATTTTCATCATTGGTAATTTTCGGTCAGGGACGACTTTTTTCCACCGCCTGCTGCTCAAGGATGCCCAGTTTACCGCCCTGAAGACCTGGGAGATTTTTTTCGCCCCGGCGATTACCCAGCGGAAATTAATCGGCGGCATCATTCGTATGGTCCTTTTCCTTGGGGGTCCGGTGCGAAGGTTGATCAGGAATTTTGACCGTTCGCTCAATGAGTATTCCTACATGCATAAGGTCAGCCTCCGGAAGCCGGAGGAGGACAGCCATCTGCTCTACCATGTCTGGTCTTCTTATAATCTCTTTGCGCTGTTTCCTTTTCCTGAACTGGCAAAGAAATATATTTACTACGATCAGGAAGTCCCCCTGGACCGCAGGCGTCGGGAGTTCAGCTTCTACCGGGATGTGCTCAGGCGCCATCTGTATATTCATCCCGGGAAGAGGTATGTCTCAAAAAATCCGGATTTTTCTCCCTCTGTGGAGACCATCAAAGAATTCTTCCCGGAGGCAAAATTTATTAATCTCGTTCGGAATCCAGAAAAGATGGTCCCCTCGACGATTAACATGTGGGCCAATCACTGGCACACTTTTGGATCCCCGGAGGAGAGTTACCCGCTGAAAGATGTCTTGATGGAACATACCAAGCACTGGTACCGTTATCCGCATCAGAAACTGAAAGATCTTCCCAAAGATCGCTACGCAGTGGTCTCTTTTTCAGAGTTTGTCCGTAATCCCCAGCAAACTGTGGAGCGCATCTATGACCAGTTTGGATTGGAACTGACCCCGTTTTACCGGGAAATGCTGCGGAGGGAGACGATCAAGGCTCGTAATTATAAGAGCAATCACGCTTACTCACTGCAGGAGATGGGATTGGATCCAGTTTCTCTGCATCACGAATACGATCCCCTGCTGGAGGAATATCAGCTGGAGGAATGCTCCCGGGAGCTGTTCCCAAGCAGCTAAAGGTTTCCCTATGGAACGAACTGTCCCGTACACAGCATCGGAGGAAGTGGAGCTCTATCTGCGCACTTATTACTCCCTGCTGCGGACCACAGATGCGGTGCAGATCCGGTCTCTGGAAGAGGCCCATTCAGGGATGAATTCTCTGCTTCACCAGCATGCTCGGAAACGATCGCCGGACATGTCGGCTTTTATTTATGCGCTGCTGCGGCTTCCGGACTGTATCTGGGAGACTGATGAGGTGGTGCTGGGGCAAAGCGCCAGCGTCTTCCGGGAAGCAGACGTGGGGAATGTCTGGTCCTGGGAACAAGTCTCAGCCAAGGCGCGGCGGCGGCGCTGTTTTTTCAACCGGGAGGAGAACATCCTCGCCTGCATCATCGCTTCCAGATCTGATATTGATGATGTCATTCCCATGCTGACAGCCTATCAGATCGAATGGAACAAGCTCCACAGCTTGCTGCAGCATCTTCCGGAAGAAACGGATCTGGCTGAAGCTCACAAGGATCGAGCCGCCTGGTACAATCTGGCAGAAGCGCTGATGATGTCGGTAGGGGATCTCACCCGCTGGCGGGCGATCTTTGGCGATCAATTTGTCGAGCAGATCCGCAGGATCCAGTCCAGCCAGAAATTCCTCCAGGTTCGTCTGCTCAATGGGACCTTGATTGAATATAACCGGGCTACCAACGCCTGGTGGGAGCATATCGCAGAACAAGCACCTTCGGTATCCCGGAGGCCGATCTATTTTGTTTCCAGCAACTCCCACAGTCTGGCCAATCTGCTTTCCGGATTCGCCCTCCAAAACCAGGCGGAAATCGCTGATTACCTCCGGGACCATGACCAGCAGGAGCTGCTGGATGAATGGAAGCAGATCAAAGCCCAGAAGGTGCCCTCCAGTGAGGAAAACTTCTGGTATTATGCCCTGAAGAAATACCTGCAGGATGAGACCGCAGCGGGGATACAGGCCCGGCGAAACGCCCATGAGGCCCAGTCGGGAATTCAGCGGATCGACAGTGAGCACTTTTTTGATGTCGATGCGCAGATATTTCACATCTCCTCTCTGAAGACGGAATGGATGGACCCCCGGGTGATTGGTGACAGCGGTGATTTCAATTATCTGCGGGACAGCGAGGCCCTGGTGGTCAACATTGACTACCCACTGGGGCTTTCTGCCTATAACATCCTCACTGAAATTGCCGAAAATGTCGGCCGGGTGCTGGGAGTATACAGCCTGGGTAAGGCAGCCACCCTCAATGGCGTGGTGGGGGATGTGATGATCCCCTACGTGGTGCATGATGAGCACTCCCGGAATACCTATCTCTGTCCCCGCGCTTTTGAAGCCCGGGATGTGGCGCCCTTCCTGACCTATGGAACCGTGCTGGACAATCAAAAAGCGGTCACCGTGCGGGGAACCTATCTCCAGAACCGGCGCTATATGGATGTTTTTTATCGGGAAGGCTACACCGGGATAGAAATGGAAGCTGGCCCCTATCTCTCAGCTGTGTTCGAGATGTTCCGCCCCAACAGACATCCAGTGGACGAGATTGTCAATCTGGATCGGCTGCCGTTTGACCTGGGATTCCTGCATTATGCTTCGGATACCCCTTTGAGCAAAGGGAAAAACCTGGGCGCTGGAACGCTTTCCTACTACGGCATGGATCCTACCTATGCCTGCTCCATCGCCATATTAAGGCGGATTTTTACGCTGGAGAAAGAACGGCTCGCTGAGAATATTAATTGATGGCTAAGTTAGTTTATCGTAGAAGGATGGAACCATGAAAGCGATTGGTAAATCGATTACACGTGTGGATGCGCTGGATAAAGTTACCGGAAAAGCACTCTATTCCGGAGATCTCAACCGGCCTGATCAGCTGTATATGAAAATCCTCTTTGCCGGCCGTCCCCATGCTATTGTCAAAGCTGTTGATGTTGACAAAGCAGAAGCGATGGAGGGAGTGGTTGCTGTCTACACGGCTGCAGATGTGCCGGTGAATGAATATGGCCTGCAGGTGCCGGATCAGCCGGTCCTTTGCGGACCCGGATCGGAGAAACCCTACAGCGACCGGGTTCGGTTTGTGGGGGATCAGATCGCTGCCGTGGTAGCGGAATCAGAAAAAATCGCCGCTGAGGCAGTAAAAGCCATTGAGGTGGAATTTGAAGACCTTCCTGTGGTCCTCGACCCCCTGGAGTCCCTCAAAGAAGATGCCTTTCTGCTCTTCCCGGACCAGGAAGATAATATCTTCGAATCCTACCGGATCCGGAAAGGGGATGTCGATCAAGCATTCCAGGAAGCAGATGTGATCATCGAGAGTGAGTACTGGACCCCGGTGCAGGAACATGCCTATCTGCAGCCCGAAGCCGGTCTGGCCTATATAGACGACGAAGGGCGGGTGGCTATCGCTGTGGGGGGGCAGTGGGCGCATGAAGAGCGAGAACAGATCGCTCACGCCCTGGGGCTGGAAGAGGAGCAGGTCCGGGTGATTCATCCGGCCATCGGAGGGGCATTCGGCGGCCGGGAGGACCTTTCAGTCCAGATTGTGCTGGGGCTGGCAGCTGTGAAGCTGCATGAGCGCGGCATAAACCGCGCGGTGAAAATCGTCTGGAGCCGGGAGGAGTCGATCCTCGGCCATCACAAACGTCACCGCTACTATTTCAAGTCTAAATGGGCGGCTACCTCTGACGGGAAGATTACCGCTGCCGAGGTAGATGTCGTCGGAGACGGCGGGGCCTATATGTATACCTCCAATAAGGTGCTGGCCAATGCCACCCTGATGTGCACCGGTGCCTATGAGATTCCCAATGTCAAGGTAGATGCCAAAGCGGTGGCCACCAACCATGTACCTGGGGGGGCGTTCCGGGGTTTCGGCGGTCCCCAGGGCGCTTTCGCCGCCGAAAGCCAGGTTAATAAGCTGGCGGAAGCCCTGGAGATGGATCCCGTGGAAATCCGTCTGCGCAACGTGCTCCGGAAAGGATCTTTGATTTCCACGCAGACGCCGCTGCCCGGCAATGTGACCATACCCAGGGTGGTAGAACGCTGCGCCCGGGAGAGCTATTGGGAGAAAACCGAGGGCGGCTGGCGGAGAAAACCGATCACCGGTGAATCCGACCGGCCAAACCGCCTCAGGGGGGTGGGTTTTACCTGCGGTTTGAAGAATATTGGCTTTTCCCTGGGGTATCAGGAGAATTCCTGGGCGACGGTTGAGATCCACGGCGGAGCTGATATTGAGAAAGTAGTTGTCCACCATGCTGCTTCCGAGGTAGGACAGGGGGCCCATACGGCCATAATTCAGATGGCAGCGGAAGGTGTTGGGGTGCCGGTTGAAAAAGTTCAGCTGGTAACTGCAGATACGACTTTGACTGATGATTCCGGCAGTGTTTCCGCATCCCGGATGACTTTCATGGCCGGAAACGCGGTCTACGGCGCAGCCAAGAAAGCGCTGGATCAATGGCGTGATGAGGAGCGGCCGGCGGTGGCCACCTATCAGTACTTGGCCCCTCCCACATCAAACTTCGATCCGGAAACCGGAAAATCGAAACCGAATCTGGCTTACGGTTATGTGGCTCAGGCGGTGGAGCTGGAAGTCGATACTGAAACCGGTGCGGTCTCAATCGAAAAAGTGTACTCGGTCCATGATGTCGGCAAAGCCATCAACCCCGATCAGGTGGTCGGCCAGGTGGAGGGTGGGGTAGTCCAGGCATTGGGATACGCCATAACGGAAAACTTTGTTCAGGAAGGCGGACTGGTCCAGACTGACAAATTCTCCACTTACTTAATCCCCACCATCGAGGATATTCCCAAGAAAATTGAAACCATCATCATGGAGGAACCGGATCCGGAAGGCCCCTGGGGTGCTCTGGGGATGGCTGAAATGCCATATATTCCCTTTGCTCCAGCAGTCACCGCGGCCCTGCATGATGCCACCGGTGTGTGGGTGGACGAATTTCCGCTGACGCCGGAAAGGGTGCTCAGGAGTCTGGGGAAAATCTGAGTGAAATAGAATACAAGCCCAGTATGCAGCTGTATCAAAATGGGTTAGATAGATATCTGTGAGCCAATTTAACGGAAAAGCGTTTGGTCGGTTTCTCTACAAATCCTTTCTCAAGAACCGGGGAACTCACTACCGGCTGACGGCGAAACGGTTGGGTGTGTTGCTGCTCTCCCTGGCAATTTACCTTCCAGTGGAGCTGGTCACCTGGATGGGGCTGCTGTTGGATGAGCTCCTTTTTCCGGAATACCGGGAGATAGAGGTCCAACAGCCGGTTTTTATCATCGGGAATCCCCGCAGCGGTACGACTTTTCTGCAGCGTCTGCTGGCCAAAGATGTGGATAATTTCTTCTCCATGAAAACATGGGAAATCTTCGCTGCGCCCTCGCTGACCATGCGGAAGATCATCCGGGGAGGGGTGAAAGTTGCCCGCGGGGTGGGGATGTCGGTCACCAAGCGTATCAAACGGCTGGAACGTCTCTGGGCAGAGGGAAATGTCATTCATCGTCTGGCCCTGCGGGCCCCGGAGGAAGATGAATATCTGTTCATTCACATCTTCACCGCCATGAAAGTGTGGTCATTTGCAGCCATGGTTGAGGAAGCGCTGTCTTTTGTCTACTACGACCAGCGCATGCCTGCAGGGGAAAAGCAGAGAATGATGGATTTTTATCAAGCCTGCCTCCAGCGTCACATCACTTTTCACCGGGGAATCCAGAAACACTACATGGCCAAAAATCCCAACTTCTCTCCCATGATCAAGACCCTGCTGGACCGTTTCCCTGATGCCAAATTTATCTATCTGGTTCGCAATCCGCTGGATGCTGTGCCCTCTCATCTCAGTCTGAAAGAGCGGGAGTGGCAGATGCTGGGGAGGCCGCTGAACGATTATGCCAGCCGGGAATTTATTCTTGAGTCCTCGGAATATTGGTACAATTATCCTCTGGAGATTCTAGAGGGGCTTCCGGAAGATCAGGCGCTGATAGTCAATTTTGATGAAATGGTTGCTAACGCCGAAAATACGGTCAAGAAGATTTACAGCCGTTTTGGTTTTGAAGTCAGCCCTGCATATCAGCAGATCCTGGTTGAGGAAACCCAGAAAGCCAGAGACCACGAAAGCCAGCATGAGTACTCCCTGAAGGGTTTGGGTCTGAGCGCAGAAGAGCTCCGGGTGCGGTTTGCGCCGGTTTTCGAGAGGTTTGATTTCCCGCAGCGGGATGGTTCCTGATCGAGTCAGGTGTAGGACAAAGATGAGAGTAGCTTTTACTTCATTATTCAGACGAGGGATGGGGGGAGGCGCCGGGCGGGTGGCTCATGAGCTGGCGGATTATTTCGCTCAAGAACACCAGGTGGTCATGATCTGCCCTGCGGATGAGACCGGACTGACCGTGGAAGACGACCATCTGCTGATATTCGGAATCCGAAGCGCAGGAGATGATGACTTCAAAATGCCTGTGCTCTCCGCCCGGACGGTTGGAGAAGTGTTTGATTTCCTGGACGACTTCCAACCGGAAATTGTCCATGCCCACGACCCGGCCCTGGTCGGCCTGGTTGGCCAGGTATGGGCCCGGATGAATCTGGTTCCCTTCGTTCATACAGCCCATGTTCTACCCAGCAAAGCCCTCGACTTTGGGACGGCGGACGCGCTCAACGTGAGGTGGTTGAAGAACTCCTTCAGCGCCTCGGTGACGACCCGTGTGCTGGGAGACTTTTATCAGAACTGTGATGCCATCATTGCTCTCAATAAGTCTGCCCGGAATTCCATCCGGGAATTCGGGTATGAAGGGAAAATATTTCAGATTCCGAACGGCAGAGCGCTTTCTACCTATCAGCAGGGCAAGTTTGCTGATCCACAATCTGATCACAAACAGCTGACCTTTATCGGCTACATCAACGACAGAAAGAACCAGGCGTATCTGTTAAAAGTGCTCAAATATCTCCCTGAAAATTACCATCTTCGCTTTATCGGCAAACCGCTGAGCGAGGAATATCTCCAGGAACTCAAAGACTACTGCCGCAAGCACAATTTGCAGAACGCAGCCTTTTTGGGGCAGGTTGCCCACGAGGACATCCCTGGCTATCTTGCCGAGACCCATGTTTTCCCATCCGCCTCTAAAATGGAAGTGCAGAGTTTGGTCGTCATTGAAGCCCTGGCCAGCGGGACCCCGGTCGTCGGCCTGTCCAATGAGACCATTGACGAGCTGGTGGGAGAAGAAAACGGCGTTTGGCTGGCAAAAGACACCAAGCCGGAACAGTTTGCCTCCCAGGTGGAGCGGATCTGCAGATTAGCGCCGGAAGAATACCGGTCCATGTGCGAGAATGCCCGCCAGCGGGTCTCTCATCTGGACTGGACGATCATCGTTCAGCAAACCGCAGAATCCTACCGGGAAATCAAGAAGATCAAGCCGACTGTGACAGCAGAAGAGAATGATATGCTCAGGAGCCTGGTCTCATTCTTCACCATTGGGGAGGTCCGCGAGTACCTGCTGGAAACCCTGAAAGAAGCCCGGCATAAGCGGGGGGAGAAGAAAGGGCTGCTCAAAAGAGTCCAGGTTCCGAAAAAAATCAGGAGCTGGTTCCGGGTTCCCTCCTCCACCTGGCTAATTTCTGGCATTACCATTCTGGTATCGGTGCTGGGCTACCTATTTATGAAAGGAAAGAATAAGCGGAATCCCTGACGGAATCGTATACACAATTAATCTCCCATTGATGATAGTTTAGTATGATAGGGAGGCTGATCCCGGCTTTGAGATTGGGGAACAGATAGGTTTTTTATTTCAATATTAACTTTTATGGAGTAAGTGATGAAAGATTATCTAGTACGAGGTGAAATCTCTGATATCGATCCCAGGTTGGCTGAACTGCTGAGAATTGAAGAAGAGCGGCAGTACCGGCGCTTGATTCTGATCCCCAGTGAAAGCATTTCTCCCCAGGCCGTCCGGGATGCTCTGGGGTCAGGCTTTCATAATATCTATGCCGAGGGGTATTCTTTTGATTTGACCGGGGGATTGACAGAGGATGAGTTATTCGATTACGACAAACTGCTCACCGAATACCGCCGTTATTCTGATGACCGCTACTATAAAGGGGTGGAATATGCCGATATCCTGGAAGGGATTGCCTGCCAGCGGGCTGCTCAAGCGTTTGCTGCTAACGGCAAAACTGCCCTGGATATCTATGTCAATGTTCAACCGCTATCCGGCGGTCCAGCTAACAACGCGGTGTACCACGGGCTGGTGAATATTGGGGATACCGTCATGGGCATGAACCTGCTGCACGGCGGTCACTTATCCCATGGATCTCGCGTAAACCGCTCCGGAGAGTATTACAATATTGTCTCTTATTCCGTGGATCAGGAGACCGAAAAGCTGGATTATGATGAGGTAGAAGAACTGGCCCTGCAGCACAAGCCCAAGATGATCATCGCCGGGGTTTCCTCCTACTCCTGGCAGCTGGATTGGGAGAGATTCCGGGAAATCGCCGATTCGGTGGGAGCTTACCTGCTGGCAGATATCTCTCATGTTTCCGGGTTGATCGTCGCCGGGGAATATCCCTCACCGATCGGCATTGCGGACATTATCTCTTCCACCACGCACAAAACCTTGCTGGGCCCCCGCGGGGCGATTCTGATGAGCACGAATCGGGATGTCATTGAGATCATTGACAGGGCGGTATTTCCCGGCGAGCAGGGCGGACCGCATGTCAATGTTTTCGGAGCCATGGCGCTGGCATTCAAACTGGCCCAGACTGAAGATTTTAAGAAGCTGATGAAGCAGATTATGGTCAACTGTCAGGTGCTCTCCGATCGTCTTGAAGAGCGGGGTTTCCGAATTCCCTTTGGGGGAACCAATACTCATCTGACCAATATTGACACCAAATCGGTTCGCGGCCAGGATAATGCCTGGTTGAGCGGTGACCTGGCGGCCAGGATTCTCGATGTGGCCGGAATTGTCACCAACCGCAATACCATCCCCGGGGATAAATCAGCGCTGAATCCCTCCGGAGTGAGGTTGGGCACCCCCTGGATCACCCAGCGCGGCTTCCGGGAAAAGGAGACCCGCCAGCTGGCGGATCTAATTGCTGATATCCTCTTCTCCTGTGAACCTTTCTATCAGGGGAAAAAGCTCCGCGCCAAGGTCGACTTTAAAACCTTGGAGGAATCCAAACTCAAGGTGAGGGATCTGGCTGAAAGTGCCGGGATTGATTATCAACCTGCCAGCCACGGATATCCCCACTTCTATTATCTGGATGATGAGGTGGATGAGGAACAGGTGACTTCTTCTTACATCATCAGCGGTGAGAAAAGCCGGGAATTCCTGAATTTCACCCTCAGCAGCGATATCGAAAGCATGAACTGCGGCCAGAATGAACCCACATTGCTCTATACCCCGGAAGGAAACATCCCCGGGATGATCACCTGTGATGATCTGCGCTGCTTCCAGCTCACGGTCCCCGCAGAGCACTCCGGTCTGGTGCTGACCTGGCTGCGGGCGGTTTCCGACGGCTATGTGCGCGTGGATGAGGATGTCCTCCGCAAGGTCCCCGGCCCGGTGGTCGTCCGGGAATCCGACCAGGAATACGATTCCCTCAAAGAAGGGGACCCCTACGGTAAGGAGAAGCCCTTTTATCTGGGAATGGAGCCGGGAGAGGAAGGGGAACCGCTGCCTGAATTTGAATGGGTGGAACCCGAAGATGTTCCCTTGAAGCGAACCAATCTATATGATCTGCATGTGGAGCTGGGGGCCAGGATGGTTCCCTTTGCTGGGTATGAGATGCCGGTGCGTTATGACTCCGTGCTGGAGGAGCACAACGCCGTTCGGGAAACCGCGGGGTTGTTCGATGTCACCCATATGGGCGTCTTCCAGGCGGAAGGGCCGGATGCAATGGCGTTTCTGGACAGCGTGTCCGGCAATGATATCTCCTCGTTGAAAGTGGGAGAGTCAGCCTACACTCATTTTATGGATACCGAAGCCAATGTGATTGACGATTCCTTGATGTACCGCCGCTCGGATCTGGAATATCTGGTGGTGGTCAACGCTTCCAATGAGGAGAAGGTTTGGAAATGGCTCAATGAAGTCAAAGCCGGGAGGGTCAAAATTGACAATCAACGCCCCTGGGCGAAAGCCTATGGGCGGGGAGTGACCCTTCGCAATCTGCGGGACCCGGGAGAAGGGCAGGATCAGCGGGTGGATTTAGCTCTGCAGGGACCGAATTCACGTGAGATCTTGATGGCGATGGATTTTAATGAGGATGACCGCCGCAAGATTAACCACCTGCGCTGGGCTGAACTCTGCGAAGTCACCAGCGGCGAATATGAGCTGGTTATCGCCCGGTCCGGGTATACCGGGGAGCGCACCGCCTTTGAAATTTTTGTTCATCCCGATCTGGCAGAATCGCTGTTCCGCGAGCTTCTTGCCGTGGGGAAACCGTTTGGGATCAAGCCCTGTGGGCTGGGTGCCCGGGATTCCCTGCGCACAGAAGCAGGACTTCCCCTGTACGGCCAGGAGCTTAACGGTCCTATGAATATCAGTGTGGGGGGAGCCGGATTTGCAGCCTATGTCAAAACCAATAAACCCTGGTTTATCGGACGCGACGCTTTTCTCCAGCAGGAAGAAGAACGGGAAAGTGTGATTGCCCGCTTCCGTTTCAGCGAAAAACGGGTCCGCAGAGCGCATTACGGAGACCCGGTGATGGACGAACAGGGACGGGTGATCGGGAAGGTCACCAGCTGTGCCACGGACAGTGAAGGGTATTTTCTGGGACAGGCCTACGTGCTCAAACGCTACGCAAAGAAAGGCACACTGGTTTATGTGTACCAGGATGTCAGCAAGAGAAAAGGCTCCAAGTTGTCCGATCTGAGCTACGGCGAGCGGGTTGCTCTGCCGGATACCGCTACCATTCTGCGCCGCTTCCCGCGTTTTTAGGTTAAGAAAAGATCCCCACCGCCAGCAGCGAGAGGGTGTTATAGGTCCCGGAGATTATGAATCTCCGGGACCTATCTCTTTGGGACCTATCTCCCCGGGACCTGGCCCGGCAAAGGGAATCCCATCCGCGTTCCGCTGGCGGGGCGGCATTGCCAGCTGCGGGCAGATTAAGATCGCTTAGTCGGCGGAGGCCGAAGCCCGGCAAATCCTGGGATTGGACTTCAGTCCTGCTTGTTCAGGCAGCGTGGGCATTTCCCATACCGCGCGTCGGGAAGCCCGCCGGAGCTGGCGCTCCGGCTTGAGCGGGAGAGGGGGAAAGGCATCTGGGCTGACGGGGTTGGTCAGGAGGCCCACTGGAGGGGAATATTTAAAGGTACCGGAGATTATGAATCTCCGGGACCTATCTCTTTGGGACCTATCTCCCCGGGACCTGGCCCGGCAAAGGGAATCCCATCCGCGTTCCGCTGGCGGGGCGGCATTGCCAGCTGCGGGCAGATTAAGATCGCTTAGTCGGCGGAGGCCGAAGCCCGGCAAATCCTGGGATTGGACTTCAGTCCTGCTTGTTCAGGCAGCGTGGGCATTTTCCCTACCGCGCGTCGGGAAGCCCGCCGGAGCGCCAGCTCCGGCTTGAGCGGGGGAGGGAGAAAGACATTTGGGCTGACGGGGTTGGTCAGGAGGCCCACCAGGAGGGGAATATCTAAAGGTCCCGGAGATTCAAAATCTCCGGGACCTATCCTTTTGGGACCTATCTCTTTAGGGCCTGTCTCTCCGGGACCTGTCTGCTGTCCCCCGGAGCTCACTGCTCCCAGAGGGCGAAGTCCTGTAAATTGCTTCCCCCCAGGAATTCCCGGATGATGGAATTGTCCGGGACCATTTTCAGCTCCAGCGGTAAAAACCACTCCAGGAAGGCCAGCAGCCGCTTGGCCTCAATCCAGGCCGGGGTGCTGTGGGGCACCTGCTGGAGGATGGGCTCAGCAAAGGGCTTCAGGGCGGAGAGTTCATACGCCAGAGCCGAGTTGAACATGGCGTCGGCGTTTCCCTGGAAGGGGAAGATGTAATCTTTCTCCCCCCGGCGGACCGATTCCCAGCGGTCAATGGTATCTTTCGCGGTGTAGCCCCGCTCTCTGGCATCGCGGACGATGCGCCGGATCAGGCGGGTGTCCGTGGTTGAGACCCGGTTGTGGCGGTCCAGGTTGAGCTGGGTGAGGGCGGAGACATATACCCGGAAGGTGCCTTTATTAGGAAAGCCGGGCAGTAGATCGGGGTTGAGACCGTGGATGCCCTCCAGGATGATGATCTGGGCGGGGCGGAGCTGAATGAACTCTCCCGGCTCGCTTTTCCCGGCCTGGAAATTAAAGTGGGGAACTCGGACACGCTCTCCGGCAATCAGCTGACGCAGGTCCTCAGCCAGCCGTTCCCGGTTGACCGCCTCCAGGGATTCGAAGTTATACTCCCCGAATTCATCCAAGGGGGTCTTCTCCCGGTCGACGAAGTAATCATCCATCTCCATGGTGAAGGGAGAAATGCCCCGCGCTAATAATTGGATGGTCAGGCGTTTGGAGAAGGTAGTCTTCCCGGAGGAGGAGGGCCCGGCAATCAGGATCACATTGATCTCCTCTGCGCGCTGCTGGATTTGCGCGGCCAGCTCGGCAATGTGCTGCTCGTGCAGTGCTTCGGAAACCAGGATGATCTTACGGATTTCGTCATCCTCAATGGCATCGTTCAGTGCACCCACGCTGTCGATCCCCAGGCGCTGCAGCCAATCTCCATAGCGCTGGAAGATATTCAGCAGGGTATGATACTCCGGCACCGGCTGCAGCACCGTTGGCGCTTTTCGGCGGGGAAAGCGCAAAATGAAGCCCTCTTCCATGGAGATGAGGTTGAACCATTGCAGATAGCCCGTGGAGGGGACCATATAGCCGTGATGGTAATCGAGATGTTCTCCCAGCTGGTAGAGGGTGACGTAATCTTTTTTCCGATGGTGCATTAAGCGAACTTTACTGCGGTAGCCCTGTTCCTCAAAGTAGCGAATGCCTTCATCCAGCGGCAGTTTGATGCGTTTAAAGGGGAGATCTTTTTCAACCAGCTGATTCATCCGCTTCTCGAGGACCTCGAGATCTTCCTGGGTCAGCGGAGGGCGGCGGTAAACCTGGCAGTAATACCCGCCGGAGGTCACCGAGTGATCAATGGTCAGGATGGCATCAGGAAAAATATCATGAAAGGCTGTCTCCAGCAGGAAGGTCAGGGAGCGGCGGTAAAAGCGCATGCCATCTGCGCTTGCCATGGTCACCGGCTGGACCTCGACATCCATGGTCACCGGATGGGAGAGTTCAACCAGCTTGCCGTTGACCACGGCGCCCACCACAGGCGGCAGATCCTCGTTCTGGAGCACGACGAGAAATTTTTCCAGGGCGGCCCCCCGGGGTCCGGAGATCACTTTTCCAGTGCTGAGATGGATCTCAACATCCGAACGGGGTTCTACATAGTGGATATCTGAATGCTCATTCATAAGTTCAATCGTTCCCTGTGAGATGAAAAAATCCACAGATATTCTATCATTTTTCCTGATCCGCTTGGCGGCAGGGATCTCTCAAGGCAGGCGGGAGCCAGCGGGCAGAGCGGGATTCGATGAGGGATGAAAAAGCCCTGACTGACGGACAGTCAGGGCTTGGCGGATCCCGCAGGAAAACCAGCGGGAGATTATTTTCCGTAGTCTTCGGGAAGCTCGGTTTTGAGGATCAGCTGTTTGGCAGCTTTGACCTCATCCAGGCGTCCGTACCTGGTTCTGGTCGGGGCCTGATGGAGCTTCTCAGGGTCGTTTTTGGCTTCCTCAGCGATCTGCAGCATGGCATCCGCAAAGGCGTCCAGGGTCTCTTTGGTCTCGGTCTCCGTGGGTTCGATCATCAGGGCTTCATGGACGATGAGCGGGAAGTAGTTCGTGGGGGGATGGAAGCCGAAGTCAATCAACCGCTTGGAGACATCCAGGGCCCGGACACCGGGAGCGTCCTCCCAGCTGGCATCAACCACAAACTCATGCATGCACAGACGGTCATAGGGTACCTTGTAAACGTCTTTGATCAGCGCCTGCAGGTAATTGGCATTCAGCACAGCGCTGGTGGAGACATCACGGAGGCCATTCTTCCCCAGCGTGAGCATGTAGGTGAAGGCCCGCACCACCATGCCGAAGTGGCCGTGGAAAGATTTCACCCTGCCGATGGTCTTTTCCGGAGTCTTGAAGTTGTAAAAAGGCGGGGTTTCCTGATCACCCTCCGCGGTCTTGACCACCACAGGATCGGGCAGGAATGCAGCCAGTTCCGCGGTGACGCCGACAGGTCCGGATCCCGGACCTCCCCCGCCGTGCGGCGTGGAGAAGGTCTTGTGAAGGTTGAAATGCATGACATCAATCCCAAAGGCAGCCGGCCGGCAGATGCCCAGCAGCGCGTTCATATTGGCGCCGTCTCCGTAGACCAGACCGCCGGCTTCATGGACCAGCCGGCAGACTTCGACGATATTCTCATCAAAGAGACCCAGCGTATTGGGATTGGTGATCATCAACCCTGCCAGGGTGTCATCGCATTCTGACTGCAGGGCTTCCAGATCGACATTGCCGCGCTCATCGGAGGGAATTTCCACCATTTCCATGCCGCTCATCGCTGAAGTGGCAGGATTGGTCCCGTGGGCGGAATCCGGCACCAGCATCTTGGTGCGCTTGTCATCGCCGCGGTCGCTGTGGTAGGCCCTGATGATCAGCACACCGACCAGTTCTCCGTGAGCCCCGGCGGCGGGCTGCAGGGAAACCGCGTCAAAGCCGCTGATTTCTGTCAGCCAGCGCTGTGTTTCCCACATCAATCCCAGCGCTCCCTGCACGGTCTCCACCGGTTGGAAAGGATGGATCTGGGAAAACCCGGGCAACCGGGCGGTTTGCTCATTGATCTTGGGATTGTATTTCATGGTGCAGGATCCCAGCGGGTAGAAACCGATATCAATGGCGTGATTCAGCTGGGAGATCCGGGTGAAGTGGCGGACCACCTCGTTTTCGGACATCTCGGGGAGGGGCAGATCCTTCCGCAGGAACTCCTCTGGAAGGTCAGCCTGGGGGACATCAGGATCAGGGTAACGTACACCAATCCTTTCGGGTACAGATTTCTCAAAAATTGTTGGTTCAGGCATCAGCTGCCTCCTCAAGAACTTCAACCAGGTAATCAATTTCAGCGCTGGAATTCATTTCAGTCACTGCAACCAGCAGTTCGTACTTCAGCTCCGGATAGCTTTTGCTGAGCTCATAGCCGCCGATGATATCGTGATCCAGCAGGAACTGGTTGATTTCCTCCGCCGGACGGGGGCATTGGACGACGAACTCGTTGAAAAACGGCTGGACAGGATCAACAACAAAACCGGGGATGGTGTTGATCTGATCAGCGGCGTAATGGGCTTTATGATAGTTCAGGCGGGCCAGTTTCTGCAGCCCGTTTTTCCCCAGCAGGCTGAGGAAAACAGTGCTCGCCAGGGCGATTAATCCCTGATTGGTGCAGATGTTGGAAGTGGCCTGCTCACGGCGGATGTGCTGCTCCCGGGTGTTCAGGGTCAGCACGTATCCCCGCTGGCCGTGCGTGTCCTCGGTTTCCCCGGCCAGACGCCCAGCCATCTTGCGGACGTACTTTTTCTTGGTGGCGAATAAACCCAGATAGGGACCTCCAAAGGACAGGGGAATGCCCAGCGGCTGCCCTTCTCCAGTGGCGATATCAGCGTTGAATTCACTGGGCGGCTTGAGCAGGCCCAGGGCAATCGGGTTGATGTGAACGGAGAAGAGCGCTTTGGCTTCATGGACGGCTTCGGAGAGTTCGGTGAGCTCAAAAATCCGGCCGAAGAAGTCCGGGTACTGCACCATCACCAGGGCGGTCTCTTCATCAATGAGAGGAATCAAGTCCTCCGGGGTGCCGTTGGGGTCGAGATCCTCACCAACGACTTCCAGATCGACTCCCCGCATGTACGTGTGTACGGTTTCCCGGTAATGGGGATGGAGGGTCGGGGAGAGGATGATCTTCCGGCGCCTGCCGCGGAAGATGTGAAAAGCCATATTGACTGCCTCAGCGACCGCGGTAGCGCCGTCGTAATGGGAGGCGTTGGAGACATCCATCCCGGTCAGCGCAGCCATTAGACTTTGATATTCGAATATCGCCTGCAGGGTGCCCTGGGCAACCTCGGGCTGGTAGGGGGTGTACGCGGTGTAAAACTCACCCCGCTGCAGGATGGCATCCACCGCTGCCGGAACATAATGCTGGTAGGCGCCGGCGCCTAGAAAGGAAATCAGCTCCTGGGTGGTTTCGTTGGCGGCGGCAATATACTGCATTTCGTCCAGCGCTTCCATCTCGGTGATGGCGTCTGGTAGATTTAACTGGGGGTATTTCCCGTTTTCGGGAAGGCAGTGGAAGAGATCTGCCGCCTGGTCGATCCCTATCGCCTTTAACATCGCCTCCCGATCAGCTTGGGTATGGGGAGTGTACATGGGTCATCCTTTGATGAGAGGTATCTGCCGGTCATCCCCGGGATACGGGGATGCTGGATACCGGTAAAGTGAGTCTGGGGTTAGTGATCCCGTTCCATATTCTTGTAGGCTTCCGCGTTCATCAGGTCGTCCAGTTCGCCGGGGTCCGTGAGTTCGATTTTCACCAGCCAGGCTTCCCCAAAGGGATCCTCGTTGATCAGCTCCGGTGTATCCACCAGAGAGTCATTGATCTCGATGATTTTTCCGCTGACCGGCATGTAAACATCAGCCGCTGCTTTGACGGACTCGACGACCGCGCAGGTTTCGCCCTGGTCCAGATCATCCCCCTCAAAGGCGACGATCTCCACAAAGACCACATCGGAGAGCTGGTCCTGGGCATAATCGGTGATGCCGATGAACGCGCTGTCGCCTTCCACACGGATCCATTCGTCATTATCGGTATATTTCAAATCAGTTGGTGCCTTCATGATGAGCTCCTTTCAGACTAAATAATGTGGATGGAAAAGAACGGCAGTTATTAAAAAGCACACGCAAAACAACGGCGTGTGCCTCTGTCCGGGTACCTGAGAGATTTTGCTCCTTCGGTGTCCGTGGACTCTCCAGAGGGGGTTGATTGCAAGGTCCTTTTACCTGAGAGTTTGATCTGCAGAAGTGCTTCCGTCTCTTCCACAGACTTGCCCCTTCGGTGCCCTAGTCGGGACTCTCCCCTGCGCTATTTTTCCAGGGAAATTATACCAAAATTTTGATGATCGTGGGTGAACTGGCTTCGCATCTCCCCCTGGAGAGTGGATCTGCTAATCGTTTATTTATTTTCTGGCAGGGCCAGCTCTTCCGTTTGATGTCTGCGCACCAGGTTGCGCACGTGGGCCAGCAAGGTGAAGGAAGATACCGGTTTGACCAGGTAGTCGTCTGCCCCCAGGTCGAGGGTTTTGGTAATGATCTCCGAGGACTCAATTGCTGATATAATGAGGATTGGTGTGCGGGTCAGTTCCCGGATTTTTTTGCACAGCTGCCAGCCGTCCATTTCCGGCATGAGCAGATCAAGGATGATCAGATCGAGCATCACCCGCCCGGTGATCTCCAGGCCTTCCTGGCTGGAGTTTGTGGTAATAACATGATAATCCTTCGGCGTCAGGATCTTTTTGAAGAGGGATGTGGCCGAAGGATCATCGTCAATCACCAGTATGGTCGGATTAACGTTCTGGTAGGCGCTGTTCATAACTGGTTCTAATTACATCATAAATCCACAGAGAAGTAAACGCAGGCTACTTTACAGCCAGCTAACAAAATAAACCACTGCCTGAGGAAAAAATTCGGCTGGCTGAAATTTGGGTAAGGAAAGAAAATCTGGCAATCACCGTGAGATCCGGCTGTTAAGGTTATAATACATCCAGAAAAGACCGCCTTGAACAGCATTGGGATAAAAATCAACCCTATCTGCAGCACCTCGTGACTTATGGGAGACCGAACGGTATCCGGGGAAGCGTTTCAAGAATCTATTTTTGCCTTGAGCCGTCTGGTGACCACGGCGGAAGATGCCGCGGTCGTCCTTCCCACCCTGGTGGAGATCACCCGGAAACTGCTGATTTTTGATAATTTTGTCATCTATCTGAAAGAGGACGGCGATCTCCGGCCCTATTTTGCCCGCTCGGTAGGCCGGGGCCGCTCCAAAGAAGCTGATGTTGCCTGGGGGGAGGAAGTCGTCGACCGGATCTATGAAGAAGGGGAGCTGATCCTGCAGAAAGAGCGGGTGGGACAGCCGGAGATCGACCGGCTGAACGACCGATTTTACATCGGCGCACCGCTCCGACAAGGAAACCGCAGTGTGGGGGTGATGATTCTAATCCGGTTTGGTGGTCCCCCTTTCGAAGAACAGGATCGGGATGTATTTCAATTCGTGACCGATCATATCGCCCATCTGCTGGAACGGGAGCATTTGGTGAACACACTCCGCAAAGTCGAGGGCAGCCAGCGGATGTGGAAGATGCAGGAAAATTTTGTCGCCACCGTTTCCCATGACCTGCGCACCCCGCTGGGATTTATCAAAGGCTACACCACCACACTCCTTCGGGAGGACACGGAATGGGATGTACCCACCTACCGGGAATTCCTGGGGATTATCGATGATGAGGCAGACCGGCTGCAGGAGCTGATTGACAATTTGCTGGATTCCTCGCGGCTGCAGTCGGGAACTTTGCAGATGAATCTGCAAAATGTACAGCTGGATGTGCTGCTGCGCGATATGGTTCAGCGGTCAAAACTAAGCGATCTGGAGATCAGGGTAGAGCTGGAAATCCTCAATCAAGAGGTGATGGTCCGGGCCGATCCCATGCGGTTGGGTCAGGTATTCGATAACCTGCTCAATAATGCCTCTAAATATGCCCCGGGCTCCCGGGTGCTGGTTCAGCTGTTTGAGGAGGATTCCCAGGCGGTGATCGTGGTTGAGGACGATGGACCGGGCATCGGGAGAGAACATCTGGAAAAGATTTTTCAGCGTTTTTACCGCGTCCCGGAAACCAAGATGTCCAAACGAGGCAGCGGGCTGGGATTGTACATCTGCCGCCAGATCATCGCTGCCCACCGCGGTCAGATCACAGCAGAATCAGAAGAAGGAGAAGGGGCTGCGTTCACCATCACTCTGCCGCTGCTGGATGAGCATCAGGCGGAGAGCCCTGAGGAATGAGAGGAGGAGGGATCATGGAAAAAGGAACCATCCTGGTTGTTGACGATGAGCCCCGCTATATTCAGCTGATTTCCGCCAATCTGGTTGTGGACGGATTTGAAGTCCGGGAAGCCTACGATGGAGAGCAGGCTGTGGAGATCGTTTCCAATGAGGACATTGATCTGGTGCTCCTGGATGTGATGATGCCCAATCTGGACGGATTCGAGACCTGCCGGCGGATCCGCGGTTTTTCCCAGGTCCCGATCATTATGGTGACCGCCAAGGGGGACGAAAGCGACCGGGTCCAGGGCCTCAATGTCGGCGCCGATGATTATATTGTCAAGCCTTTTTCAGCCTCAGAGCTGCTGGCCCGGGTGCGGGCAGTGCTGCGCCGGTCCATGTTCTCCCGGGATGTCTCCAAGCCGGTGGTTTTTCACCACGGAGACCTGAAAATCGATTTCGCCCGGGCTGAGGTGTTCCGGAAGGAGGAAAAGGTGCTCCTCTCAGCCACGGAATACCGTCTGCTGCTTCAGTTTTCCCATAATAAAGGACGGATTCTCTCCACGGAAGAGCTGCTTTCCTCCGTCTGGGGAGATGGATATAAAAACGATAAAGAAATTCTCTGGGTGACTATCTCCCGACTGCGGAGCAAACTGGAGGAGGATCCCAGTAATCCCGTTCATATCGTCACCCGCACCGGCATGGGCTATACCATGCCCAATTTGGCAGAGTAAGGCAGAAACCATTGTGATTACCTGTGCCGGCCCGGAGCTGAGGCCGGCCGGTTTGCCGCTGCGCCGTACAATCTGGGAAGGAGATCATCGGCGGTGCCGGCAGGAAAGGGCAGGTGTGCTGAACACCGCAGCGCTGGTTGACAGCTGAGGAGGTTGGAAATGGATTACGAACTGGCGGTAAAAATTCGAGCCAAAAAACTGGGTGTACTGCTCCGGGATGCCCGCACCCGGGCAGGAGAATCCATGAAAACCTGCGGAGAGATTCTGGGCACCACCGGCAGAACCATCAGCAAGTACGAAGACGGTGAAAAATCCCCTTCTCTGCCGGAGCTGGAGGTCCTGGCCTACTTCCTGGATATTCCCTTGGACCAGTTCTGGGGTGATCAGGCGAAGTCCGAAGAAGATAAACTGGACAGCCTGGGGGATATCGAGCAGCGCATGCAGATACGAAACTTGAAGATCGGGGCCATGCTGCGCAAAGCCCGATTGGAACAGGACCTGAGCATGACCGAGGTCTCCGACCAGCTGGGGATCACCACCTACCGGCTGAAATCGTATGAAAAAGGCAAGTTTGCTGTTCCGATTGCTGAACTGGAAGCCCTGCTGGATATATACAAATTGGATGAAGAGGATTTTTTTGTGGACACCGGTCCCATCGCGGAATGGGCCCACATCAAAAAAACCGGGGCCAATTTTGTGGATCTACCCCGCGACCTGCGTGAGTTCGTCACCAAACCGATAAACCGACCCTATCTGGAAATCGCCCAGAAGCTGAGCCATATGTCAGCAGATGATCTGCGGGATGTGGCCGAGGGGCTTTTGGATATCACTTTATAGATGATGGCTGCTGAGGACGATCTGGCGCTGGCGAAAAGCCAGCAGAAGCAGGGCAAAGAATATTTCTCCGAAAAAGCCTATGGGGAAGCCGCGGCGGCGTTTTCGGAAGCTGCTGATCATTATCAGCTGGGCGGGAAGCCCCTGCTGGCCACCGAAATGAAAAACAACCAGTCTGTCGCCTTGTTGAAGAACCACCAGCCCCGGGAAGCACTGCTGGCGGCCAGGGATACGGATCGGGTTTTCCGGCTGGCTGGCGACCCGCGGAAGCAGGCCATGTCTCTGGCTAACCAGGCGGCAGCCTATCAGGAGCTGAGAGAATTCCAGCAGGCGGAAAGGATGTACCTCAAAGCCAGAGAGATCTTCCTGGACCTGGGTGAGGATGAGATGCAGATGCAAATCGCTCAGTCGCTTTCTTCGCTGAAGCTCAAGGCGCGGGATCCGCTGGGGGCGGTGTTTGTCATGCAGCAAGCGCTGGAGGAGATCCAGCAGCCCACCCTGCGGCAGCGCCTGCTTAAAGGCATTCTGAGCATTCCCAAAGCGCTGCTCGGCAGATAAAGGAACACCTGAACAGTTTTTGATGCGGCAGGGAACTCCGGCTCTTCAGCCGGAGTTTGTCTGTCCCCTCTGGAAGCTGAGCCCGAAAGATGATGGCAGTTGATGATGACTTTTTCCTTCCCGACAGCCGCCGTTGAACCGCTGAGCAGGGCCGAAAAACGGCTGGTACGGCGCTTCCTGGGGGACGATGTGCTGGTGCAGCAGCATCTGGGCTGGCAGCATGCCCTCTCCTGGCTGGGAGCGCAGCCTTTCCTGGGGTATTTCGAGCACGGGGAGCTGCAGGGGATGCTGGCCTGTCCTCCGGATGAAGACGGCATCACCTGGCTGCGGCTGTTCAGCTGCCGGGAGGAACCCCGGATCC
Organism: uncultured Anaerolineales bacterium; assembly: GCA_964603385.1. GTDB lineage: Bacteria > Chloroflexota > Anaerolineae > Anaerolineales > UBA11858 > B10-G9. The sequence continues at coordinate 4,844 of CAZRUS010000014.1, read as the reverse complement.
TTTCGATCTGGCAGCCGCTGTGGTCTGCGGCGGATGCCTGGCTGGGGAAGTACACCCGTGTTGAAGCAGTCAATGCTCTGCTGATCAAAGATTGGCTGCAGCACCCGCTGGAAAGCAGCGGTTTTCAACCGGGGACCCGGGTGGTAGTGCTTTCAGCAGAGATCTCCCGGAGCCTGCCCGATCGGAATCACTCTCCGGTGGAGATCCGGCGCATGCGGGGGGATGATTTTCAACGAGTCTACGAAATTGACCGGGCTGCCTTTGACCGCATCTGGCGGCACAGCCTCAGCCAGCTGCATCGGGCTCACCGGGCGGCGGCATCAGCCACTGTCGCAGAGCTGGAGGGGATGATCGTCGGCTATCAGATCAGCACGGCCAGTACACAGGGTGGGCATCTGGCCCGCCTGGCGGTGGATCCAGCTTATCAGCAGCGGGGCATTGGTAGTGCGCTGGTGGTTGATGTCCTGAAACGCTTTCAGCGTCAGGGGGTGATCGAGGTGACTGTCAATACCCAGGAAGATAATCCGGCTTCGCTGGCGCTGTACCGCCGGCTGGGTTTTCAGCGCGGTAAGGAGACCTATCCAGTCTATCAGTACCGGCTGAACCGCTGATCAGCTGACTGATAATCCCAGCAGGTGAAGGACCCAGACCAGCAGCGGGCTGACCCCCAGGGCGGGCAAAAAATTGGCCACCCGGATTTTTTTGATTTCCAGCAGACTGCTGATTGCCAGGCCGATCAACAAGATTCCCCCGGTGGCTGTCAGCTCGGCGATCATGGCTGCTGTCATCACCTTCTGGAGCTGAGCGGCTAAGAGGGTGAAGCTTCCCTGGTAGAGCAGCACCACCGGGGCAGAGAATAAAGTTCCCACCCCCAGGGTGGAGGCAAAGGCAAAAGCGGCGAAGGCGTCCATGACCGATTTCACCACCAGCAGCTGAATGTCCCCCATCAGGCCGTCCTGGATGGCCCCGAGGATAGCTACGGGGCCGATGCAGAAGAGCAGTGAGCTGGTCACAAAACCGCGCACAAATTTACTCTCCTGGCCGGTGCTGCCGTTGAAACGACGCTCCAGCTGCTGGCCCCAGCGGTTGAGAAAGGAATCGATATTCAAGCCCTCTCCGATCAAGGCTCCGATCAGCAGCCCGCCCAGCACGACCAGCGAGTTCCCGGTTTCCAGGAACATGCTCACAGCCAGGCCCAGGGTGAATAATCCCAGGCCGGACAGGATGGTCTGGCGCAGATTTTCGGTCAGCAAACGGCCGATGAGCAGGCCCAGTGCTCCGCCGATCAGAATGGCAGCGGTATTGATCCAGGTGCCGGTCATCGGTCCTCTTTGGCCAGGGTGGGTTGGTGGTCCACCAGGTAGAGCTCGAGCACATAGCAGAGCGAGGAGAGCCGGTTCAGATAGGGCAGGGCTGTATCTGAAGGCAGCAGCCCCTGACGCTTGAGGGCCACCACCTCCCGCTCGGCCCGGCGGGTGACCGTCCGGGACAGGGAAAAAGCAGCCGAGGCCAGGTTGTCACCGGGGAGAATAAAATTGTGATGCCGGCTGTCGGCCTCCCCAAAGCGCTCGATCTGCTCCTCCAGCCAGGTCACCCGGGCCGGGGGGAGGTCGGGAAATTTCTCCGGATCAGGGCTTTCCAGCACCAGCTGGGACATCAGCTGGTAAAGGTCCCGCTGGACGGCCTGGATCAGAAGGTCGATCCTTTCGCTGCCGGATTGGGCCCGGGCCAAGCCCAGGGCGGCGGAGACCTCATCGACCGCCCCCACAGCCCGGATGCGGGGATGGTCCTTGGGCACCCGGTTTTTGCCGAGCAGCATGGTGGTGCCGTCGTCCCCCTGGGAAGTGTAGTAAGTACTCATGGGGGAGATTATACACTACAAGGATCGGCGCAGGCCTTCTGGAAGGTATGTTAAAATGGGGGCACGACAAAGCTAAGAAAAGGAAGGAACTGATGCAAATCCGCTGCTACAGCTGCAATACGCCGTTTACCGTGGGTCGGGATGCCGTCCATCAGGCGCTGAATATTGTGGAAGAGGAAGACCTGGTCCACTTTGATTTTCGCTGCCCGAAGTGCAAGAAGGCCAATCGGGTCTCAAAAGAGCAATTAGAGCATGCTGCACCGGGATGGGAGTATGAGGAGGAAGAGGAATAAAAGAATGGGGGGGTAACAAGGGGATATGGGGTGGGGGGTGATGGAGACAGAGGTGAGGCAGCAGGGGGGGAAAGAAGTGGGAGTTATGGGAATGATGGGAAAAAATTTGCCCTAACTCACTAAGATCTGGAGGTTGATCAGATCGCCTATCTAGCTGCCGGAATAATATTCCTTTTAACAGTGTATTTCCCGACAGAGAAAAAAATACTCTGACAGATCAGATTAGCAGACCGGGAAGTGTTCCCGGTCTGCTGCGCTAGCATTGCTGAAGCCTGGAAAAAATGGAGGTCCAGGTGGGCATTTATTTTGAAGCTCATCATTGCGGAAACAGAAGCATCACAAACCCAGCTTTGGTTAGGTTTTTGGACTGACTGTGGATCTATAGTATAACTGCAGGGGGTGAATTATCCATCCGGTATGATCAGATGCTGGGAAAATTGGTAATCATGAATCAAAATGCCGATTCCTGGATTCTTGAATTAACAAGTCCTTGAGTATTGCGGTTAAGGTTTTTTCCCTCCAGATCATCTCCCCACACCCAACAGAATTGATCTGCTGTAGAGGTGATTCACTTTCTCCAGTTTGTTTCCTAATTCCGTATTCAGGTCATCCACTTTCATCCGCCAGCTCCAGTTGCCGCGCTCGCTGCCCGGATAGTTCATGCGGGCGCTGTTATCCAGCGACAGCAGGTCCTGCAGGGGGGCGACGGCCAGCACGGCCACCGAGCCCCAGGCCGCCCGGATTAAATCCCAGGCGATGTCCTCCCCGCTGACGTTCAGATAGCGCCGGGCAAAGGAGCGCTCCTCTTCCTCCACCCGCCGGTACCAGCCCACCGCGGTGTCGTTGTCATGGGTGCCGGTGTAGACAGCGCAGTTTTCCGGGTAGTGGTGGGGCAGGAACTCGTTCTCCGGCCCGCCGCCGAAAGCGAAGACCAGCACCTTCATGCCCGGCAGTCCGAACTGCTCCCGCAGCTCTATGACATCGGGTGTGATCTCCCCCAGGTCCTCGGCGATGATGGGCAGCTCTCCGAGCTCCTCCTGTACAGTGTGGAAGAAATCCGCCCCGGGCCCCTGCCTCCATTCCCCCTCCACGGCGGTTTCCTCCCCGGCGGGGATCTCCCAGTAGCCGGCGAAGCCCCGGAAATGGTCCAGGCGGACGATGTCCACCAGCGAAAGCACCGCCTGGAGGCGGTCCAGCCACCAGCGGTAGCCGCTGTGCTGATGAACCTCCCAGCGGTAGAGCGGGTTGCCCCACAGCTGGCCGGTTTCCGAGAAGTAATCCGGCGGCACGCCGGCCACTACGGTGGGCTGCCCCAGCTCATCCAGGTAGAAAAGCTCGCGGTGGACCCAGACGTCAGCGCTGTCGTGAGCGACGAAAATGGGAATGTCGCCGATGATCTGCAGCCCCTGCTGGTGAGCATGCTGACGAAGATGGTCCCACTGCCGGAAGAACAAAAACTGGAAGAATAGCTGTCTTTCCACCTGATAGCGGTGCTGCCCCTGGAACTTCTCCAGCGCCCGGGGGACGCGGTCCCGCAGAGGGGCCGGCCAGTCCACCCAGGGGCTGCCGCCCTGGGATTCCTTGACCGCCATGAACAGGGCGTAATCCTCCAGCCAGTGGGCCTGCTGCTCCCGGAAAGCATTCAGGTCGTCCTGAAGCTCGGGGAAGGAGCTGTTCTGGAAGGCTTGAAAAGCCCGGTTGAGCAGGTCCAGCTTCCAGGGGATGACCTGGCCGTAGTCGACTTCGCCCGCAGGGAAATCCGGAATGCCGTGGAGATCATCGCCGGAGAGCAGGCCCTCCTGCAGCAGGGCCTCCGGGCTGATCAGATAGGGATTGCCGGCGAAGGCCGAAAAGCACTGGTAGGGGGAGTCCCCGTAGCCGGTCGGCCCCAGGGGGAGCACCTGCCACAGACCGGTGCCGGTTTCCGCCAGGAAGTCAATCCAGCCGTGGGCCTGCGGGCCGAGGTCGCCGATCCCGTAAGGGCTGGGCAGAGAGGTGGGGTGGAGCAGGAGGCCGCTTTTGCGTGTCAAATGCATGGATTTGCCTTCATATACACTGTGGTGAGATTATACTATTCTCTGTAGGATTGCCATATGGGAGAAGGGGCGAAGAGGGGAGGAGGGGAGGAGGAGAAAGGGAGAAGAGGGGAGGAGGAGAAAGGGAGAAGAGGGGAGGAGGAGAATAGGTGAAGGGGAGAAGAGGTGAAGGGGAGAAGGGGAGAAGGGGGGAAGGGGGGTGATATTGGAAAGTTAGAAAGTTGGAAGGTTTAAGGTTGATCCTTTTTTTTTTAAAAAAATAAGGTGGGAAATATGGCTACAATTACTAAATTCGAACAAATTGAAGCTTGGAAGTCAGCCCGGTTATTGACAAAACAAGTTTATCAGCATTCCGGGCAGGGACGGTTTGCAAAAGATTTCGGATTTCGGGATCAAATCTGCAGAGCGGCTGTGAGCGTGATGTCGAATATTGCAGAGGGTTTCGAAAGTCAAACCCAAGCATTATTCATTAACTATCTTGGTCAAGCCAGAGCATCGGCTGGGGAGGTTCGGTCCCAATTGTACGTCGCTATGGATCTTGATTATATTTCTGGGGAGTCATTTAATCAGATGCTCAAACAAGCTGAGAAAACCAGCGGGCGGTAGTGTCAAGAACATTGTGTAAATGGGTGGATAACCAGGTCACAGGGGACA